>JBFLZJ010000036.1:0-1246 GCA_040755875.1 Pseudomonadota bacterium | reverse complement strand
CTGACCTGCCCCCCGCTGGGTCCCTCGATTTGATGTAGAGTCTGCCCTGAGCGAAGGAGCAGATGAATGAGGAAGAGTCGTTTCACCGAGGAGCAGATTATCGGCATGATCAAGGAGCAGGAGGCTGGGCTGCCGACTGCCGAGGTTTGCCGCAAGCACGGGTTGAGCCCTGCGACGTTCTACAAGCTGAAGGCCAAGTATGGCGGCCTTGAGGTATCGGAGGCCCGGCGCCTGCGACTGCTCGAGGAGGAAAACAGCAAGCTCAAGCGGCTGCTGGCCGAGAGCGTGCTGGACAATGCGATCCTCAAGGATCTCCTGGGAAAAGTCTGACGACGCCAGGCCAGCGACGGGACGTGGCGCTCGGCGTGATGCGGGATTACCAGATCTCACAGCGCCGGGCCTGCGTGCTGGTTGGCGTCGACCCCAAGACGGTCCGGCGAGAACGTCCGCCAGACCATGCCGAGATCCGCGAGGAGATGCGCGAGATCGCCGCTCAGCGCCGCCGGTTCGGCTACCGGCGCGTGGGCGTCATGCTCGAACGCAAGGGGCACGTGATGAACCACAAGAAGCTCTACCGGTTGTATCGCGAAGAAGGCTTGTCGGTGCGGCGGCGGCGCGGTCGCAAGCGGGCACGCGGCAGCCGCACGCCGATGCCTGTGCCGCTGCGTCCGAACGATCGCTGGTCGATGGACTTCGTGGCCGACACCTTCGGCGCGTCGCGCAGGCTGCGTATCCTGGCGATCAACGATGACGCCTGCCGGGAGAACCTGTGCTTGCTGGGTGATACGAGCATCTCGGGTGCCCGGGTCGCACGTGAACTCGACACGCTGGTGCGGCTCTATGGCAAACCGGCCTGCATCGTCAGCGATAACGGGACGGAGTTTACGAGCCGGGCGATCCTGAAGTGGGCGAGCGAGAACCGGATCGAGTGGCACTACATCGATCCGGGCAAGCCGCAGCAGAACGCGTTCATTGAATCGTTCAACGGATCGCTGCGCGACGAGCTGCTCAATGAGGAGCTGTTCGACAGCCTCGCCGATGCCCGGCGCAAGCTGGCGGTCTGGCGCTACGACTACAACAACGTCAGACCGCACTCATCTCTGGGGAACCGAACGCCGGCACAAGCGCGCCGGGCGTTCCTGCAAGATGGAAGCGTCCCACCCGGCGCGCTTGTGCCGACGGGCGTGCACGAATATCAAACCGGCAGACTCTCGTTATGACCGCGGGATCAGCGGGGGGCAGGTCA
>JBFLZJ010000035.1:0-1672 GCA_040755875.1 Pseudomonadota bacterium | reverse complement strand
CACCCCTTCCCATCCCGAACAGGACCGTGAAACGACTTTGCGCCGATGATAGTGCTGCAACCAGTGTGAAAGTAGGTTATCGTCAGGCTAGTTATATGAAAAACCCCGCAGAGTGATCTCTGCGGGGGTTTTTGCTTTGGGCCTGTCCTGTCGGACGCCTGCCTCTGCTTTGCTCCTCCTTTCCTGAACTTCCGGCCCGACGCCTAGGCCGAGAAAAACTCCACGCTTCCGTCGTCCAGGTCGTATCTTGCCCCGACGATCATCAACTTCTTCGCGCGCAGAGGCTCGAGCAGAATCGGTTCCGATTCCCGCAGACGCTTGACCACCCGCCTCACGTTTTCGCGTACCGACGCATCGAGCAGTGCATCCGCCGTATATTTTTTGCCCGCCAACTGGGCCTTTGCATGCAGCACGGCGGGAATGATGGGCTCCACCATCGGCCCGAGGCTGCCGGGAAACAGTGCCTGTTTTTCGACAACGCTCACCGCGGCTTCCACCGCGCCGCAGCGTTCATGTCCCATCACCACGATGAGCGGTACGCCGAGCTTCGCCACCGCGTATTCGATGCTTCCCAGCGCGACTGTGTCGACGGTGTTGCCGGCATTGCGCACGATGAAGAGTTCGCCGAGGCCCCGGCCGAACAGCAGCTCGGGCGGCACGCGCGAATCGGAGCAACTGACCAGGACCGCGATCGGCGTCTGGCTGCGCGCCAGGGCCAGGCGCCGTTCTCTCCCCTGGACGACCGGTTCGGGCTTGTCAGCCATGAAGCGTGCATTCCCATCCTTGAGAAGCTGCAGCACCTGCTCCCCAGTCAGGTTCGTGGTCTTGACCGGCGCAGCGCCACTGCTCGGGGCCCATGCGCCCGATGCGAGTGCCGCACTCAGGACGCCGACGCGCCGGAAGAACCGGCGCTTGTATTGATCGAACTTGGCCATGGTTCCCTCCTTGAATCCGGGGCGAATACTATAGCCATATCGACTCGCCGGGGATGACGCGATAGGCGAGAGAAATTGCTTAGTTAAAAGATGTGCGGCCTGTACCAGGAGCCGTCCACGTCCCGGCGCCGCGCCCTCGCTGCGGTCGGCGCGCTTCGCCGCCGGGAATGACAGCTTGTAGAGAACCAAGTGTATGGTCAGCGCAAGCTTGAAGCGCGGCGCGCTGCCTTCATGGCGGAGTGAAGAATGCGTCTGACACGGCAGGCAAGCTTGCGTATGCGTGCGCTTAGACCGGCGCCTCGGTGCATGCGAGCTGGCGGGATGCATGTAAATCCGAGCGGCGATGGCTGCTTATGTCGGGTAAGGGAAGGCAGGCCGGCCGGAATCAGTCCCTGCTTATTCGCACTAGGCAGGGCGTGCGTATAGCCATCCCGGACACTGCCTCTGCCGCTGACTACTCCAGAGTTTGCATCGATTCCCGCCACCCACAGGATCTGGATCGCGCGTGCGGGCGAGACCGCCAGCCTTTATTGCTACCGGCTCTACGGCGTTGTTCCTGTCGCGCCACGGCCACCGTATTCTGCTCACGTGGCCTTGCAGAGCTCGCTCAGCTTTGCTATAGTCCTGTTCCCGCTGAAAACGACAACGAAATCAAGTAGTTGAAGCGACAACGGGGACCGCGATAAAACGCGGTGCTGTAAAAAAAGAAGTTGACGAAGCAAGCGAAACACTGCATA
>JBFLZJ010000034.1:0-2344 GCA_040755875.1 Pseudomonadota bacterium | reverse complement strand
TCGCTCAGAAGCCGGCGCAGTCGGCGCTGGTTCGCGATCAACCTGCGCGAATCCCGGCCTGCGCACCTTCAGATGTCGCTTTTTGCTTGGCCGCCAGCCCCAAAATCCAGTTCCCGATTTCCTACAGCCCGGCTCCGGAGAGAGGAAAGAACATACAGCGAACGCATCGCTGGCTGATGTTCAATTCCTCGAAAGGTTCCATCCATGACCACCAAGACTGCCCTTCCGGCCCTGCAGCGCACGCTCAACCGTGCTCGTGGCCGCGACTACATTCTTCCCGCCTGCGTGGCGCTGGCCTGCGCCGGGGCCGCCTTCGCCGGCGCCGACACCACCTTCGATCCCGCGCTGACCAAGTTCACCGACTTCCTCGAAGGCTCGGGCGGCAAGATCATCACCGTGCTCAGCCTTGCGGGCGGTCTGATCGGTCTCGCCTCCGGGCGCTTCTCGCTCGGCCAGGTCGCGGTGCCGGTCGGCGTCGGGATCGGTGTCGGCACCGGCGTGCCGATCGTCACCTCGGTCGTGACCGCAGTCATCTGATCAGCGGATCCGGTCACGACAGGAGGGCGGCATGGCCGACAGGTACCTCGTTCCACGGCGGCTCGACGACCCGGAGCTCATCGGCTTCTGGACCATCGACGAGTTTGCAGGGATTCTCATTCCCTTCGCCTGGGGCATTCTCTCGCAGCATATCTTCATCGGTATCGGCCTGGCCGCCGGGGCCTGGCTTGCCTTGCGGAAGGCAAAGGCACGCGGCGCCGGTTCGGCACTGGTGCATGCTGCGTACTGGTACCTGCCCGGGAGCTTCCTCGGGCTGAAGGCCACGCCGCCCTCCCATTGCCGCCTGTTGGCGGGCTGAGGGAGGCGACCCATGCGAGCAGAATTCGCGCACGAACAGGCGCAGACCTACCTGCGGCAACGCAACCGCTTTGCCGTGCTGGCAGGTGTCCTCGGCCTGACCACGCTGGTCAGCCTCGGCGCCGCGGTCACCCGCGACGAGCAGGTGGTGCTGGTGCCGATTACCGCCGAGCGGATCACCGTCTCGAGCGGTGGGATCGATGCGCCCTATCTCGAGCTCGTCACCCGCGACACGGCGCTGATGCTCCTCAACCGGGCGCCCGAAAGCCTCGATTACTGGATGACGAACATCCTGAAGCTCGCCGATCCCGCCGCGCACGGCCGCCTCAAGGCCGAGCTCGTCCAAATCGTCGAGGAACAGCGCGGCTCGGACATCAGCCAGGCCTTCGTGATCGCGGAAATGCACGTCGACCCCAAGGCCCTGACCTCGACCGTCACCGGCACGCTCAAGACCTTTGTCGGCACGCAGGTGATCGCGAGCCAGCGCCGCTCCTTCCGTTTCCGCTGGTCGAAGCGTGGCCTCAGCCTTGCGCTCGCCGGCTTTGAGCAACTTCCCACCGACAAGGAGGAACCCGGCCAATGAGCCTTCTCCCATCTCCCCTCGCTGCTGCGCTTGCCGGAACCGGCCTTGCCTGTTTCGCGATCGGCGCGACAAGGCGCCCCGATCCCGGGCTCAAGCTGACCGGCCTCGCCGTGCTTGCCTTCGCGCTCGCGCCGGTCCCGGCGTATGCCGACCAATTCGTCGAAGCGGCCGACAACGCGACCATCGACTGCGAGCTCGCTCGCGGCGAACTCACCCGGATCGCGCTTATCGATGACGGCTTTGCCAATGTCTCGAAGATCGCGAGCGGTTTTCCCTACAATGATTTCCAGGTGACGCACGAGCCAGTGCGCGGAGACATCTATATCTCCGTGCCCCCGCAATTTGCCGCTGCCCGGGTCAGCTTCTTTGCGACCAGCAAGGCGGGCTACGTCTACAAGTTCGCCTGCCGTCTCGGCGGCGAGGAAGCGACCCAGCTCTTCATCACCAATCCCGCGCTCGCTAAAGCCGCGGCCACCGAATGGGAGACCGAGACCGGTCCCGAGGACGCCGCGATCCGCCTGATCGAGGCGATGGCGAGCGATGCCGTCCTGCCCGGATTCACTGCCCGCGCCGAACTGTCGGCTCCGCGGCGTACCGGCGGGATCGAGGTCCAGCTGGTCGCCGAATACCAGGGCGATGAACTTACCGGACAGCGCTTCCTCGTGCGCAACCTCGGCCAGGAAAGCCTTGCGCTTGGCTCCGAGCGCGAAGGTGCCGCAGGCGCGCTCGCTTTTGCCTATGGCCGCGATGCACTCGCTCCCGGTGAAGCGACCAGTGCCTTCCTAGGCGGCGTGGACAAATTTGAGCCAGTATCTGGCGGCGGCGATGTGGATCATGCTGAGGAAGCTTTCGGCAAGTTGGTCGTAGCGGGTGGCGATGGCACGGTTGATTTTCAGTCGCCCGAAG
>JBFLZJ010000033.1:0-2521 GCA_040755875.1 Pseudomonadota bacterium | reverse complement strand
GCTGTGGATCGGCGTGCAAAAAGGACCCCGTTAGCGGGGTGATCGGCGTCTAAAAGGGACCCCTCATTTCGATGGTTTAAGCAGCCGGCTGGATTTTCAGGCGGCGAGATCGGGATGTTGATTTTGGAGACAGTGGTTCGGATTCGGCGCGAGTATGCCGGCGGCAAGGCGATCAAGGCGATCGCGCGGGATTTGCATGTGTCGCGGAAGGTGATCCGCAAGGCGATCCGGGCGCCGGAAGGCGCATTCGACTATCAGCGCAAGGTTCAGCCACTGCCTAGGATCGGGCCGTTTCAGGATCGCCTGAACACACTGCTGGAAGAGAACGAGGTGCGCGGCAGGCGCGAGCGACTGCGGATGACGCGGATACATGATCTGCTGGAGCGCGAAGGTTTTGAGGGTTCCTACGATGCCGTTCGGCGCTACGCGGCGCGCTGGAAGGCCGACCGGCGCAAGGATGCCGGCGATGGTGTCACCGCCTTCATCCCGCTGATGTTCAAGCCGGGCGAGGCCTACCAGTTCGACTGGAGCCATGAGGATGTGGAGATCGCCGGCAAGCCGATGCGCGTGAAGGTTGCGCATATGCGGCTGTGTGCATCGCGGGCGGTCTATGTCCGGGCCTATCCGCGCGAGAGTCAGGAGATGCTGTTCGACGCGCATGCGCGCGGCTTTGCTTTCTTCGGCGGCGTGCCGGGCCGCGGCATCTACGATAATATGAAGACGGCGGTGACGAGCGTGTTCACGGGGAAGGAGCGGGTCTTCAACCGGCGGTTCCTGATCATGACCGACCATTATATGGTCGAGCCCACCGCCTGCTCGCCGGCGGCGGGATGGGAGAAGGGCCAGGTCGAGAACCAGGTGCAGACGATCCGGGGCCGCTTCTTCCAACCCCGGTTGCGGTTCGCCAGCCTCGACGAGCTCAATGGCTGGCTGGAGGCCGAGTGCCAGCGCTGGGCGGAACGACAGGCACACCCGGAACAGGGCGAGCTGACCGTGGCGCAGGCGCTGGAGATCGAGCGATCGGCACTGCAGCCGATGCTGGGACCGTTCGACGGCTTTAACGAGAGCGAGCATGCGGTGACGGGCACCTGCCTGATCAGCTTCGATCGCAACCGCTACTCGGTTCTCTCGACGGTGGCGCGGCGGACGGTGCAGGTCCGGGCCTATGCCGACCGCATTGTCGTGCGCTGCGGCGAGGAGGTTGTCGCCGAGCATCCCCGCTACTTCGGGCGCAACCGCACGATCTATGACCCCTGGCATTATCTGCCGGTACTGGCCCGCAAGCCCGGAGCGCTGCGGAACGGCGCGCCCTTCCAGGACTGGGATCTGCCGCCGGCGCTGGCGCGCCTGCGCCGCAAGCTTGGCAATGGCGACGATGCCGACCGCCGGTTCGTCCGTGTGCTGTCGGCCGTGCTGACCGATGGTCTGGAGCCGGTCGAAGCGGCCGTCCGCGAGGCATTGGCGACCGGCACGGCGAGCGACGACCTGATCCTCAACATCCTGGCGCGGCGCCGCGAACCGCCGCGACCGCTCACCATCATCACCTCCGAAGACAGCGCCTTGCGCCATCCGCCGATCGCCGACTGCGCCCGTTACGACCAGCTGAGGACCTTCGATGCAGCGGCATGACATGATCGAGGCGATGCGCGGGCTTGGGCTCAAGGGCATGGCGGGCGCGTTCGACGATGCGGTCACCACCGGCCTTCAGCGCCAGCGCACCACGATGGAGATACTGACCGACCTTCTGCGCGCGGAAGCAACACATCGCCATGCTGCCTCGATCCGATACCGGATGGCGGCCGCCCGGCTGCCGGTCGTGAAGGATATCGATGCGTTCCGGTTCGAGGGCACGCCGATCAACGAGGGGCTGGTGCGTTCGCTGCACAGTGGCGCGTTCCTGCCCGCTCGGCGCAACATCGTCCTGGTCGGCGGCACGGGCACCGGCAAAACCCACCTGGCCATCGCCATCGCCGCCAATGTCGTTCGCTCGGGTGCGCGAGGCCGCTACTTCAACACCGTCGATCTGGTGACCCGCCTCGAAGAGGAGGCCAGGATCGGCAAGAGCGGCGCTCTCGCCGCCCAGCTATCCCGCCTCGACCTGATCGTGCTCGACGAACTGGGATATCTGCCGTTCGCCCGCTCGGGCGGCCAGTTGCTGTTCCACCTGATCAGCAAGCTCTACGAGCAGACCAGCGTCATCATCACCACCAACCTCGCGTTCGGCGAATGGCCCACCGTGTTCGGCGATCCCAAGATGACCACCGCGCTCCTTGATCGCGTCACCCACCATTGCGACATCGTCGAGACCGGCAATGACAGCTGGCGCTTCAAAAACCGCAGCTGATCGCCCCCACCGACCTCCGATTAAAAGATGCTTTGCGCTGCGCGCGCCTCCGGTCGGGCTCCGCCCTCCCTACGCCGCGCGCAGCGCAAAGGCGCGTGTCCGATCAACCTTGCGCCATCGTGAAAGGGGGTCCCTTTTGCGCGCCGATAGGGGGTCCCGTTTGCACGCCGATTGACA
>JBFLZJ010000032.1:0-3786 GCA_040755875.1 Pseudomonadota bacterium | reverse complement strand
CCAAAGACTTCGAGCAGACCATCGCATCGGCAACCGCGTGGCTGTTCATCGCCTCAATTCAGCTCTTCGTCCGCCGTATCGCAAGAGCATGAAATCTATCGCGATAATTTTGAATCAGACTCTTAGAGCCATTGCTAACTGCCTGCTCTTCAAGCGCAAGTCGGATCACGCGTAATCCCCACATTATACGACCATTATTGTCGCTCTCGTATGTTTGAAGGCTCCTCATGGAACTGGAGCTTAGGGAGATTGCGCACAACATGGCACGTCAAAGGGCAGCACAAGCGGAGTTCGGCCAGCACGAGCAGGGCGAAACAGCGCATTTCGCGCATGCTGCTGCGCGCGTATTGCAGGGGTTGAGCGTCAACCAGGTGAAGCGGTGCGGTGAGGATCTGATTGATCTCATTGACCGGGAGGTGCAGGTTGCTGCGCTGCAAAAGCTCGCCAATAGGGAAAAGCCCTCCTTGGTCGAAATGCGGGCGGTAGCTCGGCAATTGGCCGCGAAGCGTGCCGAGAAAGCCCAGTTGGACAATGTCTTTGCATGGGTTGGTGAACTGTTCGGTCTGGATTCCGCTGAAATCACCATCCTCACTATTTTCGCTCGCTGGGGGAAATTTGAGTGCTGGCGGGAGCTCGTGCGCCGTGCCCCCATCTCATGCAGCAACCTCACGCCCAGTGCCGTCGCTCAGCTATCTGGCCTTGCCAACAATACCGTCGAGCAGAAATTGATGCCCGGCGCCCCGCTTTTCGCATCCCGTCTCCTTCATGATGACCGCGATGGGGAATACAGCCTGAGCCCGCTGCTCAGGCGCCTCATTCGGGTTCATGCGGAAACCCGGGAGGACATGTTGCGCTGGCTCATGCCTGAACCGGAGCAAGGGGGACTGCTCTGGGATGATTTCGAGCACCTTGATCCTTTGCGGAGCGTCGCACTCAAGATCCTTGTGAGCAAGGAACCCGTTAGCATTCTGTTGTTCGGCGAGCCCGGCACGGGAAAGACCGAGTTTGCCCGCTCGCTCGCAAGCGAGGCAGGAAGCGGCGCGATCTTTGCCGGCTTGAGCGACGACTTCGGCAACGAGCCCGATCGCTCCGAGCGCCTCGACCATCTCATGATCCTGCGCGCCATGTGCCGCCATCACCGGGACAGGGTTATCGTCGTCGACGAAGCCGACGATGTCCTGATGATGAGCGAGCGCAAGGGCAGTTCCAAGCAATGGATAAACCGGCTCGTTGAGGCGCCGCAGGTTTCCACGATCTGGATCGTCAATCAGCGTTCGCGACTGGACCCTGCCGTCTTGCGGCGCATGACCCTCGCGATTGGCTTCGATAGGCCGCGCTTTGCAGTGCGAGAGCGGGTTGCCCAAAGGTCCGCTCAGACAGCATCGGTTTCCCTCAGCACGGCTGAACTGCGTGAGATCGCGAGTCTGAAGGCGCCGCCTGCAGTCGTTGCGGCCGGCCTGAAGGCCGCCCATCTCGCCAGCGGCGGGGCCGACGTTGCGAAGACCGCCATCCACAGCGTGATGCGGGCTCTCGGCCAGTCCTGCGCCCCCGATACACCAGGCAGTTCGATTTATGATCCGAAGCTGTCGCGGGCGGACACTGATTTGTCTCGTCTCGCTCAGCGTCTGGCCGCGACCCCAGACCGGGGCTGGAGCCTGTTGCTGTCAGGGCCTTCAGGTACAGGTAAATCCGCCTTTGCACGGCACCTCGCCGAGACCATGGGATTGGAGATTGAAGAGCGGCGGTGCTCAGACCTGATGAGTCCCTATGTAGGCGAGACCGAACAGAACATCGCTGAAGCTTTTGCCAAGGCCGCCGAACGCGGCGCGCTGCTATTGATCGATGAGGTCGACAGCTTCCTTTACCGCCGGGAAGCAGGTCAACGGAGCTGGGAGGTCAGCCAGGTCAACGAGATGCTGGTACAGCTCGAACACCTCCGCACTCCCTTCATCGCCACGACCAATCTGGCCGACAACCTCGATCCAGCGACCCAGCGTCGCTTCACGATCCGCGCTGTATTCAATGCCATGACGCCAGCTCAGGCAGGCAAGCTTTTCAAAGCCCGGTTTGGCCTCGACTGGCCCTCAGAGTGGCCCATCCACCATGGCCAAACGCCAGGTGACTTTGCGGTCGTTGCGCACCGCGCGAGGCTGCTGGCCGAACGAGATCCAGCTGTCCTGGTGAGGTGGCTGCATGACGAGATTGACGCCCGCGGAGGCCAGGTGCGGGGTACGATGGGGTTCCACATGCCGAAAACGGGAGAACCATCCCCTCCATTGTCACCTTCTAAACAAACGGCTGTTTGAAAAGACTGATCAGCATAATCGCCATGGAACCACGGGAAAATCTGAAAGCGGCCATTCGTGATAGGGACGTACCGGATCGCTTCGTCATCAATGCCTTTGGTAAGCGTTTAGCGCTGGCTTTCCGCAGACTTTGCCGCAATTCAATCCCGGTGAAGGGGGAAATGATGGATCTCGATTTGCTGGAAAAGCGCCAAGCCGCGTTGTCGTGGCGCGACGATTTAATCCTAGAGATGTGGAGCATCGTTAATCGCGCTGGAATGGAAGCCAAGCTCGGAGTGGAAAAGGATCTTGCAGAGGCGGGCATAGTCGAGACGCTTTGGGATCCCGCCAAATTCACCCGTGGGCGAGTCGATGGTGCCATGCGTTCTGCGATGCTCAATGAGCTAGAGAACCTGTTCCGGCGGGCAGCCGAAAATCTGCGCAAGATTGACACTGGCTACGTGGCCCTCGCGGATGCTCTGCTCGAGAGCCTGGCAGCGCTGAAACTGCCTTCACTGGAGCCTGATGATCCAAACGAGGTGATGACAGATGCATCCCATAAGTCCGCTCCTGCTCCCACCGGCCGGCTCGCCGCAATGATCGCGACCACTGCCGACCGAGATCTGATCAAAAGTGCAAAGGAGTGGGGCAGCTGGGCACTTACAATGGTCGGTGAGGCGAGTGAAACGGCAAGTCAGAAACTGCAGAGCGGAACCGGTCTTCATGACCGTCTCCGCCGCTCAGCGCAGACCCGCATCGAAACGGCTTGGATGGCGCCAACCGGAGAACCACTCCCGCTGATGGGCCAACTGATTGCAGTAGTGGAAAATGTTGGCAATGAGGCTCGGAGCATGGCGCTATGACCAATCTCGGGGGAATGTTCACAGCCTCATTTGATGCGGCAGCGGGTATCAAGGCCGGGAATCTTCGGATCGTCGGTTCAGTCGTCCGATATGCCGCAGGGCCCCTCAAGGGCAAAATTCACTCCTATCTGCAGGAGACGGGAGCCGCCGGCGCGCTGCTTGATTCTGTGTCGGGCTCAGGCAAAGCTTTTGTCAGAACGACGGTCGCCACGGGCAATCCGATGACCGGGGCGGTAGTCGCGGGCACACAACTGGCAAGTTCGTTGGGCGGCAACGTCCAGAACGAGATTATCCGGCGCGGTGTTAATCGGGTCGAGAGCAAAGTCGATGCGCTCGCAAGTGGCATGCAAACACTGGAGAACCTCGGCATAGCCAACTTGGCGCTTGGCGCTACTGGGATAGGCGTGTCGTTGGTTGGCTTCGGCATCATGAACGCGCGACTGTCACGCGTTGAGAATACCCTCGCGACCCTTGCGGAAAGTACCGACCGAATTCTCGCAGCAGTCGAACGCATTAGAGCCTGATCCGAAATTAAGTTGAGTGGTGCCAGCGGGTTAGCTTGACGCGAGCCCAAGTCGCTGATTCACGGGGTTTTGCAACAAACTTCGGGAGTTCAACGATGTGGACCGACACCACCC
>JBFLZJ010000031.1:0-4425 GCA_040755875.1 Pseudomonadota bacterium | reverse complement strand
TTACCGGCGAGATCGACCTCTGACGATCATGGCCGATACCGCCGCCCCTGTCCTTGCCGGTCCCGAGATCATCTCGATGGGCTGCCGCCTCAACATTGCCGAGGGCGAGGCGATGCGCGCGCTGCTCGCCGGGCGCGACGATGTGGTCGTGATCAACAGCTGCGCGGTCACCAACGAGGCGGTGCGCCAGACCCGCCAGGCGATCCGCAAGGCGCGCAAGGCGCGGCCAGATGCGCAGGTCGTGGTGACGGGCTGCGCGGCGCAGACCGACCCCGCGATGTTCGCCGCCATGCCCGAGGTCGACCGGGTGCTGGGGAATGTGGAGAAGCTCGAGGCCACGGCTTTCACTGTCCCAGGCCCGTTTGTCCCGAGCGAAGTCGAGGGACCTCGTAACAACCGTTCAGACATACGTCCCTCGACTTCGCTCGGGACAAACGGAGGGGTTTCCGAGTTCGGAAGAGAGAAAGTCCAAGTCTCCGACATCATGGCCGTGCGCCAGACCGCGCCGCACCTGGTCACCAGCTTTGCCGAACATGCCCGCGCGTTCGTGGAGGTGCAGAACGGGTGCGACCATCGCTGCACCTTCTGCATCATCCCCTATGGCCGCGGGAACAGCCGTTCGGTGCCCGCCGGGGCCGTCGTCGATGCGGTGCGCGCGCTGGTCGAACGCGGCTATGCCGAGGTGGTGCTGACCGGGGTAGACGTGACCAGCTATGGCCCCGACCTTCCCGGATCGCCGAGCCTCGGGCTCCTGGTCGAACGCGTGCTGAAGCTCGTGCCCGAATTGAAGCGCCTGCGCCTCTCCTCGCTCGACGGGGTGGAGGTCGACGACCGGCTGTTCGAGCTGATCACCGGTGAGCCGCGGGTGATGCCGCATGTCCACCTGTCGCTGCAATCGGGCGACGACATGATCCTCAAGCGCATGAAGCGCCGCCACAGCCGTGCGCAGGCGATCGCGCTGGTCGAACGGATGAAGGCCAGGCGGCCCGAGATCGCCATCGGCGCGGATCTGATCGCGGGCTTCCCGACCGAGGATGAGGCGATGCACGCGAACAACCTGTCGATCCTCGAGGCGTGCGATGTCGTGCACGGCCATATCTTCCCCTTTTCCCCGCGCGCGGGCACGCCTGCCGCACGGATGCCGCAGCTTGATCGCGCGCTGGTCAAGGCGCGCGCCGCCGAGATGCGCGCCGCCGCCCAGGCGCGCGCCGCACGCTGGCGCGCTTCGCTGGTCGGCACCCGGCAGAACCTTCTGGTCGAGCGCGACGGGCGCACCGGCCATGCCGAGAATTTCGTGCGCATCGCTTTGCCCGCACCCGATCCTTCCCATATCGGGCGGATCGTGCCAGTGGCGATCACGGGACAGAGCGGCGACATGCTGACAGCGGAGATTGAAACATGAGCGAGGGCAGCTGGAGCGAGCGCCTGCTGGGCGGCTTTCGCAAGACGTCCGACAAGCTGACCCAGAACCTGACGGGTCTGGTCACCAAATCGCGGCTCGACGAGGACCAGCTCGACGAGATCGAGGAAGCGCTGATCGTCAGCGATCTGGGACCGCAGATGGCGGGCAAGGTGCGCGCGCGGCTTTCCGAAGGCCGGTTCGAGCGCGGGCTCGACGAGGACGGCCTGCGCGAGATCGTTGGCGAGGAAATCGCCAAGTCGCTGCGCACCGTCGCCGAGCCGCTCGACATCATCGCCTTTCCGCGCCCGCAGGTCATATTGGTGATCGGCGTCAACGGATCGGGCAAGACCACCACGATCGCCAAGCTCGCGCACCTGTTCCAGGAACAGGATTATGGCGTGATGCTGGCGGCGGGCGATACCTTCCGCGCCGCCGCGATCGGCCAGCTCAAGGTCTGGGCCGAGCGGCTGGGCATCCCCATCGTCAGCGGCAAGGAAGGCGGCGATGCGGCGGGCATCGTGTTCGATGCGGTCAAGCAGGCGACCGCCACCGGCATCGACGTGCTGATCGTCGATACCGCAGGCCGCTTGCAGAACAAGCGCGAGCTGATGGACGAACTCGCCAAGATTCGCCGCGTGCTCGGCCGCCTCAACCCCGAGGCACCGCATGACGTGGTGCTCGTGCTCGATGCGACCAACGGGCAGAACGCCCTGTCGCAGATCGAGACCTTCAAGGAGGTCGCGGGCGTTACCGGTCTCGTGATGACCAAACTCGATGGCACCGCGCGCGGCGGCATATTGGTGGCGGCGGCCGAGAAATTCGGCCTGCCGATCCACGCGATCGGCGTGGGCGAGACAATCGACGACCTGCGTCCGTTCGATCCCGAATATCTGGCGCATGTCATCGCCGGAGGCACCAAGTGAGCGAGGAAATGCCGCAGACCGCAGCCGCCGAGGCCGTGGCCGCACCACGCAAGAAGTCCGAAGGCAGCCTGTTGCCGCTGCTGCTCGATTTCGGCCCGCTGCTGATCTTCTTCGCGGTCTTCAAGCTGACCCAGAGCGATGGCGCGGCGCTCGCCAGCACGCGCGCGGCGATCAACGGCACGCTGGCGTTCATGCTCGCTATCCTGGTCGCGGTGGCCGTGTCCAAATGGCGGCTGGGCCGCGTCTCGCCGATGCTGTGGCTCAGCGCCGTGCTGGTCGTCGGCTTCGGCGCGCTGACGGTCTATTTCAACGACGAACGCTTCATCCAGATCAAGCCGACGATCATCTATTCGGGCTTTGCCGCGCTGCTGCTCGGCGGCTGGACGATGGGCAAACCGCTGCTGCGCTATCTGCTGCAAGCGGCATACGATGGGCTGGACGAGACCGGCTGGCTCAAGCTCTCGCGCAACTGGGGGCTGTTCTTCGTGGTGATGGCGCTGATCAACGAGGGACTGCGCCAGTTCCTGACCTTCGAGACCTGGCTGACGGTCAAGGTCTGGGGCGTCACCGCATTGTCCTTCCTCTTCGCGATGAGCCAGATCCCGATGCTGATGAAGCACGGCCTGGCGCTTGAAGGTGCTGAAGCGAAAGATTAGAAGAGCGCGCTGCTGCCTCGGAACAACAAGGAATCGCAAGCCGGTCCGATGATCGGTGCAATGCGATCATGCTGGAATGATGAGGATGGCCAACAAGCTCTTGATATTTGCATCCCTTTTGGCCGTGTGTGTGCCGACACCGGGTTGGGCATCGACCAAAGTCGATCGCGGCAACGGCTTTTTCTTCAACAAGCCCGGAGCAACTGCCGAACTTGCGACGCGCGAAACCGAAAGCTGTCGGAAGCTGGCGAGCGGCGCCGAATCGCAGATCAACACCATCGATGTCCTGGCCGGAGGCCTTGCCGCAGTCTTTGGCGGTGCTCTGGCCGATGGCGACCAGAAGCGGATCAACACGGAGAACTGCATGCTGATCCGCGGCTGGAACCTCTATGCGATGACGCGCGAGGAGGGCCGGGCGTGGAAGGCCTTGCCACAGGCTGAGCGCAACGCTGAGCTCGCCGTTCTTGTCGGCGCCGAAAAGCCGACGCGCGGCAGTCTGCTGCGCACCTGGCACAACGACTATGCGGAGCCGGCGCTATGGCAAAAGAACTGATTGCCCTGTTCGGCCTCGTGCTGGCGGGTCCGGCCATGGCGCAACTGACCGAGCAGGTGGATCTGAAGAAACCCGAACGACCGGTCCCGGCAGCCAATGAGGCCATGATCGTGCTGCGTCCCCATGCGCCGGGCATGGTGGGCGACAATCGCATCCTGTTCTACCGCTATGACCCGGCCACCAGGAAGGTCGCGCTGGACGCGCAGGGCCAGCCGGTCGGCACAAAGATCACGTACAGCTATACGGTGTTCGGCGGGAAGAAGGGCGAAAAGGCGCTGCGTGTGGCGATTGTTCCCGCGGGCGATTACGTGCTGGCAGGCCGGACGTTCAACATGACCTATACCGACGTCTTCTGCCTCGGCGCGCCGCACTTTCGCGTCGAGCCGGGCAGCGTCACCTATATCGGCGACTTCGAGATGCTCGCGCTCGAGAAGATGGCGGACGGAGAACGGCGCAATGCCATGCGTTTTTCGTCTGACCTGGAATCGACCCGCCAGCAATTGGCCACAGCCTATCCCGGATTATCTGGACGGCTCGAAAGCTGGCAACCGACAAACGGCTCGACCTTCCAGTGCCTGGGTGATGAGTTCGTAGCCTACAATGTCCCGGAAAGCGGCAAGCCCTGAAACGAAAAGCGGGGCCGCGACATCATCGTAGCCCCGCTCAATTCCCGGCCTGGCTTGCGGTCGATGAAGCAAGCCAGGCCATGACATCTGGGTTATCAACCCTCCTGGTCAGCCCTTTCGGTGCCCTTGCCGTCGAGATTCTGCGCGACGAATTCCCAGTTGATCGCCTTGTCGAGCACGGTCGACAGGTAATCCGGGCGGGCGTTGCGATAGTCGATATAATAGGCGTGTTCCCACACATCGAGCGTCAGCAGCGGCTTCATGC
>JBFLZJ010000030.1:0-5047 GCA_040755875.1 Pseudomonadota bacterium | reverse complement strand
TTCATCAAACGCCCACACTTATCGACTGTTAATTGTTAAAGAACCGTTGTTCTGTACTGCCTTGCTGCTTCGTTGCGAATCGTTTTGTTCGTCAGCAGCAGAGAAGTGAGATTATGCAGTGTTTCGCTTGCTTCGTCAACTTCTCTTTTTCTTCAACGCTAGAGGTGTTATCAACACACACAGCTCAACTACTTGATTTCGCTGAACTTTTCTTGCGCTGCAGAAGCAGGAACAGAACTATAGCAAACCGGAGGACGATCGCGCAAGGGTCTCTTTCCTGAATATGCGGTGCGGGTGCAACAGGCTCAGCAGCGCCGTGACCGGCTGCCGCCGGTCACGGCGAGCCGGCGTCCACTCACCGAATGTTTGTCCTGCCCTAAAGGCGGTGCTACATTAGTCAGCAGTCGACTTCCATCACACAGAGCCGCGGCACAGGGCCAATCAGGAGACATGGGATGACGTATTGCCACGCTGCGCCCCTGCGCGATGCTCCGGTTTGCATGCCGGACCTTGCTGCGATGATCAGCACTTCGCATCGCCGCTCCGAGCAATATGGCCTGGACCCGGACAGCCGTCCGGATTTCAGCCCGCTTTGCCGCGCCGAACTATCCTCTCTGCTCGACAGCAACCGCCTCCTCTATAACCATGCCTTGCCGGTCATGGAAACGCTGTACCAGCAGATCGTCAACACCCATCACATGGTCCTGCTGACCGATGCCCAGGGCGTCATCGTACATGCGCTCGGGGACGCCGATTTCCTCGAGAAGGCCAACCGAGTCGCGCTGACGCCGGGCGTGACCTGGTCCGAAGCGAGCAAGGGAACCAATGCGATAGGGACCACGATCGCCGAACAAGCGCCGGCGACGGTGCACGCGGACCAGCACTACCTGGCGGCGAACCATTTTCTGACCTGCTCGGCGGCGCCGATTCTCGACCATCGCGGCCAGGTGGTGGGGGTGCTCGATGTGAGCGGTGACCGCCGCAGCTTCCACCAGCACACCATGGCCCTGGTGCGCATGTCGGCGCTGATGGTCGAAAACCAGCTGTTTTCCGCAGCCTTCGAGGATGCAATCACCCTGCACTTTCATGCGCGTCCGGAATTCATCGGCACGCTGATGGAAGGCATCGCTTCGTTCACGCCGGGCGGACGCTTCCTGGCGGCCAACCGCGCCGCACAATTCCAGCTCGGCTTGTCGACCAATGCCCTGCAGGCGCACAGCTTCAGTTCCCTGTTCGACCTGCCCCTGTCCGCACTGTACGACCACTATCGTGCGGCCGCGCCCGGCCTGCTCGACCTGTGCATGCACAACGGCGTGCGTGTGCGCGGGCGCGCCGAGCTGAAGCTGGCGCGCGGCCCCCACCTGCTGTCGGTCGAATCCGCATCGACCACGCGGCAGCAGGTCAAGTCGACGCCTGATCGCGCATCGCGCTTGCGGCAACTGGACACCGGGGACCCGACGCTGGCCCGCGCACTCGACAAGGTAAGCAAGGTGTTGGGCCGCGGCGTGCCGATCCTTATCACGGGAGAGACCGGCACTGGCAAGGAGTTACTCGCCCGCGCAATCCACGCCGATTCGCCGCGCGCCACTGCGCCTTTTGTCGCCGTCAACTGCGCAGCGATTCCGGAAGCGCTGATCGAGTCCGAACTGTTCGGCTACGAAGAAGGCGCCTTTACCGGCGCGCGCAGGAAAGGTGCGACGGGGCGTATCCAGCAGGCCCACGGCGGCACCCTCTTCCTTGACGAAATCGGCGATATGCCGATGCCGCTCCAGGCGCGCCTGCTGCGCGTGCTGCAGGAACGGGTGGTCACGCCGCTCGGCGCAGGCCGCAGCGTGCCGGTGGACGTGCAGCTCGTCTGCGCCACGAACCAGGACCTGCGACAGCGTATTGCGACCGGGTTGTTCCGCGAAGATCTGTACTATCGGCTCAATGGTCTGGTCGTCAAACTGCCGCCACTGCGCGAACGCACCGACCTCGAGACCTTGACGCATCAACTTCTTGCTGCCGAAGCCGCCGATGCCGACTATCGCATTGCCGACGAGGTCATGCGGCTATTCAGGCGGCATCGTTGGCCCGGCAATCTGCGGCAACTCGCCAGTGTGCTGCGCACGGCGGCGATCATGGCCGGCGCCGAGCCGGAGATCGGGACCGAGCACTTGCCCGACGATTTCATCGACGACCTCGCTCTGGCGGCCGCCGTGATTCCCGATTCCGCCATTGCTGCGGCGAGCGCGGCGGGAATCAAGCTCGGCGAAGTCGAGAAGGCGGCGATGCTGCAGGCGCTCGCTGCGAACGACGGAAACGTCGCGGCGACAGCTCGGGCGCTCGGCATTTCGCGCAATACGATTTACCGCAAGTTGCCGCACCTGAAGCATTGCGCCCGCTGAAGCCAGCGCGCGCGCTCAGGCGACCATGTCCCCATGGCGCAGCGGTGGTTGCGCCTGCAGGAGCGCGCATTCCTCGTCGCTGAACAGGCGCGAGCGCGTCAGGAAGCGTCGTCCGGTGCCGTTATCGAGCGAGAACATGCCGCCGTTGCCGGCAACGACGTCGATGATCAGCTGGGTATGCTCCCAATAGGCAAATTGCTCGCTTCCGATATAGAAAGGCGCGCCATCCAGCTCTCCCAGGCAGACGTCGCTGTCGCCGAGGTTGAACTCGCCCATCGCCCAGCACATCGGCGCGCTGCCGTCGCAGCAGCCGCCGGACTGGAAAAACATCAGCGGTCCATGACGGGCGCGCAGCTCGCCGATAAAGGCCAGCGCCGCCGGCGTCGCGGTAACCCGTTCGACGGTGGTCGTCATCGCATGCTCCTTGCACAGGGAGGCGCCACGCGGGCGCCTCCAGCCTCGGGTAGACCTCAGAAGAAGCCCAGCGCCTTCGGGCTGTAGCTCACCAGGAGGTTCTTGGTCTGCTGGTAGTGGTCGAGCATCATCTTGTGATTCTCGCGACCGATGCCCGACTGCTTGTAGCCGCCGAATGCCGCGTGCGCCGGATACAGGTGGTAGCAGTTGGTCCATACCCGTCCAGCCTGGATAGCGCGGCCGACGCGGAAGGCGCGGCTGCCGTCGCGCGTCCACAGTCCGGCGCCCAGGCCGTACAAGGTGTCGTTGGCAATGCGCAGCGCGTCGGCCTCGTCCTTGAAGGTCGTGACCGAGACCACCGGCCCAAAGATCTCTTCCTGGAAGATGCGCATGTTGTTCTCGCCCTTGAACACGGTCGGGCGCACATAGTAGCCGCCGGCCAGGTCGCCGTCGTGGCTGGCGCGCTCGCCGCCGGCGAGCACCTGCGCGCCTTCCTGGCGGCCGATGTCGAGATAGGACAGGATCTTTTCCAGCTGTTCCTGCGACGCCTGGGCGCCGATCATCGTCGATTCGTCGAGCGGATTGCCGGCCTTGATCTTCGCCACCCGATCGAGCGCGCGCTCGATGAAGCGCTCGTAGATCGACTCCTGTACCAGCACGCGCGACGGGCAGGTGCAGACTTCGCCCTGGTTCAGCGCGAACATGGCGAAACCCTCGAGGCACTTGTCGAAGAATTCGTCGTCGGCGTCCATCACGTCCGCGAAGAAGATGTTGGGCGACTTGCCGCCCAGCTCGAGGGTGACGGGAATCAGGTTCTGCGCAGCGTACTGCATGATCAGGCGGCCGGTGCCGGTTTCGCCGGTGAAGGCGATCTTCGCGATGCGCTTGCTGGAAGCAAGCGGCTTGCCGGCTTCCAGGCCAAAGCCGTTGACGATATTGACGACGCCGTCGGGCAGCAGATCGGCGATCAGCTCGATAAGCACCATGATCGAGGCCGGGGTCTGCTCCGCCGGTTTCAGCACCACGCAGTTGCCGGCGGCAAGCGCGGGCGCGAGCTTCCAGACCGCCATCAGGATCGGGAAGTTCCATGGGATGATCTGGCCGACCACGCCCAGCGGCTCGTGGAAGTGATAGGCATAGGTCTCGTTATCGATGGTCGAGATCGCGCCCTCCTGGGTGCGGATGCAGCTGGCAAAATAGCGGAAATGGTCGATTGCCAGCGGCAGGTCGGCGGCCATGGTTTCGCGGATCGGCTTGCCGTTGTCGATGGTCTCGGCGGTGGCCAGCATTTTGAGGTTCTGCTCCATGCGGTCGGCGATCCGGTTCAGGATGTTCGCGCGCTCGGTGGGCGAAGTCTTGCCCCAGGCATCCTTGGCGGCGTGGGCGGCATCGAGGGCCAGTTCGATGTCCTCCGCGGTCGAGCGGGCCACTTCGCAGAAAGGCTGGCCGGTAACGGGAGTGACGTTGGCAAAGTATTCGCCCTTGACGGGCGGGACGAAGCGGCCGCCGATGTAATTGTCGTAGCGCTGGCGGAAGGGATTGGCGACGCCGAGTTTGCTGATGTCCGCGAGATTCATGTCGTCCTCTTTCTCTGGTTGATTTGTGACCGGCGCACCGCCGGCGTGCTTTTTGTGAGCACATCACCGGTTTGCAAGTGCCGTGCCAACCCGCTTCAGTGGCGCTTGCCGGGCAAGCCCGTCGTTCGGACGGAAAAACCGATGTCGCGGCCTGGAACAGATGTCCCTATTTGGAACACCTTGGTGTGACACTGGCCCGGCCGCGAAGGCGCCGTCAGGCCACGCCTGCGTGCACAGATGCCGGCGGGGCCAGGTCATGTGAGCGAGCGCAGAGAGAGATCGAGGACGCGGAACCGCTGCGTTCTCGCGGTGTCGTATGGAAGCAAACGCATGGCGTCGCTGTGCACGGACATGTTCGGACTGGGCGACACTTGTTCACCCGAGGTTTCTTTAATCGGGGGGAAACACGACGGTGACAAGTGTTTGCCCAGCCGTAATGGAGGAAGATGGAGACAGGCCGGCGGCCGGAACAGGAAGTGAGCGCAGAAGGCCGGCGCGGAAGCGAGACGGGCGCCTGAAAACACATACGACAGGGCGCGAAGCGGGCGTGGAAAAGGACAGGCCCAAAGCAAAAAACCCCGCAGAGATCACTCTGCGGGGTTTTTCATATAACTAGCCTGACGATAACCTACTTTCACACTGGTTGCAGCACTATCATCGGCGCAAAGT
>JBFLZJ010000029.1:0-14205 GCA_040755875.1 Pseudomonadota bacterium | reverse complement strand
AAGCATGCCGCCAGCGTTCAATCTGAGCCAGGATCAAACTCTTCAGTTCAATCTCTGTTTGTTGACTCTTTCGAGTCATCGGTATTGCTACCGAGTCGCTCACTCAAAATACTGACCGTCATCTCATTGCTGAGATAACGTTAATACTTTGTGCGAACATTTGATAATTTAAGTAATCACTGACCGAAGTCAGCGGCACCTTCATCAAACGCCCACACTTATCGACTGTTAATTGTTAAAGAACCGTGTTCTGTACTGCCTTGCTGCACTTGCGAATCGTTTTGTTCGTCAGCAGCAGAGAAGTGAGATTATGCAGTGTTTCGCGCTCGTCGTCAACTTCTTTTTTACGACACCGCGTTTTATCGCGGTCCCCATTGTCGCCTCAACTACTCATCAACTACTTGATTTCGTTGTCGTTTTCAGCGGGAACAGGACTATAGCAAAGCCGCGGGCGGCTTGCAAGAGTCTCTTCGTGTGCTATCGTTGTTGCCGCCTCTACTTTATAGAACAACAACGATGCGCATTCCCGGTCTGGCTCCCATCCGCAACGACGAACTCGCCACCGCCCTCGCGGCTGCGATTGACAACAAGACCAAACCGATCGGCAGCCTGGGCCGCCTGGAAGCATTAGCGCTGCAGATCGGCCTGATCCAGGCGACTGTCACGCCGCGCATCGACCACCCTGCCATATTCGTGTTCGCGGCAGACCACGGCATCGTCGCGGAAGGCGTGTCCGCCTACCCGCAGGAAGTGACCTGGCAGATGGTCGAGAACTTCCTGGCTGGTGGGGCGGCGATTAATGTCTTCGCGCGCCAGAACCATTGCGCTATCGAGGTCATCGATGCGGGCGTCAATCACGATTTCGGCGCACGCGCGGGCCTCGTCGACCGCAAGGTGGCCTTCGGCACCCGCAACTTCGCGGTCGAACCCGCCATGAGCACGGAAGAATGCGCGCTCGCCATGGAACGCGGCATGGCACTGGCGCGCGACCTGCCGGGCAATGTCGTCGGCTTCGGCGAAATGGGCATCGGCAACACGACGGCTGCCTCAGCCTTGATGCACAAGCTCGCCGGCATCCCCCTGCTTGAGTGCGTCGGCGCCGGCACCGGCCTGTCGCCCGAGGGCGTGCGCCGCAAGCAGGCCGTGCTCGAAGCGGCGGTAGCGAAACACGCGGGCATCGACGATCCGCTGGCGGTCTTGGCCGCCTTCGGCGGTTTCGAGATCGCGATGATGGCCGGCGCCATGCTGCAAGCCGCCGCGCTGCGCAAAGTCCTGCTGATCGACGGCTTCATCGTGACCAGCGCCTTGCTGGTTGCGGCGCGCCTGCAGCCGGCGATCCTCGACTACTGCGTCTTTGCCCACTGCTCGGACGAGCAAGGCCACCGCCTGATGCTCGAACACCTGAACGCCCGTCCGCTCCTGCAGCTCGGGCTGCGCCTGGGCGAGGGCACGGGCAGCGCCCTGGCCCTGCCCCTGCTGCACGCGGCGGTGAACTTCCTGGCGGAGATGGCGACCTTCTCGTCGGCCCAGGTCAGCACCGGCGGCCAATAAGATGCAGCAGCTGCGCCTGTTCTTCATCGCGCTGCAGTTCTTCACGCGCCTGCCGATTCCACGCTGGGTCGGCTTCCAGCCGGAATGGCTGCACCACGCCTCGCGCTACTTTCCGCTGGTCGGCTGCGTGGTGGCCGCGGTGGCGGCGGCCGTGTACCTGCTCGCGGCCCTGGTGCTGCCGGCGCCCGTGGCGGCGGTGCTGTCGACCGCGGCCTCGATCTACGTCACCGGCGCCTTCCACGAAGATGGCTTTGCCGACACCTGCGACGGCCTGGGCGGCGGCATGACGCGCGAGCGCGTGCTCGAGATCATGAAAGACTCGCGCATCGGCGCCTATGGTGCGATCGGCATGGTCTGCATGCTGGGCGCAAAGTGCACCGCGCTGGCCATGCTGCCACCAAGCAGCGCCATCGCCGCGCTCTTCGTCGCCCATCCGCTCTCCCGGCTTGCGGCCACAAGCCTCATCTGGCGCATGGACTATGCACGCGCCGAGGGCAAGGCGAAGCCGATGGCCCAGCAGATGACGGGAGCGGAATTCGCCATCGCCACGCTCACCGCTTTCCTGCCGGGCGCGCTGCTGGTCGCAGGCGGGCAACTGACTGCCGCGGTACTGTGCGCCTGCATCGCCGCGGCCGCCCTGTCCGCGCTCTGGCTGGCCCGCAAGTTCCAGGCGCGCCTGCAGGGCTATACGGGCGATTGCCTGGGCGCCGTCCAGCAACTGGCGGAAGTCGCGGTCTACCTCGTCATCGTGGCCAGCCTTGGCCAGGGTGCGCTGGCATAGGCATGCGCCTTCTGCTGGTGCGCCATCCGCGGCCCGAGGTCGCCCCGGATCTGTGCTACGGCAGCAGCGACGTCGCCGTGCCGGAACAGGAAATCGTCAAGGTGTGCGACGCCTTGGCCGCCATGGGCCTGCCCGGCGCACTGCCGCTCTACGCCAGCCCGCTGGCGCGCTGCGCCGGCCTGGCCCGGGCGCTCGGCACATCGAACGTGCATGTCGATGCGCGCCTGGCCGAAATGGACTTCGGCGCCTGGGAGCTGCGCAGCTGGGATGCGATCGGGCGCAGCGAAGTCGACGCCTGGACGGACGACCTCCTGCATTACCGCCCTGGCGGCGGCGAATCCGTGCTCGATGTCGCGCGCCGGGTCGCCGCCTTCCTCGACGACTTGCGCGGCGCCGGCCAGCCCGAGGCGCTTATCATCTGCCATGCCGGCACCATCCGCCTGCTGCGCGCACTGTGCGAAAAACGGCCGCTGGAAGCGGCCGCGCTGGAAGCGGCGCGCACGCCACACCACATTGCCTACGGCGACATGCTTGTGCTGAAAGACTGACAACACCGCTGGCGACGCCGTATAATGGCGCCGTTTTGGTGCTCGCGCCTGTGTTCACAGGTGCAGTTAAACGGGAAACACGAAGCCCCTCGAGGCCAACGTGTGCTGCCCCCGCAACGGTAAGCAAGTGCCGCGTTCACGCGGCGAACCGTCTCCCCAGACCACTGTGCATTTGCATGGGAAGGTCGGACGGCCTCACTTGCCAGCCCGGATACCGGCCAAAAGGTGGAGAGATGTCAGCAAGCATCCCTCTGTTCAATCTGGCCTACGGGGACGTGGGCTGGTTGTCCAACCCAAGAACCGTCATGACTTTTCACGTTTCACGGCAAGCGGCCGCTTCGTCGCTCGCGCTCGCCATGGCTGCGCCTTTCGCGCACGCCGATTCCATCCCCGCTTCCACGTCCATCGATACCGTCGTCGTCACCGCCGCGCGCATGCCGCAGCGCGCCGCCGACGTCATCGCCCAGACCACCGTCATCGAGCGCGAAGAGATCGCGCGCTCGGGCGCCGGCTCGGTTGCCGACGTGCTGCAGCGCCAGCCCGGCATCGAGATCACGCGCAACGGCAGTGCCGGCGCCAGCACCAGCGTGTTCCTGCGCGGCGCCAACAGCAACCAGGTCGTGGTCCTGCTCGACGGCGTGCGCATCGGCTCGTCCACCAGCGGCACGGCGAGCTGGAACGCGATCCCGCTGGAAGCCATCGAGCGCATCGAGGTCGTCTACGGCCCCTTGAGCACCCTGTACGGCGCCGACGCCATCGGCGGCGTGGTCCAGATCTTCACGCGCAAGAGCGAAGCCGGCGTGCATGCAAGCGCCGCGATCGGCGCCGGCAGCGAGGCCACGCGCCAGGCCAGCGCCCATCTCGCCGGCGCCACCGGCGGCGAACACGCGTTCAGCTACGCCTTCGGCGCGGGCCATGAAGAGTCGGATGGCTTCTCGGCCACCAAGCCGGGCGCGTTCGGCTACAACCCGGACGACGACGGCTACCGCCGCAGCAACGTCCACGGCCGCATCGCGCTTGCCCTCGCCCCGGGCCACCAGGCCGGCGCCCAGTTCCTGCACAGCCGCCTGCGTGCGCAGTACGACAGCGGCGCCGGCAACTTCGACACCCACAACGAGCAGGACCTGAACACGGCTTCGGTGTTCCTGTCGAACCAGTTCCTGCCGAACTGGCGCAGCGTCGTGCAACTGGCGCGCTCGGAGGACAAGCTGGGCAGCTTTACCAGCGCGGCCGCCAGCGGCGCCAGCCAGATCGACACCCGGCAGGACGAACTGAGCTGGCAGAACACGATCCGCGTCGGCAGCGACACCCTGCAGCTGCTCTACGCCCACCGCAAGGAAGAGGTGGCATCCAGCGCCACCCGGGCCCTGGAGCGCGAGCGCATCACGAATTCCTATGCCGCCGCCTACGCGCTGCGCCGCGGCCCCCACCTGGTCGACCTCAGCGCGCGTCAGGACCGCTCGATCTACGGCGCGAAGAACACCGGCGCCGCCGGCTATGGCTACGACTTCGGCCAAGGCCTGCGCGCCACCGCCAGCATCGGCTCGAGCTTCCGCGCCCCGACCTTCAACGAGCTCTACTACCCAGGTTACGGCGTCGAGACCAACCAGCCCGAGCGCGGCCGCAACGCCGAACTGGGCCTGCGCTACCAAGGTCGCGGCGTGCAGCTGGACGCCACCTGGTTCCGCAACCGCCTGAGCGACATGATCGTCTCGGCCACGCCCTGCCCCGACCAGCGCGACGGGCGCACCGGCAGCTGCGCCTACAACGTGGCCTCGGCCACGCTGGAAGGCGTGAACCTGTCCGGATCGACGCGCATCGGCGCGTTGCGCCTGCGCGGCAGCCTGGACTGGCAGGACCCGCAGGATAACGGCACCGGCAAGCGCCTGGCGCGCCGCGCCGCGAAACATGCGAACTTCGGCGCCGAGTACAGGCTGGGCCGGCTCGAGACGGGCGCCGAATGGCTGCTGTCGGGCGAGCGCTACGACGACGCCGCCAACCTGCGCCGCCTCGGCGGTTACGGCCTGCTCAACCTGTATGCGAGCTGGCAGCTCAACGAGGACTTCTCTTTGCTGGCGCGCGTGAACAATGCGGCGGACAAGCAGTATGAACTGGCCCGCAACTACGGCACGGGCGGACGCAGCTGGTTCGCCGGCCTGCGCTACGGCATCCGCTGATGCCAAGGCCATGAGTTCGCTCCCCGCGTTCCCGCTGCGCCAGCGCGCCGTCCTCGTCACGGGCTCGCTGCTGCTCGTGGCGCTCGCCTGCATGCTGTATGCCGGCATGACCGGCTCGATCCAGGTCGCGGTGGGCGAAGTGCCGGCGGCGCTGCGCCAGCTGTTCGAGGGCCGGCCGCAGTCGCTGGCGGCTTCGCTGCTCGAGCTGCGTGCGGGACGCGCCCTGGTCGCCTTCGTGACCGGCGCCGCCCTGGCGCTGGCCGGCGTGCTGATGCAGGCCTTGCTGCGCAATCCCCTGGCCGACCCCTACATCCTCGGCATCTCGGCCGGCGCCTCGGTCGGCGCGCTCGCGGCGCTCATGCTGATGGCCGCGCTGGCGACCGTCGAACTGGCGGCGGTCGGCGGTGCGATCACGGTGTCGCTCCTGCTCTACCTGCTGGCGCGCCAGGACCTGCGCGGCGGCGCCGGCTCTGGCGGCGGCACCTCGACCCTGCTGTTGACCGGGGTCGTGATCTCGTCGCTGTGCGTGGCCCTGATCACCCTGATGCTGTCGATCGCACCCGAAGGCCGCCTGCGCAGCATGGTGTTCTGGATGATCGGCGACCTCGCCGGCGCGCCGGTGCGCCTGCTGCCCTGGCTGGTGCTGGGCGGCGCCCTGTTCTACGCCCTGCGTCACGCGCGCGGTATGAACGTGATGGCGCTGCACGCGGAAGCGGCGGTCACGCTCGGCGTGCACGTGGGCAGCCTGCGCCGCGGCCTGTTCTTCATTTCGGGCGTATTGACCGCCAGCGCCGTCACCAGCGCCGGCTCGATCGGCTTCGTCGGCCTGATCGTGCCGCACGCCTGCCGCTTCGCCTTCGGTCCCGACCACCGCGTCCTGATCCCGAGTGCGGTGCTGGCCGGCGGCAGCTTCCTGGTGCTGTGCGACACGCTCGCGCGCACGGTCGTGGCGCCCCAGCAGCTGCCGGTCGGCGCCGTCACAGCCATTATCGGCGCCCCCGTCTTCCTTTATCAACTGCACCGGCTGCGCCGCAGCTGACACCTTCACAGGAACCCTCCCATGAACGACATGACACCCGAACAGACGGCCGCCCTCAACGAGCGCCACCGCGCGCGGATGGAGCGCAAGAAGGCCATCATCGACGCGCGCATCCAGGCGGCCGACAAGCAGGTCGGCATCATCATCGTCAACACCGGCAACGGCAAGGGCAAGAGCTCGAGCGCCTTCGGCATGGCGGCGCGTGCGCTCGGGCACGGCATGCGCGTGGGCGTGGTCCAGTTCATCAAGGGCGCCAAGGCCACCGGCGAAGAGCTGTTCCTGCGCCGCTTCCCCGAGGTGAGCTTCCACGCCATGGGCGAAGGCTATACCTGGGAGACCCAGAACCGCGAACGCGACATGGCCAAGGCGGGCGAGGCATGGCAGCAGGCCAAACGCTTCCTGTCGGATCCCGCGGTCGGGCTGGTGGTGCTGGACGAACTGAACATCGCCCTGAAATACCGCTACCTCGACGTCCACACGGTCATCGAGGACCTGCTGGACCGCCCGGCCATGCAGCACGTGGTCATCACCGGCCGCGGCGCGCCGCCGGAACTGGTGGCGGTGGCCGACACCGTGACCGAGATGAACGTGGTGAAGCACGCGTTCGCCGCCGGCATCGCGGCGCAGGCGGGGACGGAATGGTGAGCGGCGCACAGGGTGCACGTATGCTCCTGGTCGCGGCAGTCGCATCCGGCCAGGGTAAAACCACCGTCACCGCCGCGCTGGCGCGCAGCCTGGTGCGCGCCGGCCAGCGTGTACGCGTCTTCAAGTGCGGCCCCGACTTCATCGATCCGATGCTGCTCGAGCGCGCCTGCGGAACGCCGGTTTACACGCTCGACCTGTGGATGGTCGGCCCCGAGGAATGCCGGCGCCGGCTGGGCGAGGCCGCGCGCGAGGCCGACATCGTGCTGGTCGAGGGCGTCATGGGGCTGTACGACGGCACGCCCTCGGCGGCCGACCTGGCGCGCGAGTTCGGCATGCCCGTCCTCGCCGTGATCGACGCCTCGGCCATGGCCCAGACCGCCGGCGCGGTGGCGCGCGGGCTGCGCGACTACGGCCCGGTAGCGCTGGCCGGCGTCGTCGCCAACCGTGTCGCAAGTAGCGGGCACGCGCAGATGGTGGCGGGCTCCCTGCGCGACATTCCCCTGCTGGGCTCCCTGCAGCGCCAGGCCCAGTCGCTGCCCGAGCGCCACCTCGGCCTGGTGCTGCCGGGTGAACAGCCGCAAATCGACGCTCAGCTCGACGAACTCGTCGATGCGCTGCAACTCGATGAAGCGGCATGGGAGGCGCTGCCGCGGCTGGCGCCCGAAGCCCCCGAAGCGCCCGTCATCGAACCGCTGCTGGCCGGGAAGACGATTGCGATTGCGCGCGACGCCGCCTTCGCTTTCCTGTATCCGGCCAACCTCGACGCCCTGCGCACCCTCGGCGCGCGCTTGCACTTCTTCTCGCCGCTGGCGGACGAGCCGGTGCCCGCCGGCGCCGACGCGGTCTACCTGCCCGGCGGCTATCCGGAACTGCAGGCGCAGGCGCTGGCGGCGGCCGGCAACTGGCGCGCCTCGGTCAATGCCGTGCACGCGGCGGGCATGCCTATCCTCGCCGAATGCGGCGGCATGATGGCGCTTGCCGACGAGCTCACCGATCCGGATGGGCGGCGCTGGCCGATGGCCGGACTGTTGCCCGGCGTGGTGCACATGCAGGCGCGCCTGGCAGGCCTGGGTGCGCAGGCGCTCGATACGCCGGCCGGCCCCTTGCGCGGCCACACCTTCCACTATTCGCGCCTGGAGACGCCGCTGGTCCCAAGCCAGCATACGCTGCGCCATCCGAGCGGCGCGCCGGGCGAAGCGGTGTACCGGGCCGGGTCGCTCACGGCTTCCTACTTCCACGGCTATTTCTCCTCGAACCCGCGGGCGGTCGCCGGCCTGTTCACGCGGGCGACGCCATGAGCGCCACCCTGATCATCGGCGGCGCCCGCTCCGGCAAGAGCGCCCTGGCCGAGCGCCTGGCGCACGAGTCGGGCAAGGAAATCGTGTACGTGGCGACCGCCCAGGCCGGCGACGGCGAGATGGGCGCGCGCATTGCGCACCACCGCGCGCGCCGCCCCGGGCACTGGCGCACGGTCGAGGAGAGCCTGCTGCTGGCTGGCGTACTGCGCCACGAATGCAGGCCGGATCGCCTGGTGCTGGTCGACTGCCTGACTTTATGGCTCACCAACCTGATGTTGTCGGGTGAGGCGCCGTTGCCGGAGAGCGGCGAACTGGTGCTCCCCTCGCTGTTCGAGCGCGAGCGCACGGCCTTCCTCGATCTGCTGGACGCCGGCCTGCCCGGCGAACTGCTACTGGTCTCGAACGAAGTCGGCATGGGCATCGTGCCGATGGGTGCGTTGACGCGGCGCTTCGTGGACGAAGCAGGCCGCCTGAACCAGGAGGTGGCGGCGCGCGCCGGACGCGTGGTCCTGGTCGCGGCCGGCCTGCCGCTGGTCATGAAGGGTACGCCGTGCTGAGCGGTTTGAAAGCCGCCGACCTGGCCCTGCTGCTGGTGGCGGGCGTCGCCCTCGATTGGCTGCTGGGCGAAGCGCGGCGCTGGCATCCGCTGGTCGGTTTCGGCCGGCTCGCAGGCGCGATCGAAGCGCGCCTGAATGGCGGACGCCTGCGCCTGCCGGGCGGCGCCCTGGCCTGGATGCTGGCGGTGCTGCCCTTCGTCCTGCTCGCATGGTGGCTGGCAGGAGTCGCAGGCATGCTGGCGCACGTCCTGCTGCTGTACTTCTGCCTGGGCTTGCGCAGCCTGCGCGACCACACGATGCCGATTTTCGCCGCCCTGCGCGGCAGCGACCTGCCTGAAGCGCGCCGGCTCACCGGCCGCATCGTCAGCCGCGACACGGCCCAGGCCAGCGCCTCGGACCTGGCCAAGGCCGGCGCCGAATCGCTGCTCGAAAACGGCAACGACGCGGTATTCGGCACCCTGTTCTGGTTCCTCGTCGCGGGTGGACCCGGGGCGCTGCTGTTCCGGCTGGCGAACACGCTCGACGCCATGTGGGGCTACCGGAACGCGCGTTTCGACCTGTTCGGCCGCGTCGCCGCCCGCATCGACGACGTATTGAACTTCGTCCCGGCGCGCCTGACCGCGCTCAGCTACGTGCTGCTGGCGCCGCGCGGCGGCCACGTCCGCGCATGGCGCTGCTGGCGCACGCAGGCGCCGGCATGGAGCAGCCCGAACGCGGGACCCGTGATGGCCAGCGGCGCCGGCGCCCTCGGCATCGCGCTGGGCGGCGCGGCAAGCTATGCCGGCGTGATCGAGCAGCGTCCCCCGCTCGGTGTTGGGCGCGCCGCGGCCCCGGTCGACATCCTGCGCGCCTGGCGCCTGGTGCTGGCCTCGACCCTGCTCTGGGTATGCCTGTGCTGCGCCCTTGCGTTGACTGTTTATTGGAGCGAGCATGCTTGAACACGGCGGCAACCTGCGCGCGGCGCGGCAACGCTACGGACACGATCGCTGGATCGACCTGTCGACCGGCATCAACCCCTGGGGCTACCCGGCGCCGCCCGTCCCTGCGGACGCCTGGCACCGCCTGCCCGAACCGGATCCGGACCTGGCCGCGGCAGCCTGCGCCTATTACGGCGCACCGTTGCTGCTGCCGGTCGCCGGCACCCAGGCGGCGATCCAGGCGCTGCCGCGTCTGCGTCCACCCTCGCGCGTGACGGTGTCGGCGCCCTCGTATGCCGAGCATGCCCAGCACTGGGGCCGGTACGGCCACAGCCTGCGCCAGGCGCCCTACGACGGGCTCGATGAGGCGGTCGAGCACAGCGACGTGGTCGTGCTGTGCAATCCGAACAATCCCACCGGGGCAGTGGTGCCGGCGCCGCAGTTGCGCGACTGGGCGGCGCGCCTGGGCCGGCGCGGCGGCTGGCTGGTGGTCGACGAGGCCTTCGGCGATACGGCGCCAAGCCTGAGCGTGGCCGGCGATTGCGCGCAGCCGGGACTGATCGTGCTGCGCTCGGTGGGCAAGTTCTTCGGCCTGGCCGGTCTGCGCCTGGGTTTTGTCGGCGCCCACCCGAGGCTGCTGGTCGAACTGGCCGACCTGCTCGGTCCCTGGGCCGTCAGCGGTCCGGCGCAGGCGATCGCGCTGGCGGCGCTGCGTGACGGATCCTGGCAGGCGGCGACCCAGACGCGTTTGCAGGCGGCCGGCGAACGCATGCGCGGCCTGCTGCGCGCGCACGGCATCGATGCGAACGGCACAGCGCTGTTCCACTGGTGGCCGCAGGCGCGGCCGGAAGCATTTCACGAACACCTGGCCAGCCGCGGCATCTGGTGCCGCCTGTTCACCCAGGCCGCGTGCGGCATCCGCCTGGGCTTGCCCGCCGACGAAGACGAATGGCAGCGCCTTGCGCGCGCCCTGGAAGAATGGAGCGAACGATGAAACGAGGGATTCTGCTGGCCTGCCTGCTTCTGGGCCACACCCTGGGCCAGGCGGCCCACGCGGTCACGGTGAAGGACGACGCCGGCGCCAACGTCACCCTGGCCAAGCCTGCGCTGCGCGTGATCTCGATGGCGCCGCATGTGACCGAACTACTGTTCGCGGCCGGCGGCGGCGAGCGCGTGGTCGGCGCGGTCGACTACAGCGATTATCCGGAAGCGGCCAAGCGCATCCCGCGCATCGGCTCGAACCGCGAGGTCGACATCGAGCGCATCATGGCCCTGAAACCCGACCTGATCGTGGCCTGGATGCACGGCAGTTCGGAACGCCAGATCGAGATGGTGCGCCAGCTCGGCCTGCCCGTCTACCTGAGCGATCCGCAGACCCTGGAAGGGATTCCGGAGAGCCTGCTGCGCCTGGCCCAGCTGATGGGCACCGAGGCGGCGGCCCGTCCGGCGGCGGCGGAACTACGCCAGCAACTGGCCGCGCTGCGCAGCCGCTATGCCGGCCGTTCGCCGGTGCGCGCCTTTTACCAGGTATGGGACAAGCCTTTATATACGCTGAACGGCAGGCACATCGTCACCGATGCGTTGCGCCTGTGCGGCGGCGAGAACATTTTCCATGAACTGCCCGTGACGGCGCCGGTGGTCACGCTGGAAAGCGTGCTGCAACGCGATCCCGAAGCGATCTTCGGCACCGCCGAGAAGAACTACGGTGGCGTGAACCTGTGGCGCAAATACCCGACATTGACGGCGGTGCGTAACGGGAACCTGTTCACGGTCGACGGGAACCTGCTCAACCGCGCAGGCCCGCGCATGATCGCGGGCGCCGCCGTCCTGTGCGAAAAGCTGGACGAAGCACGCCGCCACCGCAAATGACGCCCTTCCCTTTCCAGACCCTGATGGTGCAGGGCACGACCTCGGACGCCGGCAAGAGCACGGTGGTGGCGGCGCTGTGCCGGCTATTGAAACGCGAGGGCGTGCGCGTGACGCCGTTCAAGCCCCAGAACATGGCGCTCAATAGCGCGGTGACGCAGGACGGCGGCGAGATCGGCCGCGCCCAGGCGCTGCAGGCGATCGCCGCCGGCATCGCGCCGCATACCGACATGAATCCGGTGTTGCTGAAACCCTCGAGCGATACCGGCGCCCAGGTCATCATCCACGGGAAGGCGCGCGCCGAGATGCAGGCGCGCGACTACCACCAGTACAAGACGGTGGCGATGGCGGCAGTGCTGGAATCGCACGCGCGGCTCCGTGCGCAATACGAATGCATCGTCGTCGAGGGCGCGGGCAGCCCTGCCGAAATCAACCTGCGCGACCGCGACATCGCCAACATGGGTTTCGCGGAAAGCGTCGATTGCCCGGTGATCCTGGTCGCCGATATCGACCGCGGCGGCGTGTTCGCGCACATCGTCGGCACCCTGAGCTGCCTGTCGCCGAGCGAGCGGGCGCGCATCCTCGGTTTCGTGATCAACCGTTTTCGGGGCGACATCAAGCTGCTGCAGCCGGGCCTGGACTGGCTCGAGCGCGAGACCGGCAAGCCGGTTCTGGCGGTGCTGCCTTACCTGCACGGCCTCTACCTCGACGCCGAGGACGCGGTGCAGCCGGTGCAGACGGGACGCGGCGCTTTCAAGGTCGTGGTGCCGAGCCCGCCGCGCATGAGCAATCACACCGACCTCGATGCGCTGCGCGCGCATCCGGAAGTCGACCTGCGCTTCGTGCGCGAGGGCCAGGCGATTCCTCCGTCCGACCTCATCATCCTCCCGGGCAGCAAGAACACGCGAGGCGACCTGGCCTGGCTGCGCGAGCAGGGATGGCCGGCTGCGATCGCGCGTCACCTGCGCTATGGCGGCAAGCTGATCGGCGTATGCGGCGGCTTCCAGATGCTGGGGACGCAGGTGAGCGATCCGCACGGCGTCGAAGGAAGCGCAGGCACAGCGGAGGGACTCGGGCTGCTCGCGCTGACAACGACGATGACGCAGCAGAAGCGCCTGGGCCAGGCGAGCGGCGTCTGCGCATTCGACGGCAGCGCTGCGCGGGTGGAAGGCTACGAGATCCACATGGGCGCATCGCAGGGCGCAGCGCTCGAGGCGCCCGCGTTTCTGGTCGATGGACAGCCCGAAGGCGCCTGTTCGGCGGATGGGCAGATCCTCGGCACCTACCTGCATGGCCTGTTCGACCATCCGGACGCCTGCGCGGCGCTGCTGCGCTGGGCGGGAGCACAAACGCTGCATCGTGTCGATACCGTCGCCTTGCGCGAAGCCAGCCTGGACCGGCTGGCCGACGCCACCCAGCCGCTGCTCGAACGCCTGCGATCACTGCCCGTGCCTTGATAGCATTGGCCTATCGATTCTTTAAAATCAATCAAATTTACTGCGAGGATGAGAATGACTATCATTTGCTCCTGATTGTGAATCCCAGGAGCAGTAGATGATCATCGCAGCAAAACGACTCAGCCAGGTAGCGACCCACATGGGCATCGCCTATGCGCTCGCCTATGCGGTGACCGGCTCGGCGGTATTCAGTGGCCTGGCGGTTCTGGTGGAGCCGGTGATCAATGTCCTGCTGCTGCCCTTCCACGAGGCGGCCTGGGCGAAGCGGCATCGCAAGGCACGCGACGCGCGGACGCGCTACCTGTCGGTCGCATTCGAGAAAATCAGCCAGACCGGCCTGCACGCCGGTGTCGCTTTCGCCGTGATGTTCGTGGCGACGGGGTCGGTGGCAATGGGTGGCGTGGCCGCGCTGCTGGAACCGATCTGCAATGTGCTCGTGCTGCCGCTGCACGACCGCCTGTGGGACAAGCTCGAGCAGTCGAGCCAGGCCGGCGCCCAACTGCACGGCGCCTGAGCGGCGCGGCGCCGCGATCGGCAGTGCCGGGGCCTTCATCCTGTCGCGGTCGACTCAATGGCGACCGCGGCCATGTCCCCAACCACCGCCCCGGTGTCCCCAGCCTCGACCATGTCCACCCCAGCCGCGTGATCCCCATCCATGGCGGTGGCCGCGATAGCTGTGGCGATGCTCGTAGTAGCCAAAACCCAGGTCCAGCGAAATGGGTGGCCCGACATAGGTCGGATAGCCATAGCTGGGATAGGAATAATAAGGATCGTAAGCCGCGTACGGGGGCCCGTACACGGCGCATCCGCCGAGACCGCCGGCGAGCAGGAGAACGACAGCAAGACGTTTTACTGCCCGGATGCTTCGGGTGTCCATGACAGTTCCCTGAAACGTGAACCTGGATTCATTCTAGTTCGGCGTGGCGGGTTTTCAATATGAACTGTTTGGCGTGCAAACTTCGGCGGGTCTTTGTAGGGTGGGCATCCGTGGTGCCGGCATTTAGCCAGCTCCACTGCCCGCGCGGTGGCACCGCTTTATGCCCTGCGGCCTGGAGCCATGGGCTGATCCACCGGCGAGACAGCGTGGGGTCAAGACCCCACCCTACAAAACTGCCATTACGGATCCGCAGGGTGGGCTCGTCATTGAGACCACTGGCCTCAATGACCCCACGCCATCTCCCCACTTGCCCGGCTCGCGGCGTGAAGCGAAAACCGGACATAGAAAAAAGAGGGACCCAAAGTAAAAAACCCCGCAGAGATCACTCTGCGGGGTTTTTCATATAACTAGCCTGACGATAACCTACTTTCACACTGGTTGCAGCACTATCATCGGCGCAAAGTCGTTTCACGGTCCTGTTCGGGATGGGAA
>JBFLZJ010000028.1:0-18726 GCA_040755875.1 Pseudomonadota bacterium | reverse complement strand
GTCGGGACGACATTCGGGAACTCTCCTTCCAAGGCATCGCACGCTCCAGTTGTTGGCCGTGCAACGATCATAAAAGGTGTTACCTATGTCTCTAGACAAGTGTTACCCATGTCCCTGTGCTGAACACACTCGTGCCCACGCGGAATGGTACCGTTGCCTACCGCACCGTTTATCGCAAGCCCGTGGCCGTCGCGCCGTCGCCTGTGCGCAAGCGGTGAGACCGCGTGGGCACAAGTGCCCACCCTACAACTGCAACATCACTGCTCCACCTCATCGGCCGCGATCCGCAATCCCGCATCCTTCCCCGTGCTCCAGCTGCGCGCCAGGCGCCATTGCCTGCCCTCGCCTTCGACCACGACTTGCCAGTGCGTCATCGCCAGCGCCGGCACCTGAAGGCTGAAGTTGCCGTAGTCGTCCGGCAGCGCTTCCAGCGCCAGGTCCTTGTGCGGCTGGGTCGGGTGCGCGAGCCGGATGCGAAACGGCGCCAGCATGGGCCGGCCAAAACTGAGCAGGCGCCCGGCCAGCGTGCCGGTCCGGGGGTCGAAGCGGGCGTCGAGCACCAGCTTCAGGCTGGTGGCGACACGGTCGCGGCGCAGGTCCTGGTTGATCGCCTTGCCCTGCTTGTAGTAGTCGTCGACCACCATCGCGTCGGGCTGGCGCAGCGCCAGCCCGACCGTGACGGCGGTGGCCAGCATCACCGCGACGGGGCCCAGCATGATGAACCAGGGCCAGCGGTGGCGATACCACGGGGCGGCGGGAACGGCAGGTGAAACGGCTTGCATGATGCTCTCCTTTAGCGCGGCACGATGAAGGCCGCTTCCTCGCGCACGGCGACTTCGGGGTCGTCGAGCGCGGTGACGGTGAATGCGATGCGGTGCGAGCCGGGCTGCCCCGCTCCTTGCGCGCGCACCCGCACCGGCACCGCGCGCGTGCTGGCGCCGTCGAGGGCGACCACGCTTGCTTCGACGATTTCCGCGCCCGCCAGGCCGCTCACGCCCAGCCGGAACCGGCGCGGCGTCTCGGCCGTATTCATCAGTTGCAGGCGGTAGACGTTCTCGATGCGCCCATCCTCGGCCTCGCGCCCCATCGAGCCGCGGTCGCGGATCACGTCGACCTTCAGCGGCGTGCGCAGCGCCAGCGAAGCCGTCATGGCCGCGACCAGGAGCCCGAGCACGGCCGTGTAGACCAGCACGCGCGGACGCATCAGCCTGCGCCTGACCCGGGCGGTGTCCCAGCCTTTCGCCAGCGCGTTCTCGGTCGCGTAGCGGATCAGTCCCGCGGGCTTCTTCACCTTCTCCATCACGCTGTTGCAGGCGTCCACGCAGGCGGCGCAGCCGATGCATTCGTACTGCAGGCCGTTGCGGATATCGATCCCGGTCGGGCAGACCTGCACGCACATGCTGCAGTCGATGCAATCCCCGGCCTGGTCCCCGGCCACGCGCAGTCCCGGGCGGCGCGGTTCGCCGCGCGCGCGGTCGTAGGTGACGATCAGGGTGTCCTTGTCGAACATGGAGCTCTGGAAGCGGGCGTAGGGACACATGTACTTGCAGACCTGCTCGCGCATCCAGCCGGCGTTGCCGTAGGTGGCGAAGCCGTAGAACAGCACCCAGAAGGCTTCCCAGGGGCCGATGGTCCAGCCGGCGATCTCCCCCAGCAGGCTGCGCACCGGCGTGAAGTAGCCGACGAAGGTAAAACCGGTCCACAGCGCCACCGCCAGCCAGGCCGCGTGCTTGGCGCTCTTCTTCCAGATCTTTTCGAACGTCCATGGCTGGCGGTCGAGGCGGATGCGGGCGCTGCGCGCGCCCTCGATCCTGCGCTCGATCCAGAGGAAGAGCTCGGTGTAGACGGTCTGCGGACAGGCGAAGCCGCACCAGACGCGCCCGGCCACGGCGGTCACCAGGAACAGTCCGTAGGCGCAGATGATGAGCAGGCCCGCCAGGTAGATGAAGTCCTGGGGCCAGAGCACCAGGCCGAACAGGTGGAACTTGCGCGCGCCGAGGTCGAACAGCACGGCCTGGCGGCCGTTCCAGGCCAGCCAGGGCAGCCCGTAGAACAGGAGCTGGGTGAGCCAGACGCAGGCCCAGCGCAGCGTGGCGTAGCGGCCCTTGATCTCGCGCGGGTAGATTTCTTCGCGCGCGGCATACATTTTCACGACCGCTTCGTGGGGGGCATTCATTTTGCCGCTACCTTGTTTTCTTCAACCGGGGCAGACCCGGGATTCGACAGGCTCCACACGTAAGCCGCCAGCACGTGCACCTTGGGCTCGCCCAGGAATTCCCCGAAGGCCGGCATGGTGTTGGTACGGCCCTTGCGGATGGTCTCCATGACCGTGTCGGCGCTGCCGCCGTAGAGCCAGACCTTGTCGGCCAGGTTGGGCGCGCCCAGCATGGTGTTGCCCTTCCCTTCCGCGCCGTGACAGGCGGCGCAGGCGGCGAACTTCGGCTTGCCGAAGGTGACCTTCACCGGGTCGGCCGTGAGGCCCGACAGGTTGCGCACGAAATGCGCGACCGCCTCGATGTCCTTGTCCGAGCCGAGCGCCGCGCCCATGGCCGGCATCTGGCCGATGCGGCCGGCCATGATGGTCCTCTTGATGGTGTCCGGCTCGCCGCCGTGCAGCCAGTCGGTGTCCGTCAGGTTCGGGTAGCCCTTGTTGCCGCGCGCATCCGAGCCATGGCACTGGGCGCAGTAGTTCAGGAACATGCGTTCGCCGATGGCGCGCGCCTGTGGGTCGGCGGCGACCGCCTTCAGGTCCTGGCTGGCGTAGCGCGCGAACAGCGGACCGTAGTCGCTTTCCGCCTGCTTCAGTTCGGCCTTGTATTCGCCGGTGGAGGCCCAGCCCAGCTTGCCCTTGTAGCTGCCCAGGCCCGGGTAGAGCACCAGGTAGCCGACGCCGAACAGGATGGTCAGGTAGAACAGGCCCATCCACCAGCGCGGCATCGGGGTATTCAGTTCGGTCAGGTCCTCGTCCCAGACGTGGCCGGTGGTTTTCTCGGGCTGGCCGTCCTGGCCGATCTTCACGCGAAAGCGCGACTGCGACCACAGCAGGATCGCGCAGCCGGCGATCGAGGCGACCGTGATCAGGGCGACGTACCAGTTCCAGAAGCCGGAAGTGAAGTCAGACATGGCCGTCCTCCTTCTCGTCGGCAAAGGGCAGCGCCGCGGCGCGGTCGAAGTCGCTGCTCCTCTTGAGCAGGAAGGTCCACAGCACGATGCCCATGAAGGTGGCAAAGGAGACCACCGTCATCACGCTGCTCGCGCTGTCAAAGATGTGTTCGATAGCCATGTCAGTTCCTCGTCTTGATCTGGGTGCCCAGGCCCTGCAGGTAGGCGATCAGCGCGTCCTGCTCGGTCTTGTTGGCCAGTTCGGCCGGCGCTTTCCTGATTTCTTCCTCGCTGTAGGGCACGGCAAGCAGCTGCATCGCGCGCATCTTGGGGACGATCTCGGCCGGGACGAGCTTGGTCTTTGCCAGCCACGGATAGCCGGGCATGTTCGATTCCGGCACCACGTCGCGCGGATTGTCCAGGTGGGTGCGGTGCCACTCGTCGCTGTAGCGGCCGCCCACGCGCGCCAGGTCCGGGCCGGTGCGCTTGCTGCCCCACTGGAAGGGGTGGTCGTAGACGAATTCGCCGGCCACCGAGTAATGGCCATAGCGCTCGGTCTCGGCGCGGAAGGGCCGGATCATCTGCGAGTGGCAGTTGTAGCAGCCTTCGCGGATATAGATGTCGCGGCCCGCCAGGCGCAGCGGCGAGTAGGGTTTCAAGCCTGCCACCGGCTCGGTGGTGGATTTCTGGAAGAACAGCGGCACGATCTCGACCAGGCCGCCGAAGGAGATCACGAGGATCACCAGGCCGATCAGCAGCCAGGGATTCTTCTCGATCCATTCATGGGTGAACTTTTTCATTGTGGGACTCCAGTTCAGGCGTGCGTGGGCACACGGGTCTCGACGGCGCAGGCTTCGACGTGGTCGGCCGCGTGCCGGGGCTGGTGCGGCTGCGGGATGGGCGCGTCCACGTTGACGGTGCCGGCCAGCGTCTTCCAGGTGTTGAAGGCCATCAGGACCATGCCCGACAGGTAGAGGAAGCCCCCCGTGAAGCGGATCACGTAGTAGGGGTAAGTGGCTTTCACGCTCTCGGCGAAGGTATAGGTCAGGGTGCCGTCCGCGTTCACCGCGCGCCACATCAGGCCCTGCATCACGCCGGCGATCCACATCGAGGCGATGTAGAGGACGATGCCGATGGTGGCGACCCAGAAGTGGGTCTCGACCAGCTGCACGGAATACATCTGCTTCTTGCCGGCCAGGCGCGGGACCAGGTAGTAGATCGAGCCCATGGTGATGAAGCCGACCCAGCCCAGGGCGCCGGCATGGACGTGGGCGACGGTCCAGTCGGTGTAGTGCGACAGCGAGTTGATGGTCTTGATCGACATCATCGGGCCCTCGAAGGTCGCCATGCCGTAGAAGGACAGCGAGACGATCAGGAACTTCAGGATCGGGTCCGAGCGCAGCTTGTGCCAGGCGCCCGAGAGCGTCATCACGCCGTTGATCATGCCGCCCCAGCTCGGCGCCAGCAGGATCAGCGAGAACACCATGCCCAGCGACTGGGTCCAGTCGGGCAGCGCGGTGTAGTGCAGGTGGTGCGGGCCGGCCCACATGTAGGTGAAGATCAGGGCCCAGAAGTGCACGATCGACAGGCGGTAGGAATACACCGGACGCTCGGCCTGCTTGGGGATGAAGTAGTACACCATGCCCAGGTAGCCGGCGGTGAGGATGAAGCCGACCGCGTTGTGGCCGTACCACCACTGGATCATGGCGTCCTGCACGCCGGCGTAGACCGAGTACGACTTGAAGGCGGAGACAGGGACGACGGCGCCGTTGACGATGTGGAGCACCGCGACCGCGATGATGTAGGCGCCGAAGAACCAGTTCGCGACGTAGATGTGCTGGACCTTGCGCTTGACGATGGTGCCGAAGAAGACCACCGCATAGGCCACCCAGATCACGGTGATGAGCAAGGCGATCGGCCACTCGAGTTCGGCGTATTCCTTGCCGCGCGTGAAACCCATCGGCAGCGTGATCACGGCCGCCACCAGCACCGCCTGCCAGCCCCAGAAGGTGAAGCTGGCCAGCTTGTCCGAGAACAGGCGCACCTGGCAGGTACGCTGCACCACGTAATACGAAGTGGCGAACAGCCCGCAGATGCCGAAGGCGAAGATCACCGCATTCGTGTGCAGCGGACGCAGGCGTCCGTAGGACAGCCAGGGGATGTCGAAGTTGAGCGCGGGCCAGGCGAGCTGCGCCGCGATGAAGACGCCGGCGGCCATGCCGATGACGCCCCACACGACCGTGGCGACGGCAAACTGGCGCACGATCTTGTAGTTATAGTTTAGACTGCCTTCCAAGATATTCTCCCGATGGATTGACTGCGATCACAGCCGGGAGAGTAGATTTCTGGACCTTAAAAATCCTTGATGTGAATCAAAATGTCCGTAGGGTGGGCACTCCGTGCCCACGCGGAACGATGATCTGTGTTAGCGGGTCCAAGGCAAGACGTTAGCGCCGCAGAAAATGGACGCGCCACGGAGCGAATCGTCCAGGCGGCCGGCTCCGGATGCGCACGTAACGCGTGGGCAGTGGGGTTGGCTAAATGCCAGCACCACAAAGTGCCCACCCTACCGTCCCCGTTCCCACTCATCGACAGGAAGACCCAATGCCCATCTCGCAATCCCTGCACGAAGAAGTCTCGAAACGCCTGCAGCTAGCCCGTGAAGAAACCCTCGCCGCGGTCCGTGCCCGCACCGATACCGACGGCGAGACCCCGCCGCAGATCAGCCCCAGCGCCCACATGGCGATCGGCGACGACGCGCCCGAAGCCGAAATGACGGCCCACGACGAACAGCATTTCGCCGACCACGAAACCGCCCTGCTGCACGAGATCGACGCCGCCATCGGCCGCCTGGAATCCGGCGGCTACGGCATCTGCGTTTCCTGCGGCTGCGACATCCCGGAAGAACGCCTGCTGGCCACGCCCACGGTGCAGACCTGCATCCCGTGCCAGGAGCGCATCGAGAAGGAAGGCCATACGGGGCGCGGGCCGACGATGTAGGCGGCCCGCGCGGGGATTCATTCGCGCGCGATCACCTCGACGCAACGCGTCTGCGAAGACTCGCCCAGCACGAATTCCCTGATCTTCGCCTTGCCGCAGCCGGCGCCGGACCAGAGCACGAAATGCGAGCCGAAGCGCTCGGTGTGCACCTGCACCGGCCCGGCCATGCGCAGTTTGTCGACATGGCGCAGCGCGGCGTCGTATGGCGTCTTCGGATCGCGGTCGCCCTGCAGCACCAGCGTCGGCGGCAGGCGCTCGGGCAGGCGGGCAAACCAGGCGTCGCGCTGGTAGACGGGCACGCCCGGCTCCACCAGCAGCGCCGGGATGCTGCTGCTGAAGAGCAGCTCGGTTTCTTCCGCCTTCACGTCCTCGGCCTTGCGCCCCGGCTGCAGGTTGTTTTCCGATGCGCTGATCATCGCAACCAGGGGGATCGATACCGGCGACTGCGGGAAGGCGCCGAAGGTCGACACCTCCTGCTCCACCTCGGCGAAGATCTGCTTCAGCCGCTCGTCCTTCCCGCTGTCGAACTCCTTGATCAGGCGCGGAATCTGGTCCGCCACCTTCGGCAGGTCCAGCAGGCTGCCCAGGAAGCGCTTCAGGTTCTTGCCGGGCACCTTCGCCAGCACGGCCGGATCGGCCGCCGCGCGCTCGAGCAGGCGGCGGTAGATCGCCTCGCCGCGCTCCCCGCCCAGGGCCTGGCTGCAGCTACGTCGGGCGTCGCACTCGGCCAGCACCTCGCGCCCTATCCTGTCCGTGACCAGCGAGCGCCGGCTCAGGTCGGCCGTGGCGTCGTCCTGCAAGGGCACCAGCGAATCGAGCACCACGCCGTCGACGCCCGTCGTGCCCAGCGCCAGGGTGCGCAGCACCAGCTGGGTGCCATACGACACGCCGTACAAGAAGGTCTTGCCCTTGCGCGGGGTGTGCTCGACCAGCCGCTTCAGGTCGTGGGCGGCATTCGTTTCGGAGAACTGGCGCGCGTAAGCCGGATGCTCGTTCAGCCGCCGGAAGCAGGTCGCCCACTCGGCGCCCGCGAGCGCCGTGCCGCCGCTTGAACCCGGCGCCTCCTCGTCCGGGCACAGGCGGGTCGAGAAGCCGGTGCCGCGGTGGTCCGGCATGATCAGGTCGAACCCGGGGAAGGCCTGGCGTAAGCGGGGCACCAGCCCGTAGAAGGAGGCGCCCGATTCGCCCGGACCGCCGGCGATCAGCCAGACCTGGCCGCGCGCCGCGCCCTGGGCGGGAAATTTGCGCACGAAAAGACGAATGCCGCCGGCCAGTGCGCCGGACAGTCCAGAGGGATCGCCCGGCGCCTGCTCGACGGCGCACAGGCTGCCCTGGAGCGCCGGCTTGCTGGCCGCGTCGTCGCAGGGCTTGAAGTCGGCGGCATGGGCCGCCCCGGCGGCACCAGCGGTCCCCAGCGCCACGAGCGCCACAGCCAGGCGGCGGTTCAGGTTCATCATCGTTTCCTCGCAGGCTTGCAAAAAAATCTAGACTAACCCCAAGGAAATTAATTGTCGAGAAAGAATTAATCTGTATGTGAAGCGCGGTCGTCGTCGCGCAGCACCCGCAGCGCCGGGCCTTCCAGGTCGTCGAACTGGCCGCTGTCGGCGGCCCCGAAGAAGACCCAGATCGCCACGGCGACCAGCACCAGGCTCAGGGGAACCAGCAGATACAGGGCTTCCATCTCATTTCCTCAAGCGCAGCGCATTGAGCACCACGATGGCCGAACTGGCCGCCATGCCGATGCCCGACAGCCAGGGGTTGAGCAGCCCGGTCGCCGCCAGCGGAATCGCGGCCAGGTTGTAGACGCTGGCCCAGGCCAGGTTCTGGCGGATGATGCGCAGGGTCTTGCGCGCGGTGTCGGCGGCATCGACCAGCGGCAGCAGGCTGTCGCCGAGCAGCACCCCGTCCGCATGCAGCTGGGCCAGGGCCGCCCCGCCGCCCATCGCGAACGAGACATCGGCGCCGCGCAGCACGGCGGCGTCGTTGATGCCGTCGCCGACCATCGCCACGGTCGCGCCCTGCGCCTGCAGCTCCCGCACGAAGTCCAGCTTCTGGTCGGGCAGCCGGCCGCCGGCCGCAACCTTGACGCCGAGCCGGCTTGCCACCGCCTGCACCGCCGACGCTTCGTCGCCGCTGAGCAGGGCCACAGTCTTGCCGGCGGCCTCGAAGCGGCGTACCACTTCGGCGGCTTCAGGCCGCAGCCCGTCGGCGATATCGAAGCGCGCCAGCCAGGCGTTGGCTGCGCCGAGCCAGACCGCGCTGCCCGCGCCCCGATCGCCCGGCGGCGCCGTGCCGCCCGCCAGCGCCGCAACGAAAGCCGCGCTGCCGAGCCGGTAGCGCACGCCGTCCACCTCGCCTTCGAGCCCCTGCCCGACCGTGTAGACGATGCCGCTCGCCTCGACCTGCGCCGACGGCGCCGCGGCGCGGATCGCCTGGGCCAGCGGATGCGCGCTGCCCGCCTCCAGCGCCGCCGCCACGGCCAGCGCCGCCTCCGGCTCCATGACGCCGAAGACGCGGGCGGCGCGCAGGGTCGGCCGGCCCAGGGTCAGGGTGCCGGTCTTGTCGAACACAACGTGGGTGGCGCGCTCCAGGGTTTCCAGCGTGTGCGGGCTCACCGCCAGCACGCCGCGGCGCAGCAAGCTGTCCGTGGCCGCCGCCAGCGCGGTGGGCGTGGCCAGCGAGAGCGCACAGGGACAGGTCACGACCAGCACCGCAATCGCCGCCGGCCAGGCGCGGCTCGGGTCGATCGTTTGCCAGGCCGCGAAGACGGCCACCGTCAGTACCAGCAGGGCCGCGACCGACCAGGCGGCCACGCGGTCCGCCCACAGGGCAAGCGCGGGCTTGCCCTGACCCGCCTTTTCGACCAGCCGCACCAGCAAGGCCAGCGTGCTGTCGCGCGCCGCCGCGCCAACGCGCAGCACCACCGCCTGCGCCACGTTGACGGCGCCGCCGGGCAGCGTGTCGCCGGGCCCCATGCGGCGGGTGCGGCTTTCGCCGGTGAGCAGCGACAGGTCGGCCTCGGTCTCGCCCTCGACGATGACGCCGTCCGCTGGCGCCGCCTGGCCCGGCGCCACCAGCACGACGTCGCCCGGCTGCAGGCTGCCTGCCGCCACCAGTTCGGTCGCGCGGTTGTGCGGGAAGCCCGGCATGCGCAGGCTGGATGCCGGCATGCCCTGCTGCAGGGCTTCGAGCGCACCGGCCGCGCGTCGGCGTGCAAGCAGCTCGAGGTAGCGGCTGCCCAGCAGCAGGAAGACGAACATCGTGATCGAGTCGAAATACACCTCGCCCCGTCCGTCGACGAGGGCGGCGGTGCTGCCGATGAAGGCGGCGGCGATGCCCAACGCCACCGGCACGTCCATGCCGGGCAGGCCGCGGCGCAGGTCGCGCCAGGCGCCAGCGAAGAAAGGCAGCGCGGAATAGCAAACGGCCGGCAGGGTCAGCAGCAGCGAGGCCCAGCCCATCAGCGCGGCCATGTCGGCGTCCATGGTGCCGTCGGTGGCCATGTAGACCGGCACCGCGTACATCATCACCTGCATCATCGACAGGCCGGCGACAAAAAGCTGTCGGAACAGCTTGCGGCGCGCCTTTTCCAGTTGCTCGCCGTGGCGTTTCGCGTCGTAGGGATAGGCGGTGTAGCCGATCGCGCGCAGGGCGCGCAGGATGTCGCTGATTCTGCATTGCGCCGGATCCCAGCGCACCTGCAGGCGCTCGGTGCTCACGTTCAGCAGCGCCTCCCGCACGCCGGGCACGGCCTGGATGCGGCGCTCGATCAGCCAGACGCAGGCGGCGCAGCGCATGCATTCGACCGTGAAGCTGCCCTCGCCGGTGTTCTCTGCACTGTCGAACAACGCCAGCTCGGGGGCGTCGCCGCCTTCCACCGTCGCGCCGTAGGCGTTGCGGGTGTCGTAATAATCGGCGCAGCCGGCGTCGACGATGGCTTGGGCCGCGGCCGCGCAGCCGGGGCAGCACATGGCGCGCTCGATGCCGCCGACGTTCGCTCGCCACTGGCGCTCGGCCGGCAGCGGCAGGCCGCAGTGGAAGCAGCCGGCCTGCACAAGGGCGTCCTCGCTATCGGGTAAGCCGCCGTCCCTCATGGCGCGACTCCCGCGGTCAGGCACAGAGTGTGCAGCCAGCTCACCGGCAGTCCACCAGCGGCGCGCAGCAGGCCCAGGACGCCGAAGGCCAGCACCACGGCGCCGCAGGCGATGCGCACCGCCGGCAGGCGCAGCCAGCCGCGCAAGCGCGCCCCGGCCAGGCCGAGCGCCAGCATCATCGGCAGGGTCCCGAGCCCGAAGGCCAGCATGGTCAGCGCGCCGGAAGCCGCCGAGCCGCTCAGCATGGCGGTGACCAGTACGCTGTACACCATGGCGCAGGGCAGCCAGCCCCAGAGGGCGCCGGCCGCGAACATGCGGCCCGGCGTGTCAGGCGGGCCGATGCGCTTTACGTACGGCTGCACACGGCGCCACAACCACTGCCCTGCCCGCTCGACGTGGGCGATGCCGGACCAGGCGCCCATCAGGTAGAGGCCCATCGCGACCAGCATCAGGTTCGCGAGCCAGTAGACGCCCGCCTGCAGCAGGGGCAGGCCCGACAGCGCGCCGGCGCCCTGCGCGAGGCCACCCGCAAGCGCGCCCGCGATCGCGCCCGCCGTCATGTAGCTGGCGATACGCCCGAGGTTGTACGCAGCCACGTTCAGGCTGGCCGGCGTGGCCGCCACCTGACGCAGGGCGATGGTCGTGGCGCCGGCGCGCGGACGCCGCGGCGCGAACGACAGCGCGCCGCCGATGCCGCCGCACATGCCGGCGCAGTGGACACTGCCGAGCAGGCCCACCACGAACACCGTGAACAGGCTGGCGTTCATCGTTTCACACAGTACGCGAATAGCGCGGCATGGTCGTCGGCACCGCCAGGTAGCGGTCGAACACCATGCACACGTTGCGGATCAGGAGGCGCCCGCGCATCGTCACCGCGATCCAGTCGCCGTCGATCGTCACCAGGCCGTCGCGCTCGAGATGGCGCAGCACCGCCATCTCGGCCGCGAAATACTGGCCGAAGGCGATCGGAAAAGCCTGCTCGATGGCCGACATCGACAGCTCGAACTGGCACATCAGCTTCTGGATCACGGTGCGCCGCAGCAGGTCGTCCATGCCCAGCGCAATGCCGCGCACGACCGGCAGCTCGTTGTTGTCCAGGGCCTCGTAATACGCTTCCAGCGTCTTCGCGTTCTGGCTGAAGGTCGCGCCGACGGCGCTGATGGCCGAGACGCCGCAGGAAATCAGGTCAGTGTCGGCGTGGGTCGAATAGCCCTGGAAGTTGCGGTGCAGCCGGCCCTGGCGCTGGGCCACGGCCAGGTCGTCGTCCGGCTTGGCGAAATGGTCCATGCCGATGTAGACGTAGCCGGCTTCCGTCAGGCGTTCGATGCACAGCGCCAGCATGGCCAGCTTCTCGTTCGACGAGGGCATGTCCGCATCGAGGATACGCCGCTGCGGCTTGAACACGTGCGGCAGGTGGGCGTAGTGGTAGATCGAGATGCGGTCCGGGCTGGCGGCTATCACCTTCTCGATGGTGACCGCCATGCTCCCCAGGCTTTGTTTCGGCAGCCCGTAGATCAGGTCGATGCTGACCGAGCGGAAGCCCGCGTCGCGTGCGGCCTCGATGATGGCGCGCGTCTCCGCTTCGGGCTGGACGCGGTTGACGGCCTTCTGTACCTCCGGGTCGAAGTCCTGCACGCCCAGGCTGATGCGGTTGAAACCCTGGCGGCGCAGGCTGTGCACGCGCTCGACGGACACCGTGCGCGGATCGACCTCGATCGAGTACTCGCCCACTTCGTCGGGAGCGAATTTGAAGTTGCGGCGCAGGTGGGCCATCAGCTCGCCCATCTGCTCGTCGCTCAGGTAGGTCGGCGTGCCGCCGCCGAAGTGCAGCTGCTCGACCTCGTTCATGCCGGCGAACAGCCCGGCCTGCATCGAGATCTCGCGCTTCAGGTAGCCGAGGTAGGTCGCCGCCTTCTCGCGTTTTTTTGTCACGATCTTGTTGCAGGCGCAGTAGTAGCAGACCGTGTCGCAGAACGGGATGTGCAGGTAGAGCGAGAGCGGCCGCGCGCCGCCGCGGGTGCGGACCGAGGCGACGGCATGCAGGTAGTCGCGGTAGCTGAAGGTATCCGTAAAACGGTCGGCCGTCGGGTAGGAGGTGTAGCGTGGACCGTTCCTGCTCAGGCGCTGGACGAGCTCGGGGTCGAATTCGACGGCGTTGGCGGCAACGACCGGCGGGATGCGTGTGGACGCGGACGGGATTTCCTGGTGAAGCATGTTGAGTGACTCCTGCTGCCTGCCGCGCCGCAGGGCGCGGCGCAGCTCGATGGCAGGAGTCTATTGATGCGCATCGGCAAAATCCTTGACTTGCATCAAATCTGGCCAAGGCGAGTGCTGCCGGACTTGTCCGGCCCGGCCAGCGTGCGGCAAACGCCGCACGCCCGGGCTGCCCTCAAGCCCGGCCCAGCTTGAACACCGACAACGCCTGCCCCAACTGCGCCGCCTCCTCCGCCACATTCGCCGACGCGCTGGCCGACTGCTCGACCAGCGCCGCATTCTGGCGCGTGATCGCGTCGAGTTCCGCCATCGCGGCGTTGACCTGGGCGATGTCGCCGCCCTGGGCGCGGCTGGCCTGGGTGATGTCGTGCATGATGGACGCAGCCTGCTGCACCGAGGCGACCACTTCGCGCATGGTCTGGCCGGCTTCGCCCACCAGCGCATTGCCCTGGCCGACCTTGTGCACCGAGTCGTCGATCAGGGCCTTGATCTCCTTGGCGGCGCCGGCCGAGCGCTGGGCCAGGCTGCGCACTTCGCCTGCGACGACGGCGAAGCCGCGGCCCTGCTCGCCGGCGCGCGCTGCCTCGACCGCCGCGTTCAACGCCAGGATGTTGGTCTGGAAGGCGATGCCGTCGATCAGGCCGATGATGTCGACGATGCGCGTGGCCGAGGTGCTGATCTGGCCCATGGTGCCCCCGACGCGGTCCACCGCTTCGCCGCCGCGTCCGGCCACGCCGGCGGCGGTGTCGACCAGGCCGTCGGCGCGCTGGGCGCTGTCGGCGTTGCGGGTGGCGGCGGCGGCGATCTGGCCGAGGCTGGCGGCGGTCTGCTCGAGGCTGGCGGCCTGGGCTTCGGTGCGGCCGGCGAGATCGGTATTGCCGGCGGCGATGTCGCGCGTCGCCTGCTCGATCGTGCTGACGTTGCCGCGCACGTCGCCGACGATGGCGCGCAGGTTGATGTTCATCTGGCGCAGCGCCAGCAGCAACTGGCCCATCTCGTCGTCGCGTCCGACCTCGACGGTGTGCGACAGGTCGCCGCCGGCCAACGCATATACCGTATCGGTCGCATGGCGCAGCGGCGCCACGATGCTGCGCTGCAGTTGCGCCCAGGCGGCCAGGGTGCCGAGCACACCGAGGCCAGCCAGCGTGCGCCACAGCGCGCCGTCCGCGGCCACGGCCAACAGCGCCAGCAGCGCGGCCTGGGCGCCCATGGTCAAGCCGAGGCGGCGCGCCAGGGGCAGGCGGCGCAGGCCCTGCAGGCGGCCGGCGAGTCCGGTCTTCACGGCCTGGCCGCCGCGGATCGCCAGCTTGCCCTGCGCGCCGGCGCGGAAGCTGCGGTAGAGCGCGTCGGCGGCCTCGACCTGGGCGCGCGTCGGCGCCGTGCGCACCGACATGTAGCCGACGACCTGGCCGCGCTCCTTGACCGGGACCACGTTCGCCACCACCCAGTAGAAGTCGCCGTTCTTGCGGCGGTTCTTGACCATGCCGGTCCAGGGGCGGCCGGACTGCAGGGTGCGCCACAGGTCGGCGAAGGCTTCCGGCGGCATGTCCGGATGGCGCACGATGTTGTGGGCCTTGCCCAGCAGTTCTTCTTCGCTGAAACCGCTCACCTCGATGAAGCTCGGGTTGACATAGGTGATCCGGCCCTTGGTGTCGGTCTTCGACACGATCGACTGGCCTTCTTTCATCCGGTATTCGATGCCGGTGACCGGCAGATTGGTACGCACTGCGCTCTCCTTTGTTTCCGTACAGCAAAAAAATTCAAAGGGCGATTGTACGCGAGCGCCAGGCCGCGGCCGCTGAAACTTGCCTGAACGGTAAGCAGACCTGTGTCCGCGGCGGCCATTCCGTACCAGAAGCGCAACGCGAAATGCAGGATGGTAAGATTGCTAGATGGACAATCTCACCCACTCCCTGGCCGGCCTTGCGCTGGGCGAACTGACCCATCGCCTGCTGCCGGACGAACCCGATGCGGCGCGCGCCGGCACGCGCCGCCGTTTGCTGCTCACCTGCGCCGCGCTGGCCAGCAACTTCCCCGACCTCGACCTGGTGCTCACCCCGCTCGCGCCCGAGCCGCTCGGCTACCTGCTGCACCACCGGGGCCATACGCACACGCTGCTGTACGCCCTGCCCCAGGCCCTGCTCCTGCTGGCGGCGCTCTGGCTGCTGTGGCCGGCCGCGCGCACCCTGCTGCGCACCAGCGCCGCGGCCCGCCTCGGCCTGTTCGCCAGCATCGCGCTCGGGCTGCTGCTGCACTTCGGGATGGACGCGATGAACGTCTACGGCATCCATCCCTTCGCGCCCTTCGATCCGCGCTGGTTCTACGGCGACATGGTGTTCATCGTCGAGCCGGTGTTCTGGGTCGCCCTCGGCACGCCGCTGGCGGCCCATGTGGCGCGATCCTGGCTGCGGCGCGCCTACCTGGCGCTGTTCCTGCTGGTGCCGGGCGCGTTCGCCCTCACCGGTTTCCTGCAATGGGGCTCGTACGCCGCCCTGGCCGCGATCTGGCTGCTGGCGCTCGGGCTGACGCGGCGCGCGGGCGAACGCAGCGCCCTGCTCGCCGGCGTGGCGGTCGTGCTCGGCTTCGTGCTGGTGCAGGCGGGCAGCGCGCAGGTGGCGCGCGGGCGGGTGGCGGCGGCCCTGCGCCAGCTTGAACCGGGCGCGCGCATCCTCGACACGGCGCTGTCGGCCTTTCCGGCCAACCCGTTGTGCTGGACCGTCGTCAGCGTAACCGGCAGTGGCGACGACTACCGGGTGCGGCGCGGCGTACTCAGCCTGGCGCCACAGCGCAACCCGGTGACGGCCTGCCCCTTCCACATCCACGGCGAGTACGTGGGCAAGGAGCCGGGCGGCCTGGCCTGGGCCTGGGAGGAGCGCGGTTCGAAAGCGCGCTTGCAGGCGCTGCGCGCGTCCGACTGCCGGGTCGACGCCTGGCTGCGCTTCGCGCGCACGCCCTCGCTGGCCGGCGGCTACGCCACCGACGTGCGCTACGGTCCGCATGGCAGCCATAACTTCTCGACCCTGCCTTATGCGGCGCAGGCGCGGGCGGGCATGCCCTGCCCGTCGCCGGTCCCGCAATGGGGCTATCCGCGCGCCGACCTCCTCGGCCTGCACCAGGACGGCCCCGCGGTCAAGCCCTGAGTATTGTCGCGTTGGTAACGCGTAACGGCAATTTCAATTGTCGGGCGTACAACACCCTGGATGCGGTATGCTTACCAGCGGTTACAGGCAGCGGCGGCGTGCGTACGCCGCTGCCGGACCGGATTTCAGGAGATTGGATGACCCCGAAGCGCCTACTTTGCATTGCCGCCGATAAGCCTGCCGCCGCGGCGATGCTGCGGACCGACCTGCCCGACTGGGAGATCCGCACTGTCGCCACCCTCGACGAAGCGCGCGCCGCGCTGCGCCAGGACGCGTACCTGGTCGGCCTGCTGATGCACGTGATCGGCGCCCGGCCCCATCCCGAGCTCGACCGCTTCCTGCGCCAGCACAGCCAGATCAGGTGGGTCGGCGTGCTGCGCCCCGAGATCCTGGTCATTCCCGCCTGCCGCGACCTGGTCGCCGACTACCTGTGCGACTACCACACGGCGCCGCTCGACATGCGGCGCCTGGCCCATACCCTGGGCCACGTCCACGGGCACGCGCTGCTGCGCGGTCCGCGTCCGCATCCCGGCGCGTCGCCCTCGGCGCTGATCGGCAGCTGCGAGACCATGCAGCGCCTGCGCGGCCAGGTCGAGCGGGTGGCGAAGGTCGATGCGCCGGTGCTGATCTGGGGCGAGAGCGGCAGCGGCAAGGAGCTCACCGCCCAGGCCATCCACCGCCAGTCCCTGCGCTCCACCGGGCCGCTGGTGCCGATCAACTGCGGCGCGATCGCGCCCAACCTGATCCACTCCGAACTGTTCGGCTATGAGCGCGGCGCCTTCACCGGCGCGGCGCGCGACAAGCTGGGCCTGATCGAGTCGGCCAACGGCGGCACCCTCTTCCTCGACGAGATCGGCGACCTGCCGAAGGACCTGCAGGCCAATCTGCTGCGCTTCCTGCAGGACAAGACCATCATCCGGCTCGGCGCCACGCGCGCCGTCCCGGTCGACGTGCGCGTGATCTCGGCTTCGCACGTGAACCTGCAGCAGGCCGTGGCCCGGGGCGACTTCCGCGAAGACCTGTACTACCGGCTGTCGGTGCTGCCGGTCACGGTGCCGCCGCTGCGCGAGCGGCGCGAAGACCTGGTCGAACTGGCCGAACACTTCTTCCGCCTGTATGCGGCGGACCGGCCGGCGCGCCTGAAGGGCTTCAGCAGCACGGCGATCGCCGCGATCGCCGCCCACAACTGGCCCGGCAACGTGCGCGAGCTGATCAACCGCGTGCGGCGGGCGATGGTCATGGCCGACGGCAAGTGGATCGAGCCGGACGACCTCGACCTGGCCATGCCCTCGCCGCCGATCGAGGCCGTGCTCGACGATGCGCGCTGCAGCTCGGAGCGCCTCGCGATCCGCGCCTGCCTCGACCGCAGCGGCCAGAACGTCAGCCGCGCCGCGCGCGACCTGGGCGTCTCGCGCACCACCATGTACCGCCTGCTGGCCAAGCACGGCATGCGGCCCTGAGGGCCGCGCGCTTTCCCTTCCCCGTCTCCGCGCCGGCGCATGCCGGCGCCTTCCCATCCGGCATCCGCCTCGGCCATCGCTGCGCCGACGGCGCACTTCCCTTGCCCGCGTAGGAGCGCATCCAGGCCCGCCGTCGGCAAGGACTGTCACAGGATGTATGCATGGCGGGTGGACACCCGCATCGCAGGAGTGTTCACCACCGGCCTTGTGAAACGGCACACAACTGTTCCACATCCGGTACACCCGCCATGCATTAAATTCCTAACAACAATGACTGTTCGCAATTTCCACATTTCCAGGTGGATTTGTGCTGCGAATTCAACTAGTTGAGGATATTCACACCACGCTGGCACCGGTCTTGCATAAGGGGGTGGAGCTGGTACGACTGCCAGTCGGAACTCAACCACACACCCTAGGGGAATTTTGCATGAACAAGACCTTGCTCGTTACCGCCCTGTCGCTGGCCTTCGGCCTGAACGCCCATGCCCAGACGACGGACCCGTCCACCGATGGTTCGACCGTGACCACGACCACGACGACCGACAACTCGAACCAGGGCAACGACTCGTCGACCCGTTCGGACATGAACAACGATTCGTCGACCACGACGACGACCCGCACCGTCGACAACTCTAACCAGGGCAACAACTCGTCGACCAACACCTCCGACAGCTCGAACCAGAACAACGATTCGTCGACCACCACGACCACCCGCACGGTCGACAACTCGAACCAGGGCAACGACTCGTCGATGCGCGACAACTCGAACCAGAACAACGATTCGTCCAGCCGCGACAGCTCGGGCCAGAACCGCAGCTCCGGCGCGTCGACCGCCAGCGCCATGGGCGCGGCGTCGGCCAACAACGGCGGCAGCGCGACCTCGAGCTTCGCGAACTCCTTCAACACCTCGAGCGCCACGGCGACCAGCTCGCTGAGCGGCACCGTCACCGGCAACGCGATCAGCAACATCGGTAACGTCGCCAACAACACCGGCGGCGCGAATGGCGCCGGCGCGACCGGCGGCAACGGCGCGGGCGGCTGGGGCGGCAGCGCCAGCGGCGACGGCGGGCGCGGCGCGGCAGGCAACGGCGGCCAGGCGGCTTCCGGTTCGACCGGCGGCAACGCGGTGAGCGGCAACGCCCGCAACGGCGAGGCGATCGCCGGCTCGGCATCGGGCGGCGCAGGCGGCGCGGGCGGCGCGACCGGCAGCGCACAGAGCGGTTCCGGCGCGGCAGGCGGCGCGGGCGGCGCGGGCGGCGCAGGCGGCTCGAATGGCGACGTGGCGGGCGGCAACGGCGGCAACGCCGGCCGTGTGCTGGCGGGCGCGGGCGGTTCGGGCGGCGAAGCCGGCTCGGCCACCGGCGGCGCGGGCGGCAACGGCGCCGAAGGCGCAATGGGCGGCAGGGGCGCGGCCGGCGGCAACGTGATGGTCGGCGACGCCTCGGCCAACGGCGACGCGCGCGGCGCCGGCGCCACCGGCAGCGGCAACCTGGCCGACAACAGCGGCGGCTCGGGCACCCCAGAGGCGGGCGGCGGCAGCGGCGCGTCCGACGGCGGCACCTCGTCGAGCACCGGCGGCTCGGTGACCGGCGCCAACAACACCGCATCGGCCGGCACCGGCACGGGCGGCGCAGGCGGCGCGGGCGCGGCCGGCGGCAGCGGCGGCACCGCCGGTTCGGGCGCCATGGCCTCGACCAGCAGCGGCGCGGGCGCAGC
>JBFLZJ010000027.1:0-24966 GCA_040755875.1 Pseudomonadota bacterium | reverse complement strand
TATGCAGTGTTTCGCTTGCTTCGTCAACTTCTTTTTTTACAGCACCGCGTTTTATCGCGGTCCCCGTTGTCGCTTCAACTACTTGATTTCGTTGTCGTTTTCAGCGGGAACAGGACTATAGCAAAGCGGCTGCCCGGTTGCAAGGGTGTTTTGCGGCGACACGGCATCATGGCGACGCGCTTTTGCCACGCGTACTATGATTTCATTTAGTCAACACTTCACTTATCACAACTATACGAGCTGCGATGCCTAACTGCCCTCCCCGTCTTCAACTCCTTCCAGCGCTGCTGGCATCCCTTTCCTCCACTGCTTTCGCCCAGGTTCCTGCCCAGCCGGACAATCCGTTGCAAGTCGTGGTCGTTACCGGGAGCCGCACGGAACAGGCCAGCTTCGACCTGCCGGCCGCGATCGACGTCGTCGATGCGGCGCGCATCCGGGACACCCAGCCGCGCGTGAACCTGTCGGAGGCGCTCGCCGCCGTTCCCGGCGTCGTGGTCCAGAACCGCCAGAACTATGCGCAGGACCTGCAGATCTCCTCGCGCGGCTTCGGCGCCCGCTCGGCCTTCGGTGTGCGCGGCGTACGCCTGATTACAGATGGCATTCCGGCGACCATGCCGGATGGGCAGGGCCAGGCTGCGACATTCAATCTCGACATGGCCGAACGCATCGAGGTGCTGCGCGGTCCCTTCTCTGCCCTCTACGGCAATCACTCGGGCGGGGTCGTCCAGCTTTTCACGCGTGACGGCAAAGGTCCGCCGGCAATCGAATTCAGCGCCGCCGCCGGCAGCGACGGCATGCGCAAGCTGGACCTGAATGCGCAAGGCGAAGTCGGCGGCGTTGGCTACGTCGTCGATGCTTCGCGCTTCGAGACCGACGGCTACCGCGCACACAGCGCGGCCACGCGCGAGCAGGGCTATGCGAAGCTGACCGTGCCCACATCCGGCGACGGCAAGGTCACCATCGTCGCCAACTCCCTGCACCAGCGCGACACCCAGGACCCGCTCGGCATCACCTGGGCGACCTTTCAGCGCGACCCGCGCGCCGGCGAGATCGACACCAGCGACCCGCAAACACCCCAGCGCACGTTCGCCGAACGCTACGAGACCCGCAAGAGCATCGACAACCAGCAGATCGGCCTGCAATGGCAGCAGCGCTTCGGCGCCAGCCGCCTGCAGCTGACCGCCTACGGCGGCAACCGCCAGGTGATCCAGTACCAGTCCTTCTCGCGCGGCTTCCAGCAGCCGGCCACCCATTCGGGCGGCGTGGTCGACTTCGACCGCGACTTCCATGGCGTCGACCTGAACTGGCAGGACGTGCGCGACCTTGCCGGCGGCGCCCTGCGCACCACCTTCGGCCTCGAATACGCGCGCTCGAAGGATGCGCGCCAGGGCTTCGAGAATTTCGTGGGCGAGCAGTTCGGCGTGCGCGGGGGCCTGCGCCGCGACGAGCAGAACGAGCTGTCCAGCCTCGACCCCTATGTGCAAACCGAATGGGAACGCGGCCAGTGGGTGCTGACTGCCGGGCTGCGCCGCACTTCGCTGGATGTGGAGGTAAGCGACCGCTACCTCAGCAACGGCAACGACAGCGGCGGCGTCGACTACAGCGGCACCGCGCCCGTGCTTGGCGCCCTCTATAAACTGACGCCCAGCCTGAACCTGTACGCCAGCGCCGCGCGCGGCTTCGAGACCCCGACCCTGAACGAGCTGTTCTATTCCAGCACCGGCCCGGGCGTCAACTTCGGACTGCAACCGAGCCGCAGCACCCACCTCGAGGCCGGCATGAAGCAGATGCTCGGCGCCGATACGCGCCTGGATCTCGCCCTGTTCCAGGTCCGCACCAGCAACGAGGTGGTGGTCGACGCTTCCAGCGGCGGCCGCACCAGTTACCGGAATGCCGGCGAAACCCTGCGCCGCGGCGTCGAGCTGTCCTTCGACACCCGTTTCGGTCCGGGCCTGAATGCGCGTGTCGCCGCCAACGTGCTGCGCGCCGTGTACGAAGACGGCTTCGGCAGTATCCCGGCCGGCAACCGCTTGCCGGGCGTACCGCGCGCCAGCCTGTATGGAGAACTCGGCTGGACCGCGACCGACGGCAAGCTCGGCGCGGCGCTGGAAACCATCGCCACCAGCAAGGTGCATCCGGATGACGCCAACGCCGCCACGCCGGCGCCGGGCTACGGCATCGTCAACCTGCGCATGCAGGGGCGCCAGGATGTGGGGCAATGGCGGTTCAAGGAATTCGCCCGCCTGAACAACCTGTTCGACCGCGACTACATCGGCTCGGTGATCGTGGGCGATGCCAACCGCCGCTATTACGAACCGGCGCCAGGACGCAACTGGGTGCTGGGCGTCAGCGCGCAGTACCAGTTCCGCTGACCGGCTCCGGCCCCGGCTCCGCCTGGATCAGTTTGAAGCCGGGATACAGCTTGGCGAGCGTGGCATCGAGCACCCGCGTCACCACGGCGTTGAGCGGCTCGATCGCCGCTTCCAGGCTGGGCGCGGCGCGCACCGTGCGCCACAGCGCGGGCAGGTCGCCGCCGTGGCTCTTCAGGGCCTCTTCGACTTCGGCCTGCCAGAAGGCCGGCGCCTCGCTTTCCACATAGTTGCCGCGGCCGCGACCGAAGTGGGCGACGGCGAGGTAGCGCAACACGGCGCCGACCAGCAGGGTCTGCAGGAAGGCGTCGGCGAATTGCACCGCCGCCTCGTTGCGGTCGGCGCGCTGGTTGAAGCCCCAGGCCGCGCCGGCCGCCGTCAGGCCGCCGACGATCGCGCCCAGCAAGGCCCCGCCGCCCAGGGTCAAGCCGCCGGCCATCAGGTCGGCCGACAGCCCGGTCGCCGCGCCCGACACCACGGCGCCGAGCAAGCCGGCTTGCGCCTTGTCGATCGGCGCGCGCACCGCGAAATTCTCGCGCACGCGCGCATTGATCGTGACGGCCTCGCCCGGATCGACCTTGTGCAGCACCAGCATGCGCATTGTCGTCTTGTTGATCTCGCCATTCAGGCGTTCGACCAGCGCCGCCATCGCCGCTTCCTGCCGCTTCTGCTCGTCCTTGCCCAGGCCCACGGCCTTCAGCGCCGTGCGCACCATGCCGCGTCCTTCGTCGGGAACGGGCTCGCTGTCGCGCGCGGCGGCGGCGACCTGCTCGGCAGTCATGCGCAGGGCGCTGGCATAGCGCTGGCGGTTGTTCGCCGCCCAGGCCGCGCGCAGGCGTGCATAGCCGGCCTGCTTGGCCGGATCGATCAGCGGCGCGACCGCCTCATAGAACACGTGCTCGTGCACCCAGCAGCGCGCGAAGGCGTCCAGCGCCAGCACTTCGCGTACGACCGGGAAGCGCGCCAGGTGCGCCTTCCATTGCTGCTGCTCGGCGCCCTCCTGCGCGCCCGGCCGCGGCGGCCCCATCTGGTTGAGCAGCACGACCACCGGCTTGCCCAGCCATTCGAGGATGTTCATCTCTGCCGGCAGATAGCCGGCGTCGCCCGGCGGTTCCGCCGAATTGACCAGGTAGAGCACGACATCGGCCTCTTCCTTGGCTGCACGCAAAGCCTGCTGGCTGAGCCAGAACGGACGGTCACGGTAGCGGTCGAACACCTCGCGCAGGAACCAGCCGATCGGATTGCCCGCCAGCGCCAGGCGCTTGAGCAGGCGCACCGAGTCGCCGAAGCCCGGGGTGTCCCATAACAGCAGGGTGTCGCCGGCCGGGCTGGTCTGCAGCGGATGGGCTTCCGCAAAGGTCGTCACGTGGGCGGCGTCGCGCACTTCTCCCACGTCGACGCCCACCAGGGTGCGCGCCAGCGTGGTCTTGCCGTTGTTCGTGTGCGATACCAGCGCGAACTGGATTTTGACGGGCGCATCATGCATCTCAGTCATCGTCATCGCACCTCCGGCAGGGCAAGACCGGCGCCGAGCTCGATCGGACGGCTTTCTGGCCGCAGCAGGTTGACCACGGTGGCGGCGGTGCCGTGGAAGCTGCAGAACTGGCGCCACAGGGCGATGCGTTCATTCACGCGCGCATCGACGCCGGCCTGGCCGGCCGCGCGTTCGAGCATGCCCGATTCGTCGAGCAGCACGGCCACGCCGCGCTTGCTGTTGCGGCTGAGGTAATCGAGGAAGGCGCCATGGTTCTCCTTCTCAGGCGTCGCGGCCAGGTTGAACAGGGCGGCAGTCACCGTCACGCCGGCCTCGTCGAATCCAGTCTCGCGCAGCGCCTCCTTCGGCTCTTCGCCATACGGCACCGTGGGCCGCAGCAGCACGCGCGCCTGGGCGCCCAGGGCCATTGCCGCCACCGTCCACAGGCCGCGGTCGCGCGCTTCGTCGAGGGTGAAGCTGTAGGGCAGCACGCGCAGCACGGCCGGGGTGCCGGCGCCGATGCTGTCGGCCAGCTTGCGGAAATAGGGGTGCTCGAGGTCGAGCGGGAAGCGGCGCGCCAGGCGGCGTGCGCGCAGACCGGCGAACAGGGCCAGCAGCAGGCGCGGCAGGATCACCAGCAGCAGGATCGTCGCGCCGTACAGGTGCACCCAGCGCTCGCCGGCGCCTGCGATGGCGGCGCCGCTTACCGATCCGGCAGCCGTTGCTGCACCCGGGGCGAAGCGCAGCGCTTCGATGTCGGCCAGGGAAAAGCCCTGCAGGAAGGGGAAGACGGTCAGCGCGGGCGTGAACAGCCAGGACAGCAAGGTATGCACCTGGGTCGCGTCGAGGAAGGTGCTTTCCCAGCCGGCGCCGTATTGCGTCAGCAGGCCGCGCGCATACAGGGAGAGGACGGCGCCGAGGGCAAACGCGGCGGCCGAGAGGTGGACCGTGCGCGACAGGCGTGCACGGGTCAGCGGCTCGCTCAGTTGCGCCCACTCGGCCAGGAAGCTGGTCAAGCCGGACGCCAGCGGCGCCGGCAGCTTGCGCGGCGCGACCGCCTTGCCGACGCTCAGGCGGCGCAGCAGGCCCTGCCCGGCCCAGCCGGCCTGGCGTCGCGGAATCAGGGCCCACACCAGCAGCACGACATACATCAGCAAATTCCAGCCGACGATGAACAGGAGCGGCGCCGACAACAGGTCGACGCGGTGCGGATCGGCGATGCGGTCGAGCAGCGCGCCGGCGAACAGCGCCAGCACCGGCAGCGCGGCCCAGAAGCCGGGCAGGCCGAGGGCGCGCTTCTGGAAGGCGCCAAAGGCCGGCGTGCGTTCGGCCAGGCGCTTGAGGATCTGCTCCGAGCGCTGCTGCAGGAAAAGGTCTTGCGTCACGGCGCTCTTGCTGTCGGAGGCCTGCCATGCCGCCAGCTCGCGTGCGCTGCGGCTGGCGTACTTGCGGTCGTCCTCGCTCAGCACCTGATGGCCCGCATCGGCCGTTTCGATCGCGCGCACCAGCACGACGCGCCTTGCACCCTGTTCGTTCATGCGTCTCCCAGTTTATTGGATTGGCAACACCACACCCGCATTGTGCCGCAGATTGACGCCAAGCCCCAGCACCGGCGACACGAGGCAGGCCGACCGTAACAAAACTACGGCACACAATTGACTTCATGCGAGCCCGGGCGTAGCGTCTCCCAAGTGTATTGATGAGCTATCCGGCAGAGGTAGCGAAAGTACACGCAAGGCCTGGCAAAGGCCTGAAGCACGGAGACCGGCCCGCCATCCCGCCGCCAAGCCAGTACACCGTCGGCGGCGTGTGCCCATGGCCTCCTCAAACAATTGTTTAATAAGACAAACAAAATACGGAGACAAGACATGACACTGCACCGCACACTGCTGGCCGCCCTGGTCAGCGGCGCCCTGCTCGGCGCCCCGGCCCTGGCCGCGATCAACCCGAACAAGCTCGGCGCCGCCTATGACGCCACCAAGGCCAACGTGAGCTTCAAGGTGTACTCGAGCAAGGCCACGCGCATCGAGCTCTACCTGTACAGCACGGCCACCGGCAGCGCCGAGAAGGCACGCTACGTGATGACGAACACCAACGGCATCTGGAGCGTGACGGTCCCGACCGCGACCCTCTCGAGCCAGGGCCTGGGCGGCACGCTCTACTACGGCTACCGCGCCTGGGGTCCGAACTGGCCCTATAACGCGAGCTGGACCAAGGGTTCGAGCCTGGGCTTCATCAGCGATGTCGACGCCGCCGGCAACCGCTTCAATCCGAACAAGCTGCTCTCCGATCCGTATGCGCTCGAGCTGAGCCACGACCCGACCACGCCGACCATGAGCAACGGCACCATCTATGCCAGCGGCGCGCTCTACCGCAACATCGACAGCGGCTCGTCCGCGCCGAAAGGCATCGTGCTGGCCGGCGACACCCAATCGACCGGCGTCAAGCCGACCCGCGCCCTGAAGGACGACGTCGTCTACGAAGCCCACGTGCGCGGCCTGACCATGAACGACACCAGCATCACGGCGGCCTACCGCGGCACGTACAAGGGCGCGGGACTGAAGGCGGCCTGGCTGGCGAGCCTGGGCGTGACCGCCATCGAATTCCTGCCGGTCCAGGAAACCCACAACGACACCAACGACAACGACCCGAACAGCACCAGCGGCGACAACTACTGGGGCTACATGACCCTGAATTATTTCGCTCCGGACCGCCGCTACGCCTACGACAAGTCGCCCGGCGGCCCGACGCGCGAGTTCAAGGAAATGGTGAAGGCCTTCCACGACAACGGCATCAAGGTGCTGGTCGACGTGGTCTACAACCACACCGGCGAAGGCGGCGCCTGGAACAGCGGCGACAAGACGACCTACAACCTCCTGAGCATGCGCGGCCTGGACAACCCGACCTATTACAGCCTGACGGCGGACATGCAGTTCTCCTGGGATAACACCGGCGTGGGCGGCAACTACAACACGCGCAACACGGTCGCGCAGAACCTGATCGTCGATTCGCTCGCCTACTGGCGCGACAAGCTGGGCGTGGACGGCTACCGCTTCGACCTCGCCTCGGTGCTGGGCAACACCTGCCAGCACGGCTGCTTCAACTTCGACAAGATGGATGCGGGTAATGCGCTGAACCGCATCGTCGCCGAACTCCCGCCACGCCCGGCCGCGGGCGGCAGCGGCGTCGACCTGATCGCCGAGCCCTGGGCCATCGGCGGCAACCCCTACCAGGTCGGCGGTTTCCCGAGCGGCTGGGCCGAGTGGAACGGCATCTACCGCGACACCGTGCGCAAGGCGCAGAACAAGCTGGGCTCCGAGCCGGTCACCACGGGCCAGCTGGCCACGCGCTTCGCCGGCTCGAGCGACCTGTACGGCGACGATGGCCGCAAGCCCTGGCACTCGATCAATTTCATCACCGCCCACGACGGTTTCACGCTGAAGGACCTGTACAGCTGCAACAACAAGAACAATAGCCAGGCCTGGCCCTACGGGCCGAGCGACGGCGGCGAGGACCACAACAACAGCTGGGACCAGGGCGGCATCGCGGCGGACCAGAGAAAAGCGGCGCGCAACGGCATGGCCTTGATGATGATGTCCGCCGGCGTGCCGATGATGGTCGGCGGCGACGAAGCCCTGCGCAGCCTGAACTGCAACAACAATCCCTACAACCTGGACTCCTCGGCCAACTGGCAGGGCTGGACCCGCACCACGGACCAGAACAACTTCCAGGCATTCACGAAAGCGATGATCGCCTTCCGCAAGGCGCATCCGGCCCTGCGTCCGGCCAATTTCTATTCCAGTGTCGACAACAACGGCAACGTGATGGAACAACTGCGCTGGTTCAAGCCCGACGGCGGCGTCGCCGACGCCGCCTACTTCAACAATGCGGACAACCACGCGATCGCCTGGCGCATCGACGGGACCGAGTTCGGCGACACGGCGTCCGCGATCTATGTCGCGCACAACGCCTGGAGCGCGCAGGTGAACTTCACGCTGCCCTGGCCGGGAGCCGGCAGGAACTGGCATCGCGTGACCGACACCTGCACCTGGGCCGAAGGCGCTTCCCAGGTGGCGGCGCCGGGGGCCGAAGCCCTGCTCGGCGGCGAGTACACGAACTACGGCCTGTGCGGCCGCGGCACCCTGGTCCTGATCGCCAAGTGATCGCCACATGAGCTCCCACTGAGCGGCTTCCTGCGCCGCGACGGCAGGCGTTCATGCGGCGAGCATGAACGCCTGCTCCCTCTTCCCGCCGGCACGACGCCGACTGCCGACCGCGTTCCAAGTTCCCGTTAATGACAGGCCTGCTGATGCCGGTCTTGAGTCCCTCAACTCAGGCCGGTTCGGCCCGATTGTGTGTTCAAAAAATTCACAAACCGTTCGACAATTTGCAGACGGAAGGGTGTATTCTCCACAGCAGATGAGGTGTCACTCACATAAAAAGTCCAGAAAGCGACAGCGGCCGGCACCAGCACAGCCCTAGTCGCGGACGTAGGAGACAACATGTCGAAGTTTGCCGTGGAGCACGTCAAGCGCGTCCATTCGGTCGTCCATGGCCGAATCGGGGACAACATCGGAACCGGAAACCGGATTACCCGGTCCTGGATCCGCTGCCTCAACGAATACCAGCTCGATCCCGGCACCTGCGCCGAACCCGAAGTGGTGGCGCCCGCCGAACTGCAGGAGCGCCAGGAACGGCTGGCCGACGTGCAGGCCGTCGCCAAGGTCGAGATGGCGAACCTGTATCAACAGCTGGCCGGCTCGGGTTACGCGATCATGCTGACCGACCGCGAAGGCGTGCTGCTGAACTACTTCGGCGACCCCGCCTTCACCCACGCGGCATCCCGGACAGGACTGATGCAGGGCGCCGTCTGGAGCGAGCGCGTGCAGGGCACCAACGGGATGGGCACCTGCCTGGTCGAGCGCCGTCCGCTCACCGTCCACCAGGACGAGCATTATTTGTCGCGCAACATCGGCCTGTCCTGCGCGGCGGCGCCGATCTTCGACCATGACGGCGAACTGGTCGGCGTGCTCGACGCCTCCGGCGAATCGCGCCTGGCCCAGCAGCACACGCTGGCCCTGGTCAGCATGTCGGTCCAGATGATCGAGAACCGCGTCTTCCTGCACCAGTTCCGCCACGATTTCATCCTGCGCTTCCACAACCGGCCCGAGTTCGTCGGCACGCTGAGCGAAGGCGCGATCGCGCTGAGCGTCACCGGCACGGTGCTGGCGGCCAGCCGCGCGGCCCTGTCGCTGCTCGGCTACCGCAACCCGTCCGACATCGTCGGCCGCGACATCTCCGAGCTCTTCAATCTCACCTTCTCCGGCCTGGTCGACAGCAGCATGCGGCGCGCCTACCACCCGGTGCCGATCTTCGAGGTGCGCAGCAACGCGCGTTTCTTCGCCGTGATGTACCAGCCGGTCACGGCCAGCGCGGCGCGCCGGCCCCAGCGCGGCGCGGCGGCGCTGCCGGCGCCGCAGCCGGCCAGCGCGCTCGATGCCCTGCATTTCGGCGACCCGGCGATGAGCGAGATCGTCGCGACCGCCAGGCGCGTCATGGAGCGCAACGTGGCGATCGTGCTGCTGGGCGAAACCGGCACCGGCAAGGAGCGTCTGGCGCGGGCGATCCACGCCTCCGGCAGCCGCGCCAACAAGCCTTTCGTGGCGATCAACTGCGCCTCGATACCCGAATCGCTGGTCGAAAGCGAACTGTTCGGCTACCGCTCCGGCGCGTTCACCGGCGCCAGCAAGGACGGACAGCGCGGCAAGCTGCTGCAGGCGAACGGCGGCACCCTCTTCCTCGACGAGATCGGCGACATGCCGGTGGCCCTGCAGGCCAGGCTGCTGCGCGTGCTCGAGGAACGCGAGGTGGTGCCGCTCGGCGGCGAAGCCCCGGTCAAGCTCGACATCCGCCTGATCAGCGCCACCCACTGCGACCTGCCGGCAAAAATCGAGAGCGGAGAGTTCCGCGAAGATCTGTACTATCGGCTGCAGGGCGTCACGCTCAGCCTGCCGCCGCTGCGCCAGCGCGAAGACCGCCGTGCGCTGATCCGCCACCTGGCGGCCGAGGAAAGCGAGGGCGAGCAGCCGGTCGAGCTCGACGACGGCCTGCTCGAGCTGTTCGAGCGGCAGCGCTGGCCCGGCAATATCCGCCAGTTGCGCCACCTGCTGCGCACCATGATCGCCTTGCGCGAAGGGGACAGTCTCACCATGCGCGACCTGCCGCCGGAGTACCGCCACGGCCTGGTGTCGGCGCCGGCGTCGCTGCCCGTGTCCGCGCCGTCGCCCGTTACCGCAGCCAACCAGGCATGCGAATCCCTTCCCGCGGGAGAACCGGATGGCGGCCTGACCGCGCTCGAAAGCGCCGAACGCGAGGTGCTGCAGCAGACGCTCAAGCGCCACCAGTGGAACATGAGCGGCGTCGCGCGCGAGCTCAACATCAGCCGCAACACGCTGTATCGCAAACTGCAGCGGCTGAACATCCAGCATCCCGAGAAATCGCTGTTTCACTAGGCGCCAGGCAGCTGGAAAGGAGAAGCGGATGGCCACGCCAGCACACTACACCGGCACCGCGATCGCCCTGCACTGGCTCATCGCCGTCGTACTGCTCGGCCAGTTCGCCTTCGGCCTGGCGCTGGAAGATATCCCGCGCGGTACGCCGGAACGCGGCTATGTCGTCAACCTGCACAAGAGCATCGGCATCCTGATCGGGCTCCTGATCCTGTTGCGTCTGGCCTGGCGCCTGACCCACAAGCCGCCGCCGCTGCCCGACACCATGGCGCCCTGGCAGCGCCGCGCCGCCTGGTTCAGCCATGCGGCCCTGTACACCTGCATGGTGGCCCTGCCGCTGTCGGGCTACCTCGCTTCCAACTTCAGCCGGCACGGCATCAAGTTCTTCAACACGGTCCGCTGGGCGCCCTGGGGACCGGACGACAAGACCCTGTACGCCATCTTCAACGGCGCGCACCATGTGGCGGCCCTGCTGCTGGCCATCTTCGTCGCTGTGCACGTGCTCGCCGTCGCCAAGCACATGCTGATCGACCGCGACCGCCTGCTGCTGCGCATGTGGCCGCAGCGCGCTGCGCCTGCCGACCAATCCCGTACCAACCTGCCTGTGGAGACCCGATGACCGTCCTGCCTGCCCGCTTATCTGCCCGCTTATCTGCCCACTTACCTGTCCGCTTAGTTACCCGCTTAGTTACCCGCTCGTTTGCCCGCTCGTTTGCCCGCGCCACCGTGGCGCTCGCCGTTGCATTGCCTTCGGCCCTGCTTGCCGCGCCCTTCGCCTATGTGCCGAACGAAGGCTCGGGCACGATCTCCGTGATCGACACGGCGACCGACGAGGTCGTCGGCGAGATGCCGGGCGGCTCCAAGCCCCGCGGCCTGGCGGTGGGCAGCGACGGGCGTTGGCTGTATGTCAGCGACCAGCCGAACAACCGCCTGCAGCTGGTCGACATCAAGGCGCGCAAGGCCGGCGCCACTGTCGCGCTGGGCGAGTCGCCCGAAGGGGTGTCGATTTCCCCGGACGGACGCTGGGTGGTCGCGGCCCTGGAAGGCAAGAACGAGATCGCGGTGATCGACACGCGCACCAACGCACTGGCATTCGCGATCGCCGTGCACGGCAAGAACCCCGAGCATGCCGTGTTCAGCCCGAACGGCCGCCTGCTGTTCGTCAGCGCCGAGGAAGGCGACGCCGTCGACATCATCGATTTCGCCAGCCGCAAGCAGGTGGCCCAGGTCGCGGTCGGCGCACGCCCGCGCGGCATCGGCTTCCTGCCGGACAGCAGCCGTGCCTATGTGGCCACCGAGAACGCGAACGAAGTCTTCGTGATCGACACCACCAGCTTTGCCATCGTCACGCGCATCAAGGCGGGACTGCGCGCCAACGGCATCGCCGTCCATCCGAGCGGCAAACAGGTGTACGTGTCGAACGGCGGCGACGCCAACGTCTCGGTGATCGACACCGCCAGCAACAAGGTGGTGGCGACCGTGCCGGTCGGCCAGCGCCCCTGGAACATGGCGCTCACGCCGGACGGCAAGAAGCTCTACGTCGCCAACGGCCGCTCCGGCAACGTGAGCGTGATCGACACGGCGGCCCAGGCCAAACTGCGCGACGTCACCGTCGGCAAGCTGCCCTGGGGTGTGGTGATCAAGTAGCCGCGCCCGGCTCGAAGCTGGCGACGTCGACGCTGACGGCACGGCGCCGCGCCGCCGGCGCCGGCATGGCGGCCGGGCTCTTGAGCAGGTCGATGACCAGGGCGGCCGGATTGCAGCCGATCGAGGCGTGCAGGCCGGCGTAGGCCGCGGTCAGGCGCGGATTGACCTCGAGGACCACCGGCCCGCGCTCGGTCAGGATGATGTCTACGCCGACATAGCCCCACAAGGTAGGCAGCGCCGCCGCGACCCGCTGGGCCAGGCGCTCGAGCGCGCCATCCGCGTCGTCCAGGCCATTGACGGTGCAACCGAGGAAGTGGAAGCGGTTGTCGTGGATCGCCATGCGCTCCAGGTTGCGCGCCAGCACCCGGGTCGCGCCATCGCAGCAGATCAGCGACAGGCTGCCCAGCTTGCCCGCGACGAAAGGCTGCAGCACATAGCCCTGCACCGCGCTGGTCCTCAGCCATGCCAGCGCCGTCGCGCGGTCGCTGAACAGGCGCGCGTCGAGGCATCCGGCGCCGTCGTCCGGCTTGACGACCCAGGCGCCCTGCCCGTCCGGCAGCGAGGCGTGCGGCCGGTAGGTGGGGACGACCGGCACGCCGCTCTCGGCCAGCGCGCGCGCCACCTTGAACTTGCTGGACGCAACCCGCACCGCTCCGGGCGCGCTGCCCAGCAGGATGCGCTTGCCCCGCAGGACGTGGCGCGACAGGCTTTCGAGCAATCCCCCGGACTCCGGCGCCAGCGGCCATACCGCATCGGCCGCCTGCACACAGGCCGCGAAGCGCTCGCCGAAGGGCCGCTCCGCCAGCGCGGCGTCAAGCCCCGGGGCGGCCGCCAGCGTCGCCATCGTGCACACGTCGACGCCGGGAACCGCGCCCAGGTCGGCCACCAGGGCATCCAGCAGCATGGCGCCCTGCTGCCTGAACGTGCCTGGCAGGGCGCGCGGCAGCGGCCCGCCGTCATTGGTGTAATCGAACGCAAACACTTTCAACGGCGCCATGTATGCCTCCGGCTGTTCCATGTGCAGGCGCGGCGCCGAGCTCAGCGCTTCGGATCGGCGACCTTGACCAGGGTGAGCGTTTCGTCGATGACGGGCAGCGCAGCACCGGGCTTGGCCGTACCGGGCGGCGCTGCGCCAGGCGCCTCCTGGCCGGCCGTGGCCGCGGCGGGCGCCGCCGTGCGCGCAACGACCGCTCCCGGCCGGCTTGCATTCGCCAGCGAGCTGCGCAGCTGGTACACGCCGCCCGGCACCCCCTCGCTGATCACGAAGGTATAGGTCTTGCGGATATAGTTCTCGAAACGCGCGTGCAGCGGATCGTCGAGATAAGGCTGGATGCGCACCGCCTTGGCGTCGAGCGTCTTGCCCTGGTAGGTGATGCGCTGCGGCGTGACCTGCGCATCCTGGGCCAGCGCCATCCGGATGCGCTTGCGGAAGTATCCGACCGAGCCGCCGGTCAGGCGCTTCATCTCGGCGATGTCGCGTTCGAGGAAGCCGAGCAGGACCGGATTGCCATGCACGTCGTCGATCGCCGGCAGGTCGCGTTTGCGCTCCCCGGTCAGGAAGTGCAGTTCCGCGTGCAGGTGCCCCTTGTCGCGCGAAACGTCGAGCTGGACATTGTCGGTGAACGCAGGCTCCACGTTGCTGACCTTGCGGAACTCGTAGACCAGGGTGGCCGGCGCCTTGATCCGGGCCAGGTGATCGGTCTCGAACAACAGGACTTCGGCCGGCGAGACCGGCTGGGCGCCGGCGGGGCCGAGCGCCAGCGCGGCGAGGACGGCCGCCCCGACGCGCAGGCCGCGCACTGGAAGAAGCTTCATGGTTTTCTCTCCGCCTGGGGCGCCTGGGCGACCGTTCCCTGCAGTTCGAGCAGCGGCACGCCATATTGCTGGAGGATCGCGTGGATTTTCGTCTCGTTGGCCGCGATGAGCTGGTCGATACGCTGCCGGAACTGTTTATCGCTATGACGCACCGCCATCGCGATTTCGAAATCGAGCTTCATGCCGGGCCGTGAGGCAAGCGGGATGGCGGCGATCGGCGCCGTGCGCGTATTCCTGGCAAAGTAACCGGCGATCGGTCCCCAGGCGAAGGCGACGTCGATCTTGCCGCTGGCCAGGTCCTTCTCGACGACCTCGCCCGGATACTGCTCGGCGTCGCCGGTCTGGCTCTGGTACCACGCGACCTGCTCCATCAGGCCGTTCTGCAGCAGCCATTCGGTGACCGGCGAGCCGGTGAACACGCCGAAGCGCAGCTTCTTGCGGCGGGCGGGTTCCAGCGCCAGCAGGTCGTCCAGCGTGCGCACCTGGTCCAGGCCTTTTCCCTTCACGTAGGCCATGGCATAGGTGGAGTGGTAATACGGCCGCGTGGTCGCCCCCATCTCGAAGCCCTTGGGTACGCCGGTGACCAGGTCGCACTTGTAACGGTCCGTGTTTTCTTCCTTGGCGCGCAGGGTGTTACGGATGAAGCCTATGCGCTGCGGGAACCAGGTGTGCTCCAGTTTCCAGCCCAGCTCCTGCGCGAGCAGCGCGGCGATCCTGTTCTCGAAGCCGGCCTCGGCGCGGTTCGACAGGGGCATGTTGTTGGGATCCTGGCAGACCCGCAGCACCTTGTCGTCTCCGGGTGCGGGCGCGCTGTCCTGGGCCAGCGCCGGGCTGCCCAGGCAGGACCACACACAGGCGGCGCCCGCCGCCAGCTTGCGCCATCTCATTTTCCGATCTCCTGCAGGCGGCCCGGCTCGATGGCGCCGTCGGAGCGGCCCTTCAGGTAGGCGTAGAGGCTGTCGATGTTTTCGTTCACCATCTTGCTGGTATCGAAATTCGGCATGCCCTTCTCGATACGTCCCTTCAGCACGGCCGTCTTGAACTCGTCCTTGCTGAGTACTTTCAGGCTGTTCACCAGCGAGGGACCGACCATGCCTTCCTGGGCGGCGCCATGGCAGCGCTCGCAGGCCATGGCGCGCCAGGTCTTCCAGCCGCTCAGGGTCTGGGCATCGACCTTGTTGCCGTCGACGACCTTGTAGGGAGCCGTGTCCGCCGCGACGGCGGGGACGGCCAGCAATCCGGGCAGCGCGGCCAGGGCCCAACAGGCGGCCGCGACCGCTGCGTTCTTCGTGAGTCTGTTCATGATCATTCCTGACAATGCGGGAGCGGCGCCGGCGTCCTGCCGGCAACCGTCTCCGGTTCAGAGCCCTGACAAAACCACCATGGCGGCGTTACAGCGTTTCGTCGTACGCGGGTACTGTCTTCGACGACGTGCCTTGCCCTGGCGGTCTTGTCCGGTGCTCCTGGTTTCAACGGTGATGGCAAGCCCGGGTCAACGATCCGGCAGCGCGAACACGGTGAGCACGCCGCCCAGCTCGGTGTACTTGGCCAGGTCCTTGTAGCCACCCACCGCGCCCAGGCCCTCGGTGCCCTTGGTCAGGCCTGCCGCCAGGCCGATACCGGCCCAGCCGCCAATCCCGGACAGGACGCCGATGTACTGCTTGCCCTTGTACTCCCAGGTGTGGACGTTGCCGATGATCCCCGACGGGGTCTTGAACTTCCACAGTTCCTTGCCGTTGAGGTCGACCGCCTTGATGAAGCCTTCCAGGGTGCCGTAGAACACCACGTCGCCGGCGGTGGACAGGGCGCCGCTCCACACCGAGAATTTCTCGGGCTTGGACCAGACGATCTTGCCGGTGCCGGCATCCCAGGCGATGAAGTTGCCCAGGCCGCCGTGGCTGTTCGGCGCCGCATACATCGACAGCGTCGAGCCGACATAGGGCTGGCCGGCGGTGTATTCGATCTGGAAGGGCTCGTAGTCCATGCACACGTGGTTGGTCGGCACATAGAACAGGCCGGTCTTGCGCGAGAAGGTGGCCGGCTGCTGGTCCTTGGTGCCCAGCGCCGACGGGCAGATGCCCTTGGTGTTGAAGTCGGGGCCGTTCTTGTCGGTGCTGTATTTCGCCACGACCTGCGGGCGGCCGCTCTTCATGTCGACGTGGGTGGCCCAGTTCACCTTCGGATCGAATTTTTCGGCGATCAGGAGTTCGCCGCTGACGCGGTCGAGCGTGTAGGCGAAGCCGTTGCGGTCGAAGTGCACCAGCGCCTTGCGCGGCTGGCCCTTGACCTTGATGTCGGCCAGGATCATTTCGTTCACGCCGTCATAGTCCCACTCGTCGTGCGGGGTCATCTGGTAGACCCATTTCGCCATGCCGGTGTCGAGGTCGCGCGCGAAGATGGTCATCGACCACTTGTTGTCGCCGGGACGCTGGCGCGGGTTCCAGGTGCTCGGGTTGCCGGTGCCGTAATAGACCAGGTTGGTTTCCGGGTCGTAGCTGTACCAGCCCCAGGTGGTGCCGCCGCCCAGCTTCCACTGGTCGCCCTGCCAGCTCTTGAGCGAGGAGTCCGGGCCGATCGGCGCCATCTTGCCGTCGGTCCAGGTCATGGTCTTGTTGGGGTCGACAATCAGTTCGTTGTCGGGGCCCGTGCTGTAGGCCTTCCACAGGATCTTGCCGGTGTTGATGTCGTGCGCCGTGACGCGTCCGCGCACGCCGAATTCGCCGCCGCTGATGCCGGTCAGGACCTTGTCCTTGAACACGTGCGGGGTATTGGTGGTGGTTTCGCCGATCTTCGGATCGCCGACCTTGTTCTTCCACAGTTCGGCGCCGGTCTTGGCGTCGAGCGCCACCAGGGTGGTGTCGTTCTGCTGCAGGAAGATCTTGCCGTTGGCATAGGCCACGCCGCGGTTGACCGTATCGCAGCACATCACCGGGATCACGGTCGGGTCCTGCTTCGGCTCGTACTTCCAGCGGATGCTCTGGTCTTCCAGCGAGATCGCGAACACCTTGTTCGGGAAGGGGCTGTGGATATACATGGTGTCGCCGATCACCAGCGGACCGCCTTCGTGACCGCGCAGCACGCCGGTTGAGAAGGTCCAGGCCACCTGCAGGTTCTTGGCGTTCTTGCTGTTGATCTGCTTGAGTTCGCTGTAACGGTGGTTGGCGAAGTTCCCGGACTGCATCGCCCAGTTTTTCGGGTCCTTGGTCAGTTTTTCGACATCGGAGTCGGCGGCCATCGCCGGCGCGGCAGCCAGTGCCAGGCACGGCCACCAGCGGATGAGTCTTGTTAGCAATAACATGATGAAGTCTCCTATGGTTTTTTTTGCGGTGCGACTGGTTGGCCCTGCGTCATTTCAGCGGGGATGCCCCACTTCTACACAGCACTTAACGTGCCAGTAGCCGAATCCGGGCGTATGCATGGCGGAAGCCGCTGTGTACCGGTCCCCGCCACGTGACACATGTTCAGTTTCGTGACACTGCCCACCCGCCCTGTGTCATCCGTGGCGCAGCCCTGCGGCCGCGCCCTGCATCAACGTTGCGGCACACGACAGGCCTTGCTGGCGCTGGCCTGGATGTCCTTGTATTTGTTGGCCATTTCCTTGACCGGCACCGGATCGCGGAACAGCGCGCCGCGCTCGCCGGCCAGCGTCTGGTTGCGCAGCGCGGTCGACATCGCGACGTAGTCCTCGTAGGGCATGGCCTTGGCGATCTCGTCGATGACGCAGGAGCACTTGTAGAGGTATTCGTATTTTCCGTCGTGCTTTTGCATGCACTCCAGTACGTACTCCACCCGTCCGCTGGTCGGGAAATCATGGGCATGCGCTGCCAGCGGGGCAGCCAGGGCTGCGCTCAGCAGCAGGTGAGGCAGCACGTTCGGCAGCAAGTGCGTTCGCTTCATCTCTTCGTCTCCATTCACTGTTCTCCAGGCGGCCGGTGCGCGCAGCCTGCGCCGCACCGGCCGGCCCTTTTGCTTCCTTTACGCTTCCTGCGCTTCCTTCAGCACGCCACGCGCCTTGGCCACGTGGGTCGAGATCGCATCCATCAGGGCCGGCGACAGCGCGTCGTAGGGCGGCAACCCGAGCTCGACCAGGCGAGCGCGCACCGCTCCCATGTTCTTCGGGTCGGCGCCGGACTCGATGATCGAGGACACGAAGGCGGCGAACTCGGGCGGCGCCCAGCCGTCCTCGCGCGACAGCTCGGTGTGCACGAAATCCAGGCCATAGAAGGGGTGGGCCGTGTTCTCGATGCGGCCGAACATGTGCACGCCGCAGTCGCGGCAGGCGTAACGCTGGATCGTGGCGCTGGAGTCGACCACGGCGAGCTTGTCGGCGTTGGCGGTCACCTTCACGTTCTCGCGCGGGACCACCGCGACCTGGGAAAACAGCGCGCCGGCCGGTTTCCAGCACTTGGTGCAGCCGCACACGTGGTTGTGGGCGACCTGCCCCTTGATTTCCACCGTCACCGGATTGGTGGCGCACTGGCAGGTCAGGGTGCCGCCCGAGAAATTCGGCGCGGCCGGCTTGACGCCATGATCGACGGCGGGATGGATATGGATTTCTTCGTTCATCATCGGTCTCCGTTTTGGATTGGTCTACACGCACGTAGAGCGTGTGAAAAATCCTCCCTGGCTGCGTTGCATCGTCTTGCCTGGAGTTTTTTCACGCGCTCGTAAAAGGCTGGATCAGTACAGCACTACCGAACGGATCGACTGTCCGCTCTTCATCAGGTCAAACCCTTCGTTGATACGCTCGAGCGGCAGGGTGTGGGTGATCAGGTCGTCGATGTTGATCTTGTTGTCCATGTACCAGTCGACGATCTTCGGCACGTCGGTGCGGCCGCGCGCGCCGCCGAAGGCCGAACCCTTCCATTCGCGGCCGGTGACCAGCTGGAACGGACGGGTCGAGATCTCGGCGCCGGCCTCGGCCACGCCGATGATGATCGACTGGCCCCAGCCCTTGTGGCAGCACTCCAGCGCCTGGCGCATGGTCTTGACGTTGCCGATGCACTCGAAGGAGTAGTCGGCGCCGCCGTCGGTAAGCTGGACAATGGCGTCGACCACGTTCTCGACCTGGCTCGGGTTGACGAAGTGGGTCATGCCGAACCTGCGCGCCATCTCTTCGCGCGCCGGATTCAAGTCGACACCGATGATCTTGTCGGCGCCGACCATCTTGGCCGCCTGGATCACGTTCAGGCCGATGCCGCCCAGGCCGAACACCACGACATTCGCGCCCGCCTCGACCTTGGCCGTGAACACCACCGCGCCGACGCCGGTCGTGACGCCGCAGCCGATGTAGCAGGCCTTGTCGAAAGGCGCATCCGCGCGGATTTTGGCGAGGGCGATTTCCGGCACCACGATGTAGTTCGAGAAAGTCGAGGTCCCCATGTAGTGGTAGATCGGCTTGCCGTCGAGCGAGAAGCGGGAAGTCGCATCGGGCATCAGGCCGCGGCCTTGCGTGGAGCGGATCGCCTGGCACAGGTTGGTCTTGCGGGACAGGCAGAACTTGCACTGGCGGCATTCCGGCGTGTACAGCGGGATCACGTGGTCGTCGCGCTTGACCGTGGTGACGCCGGGGCCGGTCTCGAGCACGATGCCCGCGCCTTCATGGCCGAGGATGGCTGGGAAGATGCCTTCCGGGTCGGCGCCCGACAGGGTGTAGTAGTCGGTGTGGCAAATGCCGGTGGCCTTGATTTCCACCAGCACTTCGCCTGCGCGCGGACCTTCGAGGTCGACGTCCGCGATGGACAGGGGTTCCCCGGCTTTCCAGGCAATGGCTGCTCTCGTTTTCATATTCTCTTCCGTATCGATAAGGTTTCCCGACGGTGCGCACGCTGCTGGCCATGCGCTCCTTGTCACAATGCTGTGTCAGCTGTTCAGATCTGAAACAGGTGTTCCATGCTTCGCGGTCAAGCTGCCCCGGCGACGGCGCCTGATGCGCCCGGAGAAGCAAACCAGTGCCTCCCTGGATCACAGCCAATGCAAGCGCCGTGCCACGCCGGGGGCCATGGCAGGCATATTGCTTGGATTGGAGTGGGGCCTGGGGCCACACTAGCCCCGGCAATCCAGAACAGAAACAGTCAACGGAGACTTGCATGCAGCAACCATTTCCCTCCCGGCCCACCGTCATCGCTGCGCTGTGCATGGCGGGCGGCGCGGCGGTCACGGCCAGCGGCCAGGCCCAGGCGGACGAGCTCGCCGCGGCCGCGCCGGTGCCGGTCGTCATCGTGACCGGCAGCCGGATCGAACAGGACAGTTTCGACTTCCCGGCCGCAGTCGACATCGTCGATGCGCAGCGCATCGGCGCCGCCTGGATGCGCGTGAATGCATCCGAGGCGCTGGCCGCAGTGCCGGGCCTGGTGGTCCTGAACCGCCAGAACTACGCGCAAGACCTGCAGATTTCCTCGCGCGGTTTCGGCGCGCGCTCGGCCTTCGGCGTGCGCGGCGTGCGCCTGATCGCCGACGGCATCCCGGCTTCGATGCCCGACGGGCAAGGCCAGGCCGCCACCTTCAACCTCGACCTGGCCGAGCGCATCGAGGTGCTGCGCGGGCCGTTCTCCGCCCTCTACGGTAATCACTCGGGCGGCGTGGTCCAGCTGTTCACCCGCGACGGCCAGGGCCGCCCATCCGTCGAGACCACGGTGTCCGGCGGCAGCGACGGCACCCACAAGGTGGATATCAACGCGCAAGGCGAGACGAACGGCATCGGCTACGTGATCGACGCCTCGCGCTTCGAGACCGACGGCTACCGCGACCACGGCGCGGCGCGGCGCGACCAGGGCTTTGCCAAGCTCAGCGTCAAGCCGGGCGCCGGCAGCCGCCTGACCGTGACCGCCAGCACGCTGACGCAGGACGACACCGAGGATCCCCTCGGCGTGACCTGGGCCACCTTCCAGCGCGACCCGCGCGCCGGCGAGATCGACCCGACCGACACGCAAACGCCGAACCGCACGCTCGCCGAGCGCTACAACACGCGCAAGAGCATCGACCACCAGCAGGGCGGCGCCGTCTTCGAACAGCACTTCGGCCCGGACCGGCTGCGCATCACGGCGTACGCCGGCAAGCGGCAGGTGGTCCAGTACCAGGCGTTCTCGCGCGGCTTCCAGGCGCCGTCCACCCATTCGGGCGGCGTGGTCGATTTCGACCGCGACTTCTACGGCGCCGACCTGCAGTGGCTGGCGGTGCGCCCCTTCGCCGGCGGCAAGCTCAGCACGACCCTGGGCCTCGAATACAACCGCTCGAAGGACGATCGCCAGGGATTCGAGAACTTTGTCGGCGCCCAGCTCGGCGTGCGCGGCGCGCTGCGGCGCGACGAGACCGACAAGCTGTCCAGCCTCGATCCTTATTTGCAGACGCAATGGGAAGGCGGCCCCTGGGTGCTGACGGCGGGCCTGCGCCGCAGCAGCCTGAAGGTGGAAGTGGACGACCGCTTCCTCGCCAATGGCAACGACAGCGGCGACGTCAGCTACAGCAAGGTCACGCCGGTGCTGGGCGCCCTGTACAAGGTATCGCCGCAACTGAACCTGTATGCCAGCGCGGCGCGCGGCTTCGAGACGCCGACCCTGAACGAGCTGTTCTACTCGGGTGCGGGCCGTGGCTTCAATTTCAACCTGCAGCCGGCCAGCAGCCGCCACCTGGAGGTCGGCGCCAAGGCCAAGCTGGGCGAGAACACGCGGGTCGAGGCGGCCCTGTTCCAGGTGCGGACCGACGACGAGATGGTGGTCGATACCGCGTCCGGCGGCCGCACCAGCTATCGCAACGCCAGCGAAACCCTGCGCCGCGGCGCGGAAGTCTCGCTCGAGAGCGAACTGGGCGCCGGCTTCAGCGCCAGGGTGGCCATGACGGTGCTGCGGGCAACCTACGAAACCGGCTTCGGCAGTGTCGCTGCCGGCAAGCGGCTGCCGGGCGTGCCGCGCGCGAACATATTCGGCGAGCTGGCCTGGAAGGACGAAGGGGGACGCTTCAGCGCGGCGCTGGAAACGATCGCGAGCAGCAAGCTGTATGCGGAGGACACCAACAACGAGCGGCCGGCGCCGGGCTATGCGGTCGTGAACGCGCGCGTGCAGGCGCGCCAGACGGTCGACCGCTGGCGCTTCCGCCAGTTCCTGCGGCTGAACAATGTGTTCGACCGCGACTACGTCGGCTCGGTGATCGTGGGCGACGCCAACAAACGCTACTACGAGGCCGCGCCGGGCCGGCAGTGGATGATCGGCGTCAGCGCGCAGTACACCTTCTGAGGTTCGGGGCTCTCAGAAGGTGTAGCGCAGGCCGGCCATGATGGCGCGCGGCGCGCCGGGCGCGATGAAGCGCGCATGTTCGGCCTCGACTTCTCCCTCGTGCGGCTTGAGCTGGACGCCGTGCGGGAACAGGTCGGGGCCGATGGCGCCGAAGGTCTCGTAGCGGCGATCGAACAGGTTGCTCACGCGTGCGTACAGTTCCCAGCCGGGCGCCGGGCGGTAGCTGGCGCGCAGGCCGACCAGCACGTGTCCGCGCACGCGCCAGTCGCCGCGTTCGGGCGCCTCTCCCTCTTCGGGATCTTCGATCAGGCCATCCTCGTTGCCTTGCGTGCCCAGGCTGCTGGCGCCCTGCAGGTCGACGCCGAAGTCGAGCTGCGCGGTCGCACGCCAATCGAGCGACAGTTTGCCGCTGTGGCGCGGCAGCCCGGCCAGGCGCGTACCGCGCGCGACCTGCACGTTGCGCGCACCGGTGAACAGCTCGCCATCGGCGTCGTAGATCGCTTCGAGATAACTGTAGGCCAGGCGCACGCCGAAGGGTCCGAAGCGCCGGGTCAGCGTGGCGTCGAGCCCTTGGTGACGGGTGCGCTCGAAATTCGAAAAGTAACCCTGGCGCGAAGGCGCGCTGAGGAAAAGGATGTCGTCGCGGTTGACGGTGCGGTGCAGCGAGACCGTGTAGCGGCCGTCTTGCCATTCGCCGCGCACACCCGCTTCCATGGTGCGCGCGATCACCTGCTTGAGGTAGGGATCGGCCTGCAGGCCCACCGGCAGGCGGCAGGGATTCTCGGGATCGGCGCAGCCGAGCTCGATCACGGTCGGCACCCGGTTGCCCTGGGCGATATTCGCGAACAGGGCGTGATGGGGGTGAAGCTGGTGGGTCAGGCCGAAGGAGGGATTCAGGCGGGTATACGTAAAGCTTTCCGTCGGCTGCAGGCCACGCTCGTTGGTCAGGGTGTTGCGCACACGCGCACGGTTCCAGCGCGCGCTCGCGGTCAGCTGGGTAGCGGCGGACAGGGCGTGGCTGGCGGCCGCATACAGGCCGAAGGCGCGCGAGCTGCCGCTCACGGCGGCATCGGGTTCGCGCTCCTCGTCCGGGTCGCCGATCACTTCGCGCTCAGGGGTAATGAAGGCTTCCTGCTCGAACTGCGCGTACTCGGAACGGCTGTAGTCGTAGGTCAGGCCGAGGTCGTAGCGGTTGGCGCCGCGCCGGGTGCTGAAGGCGGCGCTCAGTCCCCTGCCTTTCTGGCGCGTGCTGGTCGTGTTCAGCACGCCCGGGTGCAGCGCCGCGCCTTCCTCGCGCGTGTAGCCGCATTCGTCGGGCTCGAGCGGGGCGCCGCCGGCGTCGAAGCCGTCGGCGCAGTCTTCGACATAGTCGTCGTAATCCTCGCTGAGGTCGCCGTTGACGGTGTCGCGGCGGCTGTTGCGCACATAGGCGGTGGCGGTGATTTCGCTGTCGGGACCGAGGCGCTGGGTCAGGTTGAAGCTGCCCTGCCCCAGGCGGTTGCGCGTGGTGTCCGGATGGGTATAGACGGCGCGGCGGTCGTCTTCGTACAAGGGATCGGGCAGCAAGCCATTGCCGAGCAGGCGGCTGCGTCCGCCCAGCAATGCCAGGCTCCAGTCGGTGTCGCCCTGCGAGCGGCCGAGCTTGAGCAGGACGTTGCCGAGGTGGCCTGCCGAATGGTCGCGCCACCCCTCGTCATCGAACAGGGTGGCGCCGACAAAGCTGTGCCATCCGCTGTTGGCGTGCCAGCCGTAGGCCAGATCGGCGCGGCGCCGGCCGCGGTCGGTGAGCGACAGCCCGGCTTCGCCGCCCGGGTGGCTCAGGCCCGACTTGGTCGTGAAGGCGAGCGCGCCGCCCAGGGTGTTCAGGCCATACAAGGGGTTGGCGCCCGGGACCAGCAGGACGCTGCCGATCGCCGTCTCGGGCAGCATGTCCCAGTTGACCACGTCGCCAAACGCTTCGTTCACCCGCACGCCGTCCAGGTAGACCGAGATGCCCTGGGCGCTGCCGAGCACCGGCGAAGCGCGGAAGCCGCGGAAAGTCAGGTCGTTCTGGAAGGGACTGCCGGACACTTCGTTCACGTTCACCCCGGTCAGGGTGCGCGCCATGAACTCGGCCAGGTTTTCACCGGCCGCCTTCGGCAAATCCTTGTCGCTGACGAGCTGCACGGGATAAGGCAGCAGCTTGCGTTCGATGCCCAGGCCCGGCAAAGGCGCCATCCCGACCACTTCCACGCGCGCGATCTCGCCCTGGTCGAGTTCCGCTTCGGCATTGGCGCAGGTGGGCAGCAAGGCCGCTGCGATGATACAGCCGAGTTTCTTGCGATGGAGGGATTGACGCGTGGCTGGATGTCCTGGAGGCGGAGTCGGCGTGTGCATTGTTGTCCTGTATGAAAGTGGGACCAATCCATAGGACGAGCAAAGGGTATGCCAATGCCTGGTGGGTGGTGGCCTTACTGTCCTGTTCGGAAACTGAACAGCTGTACCGACACGGCTGGCATCCAACTGTTCAGTTATAGGACAGATGAACGACACTGGAAGAGTGGGCGTGACCGCCTTGGTAGGGTGGGTCATTGATGCCGGGGGCATCAATGACGTGTCCACGCGGTCTCATCGGTCGATCAGCCTGCGGCCCGGAGAGAATGCGGGTGCCTGAGACCAGAGATCCGTAGGGTGGGGTCTCGACCCCACGCCGTCTCACCGTCTGATCGGCCTCCGGCATCGATACGGCCCACGCCGCGGGGAAATTCGGCCGTCAGGGCGCGTGGGGTCGAGACCCCACCCTACAAAACAGAAAGCCCAAAGCAAAAAACCCCGCAGAGATCACTCTGCGGGGTTTTTCATATAACTAGCCTGACGATAACCTACTTTCACACTGGTTGCAGCACTATCATCGGCGCAAAGTCGTTTCACGGTCCTGTTCG
>JBFLZJ010000026.1:0-67261 GCA_040755875.1 Pseudomonadota bacterium | reverse complement strand
GGAGCAGGCCCAGCGCGAGAAGGCCGAACAGGAGGCGGCGCGCGAGGAGCGGCTGCGCGCCATCGGCAGGCAGCTCGACAAGGAGGCCGCCGCGCGCGACGCCGCGTCGAAACCCCTGCCGGCCGCGAGCAGCCTGCGCCGCGGCTGGCTGTTCGGACGCAGCGACCCGAATGCCGACCTGGTGCAGTACGCCCAGGCCATGAGCCACAAGATCGAAATGAACATGACCTTCGACGCCGTGCGCGAGCTCGTGAAGCAGCCGCATACCCAGCCTATCGTGACGGTGGCGGTGCGCGCCGACGGCTCGGTCGAGAAGGTGACCTTCGTGGTCTCCAGCGGCGTGCCGGCCATCGACGAAGCGATACGCCAGGTCGTCGCCAGCCAGGCGCCTTACGGCCCCTTCCCGCCGGCGCTGGCGCGCCAGTACGACGTGGTCGAGATCCGGCGCACCTGGAAATTCGACATGGCGATCAGGCTGGAGTGATGGCGGAAACGGTCTGGCCGGGCGCTGAAGCCTACGGCCGGACCAGCCATCCTGGATGAGCGTCCGCCAGCTATCGACGCGTGGAGTAATCCGGTCCAGTGGACCGGATCATGAGCCATCCACCCTATGCTTCTTCGCTCAGCCGGTATTGCGCAGGCCGGCCGCCACCCCGTTGATCGACAGGTGGATCCCGCGGTGCACGCGCGGGTCCATCTCGCCCGGCTCACGGGACATGGCGCGGTGGCGATGGATCAGTTCGACCTGCAGGTGGTTCAGCGGGTCGAGGTAGGCGAAGCGGTTCTGGATCGAGCGCGCCAGCAGCGGGTTGCCGGCCAGGCGTTCGGTGGCGCCGGTGATCGCTTCCAGGCGGCGGATCGTCTCGCCGTGCTCGGCCGCGATGCGCCTGAAGATGCGCTCGCGCAGGGCCGCGTCCGGCACCAGGCCGGCGTAGCGCGAGGCGATCGCGAGGTCCGTCTTGGCCAGCACCATGTCCATGTTCGAGAGCAGGGTGGCGAAGAAGGGCCATTCGCGGAACATCTCCTGCAGCGTGGCCAGGCGCGCATCCCGTTCATCCTGCGCTCCGTCCTCGATCCAGCTCGAGACCGCCGAGCCGAAGCCGTACCAGCCCGGCAGCAGCAGGCGGCACTGACCCCAGGAGAAGCCCCAGGGAATTGCGCGCAGGTCTTCGATGCGGCGCGTGGACTTGCGCGAGGCCGGGCGCGAACCGAGGTTCAGCTCGGCGATCTCGGCGATCGGCGTGGCGGCGAAGAAGTAGTCGGTGAAGCCCGGGGTCTCGTAGACCAGGTTGCGATACGCCTTGTAGGCGCGCTCGGAGAGTTCCGCCATCACGGCCTCGAAACGCGCCAGGCGCTCGGCCTTCGCGCCTTCGACCGGATGCGGCGTGAGGCTCGCTTCCAGCGTGGCCGCCACCAGCAGCTCGAGGTTGCGCCGGCCGATCTCGGGGTTCGAGAACTTCGAGGCGATGATCTCTCCCTGTTCGGTCAGGCGGATCTGGCCGTTCACCGTGCCCGGCGGCTGGGCCAGGATCGCCTGGTAGCTCGGGCCGCCGCCGCGTCCGACGGTGCCGCCGCGGCCGTGGAAGAGGCGCAGCTTCACGTTCATGCGTTCGAACACCTCGACCAGCTTCAGCTCGGCCTGGTAGAGCTCCCAGTTCGAGGTGAGGAAGCCGCCGTCCTTATTCGAGTCGGAGTAGCCGAGCATGACTTCCTGCAGCCGGCCCTGGTTCTCGATGATGCGCGCCACCGGCGGCAGCGCCATCCAGGTTTCCATGATGGTCGCCGCGCGCTGCAGGTCGGGAATGGTCTCGAACAGCGGGATCACCATCACCTCCGACATGCCCTGCGAGACCTTCAGCAGACCGCCTTCCTTCTGCAGCAGCAGCACTTCGAGCAGGTCGGATACGGCCTCGGTATGCGAGATGATGTAGTTGCGGATCGCGCGCGCGCCGTAGCGCTGGCGGATCTCGCGCGCCGCGCGCACGATGGCCAGTTCCGATTCGGTCTCTTCGGAATAGCTTTCGTAGGGCGTGTACAGCAGGCGCGGCTGGGCCAGCTCGGCCAGCAGCAGCGCCACCTTGTCGTCCTCGGACAGCGCCGCGTAATCGGCCTCGACGCCGGCCTTCTCGAACATCTCGGCCAGCACGCGCTCGTGCACGTCCGAGGTCTGGCGCATGTCGAGCGAGGCGAGGTGGAAGCCGAAGATGCGCGCGGCGCGCATCAGGCCGGCCAGGCGCGGCGCGATCAGCATCGCGCCGTGGTTCGCCGCCAGCGACTCGGCCACGATCTGCAGGTCGGCGCCGAATTCGCTGGCATCAAGGTAGGGCGCGGCGTGGCCGACTTCCTTGCGCAGGATGTTGGTCGCGCCCAGTTCGCGCGCGGTGGCGGCCAGGCGCGCGTAGATGCCGATCAGGGCGCGGCGGTAGGGCTCGTCCTCGCGGTGCGGCGACTGGTCGGTCGAGCGCTCGGCCAGTGACTGCATCGCGGGCGTGATGTCGACCATCAGGGTCGAGGTCGACAGTTCGGCGCCGAGCGCGTGCACTTCGTCCAGGTACCAGTCGAGGATCGTGGTCGCGTGGCGCATCACCGCATGGCGCATGGTGTCGGCGTTGACGTTCGGGTTGCCGTCGCGGTCGCCGCCGATCCAGCTGCCCATCTGCACGTAGGCGGAGTCGCCCAGTTGCGCCGGCTTGCCGTGGTACTGCACGCCGATCTCGTCCTCGATGTCGTCGTACAGCGAAGGCAGCTCGCGCAGGAAGGTGATGCGGTAATAGGACAGGGCGTTCTCGATCTCGTCGGCCACCGTCAGCTTGGTGTAGCGCAGCATGCGGGTCTGCCACAGCGTGGCGATGCGCGCGTGCATCAGCTGCAGGTTGCGCACCTGTTCCTTGGGCGTGAGCGGGGAATCGCGCTCGGCCAGCAGGCGCGCGATGTCGTGCTCGGCGTCGAGGATGCTCTTGCGCTGGACCTCGGTCGGGTGGGCGGTGAGCACCGGCGAGATCAGGGCGTTGCGGAAGAAGTTCTCGACGGTCGGCTGCCGCACGCCGGCGGCGCGCAGTTTCCCCAGCGCGTAGCCGACGCTGCCTTCGCGCGGCGGCGAACCGTTCAGCAGGTGGGTGCGGCGGCGCCGGTTGTGGTGCTGGTCCTCGGCGATGTTCGCCAGGTGCGAGAAATACGAAAACGCCCGCACCACCGAGATGGTCTGGTTGCGGGTGAGCTTGTGCAGCAGGTTCGTCAGCTCCTGGCCGGCTTCCGGATCGGCATCGCGGCGGAAGCGCACGGCGGTCTGGCGAATGGTCTCGACGACGTCGAAGACGGCGTCGCCTTCCTGGTCGCGCAGCACGTCGCCGAGCAGGCGGCCGAGCAGGCGGATGTCTTCTTTCAGGGGGGCGTCCTTATCGGCGCCGGCAAGGGTGTCGGGTGCAACGGGTTTGTCCATATCGACCACTGATTCTCTAATGTTGGAAACGCCGGGTTGTGCATGGCGGTCGGCCACGTTCTGCAATGAGGCCCCATGCTAAAATTTGTGATTCTATGCAAGGGCCTTTACTGGCATCGGCTGGTGAGCAACGACAGTGAAAGAATTTTGTTTTGAAAGCATCCGACATGACGCAGCAGGTGGAAGTGCCATCGCAACTGATTATCGCATCGCGCGAGAGCCGCCTGGCCATGTGGCAGGCGGAACACGTGCGCGACCGTCTGGCCGCATTATATCCAGATTGCCAAATTAGCATTCTCGGAATGACGACGCGCGGCGACCAGATCCTCGACCGCACGCTCTCCAAGGTCGGCGGCAAGGGCCTGTTCGTCAAGGAACTGGAAGTGGCGATGGCCGAGGGCCGCGCCGACCTGGCCGTCCATTCGCTGAAGGATGTGCCGATGGACTTGCCGGAAGGTTTCGAACTGGCCGCCGTGCTCGAGCGCGAAGATCCGCGCGACGCCTTCGTGTCGAACGACTACGCCAGCCTCGATGAGTTGCCGGCCGGCGCCGTCGTCGGCACCAGCAGCCTGCGCCGCCAGGCCCTGGTCGCGGCGCGCTATCCGCACCTGGTGATCCAGCCGCTGCGCGGCAACCTCGACACCCGCCTCGGCAAGCTCGATCGCGGCGACTACGCGGCCATCATCCTGGCCGCCGCCGGCCTCAAGCGCCTGGGCCTGCCGCAGCGCATCCGCAGCGTGCTGGCGCCGGAGCTGAGCCTGCCGGCCGCGGGGCAGGGGGCGATGGCGATCGAGATCGCGAGCGGCGAACGCCTGGACGGCGCCGACCTGCGCGCCCTGCTGGCGCCGCTGAACCACCTCGATACCGCGCGCGCCGTCATGGCCGAGCGCAAGGTGTCGAAGATCTTCGGCGGCAGCTGCCAGATCCCGCTGGCGGCCCACGCCACGGTCGAGGGCGAGACCATGCACCTGCGCGCGATGGTCGCCACGCCCGACGGCAAGCGCAGCGCCCACGCCGAACTGACCGGCGCGGCCGCCCATCCCGAGCTGCTGGGCGAGCGCGTTTCCGAACTGCTGGGGCAACAGGATGCGCATGCGATCCTGGAAGCGATCCGGCAGGACGCCAGCCCCGATGCCTGAGTCCGTCGTCATCACCCGCCCGCGCGCCCAGGCCGACGGCCTGGCGCGCGCCGTGGCCGCCATCGGGCGCACCCCGGTGCTGCTGCCGCTGCTGGACATCGCGCCGCTGGAAGACCAGTCGGCCCTGCGCGCGGCCCTGCAAGACCTGGAGCGCTATGCGCTGGTGGCCTTCGTTTCGCCGAACGCGATCGACGCCGCCCTGGCCCACGTGCCGGCCTGGCCGCGACAGGTGGCGCTGGCCGTGCTGGGCGAGGGCAGCCGCGCCGCGCTGGCCAGGCATGGCCTGACCGAGGCCAACGCCACCATCGTCGGCCCCCTGGACCCGACCAGGAGCGACTCCGAGAACCTGCTGGCCACGCTCGACCTGGCCGCCTTGCGCGGCAAGCGCGTGCTCATCGTGCGCGGCGACACCGGGCGCGAGCTGATGGCCGAGGGCTTTCGCGGCGCCGGGGCCGAGGTCACGATCGTGCCCGCCTACCGGCGCAGCGTGCCGATGCTCACGGCGGAACTCGCGGAGCAGTTGCGCGCCTTGCTGGCCTCGCCGAACGACTGGATAATCACGAGCTCGGAAGCCCTGCGCGGCCTGCTTGGGCTGCTGGACCAGCTTGATACCGCGAGCGGCACCGACCTGGTGGCAAAACTGCAACAACAGCACGTGATCGTGCCCCATGCGCGCATCGCCGACACCGCCCGCTCCCTGGGGCTGGCCCGGGTCACGCTCACCGGCTCGGGCGACGAGCGTCTTCTTGCCGCGTTACAATCTCGAACATGAACGAATTGCCGAATAACCCAGAGCTGCCGCCGACGCAGCCCCCCGCCGCGCCCCAGGCGCCGGTCCCCGAACCCTATGCCGGGGCGCGCGCTCCCATGCGCGGACCGAGTACGGCCGACAGGCTCATGCGCCCGATGCCGCTGGCGCTGATCGCGCTCGCGGTCCTGCTGGCCATCCAGACCTGGTCGAGCCACAGCCGCATCAACACGCTGCGCAAGGAAATGGCGATCAGCCTGCAGAAGGGCAACGAGATCAATGCCGAAACGGCCGCGCTGGCGCGCGACGTCGCCGAGCAGTCCAAGGCTTTGCAACTGAAGGTCGGCGTGCTGGAAAGCCGCCAGCTGGAAAACCAGAGCCAGCAACTGGCCCTCGAACAGCTTTACCAGGACCTGTCGAAGAGCCGCGACGAATGGGCGCTGTCGGAAGTCGAGCAGGTGCTCTCGACCGCCAGCCAGCAGCTGCAACTGGCCGGCAACGTGCAGGGCGCCCTGATCGCCCTGCAGAACGCCGACCGTTCGCTGTCGCGTTCGGACAAGCCGCAGTTCATCACCGTGCGCCGCGCGATCGCCAGCGACATGGAAAAACTCAAGGCGCTGCCGGCGGTTGACCTGGCGGGCGTGGCCGTGCGCCTGGACAGCGTGATCGCCCAGGTCGACACCCTGCCGCTGCTGTCGGACGAAAAGCCGCTGCTGCCGGCGGCCCCGGTGCGCAGCGCGCGCAGCCAGGGCGCCCAGAAGGACGCGGCCCCGGCCGTCCCGCTGACGGTGGGCGAGCGCATGGTGCAGACCTGGCGCAACTGGACCGCCGAGATGTGGGACGACGTGCGCCAGCTGATCCGCGTGCGCAGCGTGAACACGCCGGAGGCGCTGATGCTCTCGCCGGAGCAGCGCTACTTCGTGCGCGAAAACCTCAAGCTGCGCCTGCTCAATGCGCGCATGGCCCTGCTGTCGCGCGACGAGACCACCTTCGCCGAGGACCTCACCGCCGCCCAGGACACGCTGGCGCGCTACTTCGACACCGGCGCGCGCACCACCCAGCAGGCGCAGTCGGCGCTGCGCCAGGTGCGGGCCAACAACCTGTCGATCGAAATGCCGACCCTGGCGGAGAGCCTGAACGCCGTGCGCAACTACAAGACGAAGCCTTAATCCATGCGTTTACTCCTCTGGTTAGTCGCCCTGATGGCCGCCGCCATCGGCATCGCCGTGACGGCGCGCTTCAATCCGGGCAACGTGGTGCTGTTCTATCCGCCGCACCGGATCGACATGTCGCTGAACCTGTTCGTGGTCCTGCTGGCGCTGCTGTTCCTGACCTTGTACGGCCTGGTGCGCGCCATCGTCGCGACCATGCGCATGCCCGACCGGGTGGCGGCCTACCGCCAGCGCAAGCGCGAGCGCGAGGGCAACAAGGGCCTGCGCGACGCCCTCAAGGCCCTGCTCGAGGGCCGCTTCGGCCACGCCGAGAAGGCCGCGATGCGCGCCGCCGAACTGCCCGAGAACGCCGGCCTGGCCGCCCTGATCGGCGCGCGCGCGGCGCACCGCATGCGCGAGCCGGCGCGACGCGACGCCTGGCTGGCCGGCATCGCGGGCGACACCAGCATGAAGACGGCGCGCCTGATGACGGTCATCGAGCTGCTGGTCGACGACCACCAGCCGGAGGCCGCGCTCGAAGCCGTGGCCGAGCTCAACGCCAGCGGCCAGCGCCACATCCACGCGCTGCAATGGTCGATGAAGGCGCACCAGCAGGCGCGCAACTGGCCCGAGGTGCTGCGCCTGGTGCGCATCCTGGACAAGCGCAACGCCCTGCATCCGGCGCTGTCGGCCCGCCTGCGCGAACTGGCCTACGAAGCGCTGCTGTCGGAAGAGGGCCAGGATCCGGAAGCGATCCGCCGCTTCTGGGCCGGCGTGCCCGCCGCCGACCGCACCAAACCCTACATCGCCGCGCGCGCGGCCACCGCCTTCAACGCCAGCGGCCTGCACGACGAGGCGCGCGTGATCGCGGAAGACGCGCTCAAGGCCGGCTGGGACGAGCGGGTGGTCCGGGCCTACCGCGACGCCGCCGGTCCCGCCGGTTCGGCCACCCTGCTGGCCCAGATCGAGAAGTGCGAAGCCTGGCTGCGCGAGCGCCCGAACGACTCGGAACTGGCGCTCACGCTGGGCTCGCTCTGCCTGCGCCAGAAGCTGTGGGGCAAGGCCCAGCGCTACCTGGAACAGGCGCTGTCGGACGCGCTCGATCCGGCCATGGTGCGCGACATCCACCTGAAGCTGGCCCAGCTGCACGAGGCGCTGGGGCAGGAAGAAAAAGCGGCCGGGCATTACCGGCATAGCGCGCTGGCGAATATCCTCTGACGATGACCGACGGCGAGGGCGTCCGCGTCCTGCCCGTCCTTGCCCGCCATGGCAGCCACTGGCGCATGGCGGCGCAGAAGATGTCCGCCCCGGACGCGCCAGCATGGCGCCGGACGCCAAACAGGGCGTACATTTCATTCAACGCTTGACACCTCACTTGCCGTGGCAGCGATGCGGCGTCAGCACCAGGGGTTGCACCCTGTTGTTGGGCAGGCGCTGGATGGCGGCGATCTGCCCCTTGTCGTTGATCGCATAGGCCGCGTCGATCGTGATGCCCCGGCTGGCGTCGTCGAGCAGGGTGTCGAGCTGGACCGGTTTGGCGCCGAACCAGACCGTGGCGCGTTCCAGTCCTTTTGCCGTCTGCGAGAAGCCGACCGCCTCGTCCTTTTCGTTGATGCCGAAGACGGCCCCGTTTTCGCCGCCCAGAGTCGGCAGGATGGTGCGTACGCCACCGTACCATTTCGCCGGCCTGGACATTGTGGTGCCGGTGAAGGTGTAGCCGACGATGTGCCGGCTGTTGTTGATGTCGGTCGCGACGGCCTCTGCGCCCAGGTCGACAACCTCGCCTTTTGGCGTCCAGAGAGCAGCGTGCTGGGTGGCGCTGATGTCGTTGCTCACGCCAACGCTGAAGCCGGCATCGTTTACGCGGAGGACGGAGGCATTCGAGCCGCCAAGGCTCTCCAGCGGGCGCGGGGTGCCCTTGCGCCAGAGGACGGCCCGCGCACGTGAGCCGTCGGGGATGGCGCTCGTGCCGCCGATGACACCGGAGCGGTTGATGCCCCGCGCCACCGAGAACGAGGTCGTGCTGCCGCCCAGATTCTGCAGGGGAGTGATCTGGCCCCGGTACCAACTGAAGGCGCGCATGACCCCGTTGGCGTTGTTGGAGAAGCCGACGACCTGGCCCGCGTCGTTGATGTCGTAGGCGTAACCGACGGTGCCGCCCAGGCTGCCGAGATCGAAGGCCCGGCTGCCGATCCACAATGTGGGCATGACACCCGTGGCAGTGTCACTGTAGCCGACGACCCAGCCGCGGTTGTTGATGGCGGTCGGGAAGGCCTCGAAGCGGGTCACATCGAGCCGCTGGACACGGTAGCGCAAGCCATGCTGGTGCTTGTGCGGGCAGGGCACGGGCTTGCCGGACTGCGCATTGGCGTGCTCCGCCTGCGCCTGGGCCTGTGCGATGAGCTGTTCGGTTGCGGGCGGGGCGCCCGCGCTGCGTGGCGATGGCGTTGCGGCTGCCGCGCTGCTACCCAGCACCAGGGCGAGAATGCCCATCCAGGGCCGCGTCAGCCGCGGAGCAAACCGGTTAAACGTCTTCATGTCCTGCCTCCTGTCGATGAAAGGATGATTGCCGGGGCGCTTGGCGGTCAGGGCAGCGGCGCGGGGTCGGCAGTCGTGGCGCCATGATGCTGCCTTCCTTGTCGCTCACCGCCGGGCGGGGGAAGGGAGTCCAGCATGCTCATGAGGAGTTGTCGCATGGGATTTGGCGTATCCATCGACGTCGACCTGATCCATGGTAGGGAGCGCGGCGGCGCGGCGCCATCGCCATATCGCCATTGCTTGTGTTCGCTCAACGTGTCCGGGGTATTTATTCCCTTGCGCCAATCACCAGACTCGGCTATGTATCCGCGTGGGAAAAGCGGCGATCTCAGCTTTGCCTTCGCCCACTTAATTGCCGCACCGCATAGACTGCTGCGGCGCACAAGCTGATGCCTATTCGATATAATGCTTCCCTTTATTGAATCTTCAGCAACCAAGGAACAACCCATGAGCCTGAACAACGTCCCAGCCGGCCGCGATGTGCCGAATGACTTCAACGTCATCATCGAAATTCCGATGAACGCCGATCCGATCAAGTACGAAGTGGACAAGGACACCGGCGCGATCTTCGTCGACCGCTTCATGGGCACCGCGATGCACTACCCGTGCAACTACGGCTATGTGCCGCAAACCCTGGCTGCCGACGGCGACCCGTGCGACGTGCTGGTGATCACCCCGTTCCCGCTGATCCCGGGCGTGGTGGTGCGCTGCCGCGCGATCGGCGTGCTGAAGATGACCGACGAAGGCGGCGGTGACGCCAAGGTCCTGGCCGTGCCGGTCGACAAGATCCTGCCGATCTACAGCCACTGGCAGAAGCCGGAAGACCTGCAGGACCTGCGCCTGCAGCAGATCCAGCACTTCTTCGAGCACTACAAGGACCTGGAAAAGGGCAAGTGGGTCAAGGTCGAAGGCTGGGCTGGTCCGGACGAAGCCAAGCAGGAAATCGTCGACGGCGTCGCCGCGTACAAGGCAGCGCAGGAACAGCAGTAATCCCGGCGCAAGCGATGCTTGCGTACGAAGAAAGGCCGGCGCCCCGAGGGGCGGCCGGCCTTTTTTTTCACCTCGACAGAACGGTTGTCCGGCTTACCAGCCGATGTCCTGCAGCAGCGGGTAGGTGAGGTCGCGCGGCGGCGTGACGGTGTGCGTCAGGTCGGCGTTGATCGACGGCTCCATCAGCTGGTTCGGCTTGGCGTCGGTGGTGTAGTGCGAGACCGAGGAGCCCGGCGCGTTGGTCGTCGGCGTGTACATCAGGATGCGGCGCTGCGGGTCGGTGCCGGCCAGGCGGTTCGGGTCGATGCCGAGCGAGGCGACCACGCCCGAACGGGTGCGCGACCTGGCCTGCAGTGCGGCAAGCAGGGTAGCGCCGGCTTCCTGGGTGACGCGCACCGCGGGGATCGTGATATCCGGGCCATCGCCGCCCAGGCCGGTCGGCTCGCCGGGCGCGTTGTCGGCCACGATCATCCCGATCGCGCCCGCGGCCTGCACGTTGCGCGCCTTGGAGACAAAATCGCAGGTTCCGCGCGACACCAGGGCGATGTTGCCGCGCACCGCCAGGGCGTTGACGTCGTTCAGCGGATTGCAGGCCAGACCGAGGCCCGTAGGTTGTTCGACCACCGGCATGAGCTGGCCGCTGACCGGCGTGGCGCCGAGCGGCGGGCCGAAGGAGGCGTCGCCGACGTCGTAGTTGCCGGTCGCGTTGCCGGCGGCGCTGCCGCTCACCGTCAGGCGCGAGCGCGGATCGAGCACCTGGGGCACCGCGGCCGTGACGTTCGGCCCGTTCCAGGACAGGCCGTTGCCGCTGATGGCGGAGGCGACGCGCTCGGCGTCGGTCATGTCGACCCAGGGACGCTCGGTGCCGTTGTCGACCAGGAAATAGTCCCAGATCGAGGGAATGCCCATGATCTCGGCGCCGGTCTCGTCGTCGGTGAAGGTCTGGAAGCCCAGGCCGTGCGCCATTTCGTGCAGCAGCACCGTCACCAGGTCGATCTGGCTGCCGGCATTGTTGTCGGTGCCGAGGTAGAAGGCCGAGCCCGGCAGGCAGTCGGGGAACAGGCCGAGGCGCGAATTGAAGCGCGCGATGATGTGCGGCTCGCCCGGGGTGGCAACGTCGGTGCCGGCCAGCTTGCTCGCCAGCGCGCTGGGGTACCAGGTGTTCGGGCGCGGCGCGTTCTGGAAGTCGGCCCAGATCTCGTTGGCGCCCGCCGAGCCGAGCACCGCGCTGCTGGCGGTGCAGTTCAGCGGGACGAAGGAGGCGCCGATGCGGATCGGCACGCTGCTCGTGAGCGTCGCGCCCCAGATGTTGGCGGCGTGCTGGAAGGCGTAGAGACGCTGCGCGCCGAGCGTGGTGCCGGGGTTGCCGCCCACGGGGGTGGCGGGGGTCGGGTCGTTGAAGCCGATGCCGGGCGCGTTCTGGTTGACGATGGTGATGGTGGCGGCCTGGCTGGCGAGGGTGGCGGTGGAGATGGCGAGGGCCGCGGCAAGGCGCAGCGCGAATTTACTTGACTTCATGGCGACCCTCCTTGTCGTGCCCGGCCTGCTTGCCGTGATCGTCGTGCTGGCCGTGCTGGTGGACGGCCTTGTCGGCCGCGGCCGCGCCGTGCACGCACTGTTCGGCGAGCTTGCCGTCGCCATCGCGGGTGACGACCGAATACACGAGGCCTTGTTCGCCCAGGCGCACCTGGCGCGCGCCGCTGGGGTGGGTGATCATGGACGGCCTGGTCGTCGTCGTCAGGGAGCTCGTTGCTTTCGGCGCGAGCGCGCGGCTTTCGGCCGGCGTGGGGGCGCGCAGCTGGCCGGTCTGGGCGTCGCGCACGACGACCATGCCCTGTTGTTGTTCCTGGGCCGAGCTGTGCTGTGACATGAAGGCGCACGTGGCGGCGAGGGGGAGCGCCGCCAGAAGTTTTTTGGGTGACATGGTGGGGTCTCCGGAAGCTTCAGTTCAGTGTTTTGCGGCGCATGAAGCTCAGCGCGCCCAGGCCCAGGGCCAGCATCACGTACAGCGAAGGTTCCGGCACCGCCGTGACCACTCGGACCGTATCGAGGCCAATATAGTTCAAGGAATCTGCATCGCCCACGTAGCGGAAGGCGAAGCGGCCCTGGCCCGTGAAGTTCAGGTCGGTGCTCCACTGGGTCCAGTCGGTCGGGTAGGGAGAGCCGGCGCCGCCGAAGCTGGTCAGCAGCGTCGAGAAGGCGTCGGTGCCGCCGCCGTTGCCCGGCGCCCAGCGCACCTCGAGGTAGTCGGCGAAGCCGGGCGTGGCCTCGCCGGCGGTGTAGAAGGACAGGCTGGTCAGCCCGCTGAGCGACAGGACCGGGGTGATCAGCCAGTTGTCGACCGTGCCGAAGCCGTTGGCGGCGCCCAGGAAGCTGGCGGCGGCGTAGGAATTGGCGGCGCCGGACTGGGCGCCGAAGATGTCGGCATTGCCCTGGAACCAGGTACTGCCCGCCGGGTCACTGTTGTTGACCAGGGTCCAGCCCGGCAGCCCGGCGACGTTGCCGAAGCCCTCGTTCAGCACCAGGACACCGGAGCTGCCGCTGCCGTAGCCGGCATTGGCGGCTCCCGGGGCGAGGGCCGCCAGCGCAAGCGCACCGGCCGCGGTGTACGACTTGAGTAGTTTCATGGGAATGTGCTTTCATGCGGAGCCAGAAGGATGGCTTGTCCACTCGCGCTGGCTGACACGAGGCCATGGTTGAGTTCATCATATGAGCTGAACAACAACGAACCTTGATTTCCATTCAATGTGCGTAGAGGCTCGGCGGTGGGCAAGCTGCGGCTGCGCAGCTGGCTGGCGCCGGTACGCCAGGGCCCCTGAGCGGCGGGCTGTTCGTAGGGTGGGCACTTGTGCCCACGCGGATTGGCACTCAAGAAAGCCACCGGATCAATCGGCAGTTGCCGACGATGGAGTCGCTGTGGTTTGCACAGGGTGAGACCGCGTGGGCTCGAGAGCCCACCCTACGAAAGGCGAAAGCGGAAGCTGGGCAGGGTAGACACAGGTGCCCACCCTACGAAAGGCGAAGAAGAGGAGGAGAACGAGAAGCGCGGGCGGGAGCGACCGCGCTGGAGGGAAGAACGATCAGCGCGCCGCCAGCCAGCTGCGCAGCCGCAGCTTGCCCACGATCCCGATCGGGAAGAAATAGATCGACAGCACGAACAGCACGCCCAGCCACAGCATCCAGCGGTCCGGATGCAGGGCGGCGGCCAGCAGGGGCAGGCCTTCCAGGGCGTTCGAGCCGTGCGCCATCAGCTCCTTCAGGTAGTTCTGCGCGAGGATGAACAGGGCCGCGCCGACCACCGCGCCATACATCGTGCCCATGCCGCCGATGACGACGATCAGCAGGATGTCGGTCATGACCTCGAAGCCGAGCGAGGTCTTGGGGCCGACATAGCGCAGCCACAGGGCCATCAGGGCGCCGGCCAGCGCCGCCACCAGGGCCGCCAGGCAGTTGGCCCAGATGCGGTAGACCACGGTGCGGTAGCCCAGCGCCTCGGCGCGGAACTCGTTCTCGCGGATCGCCTGCAGCACCCGCCCGAAGGGGGAATTGACCAGGCGCAGCAGGAACAGGAAGAGCAGCAGGCAGCCGAAGAACACCAGGTAATAGGTGAGCAGCTTGCCGTCGATGGCGCGCCCGAACACCTCGTTCTCGACCAGCGTGAAGCCCGGGCTGAGCACTTCCGGCACGCTGAAGGTCTTGCCGTCCTCGCCGCCGGTGAAGTCCGACAGCTGCGAGGCCAGCACCGCGAAGGAAGAGGCGACGGCCAGCGTGATCATGGCGTAGAAGATGGCGCGCACGCGCAGGGCGAACAGGCCGACCACGAAGGCGAGCGCGAGGGCCAGCAGCAGCGCCAGGCCCAGGCCCTTCAGCGCCACGCCCCAGGTCGGCTCATCCACCGAGGCCAGCGCCAGGCCGATGCCGTAGGCGCCGATCCCGTAGAACATGGTGTGCGCGAAGGAGACGATGCCGGTGTAGCCCAGCAGCAGGTCGTAGGAAGCGACCAGCACGATGTAGACGCAGATCGTGGCCGCGGTGTTGAGCGGACGCGCGCCGCTGGTCAGGAAGGGCGCGAACGCCAGTCCCAGGAAGATCAGGAGCAGCGCCGCGGACAGGATGCGGCTGCGCGGCAGGTCGCCGGAAAGGAGTCGGGTCATCGGGTTGAACATGAGTCAGCCTCGCATCTTCGAATACAGCCCGGCCGGGCGCCACAGCAGGATCGCGATCATCAGGATGATGTTCGAGACCAGCGCGACCTTCGGGGCCAGGAAACCGGCATAGTTGGCCACCAGCGCCATCAGGAGGGCGCCGATGAAGCAGCCGCCTACCGAGCCCAGGCCGCCGATGATGATGACGATGAAGATCATGATCATGATCTCGCCGCCCATCGCGGCCGACAAGGTTTCCTTGTACAGGCCCCACATCACGCCGCCCAGGCCGGCCAGCGCCGAGCCGGCCGCGAACACGCCGACGAACAGGCGGCGGATGCGGTAGCCCAGGCTCTCGACCATTTCGCCGTTTTCCACGCCGGCGCGGATCAGGAGGCCGATCTTGGTCCGGTTCAGCGTCAGGAACATGCCGACAAACACCACCAGGCCGACGATCACCGCCACCAGGCGGTATTTCTCGATGGCCGCGTCGCCCAGGAAGATGGCGCCGCGCAGGGCGGTGGGCAGGGGCAGGGCGATGGTCTCGGCGCCCCAGATCACGTTGATCAGCTGCTCGGCGACGATCATGCCGCCCATGGTGATCAGGATCTGCTTCAGGTGCTGGCCATAGACCGGCATGACGATCACCCGCTCGAAGGCCCAGCCCAGCAGGGCCGTGACCAGCATGGCGACCGTGACCGCCAGGCCCAGCACGCCGAGGTTGACCAGCAGCGAATCCATCTCGAGCCAGCCGCGCATCGGCAGCAGCACCATGGTGGCGGCGAAGGCGCCGACGGATACGAAGGCGCCATGGCCGAAATTCAGCACGTTCATCAGGCCGAACACCAGGGTCAGGCCGCTGGCCATGATGAAGATCATCATGCCCATGGCGAGGCCGGCGATGGTCAGGGTGACCCAGGTCGGGAAGCTGCCGACCAGGGGCAGCATGAGCAGGGCGATGGCCGGCACCAGCAACAGCGGGGCGATGTCGCGCGGCGCGGCGGGCAGCGGCGCATCGAGCTGGGGCGGGCTTGCTATGCGGGAGAGGTTGGCACTCATCGTCGGGTTCCTATTGGTGGGAGTCGAGCGACAGGCCCAGGAGGCGCTGCTGCAGCTCGTCGTCGTTCGCCAGCGCCGCCATGCTGCCGGCATGGGCATTGCTGCCGTCGTCCATCACGCTCACCGTGTCGCCGAGCGAGCGCACGAAGTTGAAGTTCTGCTCGACCAGCAGGATGGTGGTCTCGCGTTCCTTCAGCTCGCGGAAGGCCGCGATCAGGCTCTGCACGATGCTTGGTGCCAGGCCCTTGGTCGGCTCGTCCACCAGCAGCAGCTTCCTCGGCTCGACGATGGCGCGGGCGATCGCCACCATCTGCTTCTGGCCGCCCGAGAGGTTCCCCGCCGGGTAGTTCCAGAACTTCTTCAGGGCCGGGAAGAAGCCGAAGATCCAGTCGAGGCGCGCCTGGTCCATCGGGCCGTTGCGCGCAGCCAGGTGCAGGTTCTCGCGCACCGTCAGGTCCGAGAACACGGCCATGCTTTCCGGGACATAGGCGATTCCCAGGCGCGCGATGTCGGGCGTGGCCAGCTTCGTGATGTCCTGGCCGTCGAAAGTGATGGCGCCGGCGCTGGCCTTCCACAGGCCCATGATGGTGCGCAGGGTGGTGGTCTTGCCGGCGCCGTTACGGCCCAGCAGCACCGAGAGGCCGCCGCGCGGCACGACCAGGTCCACGCCCTGCAGGATGTGGTACTGGCCGATGTGGGTATGCACGCCCGAGAGCGTGAGCAGCGGTGCGTTGGCCGGATCAGGCATGGGCGGCCGCGGCGGGTTCGGTTTCGGGTGTTCCAAGATAGGCTTCCTGTACGATCTTCGATTGCATCACGTCCAGCGGCAGGCCGTCCGCGACCAGGGTGCCGTTGTGCAGCACGATGATGCGGTCGGCCAGCTGGCGCACCACGTCCATCTTGTGTTCGACCAGCAGCACGGTCTTGTTCGTGTCGCGCTTGACGGACTGGATCAGCTCCAGCACCACCGGCACCTCGTCCACGCTCATGCCGGCGGTCGGCTCGTCGAACATCAGGATGGAAGGTTCGAGCGCCAGCAGGATGGCCACTTCCAGCTTGCGCTGGTCGCCGTGCGACAGGGCGCCGACCCGGGCTTCGCGCTTAGGCGACATGGCCACGCGCTCGAGGTAATGCTCGGCGCGCTCGATCAGCTCCTTGTGGCCGAACCAGACCGAGAACATGTTCATCCCCAGGCCGGCGCGGCTCTGCACCGCCAGGCGCACGTTCTCCATCACCGTCAGGTTGGGGAAGAGGTTGGTGAGCTGGAAGGCGCGGCCGATCCCGAGGCGGGTGCGGCGCGCGGCGCCGTGGCGGGTGACGTCCTGGCCGTTCACCAGCACGCTGCCGGAGGTCGCCGGCAACTGGCCCGAGACCAGGTTGAAGTAGGTGGTCTTGCCGGCCCCGTTGGGGCCGACGATCACCGTCAGCGTCCCCGGGTAGAAGTCCGCCGTCACCGCGTTGACCGCGACGTGGCCGCCGAAGCGGATCGTCAGGTCACGCGTGGACAGCGAGGGCTGCTGTGCGTTGGTGGCCGCCATGTCAGCGCTTGTTTTTGACTGGCAGCGGCATCTCGGTCGCCGGGATCTCGCGCACCAGTTCCAGCAGGTCCCACTCGTTGGCCTGGTTCTTCTTGATGCGGAAGTGGTACATCGACTGGATCGCCTGGTGGTCTTCCTTGCGGAAGCTCATCTTGCCCTTCGGGGTGTCGAAGCTCATGCCTTCCATCGCCGCGACCAGTTTCTCGCTGTCAATTTTCCCACTGCGGTCCGGGACCTTCGAGAGCGCATTGAACACGGCGCTGGCCGCCGCGAAGCCGCCGGCGGTGAACATGTCGGGCGGCGCCTTGAAGCGCTTCTGGTGCTCGGCCACCAGCCAGTCGTTCATCTTGTTCTTCGGGAAGGCGTAGTAGTAATAAATGGTGCCTTCGGTGCCGGCATAGCTCTTCCAGGTCTTCATCACCGGCAGGATGTTGCCGCCCGGGGCCAGCGCGATGCCGTAGCGCTCGGGCTTCATGTCGGCGATCTTGTTCATCGGGTTCGGGCCGGCCCAGACGATGCCCAGCACGCGCGGCTGCGGCTTGTCCTTCAGGGCGTCGAACAGGCGCTGGGTCGAGGCGGTGAAGTCGGTCGCGGTGGCCGGCGCGTATTCCTCGTGCACGACTCTCGCCTTGCTGCCGGTGGCGGCGAGCGCTTCCTTGCCGGCCTTGATGGCGTCGCGCCCGAAGGCATAGTCCTGGGCCAGGAAGGCGACGCTGCCGCCCTTCAGGGTGCTGGCGGCGGCCAGCGCGTCCTGCATCGAGCTGCGCGCCGTGCGGAAGATGTACTTGTTCCACTTCTCGGCGGTGATGGCGTCGGCGACGGCCGGCTCGATGATCAGCACCTTCTTGTATTCCTTGGCGACAGGGAGCATCGCGATCGCCGAACCCGAGGAGGTGGTGCCCACCGCGATGTCGGCCTTGTCGTCGCCATAGGCCTCGGCCAGCAGGGTGCGGCCCAGGTCCGGCTTGCTCTGGTCGTCCTTGACGATGACCTTCAGCTTGCGCCCGTTGATTTCCATCTTGCCGCCGGTGAGGTATTCCAGGCCCAGCATGAAGCCGGTCTCGGTTTCCTTGGCATAGGCTTCGAGCGGGCCGGTCTTGCCGGCGATGAGGGCGATCTTCAGGTCGGGCCCGGCCGCCAGCGCGAGCGGGGCGGCGGTCACGGCGAAGGCGGCCAGCACGGCTGCCGACAAGGGTTTGATCAGGTGGTTCATGGTGTCTCCTCTGACTCTGATTCTGTTTTATGGAAGCTGCGACAGGAACTGGCGGATGGCGCCCAGCGCTTCCGGTTCGGTGAGCATCGGCGCATGGCCGATGTTCGGCACTTCGGTGTACTGCATCGCGGGCGCGGCGCGCCGCATCCACGCGACCTGGCCAGGTTCGACCAGGTCCGACAGCGCCCCCCGCACCAGCAGGGTGGGGCGGCGGTGCGCCAGGCGCCGGAAGGCCATGCGCGCCGCCAGCGACGTCGGCCGCAGTTTACCTGTTTGCAATGCTAGCGCAATATTCGGGTCGTAACGCAGGGCCAGCTTGCCGGCGTCGTCCCGTTCGAAGGCGCGCTGGGCCCACTTGCCCCATTCCTCGTCCGAGTTGTCGGGGAAGGCGCAGGCGTTGATGTCCTTCAGGTAGCCGGCCGCGTCGTCCCAGGACGAAAGCACGTTGCAGCGGCCCGCGTAGCCGGCGATGCGCGCCAGGCCGCGGGTCGAGAGCACCGGGCCGACGTCGTTGAGCACGGCGCCGGCGATCAGCTCGAGGTGGCGCATGGCGAGCGTCATGGTGATCAGGCCGCCCATCGAGGTGCCGACAAAAACCGCGCGCGCGATGCCCAGGTCATGCAGCAGCTTGGCCACGTCGCCGGCGTAGACATTCGGGTTGTAGTTGTCGGGGTTCGGGTCGCGCGCCGAGTGGCCGCGGCCGCGCACGTCGGGCGCGATCACGCGCCGGCCCATGCGCGCGATCTCGGGGGCCAGCTCGTCGAAATCGGCCGAGTTGCGCGTCAGGCCGTGCAGGCAGACGACGGGAAGCCTTGCCGGCAGGGGCGTCGACGGATCGGCTGTCCCGGTCCGGGCGGCGTAGTCGCGTGCATACAGCGCCAGCCCGTCGCTGCTCTGGAAACTGATAGGGGTGAAGTTAAGCACGCTTGCAAGATCCTGTTCGGTTCTTCCGAAAATGGAAGGTGAAGAAGGGAGCGTGCCGCCCGCGGGCGGGCGGCACGCTGTTCCTGTGAAGACCCGGCTGGGGTCAGAAGCGGTACTCGAGCGTGGCCGAGACCGTGCGCGGGTTGCCGTAGAAGGCCGTCAGCGTGCCCTCGGCGCCCAGGGTCGGGAAGAAGTAGCCGGCGGTCTTGTAGCGTTCGTCGCTCAGGTTCTTGCCGTGGATGCCGGCGCGGATCTTGCCGTCGGCGCGGGTCCAGACGATGCTCGCGTCGTACAGGGTGTACGAACCTTCGTCCAGCACCGAGGCGTACTCGAACTGGTGGACCGAACCCTTGTAGGAAGCGCTGCCGATCAGCGACACCTTGCCGTTACGGCCGAGCAGCGGCAACGGGATGTCGTAGTTGGCGCGCAGGTTGGCCGAATTGCGCGGCGTGTTCTGGAAGAAGCGCTGGTCGGCCACGTTGACGCCGTTGGCGATGAACTCCTTGTACTCGGCATCGATGTAGCTGTACATGCCGGCTACCGTGAAGTTCGGGGTGAAGTTGGCGATGGCTTCCAGTTCGACGCCCTTGATCTTCGCCTTGCCGGCATTCGTGGTCGCGCCGGTGAAGGTGTCGTCGCGGCCGTCGCCGTTCGAGTCGGCCGCGATCGAACCCGGGATCTGGACATTCTTGTAGTCGCTGTAGAAGAGGGCCGCATTGGTCGTGATGCGTCCGCCGTTGAACGCCGACTTCAGGCCGAGCTCGTAGGTTTCGATGGTCTCGGGCTCGTAGCCGGCCGTGATGGCGCTGAGCGGAATACCCAGGCGCGCCAGCGTACCCACGCTCGCGCGCGGTTCGAAGCCGCCGCCCTTGAAGCCCTCGGAGTACGAGGCATAGACATTATGGTCGGCGTGCACCTTCCAGTTGAGCGCGACGCGCGGCGTGAATTTCTTGTCTTCGCGTTCCAGGCCCTGCAGGTTGGTATCGACCAGCAGCGAGACGGCGCCCGGGTTGCCCATCTCCGGGCTGCCGCCCGTACCCAGGAAGAACTGGCGATAGATGTCGGCGGTGCGCTGGTCGACGGTGTAGCGGCCGCCCAGCGACAGGCTCAGGGTATCGGTGAGGTTGTAGCTGCCGTCGAAATACACGGCCCAGGCCTTGGTGTCGATGTCGCCGCTGGTGAAGGTCGAGCTCGGGAAGGAGGTCGCGACGCCCGGCGTGGCCGCCAGGATGGTGTCGAACTTGTTGTAGGCGTTGGCGTCGATGTAGTACACGCCGGCGATGCCCTGCAGGCGGTCGCCCGTGTAGGTCAGCTGGAATTCCTGGCTGAACTGCTTGTTCTTGTACAGGGCCGGCACTTCCATGTCGATGGTCGGCAGGGAGTCGAAGTCGATCGGCGCCCAGGACTTGTCCTTGCGGCTGGCCGTGATCGACTTCGCGCTGAACTGGTCGTTGAAGCGGTATTCGACCAGCGCCGAGACGCCGTAGGCCTTCACTTCCTGGTCGTGGCCGAGGGCCTGGGTCAGGTTGGCGCGGGTGTCGAATTCGTTTTCCAGGATCGGCGCGCCGCTGGTGCGGCCGACCGTCAGGCGGTGGCCGTTCTTCGGGTTCGAGTCGTCCTGGGTGCCGTCGGCGGCCAGGCGGATGAACAGGTCGGGGGTCGGCGTGAATTCGGTCGACAGGCGCAGCGCGGTGACGTCCTTGTCGTAGTTCTCGGCGCCGGTGTACAGGTTGGTGCCGAAGCCGTCGCGCTTGAAGCGGGCGACCGTGCCGCCGATGCGGACGGTGTCGGAGAGCGGGGTGCTGGCGGTGGCCACGCCTTCGATCTGGCCGTAGGTGCCGGCGGTGGCGCGCAGGCGCAGGTCGGGCTTGGAGCCGAGCTTGCGGGTCACGTACTTGATGGCGCCGCCGATGGTGTTGCGGCCGTACAGGGTGCCCTGCGGGCCACGCAGGACTTCGATGCGCTCGACGTCGTAGATGTCGGCCACGGCGGCCTGCGGGCGGGCCAGGTAGATGTCGTCGATGTAGATGCCCACGCCCGACTCGAAGCCGGCCAGCGGGTCGGCCTGGCCGACGCCGCGGATGAAGGCGGTCAGGGTCGAGTTGGTGGCGCGCGAGGCCTTCAGGGTAGTGTTCGGCAGCGCCAGCGCCAGCGCGGTCACGTCCGGCACGCCCTGCTTGGACAGCTGGTCGGCGGAAAACGCCGTGACCGACACTGGCACGTCCTGCAAGGACTCTTCGCGGCGGCGCGCGGTGACGACCACCTTCTGGACATCGCTGGCCGCTTCTCCGTCAGGCGCGGGCGCGCCGGATGCCTGCTGGGCGTGGGCGGCGCCCATCGCGCTGCTGGACAGGGCCAGCAGGGCAGCGGCGGAACGGTTGAGCAGCTTCATTTTTTTCTTTGTCAGACGCATCGTTGTCTCCTGTTTTTGGAATGGCGAACATGCTCGCGATCAGCTCGCGTTTCGGCTCCCGCTTTGGCTCCCGCTTCGGCTCGCGCTTTCTGCTGGGTTTCGCACGCCCTGCAGTGTGCCTCGGCCGGAACTGGCTGAAAAGATAACAATCCGCCCACCCACTGTGCGGATTTGCACAAGCCGGTGCGCACCTTTGGTGCACGTCTCGCCGAGGGAAAATGCTGCGGGTGCACAATTTGCGCGTCCGCAGTGCAAGGGATGGGAATTGATTGCAGGAGGAATGTGCACTGGTGCACAATATGTCATCTTGATATTAAACAAGTGCGCCGATGAATACCCTGCCTGAGTGGACCGACCTCCGATTCTTCCTCGAACTGGCGCGCGCGGGCACGCTGTCGGGCGCCTCGCGCCGCCTCGACGTCGAGCACACCACGGTGGCGCGGCGCATCGACCGCCTGGAAAGGGAGCTCGGCTCGACCCTGTTCGACCGCTCGCGCGAAGGCTATGAGCTGACCGAGATGGGCCACGCCCTGCTGCCGCACGCGGAAGCGATGGAGGGCGCGGCGCTGGCCGCGGCCGAGCAGCTCGGCGGCGCGGAGGTGGCGGCCCACGGCGTGGTGCGCCTGGGCGTGCCCGAGGTCTTCGGGGTCAAGGTGGTGGCGCCGCTGCTGGCCGGGCTGCTCGACACCAACCCGGATTTGTCGATCGACTTGCTGGCGCTGCCCAGCTTCGCCAACCTCGCCAACCGCGAGGCCGACCTCGGCGTGATGCTGGACCCGCCCACCACCGGGCGCTACATGGTCACCCGCCTGGCCTCCTTCCGCTTCTACCTGTACGCCTCGCCGGGCTACCTCGAGAAGCATCCGCCGATCCGCGAGCAGTCCGACCTGGCCCAGCATTACTTCGTCGACTACGTGCAGGACCGGCTGGCCAGCCGCGAGCTGTCCTACATGGGCGAGCTGGGCTTCACCCCGCGCCGGCGCCTGTGCTGTTCGGGCATGACGGCGCAGATCCAGGCGGCCTCGCTCGGCATGGGCCTGATGATGGCGCCGCCCTACGCCGTGCCCGACGACGGCCGCCTGGTCAAGGTGCTGCCCGGCTTCTACGCCGAGCGCTCGTTCTGGCTCGCGGCCCCGACCGACCTGTACCGGCTGCGGCGCGTGAAGGTGGTGTGGAACCTGCTGCGCGATTACGCCGACAGCCAGCCTTCGTTGTTCGTCTAGGAGAGCGTGCACATGGCAACTTGTACGATTCGTCCGTATGCGCCGGCCGACCGGGACGCAGTGAATGCGGTCGCGCTCTCCGCCTTTTCGGACTACCGCAACGACTACCAGGACTGGCCGTCGTTCAGCGAAGGCATAGGACGCATGGCCGACCTGGCGCAGGTGGGCGAACTCCTGGTTGCCGAGACCGGCGGGGTCGTTGCCGGCGCGGTCGTGCATGTGCCGCCGGGCGCTCCACGCAGCGCCATGTTTCCCGAAGACTGGTCGCTGGTCCGCATGTTGGTTGTCGCACCGGCCTGGCGGGGCGGCGGCATCGGCCGGCAACTGATGGCGGGCTGCCTGCGCGGCGCAGTGCGCGTCGGTGCGCCCGCGCTCGGCCTGCATACCAGCCCGATCATGGCGTCGGCGCTGCGCATGTACCGCGAACTCGGTTTCGAACGCGATGGCGACCTGCCGGCGGAGCGGGGCGTGCCCTATGGTCGCTATGTCTTGCCGGCGTCGGCGTTCGGGCGGGCGCTGAGGCTGCTGGAGGAAGGGTGATTGCCCCGGCAGCCCGATCGTGGCAGGATGGGGTCCAACTCGACAGGAGAACGCCATGACCCTTGCCCATACCGATCTCGCCACGACGGTCGCGGCCCAGCGCGACATGCGCGAGGGTTATATGGGCGGTGCACCCGGCGTGCTGGTCTCGGGTTCGGTCTGGGCGGTAGCCGGCTGCGTCGCGGTCTGGCAGGCGGAGGAGCGGGCCGTGTGGGCGCTATTCGTCGGCGGCATGTTCATCCATCCGATGGCGGTGCTGTGCGCGCGCCTGCTCGGCGCCCCGGGCCGTCATGCTCCTGGCAACCCACTCGGCGCGCTGGCGATGGCCACGACCTTCTGGATGATCGCGATGCTGCCGCTCGCCTACGGCATCGGGCTCTGGCGCATCGAGCTGTTCTTTCCCGCGATGCTGCTCGTGATCGGCGGGCGCTACCTCTGTTTCCACACGCTCTACGGGAATCGCTTGTACTGGGCCTTCGGCGCCGTGCTCGGGCTGGCCGCCTGGGGTCTGGACAGCGCCAATGCGGCGCCAGCGACAGGAGCCTTTGCCGGCGCGCTGATCGAGATCGTGTTCGCCTTCGTGCTGCTGGCCGGCGCGCGGCGCGAAGCCGCCGCGCGGGCCGCTTCCGCCTGAGATTGCTTCAGCCGGTCGCGCCGCGGAACGGATTGCGCTCGTTCAGCTCATCCATGTACTCGTCGATCCCGCCCGCCTCCCGCTCCAGGAAGCGCTCGATCGCGTCCGCGAACGAAGGATGGGCCAGCCAGTGCGCCGAGTACGTGCGGGTCGGCAGGAAGCCGCGCGCCATCTTGTGCTCGCCCTGGGCGCCACCCTCGAAAGTCTGGATGCCCTGCTCGATGCAGAACTCCAGCGGCTGGTAATAGGCGGCCTCGAAATGCAGGCAGGGCACGTGTTCGATCTCGCCCCAATAGCGCCCGTACAGCGTGTCGGCGCTGTGGATCACGAGCGAGGCCGCGATCGGACTGCCCGCGCGCTCGGCGATCACCAGCAGGATGTTCTCAGGCATCTCGCGTCCGATGCGCTGGAAGAAATCGAGGTTCAGGTAGGGCGTCGAATAGTGCGCCGCATAGGTGTGGCGGTAGCAGCGGTTGAAGAAGCGCCAATCCGATTCCGTCGCGTCCACCCCGCGCACGCGCCGCAGCGTCACGCCGGCTTCCTTCACCTTGCGCCGCTCGGCGCGGATGTTCTTGCGCTTCTTCTGCTCCAGTGTCGCCAGAAAGTCGTCGAACGTCGCATACCCCCCGTTCAACCAATGGAACTGCACGCCGCTGCGCAGCAGGAAGCCGGCGTCCTGCAATTGGCGCGCATGTTCCTCGGGCGGGAACAGGATGTGGGTGGACGAGACGTCGGTCGCCTGCTGGGTGGCGACCAGCACGTCGATGAGAGCGGCGCGCGCATCGGCATCGCGCGCCAGCAGGCGCGGTCCCGCCACCGGCGTGAAGGGCACCGCGCTCAACAGCTTGGGGTAGTACTCGAGGCCGTGACGCCGGTAGGCGTCGGCCCAGGCCCAGTCGAACACATATTCGCCGTAGGAGTGGCCCTTGACGTAGAGGGGCAGGGCGGCCGCCAGCTCCTCGCCGTCGTAGAGGGCGATGTATTGCGGCTGCCAGCCGCTCTCCGGGCTGGCGCTGCCCGATTCGTGCAAGGCGTGCAGGAAGGCGTAGGACAGGAAGGGATTGGCTTCGCCCTGCAGGGCCAGCAAGCCATCCCAGGCAGCCTGACCGATCTCGGACAAGGAAGAAACGATATGCGTGCGATAATTCAAAATTGCTTCCATAACTAGAAGAAGTGCGGTGTCGAGGTCCGTATCCGCACTGCTCGCTATGCGAAAGACTCCGAGATGAACAACCGATTCTTTAACCTGTATTCACACGGCTTCGCGCGGGTGGCGGTGGCCATTCCACGCTGCCGCATCGCCGACCCGGCCTATAACGTCGAGCAGACCATCGCGCTTGCGCGCCAGGCGGCAGAGCAGGGTGCGGCCCTGGTCGCCTTCCCGGAACTGGGCCTGTCGGCCTATAGCTGCGAAGACCTGTTCCACCAGCGTGCGCTGCTGGACGGTTGCGAAGAAGCCTTGGCCGCCGTGGTCGAGGCCTCCCGCGAGCTGCCTGTGGCGATGGTAGTGGGCCTGCCACTACGGGTCAATCACCAGCTGTTCAATTGTGCGGCCGTGGTCGCGGGCGGGCGCGTGCATGGCCTGGTGCCGAAGAGCTTCCTGCCGAACTACGGCGAGTTCTACGAATCGCGCCAATTCAGCGCCGCCGACAGCGCCAACGTCGACAGCGTCGAGCTGTTCGGCGAAACGGTGCCCTTCGGCCCGAACCAGGTGTTCGAGGTCGAGAACCTGCCGCTGCTGCGCTTCCACGTCGAGATTTGCGAAGACGTCTGGGTGCCGGTGCCGCCGTCCTCGTTCGCCGCGATGGCCGGCGCGACCGTGCTGGTGAACCTGTCGGCGTCGAACGTGCTGGTGGGGAAGAGCACCTACCGCCACCAGCTGGTCAGCCAGCAGTCGGCGCGCTGCATGGCGGCCTACCTCTACACCTCGGCCGGACGCGGCGAATCGACCACCGACATGGCCTGGGACGGCCAGTCCATCATCTACGAGAAGGGCGAGCTGCTGGCCGAGTCCCAGCGCTTCCTCGACGAGTCCCACATCATCTTCGCCGACGTCGACCTGGAACGCCTGTCGCAGGAACGCATGCGCGCCACCACCTTCGCGCAGTCGGCGCGCCGCCATGCGGACGAGGTGAAAAAATTCCGCGTGCAGCGCTTCACGCTGGCGCTGCCGCTCGAGCGCACCCTGGCGCTGGCCCGCGAGATCGAGCGCTTCCCCTACGTGCCGGCCGACCGGCTGCTCCGCGACGAGCGCTGCACCGAGGTCTACAACATCCAGGTCCAGGCCCTGATCCAGCGCCTGTCTTCCAGCGGCATCGAGAAGGTCGTGATCGGCGTCTCCGGCGGCCTGGACTCGACCCATGCGCTGCTGGTCTGCGCCGCGGCGATGGACCGCCTGGGTCTTCCGCGCACCAACATCCTGGCCTACACGATGCCGGGCTTCGCCACCAGCGGACGCACCCTGAAGCAGGCCCACGACCTGATGCGCGTGGTCGGCTGCTCGGCCCAGGAAATCGACATCCGTCCGAGCTGCCTGCAGATGCTGAAGGACCTGAACCATCCGTTCGCGCAGGGCAAGGAGCAGTACGACGTCACTTTCGAGAACGTGCAGGCGGGCGAGCGCACCAACCACCTGTTCCGGTTGGCGAACCACCTGGGCGCGATCGTGATCGGCACCGGCGACCTGTCCGAGCTGGCGCTGGGCTGGTGCACCTATGGCGTGGGCGACCACATGTCGCACTACAACGTGAACGCCAGCGTGCCAAAGACCCTGATTGCCCACCTGGTGCGCTGGGTGGCCGAGACCGGGTCGGTCGTGGCCGGCGGCGCCGAGGTGCTGCTGAACATCCTCGGCACCGAGATCAGCCCCGAGCTGGTGCCGGGGAAAGAAGGCGACGACAAGCCGGCCCAGATCACCGAGAGCGTGATCGGCCCCTACGAGCTGCAGGACTTCAACCTCTACTACACGCTGCGCTACGGCTTCGCGCCGTCCAAGGTCGCCTTCCTGTCCTATACGGCCTGGCATTCGCGCCTCGAGGGCCGCTGGCCCGACGAGAACGGCGCGCGCAACGAATACGACCTGGGCGCGATCAAGCGCAACCTCGGGATCTTCCTGTGGCGCTTCTTCAAGACCAGCCAGTTCAAGCGCAGCTGCGTGCCGAACGGGCCCAAGGTCGGCAACGGCGGCTCGCTGTCCCCGCGCGGCGACTGGCGCGCCCCGAGCGACTCGGAAGCGACCGTGTGGCTCGACGACCTGGCCAACATCCCCGACTGAACACCCATTATTAGAAAAGGAGCAGACATGAAACAGATTACCTGCGTGATCAAACCTTTCAAACTCGACGAAGTGCGCGAGGCCCTGGCCGACGTCAATGTCACCGGTTTGACGGTCACGGAAGTGAAGGGCTTCGGCCGCCAGAAGGGCCACACCGAGCTGTACCGCGGCGCGGAATACGTGGTCGACTTCCTGCCCAAGGTGAAGATCGAGGTGGTGGTGGACGACGGTATCGTCGACCAGGTGGTCGACGCCATCATCAAGGCCGCGCGCACCGGCAAGATTGGGGACGGCAAGATTTTTGTCCAGGACGTACAGCAGGTGATCCGTATCCGTACCGGCGAGACCGGGCCGGACGCGGTGTAAGAGAGATTGAACCGCCGACGTTTCGGTGGTTTTCGTAGGGTGGGTTCTTGAACCCACGCGGTCGAACGGGGATGTGTCGAAACACAATCCGGTAGGCCAGCGCACGTGGCGTTCCCGTGATGCCGCGTCAAATCGACCGGTGATACCGCGTGGGCTCGAGAGCCCACCCTACGAAAAACCGGCCTCAGCGCCCCATCTGGATGTCGAACTTCCAGGTAATCAAGCGCAGCACGCAGATGAACAGCGCGCTGGTCCACAGCGCGAAATCGTGCGACACGCTGGTGTAGAGCCCCATCAGCAGGAACATCCAGTTCCCGAGGAAAGCGCAGATCGCGTAGGGCTTGCCGTCCCTGAACACCATCGGCACCTCGTTGCAGACGATGTCGCGCAGCACGCCCCCGAAAATCCCCGTGATCACGCCCATCATCGAGGCGATGAAGAGCGGCATGTTGGCGTCCAGCGCGGCCGAGACGCCGGCGATCGAGAACAGGCCGAGGCCGACCGCGTCGGCGATCACGATCAGGCGTTCCGAGACGATGTGGCGCAGGGTGCGGATCAGCGGGGAGGCGATCAGGGCCAGCACGAAGATGGCGATGGCGTACTCCTGGTGCGTGACCCAGAACAGCGGACGGCGGTCGAGCAGGATGTCGCGCAGGGTGCCGCCGCCGAAGGCCGCGATGAAGGCGACCGTAAACACGCCCACCAGGTCCATGCGTTTGCGGCGCGCTTCGATGAAACCGGAAAACGCGCCGACCAGGATCGCCACGATCTCGATGAACTTGATGAGGGTCATGCAGGGCAGGGTGCTGTTGGCATGTTGCTAGCCTAACATGCCGCGCCCTGCTACGGTAGCGCGCCGCATGCGTAGTTTCACGCAGTGCGGCGCGGCTTCCTTGCCGTCCTTGTTGGGCTCAGGTCGGGCCGGCCCGGTCCATCTCCGCCAGCGGCAGGCGCACCGTGAACACGACCTGGCCGTTCTCGTGGCGGTAGGCGATTTCGCCCTGGTGCTCGCGCACGATCTGGGCCGCGATGTAGAGTCCGAGTCCCATGCCGGTGCGGTTGCGCGGGTTGTGCAGCGAGCTGCGCTTGAAGGGATTGAACAGGGTTGCGGCCACGTCCGGCGCGATCGGGGCGCCGGCGTTCGTCACTTCCAGCACCGCCCAGCCATGCTCCTGCGCCAGCGTGGTGGCGATCGGTCGGCCGACCTCGCCGTGGTGGCGCGCATTGCTCAGCAGGTTGGACAGCACCTGGGCCAGCCGCGCGCCGTCGGCGCGCACGCAGATGGGGCCCGGGTTGGCGAAGGAATAGTCGATCGTCGGGTAGGCCATGCGCGATTCGTCGATCACGTCCTCGACCAGGGTCGAGAGGTCGACCGGCTCGAGCACCATGCCCAGCCCCATGCCGCCATCGATGCGGCTCATGTCGAGCACCTGGCCGATCAGGCGCTGCATGCGGTTGCTCGAGGATTGGATGCGCCGGCCCAGGGTCGGCTGGGTGCTGCCCCGTTCGAGCAGGGTGCCCGCCATGTTGATGGAGTGGAGTGGGTCGCGCAGGTCGTGTCCCAGCATGGCCAGCAGCTGGGCGCGGGTCGATTCGGTTTGCGCGCGGCGCGCATTCGAGGCGCGCAGCAGTTCCGACTGCGTCAGGCGGGCGTTGGCCAGCACCGCCGCTTCCCAGGGGTGAGCATGGCCGCGCACGGTTTCGTGCCAGGCGTCGAAGGAGCCGCGCGGGGTCAGGCGCGCACCCAGCGGACCGAACTGGGTGGTCTTCTCGGGCCGGCCGCCCCAGGAAACCTGCTCGATCTGCTCGGTGCGCAGCATCAGGCACCAGCCGCCGCCGGGTGGATCGAAGGGCAGGGCCAGCATGCCGACCCATTTGCCCAGGCCCGCCTGCTGTTCGGCCGGCCAGTCGTCGAGCTTGTCTCGCACCAGGATGTCGCTCGCGTCGTCGGGCAGCGAACGCACGATGGCCTCGGCGATGTCGCGCCCGATCGGGCCATGGCTGATGATCTTGCCGTTGTGGACGCTTACCAGCGCGTGGGAACGGGTCGCCGCCAGCAGGGCCCCGGCATGGCGCGCCAGCGCGTCGAGGGGCTCCTCGTCGATGAGGAGGGACTCGACCAGGGCGGTGCGGACGTTGGCCGACTGCTCGACCAGCTCGGCGTCCAGGCGCGCCTCGATGCTCTGCACGGTCGAGCCCATGACCTGGGCCAGCACGTCGGCGGCCATGCGGATCGCGTGCGGCACCTGCTTGGGCGCCATGTGGTGGCAGGCGATCAGGCCCCAGAGGCGGCCGTTGATGACGATCGAGACGCTCATCGAGGCCTGCACGCCCATGTTCTGCAGGTACTCGACGTGGACCGGCGAGACGCTGCGCAGCACGCCGAAGCTCATGTCCAGCGGCGCCGCGCCCGGCGCGCCCAGCAGGGGCACCGGCGCATAGCCGACGTCGGCGATCATGCGCAGCGTGTTCAGCACGTACAGGCGGCGCGCCTGGGCCGGGATGTCGCTCGCCGGATAACGCTGGCCGAGGTAGGGGACGAGATCGTCGCGGCGCGCCTCGGCCACCACGTCGCCGCTGTCGTCCTCGCGGAAAACGTAGGCCATGACCCGGTCGAAACCGGTGAACTCGCGCACCTGGCGCACCGCCGTTTCGAGCAGGCCCTCGATGCTGCGCTGGCGCCGCACGCGCTCGATCGAGCTGTGCGCCTTGACGGCGAACAGGGCGACCGTGTCGGCCGGCACGTCGCGTGTTTCGAACTCGGCGACGACGCGGCCGTGGCCGCCGTGGACGATGGCGTCGTAGTCGCGCTCATCGAAGGACACCGCGGCGACGGCCGGCGCGCACTCGCCTTCGGCCAGCGCCTCGACGCACTCGGCGATCAGCTCCAGGCACACTGCCGGCAGGGGCAGGCCGGTGTAGGGCTGGCCCAGCTGCAGCGCCGCCGCCAGCGGCGCGGGAACATTCTGGCTCCAGCCTTCGACGCCGCCTTGCGCATCCATGAACAGCAGGAAGCCGTGCGGCTGGATCGATCCGGGAATGTGGATGGGTTCATCGGCGCACGACATCAGGTCGACTTGAGTGGGCGCGGACATCGGGATGGCCGGAAGCGACTTCAAAGAGTGTCCCTTATAGGAGGGTGGGCCGCATAAGCGGCTACTGTCGCATTTTACAACGCGACGCCGGCCGGGGACGTACCGGTTTGTATCAGATGGTTATCAGAAGTCCAGCGCAGGCTTGAGCAGCACGATCAAGGCGCCGTTGCCGCCGTCTGTACGGCCGGCAACGCAGAACGCGACGACCTCGTCCTTCTGCACCAGCCAGCTGTGCACCACCGAGCGCAGCACCGGTTCGCCGCCGGGCGAGCCGTAGCCGACGCCGTGGATGATGCGCACGCAGCGTACGCCGCGGCGGGTCGAGCGGCGGAGAAAATCGCCGAGCTGGCCGCGCGCGATGTCGCGTGTCATGCCGTGCAGGTCGAGTTCGTCCTGCACGGGCCAGTGGCGCTTGCGCAGCTTTTTCACCACATCGGGACCCACGCCTTCGCGGGCGTAGCTCAGGGTGGGATCGTCGTCGAGCAGGCCGTCGACGTCGAACAGGTCGGACAGGGATTCCTGCAGCACCAGGGCGTCGTCTTCTTCCCGTGACAATTGGCGCTTGGGCGGGCCGGCGCGCAGCAGCGCTTCCTGCACCGGCCGGTGCACGTAGCGGTTCGACTCGGGCATCCTGGTGACGCCTTCCATCGCGCCGCGGAACTCGACCGCGCGCTCGCGCGCGATCCGCTCCTGCTTTTCGCGCTCGGCTTGCTCGATGGCGCGCAGGCGCTCTTCTTCCTTGAGCCTGTCGCGCAAGGATTTCAGGTCGGCAAAGTCTTTCATGCCCGCCATCGTTGCCCTCGATACCTCTTACTCGCCCAGGGCTTCCAGGTAGCGCTGGGCGTCCAGCGCGGCCATGCAGCCGCTGCCCGAGCTCGTGATCGCCTGGCGGTAGATGTGGTCCTGCACGTCGCCGGCCGCGAACACGCCCGGCACGCTGGTGGCCGTGGCCATGCCCTCGGTGCCGCTGCGGGTCTTGATGTAGCCGTTGTGCATGTCGAGCTGGCCTTCGAAGATCATGGTGTTCGGCTTGTGGCCGATCGCCACGAACAGGCCGTGCACGGTCAGGTCCTTGCCGGCGCCGTCGACGGTCGACTTCAGCTTCAGTCCGGTCACGCCGCTGTCGTCGCCGACGACCTGGTCCAGGGTGTGGTTCAGTTCCAGCGCAATCTTGCCCTCGGCAACCTTGGCCATCAGGCGGTCGACCAGGATGGGCTCGGCGCGGAACTTGTCGCGGCGGTGGATCAAAGTGACCTTGGAGGCGATGCCGGCCAGGTAGAGGGCTTCCTCGACCGCGGTGTTGCCGCCGCCGATGACCGCCACTTCCTGGTTACGGTAGAAGAAACCGTCGCAGGTGGCGCAGGCCGAGACGCCGCGGCCCATGAAGGCCTGTTCCGATTCCAGGCCGAGGTACTGGGCCGAGGCGCCGGTGGCGATGATCAGGGCGTCGCAGGTGAATTCGTGCGAGTCGCCGAGCAGGCGGATCGGCTTCTCGTTCAGGAAGGTCGTGTGGATGTGGTCGAACACGATCTCGGTGTTGAAACGCTCCGCATGCTGCAGCAGGCGCTGCATCAGTTCGGGGCCCTGCACGCCCAGGGGATCGCCCGGCCAGTTTTCCACGTCGGTGGTGGTCATCAATTGGCCGCCCTGCTCGACGCCGGTGACCAGCATCGGGCTCAGATTGGCGCGGGCGGCATAGACGGCGGCGCTGTAGCCGGCCGGACCGGAACCGAGGATCAGGACTTTGGCGTGTTTCTTAGTGGTCATGGGGAGCGAAGGTAATGATGTGGAAAATGGGAAACTGGGGGCGCACCGAGCAGAATCAAGGCCGGCGGCGACAGTCTCGAAGCAGTCTGAATACAACGCGGATTATAGACGATGATGCGCACAAGCATGAATGATGAGGCCGTCTCGGCAATATATACCTTAGAATGGATGGATTCCGCATTCAGCGAACAGATCAGCATCACCCAGCATGAGCAAGAAGAGTTCCGCCCCTCCCTCGAACGTCCCCCGCAATCCGGCACGCGCGCCGCTGCCGGGCAGGCTCGCGCGCCTCCTGCTCGAGGCGCGCTGGATCGCCACGGCCGTCGCTTTCCTGTATTTCGTCCTGATTTTATTAAGTTATAACAAGGCCGATCCGGGCTGGTCGCACGCCAACACGGTTCCGGCGATTTCCAACCTCGGCGGCAGCGCCGGCGCCTGGCTGGCCGACCTGCTGCTGTTCATCTTCGGCTTTTCCGCCTGGTGGTGGGGCGTGCTCTTCCTGCGCGTCGTCTGGCGCGGCTACCGCCGCCTGACCGACAAGAACCCGGCCCCGAAAGAACCCGAGCACCAGGACGAGTTCATCATCCGCTGGATCGGCTTCGCCCTGATGTTCGCCGGCAGCGTCGGCCTGGAATACCTGCGCATGTGGTCCTGGGACGTCGATTTGCCGCGCGCCCCGGGCGGGGTGCTCGGCCAGTTGCTGGGCCATGCCTCGCAGTCGGCCTTCGGCTCGACCGGCGCCACGCTCCTGCTGCTGCTGCTCTTCGGCCTGGGCTTCTCGCTGTTCTTCCAGGTCTCCTGGCTGGCCGTGGCCGAGCGCATCGGCGAGACGCTGGAATTGACGCTGGACTGGTTCCGCCTGCGCATCGAGGACCGCGAAGACCGCCGCCAGGGCGAGGCCGCGGCCGTCAAGCGCGACGAAGCCCTGGTCACCGAGCGCGCCAAACAAGTCGAGAAGGCGGCGCCCGCCGCGCCGAAGGAAGCGCGCTACGACGCGGACGACGAGTTCGAGGTGAAGCCGGTCGCGGCCGCCATGAGCATGCCGGCCGGCGCCGCCGCGCCGTCTGCGGCCCCGATCAAGATCGAACCGGCCATGCTGTCGGTGCCGAAGGGCGAGCGCGCCCAGAAGGAACAGCAGACCCCGCTGTTCCGCGACCTGCCGGGCGACTCGACCCTGCCGCCGCTGGCCCTGCTGGACGAGCCGCCGCCGGCCCAGGAAACCGTGGCCGTCGACACCCTGGAATTCACCAGCCGCCTGATCGAGAAGAAGCTGTCCGACTTCGGCGTCGAAGCCAAGGTCGTGGCCGCCTATCCGGGCCCGGTCGTCACCCGCTACGAGATCGAGCCGGCCACCGGCGTGAAGGGCAGCCAGATCGTGAACCTGGCAAGGGATCTCGCGCGTTCGCTCTCGCTGACCTCGATCCGCGTGGTCGAGACCATCCCGGGCAAGAACTACATGGCGCTCGAGCTGCCGAATCCGAAGCGCCAGATCGTGCGCCTGACGGAAATCGTCGGCTCCAAGGTCTACAACGACAGCGCCTCGAACCTGACGGTCGCCCTGGGCAAGGACATCGCCGGCAAGCCGGTCGTGGCCGACCTCGCCAAGATGCCCCACCTGCTGGTGGCGGGCACCACCGGTTCGGGTAAGTCGGTCGGCATCAACGCGACCATCCTGTCGCTGCTGTACAAGTCCGATCCGGCCGACGTGCGCCTGATCCTGATCGACCCGAAGATGCTGGAGATGTCGGTGTACGAGGGCATCCCGCACCTGCTGGCGCCGGTCGTGACCGACATGCGCCAGGCCGGCCACGCGCTGAACTGGGCGGTGAACGAGATGGAGCGCCGCTACAAGCTGATGTCCAAATTGGGCGTCCGTAACCTGGCCGGCTACAACGCGAAGATCGCGGAAGCGGCCAAGCGCGAGGAGCACATCCCGAACCCGTTCTCGATCATGCCGGACAACCCGGAGCCGCTGGAAAAGCTGCCGACCATCGTCATCATCATCGACGAGCTGGCCGACCTGATGATGGTCGTCGGTAAAAAGGTGGAAGAGCTGATCGCGCGTATCGCCCAGAAGGCGCGTGCGGCGGGGATCCACCTGATCCTGGCGACCCAGCGTCCGTCGGTCGACGTGATCACCGGCCTGATCAAGGCCAACATCCCGACCCGCATCGCGTTCCAGGTGTCGTCCAAGATCGACTCGCGCACGATTCTCGACCAGATGGGCGCCGAAACCCTGCTCGGCATGGGCGACATGCTCTATATGCCGCCGGGCACCGGCCTGCCGATCCGCGTGCACGGCGCCTTTGTCTCGGACGACGAAGTGCATCGAGTTGTAAAACATCTTCAATCGCTGGGCGAGCCGAATTACATTGAAGGCATCCTCGAAGGCGGCACGATGGAAGAGGGTGGCGCCGGCGGCGACGGCGCCATGGCCGGCGAAGGCGGCGGCGAGTCCGACGCCATGTACGACCAGGCCGTGGCCGTGGTGCTGAAACACCGCCGCGCCTCGATCTCGCTGGTTCAGCGCCACCTGCGCATCGGCTACAACCGCGCAGCGCGCCTGCTCGAACAGATGGAGCAGAGCGGCGTGGTGTCGACGATGCAGTCGAACGGCAACCGCGACATCCTCGTCCCGGCCGCCAACGCCGAATAACGCGGTGTGGGTTTCGTAGGGTGGGCTCTTGAGCCCACGCTATCGTGCCCATGCATGCCGCACTGTCAAAAAGGACCACGATGAAGAACAACATGAAAACGACCCTCGCCACCTTGCTCGCCGCCACCCTGGCCGCCTCTGCGTTCGCCACCGGCGCCGCCCATGCCGCCGCCCTCGACCAGTTCAAGGCCTTTGTTGCCGGCACCAAGTCCGCCAAGGGCGAATTCACCCAGCAACAGGTGCGCAAGTCCGCCAACGGCAAGGCCACGCCTGCCTCGAGCGGCAGCTTCGTCTTCGCCCGTCCCGGCAAGTTCATCTGGAACTACCAGAAGCCCTACGAGCAGCTGCTCCAGGCCGACGGCGACCAGCTCTACATCTACGACAAGGACCTGAGCCAGGTCACGGTCAAGAAGCTGGGCAATGCCCTGGGCTCTTCGCCGGCCGCGATCCTGTTCGGCAGCAACGACCTGGAAAAGAACTTCACCCTGTCCGAAGCCGGCGCCCGCGACGGCCTGGAGTGGCTGAACGCCGTGCCCAAGGCGCGCGACACCACCTTCGAACAGATCAGCATCGGCCTGCGCGACGGCATTCCCCAGGCGATGGAACTGAAGGACACCTTCGGCCAGACCTCGGTCCTGAAGTTCACCAACTTCCAGCGCAATCCGTCGCTGGGCGCCCAGCAGTTCAAGTTCGAGATCCCGAAGGGCGCGGACGTCATCAACAATTAAGCATCTTTAAACAATTGTTGAGTGAGGCTCAACAGTTGTTTGTTCTTTCTTGATGCTTTTTATGCGGAACAGGGGCTTTGCGCGTTCGCCGTAGAATCGTCGCTCGACGAACGGCAACGCGAGGAGCATCCATGAAGGCAGTCCGCATCCATCAATACGGAGGACGCGAGGTCCTCTCCATCGACGACATCCCGGTCCCCGACATCGCCCCGGACGAAGTGCTGGTGCGGGTCGTGGCCGCCTCGATCAACCCGGTCGACTGGAAAGTCCGCGCAGGCTACCTGGCGGAGAATATTCCGCACGCGCTGCCGCTGACGCTGGGCTGGGACGTCTCGGGCGTGGTGGAGCAGGTCGGCGCCCGGGTCACCGGGTGGCAGGTCGGCGACGCCGTCTTTTCGCGGCCTGATCTCGCGCGCAACGGCACCTATGCCGAGTACGTGGCGATCCGCGCCAGCGAGTGCGCACGCAAGCCGCGCACCATCTCGCACGTGGAGGCGGCCTCGCTGCCGCTGGCCGGCATCACGGCCTGGGAAGCGATGATGGACACGGCCCAGGTCCAACCCGGCCAGCGCGTGCTGATCCAGGCCGGTTCCGGCGGCGTCGGATCGCTGGCGATCCAGCTCGTGAAAGCCGCCGGCGCCACCGTCATCGCCACTGCCTCCGGCCGCAACCGCGCACTGGTGGAGTCGCTGGGCGTGGACCAGTTCGTGGACTATACGACGACCAAAGTGGCCGATGCCATCAAACCGGTCGACGCCGTCTTCGACACCATCGGCGGCGAGGTGCAGGAAGCGGCCTGGGACATCCTCAGGCCGGGCGGCATCCAGGTCTCGATCATCAGTCCGCCCAGCGAGGAAAAGGCGAAGGAAAGGGGCCTGCGCGCCGGTTTCGTCTTCATCGGGCCGAACGCGCCGGTGCTCGAGCGGCTGGCCGCGATGGTCGATGGCGGCAAGCTGCGGCCGATCGTCGGCGCCGAGTTCGCGCTGGAAGACGTCAATGCCGCGCATGCGCTCAGCGAAAGCGGGCGGGCCGTGGGCAAGATCGTGCTCTACGTCGGCAAGCCCTGATGCGGCCGGCGGCGGCGCTGCAGGGCATCGGTCAAGTCCTGCCCTCGCGCCGCGCGAGCCTGTTCTCAGTCCGCCAGCACCTCGATCGCGCTGACGGCGGTCCCCGTCAGTCCCTCCGCGACGACCTCCAGCCGCACCGTATGCCGCCCCGCGCCGGGATTCTCCACCCACAGGTCGAGTCCGACGCCCACCGGCTTGTCGTCGATGAACCAGGTGGCGCTTTCCGGGGCGATTGCCGCGCCCGAATGGCTGGCGGCGCTGCCCGCCAGGTGGATCAGGCGGTCCGGGTAGACCTGCTGGCCGTCGGCCGGATACAGGATCGCGACCGCGGGCGGCTTGTCCGGCAGGGGCGCCGGCTCGGTGGTCTTGCGCGCCGTGTGGAAGCCATCGTTGGCGAGCAGTTCGAAGCGCACCGGTCCGGACGGCAGTTGCGAGACGTCGACGCTGGCCGCGTTCCCGTGCAGGCCGACGGTGAGCGCGTGCCAGGTCTGGCCATCGTCGGCGCTCCAGCGCACCCAGACCTCGATTTGCGCATGCGGGTCCTCGTGCTGTCCGTCGTGGTCGATGCGCCAGGACAGCGCGAGCTGCTGGTCCTCGCCCAGCCTCGCCTGCGCCTCTCGGATCACGGGCGGCTGCGCCGCGCCCTTGCGCTCCCACACCACCTTGTTGTCCTTCACGATGCGCAGCAGGGCCCCCGGCGCCGTATCGCGCAGCATGGCCTTGAACAGGATCGGTTGTGCGGGCTCGCCGCCGTGGCCGTGGCCGTCGCCGCCGCAATCGTGGCAGCCGCAGCCTCCGCCTTCGCTGTGGTAGCCGTACACCGTGTCCTGGGCGAGGATGCGGCCGGCGGCATCCAGGTGCTGGGCGATGTAGCCGGTCTGGCGGCCGTTGGCGCGCAGGTAGCGGGTGTCGATGCGCGCAACGCTGACCACCTTCACGGCGCCCACGGTATCGATCACCCCGAGCATGTGGATCAGCGGCAGGATCGCCAGCTCGTCGCGCTCGAAGCCGGGGCCGGGGTCGCGGATGGTGCGCGGCGCGCTGCCGCTGCCGGCGCCGGCGCCGCTCGGAATCGGCTGCGGATCGAGGCCCGGCCGGTTGATCAGGTACTGGTGGGTGTAGAGCGACATCCAGCGCGGCCCGCAATAGGACATGAAGTCCTCGGCGTCGTTCGGGTTCGCGATCGAACCGTCGTTGATGTCGAGGCCGTACTCGCCGATGCTGGCCATGGTCCAGTTGGTGGTGCCGGGCGGGTCGACCGGCAGGTCGTAGGGCTCGTAGACCGGGTAGGCCGCGTTGCCGGGACCGGCGTTGCCGCAGCGCGCATGCGGCAGGCCGAACTGGTGGCCGATCTCGTGGCCGTAGGTGGTCGGCTGGCCGGCCAACCCGCCGGTGGCGCCCCAGCCGTTGCAGCCGGGGACGTTGACGGGAATGCCGCCTGCGACGATGCCGTAGTAGACCCATTGGGTGCCCGGGTTGGCGGCCTGGTCGAGCGCGACGAGGGCCGCAACCTGCTGCAGCAGCGGCTGCCAGTTCGGCGAGCAGCAGCCGGGACAGCTGCGCGGGTCGTTCAGCGGGGTGGTGGTGACGAACGTGCCGCCGATGCGCACGTTCGGCGCGCCGGAGACCGGGTAGGCCCGCATCGTCCAGCTGGTCTCGGCCTGGCACTGCGCCAGCGTCGGCGCGGCCAGCACGATGTTGCCGGTGTTGGTGGCGTTCGGGCCGTTGTAGCCGATCGTGATGAAGGCCGCGTTCAGGGTCTGCTGGAGGTTGACCTCGACCTGGGTGCTGCCGCTGGCGCTGTTGCCCGGGCAGTGGCCGAAGGGCGAGGCGACCTGCGCGGTGAAGCGCAGCAGCCCCGTCATCAAGGCGGCCGGCACGACGAAGTTCAGCGTGGCGCCGATGTTGCCGCGTTCGGCGTCGTAGCTGGGGTAGCTGTCCTCGGCGACCACGGGGCCGTTCTGCGGCGGCAGGGTGGCGACCGTGCCCCACACCCCGCCGACGCGGCGCTCGACGCGCAAGGTGCCGTTGACGCCTGCCAGCTGGCCATTGTCGAAGGCCGGGTCCTGGCCGCTGCGCAGGTAGGTGCGCACCCAGGCGGTCTTGTTGGTGACCAGGCGCAGGCTGTTGTCGGGGCCGCGGTCGGACGGGTCGGTCAGGTGCTGGTCGGCGCGGTAGTACTGGATGGACTGCGTCACTTCCAGCCCCTGCACCTGCAGGTTCGGGCGCTTCTGGAACACCAGGTCGATCTGGCGCGACACCTGGGGCGGCTTACAGCGTCCGCTGGCGACAATGCGCACGCGCAGGCGCACCGTGCGGTTGAAGTGGGTGGCCGTGAAATCCCAGCGGCCGTTGGCGGGCGCCGGGTCCTGCACCGCGATGATGGCGTTGGTCGCCAGGTCGATCAGTTCGATGCGCACGCGGTCGGCGGCGCAGGTGTTCCAGCGGATGCGCAGCGGTTCGCCCGGCTCGAGCGGACAGTCGCCGCTGGTATGGCCCTTGACGTCGAAACGCAGGATCTCGGCCGAGGTGCCCTCGAAACCGTGCTCGATGCAGCCGGTCGGGCGCAGCTCCAGGTAGCGTCCGCAGACGGCGACCGTGACCGGCGCCAGCTCGAGCCACATGCCGCAGCCGGCGCCTTCGGGCACCTTGACCACGATGCGGTCGTCGCACCAGCTGACCACGACGCCGGGAGGATTGCCGCGCGAGCCGGCGTGGCCGCGGAAGATCACGCGGCCCGGGCGCTCGCCGAAGCCGCAGCCGACGATCACCACTTCCTCGCCCGGGCAGGCGCGCGGCGGGCGCACCTCGCATACGCGGTAGCAATGGATGGCGCACCAGCGCTCGATCGCCTCGCGCAGGCAGCGCGCCAGCTTGTGGTCGAGGCAGGGCGTGCAGCAGGCCAGGGGGTGGCGCGGCACGCAGCCGGCCCGCTCCTGCGTGCGCGCCGGCGCGCAGCGGGCGCACAGCAGTTCGAGCAGGTCGCGCGCATGGCCGCGCGCCGCGGCGTCGCCCAGCAGGGCGCCGAGCGCCGCCTTGTGCAGCGCCCCGAGCGTGGCGAAGCGGCAGAACTGGTCCAGCAGAACTTCCAGGTAGCGCCGCGCGACTTCCTCCTTGCCGCAGGCGACGTGCAGCGCGGCCATCGCCAGCAGGAGCAGCTTGTCGTCGCTGACCAGCGCCTCGCCGCAGCCGCAGTCGCCCTCGGCGCAGTCCTCCGGCGCGCAGCAGGCACAGGATTCCGGCTCCTTGCAGCCGCATTCGGGCGGCGTACAGCAGGCGCCGTCGAACAGCTTGTCGACCTCGCAGGCAAACGGCGACTCCATGCCGCAGCAGCCATCAATCAGGCCGCACAAGGCATCGAGCACCTCGCGGTAACGGCGGGCCGCGTCGAGGTCGCCCTGCAGTGCGTCCCAGGCGTCGCGCAGCAGGCGGTCGAAGCCTTCGATCGGCGGGGTGGCGCAGCTTGCCAGCGCGAGCGAGGCCCCCGGCGCCATGCCGTTCGCCTGCAGCAGCTCGATCGCGTCCTCGATCTCCTGCATCACCCGCACCGGCAGCAGCGGCTCGTCGATGCGCTCCCAGGACAGCGGGCGCGAGAGGTGCCACCACAAGGCTTGCGGCGCCAGCGACACGTCGATGCGGACCGGCTTGCCGTGTTCGCAGCAGCGGCGATCGGCGCAGCCGTCGTGGATCAGGCGGCAGTCGCGGTCGCGCAGCTTGATGTAGACCTTGGGACACTCGCAGCAGTCGGGCTTGCCATGATGGTCATGATGATCGTGATGGCCGTGATGGCCGTGGCGCCCGCGCAGGTCGATCAGCCAGGAGCCGTCGCGTCCGGTCGTCGCCACGCCGAGCGGTTTGTCGGACGGATGTTCGGCATCCCAGGCTTCGACGCGCAGGCCGTGCACGCCCTGGTGAGTGTCGCTGCGGGTGACGGTGCCGCTCAAGAGGGCGTGTGCTGGAATCATGGCGCTTTCCTTGTGGTGGTCCGGCAGGAGGGGCCGGCGCTTGTGGCAGGGCAGAAGACGTCTATTTAACTGCCGTGCGGAAAGTGTGTCGTTGCCATTAATCAAGCCGCTGGTGCCGTGCGCCAGCGCAAGCCACGCCGCTTCCAAAGGGGCGCCGCTCGCAGGGAGGCGGCGCATCGGATAAACTGGGCGCCTTGCCCAACAATGCTGCCGCCACCAACGAATGAACCCGACGGATGACCTTTTCAAGACCGAACCCGCGCCGCCGCTGGCCGAGGCCCTGCGCCCGCGCACCATCGGCGAAGTCATCGGCCAGAGCCACCTGCTGGGCGAGGGCAAGCCCCTGAACCTGGTGTTCAAGTCGGGCAAACCGCATTCCATGATCCTCTGGGGCCCGCCCGGCGTGGGCAAGACCACGCTGGCGCGCCTGACCGCCTACGCCTTCGACTGCGAATTCATCGCGCTGTCGGCCGTGCTGTCGGGCGTGAAGGACATCCGCGCCGCCATCGAGCAGGCCGAGCAATACCTGGCGCGCGGCAAGCACACGATTCTCTTCATCGACGAGATCCACCGCTTCAACAAGTCGCAGCAGGACGCCTTGCTGCCCTTCGTCGAATCGGGCCTGGTCACGCTGATCGGCGCCACCACCGAGAATCCTTCGTTCGAGGTCAATTCCGCACTGCTGTCGCGTTCCCAGGTCTATGTGCTGAAAGCCCTGAACGAGGACGAGATGCGCCAGCTCCTCAAGCGCGCCCAGGAGCGGGTGCTCAAGCACCTGAGCTTCGACGACGTCGCGGTCAACACCCTGGTCGGCTATGCCGACGGCGACGCGCGCCGTTTCCTGAACCTGCTCGAGCAGACCAAGACCTCGGCCGAGACATCGGGCGTGACGCACATCACCGGCGACTTCGTCGACAACGCGCTGACGCTGAACTCGCGCCGCTTCGACAAGGGCGGCGACAATTTCTACGACCAGATTTCGGCCCTGCACAAGTCGGTGCGCGGCTCGCATCCGGACGCGGCCCTGTACTGGCTGTGCCGCATGCTCGACGGCGGAGCGGACGCCAAGTATTTGTCGCGCCGTATCGTGCGCATGGCCTGGGAAGACATCGGCCTGGCCGACCCGCGCGCCCTGCAGATCGCCAACGACGCCGCCGCCACCTACGAGCGCCTGGGTTCGCCCGAAGGCGAGCTGGCGCTGGGCCAGGCCGTGGTGTATCTCGCGATCGCGGCCAAGAGCAATGCCGGCTACAACGCCTTCAATGCCGCCATGGCCTTTGTCCGCAAGGACAGGTCGCGCGAGGTGCCCGTGCACCTGCGCAATGCGCCGACCAAGCTCATGAAGGAGCTCGGCTACGGTCACGCCTACCGCTACGCGCACGACGAGCCGCATGCCTACGCGGCCGGCGAAACCTACCTGCCGGAAGGCATGCCGGAGCCGGGCTGGTACCAGCCGGTGCCGCGCGGGATGGAAGCGAAGATCGCGGACAAGCTGGCCTTCCTGCGCCAGCTCGACGCCGACGCGCAGGACGACGCCCAGGAGTGAAGGGGCAGGGCGGACTTCCTCGCGCAGGCGCCGCAAATCGATGACCGAATCATCCGAATAAACCGGGACGGCTTGGTACAATTGTGGTTTCGACATAGCCAAGTCCAACCCGACATGATTGACATCCAACTTCTCCGCAAAGACATAGCCAACGTCGCCGCCCGCCTGGCGGCCCGCAAGTTCCAGCTCGACGTGAACGCCTTCAACGCGCTGGAAGCCGAACGCAAGGCGATCCAGACCCGTACCGAGGAACTGCAGGGCAAGCGCAACTCGCTGTCGAAGCAGATCGGCATGCTCAAGGGCAAAGGCGAAGACACCACAAGCGTGATGGCGGAAGTGGCCGGCCTGGGCGACGAGCTCAAGGCCAACGAAGTCGCGCTGGGCGAAGTGCAGCGCAAGATGGCCGAGTTCATGGAAGCGATCCCGAACCTGCCGCACGAATCGGTGCCAAGCGGCCAGGACGAAACCGGCAACGTCGAGGTGCGCAAGTTCGGCACGCCGCCTGCTTTTGACTTCGAGGTGAAGGACCACGTCGACATCGGCGAAAAGCTGGGCCTGGACTTCGACACCGCGACCAAGCTGACCGGCTCGCGCTTCTCGGTCATGAAGGGCGGCATCGCGCGCCTGCACCGCGCGCTGGCCCAGTTCATGCTCGACACCCACACCGAAAAGCACGGCTACACCGAGTGCTACACGCCTTACATGGTGAACGCCGATTCGCTGCGCGGCACCGGCCAGCTGCCGAAGTTCGAAGCCGACCTGTTTTCGGTGAAGAAGGGCGGCGTGGAAGGCGAGGGCGAGAATTTCTACCTGATCCCGACCTCGGAAGTCTCGCTGACCAACATCGTGCGCGACGAGATCGTGGCGCTCGACACGCTGCCGATCCGCATGACGGCGCACACCCCTTGCTTCCGCTCGGAAGCGGGCAGCTACGGCCGCGACACCCGCGGCATGATCCGCCAGCACCAGTTCGATAAAGTCGAACTGGTGCAGGCCGTGCACCCGGAGCAGTCGTATGCGGCGCTGGAAGAGATGGTCGGCCAGGCCGAATTCATCCTCCAGAGCCTGGGCCTGCCTTACCGCGTGATGCTGCTGTGCACCGGCGACATGGGCTTCGGCGCCGCCAAGACCTACGACCTGGAAGTCTGGCTGCCGGCCCAGAACACCTACCGCGAGATCTCCTCGCTGTCGAACACCGAAGCCTTCCAGGCCCGCCGCATGGCCGCGCGCTTCCGCAATGCCCAGAACAAGCCGGAGCTGCTGCACACGCTCAACGGCTCGGGCCTGGCGGTCGGCCGCACCCTGGTGGCCGTGCTGGAGAACTTCCAGCAGGCGGACGGCAGCGTGATCATTCCGGAAGTGCTGCGCCCCTACATGGGCGGTCTGGAGCGCCTGGCGCCGGCGTCCGCCTGAGGCAGGTTTCGGCGTTGCTGCAGGTTTCATGCGCAGGCTGAATTTGCTCTTCCGTTTTTGGCAGAGCATCGCTATAATGCGTGTCTCTTGCAGCGACCGCGCCGCACCGAATTAGGAGAGGTGGCAGAGTGGTCGAATGTACCTGACTCGAAATCAGGCGTACGGGTGACCGTACCGTGGGTTCGAATCCCACCCTCTCCGCCAGTAGTAAGAAAGGGCTCTCGAACGGGAGCCCTTTTTGTTTTCCTGCTCTGCCGGGGAAGAGCAGGGCCGTATGTCTGCGGGCCATAGCGTATGCTCGCTCAGGCGGCAATTCTAAGTCTTGCGCCTACTGCGCAAGGGCAGCTCGAAAACGTAGGCGAATCCCACCGTTCTTCCAAACTTATACAAAGCTAATCGCCGCTAGGATTGCTGTTGGATTCCTGCTTCACCGGGGGCGGTTTCACTTGGCGTATGAGCCCCAAGTCAGCGCCTCCCCCTCCACAGGCAGTGACGGTGGAACTCACCGCCATGATTCTCAGGTTGATGGCCGCGTTGACGTCGCGGTCGTGTTCTTCTCCGCAATCCGGACAGGTCCAGGCGCGCTGCCCCAGCGCTAACACCCTCAGAACGTGGCCGCACCCCGAACATGTTTTACTGCTTGGGTACCAGCGGTCGGCCACCACTACTCGGCCTCCACGCCGTGCCGCTTTGTACACAAGCTGGCGACGAAACTCGGAAAAGCTCATGTCCGAAACCGCCCGCGACAGCGCCCGATTTTGCAGCATTCCCTTCACGTTCAGGTCCTCGATGCCGATCGTCTGGAAGCGGCGCGCCAGGCTCGTCGTAATCTTGTGCAGACCATCGCGGCGGAGATGCGCGATTCTTGCATGCAGCCTGGCCAGCTTCAGCTTTGCCTTGGCCCGGTTGCTCGATCCCTTGACTTTACGGGCCAAGCTACGCGATAGCCGGCTCACGCTGCCCAGCAGGTGGCGCATTGCTTTCGGTCCCTCAAACGATTCGCCAGTTGACAGAGTCGCTAAGCGGGAGACTCCCAAGTCCACCCCAACCGTGCCTTGGTTTTCGGCAGGGGGCGGGTGCGAATCGGGTGTCTCGACGGCGATGCTGGCATACCAGTACCTGGCGACAAGCGAAACGGTCGCTGACAAGACGTGTCCCTCAAAACGCAGAGCCTCGCGCATCCGTACCCAACCCAACTTCGGGATTCGGATGTGCTTGTCTGCGACCTCGAACTGGTCGTTGCTGAGGGTGAAGCGCTCATGCACACTTTTGCGTCGAAAGACCGGATAGCGCGCGCGGCCCGCGAAGAAGTTCTCAAAGGCGCGCCCCAATTGCATGATCGCCATCTGCGGTGCGCATTTGGTGACCTCCAGCATCCAAGGGAAGCAATCGCGCTTGATGGCGTTGAGTTGACGCCGCAGTGCTGCTTCTTTTGGCAGCTTCAGGTTCCGGTCCGCCTTGCTGGCTTCGTACTGGCGTTCCCACTCGGCCAGAGCCCAGTTGTACGCAAAGCGAGCAGTGCCTGATGCACGCGTCAGGTAGGTGCGCTGTACGTTGTTTGGATTGAGTCGGATCCGATGTGCTATCAGCATTGCATACCCAAGCGGTGATTGCGTCATGCACAAGCAGGTTCAGTCGTAGTGACCCTGCTAATGGCAGTTTGTTCATTATGGACAGACTGAGCAAGCTCGTTTGAGTTCAAGATTGTGTTTGAACTCTTCTTTCTTCCCAAGGATTCATCTTGGCTTTCAAGATTTTCCTGCCATTGATTCTGGTTCTGCTGCCTAAGTTAAGTACTCGCCTAGAAATAAATGTGTTTTCGGCTGCAATAACCGACGTGCTGCTGCGTTGGCCTCTGCTTGCAGTACTCGCACTGCGGCGTACTCGCCGCCTGGCATCGCATCCGGTTTTCCTTGCCAAAATTCGCATGGTTTCCGTTCGAATACTTAGTTCCGCAGTAGCACAAGAAAGAAACTTTATTCTCCCGGCATCTTTCCCCTTCCCATAAACACCAAACCTTCGCTATAATGCGGCCTCGCTTGCAACGACCGCAACGCACCGAATAAGGAGAGGTGGCAGAGTGGTCGAATGTACCTGACTCGAAATCAGGCGTACGGGTGACCGTACCGTGGGTTCGAATCCCACCCTCTCCGCCAGTAGTAAGAAAAAGGCTCCCGATGGGAGCCTTTTTTGTTTTCGGACGATGCGTACGCTTGCGTCCACCAGCCGGGCCGTCCATCACATGCAACTCGCCATTCCCGCCATCCTCCTGAACACCGCCCTCGGCGCCGGCCTGGGTTTCGCCGGCGGCCTGCTCGGCATCGGAGGCGGCCTGATCGCCATCCCGATGCTGGCCTGGCTCTACGGCATGGACCAGCACCTGGCCCAGGGCACCGCCCTGGTCATGATCGCGCCGAACGTGCTGATCGGCTTCTTCCGCTACCACCAGAAGCACCGCATCGACCTGCGCGCGGTGGCGGCCATCAGCGTGTTCTCGATGATCGCCGCCTACGTGTCGGGACGGCTGGCAAGCGGTATCGATTCCGGCGCCTTGCGGGTCGCCTTCGCCCTGTTCCTGATTGCCCTGGCCCTGTACTTCGGCCTCGACCTGCTGCGCCGGCGGCGTCAGGGCAAGGCCGAGGTGGCGCCGCGCCGGATGCCGCATTCGGCCCTGCCCATGCTCGGCATCGCCAGCGGCGCCATGTCGGGCATCTTCACCATCGGCGGCGGGCTGGTGGTGGTGCCAGCCCTGGTCGGCCTGTTCCGGATGGAGCAGACCCGGGCGCAAGGGATGGCGCTGGCGCTGGTGGTTCCCAGCTCGCTGATCGCGCTGTTCGCCTATGCGCAGGGGCAGCACGTCGCCTGGGACATCGGCGTGCCGATGGCGGTGGGCGGCATCGCCACCGTGTCGGCCGGTGTCGCGCTGGCGCACCGTTTTCCCGCGGCGCGGCTGCGTCTGCTGTTCTGCGCCGTGCTGCTCGGGACGGCGGTCACGATGCTGGTCGGCATGCGCTAAGCGCGCGACGCTAGCCCGCCTGCTCCGGCCCGCGCACGCAGCGCATCTCGACCAGCGCCTCGACCGCCGCGCCGTCGCCGGCCCCGTCGATCGCCTCCAGCACCGTCGCCAAAGGCGCCTTCAGCCCGCTCACGATCCAGGCCTGGTTGCGGCCGTTCGCCTTGCCGCGGTAGAGCGCCCAGTCGGCCAGGCGCAGCCCGCGCTGCCAGTCGGGCGCGGCATCGGGGCCGGCGCCGGCGGGCAGGGCGACCACGCCGGCGCTGAGCGTCACCGGCACGCTGCAGGTCTGGGCGTCGACCGGGGTGCTGCCGACGGCGTCGAGCACGCGCTTCACCACGTCCTTCACGTGGCCCGGGCTGGCGCCGGGCGCGTAGACCAGGAATTCCTCGCCGCCCCAGCGCAGCACCATGTCGGTGTCGCGCACCGCCAGCGTCAGGCGCCGCGCCACTTCGACCAGGACGGCGTCGCCCACGCCGTGGCCCCAGCGGTCGTTGATGCTCTTGAAGTGGTCGATGTCCATCAGGACCAGGCAGTCGCTGCCCCCTCCCGTCCGGCGCCGCTCGGCCGCGCCCTTGGCCTCGCGCGCGCTCATCTTGCCGAGGAAGGAGCGGCGGTTGTACAGGCCGGTGAGGGCGTCGCGCATCGAGTGGAACTCGAGCTGGGTGTTGAGCTGCTGGAGGCGCGCCGCGCTGCGTTTCGCGCGCCGGTAGAGCACGAACACGACGGCGCCCGCCAATACCGTCAGCACGGCCGCGAAGCTGGTGACGAACTGGGCGTGGCGCCGGCTGCGCAACTGCGCTTCCTTGGCTTCGTTCTCTCGGTGCAGGAAGTCGATCTGGCGGGTGCGCTGGCTGGCGTCGAATTCTTCCTGCAGGGCCGCGATCGCGCGGTCGCGCTCGGCGCGGGCGCTGGTCTGCTGCAGTCGCTGCTGCCGGCGCACGGTCGCCAGCGCGTCCTTGTACAGGCCGGCGTTTTCCTGCATCCGGCTCAATTCGTCGTACATCGCTTCGAGGTCGGCGCTGGCGCCGACCTTGCGCAGGTCGGCGATCACGCCGTCGATCCAGGGTGTGCCTTCGGCGACGCGGCGCTGGCCGAAGAGGGCGAAGCCGAGGTTGGCCCTGGCCATCAGCGTCAGGTTCGCGTTGTTGACCCGGTTCGACGCCTCCAGCGCCAGGCGGGCCTCGCGTTCGGCGCTGGCGTAGTCGTGCCGGCGCAGGTAGTAGTCGGCGATGTTGCCGCGCACTTCGGCCTCGAGCCCGCCCAGGTCGCCGTGTTCGGCAGTGGCGAGCGCGTGCCGGAAGGCGGCCAGCGCTTCGACCGGTTGATCCAGGCGCAGCAGGGCCATCCCCTGGAGGAACTGCAGCGCGCCGGTGGTGCGCGGCGGCACGCCGGGCTCGCGTAGTCCCTGGCGGGCGGTGTCGAGGCCCTTGCCGGCATTGTCGGCGTTGATGTAGACCTTGGCGATGCGCGACTGCAGGTAGGCGCGGTGCTCGGCCGCATCAAGCCGGTCCTGCTGCAGCCTGAGACTGCCGAGGAAGGCCGCGATCGCCTTGTCGTACTGTCCGCGCGCGTTCAGGACGTCGCCCTGGATTTCCGCCACCGCACTCTTGACCTCGAGCGGCGCATCCCGCGGCACGTCCTTCAGGATGCGCTCGAGTTCGACCTGGGCTTCGTTGGCGCGGTTCTCGTCGATGAGCTGCTTGACCAGACCCAGCCTGGCGAGCACGGCGCCGGCGCGGTCGTGGTTGGCGATCGCCAGCGCCAGCGCCTCGCGGTCGGCGCGGTAGACCTGGTCGAGCTGGCCGGCGTCCTCGCGCAGCCAGACCTCGGTGCGCAGCAGTTCGCGCCGCAGGGCATAGGGCGCGTCCTTGCCCACCGCCGCCTGCAGGGCGACCAGCCGCTGCAGGGCTTGCCGGGCCGAGGTTTCGGACAGGGTGCGGATCGCCCGCAGCTCGGCCTGCGCCTGGTCCTGGCCGATGGGCGCGGCCCACAGGCTGGCGCAGAACAGGGAAGCGGCGGCGGACAGGGCGAGGCGGGCGGCTAGCGGCATGGCGGACGATTCGACGAGGAACAGGCGCAGGCGCGCGAGATCGCTAATTATCCCCTGAAACAATAGTTGACCCACAGGAATGTTGTGTCGCATTCCGCCGGGCGGGCGACCTGATGTCTGAGCGCAACACTCGGGTGCGCGGCCTCATGCGGGCAGCGTCGCCCGCAGCCAGACGGCGGCGATCCTGTCCACGTCCTCGTAGCCTTCGCAGTCGAGCTGGCCGCCGAAGATGTCGGGATCGAGTTCCTCGCAGGTCCAGGCGGCGCGGCGCGCCTCCAGTGCCGGCCTGACTGTCTCCAGGAACGCGTCGCGTCCGTCGACGATGGCGATCCCGGTGTACAGCAGCAGACTGCCGCCGGGGTTCAGGCGCGCAAGCGCCGCGTCCACGATCGCGACCGACAGGCCGGCGCCGTGCATGTCGCCGCCATGGCGGTAGCGCAGTTTCGAGGGGTCGAGGATGTAGGGAGGATTCGACAGCACCAGGTCGAAGCCGCCGTCCAGGCCGTCCAGCAGGTCGGAGTGCACGGTCGGCAGGTGCGCGCAGCCGGCCAGGCGCGCGTTGACCGCGGCCAGTTCGAGCGCGTAGTCGTTGATGTCGGCGCCGATCGATTCGCAGTCCGGAAAGCGGCAAGCCAGTTCGATCGCGGCGGCGCCGCTGCCGGTGCCGATGTCGACCGCGCGCCGCGGCGGCGCCAGGGTCTCCATGGAACGCTTCAGGGCCGCGATGTAGCGGTAGGTGTCGGGACCGAAGAAGACCGCGTTCTCCTCGCGAGTCGGGAAGGCCGAGTGGAAGTAGAGGCGTTCGCCGATGGTCGAGGCGCGCACGGTGGCGCACAGGCCGTTCTTCGCTTCGCGGACCACGCCGGCGCGGCGCATCAGGGCCAGGATCTCGCCCGGCAGGGCATCTTCGCTGAACGGCCGGCTCCAGCCGAACACGCCGCGCAGGTCGCGCGCGCGCTCGTTGCCGGGACGGTCGTTGACGCGCCGGTGGGTGGCGGGCGTGACGGTGGTGAAGCGATAGCCTGCGCGTTGCAGGGCCTGGCCCAGTTCGAGGAGGGCGTCCGGATCGTGGATGGTCGAGGTCATCCCACGAGCATCGCGGATAGGCGGGCCGTCCGCCGTACGCTGGCGCACATAGCGCGCCCGGCGGGGCGGCAGCGGGTTTATGTGAATGTACGAACATACCCGCGTGCCCGGCGCATCCATACTGGCGACACGCCGCAGGCCGGCATAAGGGGTGCCGGCCGGGCCAGCCACTGCACAAGGATCATCATGAAGCCATTGCTGCCGGACCAGGAACACCTGCGGGTCGACCATGAAGTCGAGCGCGAACGCAAGGAACGCCACCTGCATGACGAGGCCCGCGCCCATCTCGCCGTCGACGAGGAATTCCGCCTGAAGGATGCGCGCGAAAGCATGAACTCGGGCTCGCTGAGGAGGTCGCGATGAGGTGGGAAGGAGACCGCGAGAGCGAGAATGTCGAGGACCGCCGGGGCAGTGGCGGCGGTGGCGGCGGATTCGGGGGCTTCGGCCTGGGCGGGCGCTCGATCGGCCTGGGCACGGTGGCGATCGCCTTGGTGGCCTCCTTCTTCTTCGGCGTCGACCCGCGCGTCGTGCTGGGCCTGCTGGGCGGCGGGGGCGGACCGGCGCCCCAGGTGACGCAGCAGCGCGACCCGAACGCGCCCCAGGCGACGGACCGCGAGTCGCGCTTCGTGCGCACGGTGCTCGGCTACACCGAGGACGTGTGGACGCCGCTGTTCCGCGCCCAGGGCGCGACCTACCGGCCGCCGACCCTGGTGCTGTTCGAAGGACGCACCGACACCGCCTGCGGCGCCGGCAACAGCGCCACCGGACCCTTCTACTGCCCGGCCGACCAGAACGTCTACATCGACCTGAGCTTCTTCCGCCTGATGCAGCAGCGCTTCAACGTCAGCGGCGAATTCGCCCAGGCCTACGTGATCGCGCACGAGGTCGGGCACCACGTGCAGAACCTGCTCGGCATCTCCGGCCAGGTCCACAACGCCCAGCAGCAGGCCTCCGAGACCGAGGGCAATGCGCTGTCGGTGCGGCTGGAACTGCAGGCCGACTGCCTGGCGGGCGTCTGGGCCAACCACGCCAACCAGAAGGAAGCCATCCTCGAGAGCGGCGATATCGAGACCGCGCTGGCGGCGGCCACGGCGATCGGCGACGACGCCCTGCAGAAGCAGTCGCGCGGCGTGGTCGTGCCCGATTCCTTCACCCACGGCAGCTCGGCCCAGCGGGTGCGCTGGTTCCGGCGCGGCATCGAGAGCGGGGATGTTCAGCAGTGCGATACCTTCGAGGCGCGCCAGCTTTAAGCGTGGCAATGATTTGTGCTGCCGGCAGGAATAGACGGTTTCCTGCTGTGAATAATATGCGAAAAAACAGTAATAAACCGACAAAAATTTGCATTTATTGCCGTGCGCGTATCGTAATGGATAGCGTTTTGACATAAGTTTGGAATTACTCATGCTCTCGCGTATTGCGGGCGCTGCAAACCATCGAGGAGGATTCTATGCTGGCAATGAACTACCGCGGGCCCTACCGCGTTCGCGCCCAACACAAGCCTGACCCCGTGATCGAACACCCGGGCGACGCCATCGTGCGCGTGACGCGCTCGTGCATTTGCGGTTCCGACCTGCACCTGTACCACGGCATGGTGCCGGACACCCGCGTCGGCCATACCTTCGGCCATGAATTCATCGGCATCGTCGAAGACGTCGGATCGGGCGTGCAGAACCTGAAGGTGGGCGACCGCGTGCTGGTGCCGTTCAACATCTTCTGCGGCTCCTGCTTCTACTGCCAGAAAGAACTCTACGGTAATTGCCACAACGTGAACGCCGAGGCCACCGCCGTCGGCGGCATCTACGGCTACTCGCACACCGCCGGCGGCTACGACGGCGGCCAGGCCGAATACGTGCGCGTGCCGATGGCCGACGTCGGGCCGCTGGTCATCCCCGACGACATCGTCGACGACGACGCCGTGCTGCTGACCGATGCGCTGCCGACCGGCTACCAGGCCGCCGAGATGGGCTCGATCAAGGAAGGCGACACCGTCGTGGTGTTCGGCGCCGGACCGGTCGGCATCTTCGCCGCCAAGTCGGCCTGGCTGTTTGGCGCCGGGCGCGTGATCGTGGTCGACGAGGTCGAGTACCGCCTGGAATTCGTCAAGCGCTACGCCCAGTGCGAAGTGGTCAACTTCAAGGAAGTAGGCGACATGGCGCTGCACATCAAGAAGATGACCGACTGGATGGGCGCCGACGTCTGCATCGACGCGGTCGGCGGCGACGCCGCCGGCAGCGTGGCGCAGACGCTCACCGGCCGCCTGATGAAGATGCAGGCCGGCGCCGCCACCGTGCTGCACTGGTGCATCAACTCGGTGCGCAAGGGCGGCAACGTGTCCATCGTCGGCGTCTACGGCCCGACCTTCAACATGGTGCCGATGGGGAACGCCCTGAACAAGGGCATCACCATGCGCATGAACCAGGCCAGCGTGAAGCGCCACCTGCCGCGCCTGATCGAGCACATCCGCGCCGGCCACATCGATCCCAAGCAGATCATCACCCACCGCGTACCGCTGGAAGAGGTGGCCGACGCCTACCACATCTTCTCGAGCAAGCTCGACAACTGCATCAAGCCCATCCTGATCCCGCCGCGTGCCCATGAAATCCGCGCGGTGAAGGCCAGCGCAACGATTTGAGGAGTCACGCATGAACGATCGCACCGACGTGAAAGAGCACGACCATCATCACCATCACCACGGGCAGGACCTCGACCACCCCACCCACCACGGGCATACCCACGAGGTCCAGCCGCAGCTGCGCATCCAGCGTCCGACGCGCGAACAGCTGAGCCACATCAAGGGCTGGGGCGCCGACCTGGACCGCGCCAACCGCCCCGCCGTGCCGATGGAGCGCACGCCACCGCGCTACACCCCGGCCGACATCCCCGAGCCGGTGCCGCAGGCGCAGAAGGTCGAGGTGCTGGTCTCGACCGAGCGCCCCGGCATCACCCAGCTCTTCGGCACCGCGCAGCCGCCTTCGGGCCTGTCCGGCATGCTGCGGCGCGCCGCCTTCACCATGACCGAGAACGACCTGCGCCGCTGGCTGATGCTGCTGTTCGCCGACCGCGTGAACGTGGTCGAGGGCGTCATCGAGGACCTGGCCCATGGCCACGTGCCGAACATCCTGGGCGAGATGGGCATCAAGTCCGAATGGCAGCACAACAAGAAAGGCCTGGTGAAGAAGGTGGCGATCACCGGCGCCATCGGCGCGGCAGCCTGGTACCTGATGAAGCGGCGCGACGAACGCTACTGACACGCGCGCGGTTACCGCCGCTTCTGGCATGAAAGCAAGCCCCATCCGTTGCGTCCTTGCGCGGCGGATGGGGCTTCTTGCGTTTAAGCAAAATTCTTTGTTTCAGGCTCATCCACACTTCCTGAGTTACCGGTCACGCTCGGGGCCGGCATCTTCCGACTGGAGACGAGATGAACCTGCGTGCAACCCTGCTGTCCACCATCATCGGCGCCCTGTTTGCCGCCGTGTCTGCCGCCTCAATTGCAAACAGCGCGGCCGCCGCGCCCATGATGAGCGCCCCGAAGGCGGCGACCGCCCAATCGAATGCCGCCCTGGTGTCCAAGCTGGTGGCCCAGCGCGCCGCCCGCGGCCTCGACAGTAACCACGGCTTCCTGGTCTCGAAACAGCATCCGGGCCTGCAGGGCACCCAGGTCGTGCGCACGGCCCATACCTACAAGGGCCTGCGCGTGTTCGGCTCGGAGTCGGTGGTGGTGGTCGACGCGGCCGGCGCCATCCTGTCGGAGGCGGCCTCGAACCGGCGCGACCATCTGGGCCGGGGCAACGCCAACCGCCTGGGGCCGGCCACGCTCGATTTCAGCGTCAAGCCCTCGATCCCGGCCAAGGCGGCGATCGACGCCGCGATTGCCGCCGCGGGCGCCGGCGCCGGCGCGACGGCGGGAGCCAAGCTCACCCACGTGGCCCCGCCGAAGGCCGAGCTCCTGATCTACCCGGTGATGAAGGTCGAGCGCGTGCCCGCGGCGGTGGACAAGCTCGAGGCCGAACTGAACGCGCTGGACGTCGTGGAAGTGGTGGACCATTACGAGCTGGCCTACCTGGTGCGCACGCGCATGCAGCGCGCCGGCAAGCCCATCTACCACGACACCATCGTCAGCGCGAAGGACGCCCACGTCATCGACCGCTGGAGCATGCTGCAGACCGTGATCGGCGTGGGCAAGAGCCAGTACAACGGCGAGGTGCCGATCAGCACCACGCTCAAGGGCGACACCTACCAGATGCTCGACCCCGAGCGCGGCACCGGCGGCACCTATGGCGCGATGGCGATCACCAACGCCAACAACACCAGCAGCGCCGGCAAGCTCTACACCAACGCCACCAATACCTGGGGCGACGGCAAGCAGTACATCCGCGGCGGCAGCACCACGGACGCGAATGGCCAGACCGCGGCGGTCAATGCCATGTGGGGGCTGATGAACACCTACGACTCGCTGAAGAACGCGCTCGGCTGGCAATCGCTCGACGGCCACAACACCGCCAGCTACATCGCCGTGCACGTCAACACCGCCTACGACAACGCCTACTACAGCGACACCTGCCGCTGCATGTTCATCGGCGACGGTTCGACCTTCACCAGCCTGGGCGCCATCGACGTGATCGGCCACGAGATGGGCCACGGCGTGACGGCGGCGACCTCGGACCTGGTGTACTCGGGCGAATCGGGCGGCCTGAACGAATCGAGCTCGGACATCGGCGGCGAGATCGCCGAAGCCTATGCGCGCGCCGGCGGCAAGGGCGAGACCATCCCGAACGGCGGCAACGACTGGATGCTGGGCAGCGAGATCGGCCGCAACGGCACGCCGCTGCGCTGGATGTACCGCCCGAGCAAGGACGGCAGCAGCCCGGACGCCTGGAGCACCGCGCTGCGCCGCCTCGACGTGCACTACAGCAGCGGGCCGAACAACCGCATGTTCTATTTCCTGTCCCAGGGCTCGAAGGCGGACAAGGATGGCGACTACTACAGCAAGTACCTGGTCAAACAGCCGGCCGCGATGACGGGCATCGGCACCGACAAGGCCTTCCGCATCTGGTTCAAGGCGAACACGACCAAGTTCACCTCGAGCACGAACTATGCGGATGCGCGCGCGAAGATGATCGAGGCGGCCCAGGAGCTGTATGGGGCGGGCAGCGTCGAGGCGATCGCGGTGCAGCGGGCGTATGCGGCGATCAATGTGGGGGCGGATGTGGATGAGGTGGGGTTGTAGTTCCGCAGGGTGGGGTCTCGACCCCACGCTGCGCGGCGCTCGCACGTCGCCCACCCAGCCGCCAGGCGCGCTGCATTGACGCCGCGCGAAACGGATCGGCTGATCAGCCGTTTGACGGCTTGGGGTCGAGACCCCACCCTAGGAAAACGCGTCAGCGCAAGCGCTTGTTGACCGCGTGGGCGGGAAACCCGCCCACCCTACGAGTCAATCGCCCAGCATCGGATAGGGGTTCAGCGGCGTGCCTTTCCACCACTGCTTCTCGGGCGTGAGCGCAAAGACCGCGAAGTGCAGGTGCGGGGCGTTCGGGTCGGCGTTGCCGGTGGCGCCGACGTAGCCGATCAGGTCGCCGCGCTTGACCTGCATGCCTTCCTTGATGCCATCGGCGTAGCGGTCCAGGTGGGCGTAGTAATAGGCATACTTTTCCGCTGGATCGAACTGGTAGAGCGTGATGCCGCCCGGTTTGCTGTTGAAGAGCTTGGCGATCTTGCCGTCACCGGCGGCGCGCACCGGGGTGCCGGTCGGCGCCATGATGTCGAGCGCTTCATGGTGGCGCTCCTGGCCGCGCGGCTGGTCGAAGGTGTCGCTCAGCTGGGCATAGGCGATACCTTCCACGGGCACCAGCAGCTTGGCCGGCATGCTGCCGCCGGCCGTCAGTTCCGGCGCGGCCGGGGCGCCGGTCGAGGCTTGCGGAGCCGGGCGGATCGGCAGGTCGGCGTCAGAGAGATCGGTCTGGACGAGAGGGCTGTCCGGAGGCGGGGAGGCTGCCGCGCCGGGCGCCGGTTCGGCCGGCGGCGCCGGCAGGGCGCCGCCATCGGTGACGATCGGATCGGGCGCGTCGGCGATCTCTTGCAGGTAGACGAAAAGACCGCCGGCGCCCACCAGCACGCCCATCAGGAATGTGACCAGCCATCTCATGCGAACCTCCCCTTCGTTGATTTGCCTTGGGTGATTACTCCTGGAGAACCACGTTCGTCCCCGCCGCGACCACCTGCGCCACTTCCGCGGCGCTCCAGTTGGTCAGGCGGATGCAGCCGTGCGATTCGGTCTTGCCGATGAACTTGGGCACCGGCGTGCCGTGGATGCCGTAGTGCGGCTTGGACAGGTCGATCCAGGCCACGCCGACCGGATTGTTCGGACCGGCGGCGATCGTCGTCTTCTTGTCGCCCGGTTCCGCGTCCCAGAACAGTTTCGGGTTGTAGTGGTAGGTCGGGTTCGGGTGCACGCCCTCGATCTTCCAGTTGCCGATCGGGAGGGGATCGTGCTCGCTGCCGGTCGAGGCCGGGTACTGCGCGATCAGGCGGTCGCCGGCATCGAACAGCATCAGCACCTTGCGGCTGTCGCTGACGACGATCTTGGCGGCCTGGGGCAGGGCGGTGCCGCCGTGCACGCTCGGCACCACGATCTGTTCGCCGGCGCGCGCGAAATTCTTGCCGGGGTTGAGGCGTTCGAGCAGCTCGGGGCTGGCGTGGAATTTCTCGCCCAGGCCTTCGAGCGGCGAGGCGTAGCCGAGCTTGGGCAGCTTGGCCTTCTCCATCATGTCCTCGGGGACCTTCTGGAAGGGGCCGGCGACATCCTCATTGGTGAGCACGTACTGGGTCAGGGTCGGCGTGGTGTCCTGGTTCAGCGCATTCCAGGTCGCGTCGTCGAGCTTGCCGGTCGCTTCGAGATTGCGCGTTTTCTGGAAGGTGGCGAGCGCCTGGCGCATGTTCGAGCCATAGGCGCCGTCGATCTCGCCGGGCGAGATGTGGAGGCGGTCGAGCAGGACCTGGGCGCGCAGCATGCGCTCGAATTCGGCGCGCTCCTGGGCGGCCTGGTCCACTGTGGGCTGTTGCTGGGCGGCCTGCAGCGGCGCAGCGTTCGGCAGGCCGGGCTGGACGGCAGGATTCTGGGCAGGCGCTGCCACCTGGGCAGATGCGAATGGAAGGGCGCCCGCAAGGGCGGCGAGGATGACAGGGGTGAAGATTTTCTGCATAGGGCACCTGCGATTCTTGCTAAGGGAAAGCTCAGCGTAGGCGCGCGGCCAGTTACGGTCTGTGCGGAAACGAACTGAGGCATCGCGCCGCCGCCAGGCGCTAGAATGGAGCCATGACCCGCGCCACGATCCACGCCATAAGCCACGATGCCACATCCTGCATGATCACGCTGCAACCGCCCGGTGCACGCTTCCCGAGCGGCGGTGCGACCATCCTGCAGGCGGCGGAAAGCGCCGGTTACGAATTGCCCAGCTCCTGCCGCAACGGCACCTGCCGCACCTGCCTCTGCCGCCTCGAGCGCGGCACGGTGCGCTACCTCGTCGACTGGCCCGGCCTGTCGATCGAGGAGAAGCGCGAGAACTACCTGCTGCCCTGCGTCGCCGTGGCGACCGCCGACGTGGTCGTCAGCGCGCCGCTGGCGAAGCGGAAGCCGGCCTAGGCTTGGCGGCGTCCAGGGCGCGCTCGATCGCGGCCGCCACCAGCGGCCAGGCCGGCGAGGTCGCCGCCACCTCGTCGTAGTGGCTGGCGCCGGGCAGGATCACGACCTCGGCGCTGTCGCCGGCCGCCCTGGCGCGCGCGGCGTAGTCGTGGGCCACGCGCGGAGGCGAGATGGTGTCCAGTTCCCCCGTGACCAGGATGGTGTGCGACCCGTTGGGCATCAGCTCGGCGGCATTGGTGTCGGCATACACGTCCGGCCGCTGCGGGCTCGGGTGGCCGGCCAGTTCCGGCGTGTCGCGTCCGCAGCTGGCCTTGATCAGTTCGCGCTCGCGGCGCAGGTCGGCCAGGCCGCCCAGGCTGACGACGGCGCGCACCGGCAGCACGCGCTCGCGATACAGCGGGCTGGTCTTCGGGATGCGCTCGCGTCCGGCGATCCATTGCACCAGCTGCCCGCCGGCCGAGTGGCCGACCGCCACCACGCGGTCCAGGTCGAGGCGGTGGGCGCCGGCCTGGCGCTGCAACAGTGCGAGGGCTGCGTGCATGTCCTCGTACATGCCGGGATAGCCGCCGCCCGGCTCGTCGACCCGCCGGTACTCCACGTTCCAGACCGCGATCCCGCGTTCGCGCAGGGCCCCGGCCATATTGCGCAGCTGGGTGATGCCGCCGAATTTCTCGGTCCAGCAGCCGCCGTGCACCAGCACCGCGACCGGGAAGGGCCCGGCGCCGTCAGGGACGAAGAGTTCGGCGTATTGCGAGGGCGCGGGGCCGTAGGCGGCGCGGGCGGTGGGCGCAGGACCGGTCAGGGCCATGTAATCGTCGAGCTTCATCGGGGCGGCAACGACGGTCGCCGGGAGCAGGGCGGCAAGGATCATGGAGCGCAGTGTCATCGAAGAAAATTGTTGGGGAAAGCCTGCACTATACCGCCAACAGCCTGCAGTTTCGCGGGGTTTTCTGGACGCGCACGATTGAAAACCTTTCCTGTTCTTCCATGCTAGGCTGCGCAAAACGTCAATGTTTTCACAACCATGGGAGGATGACGATGAGCCAGTCGAAATCGGGCGGCAGCCCGCAAAACAAGCAGTCGGACCACATGTCGGAAGAGGAGCTGGCAAAGCAGCGCGCCGGCAAGCAGGACAAGAGCAGCCACGACGCCAAGTCGCGCGTGCGCGCCGGCACCGGTGAGGGCGCCGGCGGCGGCGCCAAGCAGAAGCAGAACCACTGAACGATTCGGACCGAATCGACGACGCCTCGCGGGTGGACCGGGCAGGCCCGCCCGCGGGATTCAAGGAAAGTGCAGAAAGGACGATGATGGCAACGAACGACCCGCGCTTCGAGCACGGCGCGCTGCGCGCCCATTCGACGCCCGATCCGGAGCAGACTCCGACGCCCCCGACCATTCCGGTTCCCGACGACGTGCCCGATCCGGCTCACGCGCCGGTCGAGGAACCCTCGATTCCCGAGCCGCCGATCCGGGCGGAGTGACAGCGGAAAAACTGCAGGCCGGGAGACTTCAGTTTCGGGTGCCGGCGCGCCGCCACCCGAAACTCCTTCATCAAGCCTGGCCCTTGTTCCCGCCTGGCTCCTGATCCTTCTTCCCGCCCGACTCCAGCGGCGGAATCTCGCGGATCATCGCTTCCGTTTCCTTCTCGCCCGGCGTCTTTTCGCCGCTGCCGATGTCGTCCTCGTGGAGGATGGCGCCGCCCTTGGCCGCCGGGTCGGAACTCTGTCGTGGATTACTCATGGTGTGCTCCCTTGCATGGACAATGTTGGAACAATCCTAACAGCCAAGCGTCGCCTTCGGCGCGCGCTAGACCTCGCGCCACCGTTGTAATTCACACAAAGTTACAATTATGTTCGGTGTCGAACGTTCCCCATTTGTGAAGATTTTTATAATATTCATTCACAGTCAGTTTCAAACACGGAGACACACAGATGGGCAACTCGCTGCACAACAAGATTTACCTCGGCCGTCACCACGGCTTCACCTCGCGCCGCTTCCAGGGCGTGCTGGCGGTAGCCGGCATCATCGGCGCCGGCCTGGTCTGGGTCGCCCTGCGTACGCTGCGATAAAGTTGCCGCGCGGGGCTGCGGCGGTTACCATGACGCCCGCAACGAACCATGAAAGCGGCAATGAAGAACGAAAAACTGACGACCGACGAATACAACGCGCTCGAATTCATCCGCGGCGGCGCGCGCAACGACCGGGTCAACGCCTGCGTCGGACGCAACGCGAAGCGCCTCGCGGGCCTGAAGATGGTCCAGTATGGCCGTAACGGCAGCCTGGACCTGACCGAGAAAGGGCAGGAGGTCCTGTTCCTGCGCAGCTGTATCGAGGCCCTGAAGGCCCTGTCCCAGGATCCGGCGGCGCCGGTGGCGGGCGATGTCGTCCAGTTCCTCAGCCGTAAATCGCATATCGCGCCGCGCGCGGAAGGCGGCTTCGAGGTCACGGCCAAGGGTCAGGAGTCGCTGGCCGACATCCTGGCGCAGGAACCGCGCAAGTAAAACGTCGACATGGGTTTTGTAGGGTGGGCACTTCGTGCCCACGCGTTACGTGCGCATCCGTTCCATGTTGACTGGAACTTCTCGCCCGCTAACCTTGACCCTGGTCTGTTTCGCGTCCATCGCATACGTTGCGGGCGACACATGGCCGCATGTGACTGCCGGACAGGTGCGTAACGCGTGGGCACGGAGTGCCCACCCTACCGAATGGCCAGGAGCGCCGCGTGCGCGTTCTCAGCCGCGCCGCCGCCGGTGCGGATACACCAGCGTACGCACGGCGATTTCCGCCGGGACGTTCATCGCCGCAAGGAATTCGGCCGCACGCTGCAGGCCCAGCGTGGGAATCGAGGCCACTGCCTGGTTGACCAGGTCGCGCGTGCGCAGGTCGGTGCGGATTACCCGCGGCCGCGCCACCGTCGGCGAGAGGCCTTGCACTTCTTCCATCTTCATCAGCTCCATCAATTGCAATACAGACATTGCATTGTAGAGTAACGATGTAGAAATTACTACAAAGATAGTCCCATCAACACTGTCAGGCCTCGGCCGGGTCGAGCTCGGCCGCGTGGGGCGTGCTCGGCGCCAGGCCGCGGCCTTCCACCAGCAGCTGCTCGAATTCGGCCGCCGGCACCGGACGGCTGAAGTAATAGCCCTGGATCTCGTCGCAGCCGTGGCGGCGCAGGTAGTCGAGCTGCTCGCCCGTTTCCACGCCCTCCGCGATCACGGCCAGCTTCAGGTTGTGCGCCAGCGCGATGATCGAGGTGACGATCGCTTCGTCGTTGGCGTCGCGCGTGATGTCGGCGACGAAGGAGCGGTCGATCTTCAAGACGTCGATCGGGAAGCGCGACAGGTAGGACAGGCTGGAGTAGCCGGTGCCGAAGTCGTCGATCGACAGGTTCACTCCCAGGGCCTTCATCCGGTGCAGCAGTTCCACCGCCGGCGTGACGTCGCTCATGAACAGGCTTTCGGTGAGCTCGATTTCCAGGTATCTGGGGTCGAGGCCGGTGTCGTTCAGCACCTGCTCGATGCTCTCGATCAGGTCGGCGGCGCCGAACTGGCGCGCCGACAGGTTCACGGCCACGCGCAGCTTCTCGAAGCCGGCGTCCTGCCAGGCCTTGTTCTGGGCGCAGGCGGTGCGCATCACCCAGGCGCCGATCGGCACGATCAGCCCGGTCTCCTCGGCGATGCTGACAAAACGCCCCGGCGGCACCATGCCCAGCTCCGGATGCTGCCAGCGGATCAGCGCTTCCATGCCGACGATCCTGCCGCTCTTGATGTCGAGCTGGGGCTGGTAGTACAGCACGAACTCTTCCCGCTCGAGGGCGTTGCGCAGGGCGCTTTCGATGCGCACGCGTTCCAGCGACTCCTCGTTCATCGCCGGGGTGTAGAACTGGAAGTTGTTGCGGCCCAGCTTCTTGGCGCGGTACATCGCGATGTCGGCGTGTTCGATCAGGGCGTCGGCCGGCGTGCTCTCGCTCGGGTAGACGGCCACGCCGATGCTGCAGGTGACAAAGAATTCCTTGGTGCCGAGCATGACCGGCTGGGCCACCGCATCCATCACGCGCTGCACGATGTCGGCGGTGAGCTGCTGTTCGCCATGCTCGGAGAGGATGACCACGAATTCGTCGCCCGACAGGCGCGCCACCGTGTCCGAATCGCGCAGGGAGGAGCGCAGGCGCGCCGCCACCGTCATCAGGAGCACGTCGCCGGCCTTGTGGCCCATGCTGTCGTTGACGAACTTGAAGCGGTCGAGGTCGATCAGCATGACCCAGACCGGATTGCCGCTGCGGGTGGCATAGGCCACGGCCTGGCCGAGGCGGTCCTGCAGCAGCGAACGGTTCGGCAGGCCGGTCAGCACGTCGTGCTGGGCCACGTGGTGCACGCGCTGCTCGGTGAGCTTGCGCGCCGTGATGTCGGAGCCGGTGCCGCGGTAGCCCTGGAAGTTGCCCTGCTCGTCGCACACCGGCTGGCCGCTGACCAGGAACCAGCGCGTGTCGCCGTTGTCGTCGAGGACCTGGTACTCGAAGTCGTTGAAGGCCTCGTGCGCCTTGACCTGGGCGATGTGGGCGCGCCCCGGCTCGGTGTCGGCCAGCCCCTCCATGTATTCCCAGCGCGTCTTGCCGAGCACGCGCTCGACCGTCACGCCGGCCTTTTCGGCAAAGCCGCCGGTGATCATCGTGAAGCGGTAGTTGCGGTCCTGCTCCCAGTACCAGTCCGAAGACATGGCCACCAGCTGGCGGAAGCGCTGCTCGCTCTGCTGCAGGGCCTTCTCGGTGCGCTCGCGCGCGACCATGTCGTCGACCAGGCGCCGGTTGGTGCGCTTCAGGTCGGCCGTGCGCTTGCGCACCAGTTGCTGCACGCGGCGGGTGCGCATGCCGGCCGCCTGGACCCAGGCCGCGGTCAGGAGGCTCAGCAGGATGCCGCCGCCCAGGATCGCCAGCGAAGCCAGGTGATCGGCCGCGAAAGGACGCGGCAGGGCCGTCACTTCCACCAGCCAGGGGCGGCCGGCGGCGTCGAGCGTGCGCACCAGGCTGGAGCGGTGTTCGGGCGCGATCCAGTCCGCCATGGTGTCGCGCGGCGCCGGCGCGTCCTCGACGCGGGTGGTGAAGACCAGGCTGGCCGGATCGGGCCTGGCCGAGGCGTAGACCGACATCACGATCTGCTTGTCGCCCAGCAGGTTGGCGCTGGCCAGGGCGTTGTGCACCAGCTCGCGCGCGCGCACGACGATGGTGGTGTCGCCGGTCTGCTTGCCGGTGCGGTCGAACAGCGGCATGACGAGCTGGAAGCTCGGCTGCGGATGGGCGTCCTGGACCAGCGGGAACAGGTCGCTGGCGACGGCGCGGCCCTGGGCGCGGGCGCGCGCCACCGCGTCGCGGATCTCGGGGCGGCTGTTCGAATCGAAGCCGAAGGCCGGCTCGTTGCCGGCCATCGGCTCGAGGTAGTAGACGACGTTGTAGCCCTCGCGCCTTTCGGCCGGCACGCGCACGCTGTCGCGCACTTCGCTGATGAAGCTGCCCGGCGCCGCCTGGCGCAGTTCGGCTTCGACCGCGGCGCGCTCGCTGTCGCCGACCAGGCGGTGCAGGTTGAAGGCCTTGATGTAGGGATGGCGCTGCAGCAGGGGCGAGGTGAAATCGTGGAACTGCTCGCGCGTCACCGGCGCGCCGAGCCTGAACAGCTGGTTCGTGACCGTCACCACTTCGACTGCGTCGTGCAGGCCCTGGCGCACCATGGCCACGCGCTGGTCGGCGCGCTGGCTGAAGGAGAGGGCGAGGTTGTCGTATTCGAGATGGCTCACGCCGACGAACAGCGCACACGAGGCAGCAAGGCCGGCCCCGAAGGTGAGGACGGCGGCACGGGTGAGGGAAAACGACAGGCGACGCACCATGTACTGTTCCAGAAGAGTAATTTGCTTGCCCAAAGGCACCAAAGCCCCGAAGTGTGTCATACATCGGCGCCTTTCGGCAAACACTTCCGCGCCCCCGGCCCCGGCGCCGCGCCGCTGTCGTCACCCGCCCACAGGACGGCGGGCCAGCCAGGCCACCACCAGGCGCGCCAGCAGGCGGTTCAGCCAGGGCAGGCGCAGGCCGCGCCAGCCCGCCAGGCGGGCGTGCCGGTCCGCCGCGCGCTCCAGGGCCGAGCCCGGCGCGAGCCGGGCCGGAACCCGCAGCGCGAACAGGAGATGGTTGTTGCCGGCGATGCCCTCGAACTGGCAGACCCGCCCGCCGAAGGCGGCCTGGACGCGCGCGCGCAGCGCCGCATACTGGGGATCGTAGCTGAGCAGGTTGGCCACCAGCACGCCGCCGTCGCGCAGGGCGCCCCGGCAGGCGCCGTAGAAGCTGGCCGTGCCCAGGGCCTGGGGCATGCCGGCGGCGTCGAAGCCGTCGACCAGGATCACGTCGGCGCTGGCGGGGGCGGCCGCGATGTAGTCGGCGGCGTCGGCATGCACGATGCGCAGGCGCGCGTCGTCGGGCGGGACGAGGAACTGGTCGCGCAGGGCGATCACCTCGGCGCTGATCTCGAGCACGGTGATGCGCGTGCGCGGCAGGTGGCGGTGGCAGAACTTGACCAGGGAGCCGCCGCCCAGGCCCACCATCAGGATGTGGCGCGGCTCCGGAACGAAGAGGGCGAAGCACATCATGGCGCGCGCATAATCGAGCACCAGGGCGTCGGGCTTCGATAACAGCATCTCGCTCTGGATGTCGCCGGGTTGGAACTCCAGGGTGCGGCGGTTGCCGCGCGTGCGCACCAGGGGCGCGCCCTGGCGCACCTGCGGCTCGGTAGGCTCGGAGTCGATGGGCATGGCGCCAGTATAGCGATGAGCGCCGCGGGCCGGAATCGTTCGCCGGAAGCGGCGCGCCGGCGCGGCCGTCCAGGGTCGCTTTCCGGAGGGGACTCGCCTTGTTCGCAGGCATTAAATTCTGATAAGCTGGCCCTTGCCGCCATACGGAGTGCTTATGTTCCTGGATCACCCGACGATCACCGCCACCAACAGCCTGACCGAGCCCGACCGCATCGAGCGGCTCAACCGCGTTTACGGGTATGCGATGGCGCTGGCCGACAGCGCCGGCAACGCCGGTTTCGTCGAGCGGGTGACCCAGCTGCACGACCACAAGGGCACCCTGATCGTGTTCTGGAACGAGACGCCGGGCGAGCTCGACCGCGAATGCTGGGCGCGGGCCTGGGCCAGCCGGGTCGGCGACGGCACCGTCAACGTCGAACATGAATACTAAAGAGAGCCGATGCTGAACCTCGATTCGACCACGATGGTGCTGGTGCTGGCACTGGGCAACCTGGCCCTGTGCAGCGTCCTGTTCTTCTTCGACTACGGCGCGCCGCGCCCCCCGGCGCTGGCTTCCTGGGGCCTGTCCAAGCAGGTGCAGGCGGCGGCCTGGGTGCTGCTGGCCCTGGGCGGAGCGCGCGTGGTGCCCGAGCCGCTGGCCCTGCCGGCAGGCTGGGCCTTGCTGATCGGCGGCGTCGCGCTGGAAAGCGGCGCCTTGTGGGAGATGGTGGGCAAGACACGCTGGCGCCGCACCATGGTGCCGCTGGCCGTGGTCGCGGTCGCCGTGTTCCTGGTCTGCTACCTGATCGACGACATCGGCCTGCGCAACCTGGCCGCCTTGCTGCTGCTTGGCGGCTTCTACCTGGGCTCGAGCGCCGCGCTGGCCCAGGGCTGGCGCGCCGCCACCATGCTGCAGCGCGCGCTGGCCATCGTCACGGCCCTGCTGGCGCTGGTGGTGGCCGCGCGCGGCATCCTGGTGTTGGTCACGCCCGACGGCTGGCGCTGGCTCTCGCACGACCTGCTACGCCAGCTCTCGAGCGCCGCCCTCTACCTGCTGATGCTGGTGAGCGGCTTCGGCTGCCTGCTGCTGGCGCGCGAACGCCTGCAGGCCGAGCTCGAACGCCTCGAGACCGTCGACACCGTCACCGACGCGCCGAACCGGCGCGGCTTCTTCAATACCCTGGCGCCCTGGATGGCGCTGGCGCGCCGCCCCGGCCTGCCGACCGCGCTGGTCGTGCTCGACCTCGACGGCTTCAAGCGCGTCAACGACGGCTACGGCCACCCGGCCGGCGACGTCGTGCTGCGCCACGTGGCCGGGCTGTGCAAGCGGGCGCTGCGCGACAGCGACCAGCTCGCGCGCCTGGTCGGCGGCGAGTTCGCGGTGCTGCTGCCGCGCACCGGCCTGGAGGAAGCGGCGATCGTCGCCGAACGCATGCGCGGCGCGATCGAGACCACGCCGGTGAAGACCGAGCGCGCCATGATCTCGATGACCGCGAGCTTCGGCGTCACCACCATCCGTCCCGACGACAGCAACGTCACCCTGCTGCAGCGCGCCGACGAAGCCATGCGCGCCGCCAAGGCCGCCGGCCGCAACCGCATCCACGTCGCGCCAAGACCGGCAGGCCCGTAGGGTGGGCGGCTCGACCGCCGCTGGCTGAACAGCCGCAACCGATGCGCCGCCCACGCGGCGATCGTTGGCGGCACGTTCGTCCGGAACGTACACGGAGCCGACTCTGACAACGGCAAGCGGAGCCGATGCGCCGCCCACGCGGCGATCGTTGGCGGCAAGGTCATCCGCAACGAGCACGGCGCCGCTTGCGCTGCGCATGAGCGCCCCCGTCATCGCCCCGTCACAAACCCCCGCCATACTGCCTGCTCATTCGACCAGAGCAGACTTCGATGACCATCTCGCCCGACGCGGAGCCCCTCTACGCCGCCGTGGAACTCGCTTCAGGCAGCTTCCGCCTGCACGTGGCAAGCTGCGCCGGCGGCGCCGTGCGCGTGCTCGCCACCCTGAACGAACCGATCCGCCTGGGCGCCGAACTCGACGCCAGCGGGGCTTTCAGTCCCGACGCGATGCGGCGCGCGCTCGCCTGCCTGCGCCAGTTCCGCATGGCGCTGGAACTCTGGCGACCGCGCGCGGTGCGGGTGGTGGCGACCGCCGCGCTGCGGGTGGCGCGCAATGCGCCGGTCTTCGTGCCGGCCGCGGCAGCGGCCATCGGTCATCCGGTCGAGGTCATCGGTCCCGAAGAAGAAGGCAGGCTGGTCTACCTCGGTGTTGCCGCCGCCCTGGGCGATACGGCGCAGCGCCGGCTGGTGCTCGATATCGGCAGCGGCTCGACCGAAGTGGCGGCCGGGTGCGGCGAGCGGGTGGCGCGCGTGCAGTCCTTCGGCGTGGGCGCGCTGCGCCACGGCCTGGCCTTCTTTGGCGAGGGCTTCGCCCCAAGCGCCTTCGATGCCGCGCTGGAATCCTCGCGCAGCCGCTTCGCCGACGCCGGCGCGGCGCCCGGGATGCGCGGCTGGGAACACGCCTACGGGGCGTCGGGCAGCGTGCGCGTGCTGGCCGAACTGGCGGGAGAGCTGCTGCCGGCCTCGCGTCCGCTGTATGCGGGCCGGCTGTATGCGCTGCGCCGCGCCCTGATCGAGGACGGCGGCCTGGCGCGCATCGCGGCGCGCTGGCCCCAGCCGGGACGGGCGGCCCAGGTCGCCGGCAGCCTGGCCATGCTGCTGGCGCTGGTCGAGGAACTCGGCATCGATGCGGTGCTGCCGGTCCAGGCGGGACTGCGCGCCGGCGTCATCCGCGAGCTGCACCTGCGCGCGCACATGGACGCGCAGGCGGGCGCGCAAACCGGCATGGAAACCGGCCCGGACTGCGGAACGCCCTACCGGGAATGCGTATGATCGACTATATTGTTTACCTTGTTTAAGCAGTGGAATACCTAATGACCAGAAAATCGGTTCCCGAAGCCGCCGCCGCCAGCGGCGCGGCGCGGGCAAAGTCGGGCGCGCGCGCGTCCGCCGGCGCGGCAGTCAAGAGCGCGCCGAAAGCCTCGACAGCCTCGAAAGCCGCCGCGGCGGACGCGGCCGCCATCAAAAAGCCGGTAACGAAGAGCGCGGCGAAGGCC
>JBFLZJ010000025.1:0-69227 GCA_040755875.1 Pseudomonadota bacterium | reverse complement strand
AACGACTTTGCGCCGATGATAGTGCTGCAACCAGTGTGAAAGTAGGTTATCGTCAGGCTAGTTATATGAAAAACCCCGCAGAGTGATCTCTGCGGGGTTTTTTGCTTTGGGCCTGTCCTTTTCCACGTCCGGTTTTCGCTTCACGCCGCGAGCCTGGCAAGCGGTGCGACGGCGTGGGGTCATTGAGGCCAGTGGCCTCAATGACGAGCCCACCCTACGGTTCCGTGGTTTCAGGCGTCCACATTCTTCTCAGGACGCAGGCTCATCACCCAATAAAACTGTTCAGCCGCAGGTCATCAGCGGTGAGACAGCGTGGACAGCTGCGACTGCTAAATGCCGGCACCACGAAGGCCCACCGTATAAAGCAAAAAGGAAGCGCAAGCGCTTCCTTTTTGTTTCATGCAATCCGCGGCTGGGCAGCCGGGCTGCCAGGCCAGCCTGGCGCGTTACACGCCCCAGAGGATATCGCAGTGCTGGTCACGTGCTGCGCGCAGCATTTCCAGCATGGGATAGGCTCGGGTCGAAAAGCTGACGACCTCGACCTGTTCATGCTCGGGATCGTCCTCATCCACGCGGTGCGCCTTGATGTCCTGCTCCACTTCGTCGGTGGACGGGTGCTTGCGGCTCTCTTCGATTTCGTGTTCCAGCAGCTGGACTGCGCGGCTCGCCTCTTCCGAGGTGATGACACCCATCTCCGGCTCCTTGTTGAGCAGGTCGAGGATGCGCTTGGCATGCTCCTGGTACATCATCACGTCAGGATAAGCTTTGCTTTTGAAAGTGATTAGCATATGCGTACTCGTTTTGTTAGCGTCGTGACTAAACGATAACACGAGTACCCATTATGGGGCATCCCACGCGCGTCCGCTAGCGTGAATGGCGCCGAAATAACCAGGCCAGGCCCGGCATGCCCAGCGCTACCACGGCGGCGGCCGCGATGCCGAGCAATATGCCAGGGCCGGGTTGCGCCATGCCGGCAGCCAGCGGCAAGAGAAACGCAAGCGCACCCCAGCCGAGGACGTTACACAGCTCGAGGACCACGCCCAATCCATTGCGCTGTCCGCGCGCGGTGAACTTGTCGCGGGTGCCTGCTGTGCCGGTCCACATCACGATCAGGGCCGCCCCAAGGCTGACGCCGCCGACCGTGAACGCAGCGAGGGCGCCCGCCAGCGGCTCGGCGAGCGCAAACCAGAGCACCGGCACGCCCACCAGCACCAGCACCGGCCCCAGGGCGGCAAGGAGCTTGGCGTTGCGGATCGTGCCCGCCTGTGCCGGCGAGGACTGCAGCAGGTCCGGCGCATCCTCGGCGAGGAGGACGATCCACGCCAGCGACGCGCTGAGCGACCCGGCCAGCATTGTCAACCCGGCGCCCAGCGCCATCGGCTGCGGCCCTTCGTTGCGAAAGGCAAGGAAGGCAAGCGGCAGCAGATACAGCAGCTGCAACAGTACCTGTGAGATCAGGTGCGGGTCGCGCAGGATGAGCTGCCACTCCTTCCTGATGAGGACCGCGAACAGGCTGCGCCCGAAACGGAAGCGCAGCACGCCGGTTGCCGCTCGCGCCGCGTGTCCGCTGCCGGCCGCCAGTTGCAAACCGCGCGTAAAGCTGCGATGGGTCAGGGCGACCGTGAGCCAGAAAGCTAGCACCGCCACTGCGGCCAGCGCCGCGACCGCCAGCGGATCGCCCAGCGCCGCCCGTCCGGGCAGCCAGAACATGCTGGCAGAATCAATTCCGCCGCCCGCCCCGAGGATGCGGACCAGGTCGGCTTCCCGGTCGGGCTGGCCCATGCCCATCATGTTCGGCAACTGCGACAGCACGAACAGCAGCGCGCCCGCGATCGCACCGAGCACTTGCGCCACCACCCGCGTGCGGCGCGCACCGAGCCAGCGCACCAGGCCGAGCGTCAGCAGCATGGCTATCGAAGCGGCGATCGCCGCCATGCCGAGCAGGACCGGATAGGCCGCCAGCCAGCGCGGCTGCCCCAGCAACACGCCGACATGGGCCAGCGGCGTCAGGAAAAAGAGGTAGACGGCCGCGACCTTGACCGCGATGCCCGCGAGCCGGACCGTGAAGATGCTGCGCGAGGGCAGGGGCGAGGACAGCAGCAGGTCCATGTCGCCCCGGTCGAACAAGACCTCGACGCTGGACTTCAGCGCGCCCGACAGCATGAACAGGAAGGTCGCCAGCAGGATCGCGCTTGCGGCGACGACGAGCGCGTGCGGCGGCGGGCCCTCACCCGGCACGGCTTGCCTCAACAGGAAGTAGGCGCCTGCATGAAACAGCAGCCACATGCCCAGTCCGAGCGTCGCCAGCTTCCAGTGGAAGCGACGCGGCTGCTTCGGGCTGGCCGAAGCCAGCGCCGTGTACCAGAACATGCGCAGCTCGTGCCGCAGCAGCCACCAGGCGCTGCCGGGGCGCGCGCTCAAGCTTGCCCCGTCAGTTGCAGGAACATGTCCTCCAGCGTCTGCGCCGCCGTCCGCTCGCGCAGTTCGTCCAGCGTGCCCTCGGCGATCAGGCGGCCGTGCTGGATGATCCCGATGCGCTGGGCCAGGCGCTCCGCCACCTCCAGGATATGCGTGGTCAGGATGACGGTGCCGCCGCCCCCGACATGCGACTGCAGCAGGTCCTTGACCTGGCGCGCCGCCCCGGCATCGAGTCCGGTGAGCGGCTCGTCCAGGATCAGCAGTTGCGGCTCGTGGATCAGCGCACCGGCCAGCGCCAGCTTCTGCTTCATCCCGCGCGAAAAGCCTTCGGTCAGTTCGTGCGCGTGCTTGCTCAGATCCAGCCAGTCCAGCAGGCGGCGCGCACGCGGCTCGGCCGCCGCGGCGTCGACGCCCCACAGGCCGGCGACGAATTCGAGGTATTCGGTGGGCTTCAGCTTCCCGTACAGCATGGGATCGTCGGGCAGGTAGGCCATCGTGCGTTTCGCGCCGGCGGGATCGCGCGCCACGTCGACCCCGTTGACTTCGATGAGGCCGGCATCCGGCGCCAGCAGCCCGGCCACCATGCGCAGCGTGGTCGTCTTGCCCGCCCCGTTCGGACCCAGCAGGGCGTAGAGTTCGCCGCGCCGCACGGAGAGGCTGAGACCGTCGACGGCCGGGCGGCCGAAGGCCTTGTGCAAGTCGGCCAGGAGAAGGGCGGGGGAGTCGGGCATCACAGCAGCGTGAACGACTTGACGAACTGCTCGGACTGCTCGGCCGCCACGTCTTTCTCCGGTCCCAGCACGATGACCTGGTAGAAGCGCGTGCCGCGCGACTCGAAGTGCCCGGTCAGTCTCATCGGGCCGCCCCTGCCTGTGCCGGTCGCGTCGATGTCGACGCTCTTGCGCTCGCTGTCAGGCGTCCCGCTGCTGGCGGCGCTGGCGCTTTCCCGCTGCACCGTCGCGTTGATATTGCGCAGCATCGCCGTGCGCATCGCATCGACGGCCGCCTTGGCCTGCGCCGGATCCGGCGCCACGCCGCTACCGACCGCGAACATGACGCCTTCGACCTCGGCGGCGGTCATGGTCATCTCGACTTTCATGCCGTTCAGGTCGACGCTGCGCGTGTGCGTCGCCGGCTTGGCCGGAAACATCACCTGGTAGGGCGCATCCGGGCTGCGGTAGTCGCGCCAGTTATAGGTCGGATTGCAGCCGGCCAGCAGCGCGGCCGCCATCACCAGTGTTGCGGTAAGTTTATTTTTTCGCATGCCTTGATGGTAACAAAGCGGCGATGCCAGGGCTACCTTTCACGCAGCCCGCGCCGGTACTGGACGGCTTCGGCCATGTGCGCCGGCCCGATCGCCGCCGACTGCGCCAGGTCGGCGATCGTGCGGGCCACCTTCAGCACCCGGTGGTAGGCCCGGGCCGACCAGTTCATGTGCGCCATTGCCGCACGCAGGGTGCGGTCGCTGGCCTTGTCGAGCGCGCAGAACCGGTCGATCTCATGCGTCGTCAGGCGCTGGTTCGGTTTCCCTTGGCGCGCGATCTGCAGCGCGTGCGCGCCGGTCACGCGGGCGGCGATGTCGGCCGTGCTTTCGCCGTCGGCCTGCGCGCTCATCGCATCCGGCGCCATCGCGCTCACCTCGATCTGCATGTCGATGCGGTCGAGCAGGGGACCGGAAATACGGTCCTGGTAGCGCTGCGCCGCCTCGTTGGTGCAATGGCATTTGCCGGAAGGGTGGCCATACCACCCGCAGGGGCAGGGATTCATGGCGGCCACGAGCTGGAAGCGTGCGGGAAAATCGGCCTGGTGGGCGGCGCGGGAAATGGTGATGCGGCCGGACTCCAGCGGCTGGCGCAGCACCTCCAGCACCTTGCGGTCGAATTCCGGAAGCTCGTCCAGGAACAGGACGCCGCAGTGCGCGAGCGAGACCTCGCCGGGGCGCGGCACATTGCCCCCGCCGACCAGGGCGACGCCGGAGCTCGTATGGTGAGGACTGCGAAACGGCCGGGCGCGCCATTGTTCGGCGGAGAACCTGCCGGTCAGCGAGTGCACGGCGGCAGCTTCGAGCGCCTCCTCGTCCGTCATGGGCGGCAGCAGGCCGGGAAAGCGCGAGGCCAGCATGCTTTTGCCGGCGCCGGGCGGGCCGACCAGCAGGATCGAATGGCTGCCGGCCGCGGCGATCTCGAGCGCCCGCTTCACGTGCAGTTGCCCCTTCACGTCGGAGAAGTCGGGATAGCGCGGCGCCTGCACCGGAGCGTCCTTGCTGTAGCGCGGGAGACGGGCATTGTCTTCGGTCGCGGCGAAGTGGGCGCACACCTGCAGCAGCGTGTCGGCAGGGTAGACGCGGGCGTCGGTGACAAGCGCGGCCTCGTCGGCGTTCGCCTTCGGCAGGATGAAGGCGCGGCTGCCGCCGGCGCCGCTGCGCTGAATGGCGAAGGTCATGGCCAGCGCACCGCGCACCGGGCGCAACTGGCCCGACAGCGACAGCTCGCCGGCGAATTCATACTTGTCGAGTTCCTTCGAGGGGATCTGGCCGGATGCCGCCAGGATGCCCAAGGCCATCGGCAGATCGAAGCGGCCCGATTCCTTCGGCAGGTCGGCCGGCGCCAGGTTGATCGTGATGCGCCGCGCGGGAATCTCGAAACCGACGTTCTGCAAGGCTGCGCGCACCCGGTCCTTGGCTTCGCGCACTTCGGCGTCCGGCAGACCGACGATCGTGAAACTGGGAAGGCCATTTGCCAGATGCACTTCGACACTGACGGGCAGCGCTTCCATGCCGGCGAGGGCACGGCTGCGCAAGACGGCGAGGCTCATGGGGTTCCTGACGAGTGAGGACTCGCAGGATGGTGGCACCGCTTCGGAGATTGTTTGTTGAGCGCACCCAAGCCTGCGTCCTGTCCAGGCTCAGGCGCCAACAGGGAGCCTCAGACGTCGCGCAAGCTCACGACCGGCATCGTCAGGGCGCGCTTGTCCTTGAAGAAAGCGATATCGAACAGGGCCGCCGCGCCGACGACCTCTTTGCCGATCTGGCGCAGCAGGGCGGCGGCCGCCTCGATGGTGCCGCCGGTGGCCAGCACGTCATCGACGATCAGCACGCGCTGGCCCTTGATGCGTTCCGGCTGGATCTCGATGGTCGCGCTGCCGTATTCGCGCTTGTAATCGATGCTGATCGCCTTGCCGGGCAGTTTGCCCGCCTTGCGCGCCATGGCGAAGCCGACCTTGTGCTTGAGGGCAAGGGCGCCGGCGATCATGAAGCCGCGCGCATCCATGGCCAGGATGAAGTCGAAGTGCAATTCATCGGTCCGCGCGTGCAGGGTGTCGATGGCAAGGCGCCAATGCTCAGGGTTATCGAAAATGCAGCCGACGTCGATGAAATTGACGCCCGGTTCGGGATAATCCTGAAAAAATTCCAGCGGAACGCTGTCGAAGTCCAACATGTAAGTATGTGCCCGTGTAGGTAAAGCGCGTGAGTGTACGACGATTATCGCTGGTCTGCCGGAAGGCGGCGCGCCGCTCGCCGCATCAGGGCCGGGGAAAACGGAACAGGTCGCGCTCCAGTCCGTCCGGGAAGCGTTGCCGGCCAACCTGCTCGGCGCCCAGGCGCAGCACCAGTGCGCGGGCTGCGGTGTTGTCGTCTTTCATATAGGTCTCGACCGCGTCCCAGCCGAAGTGCTCGTAGGCGTGGCGGATCGCCGCACGCGACGCTTCCTGTGCGTACCCCTGGCCCCGCGCCGCCGGCAAGAGCCACCAGGTCAGCTCACGCGGCCAGGCGCGTCCCTGCCAGAAACCGCACACGCCGAGCAGGACATCGTCCTCGCGCCGCTGGACCACCCAGACGCCGAAGCCTTGCAGTTGCCAGCAGCCCAGGTCGGCCGCAAGCCGCATCCATGCAGCTTGCGGGCTCAAGGGGCCGCCATAGAAAGCGGACGCTTCCACATCCGTGTAGAAGCGCTGGTACAGCGCATCCGCCGCAGGGCCGGGAGGGATCAGGCGCAGCCTTTCGGTCTGCAGCGTCGGGATCGCAACGTGCATCGGCATCAAGCCTTCTTGCGTTTGGTCGCGGAAGCGGCGTTCAGCGCGGCGGCGGCGCGGATGAGCGTCCTGAACGCCTCTTCGTCGATGGCGCCGCCTTCGGGAATGTCGATGGCGCGCCGGACATTGCCCTCCAGGCTGGCGTTGAACAGGCCGGCGGGGTCGTCCAGCGCAGCGCCCTTGGGGAAGGTCAGCTTCACGGCCTTCTTGTAGGCCTCGCCGGTGCAGAGGATGCCCGCATGCGACCAGACGGGAACGCTCCACTTCCATTCTTCGACCACGTCCGGCAGCGCCTGCTTGATGAGTGCGCGCACCCGGGCCAGCGTCTCGCCGCGCCAGCCCGCCAGCTCTGCGATGCGGGCATCGATCAGCGCCGGGGCCGGCATTTCCCCGGCTCGCGCATCCGGGCTGATGTTGTCGTGCGTGTTCGTCTCCATGATCGCTCCAGTCGTTATCTGCTCCGGGGCAGCCCGCCGGAGCATTGGTATTTGAACACCACAGGCTGAGCGAGTTCAGCCTTCATGTCAAGACACTGACAGGGATCCGGGCTGGAGCGAACACTCAGGCTTGCGCTTCGTCCGTCGCCGCAAAAGCCGGCTGCGCCAGTTCGAGCAGATGGTCCCGCACGCCCGCCGGCCAGCCGGCCACCAGCTCCTTCAGGCGCGCCGCGTCGCCGGCGAACAGCGCGCGCGAGGCTTCCTCGAAGCCCGGCTCGTCGCCCGCCAGCTCGTGCATGAAGCGGTAAGCCGAATCGCGCGCTTCGCGCATCAGGTCGGCCTGGCGGGCGTCGCGCGAGGCATGCTCGACCAGCTTCCTCAGCGCGACCGAAGCGCCGCCCGGCTGGGAGGACAGCCATTCCCAGTGGCGCGGCAGCAAGGTCACTTCACGCGCGACCACGCCCAGCTTCGGACGGCCGGCGGCACGCGGCTGCATGCGCGGCAGGCGTTGCAGCACTTCTTCTTCGGTGCCGATGAAATTGATCTCGACCGGACGGCTGGTCACCAGGTCGAGGATGGCGATCGACTGCTCGGCGCCGTTGTCGAGGGCGCGCTTCACGGCGCGCACGACGTCGGGCAGGGGACCCTTGGCCAGGAGTGCGGTTCCAGCGAAGGCAATGCAATGGGTAGGCAGCATGATTTCTCCATTTAACAAAGGAGCACGGACGCGTGCATGCCTCCAATATTACCCGGATAAAAACGCCAAGGCAATAACACCCGGGTGAAATTATCCCGGCTTACTTCCCGAGCATGCGCGCGACCTTGTCGGTCACATCGATGTCCGGCCGGTGCCAGATGGTCCTGGTCAGGACCAGTTCGATGCCCTGCTGCTGGCGGATGGTCGCGATGGCCTCGTTGATGCGCGCCACCATGAGCGTGCGCTCCTTCAGCTTGCGTTCGGCCAGGTCTTCCTGGAATTTCGCCTGCTCGCGTCGGACCATGCGTTCGAGCTCGCCGACTTCGCGCGAACGCACGATGTGCTCGCGCTCGCTCAGGCGCGGCGTGTCGCGTGCCAGCCTGTCCGACATGTCGCGCAAGCGGCGCAGGTCGGCCTGGATTTGCTGCTGGCGCGGACCGAAGTCGGCTTCGATGCGTTTTGCCGCCGTTTGGGCGTAGGCGGATTCGTTCAGGAGGCGTTCGACGTTGACGACGACGATGCGCGCTTCGCGCCGGGCTTCCTGCGCCGCCAGCGGAGCGCTCAGGCCGGCCAGCCCGAGGCACAGGCAGGTGGCGGCGAGGTGTTTCATGGTGGTGTTCAAGGCTGATCCTCTGCTGTCGGCGCTGTCCGCTCGCGCTGGTCGATGTTCAAGGCCGGGGGAATCCACATGATAGCGGAGGCATCGTCCGCATTCTTGACGGCCAGCGCGGCGCCGCCGGCGCGCGCCGTCTCGAAGGCGCGCAGTTCGCGCATCAACTTGTCCAGGCCCTCGGCCCGGCAGCGCCGCGCCAGCTCGTCCTGGGTCATCAGGCGGTAGGGATCGGCCAGCCGGTAGAATCCATCGCTCATCGCCAGCACGGCTGTGCCAGGCGCCAGCCGCACGGTCATTTCGCGGGCGCTGAATTCGCCTTGCGGTGCCAGGCACAGCACCGTGGGGCTGGGCGATGCATGCTGGTCCTCGCGCCGCGCGCGCAGCAGCGGCAGCAGGCGCTGGCGCCGCAGCACGGGGTCGACGATGCCTTCGGCGCCGAGCTGCGCCACCGCGTCCTGCACCACCGTCTCGAAGGGATTCTCGTAAGGGTCGAGGTCGGCGACCTTGCCATCCGCGCCGATGGCGAAGGCTTTGCAGTCGCCCAGGCAGTACAGGGACGCTTCGGAGCAGCCGTTCCTGTCGCGGATGCGGATCCACGTCATCGCGGCAAGCGGGTGGGCATAGAGCGGGACCTCCCGGCCGGCCGTCCTGTCGGCATAGGCGCGGCGCACGGCGTGCACCGCCAGGCGCACGCTGTCGGCCTGGGAGCGCGCGGCATCGATGGTGCGCGCGAGCTCGCCGGCAAAGGACTGGACGAACCAGGCGACGCCGCCCACCTGCGCGTCGACGTAATCCCGGTCGGCGACCGAGGTCGCGCCATCGACGACGAGCAGGTCGAGCAGGCCGTCCGTCTCGAAGACGGCCACAAGGTCTTCATTGATTCCGTTACCAGGTGCGCAGGAAATTCGCTCGATCGTCATTCAGGTGCTCATGTAGCTGCCGATGACATGATGTTATCACCGCATCGGTCCGCCTGAACGCTATCTCAGCCACATTCCCCGACATATTGGCAGTTGTCGCAGCGCGTGCAGCCGTCGAGCTTGCGCAGGGCCCGGGCGCCGCACTCCGGGCACTTGGCGGCCGATGGGGAGGAGACTGCCTGCGCCGCAGGCGCCAGGGCCGCCGGCGCTGGCGGCACCACCACATCGCCGCGCGCCGCCAGCTGGCGCGCCAGCTGCGCCACCGGCACCTGGTTGCCCTGGTTGTCGAGAAAGCCGCGCCGGACCAGCATCCGCTGCAGCATGAAGCCGACCGCCGCCGCTTCGGAATCATGAAACACCGGCACTTCCACGCCGTCTTCGCGCGTGAGCGTCCCGCAGCGCACCGGACCCTTTTCCCAGACCACGTCGCGCATGTCGGCCAGCGCCTTGGCGATCGGCCCGCCGGCGCGCGCCAGCATCGACAGCAGGCGCATCGACGAGGTGATCCATTGCTGGCCGTCGGTGCGCTGGCCGGCCGGCATGAAGAATTCGAAAGGACGCTCGATGGTGACGCTCTGGCCTTCGCTCACGCCTTCGACCCGAATGAAGCTGACCGTCAGATAGAAGGTCTTGCGGCCCTCCTGGGTCGCGTATTCGATCTTCGAGGTCACCGACTCCAGTTCGCCCAGCGGGCGGTTCTCGAAGCGCTTGCGCAGCGGGTCTTCTTCCGGCATTGCCGGCGCTTCCGGCTGGGGCGCCGCGCCCAGCACCTGGCCGACGACCGTGTTGGGCCGGTAGGTCGCCAGGCCTTTCAGGCCGGCGCGCCAGGCTTCGCTGTACAGGTCGCGGAAGTCCTCGTAGGGATAGTCCGCCGGCACGTTGACCGTCTTCGAGATCGCGGTGTCGATGAAGGGCTGCACGGCTTCGAGCATGCGCAGGTGGTCGTCGGCGCTCATCTCCAGCGCGGTGACGAACTGCGCCGGCAGGGGCGCATCGGGGGCGAGCTCGGGATGGCGCCGCCGGTACAGGCGCCAGGCATGGTCCTCGACGGCGTAGCTGCGCATGCTGTTGTCGGGCATGCGCTTCTTGCGCTGGTAGGTCCAGGAATAGGGCGGCTCGATGCCATTCGAGGCGTTATCCGCGAAGGCCAGCGAAATGGTGCCGGTCGGGGCGATCGACAGCAGGTGGGAATTGCGGATCCCGTGCACACGGATCGCTTCGCGCAGCGCCTCCGGCAGGCGCGCCACGAAACGGCCCTCGAGGTAGCGCGTGGCGTCGAACAGGGGGAAAGCGCCTTTTTCGCGCGCCAGCTCGCTTGACGCCGCATAGGCGGCGTCGCGCAGCTCCTCGGCGATGCGGGCGGCCAGGGCCCGGCCCTCGTGGGCGTCGTAGCGCAGGCCCAGCATGACCAGCGCGCTGCCCAGGCCCAGGAAACCCAGGCCGATGCGGCGCTTGGCCTGGGCTTCGCGCGCCTGCTGCGGCAGCGGCCACTCGGTGGCGTCGAGCACCAGGTCGAGCATGCGCACGGCCACGGCGGCGACTTCGCGCATGCGGTCGAAGTCGAAGCGGGCCTCGGGCGCGAAGGGGTGGTCGACGAAGCAGGTGAGATTGACCGAGCCGAGGTCGCAGCAGCCGTAGGCGGGCAGGGGCTGCTCGCCGCAGGGATTGGTCGCGCGCAGCTCTTCGGCGTACCAGAGGTTGTTTTCCTCGTTCATGCGGTCGACAAACAGCACGCCGGGTTCGGCGTGGTCATAGGTGGACAGCATGATCTTGTCCCACAGCGCGCGGGCGCGCACGGCGCGGTAGACCCACAGGCCGTCCTCGCGCCGATGCGCGCCGTGCGCCGCCGCTTCTTCGCCCGGTTCGGCGCGGTGGACCAGCTCGAAGGACGCATCGGCCTCGAGCGCGCGCATGAAAGCGTCGGTCACGCCGACCGAGATGTTGAAGTTCGACAGGCCCCCGAGGTCCTTGGCGGCGATGAAGCGCTCGATGTCGGGATGGTCGATGCGCAGCACGCCCATCTGGGCGCCGCGCCGGGCGCCGGCCGACTCGACCGTTTTACAGGAAGCGTCGAACAGCTCCATGTACGACACCGGGCCGGAAGCGCGCGAGCGGGTGCCGCGCACCACGCTGCCGAAGGGGCGGATGGCGCTGAAGTCGTAGCCGACGCCGCCGCCGCGCCGCATGGTCTCGGCCGCTTCGGAGAGCGCGGTATAGATGCCGGGCAAGCCCTCCTCGAAGCCGGTGACCGAGTCGCCGACCGGCTGCACGAAACAGTTGATGAGGGTGGCCTTGATGTTCAGGCCGGCGGCGGAGTTGATGCGTCCGCCGGGGACAAAGCCCTGTTCCTGGGCCCAGAGGAAACGTTCGGCGAATGCGGCGCGCCGCTCGGGTGCTTCCAGCGCGGCCAGCGCGCCTGCCACGCGCCGGCGCACGTCGGCGATCGCCGTTTCGTCGCCTTTCGCATATTTTTCGCGCAGGACGTCGAGCGAGACCTCCTGCGGCGCATGCGCTCTCGACAATTGGTCGGCTGCATTCATGGTAGGCGTCTCCCGTGCATGAATGCCGCCGCCCGGTCAGGGCTTGTCGATGATGATGTGCGGCGCGGCCGGGTCGGTGGCGCCGGGGACCGGGCCGGGGGCAGCAGCCGCTGGGCTCGCAGTCGGGGCCTGCGCGGCAAGGCGTGCTTCCAGCTCGACCACGCGCAGCTCGAGGGCTTCCAGCTTGGCGCGGGTCTTGGCCAGCACCTGGGCCTGGATGTCGAATTCCTCGCGGGTTACCAGGTCGAGCTTGGAAAAGCCCTGGGTCATCATCGCCTTGACGTTGCGTTCGATGTCCTTGGCGGGCGAGCTTTCCATGGCCTGGTTGATTTTGCCCTGCAAGTCGTTGAAGAAGTTGTTCATGTCCATCTGTCCTAGTGTTCCGGCCGTTGCACCACACTGGTGCGACGTGGCCTGCTTTGGTGCGCCGTGGCGCGTCGTGCAGCAGGGACGCACCCGTTTGTGATTATTGGAACCAGAAGTGTGGCAGCTACGTGAAAAATCAGGCGCTCAGATGCCGCTTCTCCCCCTGGCACGCATTCTGCTAAAGGAAAGGTAAGCCGAATGACGCACAGATTGTAAACCGCATCGTCGTAATCGTTCCAATAGTTCCAATAACGAAGGGGAATCGTCATGAATAGCAGGATGGCAGCAAGCGCGGCGGCGTTCACGCTGGTAGTAGCTGGCAGCAACGTGGCCCGGGCACAGGAAGCGCCCGCACCCGCGCACCAGATCAGCTACAACGCTGCGCTCACCAGCGAATACCGCTACCGCGGCCTGTCGCAGACGCGCTTCGAACCGGCCCTGCAGGGTGGCGCCGACTACACCCACAGCCCGAGCGGCTTCTACGCCGGCACCTGGCTGTCGACCATCAAGTGGATCGACGATGCCGGCGGCGACGCGAACGTCGAGGTCGACCTGTATGCCGGCAAGCGCGGCCAGGTAACCGACAGCATCAGCTACGACGTGGGCGGCCTGTACTACGTGTATCCGTCGAACGGCCTGCCCACGAACGCCAACACCTTCGAACTCTACGGCCAGCTGGGCTTCGGCCCGGCCTACGTCAAGTACTCGCATGCGACCAGCAACCTGTTCGGCACCGCCGACAGCAAGGGCAGCGGCTACCTCGACATCGGCGCCAACGTCGAAGTCGCCGACAAGCTCATGCTGAACCTGCATGCCGGCCGCCAGCGCGTGAAGAACAACGGCGCCTACTCGTACAACGACTACAAGGTCGGCCTGACCTACGACTTCGGCGTCGCCACCGCCTCGCTCGCCTGGATCAAGGCGAACACCGACGCCTATGTGAGCCCGCGCGGCAAGAATCTCGGCAGGTCGGCGGCCGTGTTTTCCGTATCAAAAACTTTCTGAAAGAGGCATCACCATGAAACTGATTACCGCCATCATCAAGCCCTTCAAGCTCGACGAAGTGCGCGAGGCCCTGTCCGAAATCAATGTGCAGGGCATGACGGTGACCGAAGTGAAAGGCTTCGGCCGCCAAAAGGGCCATACCGAGCTCTACCGCGGCGCCGAGTACGTGGTCGATTTCCTGCCGAAGATCAAGATCGAGGCGGCCGTCGACGACGCCGTGATCGACCAGGTGATCGATGCCATCCAGGGCGCCGCCCGCACCGGCAAGATCGGCGACGGCAAGATCTTCGTTTCCGACCTCAACCAGGTCATCCGTATCCGTACCGGCGAGACCGGCAACGACGCACTGTAAGGAGTCCCGAATGAAAACGATAACGAGCAAGCTCCTCGGCGCCGCGCTGGGCCTGGGCCTGGCCCTGCCGGCAATGGCCGCGCCCTCCATCAACAAGGGCGACACCGCCTGGATGTTCGTCGCCACGCTGCTGGTGATCATGATGTCGATCCCGGGCCTGGCCCTGTTCTACGGCGGCCTGGTGCGCGCCAAGAACATGCTGTCGGTGCTGTTGCAGGTCTTCATGATCTTCTCCCTGGTCATCGTGCTGTGGTGCCTGTACGGCTACTCGCTGGCCTTTACCGGCGGCAGCCCCTTCATCGGCGGTTTCGACCGCGCCTTCCTGAACGGCATCTTCGACCCGGCCACCGGCGTCTTCAGCATGGCTGCTACCTTCAGCAAGGAAACGATGATCCCCGAGTTCATCTTCGTCGCCTTCCAGGGCACGTTTGCCGCCATCACCTGCGGCCTGATCGTCGGCGCCTTTGCCGAGCGCGCGCGCTTTGCCGCCGTGCTGCTGTTCATCGTGATCTGGTTCACCTTCGGCTACCTGCCGATCGCGCACATGGTCTGGTTCTGGGCCGGTCCCGACGCCATCACTGACGCCGCCTCGCTGGCAAGCGTCACGGCCGACGCCGGCTGGCTGTGGCAGCAGGGCGCGCTCGACTTCGCGGGCGGCACCGTGGTGCACATCAACGCGGCGGTGGCCGGCCTGGTCGGCGCCTACGTGATCGGCAAGCGCGTCGGCTACGGCCGTGAATCGATGGCGCCGCACTCGATGACCATGACCATGATCGGCGCCTCGCTGCTGTGGGTGGGCTGGTTCGGCTTCAACGCCGGCTCGGCGCTGGAAGCGGGCGACGTCGCCGCCCTGGCCTTCATCAACACCCTGCTGGCCACCGCCGCCGCCACCGTTGCCTGGACCTTCGGCGAATGGGCGACCAAGGGCAAGCCTTCAATGCTGGGCGGCGCCTCGGGCGCGGTCTCGGGCCTGGTGGCGATTACCCCGGCAGCCGGTTTCGTCGGCCCGATGGGCGGGCTGGTCATCGGCCTGGTCGGCGGCCTGGTCTGCCTGTGGGGCGTGAACGGCCTGAAGCGCATGCTGCGCGTGGACGACTCGCTCGACGTGTTCGGCGTGCACGGTGTCGGCGGCATCGTCGGCGCCCTGCTGACCGGCGTGTTCGCCTCGCCCGAACTGGGCGGCCAGGGCGTCTGGGACTACGTCGCCAACAAGCCGTCCGCCGATGCCTACTCGATCGCCCACCAGCTCTGGGTGCAGGCCGAGGCGGTCGGCGTGACCATCCTCTGGTCGGCCGTGGTCGCCTACGTCGCCTTCAAGGTGGTGGACCTGGTGATCGGCCTGCGCGTGACCGAAGAGCAGGAACGCGAGGGCCTGGACCTTACCAGCCACGGCGAAAGGGCGTACCATTCGTGATAGCCGCGAGCCGATAGAAGAGGCGCCCCGTGGGGCGCCTTTTTTGTTCCGTATGCGGGCACGCAGGTCTACCCTTTAAAATGGCGGGATTGCCCCAAGATAATGGCACTCATTGCCAAGAAGCCAATAAGGACGCCTCACTCATGGTTCCGCACCTCGCCACCGCCTTGACCGGCCCGCTGCTCGATCTGGAAAAGAAAATTCTCGATGCCACCCCGGCCATCGAACGCTGGTTCCGCCTCGAGTGGCAGGAGCATACGCCGCCGTTCTATTGCTCGGTCGACCTGCGCAATGCCGGCTACAAGCTGGCGCCGGTCGACACCAACCTGTTCCCGGGCGGTTTCCACCACCTGGCCACCGAAATGCTGCCCCTGACCGTACAGGCGGCGATGGCGGCCATCGACAAGTATTGCCCGGACGCCCGCAACCTCCTGCTCATTCCCGAAACCCATACCCGCAACCCGCAGTACCTGCAGAACGTCGCGCGCCTGATGCAGATCTTCCGCCAGACCGGCCTGCACGTGCGCCTCGGCTCGCTGTCGCCGGAAGTCACCCAGCCGACGCCGCTGGCGCTGCCGGACGGGAACATGCTCGTGGTCGAGCCCCTGGTGCGCTCGGCTAACGGACGCCGCCTCGGCCTGGCCGACTTCGATCCCTGCACCATCCTGCTGAACAACGACTTGTCGGCCGGTATCCCGTCGATCCTGGAAAACGTCCACGAGCAGTCGCTGCTGCCGCCGCTGCATGCGGGCTGGGCGCTGCGCCGCAAGAGCAACCACCTGAAGGCGCTCGACGAGGTGGCCAAGAAGTTCGGCAAGCTGATCGACATCGACCCGTGGATGGTCAACCCGCTGCACGCCAAGGTCGGCGACGTCGACCTCGAGCACGACCAGGGCACCGAGGCGCTGGCCGACGCCGTCTCGTCGCTGCTCTCGAAGATCAAGAAGAAATACAAGGAATACGGCATGAAGGAGCAGAAGCCCTTCGTGATCGTGAAGCCCGATGCCGGCACCTACGGCATGGGCGTGACGACGATCAAGGATGCCAGCGAAGTGCGCGACCTGACCCTGAAGCAGCGCGCCCGGATGTCGGTCATCAAGGACGGCGTGGCCGTGACCGACCTGATCGTGCAGGAAGGCGTGCCGACCTTCGAAAGCATCGACGACGCGGTCGCCGAGCCGGTGGTCTACATGATCGACCGCTACGTGGTCGGCGGCTTCTACCGCGTGCACGCCGAGCGCGGCGTCGACCAGAACCTGAATGCGCCGGGCTCGCAGTTCGTGCCGCTGGCCTTCGCCCAGCAGCACGCGGTGCCGGACCTGAAGGCCAAGCCGGGCACGGCGGCGCCGAACCGCTTCTACGTTTACGGCGTGGTGGCGCGCCTGGGCCTGCTGGCCGCCTCGCTCGAGATGGAGCGCACCGATCCGAATCCGGAAGTGTATTGATCCGGCCTGCCGAACGGGTAAGGAAAGGGACCGCTTGCGGTCCCTTTTTCATTGTTTTTCGTAGAGACATGTAGGGTGGGCACTCCGTGCCCACGCGTTACGCACGTAACCGGCAGTCACAGACGGCAATGTGTCGCCCGCACAGTATGCAATGGGCGCACACCGGGCCGGGGTGGCGTTAGCAGGCGATACGTTCCAGCCAACGAAGAATGGATACGCACGTAGCGCGTGGGCACGGGGTGCCCACCCTACATTAGCGATGCCGTGGCAGTTCATCCATTCCTTGAACGCGTGGGCGGCGCAATATTCGCGTGAGCGCCGCCCGCCGGGCGGAGCCGCCCACCCTACGGCTTTTTCCTGCACATGTAGATGAACTGCGAGCGCAGCGGTGGCGCGACCGCGGCCAGGGTCTCGGTCACCAGGGCGGGCAGGCCGGCCAGCGCGCGGCTGATGGGCGGGACCAGCAGCAGGGTCTGGTATTGCTGGCGCTCGCCGGGCCAGAAACCGTCGAGCTCCTCGCGGCTAACCCGCCGCACGTGGGGATTCTTCGGGTTGTTGTAGCGGAAGTCGAACACCAGGCACCAGCCGCCGGGCTTGAGCACGCGCCACATGTCGGCCGCGAGTTGCTGGCGCAAGCCGGGATCGAGGAGGGAAGAGAACACGGTTTGCGCCGCGACGAGGTCGCTGCTGCCGGCCGCCAGGCTTGCCAGCGTGCCGCAATGCCAGCGTACCCCGGGCGCGGTGCGCTGGGCGGCGAGTTCGAGCCGGTCCTGCTGCAGTTCGACGCCGGTGAGGTTGGCGGGCGTGGCGCCCCAGTCGATGAGCTGGCGCAGGAAGGCGCCGGTGCCGCAGCCGACATCCACCACCCGGACATGGGTGAGATCGGTGCCGACGGTCGCCACCAGCATGCGCGAGAGCACGCGCGCGCGCATGCCCTGCTGCAGCACGACGTCGGGCCGGTGCCAGGCGTAGCGCGCCAGCGCCGCCCCGCCATGCCAGCCGCGGTAGGCATGCGCGCCGCGTTCGCGGTCGGCCTGGTGGTCAAGTTGAGCGTCCATGCCGCCATCGTCGCGCAGCGACAAGCAGGGGATTTGCGCGCGCTCAGGCGTGTGAACGATCTGGCGCAAATTGCTAATTGGAATTGCGTGCTTGCCGACATCGTTGCGGCCGGGGCGGTCGGCCGCGCGGTTTCGGGTTTCCAGCTAAAATCGTGGGCATTACCTTCGATGGACACATCCATGAAAATCGCTTTCCTCGCCGATCCTCTCTCCAGCTTCAAGATCTACAAGGACTCGACCTTCGCCATGATGCGCGAAGCGGCGCGACGCGGCCATGAAGTCTATGCCTTCCAGCAGCGGGACATGGCCCTGGAGCAGGGTGTCGTCACCGCCGAGGTGGCGCGCATCCACCTGACCGGCGATCCGGACGCCTGGTACCGCGCCGACGATGCGCACGACGTGCGCCTGTCGGGCTTCGACGCGATCATCGAGCGCAAGGACCCGCCCTTCGACATGGAATACGTCTACGGCACCTATCTGCTGGAGCTGGCCGAGAAACAGGGCGCGCGCGTGTTCAACAAGCCTTCGGCGATCCGCGACCACAACGAGAAGCTGGCGATCGGCCAGTTCAGCCAATTCACGTCGCCGACCCTGGTGAGCTCGTCGGAAAAGCGCCTGCGCGCCTTCCACGCCCAGCACGGCGACGTCATCTTCAAGCCGCTCGACGGCATGGGCGGCACCGGCATCTTCCGCGTCAAGCACGACGCCATGAACCTGGGCGCGATCATCGAAACGCTCACCGATAACGGCAAGCGCACCATTATGGTGCAACGCTACATTCCGGACATCGTCAAGGGCGACAAGCGCATCCTCGTCATCGGCGGCAAGCCGGTGCCGTTCGCGCTGGCGCGCATCCCGCAAGGCACCGAAGTGCGCGGCAACCTGGCCGCCGGCGGCATCGGCGTGGCCCAGCCGATTACCGAGCGCGACCGTGAGATCGCCGAAGCCATCGGCCCCGTGCTGGCCGAGCGTGGGCTGTTGCTGGTAGGATTAGATGTGATTGGCGATTTCCTGACCGAGGTGAATGTCACCAGCCCGACCTGCTTCCAGGAGATCACCGACCAGACCGGTTTCGACGTGGCCGCGATGTTCATCGACGCGGTCGAACAGCAGGTGGCGGGCAAATAAAGCGGGACATACAACATCATGGTAGGGATTTTGCTCCTGACCCACGCACCATTGGGTCAGGCATTCATCGCGGCGGTCGCGCACGTGTTTCGCGGACCGACCGAACGCTTCGAGGCCATCGACGTGACGGCCGACCAGGACCTGGTCGACGTCAACTGCAGGGCCAAGGAAGCGATCGCACGCCTGGACGATGGCGACGGCGTGCTGGTCATCACCGACATCAAGGGCGGCACGCCGTCGAATTGCTGCAATTCGCTGGCCGAGGCGGGGCATGTGGAAGTCATCGCCGGCATCAGCCTGCCGATGCTGCTGCGCGCGATCACCTATCGCCGCGACACCCTCGACGTGGTGGTGGAAATGGCGCTGGCCGGCGCCCAGAACGGCGCGGTGCGGGTCGATAACCGCATCCGCGTCGGTTCCTGATGTGAAGTAGACGAGGGCGCCCGGCGTCCTTCTGGCGTAGCGCGGTTCTGACTGTAGTTCTGAAGACGAAGACGACAACGACAACATGATTCAACAAGAACTTGAGATTATCAACAAACTGGGCCTGCATGCCCGCGCATCCGCCAAATTCACCCAACTGGCCGCGAAGTACAAGAGCGACGTCTGGCTCACCCGCAACGGCCGCCGCATCAACGCCAAGTCGATCATGGGCGTGATGATGCTGGCCGCCGGGATGGGCGCCAAAGTGACCCTTGAGGCGGACGGTCCGGACGAAGGCGACGCCATCGCCGCCCTCGCCGGACTGGTCAACGACAAGTTCGGCGAAGGCGAGTAATGCCCGACTCCGGCCGCTATCGTTCGGGACCCTCGATGGCTTCGTTCACGCTCCACGGCATTCCGGTTTCGCGCGGCATCTCGATCGGCCGCGCGCACCTGCTCACGCCCGCGGCGCTGGACGTCAAGCACTATCTCGTTCCGGAAGAGCAGGTCGAAGCCGAAGTCAAGCGCCTGCAGGACGCGATCGGCGAAGTGCACCGCAACCTGCAGGAACTGTGGACCGACCTGCCGAAGGATGCCCCGACCGAACTGGGCGCCTTCATCGACGTCCACGCGCTGATCCTGTCCGATCCCATGATCTCCGAAGCGCCGCTCGAGATCATCCGCACGCGCCACTACAACGCCGAATGGGCGCTGGTGACCCAGATCGACGAGCTCTCGGCCCAGTTCGACGAGATCGAGGACGAGTACCTGCGCGAGCGCAAGCAGGACATCCAGCAGGTCGCCGAGCGCGTGCTGAAGGTCCTGATGGGCACGGCCCTCTCCGTGCCGCCGGTGCTCGCCGGCGAGGACGACTACCACCCGCAGATGATCGTGGTCGCGCACGACATCTCGCCGGCCGACATGCTGGCCTTCCGCGACCGCTCCTTCATCGGTTTCGTCACCGACGTCGGCGGCCAGAACTCGCACACGGCCATCGTCGCGCGCTCGCTCGACATTCCGGCGGCGGTCGGCATGAGCCAGGCCTCGCGCCTGATCGAGCAGGACGACTGGGTCATCATCGACGGCGACGCCGGCGTGGTGATCTGCAATCCGAGCCAGCTCGTGCTCGAGCAGTACCGCGCGCGCCAGGCCGCGCTGGTGAAGGCGCGCAAGCGCCTGCTGAAACTCAAGAAGACGCCGGCGGTCACGAAAGACGGCACCGCGATCCGCCTGATGGCCAACATCGAGCTGCCCGACGACTGCCCGCACGCGCTGGACGCCGGCGCGGTCGGCGTCGGCCTGTTCCGCTCCGAGTTCCTGTTCATGGCCCGCGGCGCCGAAGGCCTGAAGGTGCCGAGCGAGGACGAGCAGTTCGAGCAGTACCGGCGCGCGGTGGTGGCGATGAAGGGCAGGCCGGTGACGATCCGCACCCTGGACGTGGGCGCCGACAAGCCGCTCGACCCGACCGAGCACACCGCCCTGAACCCGGCGCTGGGCCTGCGCGCGATCCGCTACTGCCTGGCCGAACCGCAGCTCTTCCTGACCCAGCTGCGCGCGATCCTGCGCGCATCCGCCTTTGGAAAGGTGCGGATCCTGATCCCGATGCTGGCCCACGCCTTCGAGATCGACCAGACCCTGAACATGATCGAGCAGGCCAAGTTCCAGCTGCGCGAACAGAACATCAAGTACGACCCGGCGATCGAGGTCGGCGCCATGATCGAGATCCCGGCCGCCGCGCTGGCGCTGCCGATGTTCGTCAAGCGCATGAACTTCCTCTCGATCGGCACCAACGACCTGATCCAGTACACGCTGGCGATCGACCGCGTCGACTACGAGGTCGCCCACCTGTACAACCCGCTGCACCCGGCGGTGCTGCAGCTGATCGGCATGACCATCGCGGCCGGGCAGAAGGCCGGCATCGACGTCGCCGTCTGCGGCGAGATGGCGGGCGACATCAAGCTGACGCGCCTGTTGCTGGGCATGGGCCTGCGCGAATTCTCGATGCACCCGGCCCAGCTCCTGTCGGTGAAGCAGGAAATCCTCGGCGCCGACCTGGCGCAGATCGCGCCGCGAATGCGCCGCATCATGCGCTCGATGGAGCCTGGCGAGATCCAGGACGCCGTCGAACAGCTGCAGCTCATGTAATCCAAAGGCGGCCCTTAGAGCCGCCGCTCTCCGAAAGTCAAAGAAAGTCTCATGGGATCCATTGGAATCGTCTCACCGCAAGCGATGCATTTCGCCGAGCCGCTGCGCCTGCAAAGCGGCGCGCAACTCGGCGACTACACGCTGATGTATGAAACCTACGGCACATTGAATGCCGAACGCTCGAACGCGGTGCTGATCTGCCACGCGCTGAACGCCTCGCACCACGTGGCCGGCACCTATGCCGACCAGCCGAAAAGCGCGGGCTGGTGGGACAACATGGTCGGGCCGGGCAAGCCGGTCGACACCGACCGCTTCTTCGTCATCGGCGTGAACAACCTCGGCTCCTGCTTCGGCTCGACCGGCCCGATGCACACGAATCCCGCCACCGGCAAGCCCTACGGCGCCGCGTTTCCGCTGTTGACGGTGGAGGACTGGGTGACGGCGCAGGCGCGCCTGGCCGACCGCCTCGGCATCGCGCAGTTCGCGGCCGTGATGGGCGGCTCGCTCGGCGGCATGCAGGCGCTCTCGTGGAGCATCATGTTCCCCGAGCGCCTGCGCCACTGCATCGTGATCGCCTCCACGCCGAAACTGTCGGCCCAGAACATCGCCTTCAACGACGTCGCGCGCCAGGCCATCCTCACCGATCCGGACTACCGCGGCGGCGATTTTTATGAACATGGCGTGGTCCCGAAGAACGGCCTGAAGGTCGCGCGCATGGTCGGCCACATCACCTATCTGTCGAACGACGACATGGCGGAAAAATTCGGCCGCAAGCTGCGCAACGCCGCCGAAACGAATGACTATAAATTCGACTTCGGCATCGACTTCGAGATCGAGTCCTACCTGCGCTACCAGGGCGACAAGTTCTCGGAATATTTCGACGCGAATACCTACCTCCTGATCACCAAGGCGCTCGACTACTTCGACCCGGCGCGCGAGCACGGCGGCGACCTGACCAAGGCACTGGCCGGAACGAAGGCGCAGTTCCTGGTCGCGTCCTTCACCACCGACTGGCGCTTCTCCCCGGAGCGCAGCCGCGAGATCGTCGAAGCCCTGATTTCGAACCGGCGCAAGGTCACCTATGCCGAGATCGACGCGCCGCACGGGCATGACGCCTTCCTGCTGGAAGACGCGCGCTACATGGGCGTGGTGCGGGCCTACTACGACCGCATCTGGGAACAAACGATGGCCAAGGAGGCGGCATGAAATTCGAAGACCTGAACACGCTGCGCCCCGACCTGGCCTTCATCGCCGACTGGGTGCCCGAGCGCGCCCACGTGCTCGACGTCGGCTGCGGCGACGGCGCCATGCTGCGCTACCTGGAGACGGGTAAACAATGCACCGGCTACGGCATCGAGATCGCCGACGACAAGGTGCTCGAGAGCACCCGGCGCGGCATCAGCGTGATCCAGCACGACATGGAGCAGGGCCTGGACCTGTTCGGCGACAACGCCTTCGATACGGTGCTCTGCCTGTCCTCGCTGCAGATGATGCTGCACGTGGAAGCGCGCCTGCGCGACATCGTGCGTGTCGGCACCGAGGCGATCGTCTCCTTCCCGAACTTCGCCTACTGGCCGCACCGGATGGCGCTGCTCAAGGGCCGCATGCCACTGTCGCGCTCGCTGCCCTACCAGTGGTTCGACACGCCGAACGTACGCTACGCAACGATCGTCGACTTCAAGGACCTGGCCGAGGAATGCGGCCTGGAAGTGCTGGACTACGTGGCCCTGGCCGAGGGCAAGCCGGTGAGCTTCCTGCCGAATTTGCGCGGGAGCCTGGCGGTGTTCAGGTTGCGCAAGAAAGCGAAGCCGGCCTGATTGCTTGAGGCATCCGTAGGGTGGGCACCCGTGCCCACGCGGATGTGTGCGGCGCGTTGGCTATGTCAGCGTCGCGTAGCCAGCTCCCAGTTACAGTGTGCCCAGATCGACCGATAACGTTCAAACGCAGCCCGCCATTTGCCATCTTTCGCGTGGGCACGGAGTGCCCACCCTACGGGACGTTACACCACGACGCCAACTGTTGCGCCATCCGCCGCCTTGCGCCATCATGACGACCGCGCTTGTGCATACCATTCGTACATACCCCATCCGCGTATTTCTGCGACGATGCTGTTATCAAAAACAGCACGGCTACCGATACCATGAAGAAACTTAAACATCTCGCCCTCAGCCTCGCCATGCTTGCCAGCATCGGCACGGCCTATGCCCAGGACCAGGTCGTCCAGGACGGCATTGCCGTCAAGCCGCTGTCCCGGGTGCGCGTGCTCGTTCCGGAAGAGCAGATGAACGAGGCCGCGGCCCAGCAGTACCGGGAAATGCTGTCGGAAGCGCAGCAGAAGGGCGCCCTGGTCCCGACCACCCACCCACAGGTGAAGCGCCTGCGCGCTGTCGCCCAGCGCATCATTCCGCATACGCCGCGCTGGAACCAGTCGGCGAAGAACTGGCAATGGCAGGTCAACCTCTTCGATTCGCCGCAGGTGAACGCCTTCTGCATGCCGGGCGGCCGCATCGGCTTCTTCACCGGCATCATCAACCAGCTGAAGCTGACCGACGACGAAATGGCCGCCATCATGGGCCACGAGATCGCGCACGCGCTGCGCGAACATGGCCGCGAGCGCACCGCCAAGTCGGGCATCACCTCGATGGTGGCGCGCGGCGCCGGCGCGCTGGGCGCGGCCATCTTCGGCATCGATCCGAACATCACCAACACCGTCACCGGCCTGGTGGGGCAGGGCGTCGTGCTGAAATTCTCGCGCGACGAGGAACGCGAGGCGGACCTGGTGGGCCTCGATATCGCCGCCCGCGCCGGCTACGATCCGCGTGCGGGCGTGGCCCTGTGGCGCAAGATGGGCGCGCTGAACAAGGCGGCGCCGCCGGAGTTCATGTCGACCCACCCGGGCGGCGAAACCCGCATCGGCGACATGGAGCGGCACATGAACGTGCTGCTGCCGCTGTACGCGCGCGCCAAAGGCACGACGGTCAACCGCCTGCCGCCCTACCGTACCAACGTCGCGCTGAAGTAAATAGATGGGCCGTCAGGCAGAAGCCAATTCCTACGTCCCCCTGCCGGTCCGCAACGGCGTCGCGCCCAGCTATTTGTGGCTGACCGAGACGCTCGCCGGCGGCATGCTGCGCTTCCTGGCCGCGCGTTTCCCCGATGTCCCGGCCGCGTCCTGGGCCGACCGCCTGCAGCGCGGCGAAGTGGTCGATGCCCAGGGCAAGCCCCTGCAGGCGGACAGCCATGTCCGCAAGGGCATGCGCATCTGGTACTACCGCGAGCTCGACCAGGCGGAGACGCCGATCCCGTTCAAGGAACGCATCCTGTTCCAGGACGCGCACCTGCTCATCGTCGACAAGCCGCACTTCCTGCCGATGATCCCGACCGGGCGTTTTCTCCACGAGACCCTGCTGGTGCGCCTGAAGGCGCAACTGGAACTGCCGCACCTGGTGCCGATCCACCGGCTCGACCGCGAGACCGCCGGTGTGGTGATCTTCTCGCACAACGTCGAGACGCGCGGAAAATACCAGTCGATGTTCCAGAAGCGGGTGGTCAGGAAGGTCTACGAGGCCCTGGCGGGGCCGATCGAGGGGCGGGCGTTTCCCTTCACCTACCGCAGCCGCATGCAGGATGCGGCGCAGTTTTTCGTCAGCGAAGAGGTGCCGGGCGAGCCGAATTCGGAAACGGTCATCGAGATGATCGAGCGCCGCGGCGACGTGGTGCGCTACCGCCTGCATCCGCACACCGGGCGCAAGCACCAGCTGCGCCTGCACCTGGCGTCGCTGGGCGCGCCGATCCTGAACGACGCCTTCTATCCGGTGGCGCTGCCCTGCAAGGGGGATGATTTCAGCGCGCCGCTGCAGTTGCTGGCGCGTTCGATCAGTTTCGAGGATCCTTTGAGCGGCGAGCTACGCACCTTCCATAGCGAACGCGCGCTGGACTGGCCCGCGTAATCACCGGTGGGCACGGGGCGCCCACCCCAGGGTTCTATTGCATGTTGGCCCCAGAGCCATCGTAGGGTGGGCGCCCCGTGCCCACCGTGTGCATCCAGGCCGTCGGGCGGGTTTTTCGATGCCGGCCTCGCGAACGACGGCCCACCACACATCACAGCTTGTAATCGATGATCAGCGGCGCGTGATCCGAGAAGCGCTCGTCCTTGTACACCGACACCGCATGCGCCGTGGCGGCGATGCCCGGGGTCGCGACGTGGTAGTCGATGCGCCAACCGACGTTATTCGCCCAGGCCTGGCCGCGGTTGCTCCACCAGGTGTAATCGGCCGCCTCGGGCGCCACCACGCGGTGCACGTCCACCAGGCCCAGCTCGTCGAAGATGCGCGTCATCCAGGCGCGTTCTTCCGGCAGGAAGCCCGAGTTCTTCTGGTTGCTCTTCCAGTTCTTCAGGTCGATTTCCTTGTGCGCGATGTTCCAGTCGCCGCAGATCACGACCTCGCGTCCTTCGGCCTTCAGTTCCTGCAGGTGCGGCAGGAAGACGTCCATGAAGCGGAACTTGGCCAGCTGGCGCTCGGGCGACGAGGAACCCGAAGGGGCGTACAGGGAAATCACGGTCAGGTTGCCGAAATCGCAGCGCGTGTAGCGGCCTTCGGCGTCGAATTCCGCGCAGCCGAAGCCGATGCGCTTGTTGTCGGGGGCGCTGCGGCTGTACACGCCGGTGCCGGAGTAACCCTTCTTTTCGGCGTAGTGGAAGTGGCCGTGGTAGCCGTGCGGCCCCAGCAGCTCCTCGGTCATGTCGGCTTCCTGGCACTTCAGTTCCTGCACGCAGATGTAGTCGGCGTCTTGCGACGCCAGCCAGTTGAAGAAACCTTTTTTGTGGGCGGAACGGATGCCGTTCAGGTTCGCGGAAATAATTCTTGGCATGGATCGGGAAATAGAAAAGGGCGGCGCGGCCCCGGGTCCGGGCCGCGGCAGGAGCCGCGGCCGTGCTGTGCACTGACGTTCGGTAAAACGATGCGCGGCGACAGTGTAGCGCTTTTTCCACGCAGCCGGAATGGCGGTGGCCGCCATCGGCAGTGCCTGGCCGATGGCGGGGTGGCCCTGCCGCAGTCTGTTACACTGCCAGATGCTGACGACACATTTGATGTTGTGTGGCAATAGAGCAAAGGAATCAACGTGTTCATCGATCATGGCGAAACGCCGCTTGAGAAGCACGGCGGCAACGCACACTTCGTGCGATTCTACGAAGACGACGCTGTCCTGGTCGACGAAGTCGCCGAGTACATCGCGCTTGCCCTGCGAACGCGCGGCAGCGGCCTCGTCATTGCGACCCCGGAACACACTGCACAGCTGCGCGAGCGGCTGGCGGACAGCGATGGCGCACCTGCCGATCTCGTCTTCCTCGACGCCCGCGAGAGCCTGGGCCGCTTCATGATCGATGGCTGGCCGGACGCACGCGCGTTCAAGGACCTCATCCGCGGCGCGGCCGCGCCAGCGGTCGCCCGCGGCGGTCCGCTGCATGCCTTCGGCGAGATGGTCGCGCTGCTCTGCGCCGACGGCAACTACAAGGGGGCGATCCGTCTCGAACAGCTGTGGAACGAGTTGGCCGATGAAATGCGTTTCTCGCTGTTCTGCGCCTATCCATGGCAGGTGTTCCCGAGTGTGGAGCTGGCCGGACACTTCGAACAGGTCTGTGCCGAGCACAGTCACGCCTGCGCGCACGCGCCGGTCGGACAGGTGCACGACGTCAAGGGCAAGCCGCTCGGTCTTGTGAGGCTCGAGCGCAAGGCGCTGCGGCTCGATGCCGAGATCGCGCGCCGCGAAATTGCCGAACAGGCGCTGCGCCAGCGCGAACGGGAGCTGGCCGATTTCGTCGAGAACGCGGCCGAGGGTTTGCACCGGGTCGGGCCCGACGGCACCATTCTCTGGGCTAACAAGGCCGAGTTGCATATGCTCGGCTATCGGTGGGAAGAATATGTCGGCCGCCACATCGCCGACTTCCACGTCGACGCGCCCGTCATCCAGCACATCCTCACCACCTTGCTCAGCGGCGGGACGCTGTACGACCAGCCGGCCCGCCTGCGCTGCAAGGATGGCTCGATCAAGCATGTGCTGATCCATTCCAACGGGGCCTTCGAAAACGGCGAGCTGCGCTACACGCGCTGCTTCACGCGCGATGCGACCGAGCGCCACCAGCGCGACCAGGCACTGGCGCAACGCGACCGCATGCTGCTCAACGCACCGGTCGCCACGGCGCTGCTGATGGGCCCCGAGTTCACCTTCCGGTTGGCCAACCGCCGTTACTGCGAACTGGTCGAGCGCGACGACCTGGAAGCGAAGACCTTCGGCGAGGTCTTCCCGGAGCTGCTCGACAGCGAGCTGATGGGCCTGCTGCGCGAGGTCTACCAGACCGGGCAGGCGTACACGGCCGAGGAGCTGCGCGTCGAACTGCTGCGGGCCGACGGAAGGACCGAGGAACGCTTCCTGAAATTCAGCCTGGAGCCGCTCGACGCCATCGCCGGGGACGAGCGCGGCGTCATCGTCGTCGCCGTCGACGAGACCGGGCAGGTGCGCAGCCGGCGCAGCCTGGAGCGCGCCCATGCCGAACGCGAGCGCCTGCTGGCGGAACTGACGGCGGCCAACCGCACCAAGGACGAATTCCTGGCGATGCTCGGGCACGAGCTGCGCAACCCGCTCTCGCCGATCGTCACCGCGCTGCAGCTGATGCGCATGCGCGGCGACGAGGCGGCGCTGCGCGAGCGCGAGATCATCGAGCGCCAGGTCGATCACCTGGTGCGCCTGGTGGACGACCTGATGGACGTGGCGCGCGCCACCCGCGGCCAGATCGAGCTGAAGTTCGAGCAGGTCGACATCCAGGGGCCGCTGTCCAAGGCGGTCGAGATGGCCAGCCCGCTGCTCGATCAGCGCGGCCACCATCTCGCGGTCGACATCGAACCCGGCCTGCACTGGCAGGGCGATCCGATGCGCCTGGCCCAGGTCGTGTCGAACCTGCTGACCAATGCCGCGCGCTACACCGAGCCCGGCGGCCAGGTGAGCCTGCGCGCCGGGCGCGACGGCGCCGGCTGGCTGCGCATCGCGGTCAGCGACAGCGGCATCGGCCTGGCGCCGGAAATGCTGCCCCAGGTATTCGGCCTGTTCTTCCAGGGGAAACGCAGCGTCGACCGCAGCGAAGGGGGCCTCGGCATCGGCCTGGCGCTGGTCAAGAACATCGTCGAGCTGCACGGCGGTACGGTCGAGGCAAACAGCGCGGGCCTGGGGCAGGGCAGCGAATTCGTGGTGCGCCTGCCCGTGCGCAGCAGAGGCAGGCTCCCCGATGCGGCCGGCATGCCGGAGCAGCCTGCTCCGGCGGCGTCCGGGAAGCGCCTCATGCTCGTCGACGACAACGCCGACGCCGCCGAGACGCTCGGCCTGCTCCTGGCGGCCCATGGCCACGAGGTCGAGGTGTTCAACGATCCGCTGGCGGCGCTCGAGGCGGCGGCGCGCATCCGGCCCGACATCGCGGTGCTCGACATCGGCCTGCCGGGCATGGACGGTTACGAGCTCGCCGTGCGCCTGCGCGCGCTGCTGGGGACGCACCCGTGCCGCCTGATTGCGCTGTCCGGCTATGGACAGGACGCGGACCGGCTGCGCAGCGAGCAGGCGGGCTTCGCGCAGCACCTGGTCAAGCCGATCAGTCCCGAGCAGGTCGCGCGCCTGGCGTCGCCGGCGCCATAAAAGCAGGGCCCGGCCGGCGCGGGCGCGGCGGCGCGGATTACAATACCTGTTTTCGAATTTCAGGAGAACAGCGTGAGCAATCTGCGCCAGGAGTTTATTGCGTTTTCGGTCGAGACCGAAGTCTTACGATTCGGTCAGTTCACGACCAAGGCCGGGCGGCTCTCGCCTTACTTCTTCAACGCCGGCCTGTTCCACGACGGCGCCACCCTCGGCCGCCTGGCCCAGTTCTACGCCCAGACCCTGCTCGCCTCCGGCGTCGAGTTCGACATGCTGTTCGGCCCGGCCTACAAGGGCATCACCCTGGCCAGCGCGACCGCGGTGGCGCTGGCCGCCCAGGGCCGCAACACCTCGTTCGCCTATAACCGCAAGGAAGCCAAGGACCACGGCGAAGGCGGCACCATCGTCGGCGCCAAACTGCAGGGCAAGGTCGTCATCGTCGACGACGTGATCTCGGCCGGCACCTCGGTGCGCGAATCGGTCGACATGATCCGCGCCGCCGGCGCCGAGCCCGCCGCCGTCCTGATCGCGCTCGACCGCATGGAGCGCTCGGGCAAGGACGACGCGCTGTCGGAAGGCTCGGCGGTGCAGCAGGTGGCGAAGGAATTCGGCATTCCGGTCATCTCGATCGCCAACCTGGACGACCTGTTCACCTACCTGTCGGGCGAAGGAGCGGGCGCCGAGCTGGGGCAGCACAAGGAAGCGGTGGCGGCGTACCGGACGCGCTACGGGGTCTGAAGCCCTTGGCGGCGCCGGGCGCCCATGCGCGCCCGGCGTCCGTCGCTCCTGGCTGTGCGCGCGCGATGGGTTCAGGCGCGCCTTGCCGGGGCCGGGGTGTCAGGAACGTTGGTGAACCGTCTGGCGGTACAGGTTTTCTGCCAGACTCAGTAGTACGTTCCCCTTGCCGAGATGGAAGATCTCGCGGTGGATCGCTTCCAGTTGGGCGATTGCTTCATGGGTCGCATTGTTTTTTGCGGCGATGATGGCGTTGCCGTACTGGCCATACAGCCGGCCTGCAGCGACCTGGCTGTTCTCGACCAGTTTGCGGAAACGTTGCGCCGCCTCTTCCCGGGCTTCCTGATTGTCTGTCTGCTCCAGCAGCGCGAAGGCGATCCGGGGACTCGTCTGATAGCCGTCGCCCTCGCCGCCGTAGCGCTCGGCCAGGTGTTCCGCCGTCCGGTAGGCTGCCAGCGCTTTCCGTGCCTTGGTCTCCTTCCTGTCGGCCTCCCGCGCCTCGTGCGCCTCCTCCGTCGTCTGGGCCTTGCTGTCGCGATGCCGGACGTCGCCCAGGATCATCTTGACGCGCATCCTGATCCAGGGTTTGTTTGCCCTTCTCGCCGCCTGTGCTGCGAATATCAGGTGACGATATGCCTCCTCGTAGCGGTTCCGTTCGCTCGCCATGCGCGCTCTCCATGCCTCGGCCAGAGCGACGAGGTCCGGGTGCTCCCCCTTGTCGATCAGGTGCAGCCCTTCGTTGATCTCTTTGGCCGCCTTGTCGAAAGCGCTGTTTTCCATATAGGTCCAGGCCAGCGCGTCGATCTTCAGCAGCGCGAGTGTCTTGTCCGCGAATATTTTCGCTACCAGGGGCATGCTTTCGAGCGCCTTCATGGCCGCCTTGATGAACTCTGCGCGTTCGGCGTTCAGGAAGCGGCTGTCCATGTAATGCACCAGCAGGAGTACGAAATCGACGACCCGCGATGTCGTGCCCGTTTTCGTCATGACATGCTTGATGACCGGCCAGTAGCGGTCGATTTTCGACATCTGGTCGCGTACGAGTGCGTTCCAATATTCTTCCCCGATCTCATCGCGGCAGACAACGTTATGGTTGCGATCGTCGTGGAGATAGGCGAGCAGGTAACCGGTCAAACGCTTGAAAGACTCATCAGGTCCGAGATTTCTGAACTCGCTTTCCAGGATTATTTTTGAGGTGCGATGTAGGCTGAACGTATCCTTCCTCGTGTCCCGTTCGAGCAGGCCGAACTGCACGCAACAGTCCGCTGCGGCCGAAAAGGCGCCGCTGTCGTAGTCCATGCCGCACGCGATCCTCAGCAGCTTCTCCGGAGCCGGTTCAGAATCCGGAAATACCAGCATTGCCCTCAGTATCCGCTGTGCATCTGGTCTGCACTTCTTCATTTCGTCCAGCGAGGCAGCGATGAGCGCGCTGAAGAGCGACTCGATATTCTCGTTGGATTTGCTGTTCGGCCCGTTCAGTTCAGTGAAGACTTTCTCCATGGCGGCGACATCGCCGGTGCCGAGCACCAGCCCCAGCGCCAGCTGGATTGCCTGGGGATTGCCGAGCGTATCCTCCGCCAGGCGCCTGACCGTCTTTTCATCCAGCCCGTCGGGAATCTTCCGTCTGAGCATAATGGAGTCGGCGTGCTCCACCACCATTTTTTTTGCGTCGTCCGGCTTCAGGCGGCCGACTTCGACCATGAATCCCAGCAAGTCCAGCTTGCGCGAGGTCACGACGATCCGGCTTCTGGGATGGGCTTCCGAACCGAGATGTTCAAGCCAGTCCTTGATGTCGCTGATCTTGCTGTCCTTGCTGTCGCAATCCTCCAGGTCTTCGATGACGACGATCACCCGGTGTTCTTCCAAGACCCGGTTGGCATCGTCTGCCATGTCTTCGGTGTTCGAGCCCGTCGTCGGGAAGGACTCGAGCGAGTTCACGATGGTCCTCAGGATATGGTCGAGCGTGTGGGAGGATCCGGGACCAGTGGGACGAATCCAGATGGTGCTCTTGAATACGTCGTTGACAACGACTGCGCCGCCAGGCACCAGCATGTCGGCCGCGGCGGTGGCGACCAGCTGCGTCTTGCCGATGCCCGCTTCGCCTTTGACCACAATGACAGGGGCATCGGCTCGCAGGATTTCTTCGATCCGCCTGAGCGTGCGCAGGCGGATCAGCGAGTGCTTGTACTTCGGAATGCCGAAGGTGTCGTACCGTGGACTCATGGTGTCGGCATGCTGGCGCTTGCGGCGCTCATATCTGCGCAAGTTCTGCAGAAAGCAGTCCAGCCAATGCTCGATTTCCTTGTTCGCCTTGCGTGTGCCCGGCTCCGCGTCCAGCGCAATCACCTTGATGCCGCGCTTTTCCAGGCCCCTGGCGGCCAGTGGCGACGGGCTCAACTGCAAGGCATACAGCGTAGGGCGGTTCGATCCGAGCTGTTCGGCGACTTCTCCAAGAATCATGCCGAAATCCGGATCGCTGAAGCTGTAACCGAGAAACAGCACGGTGTGGTTCTGCAATTCGTGCGTCAGCAAGCTCGCCACCGCTGGATTCCTGGCGAAATACGCGTAATAGTCGTTGGCGCTGATGACCAGGGAATCGGGCGCGCCCAGGTCCCCATGCAGTTTCACGATCGACAGCGGCCCGGTGTCGGAATAAGCGATGTGCGAGGCATCATAGATGACGCTGCGGTTGATCCATTTTCTGTGCGCCGCCTTTTCCAGCAGGTCGTCGAAATTGGTCGTGTAGATGCGCTGTACCGGCAGGCTGACGATGAGTTCATGCGTCCTGCTGAGGCGGTAGCGGACATCGCCGAGTTCCCGCTTCAAATGGTGCACCAGGCCGAACCGGCCATTTTCCGCCTCGTACAGTTCCGCCACGTCGAGATGGGTGGCGGATGGCGAAATCCGTTCGCCGAAATACTTGCGCAGCGGCTCCATCAGCTGGGCCCAGGACGGCAGGCCTGAGCGCATGGAGATTCCGGCGCCGACAAATACGGTGCCACTGCCGCGCGCAAAGCGTTCTATGAGCTGTTGATCGAACTGGGGGCAATCCGTGGTCTTGAGCGACTCCCCATTTCCGTTCTCCTGTGACGCATCCCCATTCTTCTTGGGGGACTCTCCATTCCTCCTGGAGGAGTCGACTTTCTTCATGTCCATGATATGCCTCCGGAACAGTCGATGCCGTCGTCGCCAACGGGTCCTTCGCGTCCACGCTATGCGCGTCGCATGAAGCGAGTTTGAGGAAGCGCAAAGTTGAAAAAGCGTGTTGGCCGGAAGTAAATGCTTCCAAGCTGGCGCGGCGCCGCCTGGACCGGCATCCGGCGCCGCCAAAGAAAAACGGCCCGGTCATGCTCGACCGGGCCGTCCAGGCATTGCTTGTGCGATGCCGTCTCGTGGGCGAAGCCTTGCTCAGCCCGCCAATTTCTTCTTCAGCAGCTCCGTCACCTGGGCCGGATTCGCCTTGCCCTTGGACGCCTTCATGGTCTGGCCGATCAGGGCGTTGATCGCCGCTTCCTTGCCGGCGCGGTACTGCTCGACCGACTTGGCGTTCGCCGCCAGCACCTCGTCGACGATGGCTTCCAGCGCGCCGGTGTCCGAGATCTGCTTCAGGCCCTTCTGCTCGATGACGAGGTCGGCCAGGTTCTCATCAAGCGACTTCGCTTCCCACATCGCCGCGAACACTTCCTTTGCCGCCTTGTTCGAGATCGTGCCGTCGGCGATGCGCTTGATGAGCAGGGCCAGTTGCGAGGCCTCGACCGGCGATTCGGTGATGTCCACGCCTTCGCGGTTCAGGGTCGAGGAGACGTCGCCCATCATCCAGTTGGCGATCGCTTTCGCGTTTTCCTTGCCGGCCTTCGCCACCACGGCTTCGTAGTAGGTCGCCATGCCCTGCGAGGAGGTCAGGATCAGGCTGTCGTATTCCGGCAGGCCGTAGTCGCCGGTGAAGCGCGCGCGCATTGCGCCCGGCAGTTCCGGCATGTCGGCCTTCACGGCCTCGATCCAGTCTTCCGAGATCGTCAGGGGCGGCAGGTCCGGGTCCGGGAAGTAGCGGTAGTCCTGCGCATCCTCTTTCGAGCGCATGGCGCGGGTTTCCTTGCGGTCCGGGTCCCACAGGCGGGTGGCCTGCTGGACCTTGCCGCCGTCTTCGATCAGCTCGATCTGGCGGCGCACTTCGTAGTGGATCGCCTCTTCCATGAAGCGGAAGGAGTTCAGGTTCTTGATCTCGCAGCGGGTGCCGAATTCCTTCTGGCCCAGCGGACGCACCGAGACGTTGACGTCGCAGCGGAAGGAGCCTTCCTGCATGTTGCCGTCGCAGACGCCCAGCCACATCACCAGCGAGTGCAGGGCCTTGGCGTAGGCGACCGCTTCGGCGGCGCTGCGCATTTCCGGCTCCGAGACGATCTCGAGCAGCGGCGTGCCGGCGCGGTTCAGGTCGATGCCGGTCATGCCGGCATAGTCCTCGTGCAGCGACTTGCCGGCGTCCTCTTCCAGGTGGGCGCGGGTCAGGTTGACGGTCTTGGTCTCGAGCTTGCCGTCCTTCTCGTAGCCGAAGGTGATCGTGCCGCCCTGGACCACCGGGTCCTCGAACTGGCTGATCTGGTAGCCCTTCGGCAGGTCGGGGTAGAAGTAATTCTTGCGGGCGAAGACCGACTGCGGCGCGATCTTCGCACCGACCGCCAGGCCGAAGCGGATCGCGCGCTCGACCGCGCCCTTGTTCATCACGGGCAGCACGCCCGGCAGCGCCAGGTCGACAGGGCTGGCCTGCGTGTTCGGCTCGGCGCCGAACTGGATCGAGCTGCCGCTGAAGATTTTCGAATTGGTCGTGAGCTGGACGTGGTTCTCAAGACCGATGACGACTTCCCATTGCATGGTGTTCTCTCTTTTCTGTTCGGTTCGCATGGAGGACGCGGGCTGTTCATTGTGAGCGCCGCGGGCTGTTCATGCGTTACGCGTGGGCGCGGGGCGCCCACCCTACGGTGTCCGATTCCTGATGCTTTAGATGCCTTCTGGTGCGCGGGTGTGCCAGTCGGTGGCCTGCTGGTACTGGTGCGCGATGTTCAGCAGCTTGGCCTCGGCAAAGTAGTTGCCGATGATCTGCAGGCCGACCGGGCGCCTGGCGTTCTTCTCGCCGGCGCCGAAGCCGCAAGGAATCGACATGCCCGGCAGGCCGGCCAGGCTGGTCGACAGGGTGAAGATGTCGGCCAGGTAGTTGGCGACCGGGTCGTTCGCCTTCGAGCCCAGGTCCCAGGCCACCGTCGGGGCGACCGGGCCCATGATCACGTCGCACTTGTCGGCAAACGCGGCCTGGAAGTCGTCGGCGATCAGGCGGCGGATCTTCTGCGCCTGGACGTAGTAGGCGTCGTAGTAGCCATGGCAGAGCACATAGGTGCCGACCATGATGCGGCGCTGCACCTCACGGCCGAAGCCTTCGGCGCGCGTCTTCTTGTACATGTCCTGCAGATCCTTGTACTCGGCGGCGCGGTGGCCGTAGCGCACGCCGTCGAAGCGCGACAGGTTCGAGGAGGCCTCGGCCGGGGCGATGATGTAGTAGGTCGGGATCGACAGCGCGGTCTTCGGCAGCGAAATATCGACCAGGGTCGCGCCCAGCTTGACGAACTGCTCGAGCGCGGCGCGCACGGCCTGCTCGACGTCGGCGGCGAGACCCTCGCCGAAGTATTCCGAAGGTACGCCGATGCGCAGGCCGGTCAGCGGCTTGTTCAGGTCACGCGTGAAGTCTTCGTGCAGGTTGCCCTGCTCGGGCGTGAGGCTGGTCGAGTCGCGCTCGTCGTGGCCCACCATTTCGTTGAGCAGCAGGGCGCAGTCCTCGGCGGTCTGGGCGATCGGGCCGCCCTGGTCGAGCGAGGAGGCGAAGGCGATCATGCCGAAGCGCGAGACGCGGCCGTAGGTCGGCTTGATGCCGGTGACGCCGCAGAAGGCGGCCGGCTGGCGGATCGAGCCGCCGGTGTCGGTGGCGGTCGCGGCCGGGGCCAGGCGCGCGGCGATCGCGGCGGCCGAGCCGCCCGAGGAGCCGCCCGGCACGGCCAGCGGATCCCAGGGGTTCTTCACCGGCGCGAAGGCCGAGTTCTCGTTCGACGAGCCCATCGCGAATTCGTCGAGGTTGACCTTGCCCAGCGTGACCATGCCGGCCGCGGCGAATTTCTCGACCACGGTGGCGTCAAACGGGCTGACGTAGTTGGCCAGCATCTTCGAGCCGGCAGTCGTGCGCCAGTCGCGCGTGACGAAGATATCCTTGTGGGCGATCGGCACGCCGGTCAGCGGGCCGGCGGTGCCCTCGGCCAGGCGCGCGTCGGCGGCGGCGGCCTGGGCCAGCGACAGCGCCGGATCGACGTGCAGGAAGGCGTTGTGGCCGCTCGCTTCGATGCGGGACAGGTAGTGACGGGTCAGTTCCGTGCTGGAGACTTGTTTCGAGTGCAGCAGCGCGGACAGCTCTTTGATAGTCTTGTTATGCATATGCGTGTTCTGTTCGTGGATGCTGTGGGTTACTCGATCACCTTCGGCACCAGGTAGAGGCCGTCCTGGGTCTTCGGCGCCGGGGCCTGGTAGGCGTCGCGGCGGTTTTCTTCCGTGACCACGTCTTCGCGCAGGCGCAGCGGCAGCGCCAGGATCGCGGCCAGCGGATGCGACAAAGGCGCAACATCGGTGGTGTCGACCGCCTGCATCTGTTCGGCCAGGGCGAAAATGCCGTTCAGCTCGGACAGCGCGGTCTCGGCGTGGGCTTCGTCCATATCGAGCTGGGCCAGATTGGCGATCCGTTTTACGTCTGAAAGAGTCAGGGACATGGCAAAAGGCGCGGCGCAGTGCCGCGTTCAAAATGGGGTTGGGCGCATGACGGGATCGCGGCGCGGATTGTTGAACGCCTTGCTACAGCCGATAAAACCTTGCTAATCCCGTCGATCTCGCTTGAGGAACTGGGGGGTAAAACCACCTGTTTTCAGCGTTTAATCGGCAAATTATAAGGTAGAATGGCGGGCTAATGCGTGGTTGGCGCCGAATGAGAGCCGCCGCCCGCGTGAGAACCTGCTCCAGCAGGAGGGAGGAAGCGGATGGCGATGCATGCCAAGCGCGGGCAAGGCGTGAGGAGGACGCATGGTAATCCATGCGACGACGAGCAACGCAGCCCCCCGCTTGGCAGGCGCGCCAGCAGCGACTTCATCCTGCTGGGGCAGGTTCTACAAGACCGCAGGGCGCATTACCGGGCCGGGGCGGCGAGGATTCCCGATCAATAGTTTAGGCGCGGCTAGCGCGCATCAGGACATACATGTTTGGTTCTTTACGCAGTTACTTCTCGAACGACCTGGCCATCGACCTGGGTACCGCCAATACGCTGATCTACGTGCGCGGCCAGGGCATCGTGCTGGATGAACCGTCGGTCGTGGCCATCCGCCAGCAGGGCGGCCCGAACGGCAAGAAGACGATCCAGGCGGTCGGCAAGAAGGCCAAGCAGATGCTGGGCAAGGTGCCGGGCAATATCGAAGCGATCCGCCCGATGAAGGACGGCGTGATCGCCGACTTCACCGTCACCGAAGAGATGCTCAAGCAGTTCATCCGCATGGTGCACGACTCGAAGTTCTTCCGTCCGTCGCCGCGCATCATCATCTGCGTGCCCTGCGGTTCGACCCAGGTCGAGCGCCGCGCGATCCGCGAATCGGCGCTGGGCGCCGGCGCCTCCCAGGTCTACCTGATCGAGGAGCCGATGGCTGCCGCGATCGGCGCCGGCCTGCCGGTGTCGGACGCGACCGGCTCGATGGTGGTCGACATCGGCGGCGGCACGACCGAGGTCGGCATCATCTCGCTGGGCGGCATGGTCTACAAGGGTTCGGTGCGTGTGGGCGGCGACAAGTTCGACGAGGCGATCGTCAACTACATCCGCCGCAACTACGGCATGCTGATCGGCGAACAGACCGCGGAGGCGATCAAGAAGGCAATAGGGTCTGCCTTCCCGGGTTCGGAAGTGAAGGAAATGGAAGTCAAGGGCCGCAATCTGTCCGAAGGCATCCCGCGCGCGTTCACCATCTCGTCGAACGAGATCCTGGAAGCCCTGACCGACCCGCTGAACAACATCGTCTCGGCCGTCAAGAACGCACTCGAGCAGACGCCGCCGGAACTGGGCGCCGACATCGCCGAGAAGGGCATGATGCTGACCGGCGGCGGCGCGCTGCTGCGCGACCTGGACCGCCTGCTGATGGAAGAGACCGGCCTGCCGGTGCTGGTGGCCGAAGACCCGCTGACCTGCGTGGTGCGCGGCTCGGGCATGGCGCTCGAGCACAACGACAAGCTGGGCTCGATCTTCTCGTACGAGTAAGCGTAGCGGCCAGATTACAAGTTGGTCAATAGCGTGGGCAGGGGAGCGGTGTCAGCCGCCCGCCTGCCCACGCGGCTATCCGGGCCGGGCCCGTCTTAATCGAAAGTCATGGAATACAGTCCTCCGCCGCTTTTCAAACAAGGCGCCCCCGCGCGGGTGAAGGTGACCGTGTTCGCGCTGCTGTCGATCGTGCTGCTGGTGGTCGATGCGCGCATGCACCTGCTTGGCGCCGTCCGCCAGGTGGCCGCCACCGTGCTCTACCCGCTGCAGATGGCCGCGCTGATGCCGCGCGACGCCGTCTACAGCATGGGCGACTATTTTTCCTCGCTCTCCAGCCTGCAGAAGGAAGTGGCCGAGCTCAAGAGCCAGCAGGTGGCCCAGGCCCAGGCGATGCAGCAGGCCCAGCTCCAGATGGCCGAGAACGCCCACCTGCGCCGCCTGCTCGAGGCGCGCGAGCACCTGCCGGTCAAGTCGATGATGGGCGAGATCCTGTATGACGCGCGCGATCCGTCGACCCGCCGCATCGTGCTCGATCGCGGCGCGCGCAACGGCGTGCAGCTCGGCCTGCCGGTGATCGACAACGCCGGCGTCGTCGGCCAGATCACCCGCGTGTTCCCCTTCACCTCGGAAGTGACGCTCCTGACCGACAAGGACCAGGCGATTCCCGTGCAGGTGCTGCGCTCGGGCCTGCGCAGCGTGGCCTACGGCCGCGGGCGCTCGGGCCTGCTCGACCTGCGCTTCGTCGCGCCGAATGCCGACATCCAGGTCGGCGACATCCTGATCACGTCCGGCCTGGACGGGATGTATCCGGCCGGCCTGGCCGTGGCCAAGGTGGTGCAGGTCGAGAGCGTCGCCGCCGGCGCCTTCGGGCGCGTGGTGTGCCAGCCGCTGGCCGGCATCGACCGCAACCGCCAGCTCCTGATCGTGATGTCGCAGGCCGCGCGCGAGCCGCGTCCGCTCGATACGCCGGCCTCGACGGCCCAGGGCGGCCGCCGCAACCTGCCGAAGATGGACCCGGTGCCGCTGCCGCCGCTGCCGGCCACGCCCCTGCCTGCGCAGGTGCCGTCGGCCGCCACCCAGGGCGGTACGACGGGCGTGAACCCGGCGCCGAACGCGGCCACGACCAACGCCGCGCCGGGCGTCGCGACGCCGAATGCGGCCCCGACCAACGCCGCGCCGGGCGGCCCGGCCCGCGGCGTCCGGCCACGACGGGCCAGCGACCGGCAAACGCTCCGGCCACGCAGGGCGCGGCCCGCCCCGGCGCGGTGCCGACCGCCGCGGCGACCCAGCCGGCCCAGCCGGCCATCACGAAGGAGGGCGCGTAAATGCCCGGACACCGTCCCCATTACATCCTGCTGCCGGTCAGCCCGCTGTTCATCGCGTTCAGCCTGACCTGCGCCTTCATGCTCAACCTGCTGCCCTGGGGCCGCTGGATCGGCGCGCCGGACTTCGTCGCGCTGGTCCTGGTGTTCTGGGGCATTCACCAGCCGCGCAAGGTCGGCATCGGCGTGGCTTTCTGCATGGGCCTGCTGATGGACGTGCACGACGCCACGCTGCTGGGCGAGAACGCGCTTGCCTACACGCTGCTGTCCTACGTGGCGATCATGATCCACCGCCGCGTGCTGTGGTTCCCGGTGCTGACCCAGGCCATGCACGTGTTCCCGCTGCTGCTGCTGGCCCAGGCCATCCAGGCGCTGGTGCACGTGTTCGCCACCGGCCGCTTCGGCGGCTGGCTGCACTTCGTCGAAAGCGCCGTGGCCGTCGCCCTGTGGCCGCTGATCAGCTGGCTGCTGCTGGCGCCGCAGCGCCGCGCCGTGGACCGCGACCACACCCGCCCGATCTGAGTCCGCTCGAACGACGACGCAGTAAATGACTGACGCAGTTAATGACCGAAATTAAAGATAGCGACCGCGAGATCCACCAGTTCCGCATGCGCATGACCGCGCTGGCGGTGCTGGTCTTCGTCTGCTTCGGCATCCTGGTGGCCCGCTTCGTCTGGCTGCAGGTGATCCAGCACGACAAATACCACGCCCAGGCCGAGGACAACCGCATCGCGCTGGTGCCGATCGTGCCGAACCGCGGCCTGATCGTCGACCGCAACGGCGTCGTCCTGGCGCGCAACTACTCGGCCTACACGCTCGAGATCACGCCGTCCAAGCTGCAGGCGAACATGGACTCGGTGATCGACGAGCTGGCCAAGCTGGTGGCGATCGAGCCGAAGGACCGCAAGCGTTTCAAGCGCCTGCTGGAAGAGTCGCGCAGCTTCGCCAGCGTGCCGCTGCGCACCCGCCTGACCGACGACGAGGTGGCCCGCTTCACGGCCCAGCGCTTCCGCTTTCCCGGCGTCGAGGTGCAGGCGCGCCTGTTCCGCCAGTATCCGCTGGGCGAAGTCGCCTCGCACGTGATCGGCTACATCGGCCGCATCAATGCCCGCGAGGCCGCGGCGCTCGAGGAAAGCGAGGACGCCGCCAACTACAACGGCACCGACCACATCGGCAAGGAAGGCCTGGAGAAGAAGTACGAGCGCTACCTGCACGGCACCACCGGCTACGAAGAGGTCGAGCGTTCGGCCGGCGGGCGTGCGATCCGCACGCTGTCGCGCCGTCCGCCCATCCCGGGCAGCAACCTGATCCTGTCGGTCGACATCGAGCTGCAGAAGGTGGTCGAGGAAGCCTTCGGCGACCAGCGCGGCGCCTTCGTGGCGATCGAGCCCGAGACCGGCGACGTGCTGGCCTATGTCTCGCGCCCGGGCTTCGACCCGAACCTGTTCGTCGACGGCATCGACACCCAGAGCTGGAACGAACTGAACACCTCGCTCGACCGTCCGCTGATGAACCGTCCGCTGTCGGGCACCTATCCGCCCGGTTCGACCTTCAAGCCCTTCATGTCGCTGGCCGCGCTCGAACTGGGCTTCCGCCGGCCCGAGCAGGGCATCCGCGACGCCGGCTTCTTCACGCTCGGCGGCCACCGCTTCAACGACGACAAGCCGGGCGGCCACGGCTACGTCGACATGTACAAGTCGATCGTCGAGTCCTGCGACACCTATTACTACCAGCTCGGCAACGAGATGGGGATCGACAATATCGCCAGGTTCATGGGCCCGTTCGGTTTCGGCTCCCCGACCGGGATCGACCTCGAGCACGAGAAGTCCGGCGTCCTGCCCTCGAAGGAGTGGAAGGCGAACCGCTTCAAGCGCAACCGCGCGGCCCAGAAGTGGGTCGGCGGCGACACCATCTCGATCAGTATCGGCCAGGGCTTCAACAACTACACCATCATCCAGCTGGCCCACGCGGTGGCCAACCTGGCCAACAACGGCGTCGTGATGAAGCCGCACCTGGTCAAGCTGATCGAGGACGGCGCCACCCGCGAGCGCACCCTGACCACGCCGAAGGAAAGCCGCCGCATCCCGCTCAAGCAGGAGAACATCGATTTCATCAAGCGCGCCATGGTCGGCGTGACCCAGGAAAGCTACGGCACGGGCTTCCGCGCCTTTGCCAACGCCGGCTATATTTCGGGCGGCAAGACCGGCACCGCGCAGGTGATCGGCCTGAAAGGGCAGAAGTACAACGCCCACGCGATCGACGAGCGCCACCGCGACAACGCGCTCTACACGGCCTTCGCGCCGGCCGACAAGCCGCGCATCGCGATCGCGCTGGTGGTCGAGAACGCCGGTTTCGGCGCGGCGGCCGCGGCGCCGATCGCGCGCAAGGCGCTCGACTACTACCTGCTCGGCAAGCGCCCGGCGCCGCCCAAGCCGCCGGCAGGCGCCGTCACTGCCGCGGCGAAACCGGCGGCCCCGGCCGCCGCGCCCGCCACGACGGCTGCTGCGGCCCCGGCCCCGGCCAAGCCGGCCGTGATCGCCGTCACGCCGCCCGCCACCACCAAGGAGTAAGCAGATGGCCTATTATCCGGAGCGGCGCTCGCTCAGCCGCCGCCTGAAGCCGTATTTCACCGTGTTCGACTGGCCGCTGGCGATGGTCCTGTTCATGCTGCTCACGACCAGCATGATCACCATGTCCTCGGCCGGCCACGAATTCCCGGGCCGGGTCGAGGCCCAGATGCGCAACTTCATCCTGGCCTTCGGCATCATGTGGATGGCCGCGCTGGTGCCGCCGCAACTGCTGATGCGCCTAGCCGTGCCCATCTACACATTCGGCGTGACGCTGCTCGTTGCCGTGGCCATGTTCGGCATCATCAAGAAGGGCGCGCGGCGCTGGCTGCACGTCGGCGTCGACATCCAGCCCTCCGAGATCATGAAGATCGCGACACCGCTGATGATCGCCTGGTACTTCCAGCAACGCGGCAGGGTGGGGGAATGGAAATCCTATATCGTCGCCGCCATCCTCCTGGTCATCCCGTTCACGCTGATCGCCAAGCAGCCCGACCTCGGCACCGCCCTGCTGGTGGGCGCGTCGGGCTTCTACGTGATCTTCCTGGCCGGCCTGTCGTGGAAGGTCCTGATCGCCCTCGCGGTCGCGGGCGCGGCGAGCATGCCGGTGGCCTGGTCGATGCTCCACGACTACCAGCGCGAACGGGTGATGACCCTGATCGATCCGACCTCCGATCCGCTGGGCAAGGGCTTCCATATCATCCAGTCCGTGATCGCGATCGGATCGGGCGGACTGAGCGGTAAAGGCTACCACCAGGGCACCCAGGGCCAGCTCGAATTCGTGCCCGAACAGACCACCGACTTCGTCTTCTCGGTGTATTCCGAAGAATTTGGACTTGTCGGCAACCTATTTCTTTTGGTAATTTACCTGCTGCTGATCGGCCGCGGCATGATGATTGCGGCCAATGCCCCGAATATGTTCTCCCGGCTGCTGGCCGGTGCGATCACGATGATTTTCTTTACTTATGCCTTTGTCAACATGGGCATGGTGAGTGGGATCCTCCCCGTGGTCGGAGTTCCGTTACCGTTCATGAGCTATGGCGGAACTGCGTTCATCACACTCGGGCTCGGCGCTGGTATATTGATGAGCATACAAAGGCACCGCAAGCTGGTGCAGACCTAAGGAAGAGGAATGCGATGACCGCTTCGAGAACTCTCCCAGTGGTCATCGCGTTGGCAGCGTTGATGACCGGCTGCGGGACGACAGGAGAAAACAAGACCCTGATCCCGCTGCCGTGGAAACACAAAATCACCGGAAAGCACCCTCCGCTGTCCCCCAAGCTGCCGCCGGCCAACTCCGGACGCGGCGGCTATTACAAGGATGACGGCCCGGGCACCGATATCCCGGAAGGGCTCGAGTTTACGCCCGACGCCGTGGTCAAGGCCGAGCCCTACGCCAAGTGGGCGAACCGTCCGTATTCCGTGTTCGGCCAGACCTATACGCCGATCCTGCACGAGGAGCCTTTCGTCCAGCGCGGCGTGGCCAGCTGGTATGGCGTGAAATTCCACGGCCAGAAGACCTCCTCGGGCGAACCCTACGACATGTACAAGATGACGGCGGCCCACCCGACGCTGCCGATTCCCTCGTACGCGCGCATCACCCATGTGGCGACCGGCAAATCGGTCGTGGTGCGCATCAACGACCGCGGCCCTTTCCACGCCAGCCGCATCGTCGACGTGTCCTATACGGCCGCGCTGAAGCTGGGCCTGCTGGGCAAGGGCAGCCACGAGGTCGAACTCGAGCGCCTGTTCCCCGGCGACGAAATCCGCGTCGCCTCCGAGCGGCGCGCCCTGACTTCGCAGGCGCAGGCGGTCGATGCCCCGCCGGAAATCGCCGCCCTGATGCTGGAAGACCGCATGCAGTCCGACAGCGCCGCCGTGGCCCAGGCGTTGCCGGCCGCCGGGGCGAAAGCTGCAAGCAAGCAGTTCTACCTGCAGCTCGGTTCCTACGGCCGGGCCGAGAAAGCGCAGGAAATGAGCCGGAAGCTGGCGGACGCGGGCGCCGAGGTCGGCACCATCGAAGTCGTGCCCAGCGGTTCGGTGAATCGTCTGTACGGCGGGCCGTTCGAGACGCGCGCGGCGGCGCAGGAAGCGGCGAAGGGATTGCCGTCGGGATTGGGGATCAAGCCGATCGTTGTACGGCGTTAATAGTCCGCCGCCGCGTGTTCCTGCGGTGGCGTTGGCGGTTCGCAACGGTACGACAGCGTGGGTGCACGAACCCACCCCACAAAAGGCGGGGTTCGTAGGGTGGACACCTGTGTCCACGCGGTATGGTGCCCATGCATACCACCAGCGCGCAGTTCGTAGGGTGGACACCTGTGTCCACGCGGTATGGTGCTCACGCACACCATCGGCGCGCAGTTCGTAGGGTGGACACCTGTGTCCACGCGGTATGGTGCTCACGCACACCACCGGCGCGCAGTTCGTAGGGTGGACACCTGTGTCCACGCGGTATGGTGCTCAAGCGCACCACCGGCGCGCAGTTCGTAGGGTGGGCACTTGTGCCCACGCGGTATGGTGCCCATGCATACCACCGGCGCGCAGTTCGTAGGGTGGGCACTTGTGCCCACGCGGTATGGCGCTCACGCACACCACCGGCGCCGCGCGCCAGCCTCACATCACTTGCAAATGTGCAGCACCGCCGCCGGAAATCCCCGTCCGGCCTCGACGATCCGCGTGCGCGTCGGCGCATCGATGTCACGGAAACGATAAGCGAAGCGGTTCGTCTGCGGACCGCGCGGCAGGATGCGCACGCCCTGCACGCCCTGTTTCGCCAGCTCGGCCGCCAGCGTGCGGGCGCCCGCCTCGGTCTTGAAGACGCCCAGCGACACTGCCCAGCGCAGCGGGGAATCGCCCTGCATGATGAAGAAATTGGTCACGCCGCGCTCGCGCAGCTCGGCCACGCGGCGGTCGGCGCCTTCCTTGCCGCCCTGCGGCGGCAGGTAGACCAGGTGGCTGGTCACTTCCTGGAAGGGGATGGCCAGGCGGGTCTGGCGCGCGCCCAGGTCGAGCCGCGCCAGGCGCGTCTCGAAGCGGCGCGCGTCGCCGGCGGCGAAAGCCTCGGTCTCGAGGCAGGCGAAGGCGGGCGCCGCCGGCGCCGGCGCCAGCGCTTCGGCCTCGGCCGGCGCCGCAGCTTCGGACGGCGCCGCGGTGTCCGCTTCCCCGGCCTTGGCGGCGGCAGCCAGCGTCTGCGCCTGTTCTCCTGTGAGCAGCACCAGTTTGTCGGGCGCCACCTGGTTGCGCAGCCGCGCCGGCTCGCGCACCTCGGCGTCGACGCTGCCGAGCAGGCCGCGGCCGTATGCGAACAGCAGCGCGTTCGCGGCCAGCAAAGCCCAGAATACGAATTTCACCACGCCTCAATCTCCTTTCGCCGCATCGGCCAGCGCCACCGCGTGCAGGCCGACCAGCACGATATTATCGACCAGCCTGTGCGCGACCTTGAGGGCGGGCGCGATATACGGCGCGGCGCCGCCGGAAAGGATGCAGGCCGCGCCTGCGTGTCCCGCCACCGCGCGCTCGATCGCGCCGGCCTGGGCCGACAGGCAGCCCGACACGATCGCATCGTTGGTATTGTCCGCGAACAGGGGCGGCGGCGCGGCGCCCGGCGTGGCCTGGGGCAGCTGGGCGGTGTTGCGCGCCAGGGCGCCCGCCATCAGCGCCAGGCCCGGCAGGATCATGCCGCCCGCGAAGCGCCCGTCGGCGGTGACCGCGTCGACCGTGGTGGCGGTGCCGCAGGTGGCCACGACCAGGGCTTGGCCGGGAGCCAGCGCGCGCGCGCCGATGGCGGCGGCAAAGCGGTCGCAGCCCAGGCGCTGGGGCTCGCGGTAGCCGTTGACCAGGCCCGCGCGTTCCGCGCTGGAGGCGAACCAGTCGACCTCGATGGACCCGAGCAAAGCGGCCAGGCGCGCGCGCAATTCAGGTCCCGCGACGTTCGAGACGACGGCGCGCGTCACGCCCGCGTCCTGCCACTCGGCGCCCAGCGCAGCCAGCCCTTCATGCAGCGCCGCGCCCGAGGCGGACCACGCACCTGCGTGCGCGTCCGGGTGAGCAAGCGCCCACTTGACCCGCGTATTGCCGGCGTCGATCAGGAGCCGCATCTCAGGCGCCTTTCACGCGCAGCGAGACGTCGCCGGCCATGATCGCGATGCGGCCCTCGAGCGTGTCGAGCAGCAGGCGGCCGGCGTCGTCGACCCCGGCGGCGGCGCCTTCGTGCAGCACCGCGCCGCGGTCGAGGATGGTGACGGTCTCGCCCTGCCAGGCATGGCGCAGGTTCCAGCGCGCGGCGAAGGCGCCGAAGCCGGCGCGCTCGAATTCGCGCAGGGCGCCGGCCAGGCCGTCGAGCAGGGTGGCCATCAGTTCGTTGCGGTCCATGCGCGCCAGCCAGGGCAGGGAGGCGATGCTGCGTCCGAGCTGCGCTTCGGCTTCGTCGGGCATCACGAGATTGAGACCGATGCCGATGACTGCCCAGACCCCGCCGCCAGGCGCGGCAGTCTGTTTTCCATCCGCCGTTTCATTCCTTGTCTCGATCAGGATGCCGGCCAGCTTGTCGCCGTCGCGCAGTACGTCGTTCGGCCACTTCAGGCCGACCTGCACGCCGAGGCGGCCGAGCGTCTCGGCCAGCGCCACGCCGACCGCCAGCGGCAGCCCGGCCAGCCGGTTCACGCCGCCGTCGAAACGCCAGGCCAGCGAAAAGGTGAGGGAGCCCTCGCTCGAGGACAGCCAGCTGCGCCCGGCGCGGCCTCGGCCCGCGGTCTGGTTGCGGGCCACCAGGAGCAGGGGCGCCTCCAGCGAGGATGCGCGCTCCAGCAGGTCGGCATTGGTCGAGCCGGTCTCTTCGACCACCTCGACGGCCACGTTGGCGCTGGAACGGGCGGCGATCTCCAGGGCGTTCATGCGGCCTCCTTGCGGTGCTTTTGCGGGGCGCGCGAGAACAGCGCATCAAAGACGGGATTGGGCAGGGCGCGCAGCAGCTTGGCCACGAAGCCCATCTGCCAGGGCAGTACGCGGTAGCTGTCGCCGCGCGCGATGGCGCCGGCCGCGGCGGCCGCAAAGCGTTCGGCCGGCATCAGGAAAGGCATGGGAAAACGGTTGTGACGGGTCATGGGTGTATCGATGTAGCCGGGCGCGATGGTGACGACGCGGACGGCGGTGGTTTTCAGTTCGAGTCGCAGCGACTCGGCATAGCTGTGCACGGCGGCCTTCGAGGCGCAGTAGGCGCCCGCGCCGCGCATGCCGCGGATGCCGGCGACGCTGCCGATGGCGACCAGCCGGCAGGGCGTGCCTTGCGCCTTCATCGGCGCGACAAAAGGGGTAAAGGTGGCGACCATGGCGTGCACGTTGGTCGCGAACACGGAGTCGAAGACCGGCAAGTCTTCCGGCCGCTCGGTGAGCGTGCCGTGCGAGATGCCGGCGCTGGCGATCACGATGTCCGCGCCGCCGCATGCGCGCATGAAGTCCCGGGCGGCCTCGGCGAGCGCCGCGTGATCGCAGACGTCGACGGCGTAGCGGCGGTGGCGTTCGGGATGGGGAAGCGAGGCGGCCAATTCGGCGAGGGCGTCGGCGCGCCGGCCCAGCAGGCCGAGGGTGGCGCCGCGCGCGGCGTATTCGCGCGCCAGGGCCGCGCCGATGCCGCTCGAGGCGCCGGTGATGAAGACGCGGTCCATGCGGGCCGCCGCGGTCATTTCTTGTCCGCTCGGGCTTTCGCGACCAGTGCGTCCATCACCTGCAGCGCCACCTGCTGCTGCTCGGTCTCGGTGCGGGCGGTCGAGCCGCCCTGGTTCGCCATCGAGGGCGAGGTGATGAAGCGGCCGTCGATCGCGACAAAAGGCCAGTGGTCGACCTTGTACTCGTCCATCATGGCGGCGGCGCGGCGCAGCTTGCCCTGCACGCCGAAGGAACGGTAGGTGTCGACGAAGCGTGCGCGGTCGATGCCGGACTTGACCGCCCATTCGATCACTTCCTCGTCATCCTGGAAGCGCAGGCGCTGCTGGTGGATCGCGGCGAAGGCCTTCTCGTGGTACTGGTCGAGCAGGCCGAGCGCTTCGAGCGTGTAGAACAGGCGCTGCTGCGGGGCCACGCGCTGGCCGGCGGCCACGTGCACGCGCTTGAAGACGATGTTGTCGCCCTGCTTCTTCACCCATTCCGACAGCAGCGGCTCGAAGGCGGCGCAGTGCGGGCAGTAGTAAGCGAAGAACTCGATGACTTCGACCTGCTTGCCGGCCGGGGTGGCCTGCTTCTGCGGCAGGACCTGGTACTGCACGCCCTCTTGCGGCGCGGCAGGGGCAGCAGGGGCAGCAACTGCGGCGGCGGCGCCGGTCAATCCCAGGACGAGAGCGCTGCACAGCAGGCGGCGAAGCATTTGCATCGAGTTCTCCAGGCGAGTTATTTCTGGTTGCGGACGATGGCCACGTCGATGCCGCTGTCGAGCAGCTTGGCGCGGGCCTTGTTGACGGCTTCGACCTGGTTGAACGGGCCCAGGCGCACGCGGTGCAGGACGCCGCTGTCGCTGGTGCGGTCGCTGATCGCGGCCTCGAAGCCGAGCAGGGCCAGCTTGGCGCGGGTGTTCTCGGCGTCGGACATCTCGCGGAAGGCGCCGGCCTGCAGGTAGTAGACGTACTTGTCGTCGCCGGCCGCGCTTGCCGCTGCCGGGGCGGCCGGGGCGCCGGCGGGGGCTGCCGCCGGGGCGGGCGCCGCCGGGCTGGCGGCCGGCCTCGGATCGGCCGCCGCGCTCATGCCGGCGATCGCTTCGCCCAGCGGGTCGGCATCCGTATCGGCGGGCCGAGCCGCCGCCGCCGGCGCCGGCTCGGCCGCGCGGGCTGCCTCGCGCTGGGTCAGCTGCTTGTTCGCTTCGCGCGCGGCGTCGCGGTTGCCGTACATCGGCTTGTTCGGATCGTTCGCCTGGCTCGGGTCGAGATCGGCCGGGCGGCCCATCTTGTTCGAGCGGTCGGTGAAGGGCGAATTGCCCTTGGTGATCATCAGCGCGACCGCCACTGCGATACCCAGCCCGATGATCAGGCCGATGATGATGCCGGTCAGGGTGCTGCCGCGCTGGCGCAGGAGGGAAGGAGTACGGGTGGTGGCGGTCATGTTGCGTGCTTACTCTTGTGGTTCGGTGGTGTTACGTTCCATTTTCGTCGGGGCCGACACGCCGATCAGGGCCAGGCCGTTGCGCAGCACCTGGCGGGTCGCCGCCATCAGCGCCAGGCGGGCCATCTTGACGGCTTCGTCGTCGACCAGGACGCGCTCGGCGTTGTAGTAGCTGTGCAGCTCGCCGGCCAGGTCGCGCAGGTAGAAGGCGACCTGGTGCGGACCGAGTTCGGCTTTCGCGCGCTCGAGCATCTCCGGGTAGGCCGACAGCGTGTTCAGCAGGGTCGCTTCGCGCGGCGCGGTCAGCGGCGCCAGGTCGACGCCTGCGAGCTGGGACTCGTCGCCGCCCCACTGGGCCAGCACCGAGCAGATGCGCGCGTGGGCGTACTGCACGTAATAGACCGGATTCTCGTCCGAGGTCTTCAGGGCGACGTCGACGTCGAACACGAATTCGGTGTCGGCCTTGCGCGAGATGAGGAAAAAGCGCACGGCGTCGCGGCCGCGCGTGATGTCGCCGTTGCCCGACCATTCGATCAGGTCGCGCACGGTGACGTAGGAGCCGGCGCGCTTCGAGATCTTGACCTCTTCGCCGTTCTTCATCACGGTGACCATCTTGTGCAGCACGTAGTCCGGGTAGCCTTGCGGGATGCCGATGTTCACGGCCTGCAGGCCGGCGCGCACGCGGGCAATCGTCCCGTGGTGGTCGCTGCCCTGGATGTTGATGGCCTGGTCGAAGCCGCGGCGGAATTTCTGGATGTGGTAAGCGACGTCCGGCACGAAATAGGTATAGGTGCCGTCGGACTTGCGCATCACGCGGTCCTTGTCGTCGCCGTAGTCGGTGGTCTTGAGCCACAGCGCGCCGTCCTGCTCGTAGGTGACGCCGGCGTCGACCAGGGCCTGCACGGCCGCTTCGACCTTGCCGTCGCCATACAGCGAGGACTCGAGGTAGTAATTGTCGAACTTGACGCCGAAGGCCTGCAGGTCGCGGTCCTGCTCGTTGCGCAGGTACGTGACCGCGAAGCGGCGGATCGATTCGATGTCGTTCACGTTGCCGCTGGCGGTGGCCGGCTCGCCGTCGCTGGCCGAGACGGTTTTCTTCGCCAGGAAGTCGTCGGCGATGTCCTGGATGTAGTCGCCGTTGTAGGCCGACTCCGGCCACTCGGCGTCGCCCGGCTTGAAGCCGCGGGCGCGCGCCTGGACCGAGTTGGCCAGGGTGGCGATCTGGACGCCGGCGTCGTTGTAGTAGAACTCGCGGGTCACCTCGTGGCCCTGCGATTCGAACAGGGCCGACAGCGCGTCGCCCAGCGCGGCCTGGCGGCCGTGGCCGACGTGCAGCGGACCGGTCGGGTTGGCCGAGACGAATTCGATGATGGCGTGGTGGCCGGCGCCCGAGCTGCCGCGGCCGAAGGCTTCGCCATTTTCGAGGATGGTGCGCACCACCGACTGCTTGGCGCTGGCGGCCACGCGCAGGTTGATGAAGCCGGGACCGGCCACGTCCGCCGATTCGACCAGGCCGGCGGCCTTCGGTTCGGCCAGCAGGGCGGCGACCAGGCGGGTGGCCAGTTCGCGCGGATTGGTCTTCAACGGCTTGGCCAGCTGCATGGCGATGTTGCAGGCGATATCGCCGTGGCTTGGATCGCGCGGGCGTTCCAGCACAATATTGGGGGTCAAATCGGTGCCGGCGACGATCGGCGCAAGGGCGGCCTGGAACAGGGCAACGATTTCTTGTTTTTGTTGGGCGAGCATTGGATAGTGGTCCGTGAGTTCTAATGGAGCGGTGGCGCGGCCACGGCAAACAAGGATTCATTATACTGGTTTGCCGCAACAGCGAATACGCCCGCGGCCGGCCTGGATACTGATCGATACCGATTGTTTAAGGTCGGCCAAAGGCTGAACCGTTACAATGTCGCCTTTCCGTATTGACCCGTAACCATGACCGACAAGCGCCCCACGCTCACCATCAAACCCAAGTCCGGCAGCGCCGCCAAACCGGCGCCGAAGAAGGTGGGCAATCCCGCGGCCCAGTTCGCGAAGCCGGCCGGCAAGCCGCCGGCCCAGGCCGCGCAAGGCCGCGAAGGGGGGCAGGGCAGGCCGGCGCCGCGCCCGGATGCGCGCACGGGCGTTCAGGCCGAGGCAAGACGCCCGGCCGCGCCGCCACGTCCGGCGCCGCAGCCGCGCCCGAGCTACGAGGTCAAGCCGCACTTCCAGCTCGACTTCCGCCCGGATCTTCCAGGCGATTCGCTGGCCCTGGCCCTGCTGGGCGCGGCCAATGCGATCGCCCAGGTCGGTTCCGGCACCGCGCTGCCGCAGGCGCTGGCCCATGTGTTCCAGGCCTATGGCGTGACGCCCCAGGCGCGCGGCGCGATCCAGGACCTGTCGTATCGCAGCATGCGCCAGATGGGCCGCAGCGAGACCCTGCTGGGCCTGATGACGACCAAGGCGCCGGACGCGCCCCAGCTCGCCGGTCTGCTGTGCTGCGCGCTGGCCCTGCTCGACCCGCCCGAAGGGCAGGCCGCGCCCTACGAAGCCTTCACCGTGGTCGACCAGGCCGTCACGGCGGCGGCGAGCCATCCGGATTTCGCCCACGCCAAGGCGATGGTGAACGCCGTGCTGCGCCGCTTCCTGCGCGAACGGGACAAGCTGGTCGAGGCCGCATTGGCCGAGCCGCTGGCCCGGTGGAACTACCCGCAGTGGTGGATCGACGCGACGCAGGCGGCCTACCCGCGCGACTGGCAGGCCATCCTCGCGGCCGGCAATACCCATCCGCCCCTGACCCTGCGGGTGAATACGCGCAAGACCACGGTCGAGGATTATTCTCGTCGCCTGGAAGAGAGCGGTTTCGCGGCCGAACGGATCGGTCCGCAGGCCCTGCGCCTGCGGCAGGCGGTGAACGTGTCCCAGATCCCGGGCTTCCATGAGGGCCTGGCCTCGGTCCAGGACGCCGGCGCCCAGCTGGCCGCGCCGCTGCTCGACCTGCGGGACGGCATGCGCGTGCTCGACGCCTGCGCCGCGCCGGGCGGCAAGAGCGGCCACATCCTGGAGCTGGCGGACGTGGAGCTGACCTCGGTCGACGCCGACCCGCAGCGCCTGGCGCGCGTGGGCGACAACCTCGGCCGCCTCGGCCTCCAGGCCGCGCTGGTCGCGGCCGAAGCCCAGACGGGCGGCTGGTGGGATGGCCGTCAATACGATCGTATCCTGGCCGACGTGCCGTGCACGGCTTCGGGCATCGTGCGGCGCCATCCGGACATCCGCTGGCTGCGCCGCAAGACCGACACGCGCCAACTTACAACACTTTCCGCGCAGATACTCGACAATCTTTGGCAGATGCTGCGGCCCGATGGTAAATTGCTGTTTGTGACATGTTCGCTCTGGCCCCAGGAATCGGAGGCGCAGGCGGCCGCGTTCGCGGCGCGCCATGACGACGCCACCCGCCTCGATGCGCCGGGCCAGCTGCTTCCGACAAGCGGCGCCGGGCTGGATCATGACGGTCTGTTCTATGCGCTCTTCCACAAGAAGGGAATGTAAGAACCGCTCCATAACAAAGCTCGATTAATTTAGGTTCCGGCCCACCTGTGACTTTACGATTTTTCCGCCTCCTCGCCTGCCAGTTGCTGCTGGTCTTCGCGTGCGCAACGGCGCAGGCGGCCGACGGGATCGACATCACGATGGCGAAAATCGAGGCTTCCGATGACGGCTACCGCCTCGCCGCCAATTACTCGTTCGACCTGAGCCGCGATCTCGAGGACGCCCTGCAGCATGGCATCAAGCTGTACTTCACGACCGAAATCGAGCTGGTGCGCCCGCGCTGGTACTGGCGCGACGACCGCGCCGTGTTCGCCCGGCGCACCGTGAGCATTTCCTACGACGTGCTGCTGCGCCAGTACTACGTGGCGGCGATGGGCAGCGTGCAGCAGACCTACCAGACGCTGGACGAGGCGATGTTCCAGATCCGGCGCCCGGGACGCTGGCTGATCGCGCCGAAGAACGCGCTCAAGCACGGCGAAACCTACGAGGTCAGCCTGCGCATGTTCATGGACCGCGACTACCTGCAGAAGCCCTTGCAGGTCAGCGCCTTCTCGAATTCCGACTGGCGCCTCGCCTCGAACAGGAAGACCTTCAATTACCGTGCGGAGTAAGGCGTGAACCAGGCCATGCGCTATGCGCTGGTTGTCGGCGGGGCGGTAGTCTCGATCCTGCTGTTCCTGCTCGCCTCGGCCTCGAACAACTCCGGTTTCTTCGACCGCTACTACGCCTGGCTGCTCGGGCTGAACGCCACGATCGCCTTCCTGCTGCTGATCCTGGTGGTGGTGGCCCTCGGCCGCCTGTATTCGCGCTATAAAGCCAAACGCTTCGGCTCGCGCCTGATGGCCAGGCTGGTCCTGCTGTTCGCCGGCATCGGCATCCTGCCGGGGCTGGTCATCTTCATGGTCTCGGTGCAGTTCGTCTCGCACTCGATCGAATCCTGGTTCGACGTCAAGATCGAGGCCGCGCTCTCGTCCGGCCTGAACCTGGGCCGCGCCGCGCTCGACGAAGCCCAGGCCGAACTGGTCGTCAATGCCCAGACCGTGGCCGCCACCCTGTCCGGCCAGAGCGACATCGGCGCCCAGCTGGTGCTGTCCCAGACCATCACCGACACCAACGGCATGCAGAGCGCCATGCTGCTCGACGCCGACGGCCGCCTGGTCGCCAGCGCCAGCGAGGACCGTCGCGCCGACCTCACGCCCGACCTGCCGGATCCCCAGATGCTGCGCCAGGCCGCCATGCCGGGCGGTTACGCCAGGCCTGAGGGCGGCATCGAACTGGACTTCCGCACCGAAGGAGGCGAGGAACCGAACGCGCTCGACGCCGCCACCGGCCTGCGCCTGCGCGTGGTGCTGGCCGTGCCGGAACCGCCCGGCGCGGCGCCGCGCTACCTGCAGCTGATGCAGGCGGTGCCGGTCAACCTGGCCTCGAATGCGGAAGTGCTCAGGAGCGCCTTCAGCGAATACCGCCAGCGCTCGGTGGCGCGCGAAGGCCTGCGCCAGATGTACATCCACACGCTCACCCTGACCCTGCTGCTGGCGATCTTCGGCGCCATCGGCAGCGCGGTGCTGATCGCCGGGAACCTGGCGCAGCCGCTCTTGGTGCTCGCCGAAGGCACCCAGGCGGTGGCCGAGGGCGACTTGTCGCCGCGCCCGATCGTCGAGACCGACGACGAGCTCGGCACGCTGACCCAGTCCTTCAACGCCATGACCGGCCAGCTGTTCGAGGCCAGGAGCGCCGTCGAGCGCAACCGCGCGGCGCTGCAAAGCGCCAAGGCCCACCTGGAATCGGTGCTGGCCAACATGTCGGCCGGCGTGCTGGTGCTCGATGCCGAAGGCACCGTGGTGAATTCGAACGACGCCGCCTGCCGCATCCTGCAGATGGAGCACTGCCACCTGAACGGTCCGCTGCACAAGATCGAGGGCCTGGAAACCTTCGCCAACGCCGTCACGCGCGCCTTCTCGGCCCAGAGCGCGCAGTCGGCCGCCGGCAGCACGCGCCAGCGCACCCACTGGCAGCAGCAGATCGAGATCCCGCGTCCGGGCGAAGACCACGACACGACCCTGCTGGCGCGCGGCTCGCGCCTGCCGGTGGGGGCGGGCAGCGGCTTCATCGTGGTGTTCGACGATATTTCGGACGTGATCTCGGCGCAGCGCTCGGTGGCCTGGGGCGAGGTCGCGCGGCGCCTGGCGCACGAGATCAAGAACCCGCTCACCCCGATCCAGCTCTCGGCCGAACGCCTGCAGATGAAGCTGGAGGACAAGCTGGAGCCGCACGATGCGGCCCTGCTGGCGCGCGCGACGTCCACCATCGTCAACCAGGTCGATGCGATGAAGCGCATGGTCGACGACTTCCGCGACTATGCGCGCACGCCGCCGGCGGTGCTCGAGCCGCTCGACCTGAACGCGCTGATCGAGGAAATCCTGAGCCTCTACCTGGCCGAGGACGCTTCCGACATCATCCATGCCGCGCTGGCGCCGAACCTGCCGCGCGTGATGGGCGACCCGACCCAGTTGCGCCAGGTGATCCACAACCTGCTGCAGAACGCCCAGGACGCGCTGGTCGACCGCGGTCCGGATGCCGCGCCGCCGCGCATCGACGTCGCCACCGAGATCATCCACTACACCGGCGCCGACGGCGCGGCCGGCATCGCGGTGCGCCTGGCGATCATGGACAACGGCCCCGGCTTTGCGCCGAAGATCCTGGCGCGCGCCTTCGAACCCTATGTCACATCGAAGGCGCGCGGTACCGGACTGGGCCTGCCGATGGTGAAAAAAATCGTCGACGAACACGGTGGCCGCATTGATATTCAGAACCGTCCGGACGGAAGTGGCGCGTCAGTATTCATTTTGCTGTTAAAGTTAGCACAAGAGGCGAACTTGGCCGAAAGCGACAATCGGGCATAAAATCACGACTGAAAAATCACGACTGACAACGGGTGGAGACAGGAAGGCGAAAAGATGGCGAACATACTCGTAGTTGATGATGAAATGGGCATCCGCGAGCTGCTCTCGGAAATCTTGGGAGACGAAGGCCACGCAATCACGCTGGCGGAAAACGCGCAGCAGGCGCGCGAAGCGCGCGCGGCAGGCGCCCCCGACCTGGTCCTGCTCGATATCTGGATGCCCGACACCGACGGCGTCACCCTGCTCAAGGAATGGCAACGCGATGGCCTGCTCACCATGCCGGTCATCATGATGTCCGGCCACGCGACCATCGACACCGCCGTCGAGGCCACCCGCATCGGCGCCCTGAATTTCCTCGAAAAACCGATCGCCCTGCAGAAGCTGCTGAAGGCCGTGCAGCAGGGCCTGACCCGCGCCCAGGAAGTGGCGCGCGCCCCGGCGCCGGCGCCGCGCCCCAGCATGCCGCCGCCGATCGTGGAAACCATGCCGGCCAGCGCGCCCATGTATGCGCCGCCGCCGATGCCGGCGCCGGTCAACGGCGCGCGCGTGGGCGTGGTCGGCCATGGCGAGACGCAGGGCTACACGCTCTCGTTCGACCTGCCGCTGCGCGAAGCGCGCGACGCCTTCGAGCGCATGTACTTCGAGCACCACCTGGGACGCGAGGGCGGCAGCATGACCCGCGTGGCCGAGAAGACCGGTCTCGAACGCACCCACCTGTACCGCAAGCTCAAGCAGCTTGGCGTCGAGCCGGGCAAGCTCGGCAAGCGCGGGGGATGAAGGAGCCTGCCGCTCCCATCCCCACCACCCTCGTCACCGGTCCCAGCGCCAGCCGGCGCGAGGCGGCGATCGCCGCCGCCCTGGCCGGGCTAACTCTGCACCAGAATGGTGCATCCGCCGTCATTCTTGAAGGCCTCCCCGACGGCAGTCCTCTTCTCGAGCCCTCCAGCACGCTGTTGATGGCGCGCATCGCACCCGGCTGCCTTTGCTGCGCGGGAAATCTGGTGATGCGTGTTACATTGAACCGTCTCCTGCGCCAGCGTCCAGTCCGATTGTTGATCGGCGTCGCCAGCAGTGAGCACCTGGATCAGTTGCGATCGTGGTTAAGCAGCGCACCATACGATCAGCTGTTGGTACTGACGCCGGACCGGCACTCTTGAAATCGGTTCGGCCAGCCCCACCTCTTCACTGAAGTCGAAGCCAGCCGCCCGCCGCCGCGCGGCTGGTCCAACACTCTGATCGAGAGAAGGAGTCATCATGAACATGATCTATAACAGCGAACAATACAGCGTGGTCGAATTTGGCGTCGATCGCGACCTCGAAGCCCTGCGCTTCGGCGGTTACGAGATCGTCGACAAGGCCGGCCGTCGCGAAGCGTTCATCGGCGGCAAACTGGCGCAATCGTTCCGGCGCGACGTCAACAACCTGATCGCGAGCGAGCCGACCATGGAGGAAATCGACGATTTCCTGGGCTCCTACGATACCCTGATGAGCCAACCGGTCGTGCTGCACTAAGCCGACCACGTCGCGCTTCGCGCGTCACTGGCAATCAACCGCATCGAGCAAGCGTATCAAGCAACCCGTATCAAGCAATCCGTATCAAGCAGTCCGCATCAGGCAATCCGCATCAAGCAATCCGCATCAAGCAATCGGTAACCGCGCCGTCCTTCCCGGCGGCGCGGCCCCAGTCTCTTCGGCCATGGTAAGCTGCGCGCCATGTGCCAACTTCTTGCAATGAACTGCAATGTCCCAACCGACATTGTGTTCTCCTTTACCGGCTTCGCCCACCGCGGCGGCCGCACCGACACCCACCACGACGGCTGGGGCATCGCCTTCTTCGAGGGCGCCGGCGTGCGTCACTTCGTCGACCACCAGGCCGCGATCGCTTCCCCGATTGCCGAGCTGATCAAGCGTTACCCGATCAAGTCCACCAACGTCATCGCCCACATCCGCAAGGCCACGCAAGGCCAGGTGGCGCTGGAGAACTGCCATCCCTTCGTGCGCGAACTCTGGGGCCGCTACTGGGTCTTCGCCCACAACGGCGACCTGAAGGACTTCGCGCCCCGGCTCGACGGCGCTTTCCGCCCGGTCGGCAACACCGACAGCGAACTGGCCTTCTGCTTCCTGCTGCAGGAACTGCGGCGCCGCTTCGGCGACAATGCGCCGGAGCGCGCCGCACTGCGCGCGGCTCTGGAGGAGCTGGTGCGCGAGATCGCCGCCTACGGCACCTTCAACATGATGCTGTCCGACGGCACCGCTTTGTTCGCCCACTGCTCGACCAAGCTGTGCTACGTCGTGCGCAAGTATCCGTTCGCCTCGGCCTGCCTGTCCGACGAAGACCTGTCCGTCGATTTTTCGCAGGTAACCACGCCCAACGACCGGGTCGCGATCATTGTCACCGAGCCGCTCACCACCAACGAAACCTGGACCCATTTCGCGCCGGGCGAGCTGAAGCTCTTCGTCGACGGCGCGCCTGAGAGCGGCTAACAACACCGCCATGGCTGCGTTGCGTCGTCTCGCCGTACGAAAGTACTGTCTTCGACGACGCGTCGGAGGACCGCATCCCTTGCCCTGACGATTTTGTTAGCGGCTCTTAGGTAGCGTTTAGTAATCGTGCATCTTTTTTGCCGCAGAACGATGCCAAAAAGCCACTTACTGCCGAGAATCGGGTACAGTGAGCGGCTTGAACCGATCACGGGACCGCGATGACCGATACCGCCAGCCTCGACCAGGCATCCCAGCCTCTGCCGCTACGCAACTTCTACCTGGCGCGCCAGCCGCTGCTCGACCGCAACCAGGCCCTGTTCGGCTACGAACTGCTGTTCCGTAACCGCCTCGACGGCGGCGCCGAGATCGAATCCAGCATGGCCGCCACCGCCAGCGTGCTGGCCCACGCGGCCCAGCTCGGACTGCCGCGCGCCATCGGCGACGCGGTCGCCTTCCTGAACGTCGACACCGACGTGTTGATGAGCGACATTTTTGCTTTCCTGCCGCGCGAGCGCACCGTGCTCGAACTGGGCGCATCGGTCGAGGCTAGCGACGCGGTGCTGTGGCGCCTGGCCGAGCTGGCCGGACACGGTTTCCGTTTCGCCGCCGAAGCGTCGAGCCACGGGCCGCGCCTGGGACGCCTGCTGCCGCTGCTCGACTACGTGAAGGTCGACCTGCGCGCCACGCCCGTGGTGGCGATGCTGTCCATCGTGCCGCGCCTGCGCGGCACCGGCAAGCGCCTGATCGCCGAGAAGGTCGAGTCCCAGACCGAATACCGCACCTGCCTCGATCTCGGTTTCGACTACTTCCAGGGCTATTATTTCGCCAGACCCTCGGTGCTGGCGGGACGCAAGCTCTCGCCCTCGCAGCTTGCCGTGGTCGAGCTGATGAACCTGGTGAACTCGGATGCCGAGAACAGCGAGATCGAGCGCGCCATCAAGCGCGACGTGCCGCTCTCGGTCAACCTGCTGCGCATCGTGAACACGCCGGCGGCCGGCCTGCGCCAGCGCATCGATTCGCTCGGCCAGGCCCTGCTCGTGCTCGGACGCCGCCAGCTGCAGCGCTGGCTGCAGATCATGCTGTACGCCGAACCGGGCGCGCGCGGCCATAGCATGACGCCGCTCCTGATGCTCGCCAGCACCCGCGCGCGCCTGATGGAACTGCTGGCCCAGCGCCTGCGCCCGGGCCAGCGCCAGGTGGCCGACGTCGCCTTCACGGTCGGCATCATGTCGCTGATGGACGCGCTGTTCTCGGTGCCGATGGCCGACCTGGTCGAGCAGATTCCGGTAAGCGACGAGGTGGCGGCCGCCCTGGTGAAACGCAGCGGTTTCTTCGGCGAGCTGCTGCGCCTGGCCGAGTCGCTCGAACAGATGGAAGAGGGCGACGCGATGCTGCCCGTGCTGGGCGAGCTGGCCGACAGCGGCGACGAACTCGTCGAGCTGGAGATGGCGGCGTTCGAGTGGAGCGAGAAGGTGGTGCGTTACGCGCTGTAGGGTGGGCGCTCCCGTGCCCACGCGTGAACGGTGAGCATTGTCGGCCTGCTTTTCACGCCAACACGATGGTATGCCCGTAGATCCCTAGGGTGGGCGGGTCTCCCGCCCACGCGTCCAACAGGCGCCAGCAAGCCGGGCTGCATCAACAGCCGCCTGTCACGTCACGTCCCCGCCCACTGCTGGTGCAGGTCCGGATCGGTCCGCATTTCCCACAGCCCGAGCACAATGGTCGCCAGCCCAGTGAACAGCATGCTGGCGCTCATCGCCCGGTCGGCGACGACATCCACCAGCCAGGGCGACACCGCCACCCAGGCGCCGACCACGATGTTCACGATCACGGCCCAGACATAGGTCTTGTAGAGGTCGAAGGCGGCCAGGACGGCCATGAGGGCGCCGGCCATGTAGGCGTTGACCGCCGGCGTGGAATCGCTCGGGTAGCCCATCACCCAGGGCGAGACGAAGAGCCAGACACCCAGCAGCAGGATCGCCTGGTCCTGCCAGCGCCGGGTGGAAAGATGCATTGCCATGATGCCCTCCTCGATGCGGGACCAAGGTCCCCGAGGAATTAGGCAATCGGCATCAAGGGAAGTTCCGCCACCGAGGCCTTACGACAAATTCGGCGCCAGGTGACGTTCCACCTCGGCCTTGTCCATGCCGCGGCGCTGGGCCATGTCCTCGACCTGGTCGTCGTTGATCTTGCCGACCACGAAGTACTTCGATTCCGGGTGGGCAAAATAGAAGCCCGACACCGCCGCGCCCGGATACATGGCATACGACTCGGTCAGCTGCATGCCGATCTCCTCGGCCTGCAGGGTCTCAAACAGCTCCTTCTTGACCGTGTGCTCGGGACAGGCCGGGTAGCCCGACGCCGGACGGATGCCGACGTATTTCTCGGCAATCAGCTCGGCGTTGTTCAGGTCTTCGCCAGCCGCATAGCCCCACAGGTCGGTACGCACGCGCTCGTGCAGGTATTCGGCGAAGGCTTCGGCCAGGCGGTCGGCCAGGGCTTTCAGCATGATCGACGAGTAGTCGTCGTGGGCGTCCTCGAAACGCTGCTCGTACTTTTCGATGCCCAGGCCCGCCGTCACCGCGAACATGCCGATGTAGTCCGCCACGCCCGAGTCCTTCGGCGCGATGAAGTCGGCCAGGCACTGGTTCGGGCGCTGTACGCCGTCGACCACCGGCTTCACGCCCTGCTGGCGCAGGCCGTGCCAGGTGAAGGCGACCTGCGAACGCGATTCGTCGGTATAGATCTCGATGTCGTCGTCGCGCACGCTGTTGGCCGGCAGCAGGGCGATCGCGCCGTTCGCCGTCAGCCAGCGGCCTTCGATGATCTTCTTCAGCATGGCCTGGCCTTCCTCGTAGACCTTGCTCGCCGCTTCGCCCACGACCTCGTCGGTCAGGATGGCCGGGAAGGGACCGGCCAGGTCCCAGGTCTGGAAGAAGGGGCCCCAGTCGATGTAGCGCGCCAAGGTGCCGAGGTCGACGTTCTTGAACACGCGGCGTCCGATGAACTTCGGCTTCACCGGGGCGAAGTCGAGTTTTGCCTTGTTGGCGCGCGCCTGCGCCAGCGTCACGGTCGGCAGCGCCTTCTTGCCGGCGTGCTGCACGCGGATGCGCTCGTAGTCGGCCTTGATCTCGGCCATGTACTGCTCGCGCGTTTCCTCGGTCAGCAGCGACTGGCCGACCGACACCGAACGCGAGGCGTCCGGCACGTAGACCACCGGGCCGTCGTAGTGCGGCGCGATCTTGACGGCCGTGTGCGCGCGGCTGGTGGTGGCGCCGCCGATCAGCAGCGGGATGCGGCGCTCGCGGAACCACGGGTCGCGCTGCATCTCGCGCGCGACGTGGGCCATCTCTTCCAACGAGGGCGTGATCAGGCCGGACAGGCCGACGATGTCGGCGTTCTCTTCCTTGGCCTTGGCCAGGATGTCGGAGCAGGGCACCATCACGCCCATGTTCACGATCTCGAAGTTGTTGCACTGCAGGACCACCGAGACGATGTTCTTGCCGATGTCGTGGACGTCGCCCTTCACGGTGGCGATGACGATCTTGCCCTTCGGCTTGGCGACCACGCCGGTGCGCGCTTCCTCGAGCGCTTTTTCCTCTTCGATGAAAGGCACCAGGTGGGCCACGGCCTGCTTCATCACGCGCGCCGACTTCACGACCTGGGGCAGGAACATCTTGCCCTGGCCGAAGAGGTCGCCGACGATGTCCATGCCGGCCATCAGCGGGCCTTCGATGACGTTGATCGGGCGGCCGCCGGCGGCCAGCACGGCCTGGCGCGCTTCCTCGGTGTCCTCGACGATCCACTGGGTGATGCCGTGCACCAGCGCGTGCGCCAGGCGCTTCTCGACCGGGCCGTCCCTCCACTCGAGGTTCTGCTCCTGCTTGCCGCCGCCCGCCTTCAGGGTGCCGGCAAACTCGATCATGCGCTCGGTGGCATCAATGCGGCGGTTCAGCACCACGTCCTCGACGCGTTCGCGCAGTTCAAGCGGCAGGTCGTCGTAGACCCCGACCATGCCCGCATTCACGATACCCATGGTCATGCCGGCCTGGATCGCGTGATACAGGAACACCGTGTGGATGGCCTCGCGCGCCGGGTCGTTGCCGCGGAAGGAGAAGGAGACGTTCGACACGCCGCCCGACACCTTCGCATGCGGCAGGTGTGCGCGGATCCAGCGCGTGGCGTTGATGAAGTCGACGGCGTAGTTGTTGTGCTCTTCGATGCCGGTGGCGATCGCGAAGATGTTCGGGTCGAAGATGATGTCTTCCGGCGGGAAGCCGACCTTCTGCACCAGGGTGTCGTAGGCGCGCTTGCAGATCTCGGTCTTGCGCTCGAAGGTGTCGGCCTGGCCCAGCTCGTCGAAGGCCATGACGATCACGGCCGCGCCGTAGCGGCGGCACAGTTTCGCCTGGCGCAGGAATTCCTCTTCGCCTTCCTTCAGCGAGATCGAGTTGACGATGGCCTTGCCCTGCACGCACTTCAGACCGGCCTCGATCACGCTCCACTTGGACGAGTCGATCATGATCGGCACGCGCGAGATGTCCGGCTCGGAGGCGATCAGGTTCAGGAAGCGCGTCATGGCCGCCTGCGAATCGAGCATCGCCTCGTCCATGTTGATGTCGATGACCTGGGCGCCGTTCTCGACCTGCTGGCGCGCCACCGACAGCGCCTCGTCGAACTGCTCGTTCAGGATCATGCGCGCAAAGGCTTTCGAGCCGGTGACGTTGGTGCGTTCGCCGACGTTCACGAACAGCGAGGACGCGTCCACCGTGAACGGCTCCAGGCCCGACAGGCGCATCGCGACCGGCACTTCCGGCACGGCGCGCGGGGCGGCGTCGGCCAGCAGCTCGGCGATCGCCTTGATGTGTTCCGGCGTGGTGCCGCAGCAGCCGCCGGCGATGTTCACGAAGCCCGCTTCGGCGAACTCGCGCAGCAGGGCCGAGGTGTCCGACGGCAGCTCGTCGAAGCCGGTGTCGCTCATCGGGTTGGGCAGGCCGGCGTTCGGGTAGATGCAGACAAAGGTATCGGCGATGCGGGACAGCTCTTCGGCGTAGGGGCGCATCAGCGCGGCGCCGAGGGCGCAGTTCAGGCCGATGGTCAGCGGTTTCGCATGGCGCACCGAATTCCAGAAAGCCTCGACGGTCTGGCCCGACAGGATGCGGCCCGAGGCATCGGTAACGGTGCCCGAGATCATGATCGGCTTGCGCGGCGTTTCCGGATGCTCGTCGAAATACCGGTCGATCGCGAACAGCGCGGCCTTGCAGTTCAGGGTGTCGAAGATGGTCTCGACCAGCAGCACGTCGACGCCGCCGTCGACCAGGCCGCGCACCTGCTCGTGGTAGCTCTCGACCAGTTGATCGAAGGTGACGTTGCGCGCCGCCGGGTCGTTCACGTCCGGCGAGATCGAGGCGGTCTTCGGGGTCGGGCCGAGGGCGCCGGCGACGAAGCGCGGCTTGTCCGGCGTCGAGTACTTGTCGCAGGCCGCGCGCGCGAGCTTGGCCGCCTCGACGTTCATCTCGTAGGCCAGGTGCGCCATGTGGTAGTCGTCCTGGGCGACGCTGGTCGCGCCGAAGGTGTTGGTCTCGATCAGGTCGGCGCCGGCTGCGAGGTAGCGCTCGTGGATTTCCTGGATCACCTGCGGCTGGGTGAGCGTGAGCAGCTCATTGTTGCCCTTCACGAACAGCTCGCGATTGCCTGCGCCTTCCGGCGCGGCGAAAGCGGCGAAGCGGCCGTTCGGGCCGCCGCGGTAGGCGGCTTCGTCGAGCTTGTACTGCTGGATGATGGTGCCCATCGCGCCATCCAGGATCATGATGCGGCGCGACAGGATCTCGCGCAGCTGGGTGTCGATCGGGGAGGGGAGCGTGTTCGGGGCAGTCATGATGTGCTTTCAATAGGCGTGCGCCAGGGCGCGCACGGTTCGGGCGGTCTGAAATTATACGTCATCCCCGCAGGGGACCCGGGCGTCGGTGGCCCAGCATGGCAGATTGTATCGTTATGTGTTTATGCGAAGGATTGTTACATGACGTTACAAAACCCGCCTGTTTAGCAATTTTACGGATACATACAGCGACGACAATAAATAAATGCCACGAGGAATGTGGCACGTTGTTAAAGAGACGGGATGATTGCATGAACAAAGAGTACGAACCCGATTGGGACCAAGCAATGGTGCAAAACCACGTGGCACCAGCACCGAAGCAGCAGCCGGCGGGCGTGAAGCAGATCGTGACGATCCGCCTCGACGTTGACATGCTGGAATGGTTCAAGGCGGCTGGTCCGGGCTACCAGACCCGTATCAACCAGGTCTTGCGCGAACATATGGACGCGCAGCGCGCTGCGGAAGCAGCCGGCAATTAAATTGTCATCGAACGCGCCGCAGGGCGCGTTTTTCGTTTGGGACAGGTGTTTCGGAACGTTGAAATGAGGCAGCGTCGAATACGCTGCTAGCGTCGACCGTAGGGTGGGCACCCTGTGCCCACGCGGAAGGTGGCTTAGTGTCAGCGCCGTTAAAACCCCTCAAGCCGCGTGATGTCGGCAGCGTCCCGGGCATACCGCGAACGCGTCTTCAGAAACGCATCTTTCTCGCCGCGTTCACAGGCAAACTTGACGCCGCCGTTCGCGTGGGCACGGAGTGCCCACCCTACGGTTGCGTTCGCTTATTCGAACTTGAGACCTGCCAGCGGGAAGCCCTTCAAAAACTCCGCCGCCGCCAGGCGCTTGCCGCCCGGCTTCTGCAGCTCCAGCAAACGCAAGGCGCCTTCGCCGCAAGCGACGACGATGCCTTGTTCATCGCTTGAAACCACCGTGCCCGGCGCCGCCTTGCCCGCGTACTCGGCCAGGTCGGCCTTCCAGATCTTGATCGCCGTCCCGTTCACCGTGCCTTGCGCCGCGGGGAAGGGATTGAAGGCGCGCACCTTGCGCCAGAGCGCCAGGGCCGGCAGCGTGAAGTCGAGCTTGGCTTCGTCCTTGCTGATCTTGGCGGCATAGGTCACGCCCGCTTCCGGCTGCGGCGTGGAGCTCAATTCTCCGCGCTCCATGCGGCGCAGCGCCTCGACGATCATGGTCCCGCCCAGCGCCGCCAGCTTGTCGTGCAGGCTGCCGGTGGTGTCGCCATCGTCGATGGCCACGCGTTCGATCAGCATCATCGGCCCGGTGTCCAGGCCTTCTTCCATGCCCATGATGGTCACGCCGGTCTCGACGTCGCCGCTTTCGATCGCGCGGTGGATCGGGGCGGCGCCGCGCCAGCGCGGCAGCAGCGAACCGTGGATGTTGATGCAGGGCGCGATGTCGAGGGTGCTGCGCGGCAGGATCAGGCCATAGGCCGCCACCACCATCACGTCGTAGTCGAGCGCCCGCAGACGCTCATGCGCCGCGGTCGCCTCGAGCGCGCGCTGCGGGTCCTTGCTGTCCATACGCAGCGACAGCGGCTGCAGGACCTCGATGCCATGCTCCAGCGCCAGTTGCTTGACCGGCGAGGCCTGCAGCTGCATGCCGCGTCCGGCCGGGCGGTCGGGCTGGGTCAGCACCAGGGGAATCTCGAAACCGGCCTCGACCAGGGCACGCAGGGCGACAGCGGCAAACTCCGGCGTGCCGGCGAAAACGACCTTCATGCGCGGCGCCTCAGTAACGGCGACCGGCGGCCTTCAGGGCCGCTTCGCGCTCCATGCCGCGCTCTTCCTTCTGCAGCTTGGCCTTGATGCGGTTGCGCTTCAGCGGCGACAGGTATTCCACGAATACCTTGCCCATCAGGTGGTCCATCTCGTGCTGGATGCAGACGGCCAGCAGGCCTTCGCACTCGAGCTCGAAGAACGCGCCCTTGGCATCCTGGGCGCGCACTTTCACGCGCGCGGGACGCTCGACGCCGTCGTAGATGCCCGGCACCGACAGGCAGCCTTCGTCATAGACCTGCTTTTCCTCGCTGGCCCAGGTGATTTCCGGATTGACGAAGACGCGCAGCTCGTCGTGCGATTCGGACACGTCGATCACGACCACGCGCTCGTGCACGTCGACCTGGGTTGCGGCCAGTCCGACACCCGGCGCGTCGTACATGGTATCGGCCATGTCGGCGACCAGCTTGGCAAGACGCTCGCCGAATTCGGTCACGGGCTTGGCAACCTTGTGCAGGCGAGGGTCGGGATAGCGCAGGATCTTCAGGAGGGCCATATCAGGAAATTCAGTAACAGTTCAATAAGGGTTGGTGGAAGTACGACAAGAAGATGAGGACGCAGGAGCAGGAATGCAACACAACGCCCCGGCTGCAGGACGCGGTTTGTCTTGCTAGTTCAAGGATTTGTGTGCAGAATTTGATTCACTTCGGCAACTCTTTACGATCCGCCTTGCGATCAGGGAGCGTCGATTCGTGCTGTCTCTTGCGCCGCGGCTGGCCAGGGTGACGGGCGCAGCCTGCAATTCCGTGTCAATGCCGCACTTTACGGACGTCTTCAATGAAAAATTTTAGCACAGTCGTGACCCGCGCTGCAGCGGCGGCCCTCGTCGCGTGTGTCGTAGCCGGCCCCGTCCAGGCCGCCGAATGCGCCTTCAAGCCGAACGCCCCGGACCAGCACCGCGTCGTCAAGGGCGATACCCTCTGGGATATCTCCGGCGCCTTCCTCGAGCACCCCTGGTGCTGGCCCCAGGTATGGGGCATGAACCGGGACGAGATCCGCAATCCGCACTGGATCTATCCAGGCCAGATCGTGTACTTCGACCGCGCGCGCGGCCGCCTGTCCCTGACCAAGCCGGGCAGCGGCGACGGCCGCGGCGAGCCACCCCTGCTGCGCCTGTCGCCCCAGGTCAGGAGCGAAGGGCTGGAGAACGAAGCCGTGCAGTCGATTCCCGCCGGCGTCATCGAACCCTACCTGACCCAGCCGCTGGTGATCGAGAAAGACCAGCTGGCCAGCGCGCCGCGCATCGCGGCCTCCGAGGAAAACCACGTCTACCTCGGCGTGGGCGACCGCGTCTACGTGCGCGGCGACTTGCAGGGCGCGACCAGTTTCCAGGTGTTCCGCCCGGGCGGTCCCTTGCGCGACCCGCAGACCGGCGCCGTGCTGGCGCACGAGGCCAGCTATGTCGGCACCGTCGCGCTGACGAAACCGGCCGCGCCCGGCGTCGACGTGCACACCTTCACCGTGTCGAGCTCGGTGCGCGAGATGGGCGTGGGTGACCGCCTGGTCCCGGCGCCGCCGCCGGCCGTGCGCAACTACGTGCCGCATGCGCCGCAACAACGGATCGACGCGCGCGTGATGTCGATTTATTCCGGCGTGACCTATGCCGGACAGAGCCAGGTTGTCACTGTCAATCGTGGTTCGCTTGACGGGCTCGATGTCGGTTCAGTCTTGCAGCTTTATCATTTCGGGAAGACGGTGCCGGACCCGGAAGGCCGCAAGGGTTTCCTCGGTTTCGGCCGGTCGACCATCAAGCTTCCCGATGAGCAGTATGGCACCCTGTTCATCTTCCGAGTGTTCGGGCGCGTTTCCTACGGCCTGATCATGCAAGTGACGGCGCCGGTGGAAGTCGGCGACGTGGCGAAATCACCGGAGTAAACCCGCCGTGCAGGACACGGACCCCAACCTCGCCAGCCGTATCGCTACCTTGACCGACTGGCTGCGCCTGGAAGGGGCGAGCGGGGTCGGGTGCCGCACCGCGCACCAGTTGCTGCGCATCTATGGTTCGCCGCGCAGGATCTTCGAGGCCGGTCATGCGGCGCTCGCCGCCCATGTGCCGGCCGCCACCGCGCGCGCCTTGTGCGCGCCGCCTTCCACCACCGCCCTGCAGTCGCGCGACGCCGTGCTCGCCTGGCTCGACGACCCCGCCCATGCCTTGCTGACGCTCGACGATCCGCGTTATCCGCAGGCCCTCGCCAACATCCCCGATCCGCCGCTGCTGCTCTATATAAAAGGGCGCACCGAGCTGCTCGCGCGCCCGGGGCTGGCCATCGTCGGGAGCCGCAATGCCACCAGCCAGGGCAAGGCCAACGCCAGGCATTTCGCCTCCGCCTTGTCGCAGGCCGGCGTCTGCGTCGTGTCCGGGCTGGCGCTGGGCATCGATGCCGCCGCGCACGAGGGCGCCCTGGAAGGGAACGGCGCGACGATCGCCGTGGTCGGCACCGGCGCCGACCTGTTCTATCCATCCCGCAACCGCGCCCTGGCCGAACGCATCGCACGCGACGGCTGCATCGTCAGCGAGTATCCGCTGGGTACGCCGCCGACACCGGGCAACTTCCCGAAACGCAATCGCATCATCAGCGGACTGGCCGCCGGCGTGCTGGTGGTCGAGGCAGCGGCCCAGTCCGGTTCCCTCATCACGGCGCGGGTGGCGGGAGAGCAGGGCCGCGAGGTATTCGCCTTGCCGGGCTCGATCCACGCGCCATTGGCCAAGGGCTGCCACGTCCTGATCCGCGAAGGCGCGCGCCTGGTGGAAACGGTGGGCGAAATCCTCGAGGCAATGCGTATCTCGCCGCTTGCGCCCGACGTGGCAAGCGCGGCGCCGACCGAGACAGACTGTCTCGGTCTGCTGGCTCACCTCGGCCATGAACCCGTCGACATCGATACCTTGCTGGTGCGCAGCGGCAGCAATGTCGGCGAGCTGAGCCTGGGCCTGCTGGCGCTGGAGATGGCCGGCATGCTCGAGCGCCTGCCGGGCGGAAAAGTGCAACGCCTGCATCGTTGATGCCCTGCCGACAGCTGTTCGATCGGCAGCTGATAAAGACAATTACTCAGAATCTATTCCAGTAGGGAGGAGGAAGTTGATGACGATGCATGGCAAGCGCGGGCAAGGCGCGAGGAGGCCGCATGGCGCGCCATGCAACGACGAGCAACGCAGCACCCGCTTGTCAGGCGCGTCAGCCACGACTCATTCCCTGCTGGGATAGATTCTTATAAGCCTATATGAACCGATAAGGCCGAAAAACGACGAATTACGCATTGAGGATGCTCATGCACGCAGCAAGCTTGTGCCCGTACGAGCTTAGCTGCTACAGTAGCGCCACTATGTTCGACATCCTGGTCTACCTCTACGAGACGTACTATCGTCCCGAAGCCTGCCCCGAGCCGGCTGCATTGGCGCGCAAACTCTCCGCTGTCGGCTTCGACGACTTCGAGATCTGCGAAGCCATTGATTGGCTCACGGGTCTTAATGAAATGGCCGCCGAAGAGCTGGCCGACGTGGTCGCCTCGAAAGGCACGCGTTACTACGTGGACGAGGAGTACAACGAGCTCGGCAGCGCCGCGATCGGTTTCATCCAGTTCCTCGAGAGCGCCAAGCTCATCACGCCGGTGCAGCGCGAGATCATCATCGAACGCGCGCTTGCGGTCGACGAGTCGCCGGTCACGCTGAGCAAGCTGAAGATCATCGTCCTCATGCTCATGTGGAGCCAGGGCAAGGAGCCCGACGCGCTGATATTCGACGACCTGTTCGGCTCCGACGACGAACAGACGCCGCGCCTGTTGCACTGAACCTGTACTGCATTTGCTGAACGGCCTGCTTCGTGAACTGACCCCAGAAAGTTGGACAGGTTAGTTTGCTAGGCCATCAAGGGCTGAGTCCTGTATTGCACAGGACTCAGCCCTTTCAGTTTGAGCTTGATGCGGTCATGGTTGTAATAGTGGATGTAG
>JBFLZJ010000024.1:0-76495 GCA_040755875.1 Pseudomonadota bacterium | reverse complement strand
CGGGAACTCTCCTTCCAAGGCATCGCACGCTCCAGTTGTTGGCCGTGCAACGATCATAAAAGGTGTTACCTATGTCTCTAGACAAGTGTTACCCATGTCCCTGTGCTGAACAAAGAGCCCACCCTACCAAACCTTAGGCTTTGGCCTCTCCGCCCAGCGCCTCGACCACGTCGGTCAGCATCTTGGCCAGCTCGCCGGTCATCAGCATGATGTCGTTGTCGAAACGCTCGTCGTCGCTGTAGGTGACGGTTTCGCCTTCCTTGATCACGTCCAGCGGCTTGACGCCCTTGATGGCCAGCGCTTCGGTGAGCACGAACGAGATGCGGCTGTTCCAGGTCATCGCCAGGCGCGTGCACTGCTTGCCCGAGGCGATGTGGCGGCGGATGTCTTCCGGATCGAGCGAATGCTTCACGTAACGCACGGCGGCGCGGCTTTCGCCGGTGGCGCGCAGTTCGGTGTCCTGGTCGATCGTGAAGTTGTACGGCGCTTCGTCCGATTCGAGCCAGCCGGTCATCACGGCCACCGGCGAGCGTTGCACGCGCAGCGATTCCAGCGGCAGGCGGTCCACGGCCTTCAGCAGCAGCTTGATGACGTCGTCGGCCTTCGAGGGGCTGGCGGCATCGATCACCAGCCAGCCGTTGACCGGGTCGATCCAGGTCCAGACATTGCTGCGGATCGAGAATGCGCGCGGCAGCAGTTCGTCGGCCACGCGCTCCTTCAGTTCCTTCATCGCCTTCTTGCCCGGCGGGAAGCCCTGCTGCTCTTCCAGCTCGGCCGCCTTGGCCTTGGCCACCTGGTTGATGACCGAGCTCGGCAGCAGTTTCTTTTCCGTGCCCAGCATCATCAGCATCTGCTTGTTGACCACGTGGACCAGCTTGCCGTTGCCGCGCGGCGAATCCCAGCCCTGGCGCAGCAGTTCATTGCTGCTGGCCGGCGTGAATGCCTGCGACTGCAGCGCGTCTTCCATCTGTTCAGGGGTGAACGCCCAGTTCTGGGGCAGGCGGTAAATCTGAAGATTCTTGAACCACATAGTTGCTTTCTGTTGTCTCAGTATTTCAGGGGAACGACATTCTACACGCTGATGTCCCGGTATTTTCGGCCGGAAACAGACAACGTTTCAATGTGTTGTGTGTTCGTCAAACAGGCTGAGCTGCTCGACATTTTCGGCATCGCCCAGGCGCACCCCCACACCGAGGAGGCGCACCGGACGGCTGGCGCGTTGCCAGCCGATTTCCATCAGGCGGGCGTAGGTCGGCAGGTGTGGCGCATAACCGACACACTCCACCGTGGTCTGCTGGAAGTCCGCGAATTTAATTTTCACGAACAGTTTATTGATGAATTTTTCAGCACCGGCGCGCTTGATGCGCCCCAGCAGGTGTTCGTATAGATCGGGCAGCAGCGCCAGGCAGGCCGGCAGGTCCGGCACGTCGGGCGTATACGTTTCCTCGGTGCTGACCGATTTACGTTCACGCTCGGGACTGACTTCACGGTAATCGATGCCGCGGCACAGGTCGTGCAGGCGGGCGCCGAAGCTGCCGAAGTGCTCCTGCAGCTTTTGCAGGCTCCAGCCGCGCAGATCGGCGCAGGTGTTCAGGCCCAGCTTGTTCATCTTGGCGGCCGTGACCTTGCCGACGCCGTGCAGTTTTTTCACCGGCAGCGCGGCAACGAAGGCGTCGACTTCTTCCGGACGCACCAGGAACAGGCCGTCGGGCTTGTTCCAGTCGCTGGCGATCTTCGCCACGAACTTGTTCGGCGCCACGCCGGCCGAGGCCGTGATGCCGACGGTCTCGAAAATGCGGCGCCGGATCTCCTGCGCGATCAGGGTCGCGCTGCCCTTGCAGTGCGGCGAATTCGAGACGTCGAGGTAGGCCTCGTCCAACGACAGCGGTTCGACCAGGTCTGTGTAGTCGCGGTAGATGTCCATGATCTGGCGCGAGGCGATCCGGTACTTTTCCATCGCCGGCGGAATCACCAGCAGGTCCGGGCACAGCTTGATCGCCTGGGCGGTGGCCATGGCCGAGTGGATGCCGTAGCGGCGCGCCTCGTAGTTGCAGGTCGCGATCACCCCGCGCTGGTCCGGGCGCCCGCCGACGGCCAGCGGCCGGCCGCGCAAGGACGGATCGTCGCGCATCTCGACCGACGCATAGAAGCAGTCGCAATCGCAATGGATGATTTTACGTGCGGGGGCGTTCACTCGGGCGGCGGCGGGAGCCGACTACTGTAATTCTGTACAGTATCTCGTCAATTGCGATTCCGTGCAAGTAGGGTGGGCACTCTGTGCCCACGCGGGAGCGTGCACAGTGTCGGCGGCGGTGCTAGCCCGACCGGAGGACGATTGTTAGCGTTTCCGGAAGAGCACCCGCTAGCGTGTCCTCATTTGGAAACTCATCGGCATGCATCTGTCACCACCGCCATAACCGCTGCCGATGACGCATCGTTCCGCGTGGGCACGGGGTGCCCACCCTACGGTTGCGGCCAACAATGGAATCACACGCGACAAATCCGGCCGATAAAAAAGACGCGCGGCAAGCCGCGCGTCTTCACCCTTGGGACTCGACTGTTTTTACGGCAATTACCAGCCCAGGTTCAGCGTGTACTTGCCGTTGGTCGAACCGGTGCCGCCGCTGTAGTACTTCACGCGCACATAGCGCGCCGAGGTAGCGGTGGTCGAGTTCGTCACGGAAGCGCTGTCGGTCGCGCCGGCGCTCTTCTCGCTGTAGGCCAGTTGGGTGCCGGCGCTGTTGTAGATGTACAGGTCGTAGTCGGCGGTCGACAGGCCCGGGGTCATGGTGGCCGTCAGCGTCTTACCGGCCGGCAGTTGGACCACGAAGTAGTCGTTGTCGGTGCTGGCGCTCATGGTGCCGTTGACCGTGGTGCCGCTGGTGCTGACGGCGTTCGCGGTCGAGATCGAGTTGTTCGACTCGGTTTCGCTGACGGTCGGGCCAGGCGTCGGGGTGGTGCCGGTGGCCGACGCCACGGCCGCTGCCGCGTCGACGATGCCGGTGCCGCAGCCCGAGCAGGTCGCCGGGAAGGCGCGCGCCGTGCTCTTGAGCTTGGACTCGATCTGGTCAGGCGTGAGCGCCGCGTTCTTCGCCAGCATCAGGGCCGCCACACCGGCGACGTGCGGGGTCGCCATCGAGGTGCCCTGGTAGGCGGCATAGCTGTCGGAACCCGGCGAGCTGGTGCCGCTGTTCAGGGTCGACAGGACACCGCCGCCGGTGCCGCCGCCCGGCGCCGCCACGTCGACCACGGTGCCGTAGTTCGAGTAGGAAGCGCGGCCGCCGGCGCGGGTGGTCGCGGCCACGGTCACGACGCCCGAGCAGTTGGCCGGGTTCGAGTTCGAGGCGTTCTGGTTCTCGTTGCCTGCCGCGACGATCACGACGGTGCCGCGCGAACGGGCGCTGTTGATCGCGTTCTGGGTGGTGCTGTCGCAGGCGCCGCTGCCGCCCAGCGACATGTTGATCACCTGGGCGCGGGCCGCGATGGCCGGCACGCCGCTGACGCTGCCGCCCGAGGACCAGACGATCGCGTCGGCGATGTCCGAGGTGTAGCCGCCGCACTTGCCGAGCACGCGCACCGGCACGATCTTGGCGCCGTAGGCGACGCCGGCCACGCCGACGCCGTTGTTGGTCGCGGCGGCGATGGTGCCGGCCACGTGGGTGCCGTGCCAGCTCGAGCCCGATGCCGCGTTGCCGGCATAGCACTCGTTGGCGGAGACCCAGTCGCCCGGATCGGAGGCGTCGCTGTCGCGGCCGTTGCCGTCGTTGGAGATGGCGGTGTCGGAGATGAAGTCGTAGCCGGCCAGGATCTGGCCCGAGAGGTCGGCGTGCGGACGATAGCCGGTGTCGATGACGGCGACGCGGATGCCGCTGCCGGTCGAGCTGTCCCAGGCTGCCGGCAGGCGCAGGCCCCCGGTCGCCTCGTAGTAGTGCCACTGCTCGCTATAGCGCGGGTCGTTCGGCGTCATCATCTTGGTCATGATGCGGTCCGGCTCGGCGTATTCGATCGACGGATCGCGCGCCATCATTTCCTTGGCCAGCGCGCCGGCTTCCGTCAGCGAGAGCTTGCGGTTCATCTTCATCACGTGGGCGCCGGTGGCGGTGGTGCGCACCGGCTCCAGCTTGGCGCCGAAGTCCTGGCCGGCACGGTCGACGACCGACTGGCGCGCCGCGGTCACGGCCGGTACGAAGGCGCGGCCGTTGACGACCTTGGCGTCCTTGTACTTCACGATCATGCGATCGGTGTGCAGGATGTACTGCGATTCCTTGGCGGCGCCGGGAACGGCGTCGGGAACCGCCGCCGAGGCATGGAGCGGCCCCACGACGATGGCCAGTGCTGCGGTGACTTTCAACAAGCTCGGATAAATCGAATGCGTCGACTTCATGTTTCGTCCTTTGTTGTGTAGTTTTCCGTCAAGGCAAGAAACTGCCTTGGTTTATGGTTGCTCCGTTCATCTCCCTACCGGAGTGCCCTCTGTTGGCGGCTCCAAAAGACTACTCCTGAGTAAATATGCGCGCAGGGAATTTCCAACGGTCTGACGCGTTTGCGCAACGGTTTACACGGCTGACTTAACAAAAACATCGTTTGTTTGCAACTGACGTATGTACGCCTAATATTATTCGGCTAAAGTTCATTATCATGTCTGCAACATCAGTTACTTTTCGTATATAGCAAGATATTTGTTTATTCAACAAGCATAAAAAAAGGCCGCGATTGCGCGCGGCCTTGTGACTTGTCAGGTTCGTGTAATCAGAAGTTACCCTTGAACTGCACACCCCAGGTACGCGGTTCGTTGGTGAAACCGGTCAGGTTGTTAAAGTCGATCGCGCCCGTGATGCGGCGCTCGTCGAGGATGTTGCGGCCGAACACAGCGGCTTCGTACTTCCCGTTGGCCCAGGTGTAGCCGACGCGCAGGCCGCCTTCGGTCAGCGGCTTGCCGGTGAACTCGGCCGCTTCGTACAGGAAGAAGTTGATCTTGCTGCGGTAGGACCAGTCGGTGAACACGAAGAACTCGCCGTCGGCGACCGGCACGCTGTAGCGGGCGGTGGCGTTGACGATCCAGCGCGGCGCCTGCGGCAGCATGTTGCCGTCGATGACGACGCGGCCGGCGCCGTTCACCGGGTCCTGCACCGTGCAGGCGGCGCAGCGGTTCACCGACAGGCTGGCGTCGCGGATCTCGGTGAAGTTGTAGCTGGTGCTGGCCGTCAGGCGCAGCGAGGGGCTGACCGCCGCCTCGACGTCGAGCTCGACGCCGCGGCCCTTGGTTTTATCGGCATTGATCAGGCGGTTCACGTTCGAATTGCCGCCCACGACCGTCAGCTGCTGGTCCTTCACTGTGTAGTCGTAGACCGAGAAGGCGACGCGGCCGCGGCGCTCGAACAGGTCGGCCTTCACGCCGGCCTCGACCGAGGTGATGGTCTCGGCGTCGGCCACCGTGATCGGCACCGAAGCCGAGGCCGCGGCGATGCTCGGGGCGCGGAAGCCGGTGGCCACGCGGCCATACACGTTCACGTCCGGGGTCAGTTTATACGTGCCGCTCAGGTCCCAGCTGACCTTGTTCTTGTTGGTGCTGACCGCGGTATCGCCGATCTGCGTGACGTTTTCCGCGCGCACCGTACGGAAGTCCTTCTCGTCCTTGGTGTAGCGCACGCCGGCGCGCAGGTCGAATACCGGCGAGACCTTGTAGGTCGCCGAACCGAACACGGCCCAGGCGGTGTTGTCCTGGCGGCTCGCCAGCACCGAGGTGCGCGCGCCGGTGCTGCTGTCGAAGTTGTCGCTGCCGCCGGTGGCGCTTTCGTCGAACCAGTAGACACCGGTCTGCCAGTTCAGGGGACCGGCGTATTCGGACTCGAGACGGAATTCCTGGCTGTACTGCTTCAGGTCGTCGATGTAGCCCGCGGTCTCGACCTGGAAGGGAATGCGGCCCGGACCGCCCGGAATGCCGCCGTCGATGTCGCCGCGGCTCAGGTAATCGGCCACGTTCTCGTAGCCGGTGACCGAGTACAGGCGGTAGTCGCCCAGGTCCCAGTTCAGGCGCAGGTTGGCGCCGCGCGTCTTGAGCTGCTGGTAGTTCTGGGCGTTGGTGACGATGCGGTCCAGGTCCAGGCCGGCGGCGATGTCGTTGCTGCCCGGACGGATCAGGTTGGCGCGGAACAGGCGGGCGCTGCCGCTGGTGGTACGCTGGTGCACGTTGAACAGCGCGTTGAAGGCGCCGCTCGGCTTGTACAGGAACTGCACGCGCTCGGCGTGCTCGTTGTAGCCGTCGAGCTCGCCGCGGCGTTCGGTCATCGCCAGGTCGGCGTAGTTGTCGACGTAGTCGTCGCGGTGCTGGCGCAGGGTCGATGCGCGCATGGCCCAGGTGTCCGACAGCGGCACGTTGACCGCGCCTTCGACATTGATCGTGTTGTGGGTGGCGACCGAGGCGTTGTAGTAACCCTCGATCTTGCCCAGGCGCGGCTTCTCGGATTCGAATTTCACGACGCCGGCCGGGGTGTTGCGGCCGAACAGGGTGCCTTGCGGGCCGCGCAGCACTTCGACGTTGGCCACGTCGAAGATCGGGAAGCCCTTCAGGATCGGGTTTTCCTGCACCACTTCGTCGTAGATCAGCGAGACCGGTTGCGAGGCGAAGGTGTTGAAGTCGGTATTGCCGTAGCCGCGGATGTAGAAGCGCGGGAAGGTGCGGCCGTTCGACGACTCGACGTTCAGGCTCGGCAGCTTGCCGGCCAGCAGGCGGATGTCCTCGCCGCCGGAGGTCAGCACGTCGAGCTTTTCGCCGCGCAGGGCGCTGACGGCCACAGGCACGTCGCGGATGTTCTCGCTGCGGCGCTGGGCGGTCACGGTGACGGTCTGCAGCTCGCCGGCCGCCGGCTGGGCAGCGCTCTGGGCCAGCACCGGAACGGCCGGCAGGGCGGCCAGCGCCAGCATGGCGGCGTGCGCGCGCACGACGCGTTTGTGCATCTTGGACATCTTGATCATGAGTCTCTTCCTTGGAGTTAAAAAACCGCGATGTCCACCATTCCTCCATGCGCCTTCAGGCGCGGCGGTTTGCCCGCCACGGCACCGCATCTTCTGATGTCTTCAGGTTGCCGTCTTGCAAAGGCGCCATTGTTTGCTATATGAATTTGAATATCAAGTGAATATTGATATGCAGATGTCGATTAACAACAAATGTGCTAGTCATCAGTCAAAAGGAGGGTTCGGAAGGCGTTGCCAGGCTTGCGCCCTGGGACCGGTTGCCCTCGGCGCGTGCGAATGACTGGGCCATGGCTCCCGGCAGCCTTGCAAAAAACACCCGCGCGAATGCGCCCCGTAGAAAAAACGCCTTTTGCATATTTTTCAGAAAAACCCTTGCGCATTCTCGAAGCCATACGCTATGATTCGGGCCTCTTCGGACGTGATGACAAACGTCAGACGAAACGAATACAGTGAGCGGGGCGCTTAGCTCAGTTGGTAGAGCGGATCCCTTACAAGGATTAGGTCGGGAGTTCGAGCCTCTCAGCGCCCACCAGATTCAGTTTCGATCGAAGAACCGATCAGTAAAAACGGAGCGGTAGTTCAGTTGGTTAGAATACCGGCCTGTCACGCCGGGGGTCGCGGGTTCGAGCCCCGTCCGCTCCGCCAGCTTTTAGGAAGAAGAGTGTTCCCCCTGCGGGGAACACGAATTTGGGCGAGAAGGGATTCCCTTGCAAGGGAATCCGCGGCCCGCGGAACGTGGGCGAGCCCCGTCCGCTCCGCCAGCATCAAGGAAGAAAGGTCCGATATCTCGGGCCTTTTTTCTTGCAGTAGTACCGGTCTTTTAAGGCCAGAAAACTGGAGCGGTAGTTCAGTTGGTTAGAATACCGGCCTGTCACGCCGGGGGTCGCGGGTTCGAGCCCCGTCCGCTCCGCCAGCTTCAAGAAAAAAGGGTCCGATTCGTCGGACCCTTTTTTCGTTTACGCGTTTGACGGAATCATCCCCATCACGCCGCCTGCCGCACCGCCCCACCGATCTCGATCCGGTTGCGCCCGTTGCGCTTGGCCGCATACAGGCCGCGGTCGGCGCGCGCCAGCGCCGTCGGCAGGTCCTCGTTCGGTTCGATCACGACCAGGCCGATACTGACCGTCATCGTGTAGTGGTTGCCGCAGGTGAGCAGGCGTATCTCCATCGTCGCCTGGCGCAGGCGCTCGGCCGCCTGCATGGCGCCGGCCAGGTCGGTGCCCGGCAGGGCGAGGGCGAACTCCTCGCCGCCCATGCGTCCGAGGATGTCGTGCTCGCGCAGGATGCCGCCCGTGGTGCGCGCAAACAGCAGCAGCGCCTCGTCGCCGGTGGCGTGGCCGAAGCGGTCGTTGAGCTGCTTGAAATGGTCGATGTCGAGCATCAGGAGCGCGATCGGCTGGCGCTGGCGCAGCGCCAGCATGCGCGCGGCGTCGGCGCGGGCGAAGAACTCGCGCCGGTTCAGCAGGCCCGTCAGGTCATCGGTGCTGGCCAGCCGCTTCATGGTGGCGTCGTTGCGCTGCTTGCACATCAACAGGAAGCCGAATCCGTTCACGATCATCAGCATGTAGCCCGACACATAGGCCGCCACCTGGCTGATGTTGGCGCCCAGGCCCAGTTCGCCCCGCGTAACGGCGCCCAGCGCCCAGGCCGCGATCGCCAGGCCGAAGATGGCATCGTTCACGCCGATCATGCGCTGCAGCAGCGAGGGATGCTTCAGCTTCGGGTGCAGCAGCAGGCAGGCGGTCGAGATCGCGCACAGTCCGAACACGCAGGCGATCAACTCCATCAACTCGTCGTACCCCGCCCCCACCAGCGGCGCCGTGCAGGCCAGCAGCAGCGCCAGCCCCGCCAGCGGATAGACGATGCGCCGCCAGTTGCGGAATTCGAAGAAGGTGCAATAGGCCGCGATCTCGAGCGCGAGCGCGGCGATCCAGCCCATGGGCTCGAGCAGGACCAGGGCCGGCGCGCCGAACTGGGGGCGCGCAAAGGCCAGCAGCTGGGTGGCGCCCGCGACCAGGCGCGCCCAGGTCCAGATGCGCAGGCCAGGGCTGGGCGCGGTGTCATGTATGTAGGCGACCATCAGCAGGGCAAACGAAATATTGCCGATGCCGAGCGCCAGCATGAAGGTTTGAATATCGATCACTGCGCTTTCCTTGCGGGAGAGTTGATGCCGTCAAGCTGGGCAGAACAATGCACGACGCCGCGCCTTGCCGGCACGACGATAACAAATGCACAACAACTATTTCCCAAAGGAACTATATTACCTACTTTCGCCGGCTCCGTACGCACGATTGAAAGATTTAGTCGGGGTCCTCGATTTCTGGCGGCACGCATGGGGGCAAGCGGCGCGCATGACATGTCGTCAATAGACAACACGCGTAAAAAAGCCAGCACACGCCTGGCGGCGGGGCTGGCTGATCGAGGCGGCGGACGCCTGCTTGTGCTTACTTGCGTCCGGCCTTCGGTTTGGCCTTGATGGTCGACAGGATCGACGGCCGGGTCTTCTCCGCGACGGCGGGCGCCGCGCGTCCGCCGGCCTGGGCGCGTTCCGGCTGGCGCCGCGCATTGGCCGCGATCTGCGCATTGACCACCTGATGCGCAGGCGCGGCGCCGCGCTTGCCCGGCGCCGCCGTCACCGGACGCGCACCGGTCTGGCGGTTGCCGCCCTGGCGCGCCCCGGTCTCGCGCACCGCGGGCATGGCGCCCTCTTCCGAGGGATGCCAGGCCGGCACCAGATGGCGCTCGCCATTGCCGATCAGGTCGCCGCGGCCCATCTTGATCAGGGTCTCGCGCAGGATCGGCCAGTTCTCCGGGTGGTGGTAGCGCAGGAAGGCTTTATGGGCCTTGCGCATCTTGCCGCTGCGCGCGGTCTCCACGGTTTCCGAATCCTCGGTGACCTTGTGCAGCGGGTTCTTGCGGCTGTGGTACATGGTCGTGGCCATCGCCATCGGCGTCGGCGTGAAGGTCTGTACCTGGTCGAGTTTGAAATTGTTCTTCTTCAGCCACAGGGCCAGGTTCAGCATGTCCTCGTCGGTCGAACCCGGGTGGGCGGCGATGAAGTAGGGAATCAGGTACTGCTTCTTGCCCGCTTCCAGCGAATACTTGTCGAACAGGCGCTTGAATTCGTCGTAGGCGCCGATGCCCGGCTTCATCATCTTCGACAGGGTGCCCTGCTCGGTGTGCTCCGGCGCGATTTTCAGCAGCCCGCCCACGTGGTGGGTCACCAGTTCCTTCACGTATTCCGGCGAGCGCACGGCCAGGTCGTAGCGCAGGCCCGAGCCGATCAGGATCTTCTTGATGCCGGGGATGGCGCGCGCCTTGCGGTACAGCGAGATCAGCTTGCTGTGGTCGGTGCCCAGGTTGCTGCAAATCGTCGGGTACACGCACGACAGGCGACGGCAGGATTCCTCGATCTTCTTGTCCTTGCAGGCCAGGCGATACATGTTCGCGGTCGGGCCGCCGAGGTCGGTGATGGTGCCGGCAAAATTCTTGGTCGTGTCGCGGATCAGCTCGATCTCGCGCAGGATCGACGGCTCCGAGCGGCTCTGGATGATGCGCCCCTCGTGCTCGGTGATCGAGCAGAAGGTGCAGCCGCCGAAGCAGCCGCGCATGATGTTCACCGAATAGCGGATCATTTCCCAGGCCGGGATGTGGGCCTTGCCGTAGCTCGGGTGCGGCGCGCGCGCGTACGGCAGGTCGTAGACGTTGTCCATCTCGTCCATGGCCAGCGGCAGCGGCGGCGGATTGAGCCAGACGTCGCGGTCGCCGTGGGCCTGCACCAGGGCGCGCGCATTCCCCGGATTCGATTCCAGGTGGAACACACGCGAAGCGTGCGCATACATCACCGGGTCTTCGCTCACGGTCTCAAACGACGGCAGGCGCACCACGGTCTTGCGAGCCTGTTCGCGCTTGGCGGCCTGGCGCTCTTCGCGCGTCATGATGACGACCGGCTTGACTTCCGGCTCCGGCGCGGCATTGTCCAGCGCGCAAGCTTTTGGATCTTCCAGCGCCATCGCGTAGGGGTTCGGCTGCTTGTCGATGCGGCCCGGCACGTCCACGCGCGTGGAATTGTGCACGCTCCACTCTTCGTCCGGCAACCAGCCTTGCGGCACCAGGAAGGCGGTGCCGCGCAGGTCGCGGATGTTCTTGATGTTCTCCCCGGCCGCGATGCGGCGCGTCACGTCCACCAGGGCCCGCTCGGCGTTACCGAAGATCAGCAGGTCCGCCTTCGACTCGAACAGCACCGAGCGGCGCACTTTATCCGACCAGTAGTCGTAGTGGGCGATGCGGCGCAGCGAGGCCTCGATCGAGCCGACGATGACCGGCACGCCGGGATAGGCTTCGCGCACGCGCTGGGCGTAGACTGTCACCGCGCGGTCCGGACGTTTATTCGGCTCGGCGTTCGGCGTATAGGCGTCGTCCGAGCGGATCTTGCGGTCCGCCGTGTAGCGGTTGACCATCGAGTCCATGTTGCCGGCGGTGATGCCCCAGTACAGGTTGGGCTTGCCGAGCGCGCGGAAGGGCTCGGCCGAGGTCCAGTCCGGCTGGCTGATGATGCCGACGCGATAGCCCTGCGCCTCGAGCAGGCGGCCGACCAGCGCCATGCCGAAACTCGGATGGTCGATGTAGGCGTCGCCGGTCACCAGGATGATGTCGCACGAATCCCAGCCCAGGGCGTCCATTTCGGCGCGGGTCATCGGGAGGAAAGGCGCGGCGGGTGCGCGGCTGGAGCGCTTGGGCACGCTCGCGAAGAGATTGGTTGGGGAGTTCATTGGCCGGCATTGTACCGGAAAACCATTTTTCCGGCTGCTCCCCCAGCCGGAAAATGGCTTGAATATCAATGACTTGTGGCTGAGAAGCCTATTTTATATGCCCATGCTCGACAGGATGTTGCCCAGTTCGCGCAGCGTGGTGGCCATGTTCGGGTGGCGCGCGGTGAAGCGGGCGCTCAGTTCCTGGGTGCGCGAACCCAGGCCGTAGGTGTTGGCGTCGAGGTCTTCGTTGGCGCGGCGTTCCAGCACCTGCTTGATGTCGCCGTCGAGCTGGCGCAGCAGCATCTGCAGCTCCTCGTCGACCTCGTCGGTCTCGGACAGGCTGCGGTGCAGGGTTTTCAGGTGCGCCTTCAGGTTCGATTCGTTCTCGTTCAGCATGTCGTTCTCGCTCTAGTTGGGGAAGCGGGTCTCGAGATACAGCTTCTCGACCTGCTCGCGCGCCCAGGGCGTGCGGCGCAGGAACTTCAGGCTCGACTTGATGCTCGGATCTTTTTGAAAACAGTTGATGTCGATCCGGCGGCCGAGTCCGTCCCAGCCATAGTGCTCGACCAGGCGGGTTAACAGCGATTCTAAGGTAATACCGTGGAGGGGTTGAGCACTCATCGCTTGGGGTGGTCTGTGGTAGTGGGAATCGGGTGTTTATACACCGGATTCGTCGGGCGATGGGGTGTGCGGACGCACGAAAACGCGTGGGCACGGGGCGCCCACCCTACGCACTCGACCGATAACAACGAGCGGATGCGTACGTAGGGTGGGCGCTCCGTGCCCACGCGGTGATGGCTACCGGCTGATCGATCGCGACCGCGCCGGTAGCCACGCATTACTCGCCCGTCAGACCACGGCGCTCCAGCAGCGGCTGCACCTGCGCATCGCGGCCGCTGAAGTTGCGGTACATCTGCATCGCGTCCAGCGTGCCGCCGCGCGAGAGCAAGGTCTTGCGGAAGTGGTCGCCGTTCTTGCGGGTCAGGCCGCCGTGTTCCTTGAACCAGTTCACGGTGTCCGCGTCGAGCTTCTCGGCCCACAGGTAGCCGTAGTAGCCGGCCGAGTAGCCGCCCGAGAAGGTGTGCGAGAAGTAGGTCGTGCGGTAGCGCGGCGGCACCGGTGCGAAGTCGACGCCGGCCTTCTTCAGCGCGGCCGCTTCAAACGCGAGCACGTCGGTCGGGATCTGCGAAGGGCTCAGCTGGTGCCAGGCCTGGTCCAGCAGCGAGGCGGCGAGATACTCGGTGGTGCGGAAGCCTTCGTTGAACTGCTGCGAAGCCTGGACCTTGTCGAGCAGCTCCTTCGGCATCGGCTCGCCGGTCTGGTAGTGCTTGGCGTAGTTGGCCAGCACTTCGGGCCAGGCCATCCACATCTCGTTGACCTGCGACGGGAACTCGACGTAGTCGCGCGGCACACGCGCCAGGCGCGGGTATTTCACTTCCGAGAACATGCTGTGCAGCGCGTGGCCGAACTCGTGGAAGGTGGTGCGCACTTCATCGTAGGTGAGCAGGGTCGGTTCGCCCGCGGCCGGCTTGGCGATGTTCAGGTTGTTCGCGATGACGGGCTTGGTGCCCAGCAGCTTGCTCTGCGCGACCAGGGCATTGGCCCAGGCGCCGCCGCGCTTGTTCGCGCGCGCGTACGGATCGAAGGTGAAGATCGCCAGCTGCTTGCCGTCGGCGTCGAACACGTCGAAGGTGCGCACGTCCTCGACATAAGTCGGCAGGTCCTTGCGTTCCTTGAAGGTGAGGCCGAATTCCTTGTTGGCGGCGAAGAACACGCCGTCCTGCAGCACGCGGTTCAGCTCGAAGTAGGGGCGCAGCTGGCCGGCGTCGAAGGCGTAGCGCTGCTGGCGCACCTTGTCGCTGTAGAAGGCCCAGTCGTGGGCGGCGAGCTGGAAGCCCCCCTTCTCGGCGTCGATCACCTTCTGGATCTCGGCCGCTTCCTTCTTCGCGTTGTTCACGGCCGGCTTGGCGAATTCGGCCAGCAGGCTGTTGACGGCGCCGGTGGTCTTCGCGGTCTGGTCTTCCAGGTGGTAGGCGGCGTAGTTCGGGTAGCCCAGCAGCACGGCGCGTTCGGCGCGCAGCTTGGCGATCTTCAGCACGACATCCTTGTTGTCGAACTCGCCGCCGCGCGAGCCACGCCCCAGCGACGCGGCCAGCAGCTTTTCGCGGGTGGCGCGGTTGGTCAGCACGGACAGGGCCGCCTGCTGGGTGGTGTTCACGACCGGGATCACGAACTTGCCGTCGAGGCCACGCTTTTTACCTTCCGCGGCGGCGGCGTCGATCTGCTTGTCGCTCATGCCGGCCAGTTCGGCGCGGGTGTCGACCACCAGGGCCGAGGCATTGGCTTCCTTCAGCACGTTCTGGGCGAACTGGGTCGACAGCGCGGCCAGCTCGCCATTCATCGCCTTCAGCTTCTGCTTGTCGGCATCGGACAGCTTGGCGCCGGCGCGCACGAAGTCGGTGTGGTAGCGCTCGAGCAGGTACTTCGACTCGGCGTCCAGGTTCAGCTTGTCGCGCTTGTCGTACAGCGCCTTGATGCGCGCGTACAGCTTCGGGTTCAGGCGGATCGCGTCGTTATGCGCGGCCAGCTTCGGCGACAGTTCCTTGGCCAGCGCCTGCAGGGTGTCGTTCGTGTACGAGCCCTGCAGGGTGCCGAAGACCGAGCTGACGCGGTCGAGCAGCCGGCCCGAACGCTCCATCGCGACGATGGTGTTGTCAAACGTCGGCGCCGCCTTGTTGTTGGCGATCGCCTCCATCTCGGCCGCTTCCTGGCGCATGCCTTCGGCAAACGCGGGCGCGAAGTGTTCGTTCTTGATCTTGTCGAAGGCCGGGTACTGGTACTGCAGGGTGCTCGGCTTGGCGAACGGGTTCGACGCTTCCAGCAGGGACGCCGGTTGGGCATAAGCCAGGTTCGCGACGGCGACGCTGGCGGCGATCAACAACATTTGAGGACGATTCATAAATACTCTTCCAGATAAAAAACCGGGCGACTAACCGAAGCCGCCCGTAGGGTGGGCACTCCGTGCCCACGCGTGACCGATGATCATTGTTGGCGGTGCAGACGGAGCAGACGGAGCAGCGTTAGCGCCACCGCCAGCCCGCCGCCATCGCAAATCACTCAGCCGTCAACCCACGACGCTCCAGCAGCGGTCCGATTTCCGGATCGCGACCGCGGAAGGAACGGTACATCTCGACCGCATCCATGGTGCCGCCCTTCGACAGCACCATCTGGCGGAAGCGCTCGCCGTTCTTGCGCAGCAGGCCGCCGTTTTCCTTGAACCACTCGCCGGCGTCGGCGTCGAGGCGCTCGGCCCACAGGTAGCTGTAGTAGCCGGCCGAGTAGCCGCCCGAGAAGGCGTGCGAGAAGTAGGTCGAGCTGTAGCGCGGCGGGACCGGGCCGAAGTCAAGGCCGGCTTCCTTCAGCGCCTGCGCTTCGAACGATTTCACATCCGTCGGGATCGCCTTCGAGCCCAGCTGGTGCCATTTCTGGTCCAGCACGGCGGCGGCGAGGTACTCGGTGGTGCGATAACCCTCGTTGAAGCGCTGCGAAGCGCGCAGTTTATCGAGCAGTTCCTTCGGCATCGGCGCGCCGGTCTGGTAGTGCTTGGCGTAGTTGGCCAGCACTTCCGGCCAGGCCATCCACATCTCGTAGACCTGCGACGGCAGTTCGACGTAGTCGCGCGGCACGCTGGTGCCCGAGAAGCGCGGGTACTTCACGTTCGAGAACCAGCCGTGGGTGCCATGGCCGAACTCGTGGAAGGTGGTGCGCACTTCGTCCCAGGACAGCAGGGTCGGTTCGCCCGCGGCCGGCTTGACCAGGTTCAGGTTGTTGGTGATGACCGGCTTGTTACCCAGCAGCTTGCTCTGGGTGACCAGGGCGCTCATCCAGGCGCCGCCGCGCTTGTTCGGGCGCGCGTACGGGTCGACCACGAAGATCGCCAGGTGGCTGCCGTTTTCTTCGAAAATGTCGTACACGCGTACGTCCGGATCGTAGACCGGCAGGTCCTTGCGCTCCTTGAAAGTGATGCCCCACAGTTGATTGGCCGCGAAGAAGGCGCCGTTCAGGACGTTGTTGAACTCGAAATAAGGCTTCAGTTCGTTCGCGTCGAAGGCGTACTTGGCGGCGCGCACCTTGTCGCTGTAGTAGTTCCAGTCATAGGCCGCGACCTTGAAATTCCCCTTCTCGGCGTCGATCACCTGCTGGATCTCGGCCGCTTCCTTGCCGGCGTTGCGCACGGCCGGCACGGTCAGGTCGGACAGCAGCTTGTTGACGGCGGCGGTGGTCTTGGCGGTCTGGTCTTCCAGCGAGTAGGCGGCGTGGCTTTCGTAGCCGAGCAGCTCGGCGCGCTCGGCGCGCAGCTTGGCCAGCTTCAGCACGACCTCGCGGTTGTCGAACTCGCCGCCGCGCGAGCCGCGCGCCATCGACAGGGTCAACAGCTTCTCGCGGGTGCCGCGATTGCTGAGGGTCGACATCAGGGGCTGCTGGGTCGTGTTCACGACCGGGAACACGAACTTGCCTTCCAGGCCGCGCTTCTTCGCTTCCAGCGCGGCGGCGGCGATCGCCTTTTCCGGCAGGCCGGCCAGTTCCTCGCGGGTGTCGACCACGAAGGCCGAGGCGTTCACTTCCTTCAGCACGTTCTGGCTGAACTGGGTCTGCAGGGCGGCGAGCTGGCTGTTCATGGCCTTCAGCTTGGCTTTGTCCGCTTCCGACAGCTGGGCGCCGGCGCGCACGAAGTCCTTGTGGTAGCGCTCGATCAGGTAGGTCGATTCGGCGTCGAGCTTGAGGCTGGCGCGCTTGTCGTACAGGGCCTTGATGCGGGCGTACAGCTTCGGGTTCAGGCGGATCGCGTCGCCGTGCGCGGCCAGCTTCGGCGCCAGTTCCTTGTCCAGCGCCTGCAGCTGGTCGTTCGTGTAGGAACCGATCAGGGCCTGGAACACGGCCTGCACGCGGGTCAGCAGCTGGCCCGAACGCTCCATCGCGACGATGGTGTTGTCGAACGTCGGCGCGGCCTTGTTGTTGGCGATCGCCTCGACCTCGGCGGCCTGCTGGCGCATGCCTTCGGCAAATGCCGGCGCGAAGTGTTCGTTCTTGATCTTGTCGAAGGCCGGGTAGCCGTACTGCAGGGTGCTCGGCTTGGCGAAGGGGTTGGCGGCGTCGAGCGAGGCGCTCGGCGCGGCCCAGGCGAGGTTGGCCATGGCGACGCTGGCGGCGATCAGGAGCATGCGGGGACGGTTCATAGGGTCTCTAGTTGTTGTGTTGCGATAAAAATTGGAGTGGATGTGGACGGGCGTGAATCGCGTATCCGCCTGCATCTGGTGGGCACGGGGCGCCCACCCTACGGTTGAAGCTGCGGGCAAGGACAGGCGCGTGAATTCACGCGGCCCGGCCCGTAGGGTGGGCGCCCCGTGCCCACGCGTGAACGATGATCAGGGTTAGCTCATTCAGCCGTCAGGCCGCGGCGCTCGAGCAGGGGCTCGATGACCGGATCGCGGCCGCGGAAATTGCGGAACAGGTCCATCGCCTCGGCGGTGCCGCCGCGCGACAGCAGGGTCTTGCGGAAGTGGTCGCCGTTCTTGCGCGACAGGCCGCCGTTCTCGGTGAACCACTGCACGGTGTCGGCGTCGAGCTTTTCGCTCCACAGGTAGGCGTAGTAGCCGGCCGAGTAGCCGCCGTTCATCGAGTGCGAGAAATAGGTCGTGCGGTAGCGCGGCGGCACCGGCGCGAAGTCGACGCCAGCGTCCTTCAGCGCCTTCGCCTCGAAGGCCAGGACATCCGTCGGCACCTGGGCCGGAGTCAGCTGGTGCCAACGCTGGTCGAGCAGCGAGGCGGCCAGGTACTCGGTCGTCATGAAGCCCTGGTTGAACTTTTTAGAAGCGACCACCTTGTCCAGCAGCTCCTTCGGCATCGCCGCGCCGGTCTTGTAGTGCTTGGCGTAGTTGGCCAGGACCTCCGGCCAGATCGCCCACATCTCGTTGACCTGGGACGGATACTCGACGAAGTCGCGCGGCACGTTGGTGCCCGAGAAGTGCGGGTACTTCACGTCCGAGAACATGCCGTGCAGGGCGTGGCCGAACTCGTGGAAGGCGGTGCGCACCTCGTCGTAGGTCATCAGCGTCGGCTCGCCGGCGGGCGGCTTCGGGATGTTCAGGTGGTTGCCCACGACCGGGTGCTTGCCCAGCAGGTGAGACTGCGAGACGTACTCGTTCATCCAGGCGCCGCCCTGCTTGTTGCCGCGTGCGTAGGGGTCGAAGATGAAGATCGCGAGCGGCTTGCCGTTGGCGTCGATGACGTCGAAGGTGCGCACGTCCGGATCGTAGACCGGCAGGTCCTTGCGCTCCTTGAAGGTGATGCCGTATTCCTTGGTGGCGGCGAAGAACACGCCGTTGATCAGGACGTTGTTCAGTTCAAAATAGGGGCGCAGCTGATTCTCGTCGAAGTTGTACTGGGCGGCGCGCACTTTGTCCGTGTAGAAGGCCCAGTCGTGCGCCGCGACCTTGAAGCCGCCCTTCTCCGCATCGATGATCTTCTGGATCTCGCCGGCTTCCTTTTTCGCGTTGTCGACGGCCGGCTTGGCCAGTTCGGCCAGCAGCTTGTTGACGGCGGCCGGGTTCTTCGCGGTTTCCAGTTCCTGCGAATAGGCGGCGTAGTTCGGGTAGCCCAGCAGGGTGGCGCGTTCGGCGCGCAGTTTAACGAGTTTCAGCACCAGCTCGCGGGTATCGAATTCGCCGCCGCGGCTGCCGCGGTTCATCGAAGCCGCCTGCAGACGCTCGCGTACCGAGCGGTTCGTCAGGCTCGCCAGCGGCGGCTGGATGGTGGTGTTGACGATGGCGATGGCGTACTTGCCGTCCTGGCCGCGCTTCTTGGCTTCCGCCGCGGCGGCATTGATCTCGGCGTCGGACAGGCCGGCCAGTTCCTCGCGGGTGTTCACGATCAGCGCCGAGGCGTTCGCTTCCTTCAGCACGCGCTGCGAGAACTCGGACTGCAGGGAAGCGATCTGGCCGTTGTAGGCCTTCAGTTTTTCCTTGTCCGCGGCGGACAGCTTGGCGCCGGCGCGCACGAATTCCTTGTAGTAGCGCTCGAGCAGGAAGGCCGCTTCGGCGTCCAGGCCCAGGCTCTCACGCTTGTTGTACAGGGTCTCGACGCGCTTGAACAGCTTCGGGTTCAGGTGGATGGCGTCGCTGTGCGCCGCCAGCTTGGGCGACATCTCGCGGTCGATCGCATCCAGGCGGTCGTTGGTGTTCGCGGTCTGCAGGTTCGAGAACACGGCGGCGACGCGCGCGAGCATCTGGCCCGAGCGCTCCATCGCGACGATGGTGTTGTCAAAAGTCGGCGCCGCCTTGTTGTTGGCGATGCTCGCCACTTCGCGCAGCTGTTCGCGCATGCCTGCGGCATAGGCCGGCAGGTAATGCTCGTCCTTGATCTTGTCGAAGGCCGGATAGTTGAACGGCAGGGCGCTCGGCTTGGCGAAGGGGTTGGAGGCATCCAGGACTGTGCCGGAGCCGGCGGGGGCAGCAAAGGCCGCGCCGGCGAACGCCAGGCTGGCCGCGATGATGAGCATTTGTGGACGTTTCATGGTCTCTCTCACGAACTCGAAGGGACTGCCCGCGGGATCGCCGCCGACAGCTGCGCGCCAGATCATAGCAGGCTTTATTGCCCTGTCGTCATAGTGAAACAAAAGCATACAAACATGTATAGACAAGTTCGCCAGCCGCTTTCCTGCCCATGGCGCGTATTTCCCAAGAATTGCCGCACCCCCTGGTGGTGCGCCGATCAGGCTGTCCAGCGCTGTCGGTAATTTTTACAGCCGCGTAACCGAAACTTTGTTGTAAAAATATAACCAACTGATTCCACGCATATTTTATTTCTGGCACGTATCTTGCAAATTCGAAAGAACGCCGCCAAAGGACAGCGATCCAGGTGGCTGACGCCGCCCGGCGGAATCGGGCACCAAACCAACTAGGGAAATAACATGAACAAGAACCTGATCGCCCGTGCCGCCTTCATCGGCGCCACCCTCCTTGCCGCGGCCCTGCCGGCCCAGGCCATCCCGATCACCTACACCCTGCAGGATGTGAGCTTCGACGACGGCAGCGTCGCGCACGGCTCCTTCACCTACGATGCCGACACCGGCGTCACCGTCGCCTGGGACATCACCACGACCGACGGCCTGCTGCCCGGGTTCAACTACCAGGACGGCAGCGTATTCAACAACCTGTTTTATCCGAACAGCCTGCTCTTTTACCCGACCGGCGGCGACCGCTATCTGAATTTCACCTTCGACCGCGCGCTGACGAATGCGGGCGGCACCTACGCGCTCCTGACCAACCTCGCGAGCTATGAATGCGACAACTGCGGCGTGGCGCGCTTCATCAACGGCGGCAGCGTACGCTCCCTGAGCGTCGACGTGCCGGAACCGGCCACCGCCCTGCTGATGCTGCCGGCCGCTCTCGGCCTGTTCGCCGCCCGCCGCCGGGCGGCGCGCAGCGCTTCCTGAGCGCATTGCCGCCGGCCCGCACCGGCGGCCGCGGTGGGCTGGGTTGTGGGCCTGCACCTGGGCGAAGAGGTGAAGGCGGCGAAGCGGCTGCGCCATGGTAGGATCGGCGTCTCCAGCCAGCCCCTCTTCCATGCATCCGATTCTCCGCCCCTCGTATGACGCCATCGTGGTCGGCAGCGGCCCCGGCGGCGCCAGCACCGCGCGCGAGCTGGCGCGCTCCGGCCTGCGCGTGCTGGTGCTGGAACAGGGCGGCGCCGAGCCCTTGAAAGGCACGGTGACGCAGATGGCGGCCATCGCCGCCGTTCCCGGCAAGGGCGCCTACGTACATCGCGATGCCTCGCTGCTGGTGGCCGGCATCACGGCCGGCGGCAGCTCGGCCATCAATTTCGCCACCGCCGCGCCGCCGCCGCAACGCATGTTCGAGCGCCACGGCATCGACCTGGCGCCGGCCCTGGACGCATTGCGCGCCGAACTGCCGATGGCGCCCCTGCCCGACTCCCTGGTCGGCCCGATGGCCGCGCGCATGATGATGGCGGCGCGCGCCCTGGCGCTCGACTGGCATAAGCTCGACAAGATGATCCGTCCCGCGGCCTGCCGCAGCGGCTGCTGGCGCTGCGTCTATGGCTGCCCTTACGGCGCCAAGTGGACGGCGCGCGATTTCCTTGACGAGGCGTGTCATCACGGCGCGCAGCTGGTCGAGCGCGCCCGCGTGCTGCGGGTGCTGGTGGAAGGCGGCCGCGCCGCCGGGGTCGAGGTGGACATCGGCGGCGAGACGCGGACGGTGGCGGCGACGATCGTGGTGCTTGCCGCCGGCGGCCTGGGCAGCCCGCGCCTGCTGCACAGCTCGGGCCTGGGGCCGCGTCATTCTCCCTTCTTCAGCGACCCCGTGGTCGCCGTGATGGGCAGCGTGGACGACATCGAGGGCGGCGCCGAGGTGCCGATGGCGGGCGGATTGAGCCTGCATGAGGAAGGCATCGCGCTGGCCGATCTCACCCTGCCGCAGCCGATGTATGCGGCCTTCGCGGCCCAGGTCGGGCGTGTGGATCGCCTGTTCGCGCACAAGCGCACTCTGTCAATGATGGTCAAGATCCGCGACGAGATCGGCGGCGGGGTCGGTCCGCGCTGGGCCGACAAGCGGCTCACGGAACAGGATCGCCACAAGCTGCGGCATGGCGTGGACATGGCGCGGGCGATCCTGCGCCAGGCCGGAGCGCATCACATTTTCCAGTCCTGGCATTTTGCGGCGCATCCGGGTGGCAGCGTGCGCATCGGAGAAGGCGTGGACGCGGACCTGCAGACCGCAACGAAGGGGCTGTACGTCTGCGACGCTTCCGTCATTCCCGAGCCGTGGGGGCTGCCGCCGACGCTGACGCTGCTGTGCCTGGGCAAGCGGCTGGGTGAGCGGCTGGGAGCAGGCTGGGTGCTGTAGGGTGGGTTCTTGAACCCACGCGGTTTCACCAGGCGATCAAAGTCAGCGTCCACCGCAAACGCAACGTGTGCGCAACTGCCATACCGCGTGGGCTCAAGAGCCCACCCTACGAAAAACAACGGCGGTAGAACCTGTTCGAAGCTGGGAGACCGTCGGGTTTCGTAGGGTGGACACCTGTGTCCACGCGGTAGAGCGCATGCCTAATCGGAACGCAAAGAAAATCGGAATGCGTGCTCACCAATTCGGGGCTACTGTGCGGCTTATCACGGCACGACCGCGTGGATACAGGTGTCCACCCTACGAACTGCATCCGGATTTCACACGTTCGACCTGCGAACGCTCTACCGCGTGGGCTCGAGAGCCCACCCTACGATGAACAGCGGCAGTTCAATAATGCGGCGGGCGCTCGTTGATCGGGCTCTGCCCGGCTTCCTGCAGCGTGCGCACGTGCTCGGCCAGCTTGGTGACCATGGCCTCCAGTTGATCGATCCGGCGCGCCTGCTGGTAGACGGTCTGGTTCAGGGTGTCGACCAGGTCTTCCTGCTGCGCGAGCTTGATTTCGATGTCGACAAAACGGTCTTCGTGGTCCACGGTGCTTCCCTGGTTTAAACGGGCATTATGACATCAGCTTGGCGGCGTCCGGCTTCGGCGTATTCAGCAGCGCCTTCAAATTCGCCAGGCGCTCCTTCGGGCTGAGCACTTCGGATTCCTTGGGCGGCGCGTCGCCTTCGTCCAGCGCCATCTCCTTGATGAAGCGGGAGGGATCGCAGTGCACCAGTTCGCCGGCGCGCTTCCTCTTCTTGCACCAGGTGACCTGCAGCGTGCGCTGGGCGCGCGTGATGCCGACGTACATCAGGCGCCGCTCTTCCTGGATGCGCGCGGCGATCTTCTCGATCGGGTCGTCGGGGTCGCCCTTGTGCGGCAGGATGCCTTCCTCGACGCCGACCAGGAACACGTGCGGATACTCCAGGCCTTTCGAGGCATGCAGGGTCGACATGCGCACCGCGTCCTGCTCTTCGTCCTGGCCTTCCAGCATCGACATCAGGGCCACCATCTGGGTCAGCTCCAGCAGGTTCTTTTCTTCACCGGTGCCGTCGCGTCCGCCGTTGCCGCGCTCCTTCAGCCAGTTGAGGAACTCCATGACGTTCTGCCACTTGGCCTGCGCCGCGCGGTCGTCGAAGTTCTCGTACAGGTAGTGCTCGTAATTCATCTCCTTCATCATATCGTCCAGCACCTCGGCCGCGTTCTCTCCGCTGCCGGACGGCCCGGGGCGCGTGGCGCGGCTTTCCAGCTCGTCGATGAAGCGGCAGAAGTCGCGCAGCGGGTGCAATTGACGGTCCTGCAGCTTCGCCTCGATGCCGCCCTTGCCGGCAGCCTCGAACAGCGAGCAGTTCCACTGCTTCGAGAATTCGCCCAGCACCTCGAGCGTTGCCATGCCCACGCCGCGCTTGGGCGTCGTCACGGCGCGGATGAAGGCCGGGTCGTCGTCCTGGTTCGCGATCAGGCGCAGGTAGGCGATGATGTCCTTGATCTCGGCTTTGTCAAAAAAGCTCTGCCCGCCCGACATCGTGTACGGAATGCGCTCCTTGCGCAGCGCCTGCTCGATGATGCGCGCCTGGTGATTGCCGCGGTACAGGATCGCGTAGTCGGTCCACTTGTTCTTGCGTTGAAAATGGTCCGCCGAGATCATGATCGCAACCTGGTCGGCTTCCTGCTCGTCGCTCTGCATCCCCAACACTTTGATTGGTTCGCCCAGGCCGTGCTCCGACCAGAGCGACTTTTCGAACAGCTTCGGGTTGTTGCCGATGACGGCGTTGGCCGCCTGCAGGATGCGCGTCGTCGAGCGGTAGTTCTGCTCGAGTTTAATCACGCGCAGGTCCGGGAAGTCGGTCTGCAGGGTCTTGAGGTTTTCGACCGAGGCGCCGCGCCAGGCATAGATCGCCTGGTCGTCGTCGCCCACGGCCGTGAACATCGGCTTCTTGCCGAGTCCCGTCACCAGCAGTTTCACGAGTTCGTACTGGCAGGTGTTGGTGTCCTGGTACTCGTCCATCAGCAGGTAGCGCAGGCGGCGCTGCCAGCGGTCGCGGATCGGCTCGTTGTTGCGGAACAGTTCCACCGGCAGGCGGATCAGGTCGTCGAAGTCGACCGCCTGGTAGGCCTGCAGGGTGGCGACATAGCTGCGGTAGATGCGGCCGGCCTGGGCCTCGTCCTCGTCCTTGGCATGGTTGATGGCGTCCTCGGGATCGACCAGGCCGTTCTTCCACAGCGAGATCATGTTCTGGATGCGCCGCACTTCCTGTTTATCGGTCGTGACGGCCAGGCTGGAGACGATCGTGTAGCAGTCGTCGCTGTCCATGATCGAAAATTTATCTTTCAGGCCGACGCCGGCCGCTTCCTGGCGCAAAATTTTGACGCCCAGCGAGTGGAAGGTGGAGACCGTGATCTGCTTGGCCTGCTTCGGCTGCTTCAGGAGCTTGCCGATGCGCTCCTGCATCTCCAGCGCGGCCTTATTGGTGAAGGTCAGCGCCGCGATCGTGCGCGGATCGTAGCCGCGGTCCTCGATCATGTACGCGATCTTCTGGGTGATCACCCGCGTCTTGCCCGAGCCGGCGCCCGCCAGCACCAGGCAGGGGCCGTCGAGGTAGAGCACGGCTTCGCTTTGCGGCCCGTTCAGGCCGAACTTTGGTGCATTAGACATGGGAAATATTCTTGAGGACAGCCGAGCATTGTAGCGAAGCCGCGATGGCTGCGCGCTACAATGTTCAGCATGAAAAAATTCTTTGTACTGTTGCTGGCAAGCGTATTGGCAAGCACCCTGACGCTGCCGGCGCTGGCGCGTCCGCTGCTGGTCGCCGCTGCCAGCGATCTCGGCTATTGTATCGATGAACTCGCTGGCGCGTACCGGAAAACCGCACCCGACGCCGAGCTGAAAGTCTCGCTTGGTGCATCTGGCAACTTTTTTGCACAAATTCGCAACGGCGCGCCTTTCGAGGTGTTCCTGTCGGCCGACATGGATTATCCGCGCCAGCTCGCCAGGCTCGGCGCGGCCGATGGCGCCACCCTTGCCCCCTATGCGGTCGGGCGCGTCGCCCTGTGGACGCTCGACCCGCAACTCGACCCCGGTAAAGGCCTGGCCGCGCTGCTGAACGACAAGCGCGTGCGCCGCTTCGCCATCGCCAACCCGGTCACCGCCCCCTACGGCCGCGCGGCCAAGGCGGCGCTCGAGCGCGACGGCCTGTGGCAGGCGGCGCAGGCGAAGATCGTGGTCGGCGAAAACATCGCCCAGACCGCGCAGTTCGTCCAGAGCGGCAACGCCCAGGCCGGCATCATCTCGTTTGCGACCCTGCACTCGACCAAGCTGAAGGGCATCGGCCGCTACGCCCTCATTTCCCAGGATGGACTGGCGCCGATCGAGCAGGGCGCCATCGTCACCCGCGCCGGCGCGAACAATCCGCACGCCGCCGGCTTCCTGCGCTTCCTCGCCTCCCCGCAAGCGCGCGCCATCCTCGCGCGCCACGGTTTCAGCCTGCCGGCGGGCGCCGCCCAATGACGGATTGGCAGTTCCCGCCCGAACTGTGGGATGCGATCGGCCTGACCCTGCGCCTGGCCTTCGTCACCTCGGCGGTGCTGCTGGTGATCGGCATCCCGCTGGCCAACTGGCTCAACAACAGCCGGATGCGCGGCGTGATCTTTGTGGAAACCCTGGTCAGCCTGCCGATCGTGTTGCCGCCGACCGTGATCGGCTTTTACCTGCTGATGCTGATGGCGCCGCAGCAGCCGTTGGGCGCGGCCTGGATGAACGTGCTCGGCCATCCCCTGCCCTTCTCGTTCGCCGGCCTGGTCGCCGGCTCCGTCGTCTACAGCCTGCCCTTCGCGGTCCAGCCCTTCCAGGCGGCCTTTCGCGGCGTCGGGCGCGAGATGGTACAGTCGGCGCTGGCCCTGGGCCTGACGAAACGCCAGGTCTTCTGGTCCATCGTGCTGCCGCTGTCCAAGCACGGCATCCTGACCGGCGTCTCGCTCAGTTTCGCCCACACGATGGGCGAGTTCGGCGTGGTGCTCATGCTCGGCGGGAACATCCCGGGACAGACCCGGGTGGCCTCGATCGCGCTCTACGATGAAGCGCAGAAGTTGAATTATGGCGCGGCGCACGCATATGCCCTGGTGTTGCTGGCTATTTCCTTTGCCATCCTGATCGGGATCGCTTTCCTGCAACGCAGGCAGAACGCGATCCTCCTGTCCAATTGAGCCGCGCGCGCGCAGTGCACGATCGGTTACCATCGCCCCTTTGGCGCACTGCGCCGCTTGATGACGAGCACGAGAACGATGAAATTTGAACACCTGATAGAAATTAACGACCCGCTCAACCCGCTGATCGACACGCTCACCCGCGAACAGCTGTGGCGCGGCCTGGTCATCCGTGCCGAATCCCCGAAAATGTTCGTGCCGCACCTCGACGAGTGCGAGATCGGCGAGCGCAGCAGCGGCAGCTTCACGCGCCGCCTGCGCTACGGCGATCTGGTGATCGAAGACACCGTCGTGCTCACGCCCCTGCAGCAGGTGCGCTACGAGGTGCCGGCCCAGGGCGAGATCCAGGCCTCGAGCCTGACCATGAAGATCGAAGCCCCGGACGAGGCCCGTCTGTTCGTCCGCTTCAGCTACGACGACGGCACCGGCGAACACGTCGACGAAGCGAACAAGATGTACGACGAATTCAAGAAATCGGCGTACCAGGAAGCGGACATCGATACCGTGCGTATCCTGCGCCAGCTGGCGGCGCAGGGCAAACTCGACGCGAGTTATCTGAACTGATGACGATGTACGATTACCCGCGACGCCTGGGTAATCGTGCTGCATCATGTACGGTGGGCACTCTGTGCCCACGCGAAACGCCGCATATCGACAGCTCAAACTGTACTGATACAGCATCCCGTAGGGTGGGCACCCCGTGCCCACACGAAACGTGGCGCATACGCTGCCTCTGCCATTGCCGATGCGCATGCGGCCCGTTGACATGTCTCATTGATCACACGCGACACTCCCTGGGCCGCCACTTGGCGGCCCTACAATCCGCGGCACCATGCCCCGCTACCGCCGCGCCCACGATGGCCACACCTACTTCTTCACCCTGGTCTCGTTCCGGCGCCGGCCTATCCTCTGCTATTCGCCCATCCGCAATGCCCTGCGCTCGGCCCTGATCGAGGTACGGCAACGGCGACCTTTCGATATCGATGCCTGGGTGCTGATGCCGGATCATATGCATTGCATCTGGACTTTGCCTTCTGGTGACACCGACTACTCGACCCGGTGGGCCCTCATCAAGCGTCTGGTTTCGCGTCGGTGTGCGCCTGAGCTCAACGACGGCTGGCGGCCAAGCACCTCACGCATCAAGCACCGCGATTCAATCATCTGGCAACGCCGCTTCCACGAACACATGATTCGCGACGAATGGGATTTCGAGCGGCACGTGGATTACATTCATTTCAACCCGGTACGACACGGGCATGCGGAAAACGTGGCGACGTGGCCGTTTTCGACGTTTCATCGGTATGTGCGGGAGGGCGTATATCCGACGGATTGGGGTGGGACGACGCATGCGGCGCGCGTTGAGTGGGAATAGTGCAGGTGCGTGACCAAGGTTGGCGCTGCGGAGCGAAGTGTCACAGCCGGCGCCTCGCGGTAGCGTCCGTAGTGCGTGGGCACGGAGTGCCCACCCTACGGTTGATTGCCGACCGTTTCCAGCGTTCGTGGTGCGTTACGTTCCCGGTTCTGAGTCAGCCGGGTCCGTATGATTCGCCCCCTTCGCCAGGTTCGCCGCCAGGTCGCGCAGCGCGGTGCGCACGCCCTCCTCGATCACGGGGTGATAGAACGGCATCTCGAGCATCTGCGGCACCGTCAGGCGGGCCTGCACGGCCCAGGCCAGCAGATGGCCGATGTTCTCGCCGCGCGGGGCGATCATTTCGGCCCCCAGGAAGCGGCAGGTCCCGTACTCCGCATACACCCGCAGCATCCCTTTGTTCTGCAGCATCACCCGGCTGCGGCCTTGGTTCTCGAAGGAGACCTTGCCGATGGCGAACTTCGGCCGTCCGCCCTCGCACAGCGCCTTGTAGTTCTTGCCCAGGGTGACGATGTTCGGTTCGGTGAAGGCGATCGCCAGCGGGGTGCGGCGCAAGCCCGGGCGCACGTCGGGGAAGCGGCCCGCATTCTCTCCGGCGATCTTGCCGTGGTCGGCGGCCTCGGCCAGCAGCGGCAGCTCGTTGTTGGCGTCGCCCGCGATGAAGATGTGGCTGTTCCCGCACTGCATGGTGCGGCTGTCGAAGGCCGGGATGCCGTTGGCCTGCAGTTCCAGCCCGGTTTCTTCCAATCCCATCCCGTGCACGTTCGGCGTGCGGCCGGTGGCCAGCAGCACGTACTGGAAGCGTTCGCTGGTTTCCTTGCCGAGCGCGTCGCGCGTGGTCAAGAGCACCTCGCCGCCCTGCTCGCCGTCGATTTGTTCTGCGCGCACGACCTCGGTCTGGAAGCGCAGGTCGAGCGCCTGGGACAGCGTGCGCGTGGCCGCATGCAGCACCTCGGGGTCGCTCAGGTGGGCGACGCTGCCGCCGCGCGCGAACAGACTCGTGCGCACGCCAAGGCGGCTCAGGGCCTGGCCCAGTTCCAGGCCGATGACGCCGGTGCCGATCACCGCTACCGAACGCGGCAGGTCGTCCCAATAGAACACGTCGTCGCTGGTGACTATGTTCGGGCCGACGTTCTTCAGCTGGGGCAGGACCAGGGGCGTGGAGCCGGTGGCGATGACGATCGTCTTCGCTTCGATCTCGGTGTGCTCGTCGACGCGCAGCGTGTGCGGTCCAGTGAAGCGGGCGCGGCCCTGGATCTTGTCCTGGTCAGGAAAACCCTCGACGCTCTCGAGCACGAAGCCGACGAAACGGTCGCGCTCGCGGCGCACGCGTTCCATCACCGCGCGCCCGTCGATGCGCTTTTCGCCCGGATGCACGCCGAAACCCGGCGCCAGGTCCAGCATGTGGGCCGCGTCGGCGGCGGCGATCAGGAGTTTGCTGGGCATGCAGCCGACCCGCGCGCAGGTGGTGCCGTAAGGCCCGCTTTCGATGGCGACCGTGCGCGCACCTTCCGCACGCGCGGCGCGGTAGGCCGACATGCCCGCCGTGCCGGTGCCGATGACGGCGACATCCACATTCAGTTTATTCATCTTGTTCCCCGTTTGCTGTGCCGCCATGACGATACGCTTTTTCAGGCTCAGATGTCGAGCGGATCGACCTCGAGCGACCAGCGCACCCGCGTCTTCATCGCGCGCAGCAGGCCCATCCACTCCTTCAGGAAGGCCTGCAGCGCCGGACGCGAATTGGACTCGACCAGCAGCTGGGCGCGGTCGACGTTGTGCACGCGGGTCATGGTCATCGGAATCGGATCGTTCAACATCACCGCATCGGTCGGCAGGATGTCGCGCGCCTCTTCCAGGAAGGCGATGGCGTTCGCCAGTTCCGGCGCCTCGGCGCGCAGCAGCGCCTGGTACATGTAGGGCGGCAGCGCGGCCTGGCGGCGTTCTTCCAGCAGGCTGCCCGCGTAGCGGTCGTAGTCGTGGCGCACCACCGCCGAGTACAGCGGATGCTGGGAGTAACGGGTCTGGATCAGCACTTCGGAGGCAAGGCCGGCGCGGCCGGCGCGGCCCGCCACCTGCATCAGCTGGGCGAACAGGCGCTCGCTGGCGCGGTAGTCCTGCGAGAACAGGGCCGTGTCCGGGTTCAGGATGCCGACCAGGGTCAGCTTTTTGAAGTCGTGGCCCTTGGCGACCATCTGGGTGCCGATCAGGATGTCGACCTCGCCGCGGTGCACGGTGTCGAAGGCTTCCTGGGCGCTGCCCTTCTTGCGGGTCGAGTCGGCGTCGATGCGCAGGATGCGCGCCTGCGGGAACATCGCCGCCAGCCCTTCCTCGAAGCGCTGGGTGCCGCGCCCCAGGGGCTGCAGGTCGACGTTGCCGCAGGTCGGGCAGTGACGGGGGATGCGCAGCTCCAGGCTGCAGTGGTGGCAGCGCAGCCGGTGCTCGGGCTTGTGCAGCACCATGAAGGAAGTGCAGCGGGTGCAGTTGCTGATCCAGCCGCAGGACTCGCAGGTGATCACGGGCGCATAGCCGCGCCGGTTCAGGAACAGCAGCGACTGTTCGCCGCGTTCCAGCCGCGTGCGCAGCGCGGCCAGCAGGCCGGCGGTGAGCCCCTCCTTCGGCTTGTCGCGCTCCATGTCGAGCAGGCGCACGGTCGGCAACACGGCGTCGCGCACGGCGCGCTCGCGCAGCTCCAGCTTGCGGTAGCGGCCGGTCTGGGCGTGGTGCCAGCTTTCCAGCGAGGGCGTGGCCGAACCGAGCACGATCGGGATCGCCAGCTGCCAAGCGCGCCACACCGCCAGGTCGCGCGCCGAATAGCGCAGGCCTTCCTGCTGCTTGTACGAGGGGTCGTGCTCCTCGTCGATGACGATCAGTTTCAGGTGCGGGAGCGAGGCCAGGATGGCCAGGCGCGTACCCAGGACAATACGGGCCTGTCCCCCGTGCGCCGATAACCAGTGCAGCATGCGCTCGCCTTCGGACAGGCTGCTGTGCAGGGTAGCCAGCATCAGCCCGGGGAAACGTGCGCGGATGTTCGCTTCCAGCTGCGGGGTCAGGTTGATCTCGGGGACCAGGATCAGGATCTGCGCCTGCGGGTCGCGCGCCAGCACCTGGGCGCAGGCCTGCAGGTAGACCTCGGTCTTGCCGCTGCCGGTGACGCCGTACAGCAGCAGCGGCGCGAAGCCGCGCGCGCCGCCGATGGCATCGGCCGCCTCGCGCTGGGCCGGGTTCAGGGGCGGCATGCCGGACGGCGTCGCGTCGTTCGCCGCCTCGACCTTGGCCAGCTTTTTCAATGCGCGGTCGAGCGCGACCGTCTTCGGCACACGCAGGTTCTTCGGCAGGCCGGGCAGGGCCACCTCGCCCAGCGGACGCTGGTAGTAATCGGCCGCGAAACCGGCCAGCGCCAGCCACTCCGGCGACAGCGGCGACAGCTGGCTGCGCACCGCCAGCGCGTTCTTCAGCTTGTCCGGCGGGACGTCGGTCTCATCCTTGATCGCGACGATGATCCCCATCGCCTCGCGCCGCCCGAAGCTCACCAGCGCCAGCTGGCCGACCTGGGGCGCCTCGTCCTCGTAAGGCCAGCCGTAGTCGAACACGCTGTTGAGCGGGGTGTCGAGGGCGATTTGTAGGATGCAGTAGGGCACGTCGATCTTGGTGTGAAAAGCTGTGGAAAACTTTGTGGAGAATGAACTGCTTGACCGGTGGAGAAGTTTACGTTAAGTCAAACCATGCATAGACGCACGGAAATACAAGAAAAATAAAGCACTTAAAATCAACTACTTACATATATCAAAGTAGTCCACAGCAACTTGCTTCCCGCTCTGCAATGATTGTGTATAACCCGGTTTCGTCCTGTTTTTGACTGCACCAAGGTAATGAAGATTTAAACAATTATCTGCGAAGCTTTTGCTAAGTATCGGTAAACACGGGAGTTTTTATTGCTGAGCTATCCGTGCTGTTGATAACTTTGTGAACAAGGGCGAGAAAACGCCCGATTTTCTTGGGAAAACTAGCTTTCGAAACAGCAAGCACAGGAAGTAAACAAAGAAAAACTCTTTATATTCAATGGCTTGCAGTCTTTGTCCACTCATCCAATTGTCCACAGGCGTACAGCTTGCATTTTTGAAACTTGTGAACAAGTGTGATTTTGCTGCGCTGCCACCTACCCCCTGGCCCTGCCTGCTGAGCTAACTGCAAGGCAAAATACTGTGCGGCGCAACGCAAGGCGCCGCGCACGGACTGGCGACCGGCGTCTTCAGCCGGCACGCTGGCGGCGGCTGAAGCTGTGGACAGCTTCCACCATGGCGCTCACCGACTCGGGCGGCGTGAACTGCGAGATGCCATGGCCGAGATTGAACACGTGGCCAGAACCGCTCGACGGCGCGCCATAGGCGGTCAGCGAGCGCTCGACTTCGGTGCGGATCTGCTCCGGGGAGGCGAACAGGATCGCCGGGTCCAGGTTGCCCTGCAGCGCGACGCGATCGCCGACCAGGGCGCGGGCGCGGCCCAGGTTGACGGTCCAGTCCAGGCCCAGCGCATCGGCGCCGATGTTCGCCATCTCGTCGAGCCAGATGCCGCCGCCCTTGGTGAACACGATGGCCGGAATGCGCACGCCGTCCTTCTCGCGCTGCAGCTGGCCGACCACCTTCTCCATGTACTTCAGCGAGAACTCCTGGTAGGCGCCGTCGGCCAGCGCGCCGCCCCAGGAGTCGAAGATCATGACGGCCTGGGCGCCGGCGTCGATCTGGGCGTTCAGGTACTGGGCCACCGCCGTGGCATTGATCTCCAGGATGCGGTGCATCAGGTCCGGACGCGCGTACAGCATCTTCTTGATCGTGTGGAATTCACGCGAGCCCTGGCCTTCGACCATGTAGCAGGCCAGCGTCCACGGGCTGCCCGAAAAGCCGATCAGGGGCACGCGGCCATCCAGGGCGGTGCGGATCTGGGTAACGGCCTTGAACACATAGTCGAGCGCGTCCATCTCCGGCACGCGCAGGGCCAGCACGTCGGCTTCGGTCTGCAGCGGGCGCTCGAACTTCGGGCCCTCGCCGTCGGCGAAATACAGGCCCAGACCCATGGCGTCGGGCACGGTGAGGATGTCCGAGAACAGGATCGACGCGTCCAGCGGATAGCGGTCGATCGGCTGCAGCGTGACTTCGGTGGCGTAGTCCGGGTTTTTCGCCAGCCCCAGGAACGAACCGGCGCGCGCGCGGGTGGCGCGGTATTCCGGCAGGTAGCGCCCCGCCTGCCGCATCAGCCACACGGGCGTGTACTCGGTCGGTTGGCGCAGCAGGGCGCGCAGGAAGGTGTCGTTCTTGAGCGGGGCAAATTGTGGCATGGCTGGCAATATTTGGCGTCGTAAGAGGGTTATTATCGCATTCTCCAGCACCCTTTAGAGCGCTGGCAGCGACACGCGCCGGTCTTATAATGCGGTTCCATCCTTTTCCGACGCCACCGCCATGACCGACCCGCACCGCCCACAGGCCGCGCCCTGCGGCACCTGGACTTCCCCGATCAGCGCCGCCGTGGTTGCGGCCGGCGCCATGCCGCTGTCGCAGCTCGCGCTCGACGGCGACGACGTGCTGTGGCTGGCCGGCCGCGCCAGCGAAGCCGGCCGCACCACCCTGCTGCGCCGGCACGCGGGCAACCAGGCCGAGCTCACTCCGGCGCCCTTCAACGTGCGCAACCGCGTGCACGAGTACGGCGGCGGCGCCTACGCGGCGGACAGCGGCACGGTATGGTTCTCGCACCACGCCGACAACCGCCTGTACCGGGTCGAGGAAGGCCGGGAGCCGGTCATGATGACGCGCGAAGAAGCCGTGCGCTACGCCGACTTCGTGCCCGACCGCGCAAGGAACCGCCTGATCGCGGTGCGCGAAGACCACCTGGCGGGCGAGGCTTATCCGGTCAACACGGTCTGCGCGGTCGGCTTCGACGGCACGGAGACCATCCTCGTCGACGGCAACGACTTCTATGCGGCGCCGCGCCTGTCGCCCGACGGACGCCACCTGGCCTGGCTGTGCTGGGATCACCCGCGCATGCCCTGGCAGGGCACCGAGCTGTGGGTGGCCGACGTGCTTGATGACGGCAGCCTGGTCGACGGCCGCCTGATCGCGGGCGGCATGGATGAATCCATCTGCCAGCCGGAGTGGTCGCCCGACGGCCTGCTGCATTTTGTTTCCGACCGCAGCGGCTGGTGGAACCTGTACCGCTTCGAGCACGGCGTGGTGCACGCGCTGTGTCCGCGCGAAGCCGAGTTCGGCGGCCCGCACTGGGTCTTCGGCGGCTCGATGTACGGCTTCCGCTCGGCCGACGAAATCGTCTGCACCTATATCGAGGAGGGCGTCAGCCGCCTGGCACGCCTGTCCACGCGCGGCTGCGAACTGACGCCGATCGAGGCGCCCTACCAGGAGATCCGCGAGCTGCGCGTCACGCCGCGGAAGGTGGCGCTGCTGGCCGGCTCGCCGACCATCGCGCTGGAACTGGCCCTGATCGACGCCGAGACCGGTGCGCGCGAAGTGCTGGCGCGCTCGATCGAGCAGTTGCCGGATGTCGGCTACCTGTCCGTCCCGCGCAGCATCCGCTATCCGAGCGCGAACGGCCGCACGGCCTATGCCTTCCACTACGCGCCGACCAACAAGGATTTCGCGCCGGCCGACGGCGAGCTGCCGCCCCTGATCGTGATCGGCCACGGCGGCCCGACCGGCATGGCGACCAGCACCCTGAAGCTCGCCACCCAGTTCTGGACCAGCCGCGGCTTTGCCGTGCTCGACGTGAACTATGGCGGCAGCACCGGCTTCGGACGCCATTACCGCGATTTGCTGCGCGGCCAGTGGGGCGTGATCGACGTCGAGGACTGCGTGGCCGGCGCGCGCCACCTGGCCGAACAAGGCCTGGCCGACCCCGAGCGCCTCCTGATCCGCGGCAGCAGCGCCGGCGGCCTGACGACCCTCTCCGCCCTCGCCTTCCACGACGTGTTCAAGGCCGGCGCCAGCTACTACGGCGTGTCCGACCTGGCGGGCCTGGACGCCGACTCGCACAAGTTCGAATCGCACTACAACGAATACCTGATCGCCCCGAAAGCCCAGGCCGCCGCGGTCTACCGCCAGCGCTCGCCGATCCACCACACCGGCTCGCTCACGCGCCCGATGATCTTCTTCCAGGGCCTGGACGACAAGGTCGTGCCGCCGCAGCAATCCGAATCCATGGTCGAGGCATTGCGCGCGCGCGGCGTGCCGGTCGCCTACATCACGCTCGAGGGCGAGGGGCACGGCTTCCGCAAGGCCGACAGCGTGGTGCGCACGCTCGAGGCCGAGCTGGTGTTCTACCTGCGCGTGTTCGGCATTCCGGTGCCCTCCGCGCTGCCCCAGGTGGAGATCGAGAACCTGGCTGCATGACGGAAGGTCAAGTACGCGAGCTCCTTGCCGCCTGCAGTGGGCGCCAGAAGCTGATCCTGGGCCTGCTGGCCCTGGCCGGCGAGCCGCTCGGCCGCACGCGACTGCGCGAGCATCTCGAGCCGCTGGACGCGTTCGAATCCGACGAGGCCCTGGGCGCCGACCTCGCGCTGCTGCTCGAACGCGGCCTGGTCGGCGAGCTGGCCTCGCGCGGCACGGTTGTCACGCCCGGCGTCGCCTGGCCGGCGATCGAGCACCTGCTGCGCAACCAGCACTTCAACGCGCTGCGCGAGGTCTACGAACAGGTCACGCCGCTGCGGCGCGACTGGCAGGGCAACCCGGTCCTGCGCAGCTACCGCCAGGGCCTGGCCCTGCTGCGCATGGCGCTCATCGGCGGCGACGGCCCGAAGGCGGTGGCGCCGCTGCTGGCCGCCTGCCTGCGCTGCCACGAGGCCGCCTACCTGCATCCCCTCGTCGACATCTGCGCCCGCCCTTTCGAGCCTGAGCTCATCGAACGCATCAACCCGGCCCTGCGCGACGACGTGCTGGCGGTCCTGGTCAACCACGTCCAGCGCGAGCCTGCCGCCGCGCCCGCGATCCGCGCCTATGCGGAGAGCCACGTCGCCCTGGGCGGCGCCTCGATGGCGCTGCGCACGGCGCTGGCCGAGCACCTGATCCTGTGCGGCCGGCTGGATGATGCCGGCGCCTTGCTGCTTGAGCTGGACGACTCGGCCGCCCTGTTCTTCCGCAGCGTGATCCTGCTGCTGCGCGACCACCTGGACGAGGCGCTCGCCGGCTTCGACGCCGCCCTGAAACTGCTGCGCCGCGAGACCGGCAAGCGCAAGGCGATCTTTGCCGGCATCGGCGGGCATTTGTACGTGGCGGCCCTGCTGCGCCGCGGCGACGCAAAACATCAAAAAGCCGTCGAGAGCTACCTCGACAGCGCCACGCGCGCCGTTCAGAGCCACGACACCGCCGTCTACCAGCAACTGAGCATGCTGCGCCAGATCCGCGGCGGCACGGTCGACGCCGAGGTGCTGCCCTCGCGCAGCTGGGAAGGCGCACTGCAGCCGGTGATGTTCCGGGCCCTGCTGCACTGGTGGCTGGGCATGCCGCAACTGTCGAGCCGGCGCGCCCAGCTGGAAGAATCCCTGGCGTTGTCGAAAGCGGCCGGCTTCGATTTCCTCAGCGCCCAGCTGGCCGGCCTGCTGGGGCAACTGGGGGGCATTGGCTCCGAGCAGCGCGCGATCGCCCTGCGCCAGCGCCACCGCTTCACCGACATGACCCATTGGTTCGAGCGCGAGCAGCCCTGGGAGCGCCAGCTGAACGCCCTGATCAACCTGCAGCCGGCCGTGAACGTCGAGGTGGTGAAGGAATCGCGCCTGGTCTGGCTGCTGCGCTACGACCCGCACCTGGGCATCCAGGAGATCGAACCGCGCGAGCAGAAGCGCGATGCGCAGGGCGGCTGGAGCCGCGGCCGTCCCGTCGGCCTGAAGCGCCTGCTCGACGAGGCGGGCTCGCTCGACTTCCTCACGGCCCAGGACCTGCAGGTGGTGGCCAGCATCGGCGCCCAGCGCCAGCATTACGGCAGCGGCCTGCGCTACGACTTCGACCTCGACAAGGCGATTGCCGCCCTGATCGGCCACCCGCTGCTGTTCTGGTTCGATTCGCCGGGCACGCGGCTGGAGCTGCTGCCGGGCGAACCGGAGCTGCTCGTGAAAGCCGAGCGCGAACACGTGACGATTTCGCTGCGCCCGCCCCTGCGCGACGCCAGCGGCGACGTGGCCGTCACGCGCGAGACGCCGACGCGCCTGCGCGTGGTGCGCATCCGCGAGGAGCACCGCCGCATCGGCGCCATCGTCGGCGACGCCCTGGTGGTGCCGCTGGAGGCCGAGGTGCGGGTGCTGCAGGCGATCAGCGCGATCTCGGCGATCGTCACGGTGCAATCGGACATCGGCGGCAGCGCCGCCGACATGGAGCGCATCGACGCCGATCCGCGCCTGCACGTGCACCTGCTGCCCTACGGGCAAGGCCTGCGCATCCGCATCTTGGTGCGGCCACTGCCGGACACCGGCGCCTATTACGCGCCGGGCAGCGGCGCCGAGCGCGTCATCGCCGACGTGAACGGCGTGCGCACCGAGGCCAGGCGCGACCTGAACGCCGAGCGCGAGAGCCAGCGCCAGCTGCTGGCCGACTGCCGCGCACTGGAAAGCGCCGAGGAAGAGCACGACGAATGGCTGCTCGGCCAGCCGTTGGCCTGCCTGGAGCTGGTGAGCGAACTGCAGGAGCTCGATACCTCGAAGGTCGTGATTGCCTGGCCCGAGGGCGAGCCCTTCAGGGTCAGCAAAAAAGTCTCGTCCAAATCCGTGCGTCTCACCATCAAGCGCGACAAGGACTGGTTCGCCGCCAACGGCGAAGTCGTGGTGGACGAGAACCGCGTGCTCGACCTGGTCTCGCTGCTGGAAAAACTGCGCGGCAGCGAAGGCCGCTTCGTGGCGCTGGGCGACAACCAGTTCCTGGCGCTGACCAACGAGCTGCACCGCAGGCTGACGGACCTGGCCGCCTATACCGATGCGGACGAGGAGGCGCTGCGCGTGCATCCGCTGGCCAGCTTCGCGCTGGAGGAACTGGCGCTGGACGCCGGCGGCGTGGAAAGCGACAAGGCCTGGCGTGCGCACCTGCAGAAGATGGCGGAGAACGCCGAATATGTCCCGCACTTGCCTTCGACCCTGCAGGCCGAGCTGCGCGACTACCAGCGCGAAGGTTTCGAGTGGCTGGCGCGCCTGGCGCACTGGGGCGTGGGCGCCTGCCTGGCCGACGACATGGGTCTCGGTAAAACCCTGCAGGCGCTGGCCCTGATCCTGCTGCGCGCGCCGAACGGCCCGACTCTGGTGGTGGCGCCCACTTCCGTCTGCACCAACTGGATCGCCGAGGCCGCGCGCTTCGCGCCGACCCTGAACGTCAAACTGTTCGGCCCCGGCGAGCGCGCCGACATGGTCGAGAGCGCCGGCGCTTTCGATGTGATCGTGGCCAGCTACGGCCTGCTGCAGCTGGAAGCGCCGCTGTTCGCGAAGAAGACCTGGCACACGATCGTGCTCGACGAGGCCCAGGCCTTCAAGAACGCGCACACGCGCCGCTCGCAGGCGGTGATGGCGCTGCGCGGGGACTTTCGCATGATCGCCACCGGCACGCCGCTGGAGAATCACCTGGGAGAATTGTGGAACCTGTTCCGCTTCATCAATCCTGGCCTGCTGGGGAACGCCGACCAGTTCCAGTTGCGTTTTGCCGGCCCCATCGAAAAGGCCCAGGACAAGCGCGCCGAAGCGGGTGCGCGGGCGCGCCTGCGGCGCCTGACCCAGCCCTTCATCCTGCGCCGCACCAAGAGCCAGGTGCTGACCGAGCTGCCGCCGCGCACCGAGATCGTGATCCCGGTCGAACTGACCCAGGAGGAGACGGCCCTCTACGAGTCGCTGCGGCGCGAGGCGCTCGATAAGCTGGCCGCGCTGGAAGCGCCCGAGAGCCAGAAGTCGATCGCGATCCTGGCCGAGATGATGCGGCTGCGCCGCGCCGTCTGCAATCCGGAGCTGGTGGCGCCGGGCCTCGGCATCGCCAGCAGCAAGCTCGCTACCTTCGCGCGCCTCATCGACGACCTGCTGGACAACCGCCACAAGGTGCTGGTGTTCAGCCAGTTCGTCGACCATTTGACCCTGATCCGCAAGCACCTCGATGCGCGCGGCATCGTGTACCAGTACCTGGACGGATCGACGCCGATGCAGGAGCGGAAGAAACGGGTCGACGCCTTCCAGGCCGGCGAAGGCGACCTGTTCCTCATCAGCCTGAAGGCGGGCGGCGTCGGCATCAACCTGACGGCGGCCGACTACGTGATCCACATGGACCCGTGGTGGAACCCGGCGGTCGAAGACCAGGCCTCGGACCGTGCCCACCGCATGGGCCAGCAGCGGCCGGTGACGATCTACCGCCTGGTGGCGCGCCACACGATCGAGGAAGGCATCGTCGAGCTGCACCACCACAAGCGCGACCTGGCCGAAAGCCTGCTCGAAGGCGGTGACATGGCCGCGCGCATGTCGCCGACCGACATGCTGGCGATGCTGCAGCAGGGCCTGGCGCGCTGAATCTCCATTTGCCGTTCGCCTGCCATCCGTGTGATCATTGATGCTTTTGCAAGCGGACCCGATAGTGGATAGATAAGAGCGCAAGCGCTCACTTGCGCGAAACGTGACGTAATGTTTCAACGACCCTCAAGCGGGCTGAATGGTGCTACTCTGGCGCGCTGGCCCGCATTCGCCGCGGCCGGCGCCCCGATCTACACTCCACAGGGCAGATGACGATGATGAAAACGAAACTCGTGCTGGCAGCCATTGTCGCCAGCCTCGTGCTGGCGCCCGCCAGCGCCAAGCCGACCAAGACCGCCAAAGCGAAGGCGGCCAAAGTAGTCAAATCCAAGGCCTCGTCGAAGGCCAAGGCGCCCGTCGCCAAGGGCAAATCGAAGCGCAAGGGCAAGGCCGTCGCCGCGGCAGCCGCTACCGGCGCTGCTGTCGCAGCCGCCGCGCCGCGCCAGGCCGTCTCCGAAAAACGCCTCGACCGCCGCGCCGATTCGTACAGCATGCAGTACCTGACCGCGCTGTGGCGCATCGATCCGGAAGGCGGCATCGCGGTGGGCAAGTTCGACGCCGCCGCCAACCTGACGATTCCCGACGACGCCACCCGCGCCAGGAAGCTGGCCTTCGCCAACGAATGGCTGGAGAAGTTCCGCAAGCTCGACGCACGCCAGATGTCGCCGCGCCAGCGCACCGACGTCGCGCTCCTGATCAACAAGCTCGAGACCGACGTCTGGCGCTTGACCACCTTCCGCGAATTCGAGTGGAACCCGTCGCTGTACAACGTGGCCCAGCCGCTCGACCTGATCCTCAACACCGAGTACGCGGCCAAGGCCCAGCGCCTGCGCACCATCCTCAAGCGCCTGGCGGACGTGCCGGCCTACTACCAGGCGGCGCAAAGCACGATCAAGAACCCGACGCGCGAGCATACCCAGCTGGCGATCGCGCAGGCGCCGGGCACGTTGGCCGTGCTGGCCGACCTTGGCCAGGCGGCCCAGGACTCGATCCTCAACGTCCAGGAAAAGGCGATCTTCGCGCAGCGCATCGCGAATGCCGGCACCGCGGTGCTGGGCTATGTCGATTACCTGAGCAACCTGGAAAAGACGCAGGCGCAGAGCGGCCAGGCGCGTTCCTTCAGGATCGGCAAGGCGCTGTATGAACAGAAGTTCGCGCTCGAGATCCAGTCGGCCAGCAGCGCCGAGCAGACCTACCGCAAGGCCCTGGCCGCGCGCGAGGAACTCCTGGGCCGCATGGATGCGATCTCGGACGAGCTGTGGCCGCGCTACATGGCGAATGTCGCCAAGCCGAACGACCGCTTCCGCAAGATCGGCATGCTGATCGACCGCCTGTCGAGCCGCCACGTGGCGCGCGAGAACTTCCTGCCCGAGATCCGGCGCCAGATTCCGGAGCTGCAAGACTGGGTCATCAAGCACGACCTGCTCACGCTCGACCCGAACAAGCCGCTGGAAGTGCGCGAGACGCCGATGTACCAGCGCGGCGTGGCCGGCGCCAGCATCGACGCGCCGGGTCCCTACCGTCCGAAGGACCGCACCTACTACAACGTGACGCCGCTCGACGGTCTGTCGGCCGAGCAGGCCGAGAGCAGTCTGCGCGAGTACAACGAGTGGATCCTGCAGATCCTGAACATCCACGAAGCCATCCCCGGCCACTATGCCCAGCTGGTGCACGCGAACCGTTCCCCGTCCCTGGTCAAGTCCCTGTTCGGGAACGGCGCGATGGTCGAGGGCTGGGCCGTGTACGGCGAGCGCATGATGCTCGAGTCCGGCTATGGCGGCAATGCGCCCGAGATGTGGCTGATGTACTCGAAGTGGAACCTGCGCAGCGTCACCAACACCATCCTCGACTACTCGGTCCACGTGCTGGGCATGAAGCAGGACGAGGCCATGGACCTGCTGGTGCGCCAGGCCTTCCAGACCCGCCAGGAAGCGACGGAAAAATGGCGCCGCGTGCAGCTCTCATCGGTGCAGCTGACCAGCTACTTCAGCGGCTACGCCGAGATCATGGAGCTGCGCGAGCAGCGCAAGCAGGCCCTGGGCGAACGCTTCAACCAGAAGGCTTTCCACGACCAGTTCCTCAGCTACGGCAATGCGCCGGTGAAGATGATCGCGGAGCTGATGCGCGACTGACCGCCTTCGCAGCGAACCACGAGAACCGGGACCATGTGTCCCGGTTTTTTTTCGCGCGGCGGCTCCCCACCCGGCACGGGGAAGGTTCTGCCATCCCATGGAAAAAACGCCTTGTAATTATATAAGTGATCGTTTACTCTTATATTCATGGCGGCGCAGAACGGCAATTCATCCTGTCCGCCAGAACACGATCAGACCCCTGGCCCACCGCACCTTGTCTGCATCGTTCAACCAGCGGATTGCTCTGAAAGGAAACTGTGATGGAACGCTCGACGATGACGAAAGCAGCAGGAAACTGGATCAACGGCGCCTGGAACGATGGCGGCACGCTCAGGCAGGCCATCAGTCCCTCGAACGGCCAGCCGCTCGGCAACTACCTGGACATCGGCCCGGAAGAAGCGCGGCAGGCGATCCAGGCCGCGCGCAGCGCCTTCGATACCACCAGCTGGTCCAGGGACCGCTCCCTGCGCTCGCGCGCCCTGTTCGAACTGGCCGGCGAAGTGGCGAAGCGGGCGGATGAGATGGCGCTGATGCTGGCGCGCGAAGGCGGCAAGCTGCTGGCGCAGACCCAGTGGGAGCTGCAGGTCACGGTGGACTGGCTGCGCCATGGCGCCGCGACCGCGCTGCTGCAGACCGGTGGCCGCGCGCTCGAAGCCGCGCCCGGCCTGCACTTCCACTCCGATCCAGAAGCGCTTGGCGTGGTCGGCGTGATCTCGCCCTGGAATTCGCCCGTCATCCTGTCGGTGCGCGCCGTCGCGCCGGCCCTTGCTGCCGGATGCACGGTGGTCCTCAAGCTGCCGCACCAGACGGCGCTGACCAATGCCCTGTTCGCCGCGGCGGTCGCCGCGACAAGGTCCCTGCCGCCCGGCATACTCAACGTGATCACCGAAACGGGCAACATCGGCGCCGCGATGCTGGTCGACTCTCCCGACGTGAACATGATCAGCTACACCGGCAGCACCAAGGTGGGCCGGCTCATTGCCGCCAACGGCGCCAGGACGCTCAAGCGCCTGAACCTCGAACTGGGCGGCAAGGCGCCGCTGGTGGTCTTCGACGACGCCGACCTCGAGGCCGTGGTCCCGCAGATCGTCGCAGCCCTGGTAGTGATGAACGGCCAGTTCTGCTGCACCGGCGCGCGCGTGCTGGTCCAGCGCGGTGTCGCCGACAGGCTGCGCGCAGCGCTGGTGGAGGCCTACCGCAACGTGCGGCTCGGCGCCAGCGACGATCCCGACGCCCAGCTCGGCCCGTTGATCGACAAGGCAAGCGTGCAGCGCGTGGACGCGGTGGTCGCCGAGGCCGCATCCTACGCCAGCATCCTCGTGCGCGGCGGGCCCGTCACCGAAGGCCCGTTGGCCGCGGGCGCCTTCTACCGCCCCAGCCTGATCGAAGTCGAGTCCCTCGACGCCTACGTGGTCCAGAACGAGGTCTTCGGCCCGGTCCAGACCTTCGAGATCTTCGACGACGAAGCCAGCGCCATCGCGCGCGCGAACGCCACCGAGTATGGCCTTGCCGCGTCGGTCTTTTCCAGCGACATGGCACGCTGCCGCCGCGTCGGCAAGGCGATCCAGGCCGGCCACGTCTGGATGAACTGCTGGAGGGTCATGTCGGAACACTTCGAGCAAAGCGGCTTCAAGCAAAGCGGCATCGGCGTTCTGTGCGGTCCGCGCGCCATCGAGCAGTTCCAGGAGATCAAGGTCTACGCCTCGGTCGAAGCGCCGCCGGCCGCAGCCTGAGCGAGGGCCGGCGCCGCGCGCCGACGGCGCGCGGTCTGCCGGACTTTGCCTGTCACAGGTTTCCCTTTATATAATCCAGGCATGAAAACCAGCACCAGCAAGGCCCCGCGCGGCCGTCCCGTGAACGAACAGGCGCGTGAAGAACGCATGGCGCAGATCCTTGACGGCGCGCGCAGCTGTTTCCTGCAGCGCGGCTTTCACGCGGCCTCGATCGCGGAGATCAGCGCCGCCGCGGGCGTCAGCACGGCGAACATCTACCAGTACTTCCCGAGCAAGGAAGCGCTGATCGTCGCCCTGGTCGAAGTCGACCTGCGGCGCCACTATGATTTCATCGCGCGTTTCTGGAACACGGATTTCAGCCGGGGCGCGATCGAGGAGGTATTGACGGACATTTTCCTCACGCCGCAGGGGCACGCGGTCGCGGTGCTGCGCGCGGAGATCGCCAGCGAGGGCGCGCGCAATCCGCAAGTCGCCGAACTGCTGCGCCGTTCCGAGGCAGGCCTGCTCGAGGCCGTACGCCAGGGCATCCGGACCGCGCGCAAGCATGGCCGGCTAGCGGCCGAGCTCGATCCGGACGCGGTCGCCGAGCGCCTGTCGCTCGTGTTCGAAGGGCTGATGCGCCTGTACCTGTTTTCTCCCGCCGACGGCAAGAAATTCATCGCACAATACTACAGCCAGCTGGCCGATACCTTGCACCTGGACGCTTGAGGCCCCCAGGAAGACGGCACGGTCACAACAGCCTGGCGCCGAGGGGTACCTCATGCTCCGGCACGCACAGGCTGACGTTGCCCGAGGCGTCGTGGAAGCCCGTCACCAGGCATTCGGACATGAAGGGGCCGATCTGCTTCTCGGGGAAATTTACGACCGCCACGACCTGCTTCCCGATGAGCGCCTGCGGGTCGTACAGCGCCGTGATCTGGGCGCTCGACTTGCGGATGCCGATCTCGCTGCCGAAATCGATCTGCAGTTTATAGGCCGGCTTTCTCGCTTCGGGAAAGGCTTCGGCGGAGAGGATGCGCCCGACACGCAGTTCTACTTTCATGAAGTCGGACCAGGTGATTTTTTCGGTTTTTTCCATTACCAAAAAATACACCATATACGCGGCGCAAGCCAGAGGCCGGCGCCCGTTATGTTCTACCTACGGACCGATGCCGCGTAGATCGTCAATCAAATCGCTTGCAATTAAATAGCGCGCTATCTATACTGCGTCACATGGATGGCGATCGCAGTGCGGCAACCACGGTTCCCGATGGCGCCGCGGCGCCGGAGCTGCAAGCGCCATCCTGCAGCAGCACGCAACACGGCAGTTGAAGCAAGCACAGGCCGGACCGCTTCGTCCGGCCATTTTCAAGCCAAATAAGTAGTACGCTATTTAATCGCATATTAAGGAGAACATCATGAAAGCCGCCAAGACCCTGATCGCCACCGCCTTGATCGCCGCTACCGCCGGTGCCGGCGCCGCCAGCCTGCCGGGCGTGGAACGCCAGACCGCCAGCTTCCTGAAAGCCATCGAAGGCGGCAAGCCGATGGAAACGATGACGCCGCAGGAAGCGCGCGCCGTGCTGGCCGGTGCGCAGGCAGGCGCCGAATCGAAGCTGGCCCCGGCCGAGGTCAGCGAAAGGACCGTCGACCTGGACGGCAAACCGGTCAAGCTGACCATCGTGCGCCCGGCCGGCGTCAAAGGGGTTCTCCCGGCCTTCATGTTCTTCCACGGCGGCGGCTGGGTGCTGGGCGATTATCCTACCCACGAGCGTCTGGTGCGCGACCTGGTGGCCGGTTCCGGCGCGGTGGCCGTGTTCGTCAACTACACGCCTTCCCCGGAAGCCGGCTACGGCGTGGCGATCAAGGAAGCCTACGCCGCTACCCGCTGGGTGAGCGAGAATGGCGCCCGGATCGGCGTGGACGGCAAGCGCCTGGCCGTGGCCGGCAATAGTGTGGGCGGCAACATGGCGGCCGTGGTCAGCCTGATGGCCAAGGAACAAGGTGCGCCTGCCCTGCGCTCACAGGTCCTGCTGTGGCCGGTGACCGATGCGAACTTCGACACCGCCTCGTACAAGCAGTTTGCGAGCGGCCACTTCCTGACCCGTAACATGATGAAGTGGTTCTGGGACAACTACACCCGCGATCAGGCCGCCCGCCGCGAAATCCACGCTTCTCCGCTGCAGGCGAGCACCGAGCAATTGAAAGGCCTGCCGCCGGCACTGATCCAGACTGCCGAATTCGACGTACTGCGCGACGAAGCCGAAGCCTACGGCCGCAAGCTCGATGCCGCCGGCGTGGAAGTGAAATCGGTGCGCTACAACGGCATGATCCACGACTTCGGCCTGCTCAACGCGCTCAGCGACGTGCCGGCGGTGCGCAGCGCCCTCGGCCAGGCGGCCCAAGAACTGGAACTGCGCCTGCAATGACCTCGTTGACACAACGTTGAACAACGGCGGAGGGGGCGCATGCGCGGCCCGCCTCGACGGGTTCGCGCGGCATCGCCTGGAAATCGCTTGCAACTAGATAGCGTGCTACCTATACTCGCGACATGAACCGCAAGAACAAATCCGCAGAGGGCGTTCCCCAGCTCGACGATCAGCTGTGCTTCGCCCTGTATTCGACCTCGCTGGTGATGAGCAAGCTGTATCGCAAGCTGCTCAAGAAGCTGGACATCACCTATTCGCAGTACCTGGTCCTGATGGTCTTGTGGGAGCAGGACGAGCAGACGGTATCGAGCATCGGCGAACGCCTGCTGCTGGATTCGGCGACCCTGACGCCGCTGCTCAAGCGGATGGAACAGGCCGGGCTGGTGCACCGGGTGCGCGCGGCGAACGACGAACGCCAGGTCATCATCTCGCTGACCGAACACGGCAGCGAGATGCGCAAGGAAGCGGCCAAGTTTCCCTCCCAGGTGATGTGCGCCAGCGGCTGCGGCCCGCAGGACATCGCGGCCCTCAAGAAGCAACTCGACCAGTTGCGGGCGAGCCTGACCGACAACGCCTGACCCGGCAGTCATCAAGAGACCGCCGCAAGCATGACCGGTTTCCTGTGCAAAGCCGCACAAACGGCGTGCTTGCGCTCCACTTGTGTGCAATTGTTCGCTGGCTAAAATAAGTTGGCGACTTCCCGTCGCACAACAATACAAACAGCCGGAGACAAGCCATGCAAACCCTTTCATTGCCGTCCTCCTAGCGCCCGCCGCCGGCTGCGTGCTTTCCCCCGTGTCATCGATCCCGGCCGCCGAGAGGCGTTGTCACGTCCTCGCGCCCGGGCCCATCGCAGTGCATCACGCAACGGAGGCTTCAATGGCATTTTCCTTCCACCGAGCGGCCCGGCACGCCGTCCTGGCCGCAGCGCTCGCCGCCAGCGCCGCAAGCCAGGCACAGGCGCAGGTCCAGGCCGGTCCCGGCGCCTGGAGCGCCAACCAGACCTGGGCCAGCGACACCGTCAACGGCGGCGCCCTCACCGGTTATTACTACTGGCCCGCCACCGCCCCTGCCCTTGCCGGCAAGCGCGCCCTGGTGCTGGTGCTGCATGGCTGCTCGCAGACCGCGGCCGGCGACGTCATCGACGGCAGCAGCGACAAGGGCTACAACTGGAAAACGGTGGCGGACCAGTACGGCGCCGTGATCCTGGCGCCCAACGCCACCGGCAACGTCTATGGTGTGCACTGCTGGGACTGGTCGAGGACGACACACAGCCGCAGCACCGGCCACTCCGGCATCCTGCTCGACCTGATCAACCGCTTCCTCAGCAACCCGCAGTACGCGATCGACCCGAAGCAGGTCTACGTCACCGGCCTGTCCTCGGGCGGCGCCCAGACCATGGTGATGGGCTGCCTGGCGCCCGACATCTTCGCCGGCATCGGCATCAACGCCGGCCCGGCGCTGGGCGTGTCGACCTCGCAGATCGGCATGGTCCCGTCCGGATTCACCGCCACCACGGCCGGCAACAACTGCAAGAACCTGGCCGGCGCCAACGCACCGCAGTTCGCGACCCAGGTCGCCGGCGTCATCTGGGGCACCAACGATTACACCGTGGCGCAGGCCTATGGTCCGCTGGACGCGGCCGCGATGCGCATCGCCTACGGCGGCAGCTTCACCAAGGGCGCGACTGTGACCGTGCCGACCGGCGGCAGCAACATCCCCTACACGGATGCGAACGGCAAGGTCCGCACTTCGGAGATCACGGTCACCGGCATGGGCCACGCCTGGCCGGCCGGCACGGGCGGCCAGAACAGCAATTACGTGGACGCGACCAAGGTCAACTACCCGTCCTTCGTAATGGACTTCTGGTTCAAGAACAACCTGCGCGTGGCGCGCGCGGCGGCGCCCGTGATGAATTCGTGCAGCGCGACCGTCTCGGGCTCGACCGTCACCGTGAACGGCGCGGCCAACGGCGGCACGATCTCCAGCTACCAGGTGACCTTGACCGGCCCGACGCCGGTGAACGACGCCGCGGCCGGCAGCGGCGCCAGCTTCAGCAAGGCCTACAGCGGGCGTGCCGACGGCTATTACACCGGCAGCGTCACCGCGACCGACAGCACGACCGGCCTGACGTCCAGCGCCTGCGCCATCCCGCAGTTCCTGGTCGGCAGCGCGCCGGCGCTGCAGCCGCCGGCGGGCCTCGCGGTCTCCGGCAGCACGGCCAGCAGCATCACGCTGGGCTGGAACGCTGCGAACGGCGCCACCGGCTACAACATCTACCGCAACGGCAGCAAGGTCAACGGCACGGCGCTCAGCTCCACCGGCTACACCGATACGGGCCTGCTTGCGGCGACCAGCTACAGCTACCAGGTCTCGGCCGTCGGCAACGGCGGCGTGGAGAGCGCGCGTTCGGCCACGGTGACGGGCAGCACGGGTTCCGGCTTCACCTGCACGGCGACCACGGCCAGCAACTATGCCCATGTACAGGCGGGACGCGCCCACAACAGCGGCGGCTATGCGCTGGCCAACGGCTCGAACCAGAACATGGGGCTGAACAATACTTTTTATACGAGCACCCTGGCGCAGACCTCGCCCGGTTACTACATCATCGGCAACTGCCCATAAGCAGCCGATACAACAGGTCAGACGCAGCATTTGCCGGGGCCTTGGTCCCGGCTTTTTTATGCTCGCATCCGCAACGTTTCGGAGGCCAATTTCAATCTAAGCAATAATTGGTGATTATTGTGGGTTATCGCAAGAATTAAAATAGTGACACTCATCCGCAGTTTTCGAATTCAAGATTATGCTGAAAGCTCCTGTTACTCCGTCGCTGCTTAGTGAACCAATCATTCGGATATGTACCGAGGTTTCGCCCGGTCAGACCCCGGTTTATGTGGAAGTTATCCCGGACGCAAAAGCCACTGTTAATGACTGCTTCCCCAACGTTGAACGCAAGGTTTCATATGACGGTGGAGTAATGGTTATCGGTTGGTCCATTTGGGAATCGTCTGGTCTTTTTGTAGAAGCTGAATTTCACGCCGTGTGGCAATCACCCACTGGCGACTTAATTGACATTACCCCAAAGTCAGCCCCGTCAAGCAGAATTCTTTTCCTCCCGCAACCGGGAGCGGTATATTCTGGGCGCCAAGTGAACAACGTACGCCGTGCGATAGGAAACGATCCCGAGGTTAACGCATACCTACGTGCCCATGACGCCATGTTCGAGTTTCTAAACAGAGGTGCCCGCGCTACACAACATGGGATGATGTCGCTAGGTGGCAAAGATTTGGTAGAGTACGAGGCGCTCGCCGGTACCATTCAGATGCTCGGAATGCGCTTGGCAAAACGTGATAAGCACTACAGCCCCTACCTACCATGCTGGTGCGGTAGCGGGAAAAAAGCAAAGTGGTGCCATAAGTCAGCAGGGCCTCGTTAATAGAGCGCTGGTATGCTCACATACATCTCAGCTTTGGTGAAAGGGTACAAAGCGACCGTAGTCGAACGGGACCTCGCTTTCTGTTGGGCAGGTATGATCGTGAATGCTACACCTTGCCCGTCCTTCATTACTCCATACCATCACACTCTATGAGCAACGATGAACAACTCAGCCCAGCATCACTGACCGCCCTGCGCGAGCGCTTCGCCGCCCAGTCGCGCAAGGCGCAAGCCTATTACGCGGTCATGCACGAAATCAAGGGCGTGGTCGGCAACGACGACGCAGCCAATGCCTGGATGAACGCGCCACTGGCGGCCTTCGACAACCAGGCGCCGGCGCAGCTGGTCGCTGCCGGCCGCGAGCACGAGGTGCTGGACCACATCCGTACGCTGAAAACGAAACCGGCGAAATAAGGCACGCGCATTTTGCAGGCATAAAAAAACCGGAGCCAGGCTCCGGTTTTTTTTCGATGCATCCCGACCGCTTACGCCGGTTCCTCGGGCGCCTGGGTCATGCGCACGAACATCGGCGCCACCAGCAGGCCCAGTTCGAACAGCAGGCACATCGGGATGGCCAGGGCCAGCTGGCTGACCACGTCCGGCGGCGTCACGATGGCCGCGATGACGAAGGCGCCGACGATGATGTAGGGGCGCACGGATTTCAGCTTCTCGATGCTGACGATGCCCATGCGCACCAGGATCACGACCACCACCGGCACTTCGAAGGTGGCGCCGAAGGCCAGGCACATCGACATCACGAAGTCGAGGTAGTTCTCGATGTCCGGCATCACGGCAATCGACGAGGGGGCGAATTCCGCGATGAAATGGAACACGCGGCCGAACACGAGGAAGTAGCAGAATGCGACGCCGCCGATGAACAGCAGCGAGGACGAGATCACCAGCGGCAGCACCAGGCGCTTCTCGTGCGCGTACAGGCCGGGGGCCACGAAGGCCCAGATCTGGTAGAACACCCAGGGCAGCGCGATGATCAGGGCCACCATCAGCGTGACCTTCATCGGCACCAGGAAGGGCGAGACGACGCCGGTCGCGATCATCTTCGCGCCCGTCGGCAGCGACTGCAGCATCGGGGATGCGAGGAAATCGTAGACCTCCTTCGGCCCCGGCCAGATCATCAGCGCGATACAGACCACCGCCACGCCGATGATGGCTTTGACCAGGCGGTCGCGCAGTTCGACGAGGTGGGAGATGAAGGTTTCTTCGACTGGCGCTGCTTCACTCATCAGAAAAAGGATGTATTAGAGGATTTCACGCCCGGCCGGAACTTGCGCACGCGCGCGGCGCCCGACAGCACCCGGGTCTTGCCGCCGTGGCGATGCTTGTACCAGGCGGGAACGGCGGAGGAACGCACCAGCTTCTTGCGCCGGAAGTCGCGCGCCTTGCGCTCGATGTCGTCGACGCTCGCAGTCGTGCCCGGATTCGGGATGCTCGGCTGGATATCGCCCTGCCAGGCCGATTGCACTTCCTGGGCCGCGCTCGAGAAATGGTGCTCGATGTCGGACTGGAATTCGGCGGCGCTGTCGGCCACGTCCTTCTGCAGGTTGCGCAGCTCGTCGAGCTGGATTTCGCGGCTGACCTCGGACTTGACGTCGTGCAGGTAGCGCTGGGCGCGGCCATACAGGGTGCCGGCCATGCGCGCCACCTTCGGCAGCTTTTCAGGGCCGATCACGATCAGCGCCACCACGCCGATGATGGCGAGCTTGGACAGTCCCAGGTCGATCATGGCGCGACGACGGGATTACGAACGGTGCTTTTCGCGGGTTTCGACGTCGATCGTCGACTTATCCGCTACCTGCTGGGTCGGCTGTGCGGGATTGGCCGCGGTGCTCGCCGGCTTTTCTTCCTCGCCCTTCACGCCATCCTTGAAGCCCTTCACGGCCTTGCCGATGTCGGAACCAACATTGCCCAGTTTCTTGGTGCCGAACAGCAGCACCACCACGACCAGCACGATTACCCAGTGCCAAATGCTCATCGAACCCATCACTCTCTCCTTCGTGGGCACGGGTGCCCAAAATCAATGCAAACTATACGGCAAATTGATGCGCAAATTTGATGCGCACGACTTAGGCGTCAGTATACGCCAAGCAGTGCCTGCGTAACCGTTCCCAGGAATATTGTCAGGTGCCAAGACCACGCCAGGGGCGCGGGCCGCCATACATGTGCAGGTGCAAGTGGTATACCTCCTGCCCGCCGTTCGGACCGCTGTTGATCAGGGTCTTGTAGCCGCCGCCGCGCTTGCCTTCACCGTCCGTGGTGACGCCGACGCCGTGTTCGGCCGCCAGCTTCGGCGCCAGCGCCAGCATCTTGCCCAGCAGCGCGGTGTGGGCCTCGGTCACGTCCGACAGCGTGCTGATGTGTTCCTTCGGGATCACCAGCAGGTGCACCGGTGCGGCCGGGTTGATGTCATTAAAAGCCAGCAACTCGTCATCCTCGTAGACGACGTTTGCCGGGATCTGCTTGGCCACGATCTTGCAGAAAATGCAGTTATCCATGTTGTCTCCAGTGTGCTGCCACAACGGCGCACCGCCGGGCAATCCCGTCCATCGTAACCGAGAACGATGACGGCGCCATGACGCGCCGCGCAAGAAAAGTGTTAACGACGCGTTTTTACGCGTCCTTGCGCGCGGCTTTTTCTTCCAGGCCAGACACGCCTTCGCGGCGCGCCAGCTCGTCGATCACCTGCTGCGGCGTGAGACCGAATTTCGCCAGCAATACCATCGAATGGAACCACAGGTCGGCGACTTCGTACAGCACCTTCGCGGTGTCGCCCGAGACGCGCGCATCCTTGGCGGCCATCACGGTCTCGGTGGCTTCCTCGCCGATCTTCTTCAGGATGGCGTCGTCGCCCTTGGCGAACAGCTTCGCCACATAGGAGCTTGCGGGGTCGCCGCCGTTTTCCGGCTTGCGCGATTCGATCACCGCCGCCAGGCGTGCCAAGGTGTCACTCATGGGTTTTCTTCGTATTCGTGTAAATCGTTTCCGGATCGCGCAGCACGGGGTCGACCGCCTGCCAGTCCTCGCCGTCGAACTTCTGGAAGAAGCAGGAATGGCGCCCGGTGTGGCAGGCGATGCCGCCGGCCTGCTCGATCTTGAGCAGCACCACGTCCTCGTCGCAGTCGAGGCGGATCTCCAGCACCTTCTGGGTGTGGCCCGACTCTTCTCCCTTGTGCCAGAGCTTCTTGCGCGAGCGGCTCCAGTAGACGGCTTCGCCCAGCTCCACCGTGCGCGCCAGGGCGTCGCGGTTCATCCAGGCGAACATCAGGATCTCGCCGGTGGCCGCTTCCTGGGCAATCACCGGCACCAGGCCGTTCTCGTCCCAGCGCACCTTTTTCAGCCATTTGGCGTTCGAGCCCGGATTCGTTGCGATCGTGTTCGGCATGCTTCAGTCCATCCGCACCGGAATGCCGCGCTCGGCCATGAAGCGCTTGGCTTCGCCGACCGTGTGCTGGCCATAGTGGAAGATCGAGGCCGCCAGCACCGCGTCGGCATGCCCTTCGAGCACGCCGTCGGCCAGGTCCTGCAGGCCGCCGACGCCGCCCGAGGCGATCACCGGAATGCCGACCGCGTCCGATACCGCACGGGTCAGGCCCAGGTCGAAACCGGACTTGGTGCCGTCGCGGTCCATGCTGGTGAGCAGCAGTTCGCCGGCGCCCAGTTCCTGCAGCTTCTTCGCCCATTCGACGGCGTCCATGCCGGTGGCATTGCGTCCGCCGTGGGTGAACACTTCCCACTTGCCCGGAGATACCTGCTTGGCGTCGATCGCCACCACGATGCACTGGGCGCCGTGTTTCTGCGAGGCCTCGTACACCAGTTGCGGGTTCTGCACGGCCGAGGTGTTCATGCTGACCTTGTCGGCGCCGGCATTGAGCAGGCGCCGCACGTCTTCGACCTTGCGCACGCCGCCGCCGACGGTGAGCGGAATGAACACGGTCGACGCGACCGCCTCGATGATCGGCAGGATCAGGTCGCGGCCGTCACTGGAAGCGGTGATGTCGAGGAAGGTGATCTCGTCGGCGCCCTGCCCGTCGTAGCGGCGCGCGATCTCGACCGGGTCGCCGGCGTCGCGCAGCTCGGTGAAGTTGACGCCCTTGACGACGCGGCCACCGGTCACGTCCAGGCAGGGAATGATGCGTTTTGCCAGCATAAATATTCTAAATGATGCCTCAGGCCTGTTCGCCTTCGGTCAGTTCGTCCGCACGGGCTTGCGCGGTCTCCAAATCGAGCGTGCCTTCGTAGATCGAGCGGCCGCAGATGACGCCCTCGATGCCCTCGTCCTGCACCGCGCACAGCGCTTCGACGTCGGCCAGGTTGTGCAGGCCGCCCGAGGCGATGATCGGGATCTTGACGGCTTGCGCCAGGCGCACGGTCGCCTCGATGTTCACGCCGCCCAGCATGCCGTCGCGGCCGATGTCGGTGTAGATGATCGATTCGACGCCGTAGCCCTCGAACTTCTGGGCCAGGTCGATGACTTCGTGGCCGGACATCTTGCTCCAGCCGTCGGTCGCCACTTTGCCGTCCTTGGCGTCCAGGCCGACGATGATCGAGCCAGGGAAGGCGCCGCAGGCGTCGTGCAGGAAGCCGGGGTTCTTCACCGCGGCGGTGCCGACGATGATGTAGCTGATGCCGTCGTCCAGGTAGCGCTCGATGGTGTCGAGATCGCGGATGCCGCCGCCCAGCTGGACCGGAATCTCGTCGATGTCGTTCTGTTCCGCATACTCCTGTACGACTTGCAGGATCGACTTGATCGCCGACTCGTTCTTCGGCTTGCCGGCGAAGGCGCCGTTCAGGTCGACCAGGTGCAGGCGGCGCGCGCCCTTCTTCAGCCAATGCAGGGCCATTTCGGCGGGGTCTTCGGAAAAGACGGTGGCGAGGTCCATATCGCCCTGTTTCAGGCGAACGCAGTGACCGTCTTTCAGGTCGATGGCGGGGATCAGCAGCATGGTCGTGGTTGGTGAGTGGAAGAGAGGATCAAGGATTCCAGTGGATGAAATTGCGGTACAAGCGCAGGCCGGCGGCCGCGCTTTTCTCGGGGTGGAACTGGGTGGCGACGATGTTCTCGCGTGCGACGGCGCAGGTGTACAAGCCGCCGTAGTCGGTTTCGCCGATGGTGTCGCTGGTGACCTCGGGCGCGACGTAATAGCTGTGCACGAAGTAGAAATAGCTGCCGTCGGCGACGCCGTCCCACAGCGGGTGCGCGCGCGTCTGGCGCACGCGGTTCCAGCCCATCTGCGGGACCTTGAAGCGCGAACCGTCGGCCTGCACTTTTCCGTCCAGCTGGAAGCGCACCACCTTGCCCGGCAACAGACCCAGGCCCGGCGTGCCGCCGTTCTCTTCGCTCTCGTCGAACAGCATCTGCTCGCCCACGCACACGCCCATCACGGGACGCGTCCTGAATGCGCGCAGCAGGGCTTGCTCGGCGCCGGAGGCGCGCAGGCTGTCCATGCAGTCGCGCATGGCGCCCTGCCCCGGCAGCACGATGCGGTCGGCGGCGTCGATATCTTCTGCTTTGTTCGACACCAGGATGTCGGCTTCGGGCGCCGCGGCGCGCAAGGCCTGCGCTACCGAGCGCAGGTTGCCCAGGCCGTCGACCACTACGATCTTGTTCGTCATGGCTCAGTCAACCCTATTCAAAGGCTGCCTTTGGTCGACGGGATGATGCCGGCGGCCCGTTCGTCGAGCTGGGTCGCCATGCGCAGCGCGCGGCCGAATGCCTTGAACACGGTTTCGCACTGGTGGTGTGCGTTCACGCCGCGCAGGTTGTCGATGTGCAGGGTCACGCCCGCGTGGTTGACGAAGCCCCGGAAGAATTCGCCGGTGAGATCCACGTCGAAGGTGCCGATCATGGCGCGCGTCCAGGGGATGTGCATTTCCAGGCCGGGACGGCCGGAAAAGTCGATCACCACGCGCGACAGCGCTTCGTCCAGCGGCACGTAGGAGTGGCCGTAACGGGTCATGCCCTTCTTGTCGCCGACCGCCTTGGCGATCGCCATGCCGAGGGTGATCCCGGTGTCCTCGACCGTATGGTGGGCATCGATATGCAGGTCACCCACGGCCTCGACTTCCAGGTCGATCATCCCGTGGCGGGCGATCTGGTCGAGCATGTGGTCGAGGAAGGGCACGCCGGTGTTCAGTTTCTGGCGGCCGGTACCGTCGAGGTTGATCGCGACGCGGATCTGCGTCTCGTTGGTGTTGCGGGTGATTTCTGCGGTGCGGGTCATGAAAAGGTGCTCGTTGGGGTCAGGTCGCCGGCGTAGATGCGAGCGCGGCCTTCAATCCGTTCAGGAATGCGGAGTTTTCCTCCGGCGTGCTGACCGTCACACGAATGCAATTGGCCAGCGATGGGTGCATTTTACTCAAATTTTTGATCAGCACCTTCCCGGACAGCAGTTTTGCGCAGACATAGCCCGCGTCCGGCACGCGCAGCGCGATGAAATTCGCGGCCGACGGAAATACTTCGACTCCCGGCAGGGCCGCCAGTTCGGCGGCCAGGCGCTCGCGCTCGGCATTGATCGAGGCGGCCTGCTCGTCCAGCACCTCGACGTGGTCGAGCACGAACTCGGCCGCCACCTGGGTCAGCACGTTGACGTTGTAGGGCGGGCGCACCTTCTCGAACTCGGCCAGCAGCTCCGGCGCGGCCGTCATGTAGCCCAGGCGGATGCCGGCCAGGCCCAGCTTCGATACCGTGCGCATCACGACCAGGTTCCCGAACTCGCCGAGACGGTCCATGAAGGTCTGGCGCGCGAAGGGCTGGTAGGCCTCGTCCAGCACGGCAATCCCGGTCTCGCCCAGGGCGCGCAGGATGGCTTCGATGTCGCTTGTCGCGAACAGGTTGCCGGTCGGGTTGTTCGGGTAGGCCAGGAAGACCACGGCCGGCTTGTGCTGTTGAATAGCCGCCAGCATGGCCGGCAGGTCGAGCGTGAAGTCGGCCTTCAGCGGCACGCCGACGAAGTCCGCGCCCGCGAACTGGGCCGAACGCGAATACATCACGAAAGCGGGCACCGGCGCCAGCACGACGGCGCGGCGCTCCTGGCTGGCCACCGTGGTGGTGACGATCTGGATCAGCTCATCCGAGCCGTTGCCCAGCAGGACGCCATAGCCTTCCGGGATGCCGAGCTTGGCGCTCACCTTTTCCTTCAGCGTGGCGTAGGAAGCGACCGGATAGCGGTTCAGCACCGCGTCGGCCAGGCGCGTGGCCAGCTCCTGGCGCAACGCATCCGGCAGCGCGTACGGGTTTTCCATTGCGTCGAGCTTGATATAGCCGCTCGCGTCGGGCACGACATAGGCGCTGTTGGCGCGGATGTCGGCGCGGATGACGTTGGCGATCAGCTTGTCGATGTTCATGTTCACTCCTCGGCGGCGGCGCGCGCGGCGCGCGCGATGCTCTTGCGTTTCTTGATGGTGGGTAGGGGGTCGGGGGCGCTCAGTCGCGCCTCGATGATCTCGCAATAGGCCGGGTTGAGTTCAAACCCGGCGAACTGGCGGCCCAGGCGCTTGGCCGCGATCGCCGTGGTGCCGCTGCCCATGAAGGGATCGAGCACCACGCCGCCCGGCGGGCAGGACGCCTTGATCATGCGCTCGATGATCTCGAGCGGCTTCTGCGTGGGATGGTCGGCGCGCTCCGGATGCTCGCGGTGCAGGCGCGACACGCTCCACAGGTCTTTCGGGTTGTAGCCGACTTCGAGCCACTTCGCGCCCACGAAAATCGAGCGCGTGCGCGCCTTCTTGGTCGCCTCGTCATAGGGCACGCGCACCGAGTCGAGATCGAAATAATAATCCTTGCGGTTGACAAAAAAGCCGATGGTGTCGTGCACCGACGAGAAGCTGCGCACGCTGCCGCCCATCGAGGGCACGCGGCGGTCCCAGATGATCTCGTTCATCATCGTCATGCGCTTTTTCAGCATCACGAAGATCTCGGGCGCGAAGCGCCAGGTCAGGAAGATGTAGAGGCTGCCGTTGGCCTTGAGCTTGGGCAGGGCCTTGTCGATCCACTCCTCGGTCCAGGCGAGATAAGCCTCGACGCTTTGCTGGTCCGAGGCGTTGCCGTAGTCCTTGCCGAGGTTGTAGGGTGGGTCGGTCAGGATCAGGTCGATGGCGCCATCCGGGATGCGCGCAAGCCCTGCCAGCGCATCCTCGCAGAAGACCTGGTTGACCCAGTCCGTCATGACTGCTGCTTGAGTCGCAATTCCGCGCTGCGCGCGTGCGCCTGCAGCCCTTCGCCATAGGCCAGTTCGGCGGCAACCTTGCCCAGGGTCTGGGCGCCGGCTTCGCTCACCTGGATCACCGAGGAACGCTTCTGGAAGTCGTACACACCCAGCGGCGACGAAAAGCGCGCGGTGCGCGAGGTCGGCAACACGTGGTTCGGGCCGCAGCAATAATCGCCCAGCGACTCCGAGGAGAAGCGGCCCAGGAACATGGCGCCGGCGTGGCGGATCTGCTCCGCCCACTGCTGCGGGTTCTCGGCCGAGATTTCGAGGTGCTCGGCGGCGATATCGTTGGCGATCGCGCAGGCCTCCGCCATGTCGCGCACTTTTACCAATGCGCCGCGGTCGGTGAGCGAGGTCGTGATGGTCGCTGCACGCGGCATGGTCGGCAGCAGCTTGTGGATGCTGGCCTCGACCTGCGCGATGTAGTCCGCGTCCGGGCACAGCAGGATGGCCTGGGCCAGCTCGTCGTGCTCGGCCTGCGAGAACAGGTCCATCGCCACCCAGTCCGGATCGGTCGTGCCGTCGCACAGCACCAGGATCTCCGACGGACCGGCGATCATGTCGATGCCGACCGTGCCGAACACGCGGCGCTTGGCGGCGGCGACATAGGCATTGCCCGGGCCGACGATTTTATCGACCGCCGGAATCGTCTCGGTGCCGTAGGCCAGTGCGCCGACCGCCTGGGCGCCGCCGATGGTGATCACGCGCGTGACGCCGGCGATCGCGGCGGCGGCCAGCACCATCTGGTTCTTGACGCCGTCCGGGGTCGGGACGACCATGACGATGTCCTTCACGCCCGCCACCTGCGCGGGGATGGCGTTCATCAGCACCGAGGACGGATAAGCGGCTTTGCCGCCCGGGACGTAGATACCGACGCGGTCCAGCGGGGTCACGCGCTGGCCCAGCACGGTGCCGTCAGGCTCGGTGTAGGTAAAACCGTTCAGCTCGCCCTTCTGGCGCTCGTGGAACACGCGGATGCGCTCGGCGGCCGTCTGCAGCGCGGCGCGCTGGGCGTCGGGCAGCGACGCCAGGGCTGCCTGCAGCTCGTCCTGGGCCAGGTCGAAGGCGCCGATGTGGGTCGCACCACCGTTTGGAATGCGGTCGAAGCGGTTGGTGTACTCCAGCACGGCGGCATCGCCGCGCAACTTGACGTCGGCGAGGATCTTCGCCACCGCGGTTTCGATCGCATCGTCGGTGGCGGCTTCGAAAGCCAGCAGCGTATGCAGCTGCTGCTTGAAGTTCACGTCGGTGGAATCGAGTTTGCGGATTTGAACTGCCATGATGTTTCTACCTTGGTTACTGTGCGTTGCGGCGCGAGGCGCGATCGAACGCTTCGATGATGGGTTGCAGGCGCTCGCGCTTGAGTTTCAATGCGGCCTGGTTGACGACGAGACGCGAGGAGATGTCCATGATCTTCTCGACTTCGACCAGGTTGTTGGCGCGCAGGGTGCCGCCGGTCGAGACCACGTCGACGATGGCGTCCGACAGCCCGACCAGGGGCGCCAGTTCCATCGAGCCGTACAGCTTGATCAGGTCGACGTGCACGCCCTTCGAGGCGAAGTGCTCGCGCGCGGTGTGCACGAACTTGGTCGCCACGCGCAGGCGCGCGCCCTGGCGCACGGCGCTCTCGTAGTCGAAACCGGCATTCACCGCCACCGACATGCGGCAGCAGGCGATGTTCAGGTCGACCGGCTGGTACAGGCCCTCGCCGCCATGCTCGAGCAGCACGTCCTTGCCGGCCACGCCGAAGTCGGCCGCGCCGTACTGCACATAGGTCGGCACGTCGGTGGCGCGCACGATCAGCACGCGCACCAGCGGATCGTTGGTCGCGAGGATGAGTTTGCGCGAGGTTTCCGGATTCTCGGTGACGGTGATGCCGGCCGCTTCCAGCAGCGGCAGCGTGTCTTCGAAAATGCGGCCCTTGGACAGGGCCAGGATCAGGCCCGGCTCCGTCGTCGATTGTGTTGCGATGCTCATGTACAGCCTTACTTGATGCGCACAATGTCGGCGCCGACGGCGGACAATTTGACCTCCATGCGGTCGTAGCCGCGGTCGAGGTGGTAGATGCGGTCGACGATGGTCGTGCCTTCGGCCGCCATGCCGGCGATCACCAGCGAGGCCGATGCGCGCAGGTCGGTCGCCATCACCGGCGCGCCGACCAGGCGCTCGACGCCCTTGATGAAGGCGGTGTTGCCCTCGGTCGAGATCTGCGCGCCCAGGCGGTTCATCTCCTGCACGTGCATGAAGCGGTTCTCGAAGATGGTCTCGGTCACTCGGCTCGGACCGGCGGCGATGGTGTTCACCGCCATGAACTGGGCCTGCATGTCGGTCGGGAAGCCCGGGTATTCCGTGGTGCGGAAGGACACCGGCTGCGGACGGGCGTCCATGCGGGCGCGGATGGTGTCGTGCTTGATATCCATCTGCAGGCCGACTTCGCGCAGCTTATCGAGCGCGACGTCGAAGATGTCGGTGCGGGTGCGGGTCAGCACGATGTCGCCGCCGGTCGCAGCGACCGCGCACAGGAAGGTGGCGGCCTCGATGCGGTCCGAGATTACGGCGTGCTTCGCGCCATGGAGGGACTCGACGCCCTGGATCACCAGGCGGTCGGTGCCGATGCCTTCGATCTTCGCGCCCATGGCGACCAGCAGGTTGGCCAGGTCGGTCACTTCCGGCTCGCGCGCGGCGTTCTCGAGAATCGTCTCGCCTTCGGCCAGGGTCGCGGCCATCAGGAGGTTCTCGGTGCCGGTCACGGTGATCATGTCGGTCAGGATGCGCGCGCCCTTGAGCTTCCTGGCTTTCGCGTAGATGTAGCCGCCTTCGATCGTGATCTCGGCGCCCATCTGGCGCAGGCCCTTGATGTGCTGGTCGACAGGACGCGAACCGATCGCGCAGCCGCCCGGCAGCGAGACCTTGGCTTCGCCGAAGCGCGCCAGCAGGGGGCCCAGCACGAGGATCGAGGCGCGCATGGTCTTCACCAGCTCGTATGGCGCTTCCAGGCTGGTGATGTTGGCGCCGTTCAGGGTGACGTTCTCGTCGTCCTGGGTCACCTTCAGGCCGGTCTGCTCGAGCAGCTTGAGGATGGTTTTCACGTCGTGCAGGCGCGGCACGTTGGTCAGTTCGACATCGCCGCCCGTCAGCAGGCCGGCGCACAGGATCGGCAGGGCCGCGTTCTTGGCGCCCGATACCGGGATCTCGCCGTTCAGGCGCTTGCCGCCGACAATCTGGAGCTTGTCCATGCTTATCCTTGGTACTCTTCAGGGGTGAGGGTCTTCATCGACAGCGCGTGGATCTCCTCGCGCATGCGGTCGCCGAGCGCGGCGTACACCAGTTGGTGGCGCTGGATCGGGCGCTTGCCGGCAAAGGCCGGCGACACGATCAGGGCCGAGAAATGCCGGCCGTCGCCTTCCACCTGCAGGTAGGTGCACTGCAGGCCATTGGCGATGTAGCTGTGGATCAGTTCTGGGGTGGTCGACACGATAATTCCTAACTAATTTTCAGTGCGGTTCAGTGGCGCAGCTTGTAGCCGCGCTGGAGCAGGTTGATCGCCACCGCCGCCAGCACCGCGAAGAACGCGGACACGATGGCGAGGCTGGTCCACGGCGAGATGTCGGACTGGCCGAAGAAGCCGTGGCGGAACCCGTCAATCATATAAAAGAACGGGTTGAAATGCGAGACTGCCTGCCAGAAAGCCGGCAGGGAGTGGATCGAATAGAACACACCCGCCAGGAAGGTGGCCGGCATGATCAGGAAGTTCTGGAACGCGGCGAGCTGGTCGAATTTATCGGCCCAGATGCCGGCGATCACGCCCAGCGTGCCGAGGATGGCCGCGCCCAGCACCGCGAACACGACAATCCACAGCGGCGCCGCGAAACTCAGGTGGGCGAACCAGGCGGTAATCGCGAACACGCCGGCGCCGACCACCAGGCCGCGCACGACCGAGGCCGAGACATAGGCCAGCAGGATTTCCCAATGCGACAGCGGCGGCAGCAGGATGAACACCAGGTTGCCGGTGATCTTGGACTGGATCAGCGACGAGGACGAGTTCGCGAAGGCGTTCTGCAGCACGCTCATCATCACCAGGCCAGGGATCAGGAAGGCGGTATAGCTCACGCCCGGATAGACTTCGACCCGGCCCTCGAGCACGTGGCCGAAGATCAGCAGGTAGAGCATGGCGGTCAGGATGGGCGCGGCAATCGTTTGCGTGGCGACTTTCCAGAAACGCAGCATCTCCTTGTAGAACAGGGTACGGAAACCGACAGAAACGAAATTCACAGTGCACCCTTTCCGGCTTTGGCATCGCCCATGATTTGCAGGAAGATGTCTTCCAGGTCGGCCTGCTGCAACTGCATCTCGTCGACGGTCGCCCCACTCTCGCGCAGGCGCGCCAGGATGGATTCGACCTCGGCCGGCGCATTGATGCGCAGGCTGTAGCGGTTGCCCTTGCCGCCTTCGCGGCCGTCGTGTTCATCGTGCGACACCAGGTGGCGCAGGCCTTCCGGCAGCGCGCCCGCTTTCAGGTGCACGATCAGCTGCGAGCCGGAAACCCGGCGCAGCAGGCCCTGCATGGTGTCGAGCGCCACCACCTGGCCGAGTTTGAGCATGGCCACGCGCTGGCACATGGCCTCGGCTTCTTCCAGGTAGTGGGTGGTGAGCACGACCGTATGGCCTTCGCGGTTCAGGCGCGAGATGAACTTCCACAGGGTCTGGCGCAGCTCGACGTCGACGCCGGCGGTCGGCTCGTCGAGCACGATGACGGGCGGCTTGTGCACCAACGCCTGGGCCACCAGCACGCGGCGCTTCATGCCGCCCGACAGCGCCCGCATGTTGACGTCGGCTTTATTCGTGAGGTCGAGGTTCTCCATGACCTCGTCGATCCACTTGTCGTTGTTCTTGATGCCGAAGTAGCCCGACTGCAGGCGCAGGGTTTCGCGCACGGTGAAGAAGGGATCGAACACCAGCTCCTGCGGCACCACGCCGAGTTTTTTCCGCGCCTCGCGGAAATCGCGCACGACGTCGTGGCCGTGGATCTTCACGCTGCCGACGTCGGGCCGGATCAGGCCGGCGATGGTGGAAATCAGGGTGGTCTTGCCGGCGCCATTCGGGCCCAGCAGGCCGAAGAACTCGCCCTGTTCGATGTTCAGGGAAACGCCTTTAAGGGCCTTGAAGCCCTTGTAGCTTTTCTCGACGCTGTCTATCTGGATCGCTGTCATTCTTGTTCGGAGTTGGCCGCGGCGCAGGGGCGCGCACGGTCCGGGCGGGGAAACGACCCATTATAGGGGAAATCGTCAATGCAAGAGCTTGGGGGAAGCGGAATGGGAAGGGCGGAGCCCCGAAGCGACGCCAACCGTGGGGGTGGGCACTCCCTGCCCACCAGAACGTCGCGTCATCGGCGACGGTCATCTCAGTGGCAAGGCGTAAAACCGATCAGGTTCTGGAGGCAAACCGATAACGCATCAGGCAAGATCACGCGGTATTGGTGGCGGTCCCATTTGATGCGCCGCGGGTGTGCGAAGTTTACGTGTGGGCACGGAGCGCCCACCCTACGAGAAAACGCCGCAGGGCGTTAGCTCCGCTCCAGCACCCCGTCCAGGCCGTACAGGTTGACCAGCGCATCGATGTTCGCCGGCACATTGATGAAGGTGAGCTTCTGCCCGGCATCGCGCGCGCGGCGCTGCCAGGCAAGCAGCAGGGCGACGCCGGACGAATCGACGGCGCGCACGCCGCCGAGGTCGAACTCGGTCTCGCCGGCCTGGATCGCTGCATTGCCCTGCTCCAGCGCCGCGTTGGCGTTCTGGAAAGTCAGGGCATCGAGCGAGAGCATGGAATTTGCTTCTGCCATCGATTACTTCGGCGCCTTCAGCGGCTTGCTGGCCAGCTGGCGGTTACGCTCGGCCAGGCGGTTGATCAGGCCTTCGATGCCGGACTTGTTGATCTCGGCTTTGAAGGTACCCTTGTAGGTCTCGACCAGCCAGGCGCCCAGCACGTTGATGTCGTAGATCTTCCAGCCCTGGTTGCCCTTGGCCAGGCGGTAGTTCAGGGTGATCGGCTCACCGCGGGTGACGTTCACCTGCGAACGCACTTCGACGTCGGTGTCTTCCGGGCTCGAACGCATCGGCTTGAACTCGACGGTTTCGTTCTTGATCTGCGACAGCGCGCCCGAGTAGGTGTACACCAGCAGCGTGCGGAATTCTTCCGACAGGCGCTTCTGCTGTTCCGGAGTGGCCTGGCGCCAGAACTGGCCGGCTGCCTGCGCGGTCATCTTTTCGGCATCGACGTGCGGCAGGATCTTCGAATTGACCAGCTCCATGATCTTGGCGCGGTTGCCGGCCTGGATGTCCTTGTCGGCCTTGACGGTCTCGATGACGTCGGCGCTGATGCGCTTGACCAGCACGTCAGGGGCTTCGGCGGTGGCCGGCGCCGGGGCGGCGATCACGCTGGTGGCAAAGGCGACGGAAGCAACGGTGGCGATGAGGTGGGCGATTGGTTTCATATGGGCTCTCTTTTCTGTTCGTTGGCGTCTCCGGCCGGGCGCCGCGTCATGCGGGGCCGCTTGCCGGACTATTTTTTACCATTACTGCTGCGTCTTTTCGGGCGACGCCGGCTCCGGCACGACCTGGGTGTTCGAGGTCGGCTGGTCCTGTGCCTCGTCTTGATCCGCTTCGGCGCGCTCGCTTTCGCCGTCGCGCACCTGGCTCTGACGGCGCTGCAGGTAGCCGTCACGGATGAATTCGTAACGGTCCAGCGCCGCTTCTTCCATCAGGTTCGACGCGTCGAGGATCGAAGCGCGCGTGTCGACGACGCGCACGCCGGTGCCGATGTTGCGCCAGTTGGCCGGGTCCTTGTGGTTCCAGGGATCTCCCCACATGTCCGCCGGCAACGCAGTCGTGTCACGTACCGTAGATGGGCCGAAAATCGGCAACATCAAGTAGGGACCGGAAGGAACACCCCAGTAACCGAGGGTCTGGCCGAAGTCTTCGTCGTGTTTCTGCAGGCCGGCTTCCGAGGCGATGTCGAGCAGGCCGGCGATGCCGAAGGTCGAGTTCAGCGCAAAACGCGTGAAGTCGGTCATGCCGGCCTCGCCCTTGCCTTGCAGGATGTTGTTGACGGCGCTCCAGGCGTCCGACAGGTTGCCGAAGAAGTTGCCGACACCGGTCTGCACGAAGCCCGGCGTGACCTTCTTGTAGGCGGTCGCGGCCGGCTTCAGGGCGACGCGGTCGACCGTGTCGTTGAAGGCGAAGCTGGCCCGGTTGAATTTCTCCAGCGGATCCTCGGGATTGCTGGGCGCCGCGCAGCCGGACAGCACGGCGCAGGCGGCCACCGCCAGGGCCAGGCCGCGGGACCGCGGCAGGGTCGTCATGTTCTTGCTTTTCATTCGCTGCCATCCTTTCCTTCGGCAGCCTTGCTGTAGATGAACTGGTTGATCAGGTCTTCCAGCACGGTCGCCGATTGCGTACGGTTGATTCGATCGCCGTCGACGAGGTTGTTGGTGTCGCCGCCCGGTTCGATGCCAATGTATTGCTCGCCCAGCAAACCTGCAGTCAGGATCTTGAGCGAAGAATCTTTCGGGAACTGATAGCTTTGGTCCAGATCGAGGCGCACCAGCGCCTGATAGGTCTTGTCGTCGAAGCTGATGTCGCCCACCCGGCCGACCACGACACCGGCGCTCTTGACCGGCGCCTGTGGTTTCAATCCACCAATGTTATCGAACTTACCAGTGACGGCATACGTGTCGGTGAACGAGAGCGAGCTCATGTTCCCTGCCTGGAGGGCCAGGAACAGAACGGCGGCAGCGCCCAGCAGGACAAACAGGCCGACCCAGACGTCGATGATTTTGCGATGCATAGTATTTCCTAGTATTCAGGCCGTCTGTGCGCGGCCAAACGAAACGATTTTTATTGTGGGGTGAACATCAGGGCGGTCATCACGAAGTCCAGGCCCAGGACCAGCAGCGAAGCGATGACGACGGTGCGGGTCGTCGCGCGCGCCACGTCGGCCGGGGTCGGCTTCACGTGGTAGCCCTGGAACAGCGCGGTGAACGTCACGGCAACGCCGAACACGAAACTCTTGATGATGCTGCTGATCACGTCACGCCGCACATCCACGCCGGCCTGCATCTGCGACCAGAACGCGCCTTCATCCAGGCTGAGCAGTTTGACGGCGACCAGGTAGCTGCCCATGATGCCGACAGCCGAGAACACGGCGGCCAGCACCGGCATGGCGATGACGCCGCCCCAAAAACGGGGCGCCAGCACGCGCTGCACCGGGTTGACCGCCATCATTTCCATGGCCGACAGCTCGTCGTTGGACTTCATCAGGCCGATTTCCGCGGTCAGCGACGTGCCGGCGCGGCCGGCGAACAGCAGCGCCGTCACGACCGGACCGAGTTCGCGGATCAGCGACAGGGCCGTCAGCGAGCCGAGCTTTTCCTCGGCGCCGAACTGGATCAGGTTGACGTAGAACTGCAGGCCCAGCACCAGGCCGACGAACAGGCCGGACACGATCGTGATGACGAGCGAGTAGTTGCCGATGAAGTGGATCTGCTCGGAAATCAGGGTCGGACGGCGGAAAGCGCCCAGCGAGAAACGCAGCAGGGTGAAGAAGGCGCGGGTTGCAAAACCCAGGCTTTCGATGGCCTCACGCACGGTGCGGCCGGCCGCCTCGAAGAAATTCAGGATCATTGCTGCGCTCCCAGGCCCAGGTCGTCGGCAAGCGGCTTGCCTGGATAATGGAAGGGCACGGGACCGTCAGGCTCGGCGTTCACGAACTGCTTCACGTAAGGATCGGTCGACACGCGCAGCTCGGCCGGCGTGCCTTCGGCAACGATCTTGCCGGCCGACATAAAGTAGACATAGTCGGCGATCGCGAAGGTCTCGTTGACGTCGTGCGAGACCAGGATCGAGGTCGAGCCGAGCGCGTCGTTCAGGTTGCGGATCAGGTTGGCGGTGACGCCCATCGAAATCGGGTCGAGGCCGGCGAAAGGCTCGTCGTACATGATCAGTTCCGGATCGAGCGCGATCGCGCGCGCCACGCCGACGCGGCGCGCCATGCCGCCGGAAATCTCGCGCGGCTTGAGCTTTTGCGCATTGCGCAGGCCGACGGCGTTCAGCTTCATCAGCACGAGGTCGCGGATCATTTCTTCGGACAGATCGGTGTGCTCGCGCAGCGGGAACGCGACGTTGTCGAAGATGGTCAGGTCATTGAAAAGGGCGCCGAACTGGAACAGCATGCCCATGCGGCGGCGCAGCCGGTACAGGCCTTTGGTGTTGAGCTGATGCACGACCTCGCCGCCGACCCGCACTTCGCCGCGCTGCGGACGAATCTGTCCGCCAATCAGGCGCAGCACCGTGGTCTTGCCGCAGCCGGACCCGCCCATGACGGCAATTAGCTTGCCGCGAGGGAAATCCATGCGCAGGTTCGACAGGATCTTCCGATCGCCGTAGCCGAACTCGAGATCGCGTATTTCTACAAGGTTAGACACAGAGGGTTATTCGGTTTTGGGGAATCCCGTATTGTAGTGCAGAAACGGCAACCGCTGCTTGAGGCACCTCGGTTTCGACAGGGCCGACGACGTGAGATTACAACACAAATAACCCGTGGGTCAGCTATTTAAAGTTGTAAGTAATTGTTTTTGTTGAGATATGCATATATACCAACATTTCTAATTGTTGGCTTAAGTCAACATTTGTAGCCTTACTGAACAATTTGCACCGCGGCTTCCATGTCGGCTTCGCGCTCCCGCCCGGATCGTTTCGGGCCTGCCTGCGCCACCCAAAGCGGCGCCTTTACGACAAAAAAGGCGCACCTCGGTGCGCCCTTCTCCCAGCATCAGCCCATCGCTCAGCGCGGCAGCACCGACGATCCCATCAGGAACTCGTCGACCGCCCGCGCGCACTGGCGTCCTTCGCGGATCGCCCACACGACCAGGGACTGGCCGCGACGCATGTCGCCGGCAACGAACACCTTCGGCACCGAGGTCTGGTAGGCGTTCTCGCCCTCGACCGTGGCGCGGGCGTTGCCGCGGGCATCCTTCTGCACGCCGAAGGCGTCCAGCACCTGCTGCACCGGCGAGACAAAACCCATCGCCAGGAACACGAGGTCGGCCTTCATCTCGAATTCCGAGTCCGGCACTTCGCTCATCTTGCCGTCCTTCCACTCGACGTGGCAGGCGACCAGCTTTTCCAGCTTGCCGTTCTTGCCCTCGAAGCGCTTGGTGGCGACCGCGAAGTCACGCTGGCAGCCCTCTTCGTGCGAGGACGAGGTGCGCAGCTTGGTCGGCCAGTAGGGCCAGACCAGGGGCTTGTTTTCCTGCTCGGGCGGCATCGGCATCAGCTCGAACTGGGTGACCGAGGCGGCGCCGTGGCGGTTCGAGGTGCCGACGCAGTCGGAACCCGTGTCGCCGCCGCCGATCACGACCACGTGCTTCCCGGTCGCCTTGATCTGGTCCTTCAGCTTGTCGCCGGCATTCACGCGGTTTTGCTGGGGCAGGAAGTCCATCGCGAAATGCACGCCCTTCAGGTCCCGGCCCGGCACCGGCAGGTCGCGCGGCTGCTCGGCGCCGCCAGCCATGACGACGGCGTCGAACTGTGCAGCGAGGTCTTCCGGGAAGATGGTGTCGCGCGCCATGTTGCTGACCGTGGTCGGGAAGTCCTTGCCGATCAGGACGCCGGTGCGGAACGTTACTCCCTCCTCGCGCATTTGTTCGATCCTGCGGTCGATCAGGGTCTTTTCCATCTTGAAGTCGGGGATGCCGTAGCGCAGCAGGCCACCGATGCGGTCGCTCTTCTCGAAGACGGTGACGTCGTGGCCGGCGCGCGCCAGCTGCTGGGCGGCGGCCAGGCCCGCGGGGCCGGAGCCGACCACGGCGACCTTCTTGCCGGTTTTCACGCTCGGCGGCTGCGGCACGACCCAGCCGTGTTCCCACGCCGTATCCGCGATCTTGCGCTCGATCGACTTGATGCCGACCGGGTCGTTGTTGATGTTCAACGTGCACGAAGCTTCGCAAGGCGCGGGGCAGATGCGTCCGGTGACCTCGGGGAAGTTGTTCGTCGAGTGCAGGTTGTCGATCGCGCCGCGGTAGTTGCCGTGGTAAACGAGGTCGTTCCAGTCCGGGATCTGGTTGTTGACCGGACAGCCGGTGTTGCAGAAGGGGATGCCGCAATCCATGCAGCGTGCGCCCTGCACTTTCGCCTGGCTGTCGCTCAGGGTCAGGACGAATTCCTTGTAGTTCTTGACGCGTGCGGCAGGTTCCAGGTGGTCTTCTTCCTGCCGTTGAAATTCCATGAAGCCGGTGATTTTGCCCATGCTGTTTTTTCCTTTATTGGTGCCGAAGATCGGCTCGCTTTTCTAAGCGGCTGCGCTGACGCTGGTTGAACGCGTGGGCGGCGAAGCCGCCCACCCTACGGGGCGCATCGGTCACGATGCGCCCCCGTTGGCGTTACGCCGCGAGTTCGATCTTGTCGTTGGCTTCTTCCATGCTGCTGTTATGCATCTCTTCCAGCGCGCGCTTGTATTCGGTCGGGAAGACCTTCACGAACTTGCCGCGGCTGTTGGCCCAGTCGTCGAGCAGGTTGCGCGCGCGGGTGGAACCCGTGTGCTTGAAGTGGCGCTCGATCAGGCGGCGCAGGATGACCTCATCCGACTCGCGCTCGCCGCCCCGGGTCTGGCTGTGCCAGCCCGAGATGTCGCCCTGCTCCTTCGTCGACACCACGCGCTCGAGGTTGACCATGGTCGTGTTGCAGCGCGCCTCGAATTCGTTCTTCGGATCGTAGACATAGGCCACGCCGCCCGACATGCCCGCCGCGAAGTTGCGGCCGGTCTCGCCCAGCACCACGACCGTGCCGCCGGTCATGTATTCGCAGCCGTGGTCGCCCAGGCCCTCCACCACCGCGACGGCGCCCGAGTTGCGGACGGCAAAACGTTCGCCGGCCACGCCGTTGAAGAAGGCTTCGCCGGAGATCGCGCCGTAGAGCACGGTGTTGCCGACGATGATGTTGTCCACCGCCCAGCCGCGGAACTCGGTGTTCGGACGCACGATGATGCGGCCGCCCGAGAGGCCCTTGCCGACGTAGTCATTACCTTCACCCACCAGGTCCATCGTGATGCCGGCTGCCAGGAAGGCGCCGGCGGACTGGCCGGCCGTGCCCTGCAGCTGGATGTGGATGGTGTCGTCCGGCAGCCCGGCATGGCCGTAGCGCTTGGCGACCTCACCCGACAGCATGGCGCCGACCGTGCGGTTGACGTTCTTCACCGGCGAGATGAAGGAGACGCGCTCGCCCTTTTCCAGCGCCGGCTTCGCCTGCGCGATCAGCTTGTGGTCGAGCGCGCGGTCCAGGCCGTGGTCCTGCACATGGGTATGGAACAGGTTGCGCGGCGCGTCGGTCTTAGGCTGATAGAAGATGTTCGAGAAGTCCAGGCCCTGCGCCTTCCAGTGCGTGATCGCCTTCGATTTATCGAGCAGGTCCGAACGGCCGATCAGCTCGTCGTAGGTGCGGATGCCCAGCTGGGCCATCAATTGACGCGCTTCTTCGGCGACGAAGAAGAAGTAGTTCACGACATGTTCCGGCTTGCCCTGGAACTTGGCGCGCAGCACCGGATCCTGGGTGGCGACGCCGACCGGGCAGGTGTTCAGGTGGCACTTGCGCATCATGATGCAGCCCTCGACCACCAGCGGCGCGGTCGCGAAACCGATCTCGTCGGCGCCGAGCATGGCGGCGATCACGACGTCGCGGCCGGTCTTCATCTGGCCGTCGGCCTGGACGCGGATGCGGCTGCGCAGGCCGTTCAGGACCAGGGTCTGCTGCGTTTCCGCCAGGCCCAGTTCCCACGGCGTGCCGGCGTGCTTCACCGAAGACAGTGGCGAAGCGCCGGTGCCGCCGTCGTGGCCGGCGACGACCACGTGGTCGGCCTTGGCCTTCGAGACACCCGCGGCGACGGTGCCGATGCCCACTTCCGACACCAGCTTGACCGAGATCGAGGCGTTCGGGTTGGCGTTCTTGAGGTCGTGGATCAGCTGCGCCAGGTCTTCGATCGAATAGATGTCGTGGTGCGGCGGCGGAGAGATCAGGCCCACGCCCGGCACCGAGAAGCGCAGCGAGGCGATGTATTCCGAGACCTTGTGGCCTGGAAGCTGACCGCCCTCGCCCGGCTTCGCGCCCTGCGCCATCTTGATCTGGATCTGGTCGGCCGAGTTCAGGTACTCGGCGGTGACGCCGAAGCGGCCCGAGGCCACCTGCTTGATCTTCGAGCGCAGCGAGTCGCCCTCTTGCAGCGGGATGTCGGCCGCGACGCGGTCGGAACCCAGCACCGAGGCCAGGGTTTCTCCCTTGCTGATCTTGATGCCCTTGAACTCGTTCATGTAGCGGCGCGGATCTTCGCCGCCTTCGCCCGTGTTGCTCTTGCCGCCGATGCGGTTCATGGCGATCGCCAGGGTCGCATGGGCTTCGGTCGAGATCGAACCGAGCGACATGGCGCCGGTGGCAAAACGCTTGACGATTTCCTTGGCCGGCTCGACCTCGTCGATCGGGATCGCCTTGCCTGGGTCGAGCTTGAACTCGAACAGGCCGCGCAGGGTCAGGTGACGGCGGGTCTGCTCGTTGATCAGCTGCGCGTACTCTTTATAGGTACTGAAGTTGTTGGCGCGGGTCGAATGCTGCAGCTTGGCGATCGCGTCCGGCGTCCACATGTGGTCTTCGCCGCGCACGCGGAAGGCGTATTCGCCGCCGGTGTCGAGGGCGTTGGCCAGCAGCGGGTCGTTGCCGAAGGCCAGGTTGTGCAGGCGCAGCGCTTCCTCGGCCACCTCGAACAGGCCGATGCCTTCAACCGTCGACGAGGTGCCGCGGAAATATTTATCCACCAGCGACTTGTTCAGGCCGACGGCTTCGAAGATCTGGGCGCCGCAATAGGACATGTAGGTCGAGATGCCCATCTTCGACATCACCTTCAGCAGGCCCTTGCCGATCGCCTTGGTGTAGTTGTACATGGCGGTGTCCGGCGCCATCTCGTGCGGCAGGTGCTGGGCCAGGTCGGCCAGGGTTTCCAGCGCGAGGTAGGGGTGCACGGCTTCCGCGCCATAGCCGGCCAGCAGGGCGAAGTGGTGGGTTTCGCGGGCGGAGCCGGTTTCGACCACGAGACCGGTCGAGGCGCGCAGGCCGCGCATCACCAGGTGCTGGTGGATGGTCGAGGTCGCCAGCAGGGCCGGGATCGCGACCATGTCGGTCGAGACCGCGCGGTCCGAGACGATCAGGATGTTGTGGCCGGATTTCACGGCGTCCACCGCTTCCGCGCACAGCGAGGCCAGCGAGGCTTCGATGCCCTCTTTGCCCCAGGCGACCGGATAGCAGATGTTCAGTTCATACGACTTGAACTTGCCGCCGGTGTGCAGGCTGATGTTGCGCAGGCGCGCCATGTCGTCGAAACCGAGCACCGGCTGCGACACTTCCAGACGCATCGGCGGGTTGACGTTGTTGGTGTCGAGCAGGTTCGGCTTCGGGCCGATGAAGGACACCAGCGACATGACCATGCTCTCGCGGATCGGGTCGATCGGCGGGTTCGTCACCTGCGCAAACAATTGTTTGAAATAATTGTACAAAGGTTTGAGCTTGTTCGACATCACCGCCAGCGGCGAGTCGTTGCCCATGGAACCGGTCGCCTCTTCGGCCAGCACGGCCATCGGCGCCATCAGGAATTTCAGGTCTTCCTGGGTGTAGCCGAAGGCTTGCTGGCGGTCGAGCAGCGTGATCGCCGCTTTTTCGCCCTGCGCCGGCGCCGCATGGGCGTACCCGTCCTTGGCGCGGTTCTGCGCCAGCTGCGACTCGCTCAGCTTGATTTCGTTGAGCTTGATGCGCACCGACTTGATCCAGGCTTTATAGGGCTTGGCGTTCGAATAGGTGTCCTTCAGTTCCTTGTCGTCGATGATGCGGCCGGCTTCCAGGTCGATCAGGAACATTTTTCCTGGCTGGAGTCGCCATTTCTTGACGATGCGCGATTCCGGGATCGGCAGCACGCCCGACTCGGACGCCATGACGACCAGGTCGTCCTCGGTGACGACGTAGCGTGCCGGACGCAGGCCGTTGCGGTCCAGGGTGCCGCCGATGTGGCGGCCGTCGGTGAAGGCCATCGCCGCCGGGCCATCCCAGGGCTCCATCATCGCCGCGTGGTATTCGTAGAAGGCCTTGCGGTTGTCGTCCATCGCGCTGTGGTTTTCCCAGGCCTCGGGGATCATCATCATCATGGCCTGGGCGATCGGGTAGCCGGCCATCACCAGCAACTCCAACGCATTGTCGAAGCAGGCGGTGTCGGACTGGCCCTCGTAAATCAGCGGGAACAGCTTGTTCAGGTCTTCGCCCAGCACGGCCGACTTCATCATGCCTTCGCGGGCGCGGGTCCAGTTGAAGTTGCCCTTGACGGTGTTGATCTCGCCGTTGTGCGCGATCAGGCGGTAGGGGTGGGCCAGCGGCCACTCCGGGAAAGTGTTGGTCGAAAAACGCTGGTGCACCAGGGCCAGGGCCGAGACGCAGCGCGGGTCCTGCAGGTCCTTGAAGTAGACGCCGACCTGGTCGGCCAGCAGCAGGCCTTTATAGACGATGGTGCGCGCCGACATCGAAGGCACGAAGAATTCCTTGCCGTGCAGGAGTTTCAAAGCCTGGATTGCGTGGCCGGAGGACTTGCGGATCACGTAGAGCTTACGCTCGAGCGCGTCGGTGACCATGATGTCCGGGCCGCGGCCGATGAAGATCTGGCGGATCACCGGTTCCTTGGCCTTCACGGTCGGCGACATCGGCATGGTCTCGTCGACCGGCACGTTGCGCCAGCCCAGCACGACCTGGCCTTCGATGCGCACGGCGCGCTCGATTTCCTGTTCGCAGGCGATGCGTGAGGCGTGTTCCTTCGGCAGGAACACCATGCCGACGCCGTATTCGCCGGGCGGCGGCAGCTCGACGCCCTGCTTGGCCATCTCGTCGCGGAAGTACTGGTCGGGAATCTGGATCAGGATACCGGCGCCATCGCCCATCAGCGGATCGGCGCCGACGGCGCCCCGGTGATCCAGGTTTTTCAGGATCATCAGCCCCTGATCAATGATGGAATGACTCTTGTTGCCCTTGATATGGGCGATGAAACCAACGCCGCAGGCGTCGTGCTCATTGGCGGGATCGTATAAACCTTGGGCAATCATGAAGGGCTCTCCACAGCATATTTCAGGGGTTGAAGGCCGAGAATAGTGCAATGCAGCAGACGCATCAAGCAGAACAATTAGGGTCGGAGTCGAATTAACTGATGACTTGTCAGCTCTTCTTTTAAATGGGGACAGGTTGAAAGCGGGTGCAAAAGCCGCTTGTTCGACGATATTTATTCGCAGGGAGGCGGGTGGAAAGGCAGAAGATTGCGAACAGCCAAGGATGAGCCGACGACGCCCGACCGCGCGTATTCGGCCGGCATGGGCGTGGAACAGGCGCGGCATTGCACCGCGCCGGATAAGCTCAAACCTGCTCGGAAACAGGCTTCTTGAATGGCCGGCCGCGCTTGGCCGGCAGGATGCGGCGCTGCGTCTTGTGTTCAAGCTCGCGTTTAAAGGCCTCGGTGCCCAGCGGCTGGCCTTTCTGGACGGATGAGGCGATCAGCGCCAGCTCGTCGGCGGCGATGCCTTGCTGGACCAGGTCGGTATAGGCGGCCTCGCGCTGGAAAGGCGTGTTGCCCAGTTCCCAGAACAGCGCGTGGTCGGTGATGAGCGGATCGGGACGCAGGCCGGCGTGGTGGGCATAGCTCGACCAGGCGTAGTCCCGGGGATCGGCCGCCTGGCCTTCGCGCGTGGGCGCCAGCTCGATGAAGCGGCTGCACATCAGGAAGTGTTTGTCGGTATCGACCACCGCCGTGCGGAAGCGTCCCTCGAACAGCCCGCCCGAGCGGCCATACTTGGCGTTGTACCAGGGAACGTAGAAGCGGCCGAGCTTTTGCATCATCGCGGCCAGACTGTCCTCGTCAGGCGGGGTGGCGAGCAGGTGCAAATGGGTCGGCAGCAGGGCGTAGGCGTGGATCGCCACCTTGTAGAAGCGGGACGCTTCCTTCAGCCAGCCGAGGAAACGGGTGTAGTCCTCTTCGTCGCGGAAGACCAGTTGCGGATCGTTGCCGCGCTGGAGGATGTGGTGGGGCTGCTTCGGGAGGATGAGACGGGGTTGGCGGGCCATTGGAGCGTCGAAAACGGTCGGGATGGCGTATTCTAGCGACGCTGACCGTCTCTGTCCCCGATTATTTTTTCAGATCGCCAAATTTCACCGCACTCTGTCCCGATTTTCGTAGGGTGGGCTCTCGAGCCCACGCTGTCTCACCGTGCGCAGGCCACAACAGGGTTTCGACCTTGGAGCCGGGGTACCGCGTGGGTTCAAGAACCCACCCTACGAAGCTGCCCGATTTGGTAGCGTGGACACCTGTGTCCACGCGGTCTCACCTTGAGCAGGCCACAACAACATTTCGACCGCGGAGCCGAGGTACCGCGTGGACACAGGTGTCCACCCTACAAAACCCGCATCACGCCAGCGTGAACCCGGCAGACAGGCTATACCCCTCGCCGTACGCGCTGCGCAGCGGCAGATCCTGTCCCAGACCCGTTTTCGCCTTCTTGCGCAGGCGGTAGACCAGCATGTCCACGCGCCGGCTGGCGTCGGGATCGTCGCCGCCCATGCCGGCGACGATGGTCGCGCGCGGCACCGGACGGGTATTGATCGTCAACAGGTGCAGAAAATTGAATTCCTTCTCGGTCAAGTCGATCACCTTGCCGCCGAGCTCGAGCTGGCGGGCGCTGACGCGCAGGGTCCACTTGGTCGGCAGCGGCGCCGGTTCGCTCGGGCGCACGCGCCGGCCCAGGGCCTCGATGTGGGCGGCCAGTTCGGGGAACTTGATCGGCTTGGTGAGATAGTGGTCGGCGCCGAGCTGCAGGCCGAGGATGCGGTTGTCGAACGCAACGCGTCCGGTCAGCACCAGCAGCCCGATCTCGGGATAGAGCTGGCGCATACGTGGAATCACGGTGAAACCGTCTTCGTCGGGCAAGCCCAGGTCCAGCACCACCACGGCGGCGGGCGTGCGCGTCAGCGCCGCCCACATTTCGCTGGCGGAGGTGGCAATCGTGACGTCATGGTCGAGTTCCCGCAGGAAGTCGGCCATGTCGCCGGCGTAATCGCCGTTGTCTTCAACAATCAATATCTGCGTCATGGGTGGGCCACGTTCTTCGTTTTACTTGTGCCTGTCGTACCGGCAGGGGCCGTTCCCGGAATATGCGGGGGATTATCACTGCTGGGTTCAAGCTGCGCAAGCGCTTTGCCCGCGCCCGCCACCGGCAGCCAGATGCGGAACTCCGCGCCGCCGCCGGCCGGCGTCACCAAATTGATCCGTCCGCCATGATGCTCGACGATGGCGCGCGCCATGTAGAGGCCCAGGCCGCTTCCCGGCAGACCCGCGGCATTGCGGCCGCGGTAGAACTTGTCGAAGATGCGCGCCTGCTCGTCGTCCGCGACGCCGGCGCCGTGGTCGCGCACGGCCAGCTCGATGCCGCTGGCGGCCAGCCGGCCGCGCAGGACGATCGCGGTGGTCGGCGGCGAGAACGCGATCGCATTGTCGACCAGGATCTTCAGGGCCAGGCGCATGCCGTCCGGCTCGCAGCGCAGCGCGGCCGGCAACTCTCCCACCTCGACACTGGCGAGGCGCCCGGCATTGCGCGCCTGGCTGGCCGCTTCGTCGAGCAACTCGCGCGGGGCGACCGAGGTCGGCTTGCGCTCGCCGCCGATCTCGGCCATGCGTTCCGGCGACAAGTAGTCGTCGAGCATGGCGATCAGGCGGTCGGTGGCGAGGGCAATCTTGCGGTAGCGCTGGCGGGTTGGCTCGTCGGCGTCCTGGCAGGTGGCCTCCAGGCGCTGGATGGCGCCATCGATGGTGGACAAGGGCGTGCGGAACTCGTGATTGAGCATGCTGGCGAAGCGCTTGCGCTCGGCTTCGCGCAGGCGCCGCGGCGACAGGTCGCGCACCTGGCCGACCAGGGTCACCGGTTCGCCGGCCGCGTCGCAGATCAGCGCGGAGATGACTTCGACCGGAACCATGTAGCCGTGGGCGCCGGGCAGTTCGGTTTCGCGCACCAGGCGCAGGCGGCTGCGGTCGCCGGCGCGCAGGCGGCGCACCCGTTCCTTCATGCCGGCGCACAAGGCGGCCAGCGCGCTGCCGGACTGGTTCAATTGGGCGGCCACCTCGGCTGGGCTGTAGCCAAGCAATTGTTCGATGGAAGGGCTAACGTACAGCAGCGCGCCGCTGGCGCAATCGATACTGAACGCAATGTCGCCGCCGATTTCGGCGATGACACGGAACTGCTCGGCCAGTTCCGGGACGGCTACGCCGGAACAATCAATGCTGGCGCTACAGTTCATCACATCCCATCCAGAAAATAAGGTGTCAGGCAGGACGGCTGAGCCACCCTAGCCAGCGAGTATATCGCCGGCAACGCCTTTTTGTATAGATAAGCATTGATAAGTGTTACTACGATGTTCAATATCTAAAATTGAACACTTATCAAAGAACGTTAAACGATGTTAAATGAATTGGCTGTGGGGCCGAATCCTATTCATTCCGCATACGCCTAGGGTGGGTCGCACAAAATAAAAACGCCCGCAACGTGAACTGAACCCCAAAAGTTGGACACCAACTTTTGGGGTTTTTTCATGACGAAGTACAATGAGCAGTTCAAGCTCAAAATTGTCCAGGAATACCTGGACGGGGCGGCCGGCAGCAACACGTTGGGG
>JBFLZJ010000023.1:0-77253 GCA_040755875.1 Pseudomonadota bacterium | reverse complement strand
GCCTCCTGGCGGGCTGCTTCCTGACGGGCTGCCTCCTGACGGGCTGCATCCTGGCGCGCCGCTTCCTGGCGGGCTGACTACTGACGCGCCGCTTCCTGGCGTGCTGCTTCCTGACGTGCCGCTTCCTGACGGGCTGCTTCCTGGCGTGCTGCTTCCTGACGTGCCGCTTCCTGACGGGCTGCTTCCTGGCGAGCGACCTCTTGGCGTGCCGCTTCCTGACGCGCAGCCTCCTGACGGTCATTCTCCAGCGCGGCCTGCTCGCGCCGCGCTGCCTCGGCCCGTTCGAGCTCCTGGCGCGCCGCTTCCTGCCGAACCTGCTCTTCGCGCCGCGCCTGCTCCTGCCGCAGCGCTTCCTGCCTGGCGCTCTCCTCCCGGGCCAGCGCCTGACGTTCGGCGTCCTGTCGCGCGGCCTCGTTCCGGGCCGCTTCCTCGGCACGGGCGGCATCCTGGCGCAGCTGCTCCTGCCGCGCGGCCTCGGCGCGTTCGGCTTCCCGACGCACCGTGTCCTGGCGCGCCTGCTCCGCGCGCAGCGCCTCCTGCGCCAGGCTCTCCTGGCGCGCAATCGCCTGGCGTTCGGCCTCGCGCTGCGTCGCTTCGCGCTGGGCAAGCGCGATCAGCTCCGCCTCCCGCTGCGCTTGCGCAGCCTGCTTTTCGCTCTCGATCTCGTTCTCGATCCTGACCAGCGCGAGCGCCGCCTCGCGTGACGCCTCCTCGGCCTGCTTCTGTGGCGCATCGTCGATCGCGTCCGCCGCCGGCGCCGGCGCCGGCGGCGCTTCCGCCGGAAGCACGCGCGCGACGGGAGGCGCCGGCGGCGCCTCGACCGCGGCCACGGAAGGAAGCTCGGGCGGCGCCTGCGGCGGGATGACCGGTTCGGGAGGCGGCGCCGGCGGTGCGGGCGCAGGCGCCGGCGCCGACGGGGCAGCAGACTCGGGCGCCGCCGCGGCAGGCGCAGGGACGACGGGCGACGTTGCCCCGGACGCCGACTTGCTGGCGATCACGGGCGTGTTCCGCGCGGCGGGCTTCGGCCCAGGCTTCTCCACGGGCGCGGCAGCCGGCTGCGCAGGCGCGCTCGCCTCGGCGGCGGGCCGCGCCGGCGCCAGCGTGATGCGCAGATCGTTGGCGCCCAGGCGCCTTTCTTCCCAGGGAAAATGAAAGCGCGGAAGTCCGAAGCTGTCGCCGCCCAGGGTCATGCTCAGCAACAGGGCATGCACCGCCAGGGAAATGCCCACCGCTCCCCGCATGCGCCAGGGAATGCGCTGCGCCAGGGGCAGCGCGTCCGCATCCGGCCAGTCATGCGCAGGCGCGGACGAAGCCTGTGCGCTTGCTATGGGGACCGCTGCGAGATGGTTAGACTTGGCCATGGTAAGGACTGCGAAGGACTGCGGGGACGCCAATAAGGCAGGAACCCGGCGATGCTATCACAAAGGCAATATTTTTCGATTCCGGCTGGAATCTCCCGTGCGCAGGGCCTTCCCTCCCGCCCTGGCGGGCCGGCCATGCCATGAACAATGCCGCCGGGGCCATCGGCCCGGGCGGCATGGCGACAAGGGGCTGTTGCCCCGCTTGCCGGGCTTATGGCGTGCAACTGCCCAGGCTGTCGCCCTGGCGCAGCATCGCCGGCACGGCGTTCGGCGAGACGCAGATGCCGTTGGCGCCGCCGCTGCCAGCGCTGCCGGGCTTGTGGCAGACCGCGACCTTGTCGTCCCCGCAGCGCGCGTCGATCACCGAGACCGTCACCGTTGCCGGCGCCGGGCAGCCGTTCGCGCTGAGCCCCTGCACCGTGAGCGCGAAGCTCCCTGCCCCGGTCGGCGCGAAGGTCGCGGCGGCGCCGCTGGCGGCCAGGCCGGGCGCCGGCTGCCAGGCGAAGCCGGTGCCGGGATCGGCGTCGAAGGCGCGCAGGGTCAGGCTTTGCGCGCCATAGCCGAGCACGATGGTGCCGGCGGGCTGCCCGGTCGGGGTGGCGTCAAGCCGGCTCACCTCGACAATCGGCTGGGGCACGTGGCCCAGCACGTTCACCGTGGCGGGCGCCGACGCGCTCAGGCCGGCCTTGTCGAACGCCGTCAGTTCGACCCGCTGGACGCCGATGTCGGCGCAGCCGAACACGGTGCGCGAGGCGCTCAGGGATTCGACGCCCCAGTTGTCAAGCGTGCCGCCGTCGAGGTCGGCCGGCTGCAGGCTGGCCGCGCCGTTCGCCAGCGTCAGCGATACCTCGCGCGTGCGCACGCTCGGGGCCTCGAAGTCGTTGGTGACGGTGTTCGCCGGCGCGCTCTCGTGGCTCAGGCGGTTCAGGGCCGTGACCGTGTAATAGTAGAACTGGCCCGGCTCGGCGCGCGTGTCGAGGTAGCCGCTGGCGCTTGACTCGAGCACGGCCAGCAGGTTATCGCCCTGCTCGATGTCCATCGCCCTGTCGCCCGAACGGTAGACCGCGAAGCGGCGCACCTTGTCCATCTCGTCGCGAGTTTCAATAGCCGGCGCCCAGGCCAGTTGCACCGCATTGTCCTGGCCCGGGCTGGCGCTCAGGGAAGACGGGGCGGCAGGCTGCAGCGAGTCCTTCCAGGGCATGGCCGGCACCAGCGCCGGGCGCGCGTACGCGTTCTGCATCAGGTCGCTGCGGTAGCCCAGCGGGTTGGCCGCCAGGAAGGCATGGCGGAAGTGGATCTGCCCGGCGATGCCGACCTGCGCGCGGTTCAGGGCGATCTGGTTGGCGACCTGCTTCGGATCGAGCCAGCCGGCAGTGTTCATCTTGTAGTCGGCGATGCCGACGTAGACGTGGCGCCCGAAGGCGTTCTCGCTCCACCACGGAACCAGGAGCTTGTAGTCCGAACCCGCCTGGCCGATGTACCAGTAGACCTGGGGCGCGAGGTAGTCGACCCAGCCCTGCCGCAGCCAGGTGCGGCTGTCGGCGAAGTTGTGCACGAAGTGCTGGCTCGCGCCGCTGGAGGTCGGCGAGCCGATGGCCGGGTCCGTGCTGCTGCGGTAGATGCCCGAGGGCGAGACGCCGAACTTGACCCAGGGCTTGGCGGCGCGGATGCGCTCGCCCACCTGGGCGATCAGGAGATTGACGTTGTCGCGGCGCCAGTCGGCGCGTCCCGCGGTGGTGGCAGGGAAGCCGCGCGGGTCCGCCGCATACGCCGCGTCGTCGTTGATCGTGCCGCTCGGGTAGAAATAATCGTCGAAGTGGATGCCGTCGACGTCGTAGCGGTCGACGATGTCCATGATGACGCTGGTGACGTAGTCGCGCACCTCGGGCAGGCCGGGATTCAGGATCTTCACCGTCCCCACCGCCAGCAGCCACTCCGGATGGGTGCGCGAGATGTGGTTCGCCGCGTACTGGGCGGTATTGCTTTCGCTGGCGGTATTCGCCACCGCGCGGTAGGGATTGATCCAGGCGTGGAATTCCATGCCGCGCTTCCTCGACTCCTCGATCGCGAACTGCAGCGGATCCCAGGCGGGCGCCGGCGCGCTGCCCTGGTTATTCGTCAGGTAGTAGGACCAGGGCTCGAGTTCGCTCGGATACATGGCGTCGGACTGGCTGCGCACCTGGAAGAAGGCGGCGTTCATGCCGGTCGCCTTGTTGTGCTCGAGGATGCCGACCAGGGCCGCGCGCTGCTGCTCGGGTGTCTGGGTGCGGTTCGGCCAATCGAGGCTCAGGTGGGTGCTGATCCAGACGCCGCGCAGCTCGCGCTTGGGCGTGACGGCAGCGGTATCGGCGTGCGCCAGGGACGTGCTCAAGGATGCAGCAAGCAGACTGGCTGCCGCGGCAAGCAAAAGTTTTTTCATGTTGTCGTTTTTTGCAGGTTGAGTGAACACACCCGCGCGACTGGCGCGGGCTGCGCTGGACGGCGCCCGGCGCGTCTCCCACGTCCAGGTATTGCCATCTTCTTAAGAGATTACGCGCGGGAAAATGGCGTCACCAATGAATTTGCGGGTGTGTCGCATAACCCGGACACATGAGGTGGGGCAGCCGTCCAGCGCCAGGCGGCTCAGCGCCTGATCGACAGGCCGACGGTGAAGCGCGCGTAGGGCGTGCGGTGGTTCAGGCCGCGCGAGAACAGGGTGTCGATCTGACAGTCGTTCGACAGGAGGTAGGCGGCGCCGATGCCGACGCTGGCCTGGGTGCCGCCGTGGCGGCTGCTGGCGATCTGCGGCAGGGCCAGTTCGGCGAAGCCGCGCAGGCGTTCGTCGAAGCGTTTTTCGAGCGCCACGCCGAGCAGGCCATAGGTGTAGCGGCCCTCGTCTTCCTGGCGCTCGACGGCGACGCCCGGCATGACGCCGAGCTGGGTGTCGCCCGGCAGCTCCCACTCGCCGACCATCCTCAGCATGGGCCGGACGCCCTCCCCGCGCAGCCGCTTCGACCCCGTCGGCAGCTCGGCGTCCACCAGCAGGCTGAGCGAGGGCATCTTCCCCCGCGCGTCGGCGAGATGCCAGTTCAGGCCGACGGAGGTGTCGGCATAGCCGGCGATCGTGCGGCGCTCGCCGCTGGCCGCGGCGCGCAGGTGGCGCACGGTGCGGCCCTCGGTCTCGATGCGCAGTTCCAGATCCTCGTGGACGCCGATGCGCAGCAGGGTCGGCGTCGACAACGTGTGCTCGCGCCCCTCCTCGCCGCGTTCGCGTTCGCTCAGCAGGCCGGCTTCCAACTGCACCCTGCCCTTGCCCACCACTTCGCTCGACTCGACGAAATCGGGCCGGTCCGGCGAGATCGGCTCCTCCTTGCCGCCGTTTTCCTGCGCGGCCGCGCAGGCGGCGCCGAGCGCCAGCACCAGGGCCAGCGGGAAGGCAAGCAGGCGTGTCGGGGGACGGGCGGAAGCGGGACGGGTCATGCGCGGCTCCAGAATGTGCATGCCCGATCTTACAACTGCCGGGCTCACCGGCCACGCGCGATTGCGCCGCCGGCCGCCCTGGCCTCAGCCGGCCAGCAGGGGACGGGCCGCGGGGGACGCGAGCGCCGCCTGCGGCGCCTGGCCGCCGGCCGCATCGTCGAGCTTGAAGGCGCCGACCACCTGCGCCAGGCGCGCGGTCTGCTCTTCCAGCGCGCTGGCCGCGGCCGCCGCTTCCTCGACCAGGGCGGCGTTCTGCTGGGTCACGTCGTCCATCGTCGCGATCGAGGCGTTGACCTGGCCGATGCCCTGGCTCTGCTCGCTGCTGGCGGCGTCGATCTCGTTCATCAGGTCGGCCACGCGGCGCACCGCCTGGACGATGCCGGTCATGGTGGCGCCGGCGGTGTCGACCAGGCGCGCGCCCGCCTCGACCTGCTCGACCGAGGCGCTGATCAAGGTCTTGATCTCCCTGGCCGCGGCGGCCGAGCGCTGGGCCAGGTTGCGCACTTCGGAGGCGACGACGGCAAAGCCGCGGCCCTGCTCGCCGGCGCGCGCCGCTTCCACGGCGGCGTTCAGCGCCAGGATATTCGTCTGGAAGGCGATGCCGTCGATGACGCCGATGATGTCGGCGATCTTGCGCGAGCTGCCGGTGATCGAGCCCATGGTGGCCACCACCTCGCCCACCACCTCGCCGCCCTTTTGCGCTTCGCCGCTGGCCGTCATCACGAGCTGGTTGGCCTGGCGCGCGTTGTCGGCGTTCTGGCGCACGGTCGAGGTCAGCTCTTCCATCGCCGCGGCGGTCTCCTCCAGGCTCGAGGCCTGGGCTTCGGTCCGGGTCGACAGGTTCATGTTGCCCGCCGCGATCTCGGCCGAGGCGCCGGCGATCGCATGGGTGCTGTCGCGCACCTCGCTCATGGTGCGGTTCAGGGAAGACACGAAACGGTTGAAGGCGTCGGCCAGCAGGCCGACCTCGTCTTCGCTCTCGACCGGCATGCGGCGCGTCAGGTCGCCCTTGCCGTCGGCGATTTCTCCCAGCATGGCCGCGGCGCGCGCGACCGGCGCGGCGATCGCGCGGCTGATCAGGAAGATCACGACCAGGCCGACGGCGCCGCCGGCCAGGCCGGCGAGCAGGCTGGCCAGCAGCGACGAACGCGCCAGCTCGCCCAGCACTTCGCTTTCCGGCACCTCGGCGATCACGTACAGGTCCAGTTGCGGCAGGTAGGACGAGGCGACGATCAGCTTGCCGTGCTCGGAATCGTGGCTGGCGCTGGCGAACTGCTCCTTCTTCATCAGCTGCGCCACCAGTTCCTGCGAATACCCGGGCAGGTCGGCGATCTTGTGCTCGCCGTCGGACAGAGCGGCGTCGCGGTGCAGCACGATCTGGCCGTTCGGACGGGCCAGGAAGACGTAACCGGACTTGCCGACCGTGTAGCCGCGCACCGTCTCGGCCATCTGCTGGACCGACAGGCCCAGGCCGGCCACCGCCAGCCTGCCTTCGCCGGCCTCGACCCGGGCATTGATGAAGAGCTTCATCTCTCCGGTCTTCGGATCCGGATCCAGGTTCAGCTCGTACTGGCGGCCGCTGGCGAGAAAATTGTCCATCCAGGCGTCGCGCGGATTTCCCTTCTCCATCATGTAGCTCAGGCCGCCCTGGTCGAGGAACTTCAGTTGCGAAGGCGAGGCCCAGAACACGGTGACGGCCTTGTTCACTTCCTTCATCCTGGCGGCATAGGCGCGCCAGGCATCCATGCCGGATTCGTCCAGGTCGCGGCGCTCCCAATCGAGCAGGAAGGTATTGTTGGCGACCGCCAGCGAGGCGGTGAGCGGCCCGCCGATCTGGCGCAGCACGTCGTTGCCGATCTCGCCGACGACGGCCGGCAGTTCGTGGCCGACCACGCGCTGGCGCATGCTGTTGCCCGTCAGGCTGAGGCTGAGGGCGGCGGAAATGGCGATGAACAACAGCAGGCAGGCGGCCATGCCGAGCATGAGCTTGGTCTTGATCGACCAGCGGCGGAGGAGTCGGGCGAGCATAGGACCTCGGGAAAGTGAGAAAGTGTGATTTTGTTGCCTTGCGGCATGGTCCCCCGATCCTTCCCCATGCGTCAACGAAATTCGCCCGGATGTTTTCAGCCTGACAAAGAAACGTTGCAGGCGCGCCGCAGAGCCGGCGCCGGGCGGCGCCCCGGCCGTGCTCCAGCCAGCCAATGCCGCTGCATCAGCGACGCCGCGGCTTGCAAGGCCACGCGGCCCGACCGGACCGTCGCGGCCTCAAGGCGGGCGCGACATCGCCACCCCAAAAAAAATGCCGCCACCGTCAGGGACGGGGCGGCATGCTGGCCATACTTCCCTGGACGGGAAACGGCTTACTTGTCGTGCAAGAAGGTCTTCAGCTTGTCCGAACGCGAAGGCTGGCGCAGCTTGCTCATGGCCTTGGCTTCGATCTGGCGGATACGCTCGCGGGTCACGTCGAACTGCTTGCCGACTTCTTCCAGCGTGTGGTCGTTCGACATCTCGACGCCGTAGCGCATGCGCAGCACCTTGGCTTCGCGCGGGGTCAGCGAGTCCAGCACTTCCTTGATCACGTTGCGCATCGACGCGTGCAGCGCGGCGTCGAGCGGAGCCAGGGTGGTGTTGTCCTCGATGAAGTCGCCCAGCTGCGAATCGCCGTCCTCGCCCATCGGGGTTTCCATCGAAATCGGCTCTTTCGCGATCTTCATGATCTCGCGAACCTTGTTCTCCGGCATTTCCATCTTCTGGGCCAGGGTCGCCAGGTCCGGCTCGCTGCCGGTTTCCTGCATGATCTGGCGCGAGATGCGGTTCATCTTGTTGATGGTCTCGATCATGTGCACCGGCACGCGGATGGTGCGGGCCATGTCCGCGATCGAACGCGTGATGGCCTGGCGGATCCACCAGGTCGCATAGGTCGAGAACTTGTAACCGCGACGGTATTCGAACTTGTCGACCGCCTTCAGCAGGCCGATATTGCCTTCCTGGATCAGGTCGAGGAATTGCAGGCCGCGGTTGATGTACTTCTTCGCAATCGAGATCACCAGGCGCAGGTTGGCCACGGTCATTTCGCGCTTCGCGGTGCGGGCGCGCTTCTCGCCGGCGGCCATCTGCTTGTTGATCTTGCGCAGGTCGGCCAGCGGCAGCGCCACGCGCGCCTGCAGGTCGATCATGCGCTGCTGGAGTTCCTTGATCGCCGGCAGGTTACGGCTCAGCACGGCGCTGTACGGGTAAGCGCAATCGACTTCGCGGTCGCCCCATTCCAGGTCGGTCTCGTTGCCCGGGAAGACCTTGATGAAGTGGGCGCGCGGCATGCCGCAGCGGTTCACGCAGATGTCCAGCACGGCGCGCTCGATGGCGCGCACTTCGTCCATCTGGCCGCGCAGGGTGTCGCACAGCTTCTCGACGACTTTCGCGGTGAAGCGGATGCCCAGCAGCTCGTTGGAAATGATTTCCTGCGCCTTGTTGTAGGCGGCCGAACCGTAGCCGGTGCTCTTGAAGGCGTGGCCCATGCGGTCGAACTGCTCTTCGATCAGGGCAAACTTTTCCAGCGCGCTCTTGCGCAGCTGCGCCAGCTGCTCGGCCGAATAGCCGGCCGCGCCGCCGCCCGCCGCACCTTCTTCTTCCTCGACTTCTTCCTCTTCTTCCTCTTCCTCATCGTCCGAGGCAGCGGCAGAGGTGCTCGGCGCCGGCGTCGACGATTCGTTCAGGTCGACGAAACCGTCCACCACTTCGTCGATCTTCAGCTCGTCGCTGGCGATCTTGTGCGACAGCGCGATGATTTCCGAGATCGTGATCGGGCAGGCCGAGATCGCCTGGACCATGTCCTTCAGGCCTTCCTCGATGCGCTTGGCGATCTCGATCTCGCCTTCGCGGGTCAGCAGCGACACCGCGCCCATTTCGCGCATGTACATGCGGACCGGGTCGGTGGTGCGGCCGAAGTCGGAGTCGACGGTCGACAGCGCGGTCGCGGCGGCGGCCTCGACTTCGTCCTCGCTGGTCGGGGTCACGGCGTTGTCCGACAGCAGCATCATTTCCGCTTCCGGCGCACGCTCGTAGACGGCGATGCCCATGTCGTTGAAGGTCGCGATGATGCCTTCGATCGCTTCCGGATCGATGATGTTTTCCGGCAGGTGGTCGTTGATCTCCGCATGGGTCAGGTAGCCGCGCTCCTTGCCCATGTTGATCAGGTTGCGCAACTGCTGGCGGCGCTTTTCCAGCTCCTCGCCCGAGAAGCCTTCCTCGCTCAGGCCGGCCAGGCCCTTGGCCTTGCGCTCGCGCGCCTTCGACACGGCCTTCAGTTCGGCGCGCTCGACCGCGTTCAGCGCGGCGACTTCGTCGTTCTCCGGCATGAATTCGCTCGGCTTGCGGCCGCGGCGGCCCGGGACCTTGACCTGCGGCAGCAGGTAGCCCGAGGTGTCGATCGCGGCCAGGGCGGCGGCGTCGGTGGTCTTGCTGACGGTGCTGCCGGCGCCGGTCCTGGCGGCGGCCGGAGCCGCTGCCGCCGGTTCGACGCGGCGGGTGCGGGTGCGCACGACTTTCGGGGCTTCCTCGGCAACCGGGGCAGGCGCGGCGACAGGCGCGGCCACCGGGGCCGGGGCCGGGGCTTCGGCCGCCTTCAGCGCGGCCAGCTTCGAGGTGCGCTTGCGCACGATGACGGGCGCCACGGCCGGCGTGGCCGGCGCCGCGAAATACGGTTGCTCGTCGGGCGCCTGGGCCTCGGACGGTTCAAGGTCGGCAGGCGCCGCTGCGGCCGGGGCCTCGGCGACCGGCGCCGCCTCGGCGGCAGGCGGCGCGGCTTCCACGGCGGCCGGCGCGGCCTCGACAGCTTCCGGCGCTGCCGCGGCCGGCTCGGCCGTGACTGCGTCGTTCGCCACCGCCTCGGCCTGGGCCTTCAGCGAGGCCAGACGCGAACGGGTCTTGACCACCGTCACCTTGGCCGCCGCTTCCGTTTCGAGGAAGTAGGAGGTCGCGGTTTTCGGCACGGCCAGCTGCGCCGTGGCGGTCTTGGCCGGCGCCTTTTTCGCTGTCAGTGTCAGGGTCTTGGCGGTGTTCTTCATAAAAAAACTCTCCTGTCGAGGCGGATGCGCGCCTGCGAGGTCAATAATTCACCATGGCCTGGTCCAGGCCGGGGAAAAGGAAACGGGGATGGCCCTAATTAAGGGCGCACAGGCCGCAAATCAAGCACGCCTTCCCCTGCGGCGGCATGCGGCCTGGCCGGATGCGCGGGTGGCAGGGATTCGATGGGCAGTGATCAAAATCGCGGTGTGCATGCTGGAACGAAAAAAAGCCCGTCGGGTGAAACGGGCTTGGTTCTATCTTGGTTTAGGAAGAATAGAGAGGACAGACAACATTATGCCTCAAAGCAAGAATTGGTGATAATTGAAATATCCAATAATGGATATAAACAAATCACATACTGTTGTCTAACCGTCCACGGACGACTCTTCCGTCCATCTGCGCCGGCGCAAGCCGTGCGCAAGGCAAGGGGCGGATCATACACGATTTCGCGGACGGCGGCGCGAGCTTGCCTCGGGTCACTCATCCGATCGTGCATCCGGGCACTCGCGCGCCCCTGCCCGAACGGCCGCTGCCGCGAAAGTCACACGATTGGCAGCGCACTTGTGCGAGCCAGCATGCTATCCTTCGCTTTCCTGCTATTACCATGAAGTCAATGAACACCATTAGTCCTGCCGCCGAAGCCACCGACGTCAATACCAGCAATCCCGCCGAGAACACCGCCACGGAAGCGAGCACGTCGAGCGCCGCGCCGGCAAACACGTCGGATGCCGGTTCGGCTACCACCGCGGCGCCCGCCGCCGCGGCAAGCCCTGCGCCTTCGGCACGCGCCCTGCTCAAGCAATTGCAGCAGCAATTCCCCGCCTTCCGCGACTGCCTGCCGCTGGCCATCGGCATCGACAAGCAACTGCTGGCCCGCATGCCCGGCCTGGACCGCAAGACCATGCGCGCCGCGCTCGGCATCCACACCGGCTCGATGCGCTACCTGCGCTCGATGGAAAAGGCGACCGTCCGCTACGACCTCGACGGCGTGGCCGGCGCGGAGGTGACCGATACCCACCGCAGCCACGCCAAAGAGCAATTGCAGCAGCGCTTCAAGAAGGAAGCGGAACGCAAGAAGGCGGAAAAAGCCGCCGCGGCCGAAGCGGAAGCGGCGCGTCTGCGCCAGGAAAAGCTGCAGCAGCTGGCCTCCAAGTTCTCGCGCAATTGATTGCGCCGCCGATGAGCGCGACGCTTGACGCCAGCCTGCCGCCCTATGACGGGATCAGGCTGGCCGACGTCGTGCTGGTAAAGACCGCGGCCGATGCCGCCGCGGCCCTGGCGGCGCTCGCCGCATCGGATGCCGTCGGCTTCGACACCGAGTCCAAGCCGACCTTCGCCAAGGGCGAGGAATCGACCGGGCCGCACCTGGTGCAGCTTGCCACCGACGAAGGCGCCTGGCTGTTCCAGATCGGTGCGCAACGGGAGGTCGCGGCCAACGCGCCGTCCGTCGCGCCGCTCCTCGACGTCCTGCGCGCCGTGCTCGAGTCGGAAACCATCCTGAAGGTGGGATTCGGCCTGGGCGACGACCTGCGCCGCGTGCGCGCCAAGCTCGGCATCGAGCCGCGCAACGTGCTCGACCTCTCCACCGCCCTGCGCCGCCGCGGCGAACGCAATCCGCTGGGCGCCAAGACCGCGGTGGCGCGCTTCTTCGGCAAGGAGATGCAGAAATCCAAGCGCATCACCACCACCAACTGGGCGCTGCCGCGCCTGAGCGAGAAGCAGATCCTGTACGCGGCCGACGACGCCCATGTCGCCCTGCGCATCTACCGCCGCTGGCGCGCCCAGGACGCTGCCTGAACGCCCAGAAATTATTCCCTAGCACTAAAAACCTATCAGAAACCTATCATTGTTGACTGCTTCCGCTTAACAATTCAGGCGGTACTATTCCCGTGGCGACAACGCCAACAAAACAAGTGACCCAGTCACCACGGGAGAATGCATTGAAACACCTGAAAACCGTCTTTTCTTACCTCCTCATCATCGCCGCCGGCATCGCCATCGGCACCCTGGCCCCGCGCGTGCCGCAGTGGCTCAAGGGCGACTACACCGAAGGTAATTACGCCGCCTACTTCCCCAACCCCAGCACCAAGGTCGTGATGTACGGCACGTCGACCTGCCCCTACTGCGCCAAGGCGCGCGACTACCTGCGCGAGCGCGGCATCGCTTTCGCCGACTACGACGTCCAGAAGTCGCCCGCCGCCAGGGAAGCCTTCGGCAAGCTCGATGGCAAGGGCGTCCCCCTGATCCTGATCGGCAACCGCCGCATCGACGGCTTCATGCCGCCCGTCTACGACGAGGCCCTGAAGCACGCGGGCATCGTGCCCCAGACGGTGGCGCAGTCGAACTAGGTCCCGGCGCCTGGCGTGCGGGTCTTCGGTCGCGCGCTCTCCGTTTCCTTTCAAGGCGACGCCGCGTGAGCAGACGGCGCGGCGTCCTTGCGTCCCCACGTCTGCACAACCGGAGAGATGAAATGAAGCGCAAATTTGCACTGTTCCTGTTCGCCCTCGGCCTCGGCATCTCGGCAGCCCAGGCCGCCGACCCACGTCATTGCAACAAGATCTACGAACTCTGCGGCGACGATCCGGACATCTGCTACGCCCAGCTGCTCGCCTGCCTGGAACGCTGACAGGCGCCGCGCGGCCCGGCCCTGCCGCGCCCTCTTCTTTTTTTGCAACAATGATGCCGCGCGACCAGACGGCGCGGTATCATTCTGTCATCACGTCTGTCCCCGGAGAGATGAAATGAAGCGCAAACTTGCACTGTTCCTGTTCGCCCTGGGTCTCGGCATGTCGGCGGCACACGCCGGCGATCCTGACCGCTGCTGGAAGTTCTACCAGGTCTGCGATCCCTTCCTGTACGACTGCTGGGAGCAGTACAACATCTGCCTGAACAGCTGACACAGGGCGGATTCGACGTAACACCCGGGGCGGCGCAAGCCGCCCCCGCAACGACAGGAAAACCGATTTGACGACCAGCCGGCTCCGCCCTTCCGTTTTGCACCCATCCGCGACGCGGCTCCTGGCCGCCGCTGCGCTGGCCCTGTCATCCCTCGGCTCATCCGTCCACGCGCAGCGCGCCGTCCCCGACACCCTCGAACAGCGCCTCGCCGCCTGCATCGCCTGCCACGCCCCGAAGGACACGCAGGGCACGAGCGCCGGCGGCGTCTACTTCCCGCGCATCGCCGGCAAGCCGGCCGGCTACCTCTACAACCAGCTGGTCAACTTCCGCGAGGGCCGGCGCCAGTTTCCCCTGATGACCTGGATGGTCAACCACCTGCCCGACCCTTACCTGCACGAGATCGCCGACTATTTCGCGGCCCAGCACCCGTCGGTTCCGGCGCCGCCGCCGGCGCGCGAACCCGCCGCCGTCCTCGCGCGTGGCGAGCAGCTGGTGCGCCGCGGCGACACTGCCCTGAAGGTGCCGGCCTGCATCGCCTGCCATGGCGAGCGCCTGACGGGCGTGGCCCCGGCCATTCCGGGCCTCTTGAACCTGCCTCGCGACTACGTGAACTCCCAGCTCGGCGCCTGGCGCAACGGCGTGCGCCAGGCCCACCTGCCCGATTGCATGGCGACCATCGCGGCGCGCCTGGCGCCGTCCGACGTCGCGGCCATTTCCGCCTGGCTGGCGGCCCAGCCGACGCCGGCCGACGCCCGGCCGGCCCAGCGCAGCGCGCGTCCCCTGCCGCTGGCCTGCGGGAGCGCGCCATGATGCGCCGTCTCCTGCTGCTGCTGGCGGCCGTCCTCGGCGCGCTCGCGGTCGCCGCCCTCGTCGCCTGGCCGCGCGAGCAGTTCGTGGCCAGCGCCTCGCCCGACGCCTGGGCCGCGACCTCGGCCAACATCGCGCGCGGCGCCTACCTCGCGCGCGCCGGCGACTGCATGGCCTGCCATACGGCGCGCGGCGGCGCCCCCTACGCCGGCGGGCGGGCGCTGGAAACGCCCTTCGGCACCCTCTACGCGCCCAACATCACGCCCGACCGCGCCACCGGCATCGGCGCCTGGAGCGCCGACGACTTCTGGCATGCCCTGCACAACGGCAAATCGAAGGATGGCCGCCTGCTCTACCCGGCCTTCCCCTACACGAGCTACACGAAGGTCTCGCGCGCCGACTCGGACGCCCTGTTCGCTTACCTGCGCAGCCTGCCGCCGCGCCAGGTCCAGAACCACGCCCACGCGCTGCGCTTCCCCTACGACAGCCAGCTCGCGCTGGCGGGATGGCGCCTGCTCTACTTCAAGCCCGGCGTCTTCGAGCCCGAGAGCGGCCGCGACCCGCGCTGGAACCGCGGCGCCTACCTGGTCGAGGGACTCGGTCACTGCAGCGCCTGCCACAGCACCCGCAACCGCCTGGGCGCATCCGGCGAGGCGCTCGAGGGCGGCCTGATTCCGACCATAGGCTGGTATGCGCCCTCGCTCACCTCGGACGCCGAGGCGGGACTGGGCAAGTGGAAGGAAGAGCACATCGTGCAGTTATTGGGCACCGGCGTGGCGCCCGGCGCCAGCGTGACCGGACCGATGGCCGAGGTGGTGATGCAGAGCCTGCAGCACCTGAGCCGCGAAGACCTGGGCGCGATGGCGGTCTACCTGAAGTCGCTGCCGGCCGGCGCGCCGCGCGAGCGTGCGCCCGCGCCCCGGCTTCCCGAACAGGTCCTGCAGGAAGGCGCAAAGTTGTACCGCCAGCACTGCGTCGCCTGCCACGGCGAGCGCGGCGAGGGCCTCGGCCCCTACCCCGCGCTGGCCGGCAACCGCGCCCTGACGCTCGACGAGCCGGTGAACGCGATCCGCGTCGTGCTGAACGGCGGCTTCCCGCCCGGCACGGCCGGCAATCCACGGCCCTACGGCATGCCGCCCTTCAGCCACGTGCTCGACGACGCCCAGGCGGCGACCCTGATCACCTGGCTGCGCGCGAGCTGGGGCAATGCGGCGCCGCCGGTGACGAGCGCGCAGGTGAATCGCTACCGGGCGGTGCCGCTGGATTAGGAGGTTCCATGAAACCGTTCGATGGTCACGAGAGCAATGAGCCGCGTACGGTTTTTCTCACCGTCTGGAACCGGCCGTGGATTTAACTGATGAAAGAAGAGGAATGTTCAGAACCGCAGTTGCAAACGTGTTGAGGAGGAGCTGGTTGCTCATCGTCGGTGTTGTCATCGCCACCACGGCCGGCTTGTACTGGCGCGATCAGCACGTCTCCTTGTTGGCGCTCTGCCTGATCTCGCTCGCGGCGCTCGGCGCGCTTGTTCTCATTGCGGTCCCGGTCGAGCTTCACAGGCTACGCAACACGCGTTAGCAGCGTGCATGGCTCAGCGCGACAGCCTGCATTCTTGCATGGGTCGACCTCGAATCGGGTGCTGTCAGTCGCAACAGGCCAATGAAAGATATCAGCCCGTCACCCTCGAAAGCCAGCCCGTGAAGAAACAATTCTTTTTCTGGAGCTTGTTCGCTTTTGCCTTGCAGGCGAGCGCCCAACAAGTCGACTGTGAACATGTCGGTACCCACTTGAATCGGCTGGCCAGCGCCGACCAACAAATCCGGCAGGAGTGGAGCCTGCTCAACCAGAACCCGCAGGCCGGCGCCGCCGAAAAAGATGGGTTGCAAAAACGCTGGCGCGACATCGATGCCGCCAACCTGAAGCAGTTCAAGGAAATCATCGCGGCATGCGGCTGGCCCAGGACGAAGACGGACAGCCACAGCGCCTGGCTGCTGGCCCAGCATGCGGACAGCGACCTTGCTTTCCAGCGCCAGGCGAAGGCGCTTCTCGAAACATCGGTCAAGGCCGGTATCGCGGCGCCGCGCGATCTCGCCTACCTTGCCGACCGCATCGCGGCCCACGAGGGCCGTCCGCAAGAGTATGGAACGCAATTCACAGTGTCGGATCGCTGCCGCCTGGCGCTCGAGCCGGTCGATGACCGGGAGCTGGTCAACCGTCGCCGCCTGGCTGTCGGGCTGCAAAGCCTGGAAGAATACGAGGCCGAAGCACGCAGGCGGTTTATTCCGCCTGATTGCCCGGATACGGCGAGTGCGGGCAAGAATGAATGACCGCTGCGTGTCGGTGACGGACCTCCAGCAATCTTCAACTGGTTGCTGAGGGGTCCGTCCCGGCCCGGGCAGACGCGGACGGCCGCAGCGCATGCGAGCGGCCGCTGTTCATGTGCTCGCGCAGCGCGGCGAGGGCCTCGACCCCTATGCCGCTGGACTGAGAGCGCTCTACGAACCACCCATCTTTCATAAGCACAACAAGGCCCGCACACAAGCCTTTTTACGCCCGATATCGGCCAAGAGCGGGCTCTCACGGCGTGACGTTGATAATGCCTGCCCGCTTGGCGATTCACCTCGGCCGTCAGGGGCGCTACCTGGCCGAAACAGGCGGTTCAACAACGTTTTTCTCGTGATCTGTCACAACGCGCTGGTGTCGTCCGTCTTGGATGGGATAGGGCAAATTCCTGCCTGTCGAAGACCATATCTCGAAAGGATAGAACATCATGAACCGCGCGAATTGGTTCGCCGTCTCGCCCGAGGGCGCAAAGGCAATCGGCGTCCTGCATCACTATGTCGTGAACGACACGGACCTTCCCAGTACGCTCATCCATCTTGTCTTCCTGCGTGTATCGCAGATCAACGGATGCGCGCATTGCATCGACATTCACACCCGCGACCTCATCAAGGACGGGGTATCGGTCGACAAGGCTGTGCTGGTGCCGGTCTGGCACGAAGCCGGGCATCTTTTCACCGAGCAAGAGCGGGCCGCGCTGGCATGGTCGGAGGAAGTCACCCGCGTAAGCGAAACGCACGCATCTGATGGCGCCTACGCAGCCGCGTTGGCCGCATTTGGCGAAAAAGACCTGGTGGACTTGACCTTGACCATCGCCGCCATGAACGCCATCAACCGGCTTGGCGTCAGCTTCCGCCTGAAGCCTCGCGCAAGGAGCTGAAGGTCCGTGTGGACGTGATTCCAATTCTGCTATGGGGTCGGTGACGGACCTTCAGGATCATCAAACAGTTCCCGATGCGTCCGCGCTGCGGACCGGTAGCCGGCGCAGATGGCCGCGGCGCATCCGGGCGGCCGCGCCGCCGGGCGAGCCGGCAGGCGCCTCGGGAAGCCGTCAAACCAGCTCGGCGAATCCTACCCGGTCGGTCGTGGCGTTGCGCGCGTCCTCGACGCTGACCTTGTGGCCGGCCAGGAGCTGCTCGAGCGAGGCGTTCATGGTGTGGCAGCCCGGATCGCGGCCGCTGTTCATGTGGGTGCGCAGCGCGCCCAGGTCGCCCGCTTCGATCAGGCGCGCGACAGCGGGGCTCACCGTCAGGCATTCGGTGGCGAGGTGGTAGCGGTTGGCGTCGAGCGAAGGCAGCAGCGCCTGGCACAGCACGCCGCGCAGGGCGTGCGCCAGGGCCTGGGCCTGGGACTCGGTGTTGCCCAGCAGGCGCTGCATCTTCTGCAGGCCCATCTCCGTCGAGCGCGCGTGCAGCGAAGCCAGCACCAGCGGGCCCGATTCGGCCAGGGCCAGGGCTTCCTGGGCGGTCTGGGCGTCGCGGATCTCGCCGATCACGATCACGTCCGGCCGCTCGCGCAGGGCGTCCAGCGCGCCCAGGTAATAGCTCTCGACGTCGCCGTCCTTGCCCACTTCGCGCTGGGTGATGATGCACTTGCGCTGGGGGATCAGGGTCTCGACCGGGTCTTCGATGGTGATGATGTGGCCCGAGCGGCGCTTGTTGATCTCGTCGATCATCGAGGCGATGGTGGTCGACTTGCCCTGGCAGGTGTCGCCGATGATCAGCACCAGGCCACTGCCGAGGCGGGCGAATTCCTGGGCGTCGCTCGACAGGCCGAGTTCGGCGAGCGGCAGCGGCTCCTTGGGGAAGCGGCGGATCACGCAGCCCAGGCGCTTCTTGCCCTGGAAGCTGAAGCAGTTGGCGCGGATGCGCGCCGTGTGCAGGTCGATCGAGCGATCGAAAGCGCGGTCGGCGATGCGCTCGGCCCAGTTCGGCTCGATGACGTCGAAGAATTCCTCCAGCTCCTCCTTGGTGATCGGCGAATCCGTCACCGCCACCAGCCCCTTCGGCTGGCGCAGCATCAGCGGGCTGTTCTGGTGGATGATGATGTCCGAGAACACCAGGCGGGAATTGAGCAGATGCAGGATCTGCTCGACCAGCGTGCCGAAGACCGGATGGTCTTCGTTCTCGATATACGACAGCGTGGGGATTTGCGAGGACTGGTGGTATTCCATCTGGCGTGGCTCTTTGATCAATCGAAGTGTCGTTCAGACAATGTCGACCATTATAAAACCATGCTCGCCAGAAATTGCATCTGCTGGTGAGAAATTATTTGGCGCTGCTAGCGACCAAGCGCCGCCACGATCCGGTCGCCGAACAAGGTCAGGGCCACGCCCGCGACCACCACCAGGGCGCCGGCCATGCGGATGGCCGACACCTTGCGCACCGCCATATTCACCAGGCCGAAGTTATCGATGGCCATCGACATCATCAACTGACCGGCGATCACCAGCACGACCAGGTTGAGCAGGCCGATGCGCGGCGCCAGGAACACGGTGCCGAAGACAAAGGCCGCGCCGAGCACGCCGCCGCTGAGCTTCCACAGCGGTTGCTGGGCCAGGGCGCCGACCGCTTCGCCGACGCCGCCGCGCGCGAACGCGGCAATACCCAACACGACCGTGCCGACGCTGAACGAAATCAGGGCCGCCACCACCGAATTGGCATGCAGGGCGCCGGCGAGCTGGCTGTTGACGGCCGCCTGCACCGAAATAAAGATGCCTACACAAAAGGCCAGGGTGAACAGGGCCAGGTTCATGATCCACTTCCTTTCCGGCAGGGCCGGAGACAAAAAGGGCAAGATTGTAGTGGAAGTGGGAGACGCGTGCACCGCAACAGGGAAGATACGGGCCCGAAATCCCCTTGGATGTCGCTTCCGCGCACCATTCCGGTGCGGCGCTCACCCTCTTCCTGCCCAGGCGAAACGTGCAGGGCCCAGGCTGGCGCGGGTTCTACACTGCTTTCCCAAGAGTTGCCCGGGACATTGATTCGAAAGAACACATACGCCGGGCAAAGCATCGCATGCGTCAGGACGCAAGCACATCATTCATGGAGAACGCAATGGCATCACAACACCGATGGTCCACCCCGGTTCAACTCGGCAGGCTGACGCTCCGGAATCGCATCGCCGTCGCGCCGATGACACGCGTCAGCGCGACCGAGGACGGGCAGGTTACCGACAACATGATTCGCTATTACCGGAGATTCGCCGCGGGCGGCTTCGGGCTCGTCATTACCGAAGGCGTGTATCCGGACCTGGCCCACAGCCAGGGCTATCTCTACCAGCCCGGCATCGGCGACGACGCCCAGGCGCAATCGTGGCAAGCGGTGGCCGAGGCGGTCCATGGCGCCGGCGCGAAGATCGTCATGCAGCTGATGCATGCCGGCGCCCTAAGCCAGGGAAACCACCGGACGCGCGAAACGGTCGCGCCCTCGGCCGTCCAGCCGAAAGGCGAACAACTGGGCTTCTACCGTGGGCAGGGTCCGTATCCGATGCCGCGCGAAATCACGGAACAGGAGATCGCCGGCGTGATCGCGTCCTTTGCCGCCGCCGCGCTACGCGCCAAACAGGCTGGCTTCGACGGCGTGGAGGTGCATGGCGCCAACGGCTACCTGCTCGACCAGTTCCTCACCGACTACGCCAATGCGCGCACGGACCGCTACGGCGGCTCGACCGGGAACCGGGTGCGCCTGCTGGTCGAGGTCATCGAAGCCGTGCGCGCGGCGGTGGGTCCCGATTTCCTGGTCGGCATCCGCATCTCGCAGGGGAAGGTCAACGACTACCATCACAAGTGGGCGAACGGCCAGCAGGATGCCGAGATCGTCTTCTCGCGCGTGGCGGCCGCCGGCGCCGACTACATCCACACCACCGAGTTCGACGCCCGGGCGAGCGCCTTCGGCGAGGCGAACAGCGACGGCGACACCCTGGCCGGCTACGCCAAGCGTTTCGGCAAGCTGCCTGTCATCGCGAACGGCCAGCTGGGCACGCCTGAAGCGGCCGACGCGGTCCTGGCCGGGGGCGGGGCCGATATCGTCGCGCTCGGCAAGTCGGCCCTGGCCAACCGCGACTGGCCGCGCCGCGCCGTCGATGGGGTCGCGTTCGAGGAACTCGACGCCGGCATCCTGCAGCCGCTGGCCCACATCAAGAGCAGCGAAGTCTGAGCGTTGCCCACCGCGCGGGCTGTCCGGCCCGACGCGGCGCCGCCCCGCAAGCCGGCAGCAGCCGGCCGGCGGACCGGCGCCTCCTCCTCCTCGCTCCCCCTGGCGCGATCCCAGCACCGGCGCCGCTCCCGTCCAGCGGCATTCCAGTCCCGTTTCCCTGCAGTTCGTCGCAAAACGGATGCGCCCGCCGGTGCACGGTCTTACATTGTGAGCATCGATAACCGTGAGGACAACATCATGAACACATCCGCTCTCTCTTCCATCGCCCGCCGCACCCTGCTGGCCGCCTGCATCGCCGGCAGCCTGGCGGTCGCCGTCCAGGCCGGCGCCGCGCCCTGGTCCTGGGGCAGCGAGCAGGTGCAGGGCAGCGGCCGCATCGTCAAGCAGGCGCGCCAGGTGTCCGGCTTCAGCGGGCTGTCGCTGGCGGTGCCGGGCCGGGTCGAGCTGCGCATCGGCGACACCGAAGGCGTGACCATCGAGGCCGACGACAACGTCCTGCCGCTGGTGGAAACCGTGGTCGACGGCGGCACGCTGAGGATCCGTCCGGTGCGGCGCAACCTGAACCTGCAGTCGAAAGCGATCCGCGTCGTGGTCCAGGCGCGCGCGATCGAACGCCTGTCGCTGGGCGGCTCGGGCAGCATCGAGGCCGACCCGCTGCGCGCACGCCGCCTCGATCTCGACCTGGGCGGCTCGGGCCGGATCAACCTGAAAGGCGTCGAAGCCGAGACGGTCTCGGTATCGCTGGGCGGCAGCGGCGACGTGCAGGTCGCGGGCGGCACGGCGGGCAAGGTGTCGGTCTCGATCGGCGGATCGGGCGACGTCGACCTGGGCCGGGTGCAGGCAAGCAGCGCCAGCGTCTCCCTGGCGGGATCGGGCGACGCGACCGTCTGGCCGCGCGAGCGGCTGAGCGTGTCGAGCGCCGGATCGGGCGACGTGCATTACTACGGCGATCCCCAGGTGAGCAAGTCGATGGTGGGCTCGGGCGAGGTGAAGCGCATCGGCGCCGCGCCGCGCTGAGAGCGGCCGTAGGGTGGGCACGCCGTGCCCACGCGTTACGTGTTCATCCGGCGTTTGCGGCGGCGATGATTCGCCCCGAGGCGCGAAACGGGAATGCCGGCGTCGACTGGATGCTTTGAGAGGCACCGCCATGACGCGGCTTTCAGCGGTATGTGAATTGCCAACACGGCGCATGCATCCGCGTGGGCACGGCGTGCCCACCCTACGGTCCAAGCCGCCTCAGGGGTTCGGTGCAGCGGAGAGCTTAATGTCCCTGATGCTGCCCATGCCCGTGCCCCTGCATCGCCGGCGCCACATAGGTCAGCGGCTTGACCTGGGCCTCGACCGTGACGCTGCTGCGCTTCTTCGCGGCGTCCTGCACCACCAGCGTGACCGGGACGGTCTCGCCTTCCTTCAGCTGGCGCTTCAGGTCGAAGAACATCAGGTGGTAGCCGCCCGACGCGAGGTTCACCGGCTTCCCGGCCGGCAGGTCGACGCCGTCCACGGCGCGCATGCGCATCGTGTTGTTTTCCATCGCCATCTCGTGGATCTCGGCGCGTCCCGCCACCGGGGTGCTCACGCTTACCAGGCGCGCGTTGGTGGCCGATTGCAGCCGCATGAAGGCGCCCGCGCTCTTCGCGTGCGGCACCGTGGCGCGCACCCAGGGTTCGGTGACGCTCAGTTGCGCGCTCGTTTGCGCCAGCGCGCTGGTGGAGAACAGGCCGGCGGCCAGCAGGGAGAGCAGTGTGCGGGTCATGGTCGACAAAGTGGTTGGAAGAGACGGACGATTATAGCCTCAGGCCCCGGCCTTGAGCGTCTCGCGCTCGATCAGCACGGTGTCGACGCTGTCGGTCAGCCACACCTGTCCGTCCTGGATCGTGCACTGCAGTTGCATCGAACGCTTGGCCAGCTTTTCGAGCTGGGCGCTGGCTTCGAACGGGATGTTGATCACGCTGAGGTTGCGGGCGCGCTCGACCTTGTTGGCGATGCCCTTCCACCAGATGTGGCTGGTGGCGCTGTAGCTGTAGACGACGACGTGCTCGGCGCGGCCGCAGGCCTTCATGAGGCGCTTCTCGTCGGGCTGGCCGACCTCGATCCAGGTATCGATCGCGCCGGTCAGGTCCTTCTGCCACAGGTCGGGTTCGTCGGTGTCGAACAGGCCCTTGGTGAAGGCCAGCGAGTCGGACGCGTGCAAGGCGAAGGCGAGCACGCGGATCATCACGCGCTCGTCGGTTTCGGAAGGGTGGCGGGCGATGGTGAGCCCGTGCTCCGCGTAGTAGTTGCGGTCCATGTCCGCAATCTGCAGCTCTGCCTTGTAGATGGTTGCTTTCAGCGCCATTGATACTCTGTTTCTCTATTATTTAAAAACGACCGTACGATCGCCGTTTTGCAGAACCCGGTGTTCCACGAACCATTTCACCGCCCGCGCCAGCACCACGCACTCGACGTCGCGGCCGATGGCCGTGAGTTCCTCGACCGTCATCGCATGGTCCACCCGCTCGACGTCCTGCTCGATGATCGGGCCCTCGTCGAGGTCGCCCGTGACGAAGTGGGCCGTCGCGCCGATCAGCTTGACGCCGCGCCGGTGCGCCTGGGCGTAGGGACGCGCGCCCTTGAAGCTCGGCAGGAAGGAATGGTGGATGTTGATCGCCCTGCCCTTCAAGGCCTCGCACAGCCCCGGCGACAGGATCTGCATGTAGCGCGCCAGCACCACCAGGTCGATCCTGTGCATGTCGAGCAGCTCGATGACGCGCGCTTCCTGCGCCAGCTTGGCTTCCTCGCTGGCGCCGGTCGCCAGCGGCAGGTGGTGAAACGGGATATTGTAACTTGCCGCGAGCTGGTAGAAGTCCATGTGGTTCGAGACGATCGCCGGAATCTCGACCGGCAGCAGCCCGCTCTTGTAGCGGAACAGCAGGTCGTTCAGGCAGTGACCGATCTTCGACACCATGATCAGCACGCGCGGCTTGGCGTGGGCGTCGTGCAGCTGGCCGCGCATGCCGCCCTGCTCGCACAAGGCGGCGAAGGCGCCGCGCAGGTCGGCGTCGTTCACGCCCGCATCCTCGGCGGCGAAGTGCACGCGCATGAAGAACAATTGCGACTCCGGATCGCCGAACTGGGCCGAGTCGATGATGTTGCAGCCGTGCTCGGCCAGGAAGCCCGCGACGCGCAGCACGATGCCGCGTTGGTCATGGCAGGACAGGGTCAGGATGTATTCCGGGTGCGTCATGATGGGCGGAGCGTGGTTGGGGGTGGAACATTGTCGCATGAGCTTGTAAAAACAGCCACGCGAGAAAACGCACGACCGTACATTTTTCGGTATAGTGTTCAAGTCCAACAACCCTGAACGGAGACACCCATGACACCAGCCACGAACGACCAATTCCTGCTCGCCGCCCGCCCCGTCGGCCTGCCGAAGGACAGCGACTGGCAGCGCGCCGCGCCGCCGCTGGCCGAGCTCGCGGACGGCGAAGTCCGCGTCAAGCTGCTCTACCTCTCGCTCGACCCGGCCATGCGCGGCTGGATGAACGAGGGTAAATCCTATGTGCGCCCGGTGGCCATCGGCGAAGTGATGCGCGCCGGCGGCATTGGCATCGTGGAGGAATCGAAGTCGCCGAAGTTCGCGGCCGGCGACACCGTGATGGGCGTGATGGGCGTGCAGCGCTGGTGGACCGGCCCGGCCGACGACCGCGGCGCCATGCTGGCCAAGGTCGACCCGGCCATGGCCCCGCTGCCGACCTGGCTCAACGCGCTCGGCATGCCGGGCATGACCGCCTACTTCGGCCTGCTCGACGTCGGCCAGCCGAAGCCGGGCGAGACCGTGGTGGTGTCGGGCGCGGCCGGCGCGGTCGGCATGACGGTCGGCCAGGTCGCGCGCAACATGGGCTGCCGCGTGGTCGGCATCGCCGGCGGCGCCGACAAGTGCCGCTTCGTGGTCGAGGAACTCGGCTTCGACGCCTGCATCGACTACAAGGCCGGCCCCGTGCACGCGGGCCTGAAGGAACACTGCCCGCAGGGCGTCGACGTCTACTTCGACAACGTCGGCGGCGACATCCTCGACGCCGTGCTCACCCGCATCAACATGAAGGCGCGCATCGTCATCTGCGGCGCGATCTCGCAGTACAACGCGACCGGCCAGGTCAAGGGCCCGGCCAACTACCTGTCGCTGCTGGTCAACCGCGCGCGCATGGAAGGCATGCTGGTCACCGACTATGCCGCGCGCTACCCGGAAGGCGTGGCGACGATCGCGCGCTGGATGAAGGAAGGCACGTTCAAGGCCAAGGAACACGTCGTCGAGGGCTTCGAGAACTTCCCGTCCGCCCTGCTCATGCTTTTCGAAGGCAAGAACCTGGGCAAGCTGGTGCTGAAGGTCGCCGACGCCTGAGCTGGCGTCTGTCTTAACGTGCACGCCCCTTGATCCAGTCAAAGGGCGCCTGCATTTTCCTTGAACTTGTGCGGCTTGCGGGCGTCTACTCCGACGCCCTTTCGCTCCTCTTGACGGTGTGACCTTACCCGCCGTCAGGAGCGACATCTTCCACCGCTCATGTCGAGGAACCTCCATGCAAGCCTTCCCCAACAGTCATCCAGCCCTGCGCGCGCAGCTCGAGGCGCAGGTCGACCTCCTCACCCAGATGTCGCGCCACACCACCGAGGCCCTCGGCCAGATCGGCGAACTGAACCTGCGCATGCTGCGCCAGATGATGGACGACAGCATCCGCCTCGGCCGCGCGCTGGCCGCTTGCCAGGACCCTTTCCAGGTGGGCGCGGTGGCGATGCGCGAGACCCAGCCGACCGCCGAACACTGGCGCACCTGGCAGACCGAACTGATGAAGGTGCTCAGCGCCGGCGGCGCGGCCCTGGCGCGCGACGCCAACAACGGCAGCTGGCAGGCCGCGCGCGACGCCGGCGACTTCATGCAGGGCGCCGGCGGCGGCGCCGCGCCCAGCGGGCAGGCGGTACACGCGCCCGCCTAGCGCCACCACCAGCGAACGGAGGCTCCCATGGCAACATCCGGCAAACGCCAGGACGGGCCGGCAGACGCGCTCGCGCTGCTGCGCCTTGAACACGACAAGGTCCGCCAGCTCTTCGGCGAATTCGAGCGCCTGCGCGGCATCGAGGACGAAGAGGAACGCATGGCCGAACTGGTCGACGATATCTGCTACGAACTGACCCTGCACGCGATCGTCGAGGAAGAACTCTTCTACCCGCTGCTGCGCACCGAGGAGGACGACGAGATGCTGGACGAGGCCGAGGTCGAGCACGCCGGCGTGCGCGAACTGGTCGCCCAGCTCGAGACCATGTACCCCGGCGACGAGCACTTCGAGGCCACCGTCGCCGTGCTCGCCGAGGAAGTGGAACACCACGTGGCGCGCGAGGAAAGCGAGATCTTCGAGGCCGCGCGCGCATCGGGCATCGACCTGGTGGCGCTGGCGCGCCGGATCGAGGCCAGGCGGCGCGAGCTCGACGAAGACCTCGACACGCCGACGGGCGCCATCGACGCGATGGAGCCCCACGAAGGCATGCGCCTGCCGCCGCGCGTGCCCGACTGATGATCGATGACACGCCGCGCCGGCCGGAGTGCGGTCGGCGCGGCGTGCCGTGGCGCCCTGCATGACGCAGCAAGCTGACGGAACTATCAAACCGGCTGTGTCTCTAACCGCACGAGCGCGGCAATGCTGCGTTCAATTCCATTCATGTGCAGGGCAACCAGGAGAGCGACATGGCGACGAGTAAGGAGAGCGGCAAGAGCGCGGGCAGCTCCGGCGGCAGCGCGCAGAAAAGCGGCAGCGGCAGCGGCAGCGGTCCCGCCAAACGCGGTTTCGCGGCGATGGACCAGAACCAGCAGCGCGAGATCGCCAGCAAGGGCGGCCAGGCCGCCCACCAGAAAGGCACGGCGCACGAATTCGATTCCGAAGAAGCGCGCCGCGCCGGGCAGAAAGGCGGTGAGGCGGTGAGCCGCAACCGTGCACACATGGCCGACATCGGTCGCAAGGGCGGCGAAAGCCGGCAATCGGCAAACCGCGCGGCCAACGCCGCCAAGTCGGCGGGCAACCGCCAGGGGGGCAAGGAGCAGTAAGCGCAGGCCTTGTGGCTTGCGCTGCCAATCCGGCCCGGGCCATCGACGGATGAGCCGGGCCGGATTGGCGAGCCGGTCAGATCGGGAAGGACCCGGACGGGGCCTTCTTCCCGTTCCCATCCTCCATCTCTTCCATTTCTTTGCCTGCGCGGCGCCTGGCGCGGCGCAGGCGCGCGTCTCCAGGCCGTACGCCGGCCAGACGCGGGCCTGGCTCAGGCAGCCGCCATCCGCTCGCATTCCTCGGCGCAGCGCCGGCAGGCGGCCGCGCATTGCTGGCAGTGGTCCATCTGGTGCTTCCCGCACTCCTCGGCGCAGGCCCGGCAGATGTCGGCGCACAGGCGGCAGACCGCGGCCGCGTGCTCGCTGGCGCGCGCCATCACGCCGGCGGCCAGCCGGCATACCTGGCTGCAGTCCATGTCGAGGGCGATGCAGCGCGCCATCATCTTGACGTCCTCTTCCCGCAGGCAGGACGCGGCGCAGTTGTCGCAGGCCGTGGCGCAGGCATTGCAGGCATCGATGCAGCTCTGGAAGTTGTCGAGTTTCATTGCGGTCCTCCTCATGTTGGCTGTCGAAACCAACAGGATAGGACGAGCCCATCGCCGGCGGCGCACGCCTGTGGTACATTCCCGCCCCTATGCAAGAGCTCAAGTACCTGACCGCCTATCCCGAACAGCTGCGCCGCCAGGCCGCCGGCCTGCTGGCCGAGAACCGCCTCGGCGCCCTGCTGCGCACGCGCTACCCGCGCGCCCACGGCCTGCGCACCGACCGCGCGCTCTACGACTACGTGCAGGACTTGAAGGACGAGTACCTGCGCAACGCCGAACCGGTCTCGAAGGTCGCCTACGACAGCAAGATCCACGTGGTCCAGCACGCGCTCGGCCTGCACACGGCCATTTCGCGCGTCCAGGGCAGCAAGCTCAAGGCCAAGCACGAGATCCGCATCGCCAGCGTGTTCCGCGACGCCCCGCCCGAGTTCCTGCGCATGATCGCCGTGCACGAGCTGGCCCACCTGAAGGAAAAACAGCACGACAAGGCCTTCTACAAGCTGTGCTGCTGGATGGAGCCGCAGTACCACCAGTACGAGTTCGACCTGCGGCTCTACCTGACGCACATGGAGCATACCGGCGAGCGGCTCTGGGCCGAGGCCTGAGCCGGCGCCGCGGCCCCGCTCTCAGGCGCAGGCTGTGCGCCGCTCCCAGGCGGGCAGGTCGACGCCCTTGACCAGCAGGTAGAGACAGAATGCGCTCTCGGCGAGGAAGGGCGGCAGCAGGATGAAGGGGAACAGCAGGTCCTGCAGGGCCGGCGACAGGATCATGCTGAAGCTGTTGACCAGATAGCAGGCGCCCGCCACCTGCATCGCCGTGCCGATCGCCCTGGGGAAGAAGCCCGACTGGCGGACCAGGTGCCCGACGATGAGGCACTCCACCCCGAAGAAGATCAGCGCCAGGCCGAAGGCCTGCGCATGCGCGACCACCGACTGGTAGGCCATCAGGTGCAGCAGCTGCGGGGCCACCGCCTTCAGGTAGGCGGCATCGGACAGCGGCGTCAGCACCGCATGCAGGTGCAGCGCGGCGACGCTCTCGACGGCCAGCGACGTCAGCCCAAACAACACCGCCAGCAGGGCGAGCCTGCCGTTCACCGGGCGCAGCAGCACGTACCAGATGAAGGTCATCCCGAGGGCGCAGACCAGCAGCAGGTCCTGTCCCGCAACGCCCAGGCGCCACAGCGGCTCGGCCGCGCGGATATTGCGCGCCGTCGCTTCCGGGTCGCGCGACACCACCAGCGTTCCCCTGACCAGCCCCTCGCCCAGCACGCCGATGACGATGACGAGCAGGTAGAGCAGGCCGGCCAGGCGGGCAAGGGACTGGATCGGGCGCTTGCCGGGCGATGAATGCGGATGCGGCATGGTGGTCCTCGGTGGTCGACGACAGGGTGGCGGACATCTATCGCGCTCAAGTGTACGTTGAGGATTGCACTTGAATCAACATACATACCCCGGACCCCATGCCGTATACCCTACCCCCCTATGCTATGATGCGCCCCGAGGAGGATGCATGAGCCATACCGCACGCGAAAAAACGAAACTGCTGAACCGGGTCCGCCGGATCCGCGGCCAGCTCGAGGCCGTCGAGCGCGCCCTCGAGGCCGAGCAGGACTGCGCCGAGATCCTGCACCTGCTGGCGGCCGCCCGCGGCGGCATGAACGGCCTGATGGCCGGGGTGATCGAGGACCACATCCGCGAGCACGTGGCCGCCCCCGCGCTCGACGCCGGCGAACGCAGCAAGGGCGCCGACGAGCTGGTCGAGGTCGTGCGCAGCTACCTCAAGTAGGCGCCATGGCAGTCAAGTCCCCCTGCATCGAACTGTGCAGCTTCGATGGCCGTACCGGCTTTTGCACCGGCTGCCTGCGCACCCGGCCCGAGGCGCGCGAATGGAAGAAGATGACCGACCACCGGCGCCACCAGATCATCAACGAGCGCGCACGCCGAGAAAGTAAACTGGCGGGCAAGTAAGCGCCTGACCCACAGGAACGATATGAACACCACCCGACAGCCCGACGACCTCTCCCACTGGACCCACGACCACGTGTTCGATCAAGGCAGCCATGCCGCCGAGCGCGGCACGCGACTGGTGATGTGGATCACGGCGGTCATGATGGTCGTCGAGATCGCCGCCGGCTGGTGGTTCAATTCCATGGCCCTGCTGGCCGACGGCTGGCACATGAGCTCGCATACCCTGGCGATCGGCCTGAGCACCTTCGCCTACGCGGCCGCGCGCAAGTATGCGAACGACCCGCGCTTCGCCTTCGGCACCTGGAAGATCGAGATCCTGGCCGGCTACACCAGCGCCGTCTCCCTGCTCGGCATCGCCGCCCTCATGGCCACCAGTTCGATCGAGCGCTTCTTCGCGCCCTCGCCCATCCACTACCGCGACGCGATCATCGTTGCCGTGCTCGGCCTGGTGGTGAACGTGGTGTGCGCCTTCATCCTCGGCGGCGCCCACCATCACGGCCACGATCATGGCCACAGCCATGGCCACGGCCATGGTCACCACCACCACGACCTGAACCTGAAGTCGGCCTACGTGCACGTGATCGCCGACGCCGCCACCTCGGTGCTGGCGATCGCCGCCCTGTTCGGCGGCTGGTTCTTCGGCTGGGCCTGGCTCGATCCGCTGATGGGCATCGTCGGCGCCGTGCTGGTGGCGGTGTGGGCGAAGAACCTCATCGTCGACACCGGCAAGGTCCTGCTCGACCGCGAGATGGACGCCCCGGTCGTCGCCGAGATCCGCGAGGTCGTGGAAGACAATGCGGATGGCGACACCCGCATCGTCGACCTGCACGTCTGGCGCGTCGGCCGCGAGTCCTATGCCTGCGCGCTGGGCGTGGTCACGCGCGACCACACCCTCACCGCGGACAAGGTACGCGAGCGGCTCGCGGTGCACGAAGAGATCGTGCATTCGACGATCGAGGTGCATTACCGCGGGTGAGCAGGCCAGTTTCCGGGGCCGGCTACCTGGCGCAGCTCCTTAGCGCGGAATCCGAAGGTCCGGCTTCCCCTGAGCGCCGGCCCGGGCCTCGACCGTTACACGCACAATGGCGCGCGTGCCGACTACGCTGAATGTATAAGCGGAGCACTGTGGTCCACACGCCCCATGGGCGACCCTTTTCAGATTGACACGGCGTATGTCGCCGGCAGCCTGCGCAATCGCCGCATCTGCCCGAACGAGCTTCTCGGCCCCATCACGGGAAGGATCGTCTCTCCAGTGGATCGAATATGTGAAGCCCCCAAGCAATAGCAGCATGAGCGCGATCACAACGGGGGAGCGGTTTACCCGATCCCGCAGGTCCCAGGCATTCTTGAAGAAGCCCATCTGTCCTATCTCCCTGTCCGGATGGCGCGCCATGTCTAGTCGACGTCCCATTGCACCGTGGGCCCGATGCCGGGTGCGGCTTGAGTCGCCTCCATGGCGTCGCGCAGGGTGTCATGGCCACCGCCTCCTGCGTTGAAGCGTCCGCGCTCCGTGGAACTCCCATACTGGACGTAGAAGGTTTCCAGCTCCTGGTCGTTGGCGATCTCGGGAGGGTCTTCCCAGTCTCCGGAGCCATACCGGATGGGGCTGCGGACAATCCGCAGGTCACAGCTGACCGCACCGTCATACAGGAACGTGCCGGTCCTGACGACTTCTCCCCATTCTTCGAATGTCACGTTCGGTTCCCCTCGAAATGCGCGCACCCGGATCGGATCGATCGGTCGAGCGCAAGCTCGTGTCATGCCGGCGAGCCGCCGTGACTCGCCGATACGCGGGCAGTTTAACCCAGGAGCACTCGCTGACGCCCCCCGCGCCCTCCCCCATGCGCCCAGGTGTACAGCGCCGGCAGGATCAAGAGCGTCAGCGCCGTCGACGACAGGATGCCGCCGATGACCACAGTCGCCAGCGGCCTTTGCACCTCGGCCCCGGTGCTGGTCGCCAGCGCCATCGGCAGGAAGCCGAGCGAGGCGACCAGGGCCGTCAACAGGACCGCCCGCAGGCGCGCCTCGGCGCCTGCGCGCATGGCCTGTTCGGGTCCCTGCCCCTGTTCGCGCAGCGCGCGCACGAACGACATCATCACCAGCCCGTTGAGCACGGCCACGCCCGAGAGCGCGATGAAGCCGACCGCCGCCGAGATCGACAGCGGCAGGCCGCGCAGCCACAGGGCCAGCACGCCGCCGGTCATGGCGAAGGGGATGCCGCTGAAGACCAGCAGGCCGTCCTTGAGGCTGTTGAACATCAGGTAGAGCAGCGCGAACACCAGGGCCAGCGCCGCCGGAATCACCAGCGCCAGGCGCTGGCTGGCCGCCTGCAGGTTCTCGAACTGCCCGCCCAGGCTCAGCCAGGTCCCCGGCGGCAGCTTCACCCCCGCCAGTCCGCGCTCGAGCTCGGCCACGAAGGAGCCGAGGTCGCGCCCGCGCACATTGGCCGTCACCACCACGCGCCGCTTGCCGTTCTCGCGGCTGATCTGGTTCGCTTCGGGCACGAAGGACAGGGTGGCGATCTCGGACAGCGGGATGCTGGCCGCGCGGCCGTCCTGCGCCGGCAGCGCCATCGGCAGCCGGCGCAGGCTGTCGAGGTCCTTGCGCAGGCCCTCCGGCAGGCGCACCGTGATGGCGAAGCGGCGGTCGCCCTCGAACACCATGCCGACGTCGCGTCCGCCGACCAGGGTGCCGAAGGCCTCCTGGACGTCGGCCACGTTCAGGCCGTAGCGCGCGGCCTTGATGCGGTCCACGTTCAGGGTCAGCGCCGGCAGTCCTTCGGTCTGCTCGACCTTCACCTCGGCCGCCCCGGCCACCTTGCCGAGCACCCGGGCGACCTGCTGGGCGGCATCCGTCATCGCCTCGGTGTCGTCGCCGAAGACCTTGACCGCGATGTCGCTGCGCACGCCGGAGATCAGCTCGTTGAAGCGCAGCTGGATCGGCTGCGAAAACTCGTAGCTGTTGCCCGGTATGCGGTTGGCCGCTGCCGTGATCGCCTCCACCAGCTCGGCATGCGTCCTGCGCGGCGCCGGCCAGTCCTTCTGGGGACGCAGCATGATGTAGCTGTCGGCCGCGTTCGGCGGCATCGGGTCGGTCGCCACCTCGGCCGTGCCGACGCGGGCGAACATGCGCTCGATCTCGGGGAACTGCTTCAGGAGCGCCGCTTCGAGCTGCTGCTGCATCGCCACCGACTGGGTCAGGCTGGTTCCGGGAATACGCATGGTCAGGACCGCCAGGTCGCCCTCGTCCAGGTTGGGCGCGAACTCGGCGCCGAGACGGGTGGCGAGCAGGCCTGACAGCAGCACGCTGAGCAGCGCGAAGCCGAGCGCCACCGGACGGTTGCGCAGGACCCAGTCGAGCAGGCGCCGGTAGACGCCGCGCGCCCTGTCCATGATGCGGTTCTCGTGCTCGGGCACGGCGCGGGTGACGAACAGCGCCACCGCCGCCGGCACGAAGGTGACCGAGAGGATCATCGCCGCCCCCAGGGCCAGCACCACGGTGATGGCCATCGGGTGGAACATCCGCCCTTCGATGCCCGACAGGGCGAAGATCGGCAGGTAGACCGTCATGATGATCAGCTGGCCGAACAGCAGCGGACGGCGCGCCTCGGCGGCGGCCCGGGCGACCTCGGCGAAGCGTTCCTCGCGCGTGAGCGGCCGGCCGGCCGCGCCCTGGGCAATGCCGAGGCGCCGGATGCAGTTCTCGACGATGACGACGGCGCCGTCGACGATGATGCCGAAGTCGAGCGCGCCCAGGCTCATCAGGTTGGCGCTGACCCCAGCCTCGACCATGCCGGTGAAGACCATCAGCATCGTCAGCGGAATCACCAGGGCCGTGATCAGGGCCGCGCGCAGGTTGCCCAGGAAAAGGAAGAGGATGGCCACGACCAGCAGCGCGCCTTCGACCAGGTTGGTGCGCACGGTGGCGATCGCCTTGTTGACCAGCACCGAGCGGTCGTAGACCGGCAGCGCCTGCACGCCGGCCGGCAGCGAACGGTTCACCTGTTCCAGCTTGCGGCGCGCGCTCTCCGCCACCGCGCGGCTGTTCTCGCCGATCAGCATGAAGACCGCGCCCAGCACCACCTCGCGCCCGTTCTCGGTGGCGGCGCCGGTGCGCAGCTCGCGTCCGATGTCGACCTCGGCGACGTCGCGCACCCGGATCGGCGCGCCGTCGACGACGTCGAGCACGATGTTGCGGATCTCTTCCAGCGACTTCACCTGCCCCGGCGTGCGCACCACGAACTGCTCGCCGCCGCGCTCGATGTAGCCGGCGCCGGCGTTGGCGTTGTTGCGGTCGATCGCGGCGACCAGGGTCGCCAGCGACAGCCCGTGCGCCGCCAGCCGGTCCATGTCGGGCGCCACCAGGTATTCCTTCAGGTAGCCGCCGATGGTGTTCACCTCGGTGACGCCGGCGACGCCGCGCAGCTGGGGCGCCACGATCCAGTCCTGGATCTCGCGCAGGTCCATCGGCGTGTAGGGGCTGCCGTCGGCCTTGCGCGCGCCCTCCTTCGCTTCCACGGTCCAGTAGAAGATCTCGCCCAGGCCGGTGGCGGTCGGCCCCATGGCCGGCTCCAGGCCCTCGGGCAGGCCCGCCTTGGCGCCCTGCAGGCGCTCGTTCACGAGCTGGCGCGCGAACCAGATGTCGGTGCCGTCCCTGAATACGACGGTGACCTGGGACAGCCCGTACTTCGAGAGCGAGCGGGTCTGCTCCAGGCCGGGCAGGCCGCTCATCACGGTCTCGATCGGGAAGGTGATGCGCTGCTCGACCTCGAGCGGCGAGTAGCCCGGCGCGGCCGTATTGATCTGCACCTGGACGTTGGTGATGTCGGGCACGGCGTCGATGGGCAGGCGTCCATAGCTGTAGACGCCCAGGCCGCACAGGCAGAGGACGGCGAAGATCACCAGCGCGCGGCGGGCGATGACGAAGGCAATGAGTTTGTCGAACATGGCCGCCCCTTCAGTGACCATGCTCGGCTTCGCCCTTGCCGAGCTCCGCCTTCAGGAGAAAAGCGCCGCTGCCCGCATACGCGGTCCCCGCGTCCAGGCCCTTGAGGATCTCGGTGCGCTTGCCGTCGGACCGTCCCGGCGTCACTTCCTGGGCCCGGAAGCCGCTTGCCGTGCGCACGAACACCACGCTGCGCTCGTGGACGATCTGGATGGCCTCGCTGGCCACCGCTACCGGCACGCTCGCCTCCTGGCCAAGCAGGTCGACCGTGGCCAGCATGCCGGGACGCAGGCGCAGGCCCGGATTGGGCAGCGTTACCCGGGCCGTGGCCATGCGCGTGGCTTCGCCCAGCACCGGACCGACGAAGGAGACCGTGCCCGAGAATTGCCCGGGCTGGGCCGCGATGACCACCTCGGCCGGCATGCCGGTCGCCACCTGGGCCAGGCTGTCGCCCGGCACCGCCGCCTCGATCCATACCTGCGACAGGTCGGCCAGCGTCAGCAGGGCCGCGGTCTCGCCGACCGACTGGCCGGCGACGGCCGGCTTGTCGATCACCACGCCGTCGAAAGGCGCGCGCACCGTCACGGCGCTCGACACCTCCTCGTCCGGCTTGATGCCGAGGGCCGCGAGGCGCTGGCGCGCGGCGGCGGCGGCGATCCCGGCTTCGCGCAGGGCGGCCTCGGCGGCGTCCAGGTCCTGGCGCGCCGAGATGCCCTGCTCCCACAGGCTGCGCTCGCGCGCATGCGTGGTGCGGGCCAGCGCCAGCCGCGCACGCGCGCTGGCGTCGTCGGCGCGCCAGCCGGCCACCGCCGGGCTGCGGACCACGACCAGGGGCTGGCCCTGCTTCACGCTGCTGCCGACCGACACCGGCACCGATTCCACGATGCCCTGGGCGGGCGCGGCCAGGGCCACGCTGCGCTCGGCATCGACCCGGACCTGGGCCGGCAGGTGCAGGTGTTCCCGGATCCGGGCGGGTCCCGCCTTGTCGATCGCGATGCCGTTGCCGCGGATCTGGGCCTCGCTCATCGCGATGCCGCTCTCTTCGTCAGCCTCGGCCGCCTGCGGCTCGGGATGGCGGTCGTCGTGGCCGTGCGAATCCTGATGCGCGGCGTGCTCCCCGTTCGAGGGCGCGGGCGGCTGGCGCCAAAGCATCAGCGCGGCGAGGATGGCGGCGACCGCGCACATCAGCGCGATCATGATGGTCTGTTTCCTGTTCATGGTTCTCTCAATCCTGTTGCGCGGCGTCGCCGCCGGTCATGCGTTCGATGTCGGCAAAAGCCTGCCAGGCGGCGAGCAGCGCGCCCCACCGGCGCGCCTGGGCCTGGGCCAGGGTGCGCTGGGCGTCGAGCACGTCGAGGAAGGCGAACTTGCCGTGTTCGAAACCCTTCAGGGTCAGCGCGTGGTTGGTCCTGGCGTCGGGGATCACGTCGTCGCGCAGCAGCGCGGCCTCGGCCTTCGCCGCCTCGTAGCGGGTGACGGCGGCCTCCAGGTCCGCGGCCAGCGCGGTCCCGGCCGCGGCGAGCTCCTCGCGCGCCTTGTCGGCGCGCCGCAGCGCCGCGCCCAGCCTGGCGCTGTTGCGGTCGAACAGGGGCAGCGGGACCGACAGGCCGAGCACGGCCTGGCGGCGCCCCACCTCGTCCGCGCGCTGGCTGCCGACCGAGAGCGTGAGGTCGGGAATGCGCGCCGCGCGCTCGACCTGGGCCTGGGCGCTTTGCGCCGCGACGGCGCTGCGTGCGCGGCGCAGCGGCGGCGCCTGCAACAGCCTGGCCTGCAATTGCGGCAGCGGCGCCAGGCTCGGGAGGGGCGCGTCCTGGCTGGCGGCCAGCGTCAGCGTCTCGCCCGGCCTGCCGACCAGGGCGCCGAGCCGTATCCTGGCCAGCGACAGTTCCGCCGTCGCCGTGTTCAGTTCGGCCCTGGCTTCGGACGCGGCCAGGCGCGCGCGGGTGGCGTCGATCGGCGAGACCTTGCCGGCCGCGACCTGGCGCGCGGCGACGTCGACGCTCTTGCCGGCCAGTTCGGCCAGGAAGGCGGCCAGCGCCTGCCTTTCCTGGGCCACCAGCACGCCGTGGAAGGCGGCGATGACCTCGGCGCGCAGGTCCTGGCGCAAGACCTGCAGCTCGCTGCGCGCGAGCGCCGCCTCGCCCTGGGCCAGCGCGACCCTGGCCTGGCGCTTGCCGCCCAGTTCGATGGGCTGGTTGAGCTGGATGGTGGTGGTCCGGGTCCCCGCCTGCTCGCCTTCGCGCAGGTATTCCAGGGTCGGATTCGGATAACGGCCGGCCTGTTCGATGGCGGCAAGGCTGGCCGCCACTTCGTGGTCCGCCGCCCGCAGGCGCGGCTGTTCGAGCGCGAGGCGGATCGCGGCCGGCAGGTCGATGGGCGAGGCGTCCGTGCGCATTGCCGGCAGCGCGGTGGTGCTTGCAGCGGCTGCGGCGCAGCCGCAGCCCAATGCCGAGACGAGCGCCAGGGCGCCCAGTCTCCGGGTAGTCGTGTTCATGCTTGCTCCTGATAAGAATGTCGATCAGGCGCGCAGGCGGGCGCGGGCCGGCAAGGGCTCGCGGCGACAGGGGGATCCTGCGATGAAAACCTGCGCGCTACTCAGCGGCGGCAGGCCACTTGGGACGTTCGGGACGGGCCACCGGGGGCGGCGCCAGGAAAGGCAGCGCGGCGGCGGCAACGCTGGACTGATGCGCAGCGCCAGGCAGGGCCGACGCAACGGAAGGAAGGCCGACACTGTGGCCCAGGCTGCACGCGGCGCAATGCGGATCGGCCAGCAGGGAATAGCCGTCGTCGGCCACGAATACCGGCTGGAGCGCCGCGGCGCCCTGCACGTCCGCGGCGACGTGATGGGTGAGGCCGGCCGGCGTCGTCACGCAGCAGCGGTCGGCCATTGCCAGGGCAACCTGGAAGGGATAGACCAGCAGCAGAATGATGAGTACCCAGCGGCGCATCGTTTCGTGATCGGTTCCGGCGAGGAGGGCGTCGACGTGACGGCCTGTATGCGCCATCATACTTGCTAACGCGCCAAACTGGCGACCCCGGCGCGGCCTGTCCGCCCCAGCACAGTGCACAAGCCGGATGACGATCGATATGACGCCGATAACACTCGTTGCCGCAGCACAACGATAGTGGACCGACTCTAAGTTTCCTCACGCAAATTTATCGACTTTCACGTATGCGTTCGCTAAAGTCTTTCCGTGCGTCATGCACGCAGGATCGCGCACGTAATATCGTGCGCGTAACATCGTGCACATAAGATCGTGCACGTAACCGGTCCGCCAGCACCAGCCTCGGCGGCCGCCCGATTTCCTTCGCCGCCTTCGCCGCCGCGAAGGATTCTTGAGGACACTGACACCATGCACCCGTTCCAATCTTGCGGCAGGCGTATGCCCGGCGCCGTGCGCGCCAGCCTGCTGGCCATGACCCTGACCGGCGCCGCCCAGGCCGCCGACGACACGACACCGACCTGGAAGCTGTCCGGCTTCGGCACGCTCGGCGCCGCCCATTCGAGCGAGCACAATGCCGACTACAGTTCGTCGGCGATGAAGGGCGACGGCGCCGGCCGCACCCACGATTGGAGCCCGCACGTGGACAGCAAGCTGGGCGCGCAGGTCGACCTGCACATCGACCAGCGCTGGTCGGCGGTGCTGCAGGTGGTGAGCGAACAGCGCCTGGACTACAGCTACCGGCCGCGTGTGGAATGGGCCAACGTGAAATACCAGGCGACGCCGGAAGTGGCGCTGCGCGTCGGGCGCATCGCGCTGCCGATGTTCGTCGCCGCCGACTACCGCAAGGTCGGCTACGCCTATCCCTGGGCGCGCACGCCGGTCGAAGTCTATGGCGCCGTGCCGCTGTCGAGCAGCGACGGCCTCGATCTCAGCTGGCGCTGGAACGGCGACACGCTGCGCGGCACCACCCAGGCCTTCGCCGGCCGCACCGACATCGCGCTGTACGACGGCGCGCGGCTGCGCGGCAGCGACATCGCCGGCCTGTCGCACACCATCGAGCGCGGCGACCTGAGCGTGCGCGCCTCGATCCTCACCACGCGCCTGACGGTGTCGCTCTACCCGCAGCTGTTCGCGGGCCTGCGCGCCTTCGGCGAACAGGGCGAGGCGGTGGCGAGCGCCGTCGCCACCGAGCGCAAGCGCGCCAACGCCGCCAGTATCGGCATGAACTACGACCCGGGCCAGTGGTTCGTCATGGCCGAAGCCGGCCACTACCGGGTCAATTCCTTCCTCGGGACCACCAACTCGGTCTATGCCAGCAGCGGCTTCCGTCGCGGCGCGCTCACCCCCTATCTCAGCTACGCCCGCATCTGGGGCAAGAAGCCGGAAGGCCCGCATGCGCTGGTGCTGGACGGTTTGCCGGCGGACCTCGCCGCGGCGGGTGCGGCCCTGAACGAGGGCGTCGCGACGATGCTGCGCACGATCGCCTCGCAGTCCACCGTCAGCGCCGGCCTGCGCTGGGACCTGGCCTCGAACGCCGCCCTCAAGCTGCAGTACGACCGCGTGACCCCGCGCGCCGGCTCGCGCGGCACGATGATGAACCTGGGCCCGGACTTCCGCTCGGGCCGGACGGCGCACGTCAGCAGTGCAACGCTCGACTTCGTGTTCTGAGGCAGCCATGCGCAACCCAATTTCCAGGCTGCTTGCCGCCGCGGCGCTGCTGCTTGCCTGCGCGGCCGGCCAGGCCGCCGAGCTGGTGGTGATCGTCTCGGCCCGCAGTCCCGTCGAGACGCTGCGCCCCGACCAGGTGGCCGCGATCTTCCTCGGCCAGAGCCCGCGCTTCCCGGGCGGCGCGCTGGCCGAGGCCGTCGACCAGCCGCTCGGCTCCCAAGAACGCAACACCTTCTACCAGCGCGTTGCCGGCAAGAGCCCGGCCCTGCTCAAGGCGCACTGGTCGAAGATGGTGTTCACCGGCCGCGGCCAGCCGCCGCGCGAGCTGCAGGGCAGCGCCGCCGTGCGCCGCGCCGTCGCCGAGGACCCCGGCCTGATCGGCTACATCGAGCGCGATGCGCTCGACCCCAGCGTGCGCCAGGTCCTGCTGGTGAACTGAGAGGACATATGAGGACACCCAAGCTCGCAACGCGCCGCCCGGCGCGCCGCAGCCGCCTGGCGCGCCGGCTCGGCCGCGCGCTCGAAACCCACGTGGCCCTGCCCCTGTTCGCGCTGCTGCTGGTGGCGGCGATGTGGCCGCTGACGCTGCGCTTCATCGAATCGGAACGCCAGGCCGCGGGCATCGCCGCCGAAGCGGCCACGCGCGAGCGGCTCGACACCTACGAGGCCCAGATGGCGCGCAGCCTGAACGGCATCGACCAGACCCTGAAGGTGCTCAAGTACGCGGTCGAGCTGAAAGGCACGCAAGGCGCCCTGCCCGCGCTGAGCCAGCAGGGCCTGCTGCCCCCCGCGCTGGTGTTCGTGGTCGCCATCGCCGACCGCGACGGGCGCATCGTCGCCAGGAACCCGGACGAAGGCGCGCTCGACGTCTCGAACGCCGCCTACTTCCTCTACCACCGCGACAACGACGAGGGCCAGCCCTTCGTCGGGGCGACCGTCGGCGACGCCGTCAAATCCGAGCCCCACCTGCACTTCACGCGCCGCATCAACGACGCCGCCGGCCGCTTCGCCGGCATCGCCATCGTCGAGGTCGACCCGGCCTATTTCACCAGCGCCTACGAGCACGGGCGCGATGGCGAGCACGGCATGCTGGGGCTGGCCGGCACCGACGGCGTGATGCGCGCGCTGCGCATCGGCGACGAGGTCAGCTGGGGCCAGCGCATCGAACTGGGCCACGCGGCACAGGAAACGGTGATGCTGCGCCGCGGCGCGCCCGACGGCCTGGCGCGCTACACCAGCGTGCGGCGCCTGCACGGCTTCCCGCTGGCGGTGGTGGTCGGCCTGGCGCAGGACGAGCAGTTCGCGTCCTTCGAGCAGAGCCGCGGCACCTGGCTGCTGGCCGCCGGCGCCGCCAGCGCCCTGCTGCTGGCGGTGGTCGGGGTGATCTCGGTATGGTCCTGGCAGCTGACGAAAGCACGGCGCCGCGCGCGCCGCGCCCAGGAGACCTATGCCGCCGCATCCGAAGGCAGCCTGGACGCCTTCGTCGTGCTGCGCACGGTGCGCGACCTGCGCGGCACGGTGCTCGATTTCGAGATCGAGGCCGCCAACTCGGCCGCCGAAGCCATCTTCGGCATGGACCACGAGACGCTGTGCGGCACCCGCCTGTGCGAGCTGCTGCCCCACTTCCGCAGCAACGGCATCTTCGAGGACCTGGCGCTGGTGGCCACCACCGGCCAGCCGCGCGAAGGCGAATGGCAGGCCCATGCCCCGAGCGCCCAGGGGCGCTGGCTGCACCGCCAGGTGGTGGCGGTCGAGGACGGCGTGGTGGCGATCGTGCGCGACATTACCGAGCGCAAGCTGGCCGAGGAGCGCATCTTCCACATGGCCCACCACGACGAGCTCACCGGCCTGCCGAACCGCACCCTGATGCACGACCGCATCGACCAGGCGATCCGCAACGCCGCGCGCAACGGCGAGGGCGTGGCGCTGGCCTTCGTCGACCTCGACGGCTTCAAGCTGGTCAACGACGGCCTCGGCCACAAGGCCGGCGACGAGCTGCTGAAAGTGGTCAGCAAGCGCATGGGCGCCTGCCTGCGCCGCAACGATACCCTGGCGCGCTTCGGCGGCGACGAGTTCGTCATCCTGCTGCCGGACCAGGGCCAGGGCCAGGACCCGAAGGCGCTGGCGCCGCTGCTGGAAAAGATCCGCGTCGCCGTCACCGAACCGGTGCAGGTCGCCGGCCAGGCGGTGCAGGTCAGCTGCAGCATGGGCGTGGTGATGTATCCGCGCGACGGGCTCGACGCCAGCGCCCTGCTCATGAACGCCGACGCCGCGATGTACCGCGCCAAGGACCTGGGCAGCAACAACTTCCAGTTCTACGCGCGCGAGATGAACGCCAGCGTCGAGGAAAAGCTGGTGCTGCTCGAAGGCCTGCGCCAGGCGGTCCAGGCGACCGTCGACGGCGGCGGCGACAACAGCTTCTACCTGCTGTACCAGCCCAAGGTCGACCTGAAGAGCGGACGCATCTTCGGCGTCGAAGCCCTGATCCGCTGGCGCCACCCGGAACACGGCGTGGTGCCGCCGCAGCGCTTCATCGGCCTGGCCGAGGAAAGCGGCCTGATCGTGCCGATCGGCGACTGGGTGGTGCGCACCGCCTGCCGCCAGGCCCAGGCCTGGCGCGAAGCCGGCATGGGGCCGATCACGGTCTCGGTGAACGTCTCGGCGCGCCAGTTCGAGGAAGCGCGCCTGGTCGACCGGGTTGCCGCCGCCCTCGTCGACTCCGGCCTGCCGCCCGCGCTGCTGGAGCTGGAAGTGACCGAGAGCCTGATCATGCGCGACCTGCAGAAGTCGGTCGGGACCATGCGCGAACTGAAGGCGATGGGGGTGTCGCTGTCGATCGACGACTTCGGCACCGGCTACTCCAGCCTGTCTTCGCTGAAGAGCTTCCCGATCAGCCGCCTGAAGATCGACAAGAGCTTTGTGAGCGAACTGGCCGACAATCCCGACGACCAGGCGATCGCGATGGCGGTGATCTCGCTCGGCCACAAGCTGAACCTCAAGGTGATCGCCGAAGGCGTCGAGACCGAGCAGCAGTGCCGGTTCCTGCGCGAGAACGAATGCGACGAAATGCAGGGCTATTTGTTCAGCAAGCCGGTGACGGCCGAGGAGATCGCGAAGCTGGTCGCGCTGCACGTGGCGCGGCCGGGGAGCTGCGGGAGTTTGACCCAGCTACAGCCGAACGAAACGGAAACGCCGGCATCGGCGTAGGGTGGGCGCCCCCGTGCCCACGCGTGGCGCCTGCGTCGTGTTGGCCAAGCAGTTCAACGACTGCGTGAACCGACGCGGTCTGCGCCGGACTGTCGAACGCGTGGGCGGCGCAACCGGCGCGTCGGTTCGCAGTCCCGACTGGAGCCGCCCACCCTACCTCATACCGCGGGTCCGGCCAGCGCGCGCAGGCGCTTCACCAGCGCCTCGGCATCGGCATCGATGTTCATCAGGTCCACGTGCGCCGTGCGCACGAAGCCTTCCTGCTCCTGGTGGCGCGCAAAGGCCGCCAGGCCGTCGTAGAAGCCCTCGGTATTGAGCAGGCCGATCGGCTTGGCGTGGATGCCGAGCTGGGCCCAGGTCACCATCTCGAACAGTTCTTCCAGCGTGCCGAAGCCACCCGGCATGGCGATGAAGCCTTCGGCCAGGTCGGCCATCATGGCTTTGCGCTCGTGCATGTCCTTGACCACGAACAGGCGCGTCAGGCCGGCGTGGCCGACTTCGCGCTCGACCAGGGCGCGCGGGATCACGCCGGTGGCTTCGCCGCCCAGGCGCAGCACCTCGTCGGCGATCACGCCCATCAGGCCGACCTTGCCGCCGCCGTAGACCAGCGCGATGTTATGGTCGACCAGGGCGCGCGCGAGCAGGCGCGCCGCGTCGGCGTAGATGGGCTTGGCGCCGTTCGAGGCGCCGCAGTAGACGGCAATAGATTTCATGCTTGATCCAAAACATTCAGAAGCGCTCGGGCCTTCAAGCGCTGGGGTCGCGGCCCTCTTCCGGGAGTTTCTTGAGGTATTCCTCGGAGAGCTTCTCGAACAGCAGCCGGGTGTCGCCGCGCAGGTAGGGGCCGAGCATCGACAGCACCTGGTAGCAACCGCGCGCGAGCGCATCGGCGATGGCCTGCTGCTCGCTGTACTTGCGCGGATTGCGCACGTATTCGTAGGACAGCCAATAGGTGGCGACGACCACCATGTTGGTCGCCATCGCGCTGATCTGCTGGTCGCCGGCGTCGAGCGAGCCTTCGCTGCGCAAGTCTTCGCAGAGCTGGCGCGCGACCTTGATCTTGTGCGCGAGGATGGCCTTGAAGTGCAGCTCGAGCTTGCGGTTGCGCGAGAGCAGGTCGTTCAGGTCGCGGTAGAAGAAGCGGTAGCGCCAGATCAGCTCGAACATCAGGTGCAGGTAGAGCCACACGTCTTCCATGTTCGAACGCCGTCCAGCCGGGACCGTGAGGATGCGCTCGATCTCGGCTTCGAACTGGACGAAGATCGAGTTGACGATGTCGTCCTTGTTGCGGAAATGGTAGTACAGGTTGCCGGGCGAGATATTCATCTCCTCGGCAATGACGGTGGTCGTGATGTTCGGCTCGCCGAACTCGTTGAACAGCCTGAGCGAGAGCTCGAGGATGCGTTCACGGGTGCGGCGTGGAGCTTTCTGTAGCATGGAAGGCGGCATTTATGGTGTCACCCGCAAGCATAACATCGAACGCCACCCCGGCGACACTGCCGGCGGTCCGGCTTCACGCGCCATCGCCGCGCGCCGGCCGCGTTGTCGGCCTCGCCGCCGGCTTCCTTGCCGCCGGCGTCTTCGCAGCCGCCTTCCCGACGGCTGGCTTGGCGGCAGGTTTGGCGGCTGACTTGGCCGCCGCCTTCTTCGCCGCGGGCTTCCTCGGCGCCGGCGGCTTCGGCGCGCCCACGCTCAGCTCGGCCAGCATGCGTTCGAGCTCGTCGATGCGGTGGTTCAGCGCTTCCATCTCGCTGCGCGCCGGCACGTCGATGACGGCCAGGGCGCGGGCGACGCGCTCCTCGAACACCTGTTCCAGCTTGCCCCAGGTGCTCGATGCGCGCCGGCTCGATCGCTCGGCCTTGCGCGCCACCGTGTCGGTCGCGTCCTCCACCTTGCGGGCGCGCTTCTGCAGCTCGGTGCCGTCGCGCACCAGGCGGGTGAAGGCGCGTCCGCCCTCCTGCTGGGCCTTGGCGAAGGCGCCCAGGCCCGCCTGCCAGATCTGCTGCGCCGAGCTGCGCACCGCGCGCGCCAGTTCTTCCTCTTCCTGCTCCAGGTCCTTGATCTTCTTGTTCATTGCATCCTCATTCGCTATCGGCCCATTGTAGGAGCGCCCGCTAGAACGTGGATTCTAAACGCTCGCGCGCCTGCGCTGAAGAAGCGCGGCCTCGCGCAGGGCCGCCATCAACGCCTCGCCCATCCAGGGCTTGGCGTAGAAGCGGTCGGCGGCGCCGCTCTCCAGCGCCTCCTGGATCTCTTCCTCTTCCACCTCGCCGGAAAGCAGGATGCGCACCGTGGCCGGATACAGGCGCCGCACCTGCGCCAGCAGCGCCGCGCCGCGCATGCCCGGCATGAAATGGTCGCTTACCACCACCGCCGCCGGCTCGCGCGCAAGCCGGGCCAGCGCCTGTTCGCCCGAGGATGCGGTCAGCACGCGCCAGCCCTCCTGCTCCACCAGGTCGGCCAGGACCTCGAGCATGAAGGCGTCGTCGTCGACCAGCAGCAGGGCCGGCGCCGGCGCCGGCAGGAAGGCCTCGACTTCGTCGGCGAAGCTGCCGGCCTCGAAGGGCAGCGCGATGTAGCCGTCGAACCCGGCGGCCAGCAGGGCGTCGCGCTCGCGGGTTTCGCCGGGGCCGGCCAGCACCACCAGCGCGCCGCGCTTGCCTGCCGCCAGGCCGATGGCGCGGTCATGGCGCGCGGCGCACAGCACCAGGTCGGGCGGCAGCGGATCGTGGGCGCCGGTGTTGACGACATGGCCGCGCTCGCGCAACAGGCGCGCCATGGCGGCAAAGGACTGGGGATCGTCGTCGAGGATATGGATGCGTGCCGCCACGTTGGCTCCGGAAGTCGTCATGACGGACTGTATCACGCCGGTGGAGCGGCCCGCCGCGATGCCTGATCGGCGGCGCAAGCCGACGCCTGACCCGGGGCTTGGCCCGGGCCGGCGGCGAGCGCCGCCAGCTCGTCCATGACGGCATCCAGCACGCGCGCATCGTGTCCCAGCGCCACGTGGCCGACGCCGCCGAAGGCGATGTTGCGCGCGCCGGGCAGCTCGCTGGACGTCTGGGGCGAAACGATGTTGTCGTGGTGCGAGTAGATCGAGGTGACGAGGGCGCGGCGCTCGCGGTCCTCGCTGTCGGCCAGCGCCCGCAGCCAGGCGCTGGCGGCGTCGCCCCGGCGTCCCATCTGCCGGGCGTTCACGCCCAGCCCGAAGCGCGCCAGGCCGGTGCCGAAGTGCGGCGTGCCGAGCGTGACCAGGCGCGCCAACCGCGCGGCGCCGTGCCTGCGCATCCAGGCGCGCGCCACCAGCCCGCCCATGCTGTGGGCGACGATCGCCACCTGACCGGCGCCGGTAGCGGCGCGCAGCTCCTCGACCGCGCGCTCGACCAGCGGCACATAGCCATCGATATCGCCGGCCAGCGGCACCAGGTCGACGGTGGCGTGGCTGATGCGCGCGCGCTCGAGGCGCCGGCCGAGACCGGCCCAGTAGCCGCCGTTGCAGCCATAGCCGTGCACCAGCAGCACGGGCACGGTGGGCGCATCCGGATAGACGCGCAGGCAGGACGTGGCGCGCGGCATCAGCCAGGAGGTGGCCAGCATGCTGGCCCTGAACTCGGCGGCCAGCATGCGCGCGAAGGCGCCAGGGCCTACGCGGTAGGCCGGCGGCGTCGGGCTGGCGAAGAAGGCGCTGAGCAGGAAGTTGTTCATGTTGATCAGGAGGCGCACCAGCACCACGCAGCCGGGGCCGACGATGGCCGCGAGCCAGGGCGGCGCGCCGCCCCAGCGCCAGACGGCCAGGCCGATCGCCAGCGCCGCCAGCGCCTGCACCAGCAGCACCAGCCGTGTCATGCGCCTGGCGTTCATCGCTTCACCCCGCGAGTCGCGGCGCCGGCCTGCCGGTCAGATCGTGCGCCAGGCCGCTCGCCAGGCGCGCCGTGATGCCGTAGATCGAGAGCTGGGGGTTGGCACCGATCGAGGTCGGGAACAGAGAGCCGTCGTGCACGGACAGGTTGGCCACGCCCCGGTAGCGCCCGTCGGGCGCGGTGACGCCGAGGCGCTCGTCGCCGGACATGGTGCAGCCGCCCATCACGTGGGCCGAGGCCACGCGCGTCATGTGCAGTTGCTGGGGCAGCGCCGCGATCTCGCGCTTCGCCTCGGCCCAGCTCGTGTAGGCGCGGGCGGTCTCGTGGGCCGGACGCACGCTGTTGGCGCCGGCGGCGAACTGGATTTCCGCCATCGTGAGCAGGGCGCGGCGGGCGCCGTCCCAGAGGAAGTCGTTGAGCGGATAGTCGAGCACGCCGGCGCCGTCCTTGAGCCGCACCGCGCCGCCCGGCGAGTCTTCATGGAAGCCGTCGCGCAACAGGGCCAGCATGCCCTGGATGTGCGGGAACTGGCGCATCATCGCGGCATGGTCCCGGCCGAAGCCGTTCATCGTCGTCGACAGCAGCACCGGATGCAGCGGCGGCGCTTCCAGCTTGTAGCCCATCGGGCCGTCGATCGGCGCGGTGTGCAGGAAGTGGTCGGAATACACGGTCTGCGGCGCGCCGGCCCAGGCGTCCACGCGCTGCGGGAAGATGCCGGCCGAGATCAGGGTCGGATGCAGGAAGGTGCGTTTGCCGAGCAGGTTCCTGGGGTCGGGCGCGTTCGAGCGCATCAGGAGCGCCGGCGAATTGATGGCGCCGCCGGCCACCACGAAATGCTTGGCGCGCAGGCGCAGGCTGCGGCCGTTCGGCGCCACGCCGTCGGGCTGCAGGCAGGTGGCGAGCAGCTCGTCGGCGCGGTCGCCCTTGAACACGAAGCGTTCGGCGCGGGCGCGCGTGACGAGCTGGGCGCCATGGTCGAGCGCCGAGGGAATGGTGGTGACCAGCATCGACTGCTTGGCGTTGGTCGGGCAGCCCATGCCGCAGTAGCCGAGGTTCCAGCAGCCGCGGACGTTGCGGCGGATGAGGCCGGAGGAGATGCCGAGCTTGTCGGCGCCGCGCTTGAGCAGGTCGTTGTTCTCGTTCGGCGCCGCCTGCCAGTCGCTCACGTTCAGGCGCGCTTCCATGACGGCGAACCAGTGCGCCATCGACTCGATGTCGAAGCCGGCCAGGCCGAAGTTCGCACGCCAGTAGTCGAGCGTGGGCGTGGGGGTGCGGAAGCTCGAGGTCCAGTTGACGGTGGTCGAGCCGCCGACGGTGCGCCCCTGCAGGATCTTGATGCCCTTGTCGAGGGTCTGGCGCGCGGCCGACTCCTGGTAGAGCGAAGGGTAGGCATCGGCCTCGCGCATCTTGAAGTCCCGCGAGGAGCGCAGCGCGCCCTCTTCCAGGATCAGCACCTTCAGGCCGGCCAGCGCCAGGATCTCGGCCGTCACGCCGCCGCCGGCGCCGCTGCCGACGATGACCACGTCGGCCTCCAGCGTCCGGTCGGTTTCCAGCGTCGAGGCGTCGAGGATCTTCCAGCCGCGCGCGATGCCGTCCCTGATCGGGTCCGGAACGATGCCGGCGGCGGGTTGGATGGCTTGTTCGATCATGGCCGCTTCCTCAGGACAGTTCTTTGATCGGGCCGGGATAGCCGATCGCGTGCCAGCTGGCGGGCTGGGTATACCAGGCGCCCAGCGCCAGGTCGTGCAGCGCGCCGTAGGCGGTGCGCAGCAGGGCGAAGCGGTGGGTGCGCCAGTCCTGCAGGAAGGCCGCGACCTCGCTTTCGCGGGCCGCGCCCCAGCCGCCGGAGATCCCCGTGAGCAGCCTGCGCGCCGGCGCCAGCGCGAGCAGGCCGAACAGGTCCTGGATCTCTTTCTGCACGGCCAGGGGCAACTTGTCGATGGCGGCATGCACGCCTTCGATGGCGGCGGCGATGGCGGCCTTGCGTTCGGCGGCATCAGGCGGCAAGGCGCCGGCCAGGATCGCCGGCACGATGGCGCCCAGCGCGGCGCGCGCCTCGCCGTCGAGCACGAAGCGCCGCGGCGCCGGCGCCTGGGTGGCGCGCCAGATGCCGCCGCCGGCGGCCAGGACGAGCGCGGCCAATGCGCCCGACTTCAGGAAGGTTCTGCGGCTAGTCTCCATCGGTGGATCCTTGTTGTTATCGCCATAGTGTACGCCAAAGCAATGCGGCCTAGCCGGGCAGGAACTAGAGGACATCGTCGAAATGATGGTGAATATGACAACTGTGCAAACAAGCTTTGCATACGCCGGCCCGGATGCAAATTTTATTTGCACAAGCAGCGCGCCGGCCGTAGGGTGGGCGGCTGCGCCCGATCCTGCGTGCACACGCTGCCGGGACGGCGCCCAGGCGTTCAAGCGGCTTCGATCCGGCCGCGGCCCGCATGCGTGGCTGAACGCGCGGGCGGCGTCCACGCGGCGTGGGCGCGGGCGTCAGGGTGGAGCCGTCCACCCTGCGGGTATGGGCCAGCAAGCGCGTTGGCGCTCACCACTTCGTCGGCACAATCGGACAAGCCGCACGAGTGCGCCTTCTCAGCAGCGCCCCGGGCTTGTACCATATGCGCATTCTGCTCGACCACGAAAGACTTCCATGACCATTTCTATTTTCTCCCGCGCCATTTGCCTGGCCGCCCTTGCCGCCGCCTGCGCCCTGCCGGCCCATGCCGACAGCGCTTCCTCCGTGGCCTCGAGCGCGGGTTCCGCCTCGTCGGGCAGCGTTTCCGATTCGATCGGCGCCTCGAGCGACAGTTCGGGCGACGACCGCCGCGTGGCCGCGGGCGAATACCGCGTGATCGACATCGCCCAGGCGCCGGCCAAGACGGACACCACCCGTATGACCCTGCGCGCCACCGCCGCCGGCCCGGTGCGCGAGTTCTACCTCGACGTGCCGAACCGCGCCCTGGCCGAGCGCGGCGTGAACGCGGGCGAACTGGTGCGCGTCGACGAGCGCGTCTACGGCTACGAATTCGCCCACGCCGACGACAAGCAGCCCTTCTTCCTGGCCCTGCAGGACGACTGGTACCGCGAACTGGGCTCGCAACAAGTCGCGATCTGATGTTCCTGCGCGCCGGCGCCGCCCTGCTTGCGCTGTCCGCCTGCGGCGGCGCCTGGGCCGGCCTTCCCACCTTCTGCGAGCGGCCGCGGGCGATCACGGCCGCCGACCAGGACCGCGTGCTGCGCTTCGCCGGCGCGGTCAAGGCCGAGCTCGAACGCTCGGGCCAGGAGGTGGCCCTGATCGCGCGCGCCGGCGTCGACCTCTCCCGCTTCGGCCTGCTCTACTCGCATGCCGGCATCGCCCTGAAGGACAATCCGGGCGGCCCCTGGGCGGTGCGCCAGCTCTACTACGCCTGCGAGGAATCGCGCCCGCGCCTGTTCGACCAGGGCGTGGCCGGCTTCGCCCTGGGCGCGGATGCGCCCGCGCGCGGCCACGTCGCGCTGCTGTTCCCGCCCGAGGACAAAGCCGCATCCCTGGCCCAGGCGGCGCTCGACAAGCCGCTGGCGCTGTCGCTGCTGGCCGGCCAGTACAGCGCCAACGCCTATGCCTTCGGCACGCGCTACCAGAACTGCAACCAGTGGTTGGCCGAGCTGATCGCCAGCGCCTGGGGCCATCCCGGCAGCCGGGCCGGCGCACGCGCTGGCGTGCGCGAGGCAGCCCAGGACTGGCTGCGCGGCCAGGGCTACACGGCCGGCCCGGTCCGGATTCCCTCGCGCCTGCTGATGTTCGCCGGCCAGTTCGTGCCGCTGGTGCACCTGAACGATCATCCGCTCGACGACGTCCATGCCCTCGCGCTGCGCGTGAGCGTGCCCGCCGCGATCGAGGACTTCGTGCGCCGCGAGGCGCCGGGAACGCGGCGCGTGGAGGTCTGCCACGACCGCGAGCGCATCGTGGTGCGGCGGGGCTGGGAGCCGCTGGGCGCCGAGTGCCGGCCGATGCCGGGCGACGAAGTGATTGCGCTGGCGCCGTAAGCAGGCCATCATTGCGCCCGGAACGCCGATCCTGATTCACGCTATCGTTTCCTCAACCGTCGGAGAAATGCCATGGTCAGCAAAAACACGATTTGCCTGTGGTTCAACGGTACGGCGCTGGACGCCGCCCAGTTCTATGCCGAGACGTTTCCGGACAGCGAAGTCAAAGCGGTGCATCGCGCCCCGGGCGACTACCCCGCCGGGAAGCAGGGCGATGTCCTGACCGTCGAATTCACGGTGATGGGCATCCCTTGCCTCGGCCTGAACGGCGGCCCGGCCTTCCGCCACAGCGAGGCGTTTTCCTTCCAGGTGGCGACCGACGACCAGGCGGAGACCGACCGCCTGTGGAATGCCATCGTCGGCAACGGCGGCCAGGAAAGCGCCTGCGGCTGGTGCAAGGACAAATGGGGCCTGTCCTGGCAGATCACGCCGCGCGTCCTCACCGAGGCCATCGCCGACCCCGATGCGGCGGCGGCGAAGCGGGCCTTCGAAGCGATGATGGGCATGGGGAAGATCGACATCGCCGCCATCGAAGCCGCGCGGCGCGGCTGAAGCGCCCGTCTCGACCAGGACCTGGCCGCGTCGCCCGGCCCGGCCAGTCCTTCGGTTCGCCGGCGTGGCCGACCGGCGCCGCGTAGCGGCCACACGACGGCCCACGCGGCGGCATGCGCGGCGTTTCTGCCGGGCACACGTATAATCAGGCAATCATATTTTTTCCATGTTGCACGTGTCCGCGCCCCTCGATCAAAGTCTGCTGTCCCACCTCCAGGATGTCTGCGAGAACGCCACCGTCGCGCTTTTCGTGATGGACGAAGGCCAGTGTTGCGTCTACATGAACCCGGCCGCCGAGCAGCTCACCGGCTATCGCCTCGATGAAGTCCTGGGCGCCCCGCTGCACGATTTCGTTCACCACACGCGGCCGGACGGCTCGCCTTATCCGCTCGCGGAATGCCCGATCGACCGGGCCGCGCCCCTGAACATGCAGGAACGCGGCGAGGAGACCTTCGTGCACCGCGACGGCAGCTTCTATCCTGTCCACTTCACGGCCAGCCTGGTCCATCGCGACGGCAGGGTGGTCGGCACCGTGATCGAGGTGCAGGACGCACGTCCCCATCTCCAGCAGGAAAGGGAGCGCGCCGCCCTGCACGCCATCGGCCTCCTGATCCTGCAGGAGCTCGACCACGAGAAGATCGTGCAGGCCGTGACCGACGCCGCGACGCAGTTGACCGGCGCCCAGTTCGGCGCCTTCTTCTACAACGTGAAGGACGAAAAGGGCGAAAGCTATACGCTGTACACGATTGCCGGGGTGCCGAAGGAACACTTCAGCCAGTTCCCGCTGCCCCGCGCCACCCACCTGTTCGGCCCGACCTTCCGCGGCGAGAAGGCCATCCGCAGCGGCGACATCCGGCGCGATCCGCGCTACGGCAAGATGGCGCCCCACCACGGCATGCCGCCGGGGCACCTGCCGGTCTGCTCCTACCTCGCCGCCCCCGTCAGCCTCGGCAATGGCGAAGTCATCGGCGGGCTGTTCTTCGGCCACGCCGAGCCCGACCGCTTCACCGAAAGCCACGAGCGCCTGGTCGAGACCCTGGCTGCGCAGGCCGCGATCGGCCTGAACAAGGCCGCCCTCTACCAGGAAGCGCTGTTCGCGCGGCGCCGGGCCGAGCAGGACGCGCTGGAAAAGCAGCGCCTGTACGAGGAAGCGGCCCGCGCCAACGACGCCAAGGACCACTTCCTGGCCACGGTGTCGCACGAACTGCGCACGCCCCTGACCTCGATCCTGGGCTGGGCCCAGATGCTCGGCTCGGGCAGGCTTGACGAGGCGATGCGCACGCGCGCCGTCGGCACGATCGAGCGCAATGCCCGCATGCAGGCCCAGATAGTCGAGGACCTGCTCGACATCTCGCGCATCGTCAACGGCAAGCTGCGCCTGGATGTGCGCCTGTTCTCGCCGCAGTCCGCGGTCGAGGCGGCCGCCGAGGCCCTGCGCCCGGCCGCCCTGGCCAAGGACATCGACCTGCAGCTGGCCGTCGATCCGCTCGCGGGGCCCGTCTCGGGCGATCCCGAGCGCCTGCAGCAGGTGGTGTGGAACCTGCTGTCGAACGCCATCAAGTTCACGCCCGGCGGCGGACAGGTCCAGCTGGTCCTGAAGAAAAGCGCGTCGGAGGTCGAGATCGTGGTCAGCGACACCGGCGCCGGCATCCCGCCCGAGTACCTGCCGCGCGTCTTCGACACCTTCACCCAGGTCGATTCGACCTCGACGCGCAAGCACGGCGGGCTCGGACTCGGCCTGGCCATCGTGAAGAACCTGGTCGAGCTGCATGGCGGCACGGTGCATGCGGCCAGCGCAGGGGTCGGGCAAGGCGCGCAGTTCGTCGTGCGCCTGCCCCTTCCGGCATGCCCGGACCAGCCGGCCGCGAACCCGGCGCCGGCGCCGGCGCCGGTGGCGCGGCTGCCCGCGGCCCCGGAAGCCTTCGGCCTGGCGGGCGCGCTGGTCCTGCTGGTGGAAGACGACGACGACGCCCGCCACATGCTGGCCTCGGTCCTCCTGAGCGTCCACGCCAGGGTCGAGACGGCCGCCAGCGCCCAGGAAGCGCTGGTCCTGTACGAGACCATCGAGCCCGACCTGATCGTCAGCGACATCGGCATGCCGGACACGGATGGCTACGAGCTGATCGCCGCACTGCGCAAGCGCGAGAAAGCCCTGGGCCGCGCCGGCGCCCCCGCCGTCGCGCTGACGGCCTACGCCAGGGTGCAGGACCGGATGCGGGCCCTGGCGAGCGGCTTCCAGATGCACGTGGCAAAACCGGTCGAGCCGGCGGAGCTGCTCACCGTCCTGGCCAGCCTGCGCGCCTGGCGGCTGCCGCAGTAAGGATGGGAGGCCGGCTCAGGCCTGCGCGAGACCGAGCGCGCGCAGGACCGCCGCCTCGGCGTGCAGGCCGGTGGTGTCGAACAGGGGCACCGGGCTGTCTTCGGGACCGATCAGGAGCATGATCTCGGTGCAGCCCAGGATGATGGCCTCGGCGCCGCGTGCGACCAGCCCCGCGATGACTTCGCGGTAGGCCATGCGCGAGCTGTCCAGGATGCGGCCGCGCACCAGCTCCTCGTAGACGATGCGGTGGACGGCGGCGCGCTCCGGCGCTTCCGGCACCAGCACGTCGAGCCCGTGCTCGCGCGCCAGCCTGCCCTTGTAGAACTCCTGCTCCATCGTGAAGGCGGTGCCCAGCAGGCCGACGCGGCGCAGGCCGGCGGCCTTGATGCGTTCGGCGGTCGGGTCGGCGATGTGCAGCAGGGGCAGGCTGGTGGCGGCCTGGACCTGGGGCGCCGCGATGTGCATGGTATTGGTGGCGATGACGAGGAAGTCGGCGCCGCCGCGCTCGAGCCGGCGGGCCGCGTCGACCATCAGCGCGGCCGCCTCGTCCCAGCGGTCGGTACGCTGCAGCGCTTCGATGTCGGCGAAATCGAAGGACCACAGCAGGCAGCGCGCCGAATGCAGGCCGCCGAGGCGTTTGCTCACGTCCTCGTTGATGAGGCGGTAGTATTCGGCCGAGCTTTTCCAGCTCATGCCGCCGATCAGGCCGATGACTTGCTGCGCGCCGGCGGATCCTGCGGTAAGAGACGATTCGGTGGACGGCATGCTGACTCCTTCGGTGTGAGGGCAATGCACATCAGTATAGCGCCGGGCGCACAGCCCTGCCCGGCCCCCCTCACCTGCCCTGGCGCTTCAGGATCTGGCTTGCGATGCCGCGCAGGATGTTGACCTCTTCGGTCTCGAGCCCTGTACGCGAGAACAGGCGCTTCAGGCGCGGCATCAGCTTCTTCGGGTTGTTCGCGTTCAGGAAGCCGACCGCCACCAGGGCTTCTTCCAGGTGGGCGTACATGCCTTCGATCTGGGCCAGGCTGGCGGCGTCGCCCTGGAAGCCGACGCCGCGGCTGTCGACCTCGTCGCCGACGGCCGCCATCCGGCATTCGTAGGCCAGCACCTGGGCCGCCTGGGAGAGGTTGAGCGACGAGTAAGCGGGATTGGCCGGGATATTGATGAGCACATTGCACTGCTCGACGATCTCGTTCGGCAGGCCGACGCGTTCGTTGCCGAGGATGAGGGCCGGGTGCAGCTCGCTCTGCCCGGCCACGTGGGCGGAGAAGGCCCGCGGCGTCCATATCGGCGGCGAGAACTCGCGCAGGCGCGCCGACACTGCCGCCGCGAAATTGCAGCCCTCGAGCGCTTCGCCGATGCTGCCGACGATGCGCGCGCCGGCAAGCACGTCGGTCGCGCCGCTGGCGAAGGCCACCGCCTCCGGGTCGTTCAGGGGATCTTCGCAGCGCGGCGCGACCAGCACCAGGTCGGAAAATCCCATCGTTTTCATGGCCCGGGCGACCGAGCCGATATTGCCGGCGCGGCTGGTTTCGACCAGCACGAAACGCAGTCGTTTGAAAAGAGAGATGTCGGAATCAGGCGGGTTCATTTAAAATAGCGTCATCGCGCGGCGACGAACATTGGGTTTTCGGCATCAAGGGCCGGAATTCTAACGGGTTCGGCGCCGCTTTGCTCTTTATAATTCACTCTTGTACTCCGACGGTTCACGGCGCCGATTGCGCGTGGGCGTCAGCATTTAATTACGGAAAAAGCCTCCATGCACCCAATGCTCAACACGGCCATCAAGGCCGCACGCCGCGCCGCCACCGTCATCAACCGCGCGTCCTTCGACCTCGACCGTATTACCGTCTCGGAAAAACAACACAACGATTTCGTCACCGACGTCGACCAGGCTTCCGAGCAAGCCATCGTCGAAACCCTGCTGAAAGCCTACCCCGACCACGCCATCCTCGGCGAAGAATCGGGCCCGTCGCGCAACCTGAACGACGAAAGCGAATACGTCTGGATCATCGATCCGATCGACGGCACCACCAACTTCCTGCACGGCTACCCGAACTACTGCATCTCGATCGCGCTGCAGCAGCGCGGCGTGATCACCCAGGCCGTCGTCTATGACCCGGTCCGCAACGACCTGTTCACCGCCACCAAGGGCGCCGGCGCCTACCTGAACGACAAGCGCATCCGCGTGCGCAACCACGACCGCATCGGCAAGGCCCTGCTGTCGGCCGGCCATGGTCCGGACCCGCGCGCGCTGGCCGAATACCTGCGCATGTACGAAGTGGTCGCCTCGCGCTGCCACGGCGTGCGCAGCGCCGGCTCGGCCGCGCTGGAACTGGCGAACGTGGCCGCCGGCCGCGTCGACGGTTATTTCGAGAAGGGCTTGAAAATCTGGGATATCGCCGCAGGTTCGCTGCTCGTGACCGAAGCCGGCGGCATCGTCGGCGAGTTCAATGGCGAGTCCGAATACCTGAACAAGGGCGACATCATTGCCGCCGGCCCGAAGGTGTTCGCGCAGATGGTGCCCCTGATGGTGCCGTTCGCGTAATTGCGACTTCGCGTAAAATAGCGGGTTGACGGCCGCCGGACTGCATGTCGGCGGCCTTTCGCACTCGTATTTCCACAGCGCAACAAATTCACTATAATCAGTCGTGGTCCCAAACGGCGCGCGCATGACGCGCCGTCGGCATCGACTGCCCCATCCGATCCTGGCGCCGCTTGCGCCGGCGGCGGAATCAACCTTACCAGAAGAATTTATGTCATTTGCTACCCTCGGCTTGTCCGACGCTATTGTTCGCGCAGTTACTGAGCAAGGCTATACCACGCCGACCCCGATCCAGGCCCAGGCGATCCCCGCCGTGCTCGGCGGCGGCGACCTGCTGGCCGGCGCCCAGACCGGCACCGGCAAGACCGCCGGCTTCACCCTGCCGCTGCTGCAGCGCCTGTCGACCGATAAAATCGGCTCGGCACTGCGCAACAAGAGCGCGCCGCGCGCCATCCGCGCCCTGATCCTGGCCCCGACCCGCGAGCTCGCGGCCCAGGTCGAAGAAAGCGTGCGCCTCTACGGCCAGTACACCAACCTGAACTCGGCCGTGATTTTCGGCGGCGTCGGCATCAACCCGCAGATCAAGCTGCTCAAGCAAGGCGTCGACATCCTGGTCGCCACCCCCGGCCGCCTGCTCGACCACGCGGGCCAGGGCACGATCGACCTCTCGAAGATCGAGATCCTGGTGCTCGACGAAGCCGACCGCATGCTCGACATGGGCTTCATCCACGACATCCGCAAAGTGCTGGCCCTGCTGCCGCCGAAGCGCCAGAACCTGCTGTTCTCGGCCACCTTCTCGGACGACATCAAGGCCCTGGCCGACCGCCTGCTGGACAACCCGGCCTCGATCGAAGTGGCGCGCCGCAATTCGACCGTCGAGGTGATCTCGCAGAAAATCCACCCGGTCGACCGCGACAAGAAGCACCCGATGCTGGCCCACCTGATCAAGGAAAACAGCTGGAACCAGGTGCTGGTCTTCACCCGCACCAAGCACGGCGCCAACAAGCTGGTCGAACAACTGGGCAAGGACGGCATCGGCGCGATGGCGATCCACGGCAACAAGAGCCAGTCGGCGCGCACCAAGGCCCTGTCCGAGTTCAAGGACGGCAGCCTGCAGGTGCTGGTGGCGACCGACATCGCGGCGCGCGGCATCGACATCGACCAGCTGCCGCACGTGGTCAACTATGACCTGCCGAACGTGCCGGAAGACTACGTGCACCGCATCGGCCGCACCGGCCGCGCCGGCGCGACCGGCGAGGCGGTCTCGCTGGTCTGCGTCGACGAGCACCAGATGCTGAAAGACATCGAGAAGCTGATCAAGCAGACCCTGCCGCGCCACGTGATCCCGGGCTTCGAGCCGGACCTGAACGCCAAGCCGCAGCCGATCCAGCTGCGCAGCGGCGCGCCGGGCCACGCCAACCGCGGCGGCCGTCCAGGCGGCAGCCGCGGCGGCCAGGGCCAGGGCCAACGTAGCGCCAGCGCGGGCGCCGGCAACGGCGGCCGTCCAGCGGGCGGCAGCGGCAATGGCGCACGTCCCGCCGGTAACGGCGGCGGCAACCGCTCCGGCAACGGCAACCGTGGTCCGCGCAGCGGCGCCGCGCCGCGCCAGGGTGGACGCGACCGCTAAGCGGCGCTAACGCGACATCAAAAGGACAGGACCGGTCATGCCGGCCTGTCCTTTTTTTATTGTCAGCATCGAGAACCGTAGGGTGGGCACTCTGTGCCCACGCGGAAAGTAACGCTACGTTAACTCATGAACGCGGCGACATCGGATGCCTTCCCCTTCGGCGTTCGCGGAGCATCCCCAAATGACGCCGGCGACACGCGGCTCTCCGGGTTCTTGCTCAGCAAACACGACGCAAGCTTCCGCGTGGGCACAGGGTGCCCACCCTACGGTCAACGCATCGGCGTCTTGCGCGTCACGCGCACGCACAATTGAGCGTCTCCGGCAGCTTCGCCACACGAATGCTACGATAGCGGACTGTCAACATGCGAGTAGCCCCATGCCGAAATTCGCCGCCAACCTGAGCACGCTTTTCCCCGAGCTCAGCTTCCTCGACCGCTTCGCGGCGGCGCGCGACGCCGGCTTCGACGCGGTCGAGTTCCAGTTTCCCTACGCCTGCGAACCAGAATGGATCGCGGGGCGCCTGGCGCGCTACGACCTCCAGCTCGTGCTGCACAATTTCCCGCCCGGCGACTGGGCGGCCGGCGACCGCGGCATGGCCTGCGATCCGCGCCGCATCCAGGAGTTCCAGGACAGCGTCGAACTCGCCCTCGATTACGCGGACGAACTCGGCGTGAAACAGTTGCACTGCATGGCCGGCAAGATTCCGCCGAATGTGGCGCAGGAGCGCGCCCACGCCACCTATGTCTCGAATCTCCAGTATGCCGCCGCCAGGCTGAAGGAGCATGGCCTGGCCCTCCTGATCGAGCCGATCAACGACCGCGACATGCCGGGCTATTTTCTGACCGGCTCGCGCCAGGCCCAGGCCATCATCGCCGAATGCGGCGCCGACAACCTTTTCCTGCAGTTCGACATCTATCACATGCAGCGCATGGAGGGCGACCTCGCCAACAGCCTGCGCGAACTCCTGCCCCTGATCCGGCACATCCAGCTGGCCGACGTGCCCGGGCGCCACGAGCCGGGTACGGGCGAGATCAATTATCCCTACCTGTTCCGCCTGCTCGACGAGCTCGGCTATGGCGGCTGGGTCGGCTGCGAGTACACGCCGCGCGGCGACACCGCGCAAGGCCTGCGCTGGCGCACCGAACTGGCCGGCCCGGCGGCGGTCGAACGGCGGAGCTAGACTTTGACAAGCGTCGGGCTTGCTGGCACGATTGCTTCCTTAACAATAAGGAGACCGGCATGATCCAGGGACTGCGCACCGTCATCTATCCAGTTACCGAACTGAGCGAGGCGGCCGCATGGTATGGGCGCGTGCTCGACAAGGCGCCCTACTTCGACCAGCCCTTCTACGTCGGCTTCGAGGTGGGCGGCTTCGAACTCGGCCTGGTGCCCGACGGCGTGCCGGGCACTGCCGGCGCCACCGCCTACTGGGGCGCCGCGGACGCCCAGGCCGAGGTGGCGCGGCTGGTCGGCCTGGGCGCGACCGTCGAGTCGCCGGTGGCCGACGTCGGCGAAGGCATCAAGGTCGCCACCGTGCGCGATCCCTACGGCAACCTGTTCGGCATCATCGAAAATCCGCACTTCGACCTGAAGAAGGTCTCTTGAGTTGACCAACTGCAACGCTGCTCGCGGCGGCGTTTGCCAAAATGGGGACTTTCCGACCGGCATCTTCGCCGTTCAGAGGAGACCCCATGAAGATGTTTCGTCACCTTGCCGCGATCGCCCTGCTGGGCGCCGGTCTGCTGCTGAGCGGCTGCGCCAGCACCGGCGGCCCGGTCAGCCTGACCGAAGTGCGCGAATTCGCCGACGCCTCGGCGCGCCTGGGCGGCTATTCCGAGCTGTCGCGGCGCTACCGCGACACCTACGAACGCGAGCAGCCCTACCTCCCCGCCAGCGCCGACAAGCTCGCGCGCGAGAACGACGCCAAGCGGCGCGCCGTGTACGAGGACTTCGTCAGCGTCCAGAAAGCCGTCGTGCTCTACATGCAGACGTTGAGCCTGCTGGCCGGCGACACGCGCTACGACTTGTCCGAGCGCATCGACGACCTGGGCAATGGCCTCAAGGCGAATACCGACTCCGGCCTGCAGCAGCGCCACATCGCCGCCTACACCGGCCTGACGCGCCTGCTGACGCGGGTGATCGCCTCCGGCTACCAGAACCGCAGCGTGGAAACCATGGTGCGCGACGGCGACGCCGACGTCCAGACCCTGCTGGAAGCCATGATCTCGCTCACCCGCCTGTACTACAAGACCAACGAGAATGAGAAGAAGACCGTGCTGGGCATCTTCGACGTCGAGCTGCCGTTCAACACCAGGAGCAGCGACCGCATGCTCGTCACGCTCGCCAAGGTGCATTACCTGAACAAGTCGAGCGAATACAAGCTGATCGACCGCCGCTACGACCTGGCGCTGCAGGGCCTGACGAAAGTCGCGCTCGGGCACCAGAAGCTGCGCGAGAACCTGCACAAGCTGTCCGAGGCGGACGTGCGGCGCATGCTCGGCAATTACGGACGGGACCTGCGGATGATCCGCGAAGGCCTGTCGGGCGACTGATATCTGCGGAGGCGGTATGGAAGACGACACCAAGGCGGCGCCGGCGGGCGCCACGAACGACGAGGCGGCGCCGGCCGTGGCGCCCGCCACTGGCGGCCAGGTCCAAAGTGGCCTTGCCAGCGTGAACCAGATAGTCGAGCTGGCCGACCAGCTCTCCGCCTGCGCGGACCAGCTCCACGAGCGCATCATGCGCGACATCCGCGCCTACGAGGGGCGGGAAGTCCCGGAGAAAGTCCAGGCCGCCGCACGCGCGCTGCTGGAAGACGAGGTCATCCTGCGCCAGCGCGCCAACGGCCTGTATGCCGATGCCGCCACCTACATCGTCAAGTCGCTCGGCAAGTCGCAGCAGGGCGTGATCGCCCTGACCACCGAGGCGGCCGAGAAGATACGCAAGATCACCCGGATCGGCGACGTCGCCGGCCTGGTCGCCGGCCTGCTGCACCTGGCGGGCGCGGCCGCAACCGGCCAGGCCGCGCCGATCATCATGGCGCTCGACAAGATCCGCACCCACATGGCAGCCATCGAGGCCACCAATCCCCCCGCCCCTGCCGCCAAGACCAGCTAGGACCGCGCGGCGCGCGTGCGCCCATGTTCATCCCGGGCGCATCGCGCTACACTGAACCCACAAGGCATTCATGTGGGGAGTGTGCGATGGACCGCTTTCCTTCGTTCCAACAGATTGGGAGAAGCGCGCCGGCGTCCGGCGCGCTGTGGGACTGACATGGCCGCGATCGCCATGGCCGCCCTGGACCAGGGTCAGCTGGCGCAATTGCGCGCCACGCTCGAGGCGCGCCTGAATGCGCTGAGCGGTGTTGCCGACGCACAGGCCGGCGACGGACACGATCTCCCCGTCCCGGAAATCGAAACCTCCCCGGCCGACAAGGCCACCGTGCGCCTCCTGAACGATCTTGCGCTGGAAGCCGCGGGGCACAATGCCGCGCAGATGCAGGTGCTGCGCCATGCCCTGGCCAAGTTCGAGGACGGCAGCTACGGCATGTGCGAGGAATGCGGCAACGACATCGGCTACTCGCGGCTGCAGGCGCGCCCCGAAGCGCGCCTGTGCATCGGCTGTCAGACGCGCGCCGAGAAGCGCTAGAGGCTAGCGCATGTGCTGGCCGCCGTTGATGGCGATGTCGGCGCCGGTCACGAAGCCGGCCGCATCCGAAGCCAGGTAAGCCACCAGGGCCGCCACTTCGTCAGGCTCGCCCAGGCGCCCCACCGGGATCTGCGGCAGGATCTTGGTCTGCATGATCTCTTCCGGCACGGCGCTGACCATTTTGGTGCGCAGGTAGCCCGGCGAGACCGTGTTGACCGTGATGCCGTGACGCGCCGTTTCCAGGGCCAGCGCCTTGGTGAAACCATGCATGCCCGCCTTGGCCGCCGAGTAATTGGCCTGGCCGAAGGCGCCCGCATTCGCATTCACCGAGGAAATGTTCACGATACGCCCCCAGCGTTGCGCCGTCATCGGCTCGATCACCGCGCGGCTCATGTTGAACACGCTGTCCAGGTTGGTCGACAGCACGGCCCGCCAGTCGGCCAGCGTCATCTTGCGCAGGCTGCGGTCGCGCGTGATGCCGGCATTGTTGACCAGCACGTCGACACGGCCCAGTTCGGCCACCATGCGCGCCACCGTGGCGGCGCAGGCATCGAAGTCGGTCACGTCGAGTTGATAGGCGGTGAAACGGTAGTGCTCGTCCCGCTGGGCCGCCAGCCAGGCTTCAGGTGTGGTATTGCTTGGTGAATAGGTCAGTGCGACCGTGAAGCCCGCATCATGCAGGCGGCGGCACAAGGCCGTGCCCAGGCCGCCCATGCCACCCGTCACCAGCGCCACTCGTTTTTCTTCCATGTCTTTTCCCCTTGTCAAACGCGGCCACCCGGCCGGAAACGACAAGTCTAGGAGCGGGGGCCAGGGGAACTTTGAGCTGGATCAAAGGCACAGAAGAGCGTGGCTTTGTGGCCACGCAAGACGCAAAGCTGTCAGCTAAGAGCGCCTAACAAAACCTTCAGAGCAAGGCGCGGCGACGAAGACAGTACACATGTACGGCGCGGAGCTGCAACGCCGCTATGGAGGTTTGGTTAGGCGCTCTACGTCTTCAGGTAAGGCGCTTCAATGCAGAATCTCGGGCGGGACCGAGGCGTCGAAGTCGGCCCAGTCGCCATCGACGATGTTGCCGCGCGCGCGCTCGATCTGGCGCGCGCCGAGCTTGCGCAGCACCTCGACGGCCCGTCCCTCCAGGTTGGCGTCGTCGAAGGCCACGGCGACCAGCATCCCGGCCATGCGCTGCTCGACCGGGGCGCGGCCGCCCTCTTCCTGCTCGCCGGCTTCCTTCATCTTGGAAAAGCTGAACAGCGAGCCGACGTGCGCCCCGACCAGGCCGCCGACGATCGGCCCTGCCGGCCCCGTCACCGGCGCCGTGGCCGCGCCCAGCACCGCGCCGACGGCGCCGCCGGTGGCCGAGCCCTGCACGACGCCGACCGGGGTTTCCTTGGCGCCGGGCGAGAGCTGGTTGTCGCCGCCGATCGGCGTCAGGTCGTGCTGGCCGGCCTGGCTCAGGTAGAAACTGCTGATGCGCTCGGACGGAAAGCCGGCGTCGGCCAGGGCGCGGCGCGCCACATCGACCTCGTCCTGGAGCTGGAAGTGCCCTGCAATGATGGTGGACATGGAATTCTCCTGCATCGATGGTTATCCGAAGCATGCTCCTGCTGGGCTGCATATTCTGTACGCAAACGCACGCAGTTCAGGACCGGACTCGGCGGGAAGCGCGCTCCCCGCCGGACAGACGCTTACTGCCATTGCCCGTAGACCATCCCGTGGAATGCCGGTTCCGGCGCCGGCGGCGCGCTCCAGGCGCGCGGATCGACCCGGTAATACTTCAGGAATTCCTCGAACAGGGCGCCGTGGCGCTCGGCCAGCCGGTGCGGCTGCTCGAAAAAGGCTTCGGTCGCGACGGCGAAGAACTCGGCCGGGTTGGTGGCCCCGTAGTGGTCGAGCACGCCCCGGTGGCCGAACCAGGCATCGTGGCGCAGCGCCGCGAAGTCGCGCGAGAGCACTTCCGACCAGCTGCGGTAGCGCTCGGCGCTACCCAGGTAGGGCGCGCCGTTGGTGCTGCCGGACTCGCTGTCGAGCTGGTGGGCGAACTCGTGCAGGACCACATTATGCGAGGGCGGCTCCTCGTTGTCGGCGCGCTGCACGTGGTCCCAGGACAGGATCACGCGGCCGTCGCCCCAGGACTCGCCCAGCAGGTCCTGGCGCTCCTCGGTCACGACGCCGGCCTCGTCGACCTGGCGGCGCGGCACCAGGAAGGCGCCGGGATAGATCAGCACCGAGTGCAAGGTCGGGTAGACCGCCTCGCCGCGGGTGCCCAGCAGCAAGAGACAGGCCTGGGCCGCGACCGTCACCCGCATCTCGTCGGTGACCTCCAGCCCGGCGCAGCCGACGAAGGTCTTCTCGTGCAGGAAGCGGCGCACCAGGCGTTCGAGGCGGGCGCGCTGCGCGGCGTCCATGCCGCGGTACTGCGCGACGTTGCGCTCCATGGTGGCCAGGGCGCCCGGCGGCAGCGGACGCGACAGCGCGCGCCGCAGGCGCCAGCGCGGCACCGCCCAGGCCAGCAGCAGCGCGGCCACGATCAGGGACACCGTCACCAGGGCTTCCATGGTCCCGCCTCTTTCGAAAAAAACAGAACTGCGTTCACGCGGCCGCCGTGCGCTCGGCCAGGTGCGATTCGAGCTCGTCGGCGCCGCCGATCAACTGGCCGCCAATGAAGACCTGGGGCCAGGTCATGCGCCCGCTGACGGCGCGCAGCACGCTGGTATTGATCTTCTGGCTCTGGGAAATGTCAGTGTAGCGCAGGCGATGCCTGGCCAGGGCGGCCTTGGCGCGCGCGCAGAACGGGCAGCCGGGACGCGAGAACATCACGATGGGCTCGGGCGCCTCGGCCTCGGGATTGATGTGCCTGAGCATGGTGTCGGCGTCGGAGACCTCGAAGGGGTCGTCGTCTTCGCCCTCGGCCTCGATGAACATCTTCTCGATGATGCCGTCGCGCACCAGCATCGAATAGCGCCAGGAACGCTGGCCGAAACCGAGCTCGCGCTTGTCGACCAGCATGCCCATCCCTCGTGTGAAGTCGGCGTTGCCGTCGGGGATGAAGGTGATGGCGTCGGCATCCTGGCCGCGCTTCCACTCGTTCATGACGAAGGCGTCGTTGACCGAGACGCAGACGATCTCGTCGACGCCATTATCGCGCAGCACGGCCGCCAGTTCGTTGAAGCGCGGCAGGTGGGTCGAGGAACAGGTGGGCGTATAGGCGCCGGGCAGCGCGAACACGACGATAGTCTTGCCCTTGAACAGCTCCTCGCTCGTCAGGTCCCGCCACTGGTCGTCGGGACGGGTCTTGAAGGTGACACTCGGTACTGGCTTGCCTTCCAGGGATTCGGCACTTGGCAGCATGGGGTTTCCTTTTCCGTTAGCGGGACGCGGCAGAGCGCCGCACCCGCCGAACTTGGGGCCTGTTGACGGGATTTCAACGGTGGAGGAAGCCGGCGCCGTGCAGGGTGGAAGTACGGGTGGCAGGTAAACGGCAAACGCCGCGCGGTGCGCGGCGTTTGCGTGACGACAGCGATCGTCGGATCAGGAAGGGCGCCGCGGGTCTCCGCCGCAATGCCCTTCCGGCAGGACTCTCAGGTGCGCTCTTTGGCGACCTGGTTCGGCGCCGGGCCGAACAGCGCGGCGACCAGCGGATCGCGGGTGACCGGGCTGCGGTTCACGCGGATCGCGTAGTGGGTGTCGTCGGCCAGGATGTGGAAGTGGCGGCCGCTGCCGGCCATGCTCTGCTCGCGCAGGCCCGGACGCTCCTTGCGCGGGGCGGCGCCTTCGCGCTTCGGCTGGCAGATCGCGGCCAGGAAGGCCTTCACGCGCTCCTGGTCCGGGCAGATCTGGTAGACGGCCTTGCCCAGGTAGGTGGCGGTGCCTTCGATGTAGCGGGCCAGTTCGATGACGCCGGCTTCGCGCAGGTCGCGGATGTACTTGCGTGCGCCCGACGGCGAGAACTTGAGGAACCATGCGATCTCGTCGGCGAGCATCTCGTGGGTCGACAGTTCGTTGATCAGCTTCTGCATGTTCTCGATCCGACGCTGGGTGGCTGAGGTCGACCGCACACGCTCGATCGGCGCCAGCGAGATCGGCGCACGTTCGGTCGGTTGGGGCGGCACGCGTTCGATCAGCGCTGAGTTGCTGGAAGTGTGCACTGCGCCGTGGTCGCCTTGCACCGCGTTGTGATGAGTCGTTGCATGCATGTTGGTGTACTCCGTTAGATAGAGAGAGACTGTGTGGTCCGGGTCGCTGTGTGTCGTCTGACACCCTGACAACACCTCGGGTTCCGCTTAACTGGCCTCAAGATTGCCTGCGTCAGCCCGGCCGGTCTGTGCGCCAGCCCACATTGGCAAAATTCCAGCAGGCATTTCGGCAATTTCTTCTCTGCAAAAAATCAAGGAATACGGCCCAGGCAGGCTGTTGTTGTGGAAATACCACGGAAATGTGGAAAATTAGAAACATTCCTCCAATTCTCCCCCAAGGCCCTTCCCTCTATATAGAGGAGCGGTTTGAACAGGATGGCAATGTTGCGGTTTTGTCACTCAGCAGTTCCTATAGGTGCGCTAGCGCACGGACCCTTTGGAACTCGGCCTCGTAATCTTCACTCCAACATCACTGTCAAGGCACGCGATGTCACCCTACCTTTTCAACTTATGGGAGTTTCCTGTGAATAATTCGAAGAAGATCGCCCTGGCCGTCGCCATGCTCTGCGCCGCCGGCTCCTCGCTGGCCCAAGATGCGGCAACCCCGATCGTCAACCCGTCCTGGTACATCCAGCCCAGCGTCGTCGGCATCAAGCCCGACGCCGACTTCGGCGTGGACGACAAGGACTGGGGCGGCGGCCTGAAGTTCGGTAAGGCGGTGCACCAGTACTGGGACATCCAGGTTGGCGCCACCCACGCCCGCACCGAAGACGGCGCTGCGCGCTATCGCCAGACCCTGCTTGGCGTCGATGCGCTGCTGATGCTGTCGCGCGAACGATTCCGCCCATTCGTCCTGTTCGGCGTCGGCGCCGAGCGCGACAAGGTTGACAACCCGCTGCGTCGCGTCAGCAAGAACTCGCCGTACGCCACCATGGGCGTCGGCTTCCAGGTCGACCTGACCCCGCAGTGGAACCTGCAGGCCGACATCCGCTCGGTGCGCGGCTTCCTGCGTGACGACGAACTGTATGGCTTCAAGCAGAGCAACAACAAGTACGTCACCGTCGGCCTGAACTACGCCTTCAACCCGCCGCCAGCCCCACCGGCGCCGGCTCCGGCTCCGATCGCCGAAGCCCCGGCCCCGGCTCCGGCCCCGGTCGCTCCGCCGCCGCCACCGCCGGCCCGTTTCGAGAAGGTCACGCTGTCGGCAACCGAGCTGTTCGAGTTCGACAAGGCCGAGCTGCGCATGCCGCAGACCCGCCTGGACGAGATCGCCGCCGCCCTGCAGGCCGACACCAGCATCACCAACGTCGACATCACCGGCTACACCGACCGCCTGGGTTCGGAAAAGTACAACCAGAAGCTGTCGGAGCGCCGCGCCAACGCCGTGCGTGACTACCTGGTCAGCAAGGGCATCGACGGCAGCCGCCTGAACGCCGTCGGCAAGGGCGAGGAAAACCCTGTCGTCCAGTGCGACCAGAAGAAGCGTTCCGAGCTGATCAAGTGCCTGGAGCCGAACCGCCGCGTCGAAGTCGAGCAGATCACGATCGAAAAGCGCGTGCAGTAATGTGACCCGGCCGGCGGGGCAAGGGCCTGTTCCACCGGGCCTCCGCTGGCCGTACACATCGAAGGAAGCGCTGAGTTATTCATGACGGCGGTCTTGGCCTGGAGAAAAACCGTCCTGCTGCGTTGCACATCCTCGCCATACCACGCGGTATGGCTGCGGTTTGCGCCTTGCCGGCCGCTTTTTTCCATGGCCAATCCCATCCGCCAGAATACATCAGTGCTTCCTTAAGGGGCCTCGCGCCCCTTTCTCTTTTCTGGAGGATCCGGTATGGCTGTAAAACAATGGTTTCCATTCTCACGCCAGATCATCCATGTGATGAAATGCGCGGTCAGCGAATGGCTGGAGCACCGCGCCGCCAGCAAGGGGGCGGCCCTGGCCTTCTACACCCTGTTCTCGCTCGCCCCCATCCTGGTGCTGGTCATCGCGATCGCCGGCTTCTTCTATGGCGCCGATGCGGCCCGGGGCCAGCTGTTCAACGAATTGCGCGGCCTCGTGGGCGCCCAGGGCGCCGACACCATCCAGTCCGTGCTGGCCGGCGCCCAGAACAAGGAATCCGGACGCCTGGCCACCATCATCGCCACCGTCCTGCTGCTGGTCGGCGCCACCAGCGTGTTCGCCGAACTGAAGGACAGCCTGGACGAGATCTGGGACGTGCCGCCGCCGAAGGACGCGAGCTGGTGGGACACGGTGCGCACGCGCCTGCTCTCCTTCGGCCTGATCCTGGTGCTGGGTTTCCTGCTGATGGTGTCGCTGGTGGTGAGCGCGGCGATGGCCGTGGTCGAGAACTACTTCGGCGGCATGTACAAGGAGGCGTCGATCATCGTCGGCTGGATTTCCTCGTGCATCAGCTTCCTCGTCATCGCCACCCTGTTCGGCGTGATCTACAAGCTGCTGCCGCGCATCAAGCTGTCCTGGCACGACGTGACCATCGGCGCCCTCGGCACCGCGGCCATGTTCACGCTGGGGAAATTCGGCATCGGCCTGTACATCGGCAACAGCGGCGCGGCCAACAGCTTCGGCGCGGCGGGCTCGCTGATCGCCCTGCTGCTCTGGGTGTATTACTCGGCCCAGATCTTCTTCCTCGGCGCGGAATTCGCCCGCCAGTACGCGCTGCAACTGGGCAGCCTGCGCCACAAGCCGGACCACGAGACCGGCGCCAAGAACGTCAAGCGCATGGCCTAGGAAACTGACTTGCGGCCTGGCCGGCTGCTATTCTCCCAGCAGCTCGGCCAGCGCTTCCATTCCCTCGACCCGCTCGGCGACCACCTTCAGCACCACCACCACGGGCACGCCGAGCAGCAAACCCCACATCCCCCACAGCCAGCCCCAGAACAGCAGGCTGACGAACACGGCGGCCGGGTTCATCTTCGCGATCTTGCCGGTCATCCAGGTGGTGACGACCATGCCGACCAGGGTGGCGATGCCCATCGAGGCCCCGGCCACCAGGATGACCATGCGCAGCGACTCGAACTGCATGAAGGCCACCAGGCCGGTGGCCGAGGTGATCAGCAAGGGGCCGAAGTAAGGCATGATGTGGGCCACGCCGGCGAAGATCGCCCAGGCGCCGGCATTGTTCAGGCCGATTGCGCGCAGCGCCACCCACATCAGCAGGGCCAGCAGGATGTTCGTGACCAGCAGCATGAACATGTAGTTCTGGATCGAGGTGTTGATGTCGTCCAGGATGTGCACCGTCACCTTCTTGCGCGTCAGCGAGGGGCCGGTCAGCTTGACCAGCTTGCGCTTGAAGGTGTCGCCGGCCAGCAGCAGGAAGAACACCAGGAACACCACCATGGTGGCCTGGGTGATGAAGGAAGCGAGCCCGACCGAACCGGCCAGCAGCCAGTCGGTGATCCGGAAACTCGACGACTGCTGGGCCATCGTGGGACGGCGCTGGACCAGGCGCGGATTGGCGCCGACATTGGCGGTCGCCTGCTCGAGCTCGGCGGCGGCCTTCTGCACGCGCTGGATGGTCGAGCCCTCGCCGCCGGCGGCGCTGGCGACCAGCTTGCTGACCTTCTGGGTCAGGGTCGGCAGCTCGTCGAGGATGTTGAAGAATTCGTCCTGCAGGCGGAACATGGTCGCGCCCATGCCGCCCAGCAGCGCGGCGGTGACGATGGTGGCGCCGATCAGGCGCGGGATATGCACGCGCTCGAGCCAGCGCACGATCGGGCTCAGGGTATAGGCGATGAAGATGCCGAGCAGGAGCGGCACGAAGAATTTTTGCGCCCATTGCAGCGCGAAGACGAAGGCCACGGTGGCCAGGATGCCCAGCGACAGGCCGCGGGCGTTCACATGGATGGGGAGGCGCAGGCCTCCGGCGTGGAGAGCGAGGTCGTCGGACGTGCCGACGACGGATTCCGGCTTCACGGCCTCGGCCGTGATTGCCGGAGTTGCCTCGGGGGCGGCGGAGTTGTTCGGCTCGGCTGGAGCCGAGCCAGGACTGGCGAGTTGCATGTGTTTGCCGAAATGAGTTTGCCGGTCCGCGCCGCCCCGGCGGCGGGAATTACTTCACGCGGATGTCGTTCTTGACCGATGTTACACCCTTCACGCCGCGTGCAACCTCGACGGCGCGCTGGGCGTCGCTCGGCTGGGCCACGAAGCCGGACAGCTGGACGTCGCCCTTGAAGGTCTCGACGTTGATCTCGGTCGCCTTCACGGTCGGATCGGCAGCGAAGGCGGCCTTCACCTTGGCGGTGATGACGCTGTCGTCGACGTATTCGCCGGCGCTTTCGCGCTGCGGGCCCGAAGCGCAACCGACCATGGTGAACGCGAGGGCGCCGGTAAAGACGGCGGTAGCGAGACGTTGGGTGATTTTCATGATGTATCCCTTTCTTTCGTTGGTCAAAGTTACAGCGTTGCTCACTGCGAGCGGGACCGGTACGTCACTTGCCGTACGCGGTTTTTGCGGCCTGGACGCACTGGTCCTTCGCCGCGCCGGCAAACGCGTCGCACTTCTCGAGCGCGACCCGGTATTGCGCCGTCAGTTTGTCTTCGCGCGCGTTGTTGCGCGCTTCGATCGTCTTGCGGTCCGCGGTGGCGTCTGCCTGGGCGGCGACCAGGGTCGCCTTGGCCTGCTTCAGGCACACGTCGCGGTCGTTGCCCGCCAGCGCGCCGCAGCGCGCCTTGTCGCGCGCATAGTTGGCGTCGGCGATGCGCATGCGGGCCTGGGTATAGGCCTTCAGGGTGTTCTTGTAGGCGGCGCCCGCTTCTTCCTCGGCACGCACGCGCTCGGCCTTGGCCTCGGCCTCGCAGACGTCGTGCGGGTTGCCGCTGAGGCTGTCGCAGCGGGCGCGCGCCGTCTTGTAGTTGGCGTTGGCCATGTCGCGCGCCCGTTCATAGGCAGTCTTGGCATCCGGCACGGTGGCGGTGGCGGCCGGCGCGCCGGCGACGGCCGGGCTTGCCGGCGCCGGTGTCGTCACGGCCTGGGCGCGGGCCTGGCCGACCCACAGCAGGGCCGCACCGAGTATCAGTAGCGCATGCGCATTTTTCATTCTTGTTGTCATGTTCTTAGCTCCATTTGTCAACACGCTAAGAACGTTTTACGCCGATTACAGCCGGGTTTCTGTACGCTGTCGAACACAACAAGAAGATGATTGTTTGACATATCAAACAGGCAAACAAGCGTGCGTGATCGCACAGACCCCCGCCCCTGGCCTCCTTATTCTTGACCTACACCTTTTGCCAGGAGAACAATATGAAGACTACCCGCACTCTTGCCGCCGCCGTCGTCGCGGCCACCGCGATCCTGTCGGGCTGCGCCAGCAACACGCCGTCTTACAGCAACAATGGCTACAACAGCGGCTACAACAACACCGCGTCGATGGGCTACGGCACCATCGAGTCGATCCAGGTGACCCAGGCCGAGAACCGCACCAGCGGCGCCGGCGCCGTCGTGGGCGGCCTGGTGGGCGCACTGGCAGGCAACCAGGTCGGCAGCGGCAGCGGCCGCACGGCGGCCACCGTGGCCGGAGGCGTGGCCGGCGCGGCGATCGGCAACAACGTCGAACGCAACCGCAATGCCGGCGGCGGCCAGGAGATGTACCAGATCAATGTGCGCATGGACAACGGCGAATACCGCACCGTGGTCCAGGACAGCGTCTACGACCTGCGCGTGGGCAACCGCGTGCGCCTGGTCGACGGCCGCGTCTACCGCTACTGATCAATCGGGAAGAGCGCCGCGGCCGGCCAGCGCGCCCTGCGCCGCGGCGGCTTCCTCGACTGCCCACGGGCCGGCCTGCGCCGGCCCTCTTCCATTATGGAGGTGCACATGAACGTTCGATCGATGTTGGGTCCCGTGCTGCTTGCCGGCCTGCTCGGCGCGGCCGCCCCGCTGGCCCTGGCCCAGAGCAGCGACGCCAACGTGGCCCCGGCCGCGGCCAGCAAACAGGCGCGCGAGATCGCGCGCGGCGATCCGGTACGCTGGTACCGCGAAGACACGACCCGCCAGGAAAGGATGCGTACGCGCCAGAAGGAAATCGGCGCCGCGCTGGATGAAGCGAAGAATGCCTGCAAGCAGGGTCCTGCTGCCGAAAGGGCGGACTGCCTGAAGGCGGCGCAGGATACCTGGCGCCAGGAGATGGCGGCCCTGCGCAGCGAGGCGCCGGTGCAGGCCAGCGCCGGGGAGCCGGGCGCGGGGCGTTGAGCAATGGCGTCTTCTACGGCGTCGTTCGAGGATGTGCGCAGGTCCCATGCTGCCTGATGGGCGCACTGCCAAACCTAGGGACCGTAGGGTGGGCGCCCCGTGCCCACGCGTAACGCATGCATGGCGATAGCGCAACAGAGGCACGCCAACCAGAGGCACGCCAACCAGAGGCACGCCAACAATGCGCAAGGTTCACGCGTGGGCACAGGGGCGCCCACCCTACGCCTCTGCGTTCCGAGGTCAGCGGAAGCACCACCGGCCGCACAAAAAAAGACGGCGTCCAATCAACGATTGCGACGCCGCTCAAGCCCCACCATATTCTTCAGCCGGCGCCACGGATGACGCCTTCGTGCAGCGGCGCTGTCGCGCCGCCCAGGCACCCGGGCAACAGCCCGGGAAACAGACCAGTCGAACAGCTCAGGCGACTTCGCGCGAAGCACGCCGCTTGTTCATGAACCAGCCCGCCACGCCCAGCAATACCGCGCCTGCCAGTGCCTGCTTGCCCATGCGCCGCTGGCGCACGAAGTTAAAAGCGGCCAAGGCATAGGGTGCGATCACCGAGACGCTGGTGCCCGTAGGTTTCAGTAGAGCATCAGCCCGGGTCCGCAACGCCCATGTGGCATGGTCGAATACAGAATGTAACATGACTTCGGGCCGCGCGCCGTGTTTTACCTGCGCTCGTGCGTAGGCCACCCCCGCACGGTAGAACTCGCCCTCGCGCAGGAGCTCGGCCTTGCGCAACGCGGGATCGCGGCTGTGCTTGTGACCGGCCAGGCCGGTCGGTTCGTCGCTATGTGTATGCTTGTCCATGTTCCCTCCCCTGGTTGGCGCTTACAGCAGCGCGTCGCGGTCTGCACGCAGTTCGTTCATCGTTTCCGGGAAGGCGAGCTTGCCCTGCTTGAGCATCGCGAGTCCCTTGGCCACGAGCACGGCCGTGATGACGAGGAATACGAGGAACAGCACCAGCAGGATCTTCCAGCCCATGGCGTCCCAGGCCAGCGCCACGATCATCGCGGTGCCATAGGCCAATGCGAACCAGACGGCGAGCACTGCTCCGGCGAAGATCGCCAGCAGTTCGATCACGTGGTTGCGCACCTCCGACAACTCGAGCGCCGCCAGTTCCACACGCGACACGATGAGGCCGAACAGGTTCTTCGCCAGGCCGGAGATGCCGCCCATGAGTCCGGGACCATGCACGACGGTTTCGGTCTTTTCCATGGCGTTCTCCGGCGAAAATTATTTACGACCCAGGAAAATGCCGACCAGCAGGCCGACACTGGCGGCGGCGGCAACGGTGCGCCACGGGTTGTCCTTCACGTAGACATCGGCCGTGTGCGCCAGTTCCTTGCTCTTGACGACGGCTTGACCCTGGTACTGGCTGGCCTTGCCCATCGCGCGGTCCAGCAGCTCCATGCCGCGGCTGCGCAGTTCGTCGGCCTTTTCGCCGGTCATGGCGGCGGCCGCCGTCAGCAGGGCCTGGGCGTCCTTGACCAGGACCTTCATGTCGGCGCTGGCGTTGTTGAGGCTGCTATCGATCGAACGGGCGCTGCCGCGGGTGGTGGTGTCTAGCATGATGCACTCCTGTTGTGGTTGTGTAGTGTTGGAAGAATTCAAGGCACGAGGAAATCGCGCATGTCGTCGGCGTGCTCTTCCTCGACGGCGAGGATCTCGACGAGCATCTGGCGGGTGGTCGGGTCCTTGTCGCCGATGACCTGGATCATCTGGCGGTAGGACTCGATCGCCACGCGCTCGGCGATCAGGTCGGCGCGCACCATGGCCTGCACGTCATCGGAATCGTCGTACTCCGCGTGCGAACGCGCGGTCAGCGTGGCCGGATTGAAGTTCGGCGAGCCGTTCAGCTGGACGATGCGCTCGGCGATGCGGTCGGCGTGCTCCTGTTCCTGCTGGGCATGCTCGAGGAACTCGGCCTTCAGCTCGCCCGTGTTCGGGCCGCTGACCGTGTAGTAGTGGCGCTTGTAGCGCAGCACGCACAGCAGCTCGGTCGCCAGCGCGTCGTTGAGCATGGCGATGACCGCTTCGCGGTCGGCCGCGTAGCCGACGGTCACGGGACCGTCGTCGAGGTTGGCTGCGGCGCGGCGAATCGCTTCGACGTCGAAGCCATGCGCCAGGGAATGTCGTGCTTGTTCCATGATGTTTCCTTTGCTTCGGTTAAAACACTGCCGTACTGCGTCCTGCTTCAGCGTCCCGCGGTGCGCGGCGGGATCGGCGCGTTATCGTTCGACAGCACGATCTCGACGCGGCGGTTCAGCTGGCGGTTGGTGGCGCTGTCGTTGGCCGCCACCGGGAAGGCTTCGCCATAGGCGCGGGTCGCGATGCGCTGGCGCTCGACGCCCATGCCGGCCAGCGCGGTGGCGACGGCGTTGGCGCGGCGCTGCGACAGGTCCTGGTTGTAGCTCGAGCTGCCGGTGCTGTCGGTAAACCCTTCGACCAGCACAGTGCGCTCCGGGTTCTGCTGCATCACGTCGGCCAGCTTGCGCAGGGTCGACATTCCGTTCGGCGTCAGGTTGGCCTGGTTGGTCGCGAACAGCACGTCGCCGATGGTCACGACCATGCCGCGCTCGGTCTTGGTGGCATGCAGCTCGGCAAGCTGGGCTTCGAGCTGGGCGGCGCGCTGGGCCAGCGCCTGGTTCTGGGCCTGGGTGGCCTGGGCCTGCTGCTGGGCGGCCATGGCCGCGGCCTGGGCGGCTTCGGCTTCGCGTTTCGCACGTTCCGCTTCGGCCGTGCGCGCTTCCAGGCGCACGGCGTTACGCTCGGCCGAGGCGTTGGCGATCTCCGCCTCGGCGGCCTTGGCGCGCGCCACTTCCTGGGCCGTGGCGATCTTCTGCTTGGCCACATAGGCCAGGCGGTCGATGTCGTTCAGGCTTTCCTTCTTCGCGGCCGCCTCGTTGGCGGCGTTCAGGGCGTCGCTGGCCTGCTTGAATTCGAGCGGCGCATAGGTCGACACCTGCGGGTTGTTGTTGGCCGCGACGAAATCGGCGCGCGCCTGGTCCAGCGTCGGCGTGGTGGTCGGGGTGCTGCTGCAGGCGGCCAGCAGGATGGCGCTGGCAAAGACAGCCGGCTTCAGGAAACGTACTTTCATGATCTTGCCCTCCGATATTTTTTTGGCGCCGCATCGGCGCAGGTGGTTCGCAAAGGCGCCGCGTGGCGCCATGACCGATCGCCGCGCGCAGCAGCCGGGCGCGCATGTGCGTCCGGCCCGCGGCGGCGCATGATCCGGGGCGGCGCCGCGAGCGCCGCGCCGCCCCTCCCGTTTATTGCGAGTTGGCGCGCTCGACTTCCTGGCGCAGCACGCGCAGGTCCTCGTTCAGCGCGTCGGACGCGGCGGTGGCCTTGGCCGAGTTGGCCTTGCTCTGGGCCAGCTGGGCGTCGGCCTGGGCCTGCATCGCCAGCTCGCGCGCCAGCTTGTAGTCCTTGGCGGCCAGCGCCTCGTTGGCGCGCATCATCTTGGCGCGCGCGGCGGTGATCTCGGCCGGGGCCAGCTCGGCCGCGCCGGCCTGCACCGCGTTCTGGACCGCGTTGCGCGACACCGCGACGTCGGCGGTGGCCGGCGCCTTCTGGCTGGCGCAGCCGCCCAAGACCAGCAGCGTGGCCAGCATGGCGCCGCCGACGAGTCGATTGTTCAAGGATTTGGTATCCATCCTGCTCTCCTGTTTATGTGAGGAAGTTGTTAACGTTATAAGCCTGTTATCGGCCGAGTTCGGTTCGCTAGCGCACACTGACGGCACTTCGAAAGGCTCATCCATTTGCAGCGTGCGACACCGCACATTGATGACGGGGAGCTTTGCGCTAAGCTGGGTTCACGACTGACTCCCAGCGAAGGATCGTCATGCCCGATACAACTACTCCCCAGCGCAACGCCGCCAAGCCGCACAATGGCCGCCGCAGGAAGATCCTGCTCGGCGTGATCGGCGTCCTGGTTGCCATCCCCGTCATCGCCGTTATTTTCATCCTGACCTTCGATTGGAACAAGGCGCGCCCCTGGCTCAATGCAAAGGTGAGCGAAGCGATCGAGCGCCCGTTCGCGATCCGCGGCAATCTTGCCGTGCAATGGGAAATCCCGGCGCGCAGCATGGCGCCGGCCGACCGCCACCTGCGCGACTGGCTGCCCTGGCCGCACCTGATCGCCAACGACGTGCATGTGGGGAACCCCGCGCACATGAAGCAGGCGGACATGGCCGCCGTGCGCCAGTTCTCGTTCTCGCTCAATCCACTCGGCCTGCTGCATCACACGATCGGCATTCCGGTGCTGCGCTTCGATTCGCCGCGCGTCGACCTGGTGCGCACCGACAGCGAGCACTACAACTGGGTCTACAAGAAGAAGGAAGAGGAATCGAAGTGGAAGCTCGACCTCGAGCGCGTGGTCCTGACCGACGGCGTCGTGCACTTCGTCGACGCGGTCACCAAGGCGAACGTGACGGCCCACGTCCGCACGCTGGACAAGGACCCGAAATACGGCATCGGCTTCGAGGTGGGCGGCAGCTATAACGGCGCCCCGGTCACCGGCGGCGGCAAGGTCGGCCAGGTGCTGTCGCTGAAGGACCAGGATACGCCCTACCCGGTGCAGGCCGACATGCGCAGCGGACCGAGCCGCATCGCGATCGAGGGCACGGTCACCGCGCCGGCCAAGCTCAAGGCCGTCGACCTGCAGCTCGAACTGGCCGGACGCAGCATGGCGCGCCTGTACAACTTCACCGGCATCACGCTGCCGGAAACCCCCGCCTTCTCGACCTCGGGCCGCCTGCGCGGAGAGCTCGACCGCGAATACGGCCGCTGGACCTACGAGAACTTCAAGGGCAAGGTGGGCTCGAGCGACATCCACGGCAAGCTGGTCTACGAGGGCGGCAAGCCGCGCGGCAAGCTGTCGGGCAACGTCGCCTCGAACAAGCTGGTGTTCGAAGACCTCGGTCCCCTGGTCGGCGCCGACTCGAACGCGAGCAAGAAAGCGCGCGGGGTCGAGGCGGTGCAGCCGGGCGGCAAGGTGCTGCCGGTCGAGGAGTTCCGCACGGAACGGTGGAAAGCCATCGACGCCGACGTGCGCTACGCGGCGGACAAGATTGTCCGCGAAAAGACGCTCCCGATCAGCAAGCTCTCGGCCCACCTGGTCATGAAGGACGGCGTGATCACCCTCGCCCCGCTCGACTTCGGCGTGGCCGGCGGCACCCTGCGCTCGACCATCCGCCTGGACGGCAGCGGCAAGGCGGGCAATACGATCGCCGCCACCGCCAAGGTGCAGGCGCGCCACATCCAGATCAAGCAGCTGTTCCCGACCATCGAACAGATGCAGGCGACCGTCGGCCAGGTCAACGGCGACGCCCAGCTCTCGGCCACCGGCACCTCGGTGGCCGCCCTGCTCGGCTCCTCGAACGGCGAAGTGAAGGCCCTGGTCAACCAGGGCACGATCAGCAAGATGCTGCTCGAGATGATGGGCCTGAACGTCGGCAACATCATCGTCACCAAGCTGTTCGGCGACAAGCCGGTCCAGCTGAACTGCCTGGCGGCCGACTTCGACGTCAGGAAGGGCGTGATGCAGTCCCAGGTCTTCGTGGTCGATACCAAGGAGGCGATCATCAACGTCAACGGCACGGTCAACCTGGCCAACGAGGCGCTGGACCTGACGATCCGCCCCGAGACCAAGGCCCTGCGCCTGTTCACCCTGCGCTCGCCCCTGTATGTGCGCGGCCCGTTCAGCAAGCCCGACGTCTCGGTCGACAAGGGCGTGCTGGCCCTGAAGGCCGGCGGCGCGGCGGCGCTGGCGACGATCGCGGCGCCGGTGGCGGCCCTGACCCCCCTGATCAATACCGGTCCCGGCGAAGACAGCGACTGCGGCCGCCTGGTGGCGCTGGCGAAAGCCAAGCCCACCGCGCCGCCGCCGGGCAAGGCGAAGACGCGCTGAGGCCCTGCCTGGAACGGGGCCAGCGCTAGTGTGTGTTGCCGAACAGATCACACCGCCGCGCTGGCCTATTCTGACAACATCGCCGGACAGGAAGTCGGCATTCGAGGAACACGCATGAGGCACTGGAAACCGGCCGTGACGCTGCTCACGGCCCTGGCCCTGGGGATGGCGGCGGGCGGCTGCGCCTCCGATCCCGCATCGAGCCAGGCGCCGCAGGTCGAGGACGCAGCAATCACCAGCGGGGTGAAGGCGGCGATCAGGCAGGCGCCCGAGCTGCAGGCGGCCGACATCGAGGTCGCGACCAGGGAAGGAATCGTCCAGCTGAGTGGCTACGTCAGCTCGGCGGATAACGTGGCAACCGCAGCATCGGTTGCGCGCACCGTGAAGGGCGTCAAGTCGGTACGCAACGATTTGCGCCTGAAGTAAGAACCTGTTTCAGTAGGGAGGAGGAAGTTGATGGCGATGCATGGCGAGCGCGGGCAAGGCGCGAGGAGGCCGCATGGCCTTCCATGCAACGACGAGCAACGCAGCACGCGCTTGTCAGGCGCGTCAGCAACGACTCACTCCCTACTGAAATAGGTTCCAAACCCACCATAGGAGATCATCATGAAAAACATCAAACAACTGGCAGTGAGCGCAACCATCGCGACCCTGGCCCTGGGCCTGACCGGCTGCTCGGGCATGTCCCAGCAGGACAAGAACACCGCCATCGGCGCCGGCGCCGGCGCGGTCATCGGCGGCGCCCTGACCGGCGGCAGCGCTGTCGGCACGGTCGGCGGCGCGGCCGTGGGCGGCGTGATCGGCAACCAGACCGGCAAGACGAACTAAGGTTCCCTGTTGCCGAATGAGGGAACGCCCCGCTTGTGAACTGACCCCAGAAAGTTGGACAGGTTAGTTTGCTAGGCCATCAAGGGCTGAGTCCTGTATTGCACAGGACTCAGCCCTTTCAGTTTGAGCTTGATGCGGTCATGGTTGTAATAGTGGATGTAG
>JBFLZJ010000022.1:10622-85917 GCA_040755875.1 Pseudomonadota bacterium | reverse complement strand
CGCGCCTGCGCGCTCAATGGCTGCGGCGGACGCGTCGGCCCGGCCGGCTCGGGCTGCGCCGGCTCCGTCGCCGCGGCGGGCGGCGCTTCGTCGGCAGGCGGCGCCTGCATGGCTTCGGCGCCCGTGGAGGCTGGCGCGGCGGCGATGGATGGGGCGCCGCGCCCGTCCATCGCCACGGACTGCTCGGGCTGCTCCGGCTGCTCGGCCTCCTCATCGCGCGCCGTCTCGAGCAGCGTCAGGAGCGCCGACACGCTTTCCGGCCGCGCGGCCGGATCGGGGGCAAGGCCGCTGCGCACCACCCGCCACTGCGCCTCGGCCAGCGCCGCGGGCCGCGCCGCCGTTTCGAGCGCAGCCGGCGGCAGGCTTCCCTCCACCATCTGGTAGATCATCGCCGCCACCGCGTAGACGTCGAGCGTGCGCGCCGGCGCCAGGTGAGGCGCGGCCGCTTCCGGCGCCCGGTAGCCGGGCGTGCCCGATACGCCGGGCGCTTCCAGCGGCGCGACCGCGCCCTTTCCCTTCCTTGCCCGCGCCGCGATGCCGAAGTCGAGCAGCTTGACCTCGCCCCGGCTGGTGACGAAGACATTGGCCGGCTTGATGTCCCGGTGCACCAGGGCGTGCTTCTCCCAGGCGTAGTCCAGCGCCGCGGCCACCGGCGCCAGCAGGGCCAGGACACGCGGCAGGGACAGCCTGGCCTCGCGCGCCAGCACGGCGTCGAGGTCCTCGCCCACCAGGTGCTCCATGATGACGAAATAGCTGGAGGTGGCCGGGTCCTGGGCCCAGTCGTAGACGCGCACGATGTGTTCGTGCGCCAGGCGGCGCGCGCGCGTGGCTTCCTGCACCAGCAGCTTGGCGTGGCTGGCGCTCTCGGTCAGTTCCGGCGACAGGATCTTCAGGGCCACCTGGGCGCTGTGTCCCAGTTCCGCATGGGTCGCCAGGTCGGTCGCCTGCCAGACCTGGCCCATGCCCCCGTGCGCGATCAGGCGCTCGAGACGGTAGCGGCGGTTGGCGGGGCCGACCTGCTGGCCCTGCATGAGGCCGAGCTCGGTGCCGCGCGCCTCGGTTTTCCCTTCCGCGGGCAGCGCATAGACGGCGTCGAGGATCGCGTTCTTGCGCTGGTCGAACTCCTGGCGGCTCAGGAGGCCGTCGTCGTGCAGCGCGCGCAGTTCGCGGATCTTGTCGATGGCTGTCTGCATCGCGGACTTAGTCCTGCAAGGCCGCGCCGCAGCTGGCGCAGAAACGCTCGTCTTCGCGCGCCGGATGGCCGTGGGCGCAGCGCCGCGCCATGGTGGCGCCCGCGGCCGCACCGGCCGCCGCCCCCACCGCTTGGGCCTGGGCGCCCAGGGCCGCCTTGTTGACCTCGTTCTGCATGGTCAGCAGGTCGATCTGGTGGCGCCTGTCCTTGTCGACCTCGAGGTCGCGGCGCAGGCGCTCCTGTTCGGCGGCTTCCCGGGCCAGGCGTGCCGCATCGAGGGCCTTGAGCTCGCCGCCGGCCGCCACCACCCCGGCCAGGGCCGCCAGCTGGCCGGCGTCCATGGTCGCGTGCACGCGGGTCTTCATGTAGTCGGCCAGCGCCGCCGCATTCGGCTGGGCCGCCACGGCCAGTTTCGCCGTGTCGTCCAGGCGGCCGATCGCTTCGGCGCGGGCGATCTCGATGCGCGTCAGCTCCAGCGCGTGGTCGAGCTGGGCCGCGCGCTCGGCGCGCTCGTGGCCCAGGCGGCGCAGTTCCTGCTGCCACTGGGCTTCCTGCTCGGCGCGGCGCAGCGCGTGCTGGCGCTCCTCGGCCATCAGCTCGACTTCCTTTGCGCGCTGGGCCTGGCGATGCTCGGCCTCGATGGTGCGCAGCAGTTTCTCGTGCTGGGCGATCGCATCCTGCTGGCCGCCTTCGCGTTTCAAGGCGTCGATTCTCTGCTGCACGCGCTCGGCTTCCAGGCTTTCGGCGCGCTGCAGTTCGCGCATGCGCTGCTGCCCGGCCAGCTCTTCCCATTCCTGTTCGCGTTCAAGCGCACGGCGGCGGGCGGCGTTCGCCAGGGCCAGCAGGGCCAGTTGCGCGGCATGTTCTTCTTCCTCGAGCGCGCGGGCGCGCCCGGCGGCGAGCGCCTGGGCGGCATCGAGGCGCGCCAGCTCCTCGCGCTGGCGCGAGGCGTCCGCGATCTCCTTTGCCTGCTCGACCTTGTTGCGGATCTGCTGGAGCAGCAGGGTCTGCGCGAAGCGCTGCTGGGCGAGCTGGCGCGCCGCCTGCGCTTCCTGCTGCGCCACCTCGAGCGCGCCGCGCATGCGGATCTGGGCCAGGGCCTGCAGGTGCCGCCACTCGGCCTCTTCGCCGGCGCGTTCGCCGCGCTTCTTCGCGACATCGTGCTCCAGTTCGGCCAGCACTTCGCCGGCGCCGCGGGCAATCGCCTCGCGCCGCGACTTCGCCTCCGCCACCCGCGCGTACAGGTCGATCTCGCGCGCGCGGACGCCCTGGGCGCGCTCGGCATTGCCGAGCGAGAGTTCGGCGCGGTCCAGGGCTTCGTTCTGGCGCAGCTCCAGGCGGCGCAGGCGCACACGGGCTGCGTGCTCCTCGTGGCGGATGCGCTGCCACTCCTGTTCGTCGTACAGTTCGTCGAGCTGGCGCGCGTGCTCCATCTGCACGCGGCGCTCGTCGGCCGCCAGCCAGAGCGTGCCGATGCGCGCGCGGTTGGCGTCGAACTTGTCGTGGCGCAGGGCCAGCGTATCGACCCCGGCCACGCCCAGCCCGTACTGGGCCAGCAGCAGGCGCAGCGCACCCTGCAGGCGTTCGTCGAACTGGGGACGCAGTTCGCGGTTGGCGGCCATCTCGCGCAGCGACTGGGCGCCGACGAACTCCGCTGCAAGCTGGCGCACCGCCGGTTCGAGCAGCTCGCGCAACTGGGCGCTGCCGACCACGCCGGGCATGGTCATGAAGTGGCGGGCGAAAGCCGGCACGTTTTCCACGCGCAGGCTGACGGTGAAGCGCGCCGCCACCTGCAGGTGCTCGACCGTCTCCAGGTCGTCGAAAGCGAATTCGACCGGCAGCGCCGACGTGCGCGTGATGAGGATCTCGGCATGCTGGTCGCGCAGCAGGTGGTTCAGGCGGGTGAAGAAACCCTCGATCTCGTATTCGCCCTGGGGCACCTCGGTGGCCTGGTCGCCCTGCAGGATCCAGGCGCGCGCGGTGGCCGGCACGCGCAGGGTCTTCACGAACAGGCCGGAGAGCGCGTTCACCCCGAAAAACACGGCCAGCTCGTCGGGGCCCGCAATCCAGCGGTTCTCGACCAGCACCGGCTTGTTCCTCGGCGCGCCCAGCGTGATGCCGCAGGCCGCGCAATAGCCTGCGGCGCCCGCATTCTTGTGCTCACAACGCGGGCACCGGGCGCCGCCAAAACCGAACATCTGGAACATGATCCGACTCCATCCTCAGGTAAATCCCCAGCCCGGCGATTCTAGCAGCCGGGACGGGACCGAACCTTGCGCACGCAAGGCGCTTCAAATAATGCCGATCCGTTCGACACAGGCCAGGCTCGCGCCTTTCGCGCGCAGGGCGTCGCGCAGGCCGGGTGGCAGTCCGGCTTCCCAGGCGCGCGGCAGCAGCACGCGGTCGCCCGGCGCCGCTTCGCGTTCGATCAGCGCGCATTTCGGCGCCAGCCCTTCCACGCCTTCGACGTGGCCGGCATGCCAGGCGCTGGACGCGCCGCTGGCGATGATGCGCCCGCGCGGCAGGAATTCGCGTCCGCGCGCCAGGCGGTCGGCCAGCACCAGCGCCAACTCGTAGGAGTTGCCGTGCAGGTTGTCCTGGCCGAAGCGCACCGTGGTGCGCCAGCGCGGCGCCGTTTCGCCGTCGAAATGGCGGGCGCCAGCCAGGGCCTGGCGCAGCGCGTGCTGGCGCGCGCTGTCCAGGCCGGGCGCGGCAATCGCGTCGTCGTCGGGCTGTGCGCCGGGTTCGAGCGGATAGACGCTGACCTCGACCCAGCACAGGCTGTCGTTGATGCCGCCGCTGTGCAGCGGGAACCAGGCGCGCGCGCTCGACACCGAAAGCGCCACGTCCGGCTGGCCCGACAATGCACCAAGATGGTGCAAATGCCGGGGACCGCCCAGCAGCGCATCGGCCGGCGGATGGCGCGCATCGTGGCCGTCGATGCGTCCGCGCTGCCACTGCTCGGACCAGCCCAGCGCCAGCGGCGCCGCGCGCAGGGGAAGGACCCCGCGCACCATGCGGTCGGCCAGCACCACCGCCAGTTCCCAGTCGCGTTCATGGGGGCCGGGTGCGCGGTCCATGCTGATGAGGACCTGGTCGCGGCTGTCGTAGCGCCCCTCCGTGTGCCGGGCCAGCCGCGCCACCTGCTGCATGCGCGCGGCGATGGCGGGCGCGCCGGGCGCGCTGCACTTGACCTCGGCCAGGCTGCCGCGCGGACGGCGCGTGGCCGTGACCGTCACCACGTCGCCGTCGGCCAGCAGGCTGCGGCATTGGGCGGTATCAAGACGGGGTTGCGGTGCGGCCTTCATGCCTCCTCCTCGGGCGCGACAAGCCGGCGCCCATCGAGTTCGTGTTCGAGGTTGGCGACGATGCGCCCGGCGTCGTCGAACAGCAGCGCCAGTCCCTCATCCTCGGCGCATTCCAGGCGCGCCAGCAGCGCCCAGGCTTCGTCCAGCGCGGCCGCGGCGCGCAGGCTGTGGCGGGCGCGGCGCAACTGCTGTGCCGGCGCCAGCGGCTGGCCGGGCGCGGCCAGGGCCAGGGACGGCATGGTGGCCGCCGCCAGGCAGACCAGGTCGAGGCGCTGCAACAGCGCCTGCTGCTGGCGGAACAGCGCCTGGCCGCTCGGCAGCGCCGCCAGCCGCAGGCGGCACATCACGCAGGGCAGCTCCAGGAACAGGCGACGCAGCGCCCGCGCATCTTCGGCCGCCGGGTCGCAGGACTGCGCTGCCGGTGCCAGCGGCTGGGCCGAAGCGGACGGCGCGGATGCAGGTCCGGCGCCGACGAAGGGCTCGTCCGGGTCCATCTCGGCGCGCGCACGCAAGGCCTGGGCATAATCGCGGCTGCCGCCCAGGTCGACCGGCACGCAGTCGTCCACCGTCAGGCCGAAACGCGTGTAGAGCAGCTGGTTGAAGCCGGCGCGGAAGGCGTTCCACTCGTCGAGCGTGGTACAGGGCGGCAGTTCCAGGTTGCCCTGGGCCAGCTCGCGCTGCAGCGCGTCCTCGATGCGCGCGGCGAGGTCGTCCAGCGTGAGTTCGCCCGCCGCCTCGCTGGCGAGGAAGAGGTCGAAGCGCTGCTGGGTCATGCGCGGATCGAGGCTGTCGATGGCGAAGTGGGTGCGCAGGCCGATCTCGGGCGCCTGCGCGAAGGGCAGCAGGTCGCAGCCGTAGGGACCGGGATGGAAGCACCAGCCGCTCTCGCCCTCGACCAGGGCGAGGCGCCCGCCCGCGCTGATGCGGCGGGTATGGCCGGCGCGGTCGACCGCCACGCCGACCGTCGACGGCGGCAGCACGCAGCCGGACGCCATCGGCCGCGCCAGCACCCGCTCGCCCAGCCCGGCCGCGTCGAAAGCCGGCGCGCCTGCGATCCGCCTGAACAGGTCGAACATCATCTCAGGCCGGGACCACGGAAAAGGCCGCGCCCTGGCGCTGGAAGTGGACGGCCGGCGCCTCCGCGAAAGGCCAGGCGCATTCGCACTCGCCGTCCAGGTCCAGCCGTCCCTGCAGCACTTCCTGTCCGGCGCCGTCGAGCACGCGCAGCAGCGCCGGCTCGCGCAGCAGGCGCGCCGCGAACGGGGCCTCGGGCGCCAGTTGCAGGATCACGCGCCGCGCGCCTTCCCCGCCCACGAAATGCAGGCGCCAGTAGCCGTCGTCCGTGACCAGCTGCGCCAGCTGCGCGCCGCTGTCGGCCGCGCGCAGCATCCCCGTGCTGCCCTGCCAATGGCGGTCGTTGGCCGCGGCGCGGCGCGCCAGGGCCAGGGTGCGCAGGCGGCGCGTGGTCAGGGGCGAGGCCTGCAGCGCCGCGCGCTCGCCGGCGGTGAGCGGGCGGCTGCCGTCCAGGGCGGCGAGCAGCACGGCGTCGCCCAGCACCAGGCGGTCGCCCTCCACGCGCCGGCCCAGCACCAGCCTTTCCTGCAATTTGCGCTCGATATCGCTCGTCGTCTTCAATTCATCCTCCCGTTCGTGGTGCGCCCAAGAGGCGCGCGATGGCCGCGTCGCGCCGCTTGCGCAGGGTCGGCAGCGAGACCCCGTCCAACGCCGCCAGCTGCTGCATGGTCGGCAGCGCGCCGGTGGCCGGATCGCGCCAGGCCTCGGGATAGCTCTCGTCCTCCCCGCCCAGCAGCTTCAGGTAGACCGCCAGGCGCACCGGCAGCGTGTCCGCTGCGAGCAGGCGGCCGATCGGGCTGCCCAGGTCTTCGGCGGCGCGCGCCGCAGGCATGAAGCCGGGGGGAAGTGAAACCGATTCCGCCCGCTGTGCCCGCGTCCGCGCCAGCGCGGGATCGTCTTCGAGGTCGGGTGCGGATTCGGGCAAGGCCGGCGGCGGTCCGGACACCGCCACGTCGAGCTCGTCCTCGCGAGCTTCCAGGATCAGGTCCGGTCCCGGCGTGCTGCCCTGGGCCGACTCGTCCAGTACCCGCCAGTAGTCCTCCAGCCAGGCGCCGGCGGCGTCCTGGTCGTGCAGCCAGTCGCCGTCGCGGTTGCCGGAGATGGCCTCGTACTCGCCGATCTCGGCCAACATGTCCGCGATCTTCCGGGGACTGTTCTTCAGGCTCTCGAAGCGTTTCGACTTCGTATGCAGCGGGCCCGGCGCGCCGCTGAAGCGCTCCAGGGTCTCGCTCCAGCGCATGATCCACTCGGGACGGCAGCCGGCGATCGACTGCAACTGGCGCACTTCGATCGGGATCGCGCTGTCGACCGGACGGCCGAGGATGGCCCCGACCTGGGCCGCGTTCTCGCGCCAGCCGGCGAACAGGCGCGCCACCTCGCCGTAGGCGGTGTCGAGCATGCGGTAGGCGTAGATGCGGTTCGGGCTGCAGGGGCGGCCGCAGGCCACCTGGTAGTTGTCGGCGTCGACCTTGTCGCGCAGGACGGCGAACATGTCGTTGACCTTCTTGCGCAGCAGCGCTTCGCCCCCTGGCTGGCGCCAGAACAGCGGCGCACGCGCGTGCTCGCCCGCCAGGGCGGTGCGGAAGGCTTCCCAGTCGCCCGGGCGCGCCGCCAGCTCGTAGGCCAGCATCAGGGCCAGCTCGCCGACGCTGTCGCCATAGCTGTTGCCGCTGGCCTGGGCGCGCGCGCCGCGGCCGGCCGCGTGCAGGCGTTCGGCCAGCAGGTCGACATACAGCGCCAGCGTTTGCGCGCCGGGCGCCGGCGCGATGAGCTCCAGCGGATCGCAGCGCGCAAAGGCCTCGAGCGAGCAGGCGCCCAGCAGCTTGCGGACCTGCTCCCAACCAGGTTCCTGATACCGGGTTCCCGGCAAACGCATACCTACCTCTTGAGTCAAATGGCATGTCCGCCAAACAACGGATGTTGCGGATTTTGCTAATCGAGCAAATCATGCCATAGAAACACAAAACCCAGGCGCGCTGGAGACCCTCAGTTGCCCTTCAATTCCCGCTTTTGGACCAGCATGCTGCGCAGCAGCCCGGCCACCACCGGCGCCGCGTGCGCCCCGCCCGTCTCTTCCGAGCGGCTGACAAAGACGGCAAAGGCCAGGCGGCGGTCCTGTCCCGGGATGCTGCCGGGCTCGAGCCAGCCGGTGAACCAGACCGTGGCCAGGCCGGCATCCCCGACCGGCGCGGTGCCGGTCTTGCCGTAGAGGCCGGAGCGCACACCGTCGAACTCCGGCGCGCGAAACGCCCCCGCCGCCGTGCCCTGGGCCACCACCCCGCGCAGGCCGGCGCGGATACGGTCCAGGCGCACGCCGAGCGGCTCGCCCTGTTCCGCCCCGGCCTGGCGTCCGTCCAGCGCCAGCAGCAGGCGCGGCCGGATCGCGCGGCCTTCGCCGACCGCACCCGCCGCCAGCGCCATGTGCAGGGGCGTCGCCTGCATGCGCAGGCCGATCGCCATCTGGCGCAGCTCGTGGCGCGAACCGATCGGGTCGCTGGCGGCGATGCTGGCCTGCAGGCCGTCCCAGTCGCGCCAGCGGTAATCCTCGGGCAGCAGGCCACCGTCCAGGCGCAAGGGCCGCTCGAAGCCGAGCCGGCGCGCCATGTCGGCCACCGGCCGCACGCCCGCCAGCGCCCCGGCGTCGAGCGCGCGCAGGCTGGGCGCCCCGCCCCTGGGCTGGCCCAGCAGGCTGCGGTCGGCCAGCTCGGCGGTCCAGGCGAACCAGGTGTTCAGGCTATAGGTCAGCGCCTGCGCCAGGCCCAGCTTGCCGTCCTGGGCGCGGCGGTCCAGGTGCTGGTCGCGGAAGTTGGTGATGCGGGCGCCGCCGCCCAGCGGATAGCTGGCGGCGTCGGTGCGGAAGGCATAGCCGCCGGCGGCCGCCATGGCATTGATGCCCGGGAGCGGCATCCCGTCCAGCAATGCGTCCAGGCGCGGATCCTCCTTTGCCGCCAGCTCCAGGCCTAGCGCGCTGACGATCTTGAAGGTCGAGCCGGGACTGCGCTCGGCGCCGCCGTCGTGCTGCAGGGCGGCCTGGCGCAAGGGGCTGCGCGCCGGGTCGACCCGGTCGAAGTCGCGCAGCTCGCCCCAGGCGGCCGCGTCCGGCGCGCCCTGGCCGCTGGCGCTCGCGGCGGCGAGGATGTCGCCGCTGCCGGTGTCGAGCAGGACCAGTCCCGCCTGGCGCCCCGGCGGCGGCGCCGCGCCGCCGTGGCAGCGCCCGCCGTCCCAGCGGCCGCGGCGCAGGCCGACGCAGTCGAGCACGCCCTGGGCCGCGGCCTGCAGGGCCAGGTCGAGCGTCAGCCGGGCCTGGTGCGGCCGGCCGCTGGGCGCCGGCAGGCGGCCCAGCATGCCGGCGATGCTGCCGGCATGGCCCTCGCGCAGCCCGAGCAGCGTGCCCAGTCCTGCCGCGGCCGCGCCCGGATCCGGACTTCCGGCGCCCCACAAGGCTCGACCGTCGCGGTCCGCCAGCAGCACCGGCGCCGCCGGGGCGGGACCGGGTCCCGCGGCCTCCGGCAGCCGCTGCCAATGCAGGCCACCCTGGCGCAGCACCAGGTGGCGGTACGCCGCGTCGCCGGCCGAGCCCAGCCCTGCCATGTCGAGCGGCGTCGCTTCCAGCACCACGCGGCGCGCGCCCGGCGCCAGGACCAGCGCCAGTTCGCGCACGTCGTCGGGCCGGGTGCAGGCCCGGCCGCCGCACACCGGGCGCGATGCGGCCACGCTGGCGCCCTCGAGCGCGCCGGGCCGCCCGGCCAGCATGATCTCGATGCGCTCGCCGCCCTGCGCCGGACGCGGCAACACCAGCGCCAGCCGCGCGGCGCCGCCGCCTGCCGGCCAGTCGGCGATCCGGCTCCACGGCGCCCAGCCCTGCGGCAGGCGGTCGAACAGGCGCGCCGCCGCCAGCGGCATCGCGGCCACGGCGCCCACCGCGACGGCAGCCGCGCTGGCCTGCACGGTCCCGCCCAGGGCATTCGGCCGCAGGCGCCAGGCCAACAGGCGCCGTTCGCTGTTGAAGATGCGGATCTGTTCCAGCACATAGGCGCCGTCGGCGCGGTGATGCAGGCGTTCGAGCAGCTTCAGCCCGTCCGCGTCCAGCCTCACCTTGTCCCAGCCGCCCAGGTCGCCCGCGCGTTGACCCGGATCGGCGGCGCGCCAGCGCGCCAGGTCGGGCGGCGCCACCTCGATCAGGCCGGCGGGCGACAGGCGCACCATGCCGCGTTCGCGCAGGCTGTCGAACAGGGCGCCGTCCTCCAGCCGCGGCGCGGCGGCCAGCGGCACCCGGTATTCGCCCGGCGCCAGCGTCGCGCTGACCGGCTCGCCATGCACCGGAAAAGCCGCGACCAGCGCCGCCCCCACGCCCGCGCCCGCCGGGGCCGGAGCATAGCGCTGCAGCACCAGCTCGCCCGCCGGGCAGGCGGCGCCGGCCCTGCGCGTGACGCGCAGGGCGCCGGCTTCGCCCCAGATTAGCCAGCCCTGGCGGCCAAGGATCGCCTCGCCGCGTTCGCCCTTGGCGATGACCCCGGCGCTGGCGTCGCCGATCCAGCGCGCTGCGGGCGCGCCGCTCCAGCTCACCCGCAGCGGGGAGCCGGGCGCAGCAATGCCGCCGATGTCGAGCCGGGGCATGGCCTGACCGGCCAGCACGACGTTGCGCAGAGTGACAGGACTGGCTGCCGTTTCGTTGCGCCTGGCCCAGCGCGCCACGTCCTCGAAGCGGTAACCGATGCGGATCGGCGCCAGGCGGCCGCTGCCGCGCTCGAGCATCTGCTCGCAGAGATCGATCGTCACCGCCCGCTCGGCGACCATGCCGGCGGCCACCAGCAAAGCCCCGCCGCCGTGGGCGCCCAGGCTGACGCCGGCCTGGCGCGGCACGCTGAAGGCCAGGCCGGGCAGCGCCGGCTGGAAGGCGGGCAGTTCGCGCACCAGGCCGCTCCCCGCGCCGGCCGGGTCGGCCGCCGCGCCGAGCATGCGGGCGTGGTAAGCGATCAGGATGGCGCCGCCGATCGCCAGGACCAGCGCGCCAAGTGACAGCCACAGCCCGGCGCCGGCATGCGCTCCCGTCGACGCGCGGACAGCCGCCCCGGCGCCCGCCGGACGCGTGCCCGCGCGCAGGTTGCGTGCGCGCCGCCGCGCCCGCCTGTTGGCGGCCAGCCCATCCAGTACCGTGGCAATCACTCCCTGCATCGCACCCTCCCGCTGGCGCCCGCAGCGGGCGCCTCTCGCGCAGGCCTAGCGGAGGGACGGTGAAAAGCGTGCAGATACGGTTGGGTTGGCGCGCGTTGGACGCCGTTTTATGCAGGTCATCCCGCTTTTCATGCGGCTCGTCGCAATCCGGTGGAGCGATGGCGCGCGCTTGGATACAGTGCATCCATCGCAAACCCACCGCATGTTTGCGAAAAAACTGACCTTCTCACAAACCCGCAAGGAGAACACCGTGAACATCGCCAAGCACATGGAAGCCGTTTTCGTCGTTGCCCTCGCCGCCGCCGGCTCCGCCAGCTACTTCGTGGACACCCTGCCGCAAGCCCAGGCCCGCCCCGCCCTCATCCAGGATTCGAGCATCGCGACCAACACCAAAATGGCTGTCGTGGTCGTCAAGGGCAAGCGCATGAGCGAGGCCGAAAAACGGCAGACCCTGCTGGCCGATCGTCGCGAAGCCGGGAGCCGCATTTGATCGCCCGCGCGCGCCGGGCCGTGCACTGAGCACGCCCGGCAGCGGTTTGCCTTCCCCCCTCCTGCCCCCTCGTCTCCCCCGTTTGTTTCCGGTTTCTCCACGGCTGTTGTAGCGGCGCTGCTGCAATCTGTTTCAGTTGTAAGCACATGCGTCAAACGCCCCATTGCGCGTAAGTGATTGATATAGTGAATCATCCGCTTTGGATTTGGAGAACGAACATGAAACGCAGCCTCACTCTCGCTACCCTGATCGCGCTCGGCGCCGCTGCTTACGCTCCACTGCCGTCGATGGCGCAGGGCAGCCTGGAAGTCTATATCGGCACCGCTCCGCCGGCGCCCCTGTACGAACGCGCGCCCAGCGTGCGCCGCGGCTATGTCTGGTCGCCGGGATATTGGGAGTGGCGCGGCCACCGCCACCACTGGATCCCCGGCAGCTACGTGGTCGAGCGCCCGGGCTACGTCTACGCGCCGCCTTCCTGGCGCGAGCGCGGCGGCCGCTGGGTCATGACCCAGGGCTACTGGAGCCCGCGCGACCGCTACTACGCCGGCAACGACCGCTACTACGACCGCGGCGACCGCTACTACGGTCCCGACCGCGGCTGGCACGACCGCGACCGCCGCGGGCCGCCGCCGCGTCACGAAGGCCGCCGCGACTATGACCGCGACGGCGTGCCGAACCGCTACGACCGCGACCGCGACAACGACGGAATCAGCAATCGCTACGACCGCGATCGCGACGGCGACGGGATCCGCAACCGCCGCGACCACAATCCGGATAATCCGTATCGCCGGTGATCGCGTACCGGAGCGGATGAAAAAAAAGCGCCCCCAGGGGCGCTTTTTTGTTGTTGAGGGGCTGGTCGCGAGGCTTTGCCGATGATCGTCCGGTGAGACAGCGTGGACACAGGTGTCCACCCTACAAGGGCTTTTGTAGGGTGGACTCCCGAGTCCACGCGGTACGAGGCCGGATCAGCCGCACAGAGACACCGAGCCTACCGTCAGCGCTTCAGATGCTTGTCCAGGAACATCAGGATCTTCGCACTCGCCTCCGCCTGGTTCTTCTTCTTCGAGAACCCGTGCCCCTCGTCCGGGAAGACGAGGTACTCGACCTCGACATTGTTCTTCTTCACCGCCTCGACGATCTCGTCGCTTTCCGGCTTGATCACGCGCGGGTCGTTCGCGCCCTGGATCACCATCAGGGGCTTGCGGATGTTCGCGGCGTGGAAGAGCGGCGAGGTCGCGGTCAGGAATTCCTTGTCCTTGACCGGGTCGCCGATCTCGTCGTACAGCGCCTTGCGCTGGGCTTCCCAGTAAGGCGGGATGCTCTCGAGCGTGCGGATCCAGTTGCTGACGCCAAAGATGTCGATGCCGACCTTGAAGGCTTCCGGACGGAAGGCCATCGCCGCCAGCGTCATGTAGCCGCCGTAGCTGCCGCCCATGATGCCGATGCGCTCGGGATCGACCCAGCCCAGGCTGGCCAGCCAGGTCTTGGCCTCGACGCAGTCCCACAGCGGCTCGAGCCCGTGCTTGCGGTCGTCGGCGGTGAAGAAGGTCTTGCCGTAGCCTGAGCTGCCGCGGTTGTTGATGCCCAGGACCGCGTAGCCATGGTTGACCAGGTACTGGATCTGGGCGCTGTAGCCGCGCATGGTCTGGCCGCCCGGCCCGCCGTGCACGTAGACCACGGCCGGCGCCTTGTTGCCGGCCGAGGCGCCCTTGGGCTTGTAGAAGATCGACGGGATCACGGTGCCGTCGAAGGACTTGAAGCGCACCACCTCGGCCTCGACCAGGTCGTTCGGGTCGATCTCGGGGCTCAGGCTGCGCGTGAGCTGGACCGTCTTCTTCGTACGGAAGTCGTGCACGTACAGATTGTTCGGCGAACGGTCGCCGTTGACGTAGAAGGCCATCAGGTTCGCGCTCGGCGAGAACACAGCGCCGCGGATCTCGCCGCCGGTGATCTTCGGCAGCGCCACCGGCTTTTCCCCTGCCGCCTCGACCACGCGCAGGCGGATGCTGCCGTCCTCGTTGACGTAGCTGATGCGGTGTCTGCCGTTACGCGAGTAGCCGGTGCCGGCAATGTCCCAGTCGGCTTGCTCGACGTCGGTGACCGCGCCGGTTGCCAGGTCGTAGGCGCGCACGCGCGTGAACTCGCCGCCGTCGTTGGTGGTGAACAGCAGGCGCTTCGACTCCGGATCGAAGTCCGCGGCGCTGTAGCTGGCCGTGCCCTGGTGCGGCGAGATGTGCTTGACCTGGCTTGTGGCGACCTCGTACAGGTAGATGTCGCTGTCGGAAGTGGTGTTCGGCTTGCCCAGCGCCAGCCAGCGGCCGTCGCGGCTGATGGCCGAGACGGTCTGCCCGGTCTCGTTCTTGTAGACCATCGTACGGGCGTAGGTCTTGGCGTCGTACTTGTAGAGGTCGAAGAACTTCGGATCGCGCTCGTTGGTGACCACGTAGAAGGCGTTGCCGTCGGGCTGCCAGCCGGCGAAACCCGCCTTCAGCTTGCTGCCCGGGGTCAGGTCGCGTTCGCTGCCGTCGAGCTCGCGCACGAACAGGTGGTTCTGCTCGTTGCCGCCCTGGTCGCGCGTAAACAGGATGCGGTCGTCGTTGTAGAAGAAGCCGACCGCGTAGGTGCTGTCGGTGGTCGACCTGGTCAGGGCGCGCGGCGTGCCGCCGCCGACCGGCAGGACATAGGCATTGAAGATGCCCGAGGCGTTGCTGCTGAACAGGATCTGCTTTTCGTCGCGGCTGAACGAGGCGCCGCTGACGGAGGTCGTCGCCATGAATTGTTCGATGGTGTAACGCTTGTGTTCTTTCTGTGCCTTCTGCGCCTGTTTGGCGGGCGCCGGCGCGGCGGCCTGGGCGGGCGAAAAGGCGGTGGCGAGGCAAGCGGCCAGCGCGGACGCTCTGACGACATGGTGCAACGAACGCATGGGTTCTCCTGTTGAACGGCGACGAAGAGCACCTGACAAAACCTCCATGGCGGCGTTGCATCGTCTCGCCCTACGCTCGTACTGTCTTCGACGACGCGTCGGGTGGCCGCATCCCTTGCCCTGAAGCTGATGTTAGACGCTCCAATTAAGATGACAAAATAACGCCCGGCAAGTGTTGCAAGCTTTACACGCCGTGTCAACGCCGTCGAAAGCGGTTATGCTCACGTCATGACCGACCTCGTCCGCCTCGAAGGCGCCGCCAACAAGACCGAACTCGCCGCCAGCCGCAAACTCGTACGGCAGACCGGCATCCCGTTTGAAGCAGCCCTGCGCGCCACGTTAGAGGCAAGCGCGGGCGCGGCCGGCCTGGCCCAGCTCCTGTCCGAACGCACCGCCCTGCGCGCCGCCGAAGCCGCCCGCGCGCTGGCCCGGCGCGCCGCGCGCGAGGCCGCGCTGGCCCTGCGCCGCGCCCGCCACGAAGGGGCGCCCACCGCCTGGCGCGCCTGGTTCGACGGTTCCGCCAGGCCGAATCCCGGCCGCTGCGGGATCGGCGCGCGCCTGCAGGGACCGGACGGCGAACTGGTCGAACTGTCGCAGGCGGCCGGTATCGGCAACAGCAGCGAAGCCGAATACCGCGCCCTGATCCTGGTGCTGGAAACCGCGCTGGCGCACGGCGCCGGCCCGCTCACCGTCTACGGCGACAGCCAGGTCGTGATCAACGACGTCAACGGCGGCATCGAAGACAGCGCCCTCGTCCTGCGCCCCTACCGCGCGCGCGTGCACGCCCTGCTGGCCCGGCTGCCCGCGGTCACCCTGCGCTGGGTGCCGCGCCACAAGAACCTGGAGGCCGACGCCCTGTCGCAGCGCGCCAGCGCCTTCCCATCCGGAGAGACCGATGACACCACCACAGCCTGACATGGCGAGTGCGCTCGCCGCCTGGCGCCCGCGCTTCGCCGCCCTCGCGGCCAGCGCCGCCGGCAACGACGGCGCCCACGACGCCAGCCACCTGGAACGGGTCTGGCGCAGCGCCGAAGCCCTGCTGGCCCACCATCCCGAGGCCGACGCCCTGGTCGTGATGGCCGCCAGCTACCTGCACGACCTGGTCAACCTGCCGAAGAACGATCCCGAGCGCGCCCAGGCTTCGCGCCGCTCGGCAGACCTGGCGCGCGCGGAACTGGCGCGGCTGGGCTTTCCGGAAGAGCGGCTGGGCGCGGTGGCCCACGCGGTCGAAGCGCACAGCTTTTCGGCGGCGATCGCGCCGACCACCATCGAGGCGAAGATCGTGCAGGACGCCGACCGCCTCGACGCCCTCGGCGCCGTCGGGCTGGCGCGCATGTTCTACATCGCCGGGCGCATGGGCAGCGCGCTGGCGCACCCCTCCGATCCGCTGGCGGAGGAGCGGGACCTGGACGACCGCGCATACTCGCTCGACCACATCATGGTCAAGCTGGCCAGGCTGCCGGAGATAATGCAGACCGAAGCGGGACGGGGCATCGCGAACGAACGGCTGGGCAAGCTGCTGGTGTTCCGCAAGGAGTTTGCACAGGAGTGGCTGGGAGCGCGGGACGCGTGATACAGGCCGGGCTGATGCGGGTGAATGGGCGCGGGTCGCTTGCCCCCCCGGACGATGAGACGGCGTGGGCGCAAGAGCCCACCCCACGAAACCGCGCATGCCAAAGGGTGATGCTTTTTTAACATGAACGGTGCTAAGATGGTTCCTTTTGGCAGGACCATCCATGCTGCGCAAGACCGCTTCGCACCAGGCCAAAGCCGGCAATCTCAATTTCGTTCTGGTCAGCGTCTTCATCGACGTGATCGGGATCGGCCTGATCGTGCCGGTCATGCCGCTGCTGGTCGGGCAGTTCGTCCCGGGCCGCGACGAGCAGGCGCTGTGGTACGGCATCCTGGCCACCGTCTTCGGCCTGCTGCAGTTCATCTTCATGCCCATGCTGGGCGCGATCAGCGACCGCGTCGGGCGCCGGCCGGTGCTCCTGTACTCGATGGGCGGGATGTGCCTGAACTTCCTCGTCACCGCCTGGGCCCCGAGCCTGGCCTGGCTCTTCCTCGGACGTGCGATCGGCGGGCTGTCGGCCGCCAGCATGTCGGTGGCGATGGCCTATGCCTCGGACGTCTCCACGCTTGATGCGCGCGCGAAAAGCTTCGGCAAGATCGGCGCCGCCTTCGGCATCGGCTTCATCTGCGGTCCCGTGCTGGGCGGCCTGCTGGGCGAAATCCACCTGGCCCTGCCCTTCTACGTCGCGGCGGCCCTGTGCGCGGTGAACCTCGCCTACGGCTATTTTTTCGTGCCCGAGTCCCTGCCCGCCGCCACCCGCGAGCCCTTCAGCTGGCAGCGCGTCAATCCCCTGTTCGCGCTGCGCCGCCTGCTGGGGCGGCGCGACATCCGCGGGCTCGTCATCGTCTTCGCGCTGACCACCTTCGGCCAGATGATGACCCAGGCCACCTGGGTGCTGTACACCACCTTCCGCTTCGACTGGACCCCGCGCGACAACGGCATCGCCATGTTCTGCGTGGGGCTGGCCGCGGCCGTGGTCCAGGCCGGACTGCTCTCGCTCCTGATCCGGCGCTTCGGCGAGACGCGCCTGGCCGTGATGGGCCTCACCTCGGGCGCCATCACCTTCGTGCTGTATGGCCTGGCCACGCAGGGCTGGATGATGTACGTCTTCATCTGCTGTAACCTGCTGGCCTTCGCCGCCGGGCCGGCCCTGCAGGGCATCATCTCGCGCGAAGCGGGTCCGGGCGAGCAGGGCGAGTTGATGGGTTCCCTGCAGTCGATCAGCAGCCTGGCGGTGGTGATCACGCCGCTGATCGGCACCAGCATCCTGGGGGCGGTCAGCCACCTGCCCCCGAACGACTGGCGCATCGGCAGCAGCTTCTTCCTGTCGGCGGCGATGCAGGCGCTGGCGGTGCCGGTGGCGATCCGCTACTTCAGGCAACACCGCTCGCGGGCATGATGCCCGCGACCGGCATCTCCGGCCCGGTGATGGGCGCCGTGCTGTGCGCGGCCCTGATGCACGCCGGCTGGAACGCCCTGGTCAAGGCCAGGGGCGACGCCTTCCTCTCGACCGTGCTGGTCACCGCCAGCGCCGGCATCCTCTGCCTGCTGGCCCTGCCCTTCCTGTCCCAGCCGCTGCCGGCAAGCTGGCCCTTCATCGGCGCCTCCAGCCTCACCCAGGTGCTCTACTACGCCCTGCTCATGGAGACCTACCGCGAGGGCGACATCAGCCACGCCTATCCCCTGATGCGCGGCTGCGCGCCCCTGATCGTGGCGGCGCTGAGCCTGCCCCTGCACGGCGAGTGGCTGGCCCCGGGACAGTGGCTGGCGGTCGGGCTGATCTGCGGCGGCGTGCTGGCGATGTACCTCGCTGCGCGCGGCAGCACTGCCGGCGCGCGCCGCACCACGCTGCTGGCGCTATGCACCGCCTGCGTGATCGCGACCTATACGCTGATCGACGGCGCCGGCGTGCGCCGCTCGGATGCGCCGGCGGCCTACACCATGTGGATCTTCGTGTTCACCGCGTTCGGCGTATCGCTGCTGGCCCTGCGCCGGCGCCGCGAACTGCTGCCCTTCGCGCGCCGCCATCCGGCCCTGCTGCTGGGCGGCGGCGCGATGTCGGTCGGCTCCTACGGCGTGGCGCTGTGGGCGATGACGCAGGCGCCGGTCGCCGCCGTGGCGGCCCTGCGCGAGACCTCGATCCTGTTCGCGACCGCGATCGCTTTCCTGTTCCTGCGCGAACGCGTCGGCCCGGCCCGGCTGGCCGCGGCGGCGCTGATCGCCTGCGGGGCGGTGGCGATGCGCTTGCAGTGAGCGCCCTTCCCCGGCATCAGGCGCTCGCCCGCAGCAACGCCGGCGCAGCGCTCACGAGCGCGCCTCGCACGCAATTGCGCCCGCCGCGCTTGGCGGCGTACAGTTCCTCGTCGGCGGCGCCGATCAGGGCGTCGACACTCGCCGGCGCCGCCGCCTGCCCTGCGGGCACGCAGGCCACGCCGAAGCTCGCGGTCGCGGCGACGCAGGCGCCCTCGCCTGCCGCGATGGCAGCGTGGGCGAAAGCCTCGCGCACACGTTCGGCCAGGGCGAGCGCCCCGGCCAGTTCGGTCTGGGGCAGCACCACCAGGAATTCCTCGCCGCCGTAGCGGATCACGCTGTCGACCGTTTCGCGCGTCATCGCGCGCAGCAGGGCGGCGAATGCGCCCAGCACCTGGTCGCCGGCCGCGTGGCCGTGGGTATCGTTGATGCGCTTGAAGTGGTCGATGTCGCACAGGATCACCGACAGGGCGATGCCGTAGCGGCGGGTGCGCGCCAGCTCGGCGTCCAGCAGGCCTCTTTGCAGGACGCGGCGGTTGTGGCAGCCCGTCAGGGGATCGCGGTCGGCCAGCTCCTGCAGCAGCATGGTCGAGCGGAACTGCTCGCGCTGGGCGACGTGGAAACGGTGCGCCGCGATATGGCCGAGGGCATTGCCGAGGGTGAGCATGAGGACCAGCGCCACCACGTCGTCCATCTTCAGCGAACCCTGGACCAGCAGCATGCCCGCGAAGGCCAGGCTGGAGCCGGTGCCGATCGCCACCGCGTAGACGAAGCGGTTCGGGATGATGACATAGACCGCCATCAGGATCAGCGCATGCGACATCAGGTTCCATGCCATCGCGCTGGGCTGGTGCCAGCACAGCACCGGGAATACCGCCAGTCCCACGACCTGTGCGGCGCAGCTGGCACGGACCGAGACCGCCACGGAATCGGGTCGACGCGCAATCGCGGCGCAGCCGCCCAGGGCCGCCAGCGCCACGAGCACGCGCAGGGCGACCATGCACCAGGCGGTCGGGGTCGGGCCGAGCGTCGCGATATCGGTGAGGCCGAACACGACATAAAAGGCCGCCGAGAACAGCAGGCTGGCCTTCAACTGGGCGTTGCGCTCGCCCAGGACGTGGCGCATGAAGCGCTCCTCGCTCTCGCGATCGGCAAACTCGGCGCGGCGGCGGTCGATGTTCAGTCGCAGGGCGGACAGGTGTGGAAACGACACGGCAGCTTTCGGCAGGCGATCACGAGGCCACGCCGGGGCGGCCGACAACACGGCAGCCGTCCATGGTCAGAACTTGGCCTCCAGGGTCGCGCGCAAGGTCACCCCGATCGGGAATTCGCCGCGCCGCACGACCAGCCCGCGCCCGTCCTCGAGATAGCTGCTGCGGCTGGTGAAGTTCTGGTCCAGCAGGTTCTGTCCCGCGACGCGTAACTGCAGCTTCGGCGAGAACTTGTAGAGCACGTAGGCTTCCAGGTCGCGCCGGGTTTCCAGCGTCGAGGTCTGGCGCTCGGACACGCGGACCAGGCCGCCCTGCTTGTAGGCGAAGCTCGCGCCGGTGCTGAAGCTGCCGCTCTTGTAGTCGATGCCGAGGTTGGCCGAGAGCGGCGTCTGGCCGTCCAGGCGGTTGTCCGGCCCCGGCACGTCCTCGACTTCGGACCAGTTGCGGCTCAGGCTGGCCCGCAGGTCGATCGCCGGGGCGCCGTCCAGGATGGCCTTGAGCGGCAATTTCGCTTCCAGCTCCAGGCCGCGGGTTTCGGCGCGGCCGGCGTTCATCGGCATCGCCACCCAGCGCGCGCCGTCGAAGTCGACCAGGTGGCGGGTGTAGCCGTCGATGCGGCGGGTCGAGACGCTGGCCGAGAGCAGCGCGCCCTCCGCCCAGTAGTGTTCGTAGGAGAGGTCGAAGCCCAGCGCCAGTTCCGGCTGCAGGTTCGGGTTGCCCATGTAGTCCGGGTCGGTCGAGCGGTTGTCGACCGAGGTCTGGCGGCGCGGGATCAGGTTCTGCACGCTCGGCGCCTTGTAGGTGCGGGTGACGGCGAAGCGCACCTGGTCGCCCTTGGTCTCGGGGATCTTCCACAGGGTCTGCAGCACCGGGCTCCAGACGCTCGAACGCGAGCGGCCGGTCTCGAAGGTGTTGCCCGAGGTGCGGGTGCGGATGCCTTCCCAGCGCGCGCCGACATACACCGACAGGCGCGGGCTCAGGCTCCACTCGTCCTGGGCGTACAGCGCCAGCCGCGAGACCTGGGCCTCGAACTGCTCGCCGTCCGGCAGGCCCGGAAAGACCTGCCGCCCGGCCTCGGTCTCGCGGCGGCTGTCCTCGCGCGTGTTGTAGCCGCCGTCCCAGCCCATGCCCAGCGCATGGCCCTGAAGCAGGGTTTTCGAATACTTGCCGGTGCTGGTCACGCCGCGGTCCAGGCTGCTCGACGCGACGACGTTGTCGAGCGGACGGGCCGCGCCGGCAGGCGTCCAGCGGCGCTGGTCGTTGTCGTTCTCCCCACGGTGCCCGCCCAGCTTGGTGTCGAGCTTGGCGCCGCCTTCCATCTTGTGCACCCAGTTCAGCTCGCTACGCAGGTAGCTGTTCTTCGCCTCGTTCGCGAGCGCCAGGTCCGGATAGACCGCCGGCGCGCCGATGCTGGTGCTGGCGACTTCGTCCGTGCGTGTCTTGAACCTGGCCATGTTGAGGAAGGTCTGCGAGGTGAGCGTGTCGCCGTTTTCCAGGTTCCAGTTCAGGCGCGGCGCCAGGTTCATGAAGGTGAATTCGCCATCTTCGCGGCCGGTCGTGCTGCGCGCCAGGGTTTGCAGGCCGCTGTCGGCAAAGGCGTCCTCGGTGACGGTGGCGGTGCGGTCGAAGCGCTCGTGGGCGGCGGCGCCCGAGATCGAATACGACATCTTGCCGGCCTTGTCGGACAGCTGCAGGTTCGCGTTCGGCCCGTGCATGCCGCTGCTGGTGCGGCGCATGCCGAGCTTCAGCTCGCGCTGGCCGCTGCGGATCGCCTTTTTCAGCACGATGTTGATGGTGCCCGCCACCGACTGGGTCGAGAACTCGGCGCTGGCCGCGCGCAGCACCTCGATGCGCTCGATCACGTCGGGCGCGAGCGACTCGATCGAGAAGCCGGCCGGCGCGCGCTCGCCGTTGATCAGGATCTGGGTATAGCCGGCGCCCAGGCCGCGCATGCGGATCTCGCCGCCGCGGCCGTTGCTGCTGTTGACCGTGATGCCGGGCACGCGCTTGAGCACGTCGGTGACGCTGGTGTCGCCGTATTTGACGATCTCTTCCTGGCTGACCACGATCTTGGTGGCGGTGTCGTCGCGGCGCGGATCGTAGGCCGCGGCGCTGCCCTTGACCTCGACCGTCTGGATCTTCTGGCCGGCCTGGGGCGCGGCCTCCCCGGACTTGGCGATGCTGGCTTCCTGCGGGACTTCCTGGGCCTGCAGCGGCAAGCTCAATGCCAGCGCCGCGGCCAGCAGCGTCGGGCGAAACGGGAAAAATGCGTGGTGCATATCAGACAGACAATAAACGAAGCGCGTATTGTCGGTCAGTTTTCGCTGTTTGTGTTGCTACGGAGAATATTTTTTTTGATATGTATATGCGGAGCGAAACGGCCTTCGCCGTGCCGGAAACATCCGCGGACGCCATCCGCATGGATCGATGCGCTACACTGGGCGGGCACGGCCGCTGCGAAAACAACCATATGCACCGGCGCAAGCCTTATTTATAATTCGCCATCTTCTTGTTTGGGGCCTTCCACCGTGTCCGACCGCTTTAAAGTACTGCCGCAATATGTCCTGCCGAAGCAGGCGCTGACCTCGTTTGCCGGACGCGTCGCCGGCGCCCGCGGAGGCGCGATGACGACCCGCCTGATCCGCTGGTTCGTGGGCAAGTACGGCGTCAACATGGCCGAGGCGGCCAATCCCGACATCGCCAGCTACGCCAGCTTCAACGAATTCTTCACCCGGCCCCTGAAGGATGGGGTTCGTCCGCTTGCGCAGGCGGACTTCGTCTGCCCGGTCGATGGCGCGATCAGCCAGTTCGGCGCGATCGACGACCACCGCATCCTGCAGGCCAAGGGCCACAAGTTCACCACCGCGGAACTGGTCGGCGGCGACGCCCAGCTGGCCTCGCACTTCCAGCACGGCAGCTTCGCGAATCTCTACCTGAGCCCGAAAGACTACCACCGCATCCACATGCCCTGCGACGGCCGCCTGACGCGCATGATCTACGTCCCCGGCGCCCTGTTCTCGGTGAACCCGACCACGGCGCGCGGCGTGCCTGGCCTGTTCGCGCGCAACGAGCGCGTGGTCTGCGTGTTCGAGTCCGAGCAGTTCGGCACCTTCGTGATGGTGCTGGTCGGTGCGACCATCGTCGGCAGCATGGCCACTTCCTGGCACGGCGTGGTCAATCCGCCGCGCATGGCGCGCATTTGCGACTGGACCTACGACACCCAGCCGGTGGTGCTGAAGAAAGGCGAGGAAATGGGCCGCTTCCTGCTCGGCTCCACGGTCGTGATGCTGTTCAAGGAAAACACCATCCGTTTCAACCCGGACTGGGCGCCCGAGCGCGCCGTGCGCCTGGGCGAAATGATGGGCAACCGCCCGCCTCAGGGCGCCTGACGGGCATCCTTCCCGGCCGCCAGGAAGGCGTGCAGCTCGCCGGCCGGCAGCGGCCGGCTGAACAGGTAGCCCTGGAACAGGCTGCAGCCGCAGCTGCGCAGCAGTGCATGCTGCGCGGCCGTCTCCACGCCTTCGGCCACCACCGTCAGTCCCATCGCCTGCCCGAGTGCGATGACGGTGTTCACGATCGCCAGGTCGCGCGGGTCGCTCTGCAGGTTGTGCACGAAGGACTGGTCGATCTTCAGCTGGTCGAGCGGCAGCCGCTTCAGGTAGGTCATCGAGGAGTAGCCGGTGCCGAAATCGTCGAGCGAGAAACGCACGCCCTGCTGCCTGAGCGCCTCGATCTTCTCGATCGCGCCTTCGATGTCTTCCACCAGCAGCGATTCGGTCAGCTCGATCTTCAGCCGCTCGGGATCGGCCCCGGCGCCGCGCACCACCGCCAGGACCTCGTCGACGAAGCCTGGCTGGCGAAACTGCAGGGCGCTGACATTCACCGACATCCGCAGCCCCCGGGTCGCGGGATTGCCGTCCAGTTCCACGAGCTGGGCGCAGGCCTGCTCGAGCACCCAGCGTCCCAGCGGCAGGATCAGGCCGGTGTCCTCGGCCACGGGGATGAACTCGGCCGGCGACACCATGCCGCGCCCGGGGTGGCGCCAGCGCAGCAGCGCCTCGACGCCGAAGACCCTGCCCTCGCCGTCGAACTGGGGCTGGTAGTAGAGCAGGAACTCGTCGCGCTGCAGGCCCTGGCGCAGGTCGGCGTCGAGCCCGGCGCGCGCCAGCGCCGTGGCCTGGATCGCGGGATCGAAGAAACGGACAGTGTTGCGGCCGGCGGCCTTGGCCTGGTACATCGCCAGGTCGGCGCGCTTGAGCAGTTCGGTGATGGTCGGGGCGGCGCCGTCGAAAAAGGCGACGCCCATGCTGGGCGTGATGTGGCGCTCGTAGCCCTCGAGGTTGAAGGAACCGTTCAGGGCCTGCAGGATGCGCTCGGCGACCTCGGCCGCGTAGCGGCCCGCGCTTTCCTCGCAGGCGCCGATGTCCTCCAGCAGGATGACGAACTCGTCGCCGCCGAGCCGCGCCACCGTGTGCCGTTCCTCGACGCTGGCCACCAGGCGCCTGGCCACCAGGTCGAGCAGGAGGTCGCCGTTGTCGTGGCCGATCGTGTCGTTGATGTTCTTGAAGTGGTCCAGGTCGAGCAGGAGCACGGCCCCGAAGCGCCCCATGCGCGCGTGCATGGTGACCGCGTGTCCGAGCCGGTCGATGAGGAGCTGGCGGTTCGGCAGCCCGGTCAGGGTGTCGTAGAAGGCCAGCCTGCCGATCTCTTCGTGGGCCAGCTTCATGTCGTGGATGTCGGTGGTGGTTCCATACCACTTCGTGATGTTGCCCTTCCCGTCGCGCACCGGCATGCCCTTGGCAAGGTGCCAGCGGTAGAGGCCATCGTCGCCGCGGCGCAGGCGGTATTCGGCCGAGAAGACCGCGCCGGTGCGGACCGATTCCGCCCAGGTCGACAGGGTGCGCACGACGTCGTCGGGGTGCAGCAGGCCTATCCATTGCTCGCCGATGCTGCTGCTGTCGCCCAGGCCGGCGTAGTCGACGATCGCCTGGTTGGCGAAATCGATCTTGCCCTCGGGCGTGGCCGACCAGACGATGTAGGGCATGGCGTCGGCCAGGTGGCGAAAGCGGTCGCGCTGTGGTGCGATCGCCTCGTAGCCGCAGCGGCGCAGCTCGAGCCGCGTCATGACGGCCTGGGCCAGGGTGCGCAAGCCTTCGAGCTGGGCCGGCGCCAGCGTGCGCGGCGCGCCGTCCATGACAGCCAGCACACCCAGTACGAAACCTTCCGCCGTCACCAGCGGCACGCCGGCATAGAAGCGCCAGCCTTCGCGCGCCGGCCCCGCCGCATCGAGGGGCAAGGCCCCCAGGTCGGGAACGACATACTCCCTGCCCTCGGCGACCAGCCGCGCGCCCAGCGAATCGGCGCGCGCCAGTTCGACCGCCTCCAGGCCGACCCGCGCCTTGCGCCATTCGCGCCTCGCGTCGACAAACGAGAGCGCCGCCATCGCCGCGCCGCAGAGCGTCGCAGCCAGCCGCACCAATCGGTCGTAGCAGTCCTCGGCCCCGCTGTCGAGGATGTCGTAGGCCTGGAGGGCCTGCAAGCGGTTCGGTTCGTTCAGATCTTCAGAAAACATGGTTGGCGGGAAGAGTTTGCAATCGCGCCGCAACCAGGCCGATCCCTGGCGGATGCCGCACGGTGCCATTCTAGCCAAGCTGTTCTGAAATCCCGTAATGATTGCCGCACATCAACACTAACGTCTATACAGCAACGTCGGAAAATGGCAACGGTCGTGGCCCGCGGGCATCCGCTTCAGCCGCTCAGGCGCCCGAAGACCTCGCGCGCGGCCAGTCCGCCTCCGCCGATGAGGGCGCCGAAATACGCGATGGTGAGCACATTGCTGATGTAGCCCAGCAGCACGCAGACGCCGTCGCGCTGCAGCAGGCCGATGGCCAGGAAGAGCAGCGCCACGGCCGGGAAGGTATTGCTGAACGGGATCAGGCCGAAAGGCATCATCAGGAGCATGGCGCCGAGGATCAGGGCGGCATCGTTGAGGCGCTCGACCGGGCCGCCGGCCACCAGCCAGGCGATCCGGTTCGGGCGGCTGACGCGTTCCAGTTTGTGCAGCAGGGGCAGCGCCTTGCGCAGCACCGGGCGCAGCTTCTTGGTGCCGATGATCTTGTGCTTGAGGCGCGAGGGAATCCAGAGTTCGCGCCGCAGCAGCCGGCTGATGCCGATCAGGAGGATGGCGGCGCCGAACACGGTGCTCACGCCGGGTATGGAAATCGGGATCAGGAACACCAGGGTAAGCAGCGCGGCCAGGATCAGGAGGCCGTCGTTGCCCACGCGATGGATCAACTCGCTCAACGTGATGCCGGTGGGCGGCAGCGAGCGGACCAGGCTGCGCAGCCTTTGGGAAATCGGTTCAGCGTACATGGGCTTCCTTTGCGTCTTGCGTCGTGGTGGCGGACAGGTGGCGCCCCGGACCGGCCCGGCGCTTGCCAGGCTCAGCCGCGGGCTGGAGCGACATTATAATTTTGCTACGACGCTCGTTCAAGGAATTCGATTGCGCTCAGTGACCCGGGGCGAACCCGGCCTGCCGCGCGCGATCGCTCAGCGCGGGCGATAGACGGCGCAGAGCTTGTGACCATCGGGGTCGCGCACATAGGCGAGGACCATGGCGCCCAGGCTGCCTTCGCGCAGGCCCGGCGGATCCTCGATGGAGACGCCGCCATGGGCGAGCGCCGTGTCGTGGAATTGCTGCACCTGCTCGGGGGAATCGCACTTGAAGCCGATCGTGCTGCCGTTGGCGACGCAGGCCGCTTCGCCGTTGATCGGCTCGGTAATGCCCAGGGTGCCGCCGTTGTGCCGGTAGAAGAGCCGGGCGTGGCCGGACGGCGCCGTGTTGGGGATGGGCTCGCCTACCCCGAGCGTGCCGAGCACGGCGTCATAGAAACGTTTCGAGCGTTCGAGGTCGTTCGAGCCGATCACGATATGATTGAACATTGCCTGTCTCCTCTGTGTTGTCGTTGACGAACTGCAGAGCGGCAGTATAGAGGAAGCGCAGGCCGCGCACCAACAAGGCAGGCGGCCATGAGCATTCAATCGTTTGCCTCTGATTAACTTCCCCTAGAGCCCCGCAATGAGCGTGGGATAGTGTCGAACACGTCAACCGCGTGCAGAAGCGCTGGTCGCGCCGGGCGGTCGGCATCTTCCTCCTTGGGATCGTGAGCGCCATCGCCATTCCCGCCTACTACTCCTACACGCAACGCGCACACGCGGTCGAATCGTCCATGTAGAGGTCCGTGGCGGACGCGTTCGACGGGGACGACATGCGTGGCCGGCTCAGGCCGGCGCCAGCGCCTGCAGCGCGGGAATCACTTCGCGCAAACTGGCCGCCTCGCAGCTGGGCAGGGCCTGCGAATCGTTGGCGAGGCGCCCTGGGTTGAACCAGCAGCTGTCGATGCCGAACAGGTTGGCGCCGAGGATGTCCGCGTCGAGCCGGTCGCCGACGATGACCGTTTCTTCCCTGCTGAAGCCGCGCGCCATGCCGACGGCGTAGTCGAAGAAGCGGCTGTCCGGTTTGGCGTGGCCGCAGGCTTCGGACGTGGCGACAAAAGAGATGCTCTCGCCCAGCCCCGAGCTGGCGATGCGCCGCTGCTGGACATGGTCGACGCCGTTGGTGATGATGCCCAGCTCGCCGATGCCGGCCAGGGTCTCGCACAACTGCCGGGCGCCGTCGACCAGGACCACGGTCTGCGGCAGGGCCTCGAGGTAGAGGCGGCTGGCCGCTTCCGGATCCAGGTCCAGGCCGGCCGCCAGGAAGGTCTGGCGGAAGCGCTCGACCTTCAGGAAGTCCTTGCTGACCGTGCCGGCCTCGAAGCTGCGCCAGAGGGCCAGGTTGATCGCCTGGTAGTGCTGGAACAGGCTGTCGGTGTCGCCTTGCAGGCCGAGGGCGCGCAGCGTGCGTTCGAAGGAGAGGAGTTCGGACGCGCGGAAGTCGAGCAGCGTGTCGTCCAGGTCGAAGAGGAAAAGCGTGTGTTTCAATGCGTCGAAAGGATGTGGCTGGGATGCTTGCATCATAGCATGCAGACCGGGCCGCCTCGATCGGAACGGGCTGCACGATCGCCCGCCGCGCACAGGAACAGCGGCCTGCCCAGGCATTTCTTTGAATGGCGGCAAACGGTTCCATTTGCCAAGGTCGGCGCACTGATCGACAATCCGTACATCGGAACGAGCGTGGACAGGAGTTCAATATGAGCAATCGATTCGTGGGCAGGATGGTTCCGGGCACCGTGGCCGGCCCGCGCCGAGGATAGCCATGCTCGTCAATGCCGACTTCTCGCGCCGCGCCCGCGTCGCGCCCGATGAATATGCCTGGACCGCCTCGCCGCAAGGCGGTGTCGAGCGTGTCATGCTGGACCGGATCGGGGCCGAAAAGGCGCGGGCCACCAGCATCGTGCGCTATGCGCCCGGTTCGCGCTTCCCCGCCCACAGCCATCCGGGCGGCGAGGAAATCCTGGTCTTGTCGGGCGTGTTTTCCGACGAGGACGGGGACTATCCCGAGGGCGGGTACCTGCGCAATCCGCCGGGTTCGTCCCATACGCCTTCCAGCCGCGACGGCGCCACGATCTTCGTCAAGCTGCGCCAGATGACGGCGGGCGAAACCGCGCGCGTACGCATCGATACCCGCGCGCCGTCGTCCTGGCGGCAGCAGGGGCTGCGCGCGCTCTGCCCGCTGTTCAGCGCCGACGGGGAACAGGTGACGCTGCAGCGCGTGGAGCCGGATGGAGCGGTCTTCGCCGGCGCGGTGGAAGGCGCCGAGCTGCTCGTGCTGGCCGGCGGACTCGTCGAAGGCGAAGCGCGCCACGACCGCGGGACCTGGATACGCCTGCCTGCCGGCGCCTACCCGGGGCTCCGGTCCGGCGCCCAGGGAGCGACCATCTACCTGCGCACCGGGGCCCCGGCCGCGGTGCCGGCCGGGGAGTAAGAGCGCCTGGCGGCGGCAAGCCCCTCCGCCGCACTTGTCGGCATCCGGCCACGCGCGCTGGCCGGGCCTCGACTAGCGCCCCTCTGCGCCCGCGCCGCCCGCCTCGCTGCAGAACATCTCCTCCATCATGTCGAGGAAGGCCCGGGTCTTGGCGGGCATCAGGCGCCGGCCCGGGAACACGGCCCAGCCGGTGGCCGTCGGCATTTCCCATTCCGGCAGCACGCGCACCAGTTCGCCACGGCGCAGGAGCGGCGCGGCGAACAGCTCGGAGCTGGCCGCGATGCCCGCGCCGCTGCAGGCGATGCGGGCCAGCAGGTCGGGCGAATTGGCGGTCAGGCGCGCCGGCAGTTCGCGTTCCCAGCGCACCTTGCCGCGCGTGAGCACCCAGGGCACGGCGCCGCCGCTGCGGCTGAGCAGGCACAGCAGGTCGTGGCCGAGCAGGTCGTCGGGATGCTCGGGCAGGCCGCGCACGGCCGTGTAACAGGGCGATGCGTAGAGGCCGAAACGCTGCAGCGTGACCCGGCGCGCGTTGAGCGAGGCGTCGTCCGGCAGGTCGCCCATGCGGATCGCGATGTCGAAATTCTCGGCCACCAGGTCGACGCGGCGCGGCGACAGGTCGAGCTCCACGTTCACCGCCGGATAGCGTTCCAGGAAGCGCCCGATCATGGCGCTCATGCCGAGGTTGGCGAAGTCGGCCGGCAGCGAGATGCGCAGCCGGCCGCTGGGCGCGGCCTGGCGGTGCTGGGCCAGGGCGCCGGCCGCTTCGCTTTCCTCCGCCACCTTGCGCGCATGCTCGAGCAGGCTGGCGCCGAACTCGGTCAGCACGAGCTTGCGGGTGGTGCGCTGGAGCAGGCGTTCGCCCAGGCGCGCCTCCAGCAGCGAGATGCGGCGCGAGACGGTCGACTTGGGCAGGTTCATCCGGGCGGCGGCCTGGCTGAAGCTGCCGGCGTCGACGATGCGGGCGAACAGCAGCAGGTCGTTCGGTTCGACTTCCATGAGATTGTTCCACTGGCTGAATAATGTTATCCATTTTAGCGGCTTCCGACTCGATTTTGGAACTGATACAGTGGCTCCATCGATACAACCCATTCACAACAAAGGAAGCCACCATGAACATCCTGCAGATCACCTCCAGCCTGCGCGGCGCCCAATCGGAATCGACCCGCGTCGCCAACAGCATCGTCGCCAAGCTGGTCGCGGCCAACCCGAACGCCACCGTGGTGTCCCGCGACCTGGCGCGCGATCCGCACCCGACGCTGGACGAAGCCGCGCTGGGCGCCCTGTTCACCCCGGCTGACCAGCGCACTGCCGAGCAGGCCGCCCGCGTGGCCCTGGACGACGCCCTGATCGCCCAGGTGCAGGCTGCCGACGTGGTGGTGATCGGCGCGCCGATGTACAACTTCGGCATCCCGGTGCAACTGAAGAGCTGGTTCGACGCGATCGCCCGTGCCGGCGTGACCTTCCGCTACACCGAGAACTGTCCGGAAGGCCTGCTGAAGGGCAAGAAGGTGTTCGTGACGACCGCCCGCGGCGGCTTCTACCCGCAGGATGCGGACCCGCAAGTGCCGTTCGTGCGCATGCTGCTGAACTTCCTCGGCATGACCGAGCACACCTTCGTGTACTCGGGCGGCCAGTCGATGGGTCCGGAAGCGGCCGCGAAAGGCCAGGCTGAAGCCGACGCGACGGTCGCCGCCGCGCTGGCCTGATCCAAGCACACGAAGCCGCTCCGGCGGCGCAGACAAGGAGAAGATGATGACCCAGGTAGTGAACACCCAATCCGTGACGAAGGCGCGTGGCGTCGAGCGCGTGATCGCCGGGCAGTACGTGATGGACGGCGCCGGCGTGAAGATCAACCGCGTCCTCACCAACACCCTGCAGCGCCGCCTCGATCCCTTCCTGATGCTCGACGCGTTCGGCAGCGACAAGGCCGGCGACTACATTGCCGGCTTCCCGGAGCACCCGCACCGCGGCTTCGAGACCGTCACCTACATGCTGACCGGCCGCATGCGCCACCGCGACAGCGCCGGCAACGAGGGCCTGGTGCGTGATGGCGGCGTGCAGTGGATGACGGCCGGGCGCGGCGTGATCCACTCGGAGATGCCCGAGCAGAACGAGGGCCTGATGGAAGGCTTCCAGCTCTGGCTCAACCTGCCCGCGAAGGACAAGATGAGCGCGCCCTGGTACCGCGACATCCCGAACGAGGAAGTGCCGCGCTTCACGCTGGAGTCCGGCGCCACCGTGCAGGTCATCGCAGGCAGCAGCCACGGCGTGGCCGGCGCCGTGCAGCGCGAGGGCACCGAACCGCTCTACCTCGACGTCGAGCTGCCGGAAGGCGCCAGCTTCGAGCAGCCCCTGCCGGCCGGGCACAACGCCTTCATCTACGTGTTCCGCGGCGAAGCGGTCGTGGCCGGCAAGGGCGTGCCCCAGACGCGCATGGCGATCTTCGATAACGCGGAAGGCGCCGACGGCGTCGTGATCAAGGCGGCGAAACCGACCCGCCTGCTCCTGATCGCGGGACGTCCTTTGAAGGAACCGATCGCGCAATACGGTCCCTTCGTGATGAACACCCAGGCCGAGCTGCACCAGGCGGTCGAGGATTTCCGGGCCGGACGTTTCGCGGCCTGAGCGGGACAAAGGATACGCGGCGCCTACTTCTTCGGCGGCGCCGCAGCGCCGGGCGCGCCAAACAGGGCGTCCACTTGCTCCTTGGTGAGCGTGGCGCCCGGCTTGAGCTTGGCCGACAACTCGCGCCAGGCCCTGGGGGGCGCTTCCGTCCTGAGCGCGGCCGGCGTCGATCCGCCTGTGCCCTCGCCCACCGGCGCGGGTCCGACTCCGAGCTGGGTCACGGGTGCGACTGTGCCCGGCCCCTTCATGAACGCGTCGATATTTGCCTGGATCACTTTGCTGCACAATTCGTTGATCCCGCTGACCTGCTCGCGTGTCATCAGGCCGGCGGCTCCACCACCGACCTGGTGCGTGAAGAAGTTCATGCAGCTGTCTGTCAGGTGCCCCTTGTTGATGACGGCCTTCACGATGTCGACCGTCGCCGCCGCAATCTTCTCGGTCGCGGCCTTGTCCAGGCCCGTGCGCGATCCCGGGTCGGCAAAGACGCCGGCGCCGCCGGTGGCCGAATTGGCGCTGGCCACCCGCCCTTCCGCCATCGCCTCGATCGCCCGGGTGGCGGCAACCGCGCTCTTGTAGCTCGCGTCGGCCGCCTGCGTCGCCCCTTCCCTCAGGGTCAGCTCGGACTGCAGCGCGGCCACCTTCTCGCTCAAGGCCGCGATCGCGTCCGCGTCCTGCTCGCCGGCCGGCTTGGTCTTTTCCGCCGCCAGCGCCGCGTCGGCCGCGTCGAGCGCGGTCTTCGCAGCCGTTTGCCCGCTGGTGGCCGCTTCCAGCGCGGCCTTGCCCGCCTCTTCCCGCTTCCTGGCGATCTCGAGTTGCGCCTGGGTGTCGTTGATGGCGCTTGCCGCGCTCGACGCCGCCGTGTTGATGAGCATGGGCTGCCGCGCCGTCACCGCACCGGTCAACTGCTCGATCGCGAGCACCCCGAGCGTCAGGTCCTGCGCGCGCTGCAGCAATTGGGTGACATCCATGTTCGAGAGCCGGCCGTTGTGCGACTGCTCGCAGATCCGGTACAGAATGTCCCGCATCAGCGTGATCGACTGGGTGTGCAGGCCCACGCCCATGGCGTTCGCGGTGAAGGCGTTCGACAGCGACACCGCCTCGTTCGAGCGCGTACCCGCGCTGCCGCCGAAGGCGTTGGCATAGGACTGCAAGGCGTCCGGCGTGGGCTCGGCGCACAGGAGCCCGTTCTTGTTCGCGTACACGAGCCGCTGGGCGGAATCGAGGTGAACGGCGACGGCGCTGTCGGGCAGCGCGCTCGTGCGGGAAACCGTGCTGAGGTTGGCGCAGCCGCCCAGCAGCGACAGCGACAGCGCGGCAAGTAAAGCGTGTTGGTACATTGCTTCCTCCAGGACGTCGTGGTCAAGAGTAGAAATGCGGCTTCACTTGGCTACGCGATCGTGCGCGCGCGTATCGCGGTGAATAAGGCGATTCTGGTCGCTGTATTAACTATTTGCTAATGATTTATACTGATGAGTGCGCAATCCATTATTGCGTGGCTCAATCGGCGCCGCCCGGCCGGCCGGACCGGGCCGCCGAACGCGGGCGGCCATGCATCGACCGGCCGCGCTTGCGTTACACTTGCCGGCATGTGCCATCCCGATCTGCTACGCCCATGCCCCTGATGCCCATCGTGCTCGACCTGCTCTCGAAAGCGAGCCACGCGCTGGGCTTCGAGACCATCGACCGCTTCCCCGCCGGCCACGCCTACGCGCGCACGCGCTGGGACCGCGCGTATTTCGACATCGCCTCCGACCTCAAGCCCGACGCCATCGAGCGCGCGCTGTGCGAGTCGATCGCCAACACGCCTTCCGTGTTCGCCCACATCGTCAATCCGACGCCGGCCATGCAGCGCACCCTGCTCGGCGTGATCGACAGCCGCCTGCGCCGCTCCTGCGGCGCGCCGACCGACCTGGTGGCCCTGCTGGTCGAGGCCTACCGCAGCCCGCACACGCTCGAGGCCCGTCCCGGCCTGCGCGCCGCCATCGAGGCGACGAACGGCATGGAGATGCGCGAGCGCGTGCACGCGACCCTGGCCTTCCTGGGCGCGATGCCGGCGGCCTTCGACGTCATCGAGGCGCGCGACTGAGCGCCGCCGGGATACTCGTCTCCGGACCAGGCACCGGTCTCAACGCGGAACCGGGTTTTCCTGCGCCGACCAGGTGACGGCGGCGATCCTCCAGCCCGCGTCGGTCCTGACGAGCTGCCAAGCTTCCTTGCCCCAGGCGTTCCTGTAGTCGCCGGTCATGAAGGTGTAGTCGAACCAGACCTGGGCGACCTCGCCGTCGGTGTCGATGCGCACGTTGGAGAAGGTTTCGGATTTGGCTTCCCTGGACCTCGCGATGCTGTCGATGAACTTGCGCGGGCTGCCTCCCTGGACCTTGGTGGCCAGGGGCGTTGCCGTGTCCTTCAGGGCCGCGTTATACCTGCCGACACTGTCATCCGTATAGACGACATTCCACGCGATGTCCTCCCGCAGGAACAGCTTCATGAAGCCGGCGACGTCCTTCTCGACGATCGCTTTTCCAAAGCGTGCGATCACGTCTTCGATCTGCTCCCTGCTCGACGCCGCGTTTTGCGCGAACGCCGATTGGGGGGCCGCGACAAGAAGACTGGCGGCGAGCACGGCGGCGGGAAGTGCAATTCTCATGATGTCTCCTTGTGCGAAGTGGAAGCAATTTTGCTTGCCACATCCTAGCATCAAAATCTTCCCCGTTAAGGAAATATTATTGAACACCAGATATCGGAGAACGGCGGCCGATTACCGTGTCAGGCCTGCCGCGCCAGGTTGCTCGGCACATAGCGCTCGCGCAGGCGCATGAAGGGCGTTTCGACCAGGCGGTACAGCAGCCAGCCCGACAGCACCGACAGCGCCAGCAGGGAGACGATCGCGACCCCGGTCTGGGGCCCGAATCCGAGCGCGCTCAGGGCCTGGGCCCCGAGCGCACTGGCGCCGCGGTGGGTCAGATAGATGGCATACGACCACAGCGCCAGGCTGGCGGCGCCGGGGATGCGCAGTTCGCGCAGCCCGGAGTGTTCCGACAGCGCCGCCAGGATCAGGAGGCCGAAACCCAGGCCCAGCAGCGGATAGCCGAACACCGTGGCCGCAAAACCGTAGTGGTTGTCGAGGAAGAGCCAGAACGTCAGGCCGGTCACCGCCACGCCCGCGGACAGCCAGAGCCTGCCGTGGCGCGTGAGCCCTGCCCAGGCCTGCGGGTGGCGGTTCCTCAGCAGCGCGAGCGCGACGCCGGCCACCAGCTCGTCGAGCCGGCATAAGCTCGAGTAATAAATGAGCTTGTAATAGAAGTAAATCCCATACTTGTGAGCATCGACGTTGGCGCGCCAGAGCCAGGCCCGCAGCAACATGCCGCCGATCACGACCAGGCCGATGACGATCCAGGCCGCGGATATCCGCAAACGCAGCGCCGCGCCCAGCATGGCCAGGGCCGGCAGCACCAGGTAGAACTGCTCCTCGATCGCCAGCGACCAGCTGTGCGAGAAGGCCGTGCCCGGCGCCAGGCCGAGGTTCTGGGTAAAGCTCAGGTAGCGCCACAGCGGCAGCAGGGGCGCGTCCTCGCGGAAGGCCGGCCACAGGAAATAGATCGCCAGCATCACCCAGAAATTCGGCAGCGTGCGCAGCAGGCGCCGCGCATAGAAGGACTTCAGCGACAGGCCCTCCTCGGTGCGCAGGGCGGCGAAGATCTGGTTGCCGATCAGGTAGCCGGAGAGCGCGAAGAAGAGGTCGACCCCGGCCCAGCCTATCCGCCCGATCCAGCCGAAGGTGTAGTCGTCGTTCGAGACGAACAGCGTGTAGTGGTGCAGCACCACCAAGGTGACGGCAAGGGCGCGCAGGGTGTCGAGTCCGTGTATGCGATCACTGCGGCGTGTGCTGCGGGAAAGTGTCATTGCTCGGAGCGGGTTGCCAGGGTTGCGCATGATGCCATGCGGCATGCACGCCGGCCAGGGTTTCCCGATAAAATGACGCCACCGATATTTCCTTGGATCACCATCGCATGAGCTCCACCCGCAATTTCCAGTTCAAATCCGTCAACTATACCGGCCTGGGCCAAGGCCCGCGCGTCATCATCATGGGTGCGACGCACGGCAACGAAATCTGCGGCACCGAGGCGATCAAGCGGGTGATGGCCAAGCTCGACAGCGGAGAGCTCCGGATCGTGGCAGGCAGCGTCACCTTCGTCCCCGTGGTCAATCCCCTCGCCTACGCCAAGAACGAGCGCAACGGCGACCGCAACCTGAACCGCAACCTGTTCCCGAAAGACGACCCGCAGGACTTCGAGGACCAGGTCGCCAACTGGCTCTGCCCGCTGCTGGCCCGGCACGACGTGCTGCTCGACCTGCACTCCTTTAACGCCTCCCACGGCGAGCCCTTCGTGATGGTGGGCCCGGCCAACAACGATGGCGAACTCGAGCCCTTCCAGCACGCAGACAAGGAACGCGCGCTGGCGCGCCGCCTCGGTGTGCGCCGTTTCGTGACCGGCTGGATGGCCGCCTATGGCGGCGGCGTCAAGCGCCGCACGCGCGGCAATGCGGCCGAGCTCGAAACCGTGCTGCGCTACGGCGTCGGCACCACCGAATACATGCGCACCACGGGCGGCTATGCGCTGACCCTCGAATGCGGCCAGCACGTCGACCCGCGCGCGCCGGAAGTGGCCTACCGCGCCATCATGAACACCCTGGCCCACCTGAAGCTGATCGACGCGCCCGAACCCGAGCCGGTGCCTTTCGACGAAATGGAAGCCCTGCAGATGGTCGTGGTGCACGACAAGATCGACGCCGCCGACCAGTTCAGCCGCGCCTGGGCCAGCTTCGATCCGGTGATCGAGGGCGAACAGATCGGCACGCGTGCCGACGGCACGCCGGTCGTCGCCGAGTTCAGCGGCCGCATCCTGTTCCCGGACGCGAAAGCCGGGGCGAACTCGGAGTGGTACTACCTGACCCGTCCGAATCCGGAGTTCGGCCGCGGCTGAGCGCGCGCCGCCCGAAGGCGGCCTCGGCGCACGCTGCGAGCCCAAGCCGGCGTCCCGCTCCCGGCGGCGGGCGGGCGCCCCGGCCGCCGGCAAGGGTCCCGTGCGCGACGGCTACGCCGGAGCGTTCGTGTGAGAGCCAAGCATGTTGACTTCGTGTGACAGTTGTCGCACACTTGCGACTCCGGTCAAATTGGAGTGCGCACCATGCCCGTCCCCCTGATTACAGAACTCAGCATCCTGAAGGCGCTATGGCGCCTGCAGCCCCTGAGCGCGCGCGAAATCCACGAACGCGTCGTGGACGAACTCGGCTGGTCGTATTCGTCGACCCGGAAGACGCTTGAACGCATGCTGGAAAAAGGCATGCTCAGCCAGCACGTCCGTCACGGCGTGCAAGTGTACGAAGCGGTGCTGGAAAAGGTCGATACCCTGGCCGCCTTCGCGCACGAATTCGGCAGGCGCGTGATGGAAATCGAGGCGCCGCTGCCGGTGACGATGTTCACCGGCAGCAAATTGGTTGACGAACAGGAGCTCGCTCAACTCGAGCAATTGCTCCAACACTGGCCAGACGACGCGGACCAGTCGCAATGACGTCTGTCGACATGACGCTGGCGCGGCTGCTGCTGGCAGCTGCCGGCTCGCTGCTGGCAGGCTGCGCGATCTGGGCCGTTGCCACGCTGTGCCGCAAGTGCATGCCGGCGCTCTCCCTGCAACGCTCGCCCTGGCTGCTGGGGCAACTGGCGGTAGCGGCGGTGTTCGCCGCGATGCTGTTGCCGCCCACCGAACGCCTGCGGATGGCGCCCGTGATCGAGATGGGAGAGCGCATGCCGGCGCATGGCGCCGCGCCGTCCGCGGCGCCGGCGGCGCGCCCTGCCCGGGCGGCCGCACCGGCGCCGGCATCGGCAAGCGCGCACGCCTGGCTGCGTGCTGCCGCCGTGACCTGGCTCGCCCTGTACCTGCTCGGCCTCGCGCATGCGCTGTACCGTTGGCGACGCGGCCAGCGCGTGCTCGATACGCTGGCGGCCAGCGGCGCTCCGGTGACCGACCTTGCCGCGCATGCCGGATTCGCGGCGCTGGCGAACGCATCGCTGCCGGCCGTGATCGAAGTCGACGCCCCCATTTCTCCAATGCTGCAGGGCGTGTTCAAGCCTCGTATGCTGCTGCCGCGCCACCTGCGCAGTTTCGATCCACTGCAACAGCAGCTGATCATCGAACACGAGTTGGTGCACTGGCGCCGCCACGACCTGCGCTGGAGCGCGGCCGCCCTCGCACTGCAGTGCCTGTTCTGGTTCAATCCTTTCATGCGCATGCTGCGCGCGCGGCTGGCCTGGGCCCAGGAATTCGCCTGCGACCGCGAGGTGCTGCGCGTGCGGCCACAGGGCCAGCGCAAGGCTTATGCGGCGGCGCTGGTTGCACAGCTGAAGCTGCAGCAAAGCCCGTCCAGCATGGCGCTGGCGTTCGGCGCCGGTGCAGGACCGTCCCTGAGCGCGCGCATCGACCTGATTCGTACACCGACAACAGCCCGGGGACGCTGGCCGCGCGTCGCCGCGTTAGCCTGCCTGGCGGTGGTGGTATGCGCCAACCTGGCGCTGCAGCCGGCGCTCGGCTCGCATGTCGGCGGCGTACCTGATGACCGTGCCCAGCTCCTGGCGCGCGCATGGCCGGGGACGTCGACCGGGACCGCGGCGCGGCTCGATTGCACGCTCATCGTCGATGCCGCCAGCGGCGCGTCCCTGCTGCGCGAGGGTAGCTGCGACCGGCGCGCCAGCGCGGCCTCGACGTTCAAGATCGCCATCAGCCTGATGGGTTTCGACAGCGGCGTGCTGCGCGACGAACACACGCCTTACCTGCCGTACCAGCAGCGCTACGCGGCCTGGAATCCGTCCTGGCGCCAGGGCACCGATCCGGCCCGCTGGCTGCGCGAATCGGTCGTCTGGTATTCGGACCAGGTGCGCTCGCGGCTGGGCGCCGGCGCCGTGCGCGCTTATGTGGAAGCCTTCGAGTACGGCAACCGCGGCCTTCCCGCTACCGCCGGCGTCGACGATACCGTCGCACTGTCCGAGCTCAGCCCTACGCTCAAGATCTCGCCGAGCGAGCAGATCGTCTTCCTGCGCAAGCTGGTTCGCCGCCGCCTTCCGGTGTCCGCTCACGCCTACGAGATGACAGCCCGCCTGCTCAAGGTCGGAACACTGGCGAACGGGTGGGAGGTCTACGGCAAGACCGGCACCGCACACACACGGCTGCCGGACGGCGGCGAAGACGCGATCGGCTGGTTCGTCGGCTGGGCCAACAAGGACGGCCGCACGCTGGTGTTCGCGCGCCTGTTGGAGCAGCCGGTCCGCACCGATGGCTATAGCGGCCCCCTCACCCGCGACGCGTTCCTGAGCGAACTGGCACGCAGCACGCTGTAGGCAGGCCATGGCGGTGCGCGCAGCCGAGATCATTGCAATGACGAATGGAGACGTTTTCAGCATGAACAAGAAGCTTGCCTGCTTGCCCGCCATCGTGACTGCCGCCTTCCTGCTTAGCGCCAGGGCGGCGGACTGGTACGCGCCACAGGAGCCATTTGCCATCTACGGCAATACCTACTACGTCGGCACAGGCGGCATCAGCGCCGTGCTGCTGACTTCTCCGGCCGGCCACGTCCTTGTCGATGGCGGCGCGCCGAAGTCGCCACGCCGGATCGCGGAAAACATCCGCCGCCTGGGATTCAAGGTCGAGGACATCCGCTACATCGTCAATTCGCACGCGCACCACGATCACGCGGGCGGCATTGCCGAACTACAGAAGCTGAGCGGCGCCACGGTATTGGCGAGCCCGGCTTCGCTGGCGGTGATCTCGAGCGGCCAGCCGGACAAAACGGACCCGCAATTTCCCCATCTGGTTCCGATGACGCCTGTCGCGAAGATGCGTGTCATCCATGACGGCGAAGTGATCCGGCTCGGGCCAAGCAGCTTGACCGCACACTTCACACCCGGGCACACCAAAGGCGGAACCAGCTGGACCTGGCAATCGACGGAAGATGGACGGATCGCCAACATGGTGTATGCGGACAGCCTGTATGCCATGTCCGGCGAGGCGGTACGTTTCAGCCACAACCCGGCTTACCCGGATGCGCAAGCAGCCGTCGAGGGATCCATCGCCAGGGTCGAGTCGCTCGAATGCGACGTATTGGTGGCGGCCCATCCGGAACTGGGCGGTTTGTGGGAGCGAAAGGCGCGGCAGCCGGCCCTCGGCAATGCCGCCTTCATCGACAAGCACGCGTGCCGCGACTACGCCGCCAAGGCCCGCGCGTGGCTGGCGCGCATTCTCGCCGATGACGCGACTGCCGCACAGTCCGGGAAAACAGGAAAGTGACGCGCATGCGCAGCGAACCGCTTCGCCCACCGCATCATTCCGATCCTGCCCACCGAGAATCCAACATACCTGCCGAGACATGCCAATGAACCCGCCTCCAGTCTTTTTTCCCTCGATGAGCCGCCGCCATCTCGTGTTCGCGCTGGCCTCCTTGCCCTTGGCCGTAGCCGCGGCGCCGGCGACTGGCGAAGCCGACTTCGCCGCTGTCGAACGCGAGCTGAAGGGCGAGCTCGGCGTGGCCGCCATCGACACTGCCACCGGGCGGTCGATCGGCTATCGCCAGGACCAGCGCTTCCCGATGTGCAGCACGTTCAAGGTTGTGCTGGCGGCGGCCGTGCTGGCGCGCGCGGCCGGCGAGCCCGGTTTGCTCGACAGGCGCCTGTCCCTGCCAAAGTCCGTTTTTGTCGAGTGGTCGCCGATCACCGGCAAACACGTCGATGGCGAGCTGAGCGTGGCGCAGTTATGCGCTGCGACCCTGCAATATAGCGACAACACCGCAGCCAACGTGCTGCTGCGCGAAGTGGGCGGTCCGGCCGGGTTGACGCGCCATGCGCGCGCACTCGGAGACGAGCACTTCCGGCTGGACCGCTGGGAAACCGAGCTGAACACGGCAACGCCCGGCGATGAGCGCGATACCACCACGCCGCTGGCGATGGCGCGGACGCTGCAGAAGCTGTTGCTGCTGGACGGATTGCCGCCGGCGGGGCGAAACACCTTGCGCGACTGGATGCTGGGGAACACGACGGGCGCTGCGCGCATCCGCGCCGGCGTGCCGGCCGGCTGGCAGGTAGCCGACAAGACCGGCACCGGCAGCTACGGCAGCGCCAATGATATCGCTGTGATCTACCCACCGGGCAAGCCACCGATCGTGCTGGCCATTTACACCCGACAGCCGGAAAAAAACGCCAACGCGCGCAATGATATTATTGCCCAAGCGGCAAAAATCGCCGTCAGCGCCTGCACGTCATGAGCCCCTCGGAAATCCGGACAATGCGGGCGAATGACAGGGCATCCGAAAGCGAGGGGAAATGGAACGTTCGTCAGCCGGATGGGGCAGCGGCCTGATCGGGGTCATCATATTCAGTGGTTCGCTACCCGCGACCCGGGTCGCCGTTGTCGATCTTTCCCCGATGTTCCTTACCTCGGCGCGCGCCGTGATTGCTGGTGTACTCGGGGCGATTTTCCTGATCGTGCTTCGACAGACGCTGCCATCAAGGAAGGAGATCGTCCCGCTGCTGGTTGTCTCCCTCGGCGTGGTCCTTGGATTTCCGCTCCTGACCGGATTCGCGCTCCAGCACATCACAGCAGCACATTCCATCGTCTTCATCGGACTGTTGCCCCTGGCGACCGCCATCTTCGGTGTCCTGCGCGGCGGCGAGCGTCCCAAGCCGGCGTTCTGGGCATTTTCCATCCTTGGCGCAGCAACGGTGGCCGGCTTCGCGCTCTCCACCAGCGATGGCGGCTCCATGATCGGCAACGTCCTGATGGTGGCCGCCATTCTTCTTTGCGGGCTGGGTTATGCGGAGGGCGCAACGCTGTCACGCCGGCTCGGCGGATGGCAGGTCATCTCCTGGGCACTGTTGCTGTCGCTGCCGGCGATGGCGATCATCGCCATGTTCACCGCACCCGCCATCTGGCGTTCGGTTGGCATGCCGGCCTGGGCCAGCCTCGCCTACGTGTCGGTCTTCAGCATGCTGGTTGGCTTCATCTTCTGGTATCGCGGCCTTGCACTGGGCGGCATCGCCAGGGTCGGCCAACTGCAGCTCCTGCAACCCTTCTTCGGCCTGGTGCTGGCAGCGGTATTCCTGAGCGAGCCGATCTCGTGGGGCATGATCGCCTCCACGCTTGTCGTCGTACTGTGCGTCGCCGGGGCCAAGCGTTTCACATAGGGCCCCTGCCAGCGCCATCCGGCCAGTGCGGCTAGAATCTGGTCAGGCATGCAAGCCAACCCGAATCCAAGGAGAAATCGATGACCGATCAGCAGAAGAACGGCGTGTACGAACCGCCGAAAGTCTGGACCCCGACCGCTTCCGGCGGCAACTTCGCCAACATCAACCGCCCGGTGGCCGGCCCCACCCACGAGCAGGAGCTCCCGGTCGGCAAGCATCCGCTGCAACTGTATTCGCTGGCCACGCCGAACGGCGTCAAGGTCACGATCATGCTCGAGGAGCTGCTGGCCCTGGGCCACGGCGGCGCCGAGTACGACGCCTGGCTCATCAAGATCAACGAGGGCGCCCAGTTCTCCAGCGGCTTCGTTGCCGCCAACCCGAACTCGAAGATCCCGGCCCTGGTCGACCGCAGCGGCGAGAAACCGCTGCGCGTGTTCGAGTCGGGCTCCATCCTGCTGTACCTGGCCGAGAAGTTCGGCGCCTTCCTGCCGAAGCACATCGCGGCGCGCACCGAAACCCTGAACTGGCTGTTCTGGCAGATGGGCTCGGCGCCTTTCGTGGGCGGCGGCTTCGGCCACTTCTACGCCTACGCGCCGGAAAAATACGAATACCCGATCAACCGCTATGCGATGGAAACCAAGCGCCAGCTCGACGTGCTCGACCGCCAGCTGGCCGAGCACCGCTACGTGGCGGGCGACGAGTACACCATCGCCGACATGGCGATCTGGCCCTGGTACGGCCAGCTCGTGCTGGGCCACCTCTACAATGCCGGCGAATTCCTCTCGGTGCACGAGTACAAGCACGTGCGCCGCTGGGCCGACGAGATCGCGGCGCGTCCGGCCGTGGTCCGCGGACGCAAGGTCAACCGCGTGTTCGGCAACCCGGAAGACCAGGTGCCCGAGCGCCACGACGCCGCCGACCTGGGCTGACCGGCCCGGGGCAGGCGAACCTGCCCGCCGGCGTCCTCCCTCCCCCGGCGGGCATCCAGCACCGGATCAGTCGATCCACTTCAGGGCGTAGCGTCCGCGCCCCGCTTCCTTTGCCATGTAGAGGGCCTGGTCCGCGGCAGCGCCCAGGTCTTCGGCGTCGACGCCCGCCGACGCGCTGTAGGCCAGGCCGATGCTGGTCGAGACCATCCGCTCGCCCTGCTCCAGGACCACGGGCCGTTCGAAGGCTTCCAGGATCTTCGCCGCGACGAGCAGCGCTTCCTCGGCCGATTTCACCCCCTCCAGGATCACCGTGAACTCATCGCCCGCGAGGCGGCAGACCGTGTCGGTGGAGCGCACCGAGGCTTTCACGCGCTGCGCGAATTCGTGCAGGACGGCGTCGCCGGCCGCATGGCCCAGGGTATCGTTGACCTGCTTGAAATGGTCGACGTCGAGGTACATCAGCGCGAGGGGCAGGCCGCCGCGGCGGGCGCGGCGCAGCGCCTCCTCGAGCCGCTCGCCATAGCTGCGTCGGTTCGGCAGGCCGGTCAGCAGGTCGATGCGGGCCAGCCGGTTCAGTTCTTCCTCGTGGCGCTTGGCCGCCGACACGTCGGCGCTCAAGGCATACACGCCTCGGCAGCTGCCTTCCTGGACGTCGGGAATGGCGGTGACCTCGACGGTCCGGAGGCCGTCCGGGCCCGGCATGCGCGTCTCGAAGCGCACCGTCTCGCCCTCCAGGCTCCTGCGCAGGAAGGCCGCGTCGCGCGCGTACAGCTCCTCGCCCAGCGCTTCCTTCACGGTCTTGCCGACGATCTCCGCCACCGGCACGCCGTACCACTTCTCGTAGGTCGCGTTCACGAACCGGTAGCGCTCCTCGCGGTCGATGTAGGCGATCAGGACCGGCAGGTTGTCGGTGATGGTGCGCAGGTTGCGCTCGCTCGCCTCCAGGCGGCGCGCCGATTCGCGCAGCTCGGTCACGTCCTTCAGGGCGATCACCGCGCCGATGTTGCTGCCGTCCGCGGCATGCAGGGCGCGCCCGCTGGCGAACACCGTGCGCGGCGCGCCGCCCTCCTGGCGCTGGACGACGACCTCGGCGTTCTCCACCAGCTCCCCGGCCAGCGCCCGGCTGAGGGGCGTTTGCCCGGCCGGAATCGGCGTCCTGCCGTCGGCCGCCAGCAGCTGGTAATGGCGGTCGCGCTCGCCGAGCGAGGCGGCCCCGGCCGGCAGGCCGTTGATCTCGCGCGCGGCGCGGTTGAACAGGGTGACCTTGCCCTCGCGCGAGCAGACCACCACGCCGACGTCGATGGAATCGAGCACCGCATCGAGCAGTTCGCGCTCGCGCGCCAGTTCGTCCTCGATGCGCTTCCTCTCCGAGATGTCCTGCATGAAGGTGCCGAAGAAATGGGTGCTGCCGTCGTTCACCAGGCCGATCGTCATCTCGACCGGGAATTCCTCGCCGTCGCGGCGCTGGGCGATCAATTGCAGGCGCCTGCCGACGACGCCGGTGCTGCCCGCGATGGAGAAGCGCTCGATGCCGCGGTCGTGGGCCTCGCGGTAGCGCGCCGGGATGATCATGCTCGAGACACTGCGGCCCAGGACCTCGCCGCGGGTCCAGCCGAAGATCTGCTCGGCGCGCGGGTTCCAGTCGATGATGCGCCCGGCCGCGTCGACGCCGACGAAAGCGTCGAGCGCGGTATCGAGGATTGCCCGGATGCGCCGCTTGCCGGCGTCGCTGGCCGCCACCGCCGCCTCCAGCGCCATCGTCCTTTCCTGCACCCGCGTCTCGAGGGTCGCATTCAGCTCGCGCAAGCCCTGCTCGTTCGCGCGCTGCTTGGCCAGCAGGGCGTCCAGGGCGCTGTGCAGGATCTGCACTTCGGCCAGCCGGCTGCGCACCGGCGCGATCTCATGCGCGCGGCCTTCACGCAAATTGTCGGCCTGCTCGGTGATGATGCGCAGCGGCCGGGTCACGGTCCGCGCGAGCGCCCAGACCGCAAGACCTGCCAGCAGGGACGAGACCAGCCCGCCCCACAGGATCTTCTTTTTCAGGGCCTCGACCGGGCGGTAGGCGTCGTCGAGCGGCTGGCGCACCACGACCAGCCAGCCCAGCCCCGGGTAGGTCTTGTAACCGCGGCTCGGGCTGTAGCCCACCAGGTAGCGCCGGCCGTCCGGCCAGGTTTCGATCGCCGAGCCGCTGCCGCCCTGCCGGGCCTGCCGTACGCTTTCCAGGTCCAGCACCTTGTCGGCATAGGCCTCCGGGCCCAGCAGCACCGAGCCGCTCCGGCTCAGGATCAGGGTATCGACCGCCCTGCGCTCGGCGAGCGGCCGCAGCACCGAGCGCTCGATATCGGCGGCCCATTCCCAGCTCAGGTGGGCGGCGAGCACGCCTTCGATCTCGCCGTTCCTGCCGCGGTAGGGAAACGCGATATCGAACAGGCGCAGCGGTTCCCGGCGCGGGTTCGGCAGGAGCCTGGCCAGCAGCACCGCTTCGTGGACGTCGTGCAGGTGCTGGCCCTTGCCGGCGGCGGCGAACCAGGGACGGTGCGAGACATCGACGTTTTCCAGCAGCCCGCGGCTCGCCACCGCGACCTTGCCCGCCTTGTCGGTCAGGCCGATCCAGGCATAGTAGGGATAGGTCGCCTGCATGCTGTCGAGCATGGCGCGCTTGACGCCGGCGGGCACCTCGCGGCCCGTGATCTCGTGGCGCTCGGCCATCAGCTTCACTTCGCGGTAGCGCTCGAACATGCCCTGGTCGAGCTTGTCGGTGGTCTGGAAGGCCAGCTCGGCCAGGCTGCGCCCGATGTCCGCCTCGGCCTGCCGGGCCGAGGTGCGGCCAACGAGCTGCAGCATCACGAAGGTCAGCAGCAGCATGGCGGCGGCCATGGCGATGGCCAGCGAGGGCGCCAGTGCGATACGGTGGAAGCGAAGCTGTAAAGACATGGGCTGGGACCGTGGCGAAGATTGCAACCCGGAATCGTAACACGTGGTTCATTTTGGTCAACTCCTGACAGTCGGGAGCGATCCGCCCGCGCCAGCACTTCACCAGGCGCGCGAGGCCGCGCCGCCGGCGTCGGCCCCGGACTCCCTCGCGTGCGCGTCCCGGTGCACCGAGGCGCAGGACACCACGCCGCCGATCAGCAGGACCAGGGCGGCGCCCTCGGCGAAGCTGGGCCAGCGTCCTTCCCACAGGAAGCCGTAGAGCGCCGCGAAGATGGTCTCGAACACGATCATCTGCCCCATCAGGCTCAGGGGCAGCGCGCGGCTGGCGTAGTTCCACAGGCCGTTGCCGATGATCGAGCAGAAGACGGCGACGGCGCTGACCACGCCGGCGAAGCGCAGCCAGTCGGCATGGGCGTGGCCCTGGCCGGCGAACAGGAAGGCCGGCGCCGCCAGCAGCAGGGCCTGGGCGCCGGTGACCACCCCGATCAGGAGGCTCCATTCATGCGCCGACACGGTCTCGAGCCGCGCCAGCACGCGGCTGTTCGCCACCGCATACACGGTCCAGGAGGCCAGCGCGCCAAGCGCGCAGGCCAGGCCCGCCAGCGAGCCCCGGGCTTGCCCCGCGCCGGCCAGCGACTCCCAGCTGATGCAGAGCAGCCCGGCCAGGCCGAGCAGGAGCGAAGGCAGCAGCCGGCGCAGGGCCACCGCCCCCTCGTCGCGGCTCCCCGCCAGGGTCACCGCCAGCGGCAGCAGGCCGATCACCAGCGAGGCCATCGCCACCCCGCCGGTCCGCACGGCGGTGGCCAGGAACAGGTAATAGACAATGTTCCCGCACAGGCTGAGCCAGAACAGCGCACGCCACTCCCTGCGCGTCAGCTGGCGCGCCAGGCGCCGCCATGACGGCGCGATCAGGATGGCCGCCACCAGGCCGTAGACGAGATAGCGCCCGGCCGAGAGCTGCAGCGAGCCGAAACCGGAGGCCAGCTCCGGCGCCACGAAGACGAGGCCCCAGAGGGCGCCGGCCATGATGCCCGCGCCGATGCCGAGCCAGGTTTGTTTGACGAGCATGTTCAGTCTCCAGAAAACACGGAGTCTGAACGAAGCGCGTCGCGAAATCTTGGCGGAAGCTACGGCGTTTTTGGCGAATCCTCCGGTGTCGCCGCCGCAAGCGCATCCGGGCGGCGCCCGCGCGCCAGGATGCCCTCCAGCCTGGCCGTGTCGATCGGCTTGACCAGGTAGTGGTCGAAGCCCGCGGCCAGGGCGCCGGCGCGGTCGCTCTCCTGGCCATAACCGGTGATCGCGACCAGCAGGGCGCCGGCCGTCCCGGGCAGGGAACGCAACTGCCGGGCCAGTTCCTTGCCGTCCATGTCGGGCAGCCCGATGTCGAGCAGGCAGACCTGGGGCGGGTCGAGGCGCGCCCGCGCGAGCGCGTCCTGCGAGCGATGCTCCACCGCCACCTCGTGGCCGGCCATCTCCAGCAGCACGGCCAGCATCGCCGCGGCATCCACGTTGTCGTCCACCACCATGATGCGCAGCGGCGCGGCCGCCTGTGCGGCGTCGCCGCGGGCCGCATCCGGGCGCCCGGCGCCCTCCGGTCCGGCCAGGCGCGGCAGGAGGACGGTGAAGCTGCTGCCCTGGCCCGGGCCCGGACTGTCGCAGGACACGGTCCCGCCGTGCAGCTCGACCAGGCTCTTGACCAGCGCCAGGCCCAGCCCCAGGCCGCCGGACGCGCGGTCCGAGGTGCGCTCGGCCTGGGTGAACAGGTCGAAGGCGCGCGCCGCCATCTCGGGCGTCATGCCGATGCCGTTGTCGACGACCGTGATGCGCACCTGGGCGCCCTCGAGCCGGGCCGTCAGGGCGATCGCGCCGCCGTCGGGGGTGTACTTGGCCGCATTGTTCAGGATATTGGTGACCACCTGCACCAGGCGCTTCTTGTCCCCGAGCACCATCGGCGCGCCCGGCGGCATGCTGCAGTCGAGCTGGTGGCCCCTGGCGCGCATCAGCGGCATGACCTGCTCCACCGCGTCCATGAGGATGGCGCTGACGTCGGCCGGCGCCTTTTCCAGCGTGACCAGGCCATTGGTGACGCGCGAGACGTCGAGCAGGTCGTCGATCAGGTGGGTCATGTGCAGGACCTGGCGGCCGATGATCTCGCTGGTCCGGCGCACGCCCGCCTCGTCCAGCCTCCCCTGCTGCAGCAATTGCGCGGCCACCCCGATCGGCGCCAGCGGGTTGCGCAGCTCGTGCGCCAGCATGGCCAGGAACTCGTCCTTGTGGCGGTCGGCCTGCCTGAGCTTTTCCTCGGCCTCGCGGCGCTCGGTGATGTCGCTGGCGGCGCCGATCCACTCGTAGACCGCGCCGTCGGCGTCGAACATCGGCACCGCGCGCGAGAGCGTCCAGCCAAGGCTGCCGTCGACACGGCGCACCCGGTGCTCGAGTTCGAAGATCTTGCGCTCGCGGATCGCCTCCTCGACAGCGGCATGGACCAGCTCCCGCTCCTCCGGCGGGATGTACTCGTCGAGCCAGAACACGTGCGAGTCCGCGGCATCCTTCAGGAAGCCGCGTCCTTCGAGTTCGCGGATGCGGGTCCAGTCCGGGTTCATGCGGTAGACCACGTCGGACGACGCCAGGGTCAGGGCGCGGAAGCGCTTCTCGTTTTCGCGCAGCGCGTGCTCCGCCCGGATCTGTTCGGTGACGTCGCGGTTGGTGTGCGAGATGCAGACGAGGCGGCCCTCGGCATCGAAGATCGGGCTGCTGTAGGCGCTCCAGAAACGCTCCTCGAAGCGCACCTGGCCATCGGGCAGCGTGACCGGGATGGGATAGCGCTGCACCGGCAGGTTGTCCGGCTTGCCCGTCTCGATCACCCGCGCGAACGAGCGGCGCAGCTCCGCCTCGCTGGTGTCCTCCGGGTCCTCCGGGTTGCCCGGAAAGGCCTCGAACAGGCTCATGCCGACCAGCTCCTCGCGCGTGCGCGAGGACGCCCGAAGGAAGGTGTCGTTGACGGCAAGAATGACCGCCTCGGGCGTCGGCGACAGCAAATAATTGCCTACAGGAGAACTGCTGAATACGGCTTCAAATAACGCTGTGGGAAACATCTGGGTCTGCTCGCCGCGCGCGGCGCTTCGAATGATCGGGGAGGCTCAGTGTAGGAGCAGTCTTGTCGCAAAGGCAAGCGGCTTCGCGTCAGGACCCGGCATTTTCACGGCTCCGGCGGCGATATGCCGCCGGCGTCGTCTCCATGTGCCGGCGCATGGCGCGCGTCAATGCGCTCTGGTCGGCGAAACCTGCCCGCAGCGCCACCTCGGCGATGGCCTGTTCGCTCCCTGCCAGTTGCCGGCAGGCCAGCTCGATCCGCTTTTGCAGCAGCCAGGCATGAGGACTGGTGTCCAGTTCCGCACGGAACAACTCGTGCAGGCGGCTCGCGCTCAGGCCGGCGCAGCGCGCCATCGCATCGAGGCTCCAGGCCAGCCCGGGCTGGGCTTCGATCCTGGCCAGCAGCGCGGCCAGGCGCGAACGCGGCTGGGGCGCCGGTTGGGAAACGTCTAGCGCCAGGGTATCGAGCAGCAGCGGCATCCAGCCGGCGAGCACGGCTGGCGCCGCCTGTTGCGCCGCCATGATCCCCATGTATTCGACCAGCTTGCGCGCGGCCGCGCCGATCGGGGTGAAGGGACGCTCGCGCAGGCGCTCGAAGGCATCGTGGGTCATCGCCGCGGGCCCGATATCGACGATCAGGGAACGGTTGGCGACCGTGCTGTACTGCGAGTGCCAGGCGCCCGGCGCGACCAGGGCGCCGTGCAGGGGATCGAGCCGCCCTTCCCGGCCTTCGATCGCCAGCCGCACCTCGCCGTCCAGGGGCAGTACCAGCTGGGCGAAATCGTGGCGGTCCGCGGTCGGCTGCGCCGGATAGCTGCGGATCGCCAGGTCGACGGATGGGCTCTCGATCATGGACGCGGGCGTGGGAGGATACGGTGCGAATCCCGAGTCTAGCATGCCCCCGGCGCGGCGGCCTGGAGCGCCCGACGACACCATCGGAGCAAGGCGCAGCGCCGACGACAGCACGCTTGTACGGCGAGGCGCTGCAACGCGGCTATGGAGCTGTTGTCAGGCGCGCTTCCCCCTCCAGGCGCATGCCGCTGCGCGATGCCAGCCGCGCCAGGTCCCAGCCCTGTCCGAGCAGGATCATGCGCGTGAACAGGTCTTCGCGCACGCGGGCGTCGACGTCGCGGCCCAGGCAGCGCAGGCGCCTGTCGCGCACGCCGGCGTAGACCAGGGGATAGCGCCGCGCCAGCTGGCGCCAGAGGGCGTGGGCGCCGCTCGACTGGCGCGCGCCGCTGATCAGGCAGCGTCCGCCGTCGAGCCACCAGCGGTAGACCGCGGTCGCGATGCCGCGGCGCTGGTAGCGGGCCCGGTATTTCGAGTGCGGCGCGCGCAGGCAGGCGGCGGCGCCGCGGCCCGCTTCCGGCACCCGGCTGAACACCGTGAAGCCGGCCAGGCGGCCGCTGATCGCGTCCTCGACGTATACGTAGTGCTCGCCGCCGGCTTCGCGGTGCCGGAACACGAATCCGGGCAGCGCGATGCCCAGCGCTGGCAGTCCATGCAGGACGTCGCCGGGCCGGCCCATGCGCCGCTGCAGCTCGTCGAGTTCGCGCTCCAGCTCCCCGGCGGGCCGCTCGACGTCGATGCGCAGTTCGGCCGGCCCGCCGGACCAGGGCAGGAAGGAAAAAGCCAGGTTGTACACGATGGGCTCCGCTGGCCTTGCGCCTCAAAGGCCCGGAGCGCCGCCGCCCCACCAGCCGCTCAGCAGCCGCGCTGGGCGCAGGCTGGCATGCACGCGCGCGCTGCACTCCCAGGCGTCGCAATGGACCTGCAAACCCGCGTAGACGCCGTAGCCGGCGCCGGCGGCGATCTCCTCGCCCGCCTGCAGGCTCTCGCCGGCCTTGATCGCGCCGCCCGCGACGATGGCCTTGCCGGCCTTGATGCCCCAGTTCGCTTCCAGGTGGCTGGCGCAGTCGATGCCGGCGCCGGCCTCGATGCCCTGCCCGGCGCAGATGCGGCCGTTGGCTTTGATGCCGCCGCCGGCGCGCAGGCCCTTGCCGCAGTCGAGGGCGGCGCCGGCCGCGATGTCGCGCCCGGCGATGCAGTTCGCGCCCGTCGCCAGTTCGCGTCCGCAGACGATGTCCCAGTCGGCGCGCAGTTCGCCGCCTCCCCGGATGCCGCCGCCGGCCTCGATCCCCCAGCGCACATGCAGGTTGCCGCCGGTTTCGATGCTGCCCTCGCTGACCACCATGCCTTCGCAGCGCAGGTCGGCGCCGCAGGCGATCGCCGTGCCGGCGCGGATGCTGCCGTCGCAGCGGATGCCGCCGCCGGTGCGCAGCACCGTGCCGATGGCGATGCTGCCGTGGACGACCAGGGTGCCGGCGAACACGATGGCGTCGGCCTCGAGGGTGTCGACGGACAGCACGGCGTCGGTGGGACCGAACTGCGCCAGCAGCCAGCAGGCGTCGTCGACGCGGCCGTCGGCCACCAGGGCGTCGAGCAGGGGTTGATAATCGGCGCCTTCGTCGTGGTGGCGCAGGAACCAGCGGAAGCCCTCGGCGCAGGGACGCTTGGCTTTCACGAATTGCCTGGTGATGTCCATGGCGCTGCTAGCCCGCCAGGCCGGCCAGGGCGCTGCCGGCCGCCATCGCCGCGCCCAGCGCCGCCATCAGCGCGCTGTCGCGCCGGTTCGCGTCCCTGTGCTCGCGCCATGCGGTCCAGAACAGGCAGGCGCCGATGATCGCCAAGGCCAACACGAGCTCCTTCATTCCCTTTCCCTCCTTCCGGCGAAGCGCCAACTGATCAGCAGGGAGTATCGGCGATCGACAGTCCCTTGCCTATTCGCCCGCGCCCCTACGGGTTTCCCTTATGGCCGCCGCGCCATCCCCCGGGCAGGTGCCAGGACGCGGGGAATTTCGTATACTCCGGCCTTTGTCCACCCGCCGGGAAGGCCGGGCCGGCGGCATGCGCCCGCGCAGCCCGCGGCCTCGGCGCCCACCACACATGAACCACCTGCGTGCTGTACGCGCGGCCGGAAGAGGCCTCGCCTTCCTTGCCGCCTACGTTGCCTTCGACATCCTCAGCGGTCCGGAAGCCCGGCTGCAGGTGATCGCCCCGGTCTGGCACCCGGCCGCCGGCCTGGCCCTGTACGCCCTGCTGCGCCATGGCCGCCATGCCTTGCCGCCGCTGTTCGCCGCCGCCCTGGTGGCGGCCGCGATCACGCCGGCCCTGCCCGCGCGGCCCGGCTTCTCGCTGCTGGTCGGGCTCCTGCCCTTGCCCGTGTACGCGGCGGCCGGATGGCTCACGCGCCGGCTGCTGCCGGGCAGCGCCTTCTTCGCCAGCCACCGCGACCTGTTGTCCTGGGCCGGCATCGTGACGCTGGCGAGCATCGCCGGCGCCGTGCTGTACGCGGGCATGCTGCTCGGGCCCGCCGCCTTCGCCGGGCCGGCCTGGATCGAAGCGGTCACGCGCTATGCCGTGGCCGAGACCGCGGGCATGCTGGTGATCGTGCCGGCGGCCTGGTGCCTGCTCGACCCCGCGCTGCGCGCCGAGGCCCTGCAACGGGTGCGCACGCCGGAAACCCTGGCCTATGCCGCCCTGATCGCGCTGGTGCTCTCGATCGCCCTGCAGGGGCCGGCGCTGGAGTCCTTCGCCTACCACCTCCTGATCCTGCCGCTGGCCTGGGCCGCCGCGCGCCAGGGCATGGCCGGCGCGATCGCGGCCGCCATCGTGCTCGAGGCCGGGGTCACCGTGGCCGCCCTGCGTCCGCTGGCCTACGCCGCCCACATGCCCGACGTGCAGATGCTGGTGCTGACCCTGACGCTGTCGGGCTTCCTGATCGGCATTGCGGTGGACGTGGCGCGCCGCGCCAGCGACGAACTGCGTCACTCGCTGCGCCTGGCGGCGGCCGGCGAAATGGCGGCGGCGCTGGCCCACGAGCTGAACCAGCCGCTCACCGCCCTTTCGGCCTACGGCAGCGCCTGCCAGCGCCTGGCCCAACGCGACGGCGGCGGCGCCCCGCTGCTCGATCCGCTGCTGCAAAAGACGATCGCCGCGATGGTGGCCGAATCGCAGCGCGCATCGAACGTGCTCAAGCGCCTGCGCGAATTCTTCCGCACCGGCAGCGTGCGCCTGGAGCCGCTGTCGCTTCCGGCGCTGGTCCAGGCCGGCGTCGATTCCCTTGCCGCCCAGGCGCGCGAGGCGGACGTCCAGGTGCAGATCGGCGCCCTGCCCGCGGCCAGCCTGCTGGGCGACGGCGTGCAGCTCGAGATCGTGCTGCGCAACCTGCTGGCCAATGCGATCCAGGCGCTGGCGGAGCTGCCCGCCGGGGAAGAACGGCGCGTCGCGGTCGACGCCGGCCTCGACCACGGCAAGGCCTGGATCAGGATCGCCGATAATGGCCCCGGCATCGCCGCATCGATCCGGGCGCGCCTGTTCGAGCCCTTCGTGTCGCTCAAGTCGAGCGGCCTGGGACTGGGCCTGGCGATCAGCCGCGCCATCGTCGAGGCCCATGGCGGCAGCCTGGCCGCCGCGCCGGGGCCGCACGCGGTGCTGACCATCGTGTTGCCGGCGCTGCCGCCCGGCGAAGAAAAGGAAGAGGAGGAACAACGTGGATCCTGACAACACCGTCTTCATCGTCGACGACGATGCCGCCGTGCGCGACGCCCTCGGCCTGCTGCTGAGCCTGCACGGCTACCGCACCGCCTTCTTCGCCGACGCCGCCGCCTTCCTCGGCGCCTGGCACGCCGCCATGCGCGGCTGCGTGCTGATCGACATCCGCATGCCCGGCATGGACGGCCTGAGCCTGCAGAAGGTCCTGCGCGAACGGGGATCCCGGCTGCCGGTCCTGATCATCACGGGCCACGGCGACGTCGACTCCGCGCGCGAGGCCTTCCGCGCCCAGGCCGTCGACTTCCTGGAAAAGCCGCTGCAGGAGGCCGCGCTGGTGAACGCGATCGAGGAGGCCTTCGCGCGCCAGGCCAGCAGCCAGGGCAACAGCGCGGCGCGCGCCGACTACCTGCGGCGCCAGGCCAGCCTGACGCCGCGCGAACGCGAAGTGATGCTGCAGGTGGTGGCCGGACGCCACAACCGCGAGCTGGCCCAGGCGCTGGGGATCAGCGTGCGCACGGTCGAAGTGCACAAGGCGCGCATGATGGACAAGCTCGGCGCCGCGACCGTGGCCGACCTGGTGCGCCAGCACCTGCAGCACGGCGCCGAACCGCCCGGCGCCTGAGCTGCTCAGGCCGGGCTGGCCTCGGCCATGCCAGACGCGCCGCCGTGGACGGCGCTGCGCGGGGGCTGCGTGCCGGCCGGGCCGATCAGGACGTCGCAGTCGGCATCGCGGCCGAGGCGGCGCGGCGCCTCGCCCAGGGCGTCGCGCCCGCGCCGTCCCTGTCCCTGGCGTCCGAGCACGACCAGGTCGGCGCCGATGCGCCGCGCGCAGGAACGGATCACCGGCACCGGAAAGCCCGAATGCACGGCGCGCGCCCGCGGCTGGCGCATCGGCTTGAGCGAGTCGATCCAGCCTGACAGGCGCTCGCGCGCCGCCTCGCAGCCGCGCACCAGGTAGGCGTCGACCACGCCGGCCGGCACGTCGAATTCGCGCATCAGTCCTTCGTCGGGCAGCCGGTAGGCGTGCAGGAAGGTGAAGTGGGCGGCGGGCGCCAGCGCCAGCGCCATGCGCGCCGCGTTCAGGGCGTCCTGCGAGAAGTCGACCGCCACCAGCACCCGCTGGTAGACCTCGCGCGGCTCCCGGTGCACCACCAGCACCGCGTTGCGGCTGCGCCGGACGATCTCGTCGCTGTCGGACGTCGCCAGCAGCTTGAGGAAGGCGTTGCGCCGGTGCGGCGCCAGGATCGTCAGGTCCGCCGCCATCTCCTGGGCGCGCCCGACCACGATCGCCGCCGCCGGCCGGGGCTGGACGTTCCAGAGCACGTCGAGCGCATCCGGATGGTCCGGCAGCGCGAAGGGGCGGCGCTGCCCGGCGATCCAGGCGCGCAGCACGCCGCAGCCGACTTCGAGATGGCTGAAGGTGGTGAGGGGCGCGCCCATCCCGCGCCTGCTTTGCCTGACGGCGATCATGTCGAAGGCGCCCACGTCGAGCTGGGCGCTGAGCAGGGCCGCGCGCAGTTCGGCGTTGCGCGACTGCGCGCTCTGGGTGGTGGCCAGCAGGATTTTCTTGATGTCGTGCATGCGGTTCTCCTTTGCCATGGACGAGGCCGCGCCTCGGCGCGCGCCGTCGTGTTGAAACGGGTGTGTCGTGTGCGCCGCGTCCGCGCGGCCGCGCCCCGGGGCGCCTAGGCGCAGTACGCGGACCGGGCGGCCGGCGCCCCACGCGGCGGCCAGTCGGCCCGCACCGGGGGCGTGATGGCGAGGATCTCGAACTGGCGCTCCCCGCCCGCCGGGTCCGCGATGGCGACCACATCGCCGCGGGCGCGTCCGAGCACGGCCAGCGCCAGCGGCGTGAGCAGCGACACCTGGGCCAGGGCCAGGTTGGCGTCCTGTGGACAGGCGATGAAGACATCCTCGCGCCGGCCGCTGCCGCGGTTGCGGCAGCTGACGTGGGAATACAGGGCGGCGTACCGTGCCGGCTCGTCGGATTCGGGCAGCAGGATGGCCGTGGCCAGGACCTCGGCCAGGCGCGCGCCGGCGCGTGCGCGTTCGCTGCCGGCGGCCATCCAGGCGGCGGCAAGCCGGCTCAGCACGGCGGCATCGTGTTGTTGCAGGTAGCGTGGTGCGGTCATTGCAATGGCCTTTCACGGCCAGCGCGCGGGCGTGGCCGTCAAACGAAATGGAACGTCAGCCAGCGGGGGCTGGCGGCTCAGGCAAGTCGTGGACAGGCTCGGGAGGCTGGGAACCGCATGGGCGCCCGGCGCTCGCCGAGCTCAGGAGAGGCCGGCGATATCTCGCGTGGACAGGTGCACGAGGCGGACGTAGAGCGCGCCGCATTCGTGCGAGGAGAGATTGGCGGCAAGGCGCAGGCAGCGGCGCGCCACACGGCGCCCGGCCCGGTGCGGGCAGGCGTGGTCGGCATGGCGGCGGATGCGGCAAGTATTCACGTCGGTGCGAAAGCCGTGGTGGTCGAGACCTGGTCGAGTATAGCGCAGCTGGTTTTTTCGTCAACTCGGCGCGAACGGCGCCCGCGGCGCGGCCCTCAGCTTTCCTTGAACCGGACCACCGTGAGCGCGCCCTCGCCCTCGATGTAGGCGGCCTTGACCTCGTCGACGGAGGCGATGCTCTGCTGGCGCAGCGAGCTCATGAGCTCTTCCTCGGTGAGGAATTCGCGCCGCATGTTCCGCCTGAGCATGCGTCCGTCGCGGATCACCTGGATGGGCGGCGAGGACACCAGTTTCTCGACGAAGCGGAAGCGGTAGCTGGCCGCGTTGATGATGAAGTTCCAGCCCATCAGGACGACCACCAGGACCAGGCCCTCGGAGACCGAGGTGTATTCGCCGAAGGCGTTCGAGGCCGCTTCGGCGATCAGGAGCAGGAAGATCAGGTCCATCGTCGCCAGCTCGCCGCCGGTGCGGCGCGGCATGAAGCGCATCAGGACCAGGATGGTGAAGTAGAGGATCGTGCCGCGCACGACCAGTTCGAGTACCGGGGTCTCGACCGCGAACAGGTCGGACCACGCGTCGGGAAGCCAGTTCATCGTCACCTCTTTGCCGCGCAAGTCGTGGATGGATCGCCCGGACCGCAAGCCGGCCCGGCAGTCTCACTCTACCGCCTCGCCGCATTTCGTGACGCCCGCCCGGCCACGCGTGCTTGCGCCGGGCCGGTCGCCGGCCGTTCCAGGGGGGCGATCAGCGCCGCGAATGCGAGCGAGACGCTCTGGTAGCGCGCGCGGTGACGCAGCAGGCCGAAGGCGCGCGCCGTCCTCTCCAGGTTCGCCTTGACCAGCCGGCCAGTGTCAGGTCCGCGGTGGTGGACTCGCGCTGCCCGCGCTCGGTGGCCTCGGGCTGGGGCTGGTCGCCCTGGCCGGCCTGGCCGGGCCGAGGCCGCGTCAAGGGCCTTCGCCGCGCACCGCCTCGGGGCCGTGGCTGGCGCCGGGCAGGCCGGCCCCATGCTGCGCCATCAGCGCGGTGACCCAGTCGATAAAGACCCGCAGCTTCTTGCCGGGATGGCGGTTCGCCGGATACGCAATGGTCATCGGTAGCGGGTCAATGTGCCAGTCCTCGAACAGCGGCACCAGGCCGCCCTGGGCGACGTGGGGCCGCGCCATGTAGTCCGGCAGCCAGAGCACACCCAGTCCCGCCAGCCCTGCCGCCAGGTAGGCATTGCCGTCGTCGATGGCCAGCAGGTGGCGCCCCTGGATCGTCACGCTCTCGCCGCCACGCCGCATGAGGTAGGGCGAGCCGGCGCCGCGCAGCCCGCGGAAGCGGACGATGCGGTGCAGGCCGTCGTCCAGCGCCTGCGGATGCGGCGGCGCGCCGGCCCGCGCCAGGTAGGCAGGTGCGGCATACACGCCAAGGCGCAGCTGGCCGATCGTGCGCGCGACCAGCGAAGCGTCGGCGATGACGCCTCCGCGCACGACGCAGTCGACGTTCTCCCCGATCATGTCGACATTGCGGTCGCTGACGCCCATGTCGAACTCGATGTCGGGAAAGCTGGCGTGAAATTGCGGCAGGGCCGGCACCAGCACCAGCGTGGCGAATGGACTGGGCACGTCCACGCGCAGCTTGCCGCGGGGCGCCGCCGCCGCGTTCGGCAGGCTGGTCTCGATGTCGTCGATGTCGGCCAGCACGCGTACGATCCGCTCGTAGTAGAGCGCGCCGTCGGCCGTGAGGTGCACGCGGCGCGTGGTGCGGTTCAGCAGCTTCAGGCGCAGGCGGGCCTCGAGCTGCTGCACCAGCTGGGTCACGGTCGTGCGGCTCATGTGCAGCGTCTCGGCCGCCTTCGTGAAGCTGCCCGCCTCTGCCACGCGCACGAACGCGCGCATCGCGTCGAACCTGTCCATGTTCCTCCTGAATGATTGTTTGGATTATACAAACAATGCTGACGCAACTTGCCCGTTTATCGTGGCTTCCCGCCTTGGTAGAGTGCCGTTGCCGTCAACCGGCGGCATTCATTTGAGGAGATATCGATGACAATCCGCGAGGTGGTGTTCCCGCCCGGGCGCCAGGCCCTGTATGAAAAAAACCGCTATTCGCCCGCCGTGCGCTGCGGCGACCTGCTGTTCGTGTCGGGCCAGGTCGGCAGCCGCGAAGACGGCTCGCCCGAACCCGAACTGGACGCGCAGGTCAGGCGCGCCTTCGACAACCTGAACGCCATCCTGGCGGCGGCAGGGGGCGGCTTTGGCGATGTCGTCGACGTGACGGTGTTCATCGTCGACCCGGAAGCGCGTTTCGAGCGCATCTGGAGCGTGGCCCAGGAATACTGGGGCGAAGCGCCCTACCCGACCGTGACCGCCGTCGGCGTGACCTGGCTGTACGGCTTCCAGTTCGAGATCAAGGTGATCGCGAAGATCCCGGCCCCCGCGCAAGCCTGAGGAACAGCGCGCGAACGCTTGCGCTCGGCATGCCCGCATGCGCCATGCGGGAGGCGTTCATGAAACCCGGCTTCGGCCGGCAGCCCCGGCCCGGCCTGCCGGGCGCCGCCGCCGGGCGGGACGATCCCGGCGCGGTGCGCGACCCGCCGGCGCGCCGGGATCGGCGCGGCAGGCGTGCGCGCCGTTGTACGCGGCGCGGTTCTGGTGGATAATTCGCACCCATGAACGATACCGCTACCCTCCCCCCGCTCCCAGACCGGCTCTCGATCGACCCGAGCAGCCCTTTCCATAACCGCGACGTGTTCCAGCGCGAAATCGGCATCCGCTTCAACGACAAGGATCGCCACGACGTCGAGGAATACTGCATCAGCGAAGGCTGGATCAAGGTCGCCGCCGGCAAGGTGCTCGACCGCAAGGGCAAGCCCATGCTGATCAAGCTGAAGGGCAAGGTCGAGGCGTTTTACCGCTGACCGGTAGCGGCAGTTCCCCCCATAACGCAGGCGCCTCATGCAGGCGCCTTTTGCATTTCGCAGGGCGGGCCGGGCCGCGCAAGGCTCGCGAGCCCACGCGGTATGGAACCGTCGCGTATCCGCGCGGATCTTCTCGCAGCAGCGATACAGACAGGCGTTCGGGTACGCTTGGGCACGATACAGCGTGGCACCAGGCGTCCACCCTACGACTGCAGGAAAAATGGGCTTGCGCGTGTTCGGACCCCGAACCGGCGTGGGTTCAGGAACCATCCTGCGTCCGACGTCTCCGCTTGCGACGCGGTGTTGTCGCGCCCGCGCCGGGATCACGGCGTCAACAACTTCAGCCCGGCAATCCCCAGCGCGATCAGGCCGATCGACGCGATCCGCAGCGCACCCGCCGGTTCGCCCAGGATCACCATCCCGAACACGGCCGTGCCGATGGTGCCGATGCCGGTCCAGACCGCATAGGCAGTGCCCAGCGGCAAGTGGCGCAGCGCCAGGCCCAGCATGGCCACGCTGCCCGCCATCGTGGCGAGGGTAAATGCCGAGGGCCACAGCCGCGTGAAGCCTTCCGTGTACTTCAGTCCCACGGCCCAGGCCACTTCCAGCAGCCCCGCCACCACCAGGTAAATCCAGCTCATCGCTTCCCTTTCGCGGACCAGGCCGCCTGTCAAAAACGGCCCGCAGTATACCGCGTGCCGCCCAGCCGGCTCCCATCCCTCGATGCCGCCCCCCCGAAAAATGAAGCGGAACCGGCTGGAACGCCGGCCTGCCCCGGGATGGCCGCCAGCCCCTCCTGGGCGGCGGCGCCCCGGTCGCGCCGGCTGCGGTCGGGCCGGCCGGCGCCGTGGGCCTGGTGCGCGCGAGGCGGTGGGCGAAAGCGCCCGGCCCGCTTCAAACCGCGCCCGTCAATACTGGCTTTCCTTGCGCCATATCGCCTCGCACATATCCTTCGCAACGCGCGTTGCACTCATGATATTCTTGCGCGATTCGCATGATGCGCCCTGTCAGGCGCGTGCTTACAAGGACCGCTACTTGAACAACTTCGCACCTCGCCTGATGGCGCTCGCCATCGCTTCCGCCTGCGCCTTCGGCCTCACCGCCCATGCCGCCAATGCCGCCAACACCGCCGCCGCGCCTGCCCGCGCCGAGAACGCCTTCCTGTCGCAGCAGGATGCCGCCGCCCGGTCGGCCCGCGTGTCGAACGTCGCCTACGCGCTCGAATTCACGCTGACCGGCAAGGAGAGCTTCAGCGGCGTCACCACGGCCAGTTTCGACCTGAAGGACAATGCGTCGCCGCTGACGATCGACCTCGACAAGGCCACCGTGAAACAGGTGACGGTCAACGGCAAGACGGTGAATGCCAGGTACAACAACTGGTTCCTCACCATCGCGGCAAGCGACCTGGTCCAGGGCCGCAACACCGTCGTCATCGCCTACGAGCGCCTGCACAGCACCAACGGCGAAGGCCTGCACCGCATGGTCGACCCGGTCGACGGCCGCGTCTATACCTACTCGCATTTCGAGCCGGCCGCGGCGCACCAGATGTTCGCCGTGTTCGACCAGCCCGACCTGAAGGCGACCTACCAGGTCACGGCCACCGTCCCGGCCGACTGGCATGTGGTCTCGACCACCCGCGAATCGACAATCGAAGAAAGCGGCGCGATGCGCCGCTGGACCTTCCCGACGACGAAAAAGCTCAGCCCCTACAACTTCTCGCTGCACGCCGGCCCGTACAAAGTCTGGGAAGACAACAGCGGCAAATACCCGATGCGCCTGTTCGCACGCCAGTCGGTGGCCGCCCAGGTGACGCCGCAGGACTGGTTCCGCTACACGAAGGACGGCCTGGCCTTCTTCGACAACTACTTCGGCATTCCCTACCAGTTCGACAAATACGACCAGCTGCTGGTGCCCGACTTCCTCTACGGCGCGATGGAAAACGCCGGCGCGATCACCTTCGCCGAAGGCCGCTTCCTGCACAAGGCGAAGATGACCGACGCCCAGCGCCAGTCGCTGGCCTCGGTGATCATGCACGAGATGGCCCACCAGTGGTTCGGCGACCTGGTCACCATGCAGTGGTGGAACGGCCTGTGGCTGAACGAAAGCTTCGCGTCCTTCATGGGCACGCTCGCCACCGCGGAGGCGACCGAGTTCAAGGATGCCTGGCAGGCCTTCTATTCGGGCGGCAAGCAGGCCGCCTATGTCCAGGACCAGAAAACCACGACCCACCCGATCGAGGTGCCGGTGCCGTCGACGGCCAATGCCTTCGACAACATCGACGCCATCACCTATTCGAAGGGCGCCTCGACCCTGATGCAGCTGCGCCACCTGCTGGGCGCGGAAACCTTCCGCAAGGGCGTGCACAACTACCTGGTCAAGTATGCGTACCAGAACGCGAAGCTGGACGACTTCATCAAGAGCCTGGGCGAGGCCGCCGGCCGCGACCTCTCCGGCTGGACCCGCCAGTGGCTGTACGAGCCGGGCGTGAACACGATCGCCGCCGACTTCAGCTGCAAGGCCGGCAAGATCGCCTCCTTCAGCCTGAAGCAGAGCGCGAGCCGCCAGTTCCCGACCCTGCGCGAGCAGCGCGTGCAGGTCGCGACCTTCCGGATCGACGGCGGCAAGGTGGCGCTGGCGCAGAACGTGGCCGTCACCTATGCCGGCGCGACGACGAAGGTGCCGGGCCTGGTCGGCACCGCCTGCCCGGACCTGGTCTACCCGAACTACCAGGACTGGGGCTTCGTCAAGGTGCAACTGGATGAGCGCTCCTTCGCCACCGCGCGCGCCAGCCTGTCCCGGGTCGAGGACCCGCTGCTGCGCACCATGCTCTGGCAGAGCCTGTGGGATGGCGTACGCGACGCCAAGCTGCCGCTGAACGAATTCATCAAGACCGCGCTGACCAATGCGCCGCTGGAAAAGGACTACACCCTGCTGGGCGACGTCCTGGGCAAGGTCGCCGCGTCGAAAGAGTACCTGGACGCGATGAACCTGGACACCGCCTGGGCCCGGCAGACCCGCGCCGCGCTGGAAGAGATGGCGTGGAACGGCGTGCTGGCGCACAAGGGCAACGAGAATTTCCAGCGCCGCTGGTTCTCGACCTACCTGGGCCTGGCCAGCACCCCGGCCGCGCTCGACCGCCTGAAAGCCATCCTGGCCGGCAGCACCAGCGTCGAAGGCCTGAACATCAACCAGGACCTGCGCTGGGCCATCATCCAACGCCTGAACCGCTACGACGTGGAAGGCGCGGCCGCGCTGGCCGAGCAGGAAGCGCAGCGCGACAAGTCCGACACCGGCCAGGCCGCCGCCCTGGCGGCGACGGTCGTGCGTCCTGACGCCCAGGTGAAGACGCAGTGGCTGGGCACGGTCGAAGACCTGGGAACGAAGCTGCCGTTCTCGAAGATCCGCACCGCGATGAACAGCCTCTACCCGAGCGAGCAGAACGCCCTGTCCGAGCAGACCGCGAGCGCGCGCCTGGCGAAACTGCCGGCCATCGACAAGGCGGCCGGCCCGGTCTACATGCGTTCCTACGGCGGCGCCCTGATCCCGGCCACCTGCACCCCGCAAAGCGTGAAGCGCCTGAGCGAGGCGGCCGGGAAGTACCAGGACCTGTCTGCCGGCACCCGCCGCGCCCTGCTCGACGCCTTGCAGGAAGACCAGCGCTGCGTCGCCATCAGGCAGGCCATGACGGCGCCGAAGTAAGCGTCCATGCCGAGCGGCGTCCCGGCGCGGTCTTCCAGCCTGTCGGGGCCCCCGCTCGCGCTCACCCTGGGCCTGCACCTGCTGCTGGTGCTGGCCTGGCGTTGGCAGACGCAGCCGCCGCCTGCGGCGGCGCCGGCCGAGCGGCTGATGGAAATCATACCGGTCCGGCCACCCGCCGCGCCGGCCCGGGTCCGGCCCGTCCCGCCGCCTGCCGCCCCGAAAGCGCCGTCGACGACGCGCGCCGATGTCCGCCGCCGCGCGCCGCAGGCCAGCGAACTCCCCGCTTCCGGCGAGCCGCAGGCGGCGCAACCGGCGGCTACGGCGGCGCCGCCCGAACCGATCGAGTCCGCCGCACGCGAGGCGCCCTTGACGCTGGAAGGCGAAGACATGCTCGCCGCCGGCAAGCGGCGCGCCGTCGAGATCGACCGTCAACTGCGCAAGGGCAAGAGCGGCGTGCCCGAGGAGGCGAATACCCCGTGGTCGCGTTTCCGCGATGGCGTCGCCGCCGCCCATCAGGATCGCTCACTCAGCGTGCTCCTCGAAGCATACGAGTCGCCCGACGGCGTCGTCATTTACCGCACCACGCAGTGGGGCAAGCAGACCTGCCGGATGACAGGCAGCGTCAGCTTCGGCCCGGGACGCGCGGGCGGCGGCAATGCCGCGGGCGACGTCAGCTGTCCGAAAGGGGTGCGCTGGCGGCGGCTCTAGCAGCGGCCCGGTTCAGGGCGCCGGATTGCCGGAGGGCCGGCACAGCTCGGCCACCCGGCGCCAGTCCCCGGTGCCGCCGCAGCCGGGTGGCGGCCCCTGCTTGAGCAATTCCTCGATCCTGAGCGGCGCCATCTCGTTGACGCGCACCTCGCGGTTGATCGGCAAGCAGACCGCGTCGTGCCAGGCCGCGGCGACGCCGCCCGGGGCCGGCAGCGGACCGCGCAGGCGCACGGCGGCCTCCTCGCATTCCTTGCGCGTCTGGTAGACGCCACGCAGGCTGCTCGATTCCAGTGTCACTTCCAGGTTCTGCTGCAGGTAGAGCAACAGGACGATCGTGTACATAAGGCCTCCGCGACAGGTCGGCAAGTTCGCTCACCAAGCCTGAGCTGGATCAGGCCGGCTCGGCCGTAGAAGCTTAGGCTGTGCGCTTCGAATAAAAGAGGACAGCAATGCCCAAGCTTATCACCTGGAATATCCAGTCGGCCCGCACTCCGCAAGGCGGAGCCGACCTCGACCGCGTCGTCTCGACGCTCTCGCGCTTCTCGCATTTCGACGTGCTGTGCCTGCAGGAAGTAGCTTCTGGGTACGAGGCGCGCGACGGCAGTCCGCTCGGCGACCAGTTCAAGGGACTGGCCCTGCGCCTGCCCGGCTACAACCTCGCCAGCTGCACCACCCTCGACACCCTGGCGCCCGAGGGCAGCCGGCGCCGCATCGGCACCATGATCTTCTCGCGCTACCGCATCCTGCAGGTGTTCCGCCACTCCCTGCCCTGGCCGCCCGATCCCGAGGTCATGAGCATGCCGCGCAGCGCGCTGGAAGTGACGCTGCGGACGCCCTGCGGCCTGCTGCGCGTGCTGTCGGTGCACCTCGAATACTTTTCGCTGATCCAGCGCATGGCCCAGGTCGGACGGCTGCGCGAGCTGCACCGCGAGGCCGTGCAGCACGCCCGCGCCCCGCGTCCGGGCGACGCGGAGGCGGGTCCTTTCGCGGCGCTGCCGCGCGCCGCCAACACCATCCTGCTGGGCGACTTCAACATGCTGCCCGGCTCGCCCGAATACGCGCGCCTGCTCGAGCCCTTCCACGACGGCACCCCGGCCCTGCGCGACGCCTGGAGCCTGACCCAGCCGGGCCGGCGCCACGCCCCGACCGTCGGCCTGCACGACGACAATCCGGATGCGGGCGCGCCCTTCACCTTCGACTTCGCCTTTGTCAGCGCGGGCCTGGCCGAGCGCGTCGGCAAGATGCGGGTGGACGCCGCCGAGACCGGCTCGGACCACCAGGCGCTGCTGCTCGAAATCGGATGAGCCTGCGTCCGGCCGGGCTGGCGGGTAGAATGGCGCTTTGCCGGCGGGCCCTTGCCTAGCGCGAACGGTCCGCGGCTGCTGCCAGAAGGAAACCGATTTGAACTGGGATTATCCGCAACCGTATACCTTGTCCCTCGTGCCGCGCCCCGAGGACATCGATGGACTGAACCACACGAACAATGCCGTCTATGTGCGCTGGTGCGAACAGGTCGGCTGGGCCCATTCCGAGTCGCTGGGCCTGAGCCTGGAAGACTACCGGCGCCTGGACCGGGCGATGGCGATCCGCCGCGGCGAATACGACTACATCCTGCCCACGCTGCTGGGAGAAGAGCTGACGCTGGCCACCTGGCTGGTCGGCGGCGACGGCAAGCTGTCGATGGAGCGCCGCTTCCAGCTGGTGCGCAACAGCGACGGCGCGACCGTGCTGCGCGGGCGCTGGGAACTGGTCTGCATCGACATCAGCGGGGGCCGGCCGCGCCGCATGCCGCCGGAGTTCCTGGATGCCTACATGCCCCAGGTCGTCGCGGCGAACTGAGCCATGCACGGGCGCGCGTGAGCTACTTTGCGCGCGCTCAAAAGGAACCTTGAGCAAACCGGGCCGGGCGGCGGGTGCGCCGGGTGACACTCTGTGAGTGCACGCCACAAGGATCCTCATGGCCAGTCCCGACAACCTCGCCGCCGCCCGTCGCGCCCATTCGCCCGCCGCCCTGCGGTGCTGCGCCGCGTCGTTCCCGCTTCTGCCCGTGCTTCCGCTCGCGCTTCTGCTCGCGCTCCTGCTCGGGCTCGCCGGCTGCTCGCGCGGGAGCTCGTCCGAGCAGCTCGTGGTGCCCGAAGTCGTGCGCACCAACCTGTACGTGGCGCCCGGCGGCTCCGACGCCAATCCCGGCACCGAAGCCGAGCCCTTCCGCACCATCAGCCGCGCGGCCCAGGTGGTCACGCCCGGGACCACCGTGTACGTGGCGCCCGGACAGTACACGGGCGGCTTTCGCACCGACGTCAGCGGCAGCGCGGAGGCCCGCATCATCTTCCAGTCGAGCGAACGCCGCGGCGCCAGGATCGTGCCGCCGCTCGACTCGCGCACCACCAGCGCCTGGGACAACCGCGGCAGCCACGTCGACATCATTGGCTTCGAGATCGACGGCACCCAATACCAGAGCGGCAACAAGTGGCTGAGCGGCATCTACAACGGCGGCTCGCACAACAGCATCCGCCACAACCACGTGCACCACGTCGGCGTCGACGTGCCCTGCGAAAGCGCGGGCGGCGCCGGCATCGTCGTGGACAGCTATCACAAGGGCACCCAGTCGGAGGTCATCGCCAACAACGTGCACGACATCGGCCCGCCCGAATGCGCCTTCCACCACGGCATCTACATCGGCACCGAGGCGCGCGTGCGCAGCAACCTGATCTACCGCATTGCCGGCGCCGGCATCCAGCTCTGGCGCGACGCCAACCGCGTCGAGGTCAGCGGCAACACCGTCTCCACTTCCGGCGCCGGCATCGTGGTCGGCAGCGGCGACTACCACCACAGCTCAGGCCCGAACGATTACACGGTGGTGGCGAACAATATCGTGTACGACAACAAACAAGGCATCCTGGAGCTGGGCCAGACGGGCGAGAACAACAGCTACCGCAACAACCTGGTCTTCCAGAACGCCGTGACCGACTGGCGCCTGCCCGAGGGCCGCAAGCATGTCGGCACGATCGCGGCCGAGCCGGCCTTCGTGGAGTACAGCCGCACCGGCACGCCCGACTTCCGCCTGCGCCCGCGCTCACCGGCCATCGGCAAGGGCCTTCCCGGCGACACGCCCGAGCAGGATTACGAGGGCAAGCTGCGCAGCAAGGCGACGGGGTACGACATCGGGGCCTTCCAGCACTGAGCGCGTGCGAAAAATCCTCCATGGCTGCGTTGCCTCGTCTTGCCGTAGATGCGTACTGTCTTCGACGAGGCGTCGGAGGGCCGCATCCTTGCCCTGGCGTTTTCTTCACACGCTCCGAGCGTTCGCCCAGGCGCTTTACAGGATTTCCCGCACCACCTCGAATGGCCGGCACAGGCGCACGCCCTTGGGCGTCACCACGAAGGGGCGGTTGATCAATACCGGATGGGCCAGCATGGCGTCCAGCAACGCCGCGTCGGTCACGCCGGGCGCATCCAGGCCCAGCTCGGTGTACAGGGCTTCCTTGCTGCGGATCGCCTCGCGCGGCGTGAGGCCGGCCGCGGCCAGCATGGCCTGAAGTTCCTCGCGCGTCGGCGGATTGACCAGGTAGTCGATGACGCGCGGCTCAATGCCGGCGTCGCGGATCGCGGCCAGGGTGTTGCGCGAGGTGCCGCAACGGGGGTTGTGATAGATCGTGATGTCCATATCGATGCGCCTTGCTGAAAAGACAGCATGATACCGCAGCGATAGCGCGGCGATCATCCGCCGATTGCGCAGCGATTGCGCAGCCGGATTCGCCGCAGCCATACAACAGACGAGGCTGTTTTGCTTGTCGCCCTTGCGCCATCGCTATAGAATCCTCCGCTTGGTTTTCCGGGGAGTAAGTTTGCTTCCTCGAGGGAACAGCAACATACAACGATAACGGCCGGCCGGATACCTGGCACACGGCACGACGGAGAAAACATGAGCGACCATCTGCTGCGTCCGGCGGCACTGCCCACCTGGGGCCAGCGCACTTCCCTGCGCCTCCTGAACCTGATCGGCTGGAAGATGCACTACAAGCCGCTGCCCGGCCCGCACGGCATCGCCGTCGTCTATCCGCACACCTCGAACTGGGACTTCTTCGTCGGCCTGCTCGGCAAGTGGGCGCTGGGCCTGCAATTCCGCTGGCTGGCCAAGGATTCGCTGTTCAAGGGCTTCATGGGCCCGATCATGCGCTACTGGGGCGGCATCGCGGTCGACCGCCGCGCGCCGATGGGCGCCACTCGCTCGCTGGCGCAGAACATGCTGCGCGAAGAATGGTGCTGGGTGGCGATCACGCCGGAAGGCACGCGCGCCTACCGCCCGCACTGGAAGAGCGGCTTCTATCACCTGGCGCTGGCCGCCGACGTGCCTGTGCTGCTGGTCTACATGGACTACAGCAAGAAAGTCCTGAGCGTGGTCGACACCGTGCGCCTGACCGGCGACCAGGACGCCGACATGGCCGCGATCGCCGCGGTCTACGCCGGCAAGCAGGCGCTGTATCCCCAGCTGGCGGCGCCGATCAAGCTGGCCCCGCCGCATACCGGCCCGGACCGCCGAAAAAGCGCCTGAGCGCGCCTGACACTCCCCATGGCAGCCTTGCCTCGGCTCGCCGTAGGCTCGTACCGTCTTCGCCGATGCGCCGGGTGGCCGCATCCCTTGCCATAGGGAGTCGGACGCTCTCGAATGTCAGCCTGAGGCCGCGAGCGCGCCCTTGCGCTCGCGCACGAACAGCGTCTTGTAGTAGATCGCCGTCGCGCGCCAGTCGCCCTTCGGCGTGGCGCAATACTCCGGCAATTCGCCGATCTTCGTATAGCCGAGCCGCTGGTAGAGCGCCTCGGCGCCCGAGCCCGCCTCCGTATCGAGGAACAGCAGGCCGCGCCTGAGCGCCAGCGCCTGCACTTCCAGCGCCTCCATCAGGGCCGTGGCCGCGCCGCTGCGGCGCGCGCCGCTGTGCACCAGCAGCTTCTGCACTTCCGCGCGGTTCAGGCCGTTGGGCTTCTGGCACAGGTCGAGCTGGACCGTGCCGACCAGCACATGGTCGCGCCAGGCCACCAGCAGCACGCGCGAGCCTTCCGCCACCGCTGCGCGCACGTCGCGCCAGTAGGCGTCGGCCGCGGCCTCGTCGATCGTCGCCATGAACCCCACCGATGCGCCATGCGCGACCGCGTCGAGCAGCAGTGCGCGCAGCGGAGCCGCGTGCGCCGCAGCGCCGGCGGCGTCGAGCATTCGAATCTGCATCATCGTTTCCTCCGTTGTCGTCAACGGAGAGCGTGCAGGAATCGTGCCTGGCTGTCCAGCCGTGCCGCCCGCCCTGGACGCACCAGAATGGTGCAATCAGGGCGGGCGTTGCGTCATTTCGCGCTTCGGATGCACTAGAAACGGACCCCGACGGCGAGCGCCGCGACGTCGCGGTCGGCGACCTGGTTGTAGTCCCCTCCCCAGCTCGGCAGGTACTGCATCTCGAACAGGTAGCGCTGGCGGTATTCGAAGCGCAACGCCAGGTTCGCCGTCTTGCGTCCCTCGTTGAGCAGGAAGTCGCCGGCCCAGCCCTTCACGTCGTGCGCGAACGTCAGGCTGGCGCTGGCCGCCAGGCCTTCCAGCACCGCGGGGACTCGCGCATCCAGGCGCAGCCGGTAGCCCCAGGCATTCGCGGTGGCGTAGCCGCGCAGGCTGCACTGGCGCGCCGGATTGCCGGTGGTGACGCTGCAGGCGCCGTTCACCGGACCGACGCCGAAGATGTCGGCGCGCCCGTAGCGGCGGACCGCCTGGTCCGGCAGGTTCGCGGCATGCTTGCCCACCACCTCGGCCGTCCCCGCGAAGCCCACCCTGCCCCATTGCCATTCGCGCTGGGCGCCCAGCTGCAGCTGCGACATCGCATACAGGTCGTAGCCGTGGAAGACGCCGCCGGGCGGCACCGCGTTGGCGTCGGCGCGCAGCAAGGCCGGCGCGGTGGCGCTCAGGAAGGGCGGAAGCACGTCGCCCGGCGCCAGCATGAAGGGCTGGCGCGGCCGGTACGAAGCTTCGCCGTAGAAGCTGGCGCGCCCGCGCTTGTGCGCGAAGGTGAGCGCGGTGATTTCCAGGTCTTGCGGGTACTCGGTGAAATAGGCCATGTTGCGCCCGTCCGGGTCGCCCGCGATCAGGGCCGGGCCGCTCGCGCGCGTGCTGCGCCGCAAACTCGGCAAGGCCGTGCGCGCGTTATAGCGCGCGTGATACAGCCCGAAGTCCGTTGCCAGCGCTTCCGACTTCCAGGTGAGGCCGACGCCGTACTCGGGACCGTTGACCTCGGGCGTGGGCAGGCGCTTCTGGTAGGCGCCAAGCGGAATGCGGGCGCGGTCGTTGACCATCGGCTGGCCCGACATCACCAGGTCGCAGCCTTCGGCCAGGTAGTCGCTCAGGGCCCACAGCGTGCCGCACATGTCGAGCGCGGTCGGCTCGTGGCGGGTCTGGTAGTAGGCTTCCAGCCCGAAGGCCGGCGCAAGCGCGAGCCGGCCGGACAGCATCGGCACGGCCACGCGCATTTCCTGGGGGACGGCGCCGGCCCTGTGCAGGGCCGGCAGGTCCTTTGGGTTGAGCGCCTCCAGCCCGCCGGGCGTGATGCCGCGGCTGCCCCAGTCCAGCGACTGCTGCCCGAGGCGGGCGCTGTAGCGCAGCTTGTCGGCCTGGCCGGCGTACTGCAGCCAGGCTTCGCCCAGGGCCACGCCGGAAAAGCGCGACAGGCGCGCGGCCCCCGCATCCGACAGCGGCGCGCCCGCCGCATAGCCGTTGGCGACATTGCCCCAGGGGCGGCCGCGGTTTTCCAGCGCCTCGTCGCGCCAGGCCTTGACGCGCACCAGCGCCGACCACGGCCCCTCGCGCAGACTGAGGTCGAGGTAGGCCTTCAGGGCCAGCGAGGCCAGGTCGCCGCGGGCGTAGTTCAGGTTGGCGTCGTCGGCGTTGCCGCCGCTGCCGAAACCGGTCAGGCCGATCGCCGCGGCGTTCAGGCCGGTCAGCAGTTGTGGGTCCTGGGACTGGGTGCGGGCCACCGCGCCGAAGTTCACGCGGCCGCTGACCTTGGTTTCGACCGCCTGCGCGGCGGACAGGCTGCCCAGCGCCAGCGCCAGTACGGCGGCACAAGGTGTCAGGTGGAAGGAAATGCGCTTGGGATGGTCTTGCCCGGCCCTGGACCGGGACGATGCGAGCGGCGCCATGGCATGGCCCGACTCAGTGAGAACGGCGGGACAGCATGCGCTTCCAGAACACCAGCTCGAACAAGCCGGCGGCCGCGAAGAGCGCCACGGAATTCTCTGCCTGACCCGCGATCCAGAGGATCGTCGCCAGGAGCATACAGCCGAAGGTGATGAAGCGATGCATCCCAGCCTCCTTCAGGTTTGGAGCGCCTGACAAAAAACCCATGGCAGCGTCGCATCGTCTCGCCCTACGCTCGTACTGTCTCCGACGAGGCGCCGGGTGCCGCATCCAATGCCCTGAGGCTTTTGTCAGGCGCTCATATTAATTGTGAGTAAATACTGCCACAGCATTTGTGCTGTCGCAATATCTACAAGTCACTTGTTGTTGGAAAGCTTGTCCCAGGCCATCGCCGTGCTCAGGAACACCCTGCCCTCCAGTTGCGGCAGCAGGTCGCTCTGCTTGAGCCTGTCCATCACCGGCCCCTTCACCTCGGCCAGGTGGAGCGTGACGCCGCGCCCGGCCAGCATCGCATTCAGTTCGGTCAGCCCGAACAGCGCCGTGGTGTCGACCTCGTTCACCGCCGACAGCACCAGCACCAGGTTGCGGGTGCCCGGGTGGGCGGCCAGCTCCTCCTCGATGCGGGCATTCACCGCCTCGACGTTGCCGAAAAAGAGGCCGGCATCGATCCGCAGCAGCAGGAGGCCGGGATGGGTGTCGGCGGTATAGCGCGCGATGTTGCGGAAATGCTCGGTGCCGGGAATGCGGCCCAGCACCGCGATGTGGGGACGGCTGGCGCGCCAGATCAGGGCGCCCATCGACAGGGCCAGGCCGATCACCACGCCCGCCTCCACGCCCAGCACCAGCACGCCGCAGGCGGTGGCGACCAGGGCGGCGGCGTCGGCGCGGTCGAACCGCCAGGCGGTGCGCAGCGTGCTGGCGTCGAGCATGCCCAGCACGGCGACGATGATGGTCGCGGCCAGCGTCGGCAGCGGCATCAGCGCCAGCCAGCCGGTGGGCGCGACCAGGGCCAGGGCCAGCAGCGCGGCCGTGATCAGGCTGGCGAGCTGGCTGTTGGCGCCGGCGGCGAAGTTCACCGCCGAGCGCGAGATGCTGCCGGTAACCGGGAAGCCGCCGGTCAGCGCGCTGCCGAGGTTGGCGGCGCCCAGGCCGATCAGCTCGTGGTTGCTGTGCAGCTTCTCGGCGCGTTTGAGGGCCAGCGTTTGCGCGCCCGACATGCTGATCAGGAAGACCATGAAGCCGATCAGGAGGGCCGGCTTGAGCAGCGCGACCCAGTGGCCGGACGAGGTCTCCAGCGCCAGCAGCGGCAGGCCGGCCGGCACGCTGCCGGTGGTGTGCACGCCCAGCGCCTGCAGGCCGAGCAGGGGCACCAGCGCGGTGGCGCCGAGCACGACGGCCATCGGCGCGAGCTTGGCGCCGATATCGGCCGCGGCCGGCGCCAGCCCCATGCGGCGCAGCAGGGGCGCCAGGTGGCTGCGCGCGGACAGCAGCAGGAGCAGCGAAGCGATGCCGAGGATGGCGCTGGGCAGGTGGAAGTCCGGCAGCTTCGCGCCCAGCAGCGCCGGCAACTGGCCGAGCGCGATGACGATCGAGGAGCCGATGGTGAATCCGCTCATCACCGGGCGCGAGAAGAAATTCGCGATGAAGCCCACGCGCAGCAGGCCGCAGACCAGCAGCACGGCGCCCGAGATCAGCGCCAGCTGGGCCGCCAGCGTGGCGTACAGGGCGCTGCCGGCCGGGGCCAGCGGCGCCAGCGCGGACGCGGTCATCAGCGAGATGATCGCCATCGGCCCGACCGACTGGGTGCTGCTGGTGCCGAACAGGGCGTACAGGGCCGGCGGCACGATGCTGGCGTAGATGCCGACCACCGGCGGCAGCCCCGCCACCAGCGCGTAGGCCATGCCCTGCGGGATCATCATCATCGCCACCACGACCCCGGCGCTGATGTCGCCCGGCAGCATGGCGCGCCGGTAGTGCCTCAACCAGTGCAGCATAATCTTCGTTTAAATGCGTGTTTCAAAGGCGCAAGGGTAGCATGCGGACGGGCCGCCGGCCTGCCTTTCGTAGGGTGGACACCTGTGTCCACGCGGTACGGCGCCGCCGCGCACCACGGACAAGTTTCGTAGGGTGGGCTCTTGAGCCCACGCGGTATGGTGCCGCTGCGCACCACAGGTATGCCCGGCGCCGGCCGCTTCGAAAGCCGCGTGTGTCGGAACCGGTGAGACGGCGTGGGCTCGAGAGCCCACCCTACGAAAACCCACAGCCACCCGGAACATCCGAGGCGCCCCAGGGTGGACACCGGTGTCCACCCCACGAAGCGGCCCCGCTCCTACATCGCCAGCTCGACGCAGTTGCGCCCTGCCCGCTTGGCGCGGCCCAGCGCCGCGTTCACCCGCACCATCAGCGAGTCGCCGCTTTCCTGCTCGCCCAGCTGGGCCACGCCCAGGCTGACGGTCACGTGGTCGCAGCCGGGGATCGGGGTCGCGGCGATGGCCGCGCGCAGCTTCTCGGCGATCTTCAGGCCGTCGATCGCGCTGGTGTGCGGTGCGATCACCTGGAATTCCTCGCCGCCCGAGCGCACCACCATGTCGCTCGAGCGCAGCAGCGCCTGCGCCGCCTCGGCCACCGTGCGCAGCGCGACATCGCCGACCGGATGTCCGTAGCGCTCGTTGATTTCGCGGAAGCGGTCGATGTCGAAGGCGATCAGCGCCAGCGGCAGCTGGTAGCGGCGCGCACGCTTGATCTCGAGCTCGAGCAGGGCTTCGCCGTGGCGGCGGTTCGCCACGCCGGTGAGCGCGTCGACCGTCGAAAGATGGGTCAGGCGCGCCAGCAGCTCCTCGCTCTCGCGGCCCATGTCCGCCATGCGCAGGCCGACCGCCACCAGGGCCGCCAGTTCGTCGAAGGTGTCGAGCTGGTCGCGCGAAAACACATGGACGCTGTCGAACAGCAGGCACAGCGATCCGCGCGCGCTGTTCAGCTCACTCGTCGGTCCGCCCGCCGGGATCGGCAGCCCGAGCGCCATCTCGACGCCATGCGCGCGCAGCGCCTCGGCCATAGCGGGTTCGCCCGACTTTTCCGGCGCGTCGAGCAGCGCGACGGTGTTGGCGGCCGCGGCCAGCAGGCCGGGAAAGGCATGGCGCAGCGGCGACTGCAGCAGCCGGTCGCCGCGCTGCAGGACGCTGGCCAGGTTCAGGCCACGGCGCGCGCCGTGCTGCGCCTGCAGGCGCAGGTCGCCACCCGGCTGCAGGTAGAACAGCGCCGCATGCACGACGCCGGGCCAGCTGCACAGCGCCTCGCACAGGTGTTCGGACAGCGCCAGCAGGTCCTCGCCCTGGCCGAGGGCCGCCTGCACCCTGGCGCGCAGGGCCGCCAGTTCCTCCAGCTCGCTTTCGCGCGGCGTCGGCGCCCTGACCTGGGTGGAGCCGGCCGCCAGGCGCGCCGCGACGAGCTCGCGCATGGCCTGGGGCGCGAGCGGCGCGATCGCGTAGTCGACCGGACCGCAGGCCATCAGGGCCGGCAGCCAGCGCACGTTCGCGAACGGGCACAGCACCAGCGTCGGCTCGCCCGCGCGCGCCGACACCAGCCGCGCCAGGCCCGCCAGGTCGAGCTCCGGATCGAAGCGCTCGAGATCGATGACGAGGAGGTCGACCGCCTCGCTGCTCATGGCCTCCAGCGCGGCGTCGAGGCCGTCGGCCAGCGTCAGGCGGGCGAACTGGCCGCCGCAGCTGTCCTGGAACGCAAGGCGCCGCTGGGCTGCCGGGTTGACGAACAACCCGGCGCGTTGGCCTTGCGGCTCGGCCTGCTGAGGCATGGTTTTCTCCTTGTCATGCATATTTGTTACGAAACGGTATGAATTTTGACATATTTAGCAGGGGCCGAACAGGCAAGCTCCGTTCTTGTGTGTGGAAGCGCACCGTCGCGCCGGGGTCCGCGGCCGATACTGGCGCAGTCAAGAACCCGGATTCGAAAGGAAGCGTGCGATGGCCAACCAGGACGATGTAGCGAACCACCAGAAGGCGATCCAGAACCGCCAGGACCAGCTCGACGCGAGCCAGGGACAGCAGCAAGGCGAGAAGCCGGTCCAGATCGGCGCCCAGCAGCCGGTCCCGCCGATGCCCGAGCAGCACCTGGCCAAGCCGGGGCTGGAGGCGCAGATGGAGGTCAAGCCGCGCTTCATGGCCGAACACTACAAGGGCAGCGGCAAGCTCGAGGGCCAGGTGGCGATCGTCACCGGCGGCGACTCGGGCATCGGGCGCGCGGTGGCGGTGCTGTTCGCGCGCGAAGGCGCCGACGTCGCCATCCTCTACCTGAACGAACACGAAGATGCGGCCGAGACCCAGCGCTGCATCGAGGCCGAGGGCCGGCGCTGCGTCACCATCGCCGGCGACGTCAAGGACATGGAGTTCTGCCAGCAGGCGGTCGACCGCGTGGTCGCCGAATGGGGCCGCCTGGACGTGCTGGTGAATAACGCCGCCTTCCAGGAGCACGCCAGCAGCCTGCTCGACATCACCGAGGAGCGCTTCGACGAGACCATGCGCACCAACATCTACGGCTACTTCCACATGGCGAAGGCCGCCCTGCCCTACATGAAGCGCGGCGCATCCATCGTCAACACCGGTTCCGTGACCGGCCTGAAGGGTTCGAAGATGCTGCTCGACTACTCCTCGACCAAGGGCGCGATCCACGCTTTCACGATGTCGCTCGCCGCCAACCTGCTGGACAAGGGCATCCGCGTAAACTGCGTGGCGCCGGGCCCGGTGTGGACCCCGCTCAACCCGGCCGACCAGGCGCCGGACAAGATCGTCCACTTCGGCGAGAGCACGACCTATGGCCGCGCGGCCCAGCCCGAGGAGCTGTCGCCGGCCTACGTGTTCCTGGCCTCGAACGCCTGTTCGAGCTACATCACGGGCATCGTGCTGCCGGTCACGGGCAGCGTCGGCGAATAAGAACGGACAGAGAAAGGAGAAGCCATGGCGCGCAGCATGTGGAAGGGTGCGATCAGCTTCGGGCTGGTCCATATTCCGGTCGAGATGTATCCCGCGGTGAGCAGCAATGCGCTCGACCTGACCATGCTCGACCGCCGCGACTTCTCCCCGATCGGCTTCAAGCGCTACAACAAGACCACCCAGAAGGAAGTCTCCTGGGACGACATCGTCAAGGGCTACGAGTACAGCTCGGGCGAATACGTGGTGCTGTCCGACGAGGACCTGCGCCGCGCCAACCCCGAGGCGACCGCGACCATCGACATCCTCGCTTTTGTCGACGCCGAGGACGTGCCCCTGCTCTACTACGACCATCCCTACTATCTCGCGCCGGGCAAGGGCGGCGACAAGGTCTACGCCCTGCTGCGCGAGACCCTCAAGAAGGTCGGCAAGATCGGCATCGCCCACGTCGTCATCCGCGTCAAGCAGCACCTGGCGGCCCTGGTCTGCGAGGGCGACACCATCGTCCTCAATACCCTGCGCTACCCGGACGAGATCCGCGATGCGGGCGAACTGAAGATCCCGTCGGCCAATGCGAAGAGCGCCGCCATCAGCGACAAGGAGCTGAAGATGGCCATGGCCCTGGTCGAGGGCATGAGCGAGGAATGGGACCCGAGCCAGTACCACGACGACTACCGCGAAGACCTGCTGGCCCTGGTCGAGAAGAAGATCAAGGCCAAGCAGACCAAGACCATCACCATGCCGGACCCGGACGAGAAGCCGGCCAAGTCCACCAACGTGATCGACCTGGTCGCCCTGCTCCAGGCCAGCCTGGGCAAGAAACCGGGCAAGGGCAAGGCCGCCGCCGACGACGAAGACGACGACGAACCGCCGCCGCCGAAGCGCTCGCCCAAGCCGGTCGAGGACGAGGACGAGGAGGAAGCGCCGCCGCCGCGCGCCC
>JBFLZJ010000022.1:0-10612 GCA_040755875.1 Pseudomonadota bacterium | reverse complement strand
ACCGCCAGCGCCAGGCGTCCCGCCGCGAAGGCCGCCGCCAAGCCCGCCGCAAAAAAGGCCCCGGCGAAATCGACCCGCGCCGCGGCGCCGGCCGCAAAGGCGCCGGCGCGCCGCAAGAAGGCGGCGTGACGGCCCATGGATGAATTCCTCGACTTCCTCCAGTGGCCCGCGATGGCGGTCAGCCTCTACGCCGCCTACCTGATCGGCTCGCAACGCGCGGGCAGGCGGGTGTTCGGTTTCTGGATGTTCATCTTCAGCAACCTCTTGTGGATCGTCTGGGGCGTGCACGACGAAGCCTGGGCGCTGATCGCCCTGCAGGCGGCCCTGATGGCGATGAATATCCGCGGCATCTACAAGAACGACTCGCACGACAAGGCAGATGACACGGCCGGCGCGGCGGACGCGCCGGCCACCAGCGCCGGACAGCGTTCCGCCGGCCGACGCTGAAGATACTTACCCACGCGACACGATTCGCTCACTCAAGGAGGTTCACATGCGCAAGATGATCATGATGGCGATTGCCGGCTTTATCTGGAAAAAAATCCAGGCGAAGATGAATGGACAGACCAGCGGGTCGGTGCGCCGCTACTGAGGATCCGCCGCGCCCGCTCTCGCAGCGGGCGCTTCTAGTTCTTGGGCACGTTCTGCTGCGCGGCCACCTGGGTCGGCGCGAGCGGCGGCTTGTCCTGCCAGCCGAGCTTTTTCTTGAGAGCCAGGCCCAGTTTATTCGCCCCGACGTCGAGGATGACCGCCGTCGAACAGGAGGCCTCGATCTTCTGCAGGACCGTTTGCGCCTGTTCGACCGAGAGGCCGCCGCCCGTCGAGGCATCGCAGCGGCGGATCAGCCACTCCTTGAAATCCGCAGCGCCTTTCAACACGAATTGCTGGCCAGGGACGACACCCTTGGAACCAGGCTTGGCGAGTTCGCGCTCGGCGCCGTCGAGCGAACGGTACAGGGGCAATCCACCGTCGTCGGGCCAGAACACATAGCCGATCTCCGCGGTGTTCTGGCCGATCCTGTTTCTCAAGGCGAGCAGCTTGGTCAACTGCCAGTGCACGCCGGTCAATTCGCCTGTCTTGTCAACGCCGTTCAGCATGTCCAGCAGCTTTCCGTTCGCATCCTTGTCGAGTTCCTTGCTCGAAGAGCCGCGCTTCACGGTCGCTGTCTTGACGTGATCGTTGTCAATCCGTTTCGCCTGCAGGACCGCGATGAAATAGTCGGTGTCGCGGCACAGCACGAGCGCAAAGTCGGCGCCGATGCGCGATTCGTCATCCTTGCCGAAGTGCTGTACCCAGGCGATTGCCGTTTCGCCGCCCGGCGCCCAGGGCGCCCAGTAGCGCGTTGCGCCCATCAGCGCCGTGATGAATGCGCTGGTGGTCGCCTCCTCGTCGAGCTGGCGTCCGAAAATCGTGTCGTTCAATAAAGCGAAGGCTTCCTCGCACACCGCCGCACCGGTAAACGCGCCGGGAAGAAGCTTCATCTTGCCTCCGATCTCGACGTGGAGCGCATCAACCTCCTTGCGCATCGCGCCATAGGACCAGGAAGGCGCGCCGTTCGCCACTGGAATCTCCGCCACTGGAATGTCCGCCACTGGTATCTCCGCCACAGGCAAGTCCCCGATGCGCATCTTCATGATTGGTTTCCTCTCTCTCGTTTCAGGGTCGGCCACCGTCGCGGCTGCGAACCGGGCGACCGATTCTAACAGTGACATCGCACATCGACGCCTGGCCGGCCACAGCCCCTCGGCATCCGCACGGTAGAGAATGGCTATCGCCGCAATCAAATCAATTAAATTTATCTTTCACTCATCCGTATTTAGAATGCTCTTCATCAAATTCGTCATTTCTGAAGAGGAGAGTGCATGACCCATCCCCGCCTGACCACTGCTTCCGGCATCCCGGTCGCCGACAACCAGAACTCCCTGAGCGCCGGCCCGCGCGGCCCCCTGCTGCTGCAGGACTTCCACCTGATCGAGAAGCTCCAGCACTTCAACCGCGAGCGCATTCCCGAGCGCGTCGTCCACGCCAAGGGCTCGGGCGCCTACGGCACGTTCACGGTGACGCACGACATCCGCCACTTCACGAAAGCCAGGCTGTTCGGCGAGATCGGCAAGAAGACCGAGACCTTCCTGCGCTTCTCGACCGTCGGCGGCGAAAAAGGCAGCGCCGACACCGAACGCGATCCGCGCGGCTTCGCCCTGCGCTTCTACACCGAGGAAGGCAACTGGGACCTGGTGGGCAACAACACCCCGGTGTTCTTCATCAAGGATCCGATCAAGTTCCCGGACTTCATCCACACGCAGAAGCGCTGCCCGGACAGCAACCTGAAGTCCGCCAACATGATGTTCGACTTCTGGAGCCGCGCTCCGGAAAGCCTGCACCAGGTCACGATCCTGTTCTCGGATCGCGGCACCCCGGACGGCTACCGCCACATGGACGGCTTCGGCAGCCACACCTATAGCCTGATCAACGAGGCGGGCGAACGCGTCTACGTGAAGTGGCACTTCAAGACCCGCCAGGGCATCAAGAACCTCAGCAATGCCGAAGCGGTACGCCTTGCCGGCGCCGATCCGGACCACGCCCAGCGCGACCTGTTCGACGCCATCGCCTCGGGTAATTTCCCGCAATGGGACGTCAAGGTGCAGGTCGCCACGCCACGGCAGCTGGCCGATTGGGAAGCGCGCACCGGCTGGAATCCCTTCGACCTGACGAAAGTCTGGCCGCACGGCGACTTCCCGATGCTGCCGGTGGGCGTGCTGGAACTGAACCGCAATCCGCTGAACTACCACGCCGAAGTCGAGCAGGCCGCCTTCTCGCCGGCGAATGTGGTGCCGGGCATGGGCTTCTCGCCGGACAAGATGCTGCAGGGCCGCCTGTTCGCCTACCACGACGCCCAGCTCTACCGCGTCGGCACGAATCACCAGCACCTGCCGGTGAACGCCCCGCGCTGCCCCTTCCACAACCAGCAGCGCGACGGCGCGATGGCGATCTCCAACGGCGGCGCGGCCCCGATCTACGATCCGATCGATCCGGTCGGCAAGGGTGCGCTCGGCATGGGTCACGGCGAGCAGGAACTGCCGCTCTCGGGCAACGCCGGCCGCTTCGACTACCGCGGCCAGGAAGACGACTACACCCAGCCGGGCAAGCTGTTCCGCCTGATGACGGACGAAGCGAAACAGAACCTGTTCGACAACCTGGCCGGTCCCCTGAGCCAGGTGACCGACGAGATCCTGGCCCGCCAGCTGCGCCAGTTCGACCTGGCGGACCCGGACTATGGCCGCGGCGTACGCGCCGCCCTCAGGGCGCGCGGCCGTAACATCGACTAAGGTCGACTAAGGTCGACCAAGGTCGACGAAGCACAGCTCTCAGGCCGGCTCGTCCGGCCCTCCTCTCCTCCTTGGCGCCGCGGGTCTCCCCGGCGCCTTTTTTATGCCTCCGGAATAGCCGGCGCGGTCCTCATTGCCTCCAAGAATGTCCGCGGCTACACTCGCTCTGTTTGAACAACAGGAAAGCAGATGCGTAGTGCGAAAGCGCCCCGTTACCAGGGCAAGATCAGCAGCTGGAAGGACGAGCAGGGCTTCGGTTTCATCGCGCAGAACGGTGGCGGACCGAGCGTGTTCTTTCACATTAAGACCTGGTCCGAAAGGGGCATCCGGCCGGCGCCGGGCGACCTGGTCACCTACGAACTGAGCGCCAACGAAAAAGGACAGCCACGCGCCGAACGCGTCGCCTTCGTGCGCGACAGCCACGCGCGTCCGGACACCCCTTCCGGCGCGCGGTCCGGCTCGCCCCTGATCGCCTTCGGCTTTGTCGCCGTCATCGCGATTGCCGTCCTGCTCGGCAAGCTGCCTCTCCTCGTGCTCGGCCTGTACATCGTCGCCAGCCTGGTCACCTTTATTACCTACGGCGTCGACAAATCCGCCGCCCGCAAGGGCCGTTGGCGGACAAAGGAAAGCACCCTGCACATGCTGGGCCTGGTCGGCGGCTGGCCGGGCGCCCTGCTGGCGCAGCGCGTGTACCGCCACAAGTCGAAGAAACGGGAATTCCAGGCGACGTTCTGGTTCACCGTCTTCCTCAATTGCGCTGTGCTCGGGTGGACCGTGCTGCCTGCCGGTGTGCGCAGGTCTGCCTTGGCGATATTTGGTTAGATTTCGAGCATTATCGAGGAGATATACTCCGGCTGATTGCACGCTTACCTGAAGGGAAACCCATGAAGTTCGTCGTCCAGGCCGCGCTTGGCCTCTCGCTGCTTGCCGCAGCGCCCGCATTCGCCGCCGCCCCGGCGCCCACGGCCCAGGCCGGCGTCGCCAGTCCCGCCCACCTGCAGGCCGTTCAGGGACTGCTGGGCGCCATGCAGTTCGAGCTGGCCCTGCGCGGTGTGGCGGCCCGCAGCGGCTACCAGAGCGAAGCGCAGCGCAAGGCCGTGTTCGCCAAGCTGGACAGCATGCCGCCCGCGGAGGTCTACCGTCGGCTGGCGCCCTCCCTGGCGCGCTTCGTTTCCGCCGATACCGCGACCGAGATGACCCGCTTCTATCACACCCCTTACGGGAAGAAACTCATCCATGCCAGGTACAACAGCGCCGCCCAGGTCATGATGCCGGGCGCACGGGCGGCCATCGCGCCGGAGGAAAAGAAGGAGCGCAAGCGTGCGGCCTATGTCGCGGCAAGCAAGGAGCTGGCCGAGGCCGAGCCGATGTTCCAGCGCGAAGCCTTCAAGTTGCTGCAAAAGATTAACAGCGAAAAAAGCTGAGCGCTGCCGGCCGCAACGGCTTCTGGCAAGGAAGCCAGTCCGCGGAAATACGGATGAATCTTCCGCGCCAGAGCGACATCGGGAGTGCCTGATAGGAACAATTATGAGCAAATTTCTCATCTCCTTCCCCGCAAGCGCCATGGAGGTTCCTGCCGAGGACATGGCTGCTGTTGCCGAGGCGTCGCGTGCGGTGATCCGCGAGGCAAAGGCTGCTGGAGTCTATGTATTTGGCGGCGGAATCAATGGCGAGGTGGCGCCGGTCATGGTTTCGGCGGACGGGACCTGCACAACCGGGACCTACCGCCAGACCAGCGAGTTCGATGGGGGCTTTTGCGTGCTCGAGCTCCCGTCGCGCGCGGCCGCCATCCGGTGGGCAGCCAAGCTTTCCAGGGCCTGCCGCTGCGCGCAGGAGCTTCGCGCGTTCTACTACGACCCCGAGAGCTGAGCGGTGCGCCGGACAAGGTCTTCAAGAAAAGCGACGCGCCCCCCCGACGCAGCGTCGACGACACGAGGCCGGTACGGCGAGACGATGCAAGGCGGCCATGGCGTTTTGTCAGGCATGACCGAGCCTGTCGTATCGCCGTGACGCCAGCAATCGACAAGCAGGGTCCCTAACCCATCAATACCTCATTGGAGCAAGGCATGCACTGGAACGACTGGCCTCTCATGTGCTGGGTACTCTCGACGCTCCTGTGTCTGCTGGGACGACGCTGGAGAGACGCCATTGCGTCTGCATGCTTCGCACTCTTCATGATCTTCGACACCGTGCTGCCGACCGCGGTCCCATGGCAACTGAAGTGGGCGTTCGCCGTGGCCGGCGTGGTCCTGGTCGTCTCCCAGGTCGCGAAGGAGTACATCGCGTACCAGAAAAAACTGGCCGCCCGGTGACTGCCCAGCGCCTGGAATGGACAAGGCAGCGCCCGGAGCGCGAAAGGAACATCCGACCGGGCGCGCCGGGCCGGAAACAAGCAGGGAAGCGCGACGCCTGCGCCCGCTTCCCTGCTTCGCTAGATGCGGCTCGATGCCGGCATCAGCCTTCGACCTACTCCTGCAACGCGGCCGCCATCGCCGCGACCTTGCCCGCGTCGGCGCCCACGGCCTTGACCAGGCGCTTGCCGTAGTCGGCGTCGGCCTTCCAGAAGTGCGACAGCATGGTGTTCAGGCTGTCGGCATTCTTGACCATCTTCAGGTCGCCCGAGAGATTGGCGATCAGGTCGTCGCGATCCTGGACGCTCAGCGAGCGGTAGAACTCGCCGGCCTGGCGGAAGTTCAGCGTCTTGGCGATACGCTGCTGCTGGGTCGTTCCCACCAGCGGCAGCTTGCTGCTGCGGGCGTTCGCGTCTTCCTTCAACGGGGCCAGGCGGCTCGGTTCGTAGTTGACGTTGCCCTTGCGGTTGCCGGTGCTGGCGGCGCCGTCGATGTGGTTGTTGTTCACGGCGACCAGCGGCCTGTTGATCGGCAGCGACTGGAAGTTCGCGCCCAGGCGGTGGTGCTGGGTGTCGATGTAGGAGAACAGGCGGCCCTGCAGCATGCGGTCTTCCGAGGCTTCGATGCCCGGCACCAGGTTGCCGGGGGCCATGGCGACCTGCTCGGTCGCTTCGAAGAAGTTGTCCGGCACGCGGTTCAGCACCATGGTGCCGACCTTACGCTCCGGCACGCCCGGCCAGATCTTGGTGGCGTCCAGCGGGTCGAAATCGAACTTGTCCAGCTCTTCCGGCTTGAGCACCTGCACCGTCAGGTCCCATTCGGGGAACTTGCCGGCGTTGATGGCGCCGTACAGGTCGACGGTGGCGTGACTGGTGCTCTTGCCCTGCACGACGGGAATCTCCTGCGGACGCAGGTTGCGTTCGCCCTGCTTCGACTTCCAGGCAAACTTGGCGTAGACGTAGTCGCCGCGCGCGTTCACGAGCTTGAGCGCGTGCACGCTGCTGCCGTTCATTTCGCGGTAGGTGGCCGGGGTGCCGTAGTTCGAATAGACGCGGGTCAGCATCGCGGTCGCTTCCGGCACGTGGGAGAAGAAGTCGAACACGCGTTCCGGCTCCTGCACGTTGGAGATCGGCGAGGGCTTGAGCGCGTGGATCATGTCCGGGAACTTGATCGCGTCGCGGATGAAGAAGATCGGCAGGTTGTTGCCGACCAGGTCCCAGTTGCCTTCCTGGGTATAGAACTTGGTGGCGAAGCCGCGCGGATCGCGCGTGGTTTCGGCCCCGGAGCGGCTCGGAATCACGGTCGAGAAGCGGACGAACACCGGGGTCCTGGTGTTTTTCGCGAACAGCCTGGCCTTGCTGATATCCGACAGGTCCTCGGTCGCGGTGAACACGCCGTGGGCGCCGGTGCCGGTCGCATGCACCACGCGCTCGGGGATGCGCTCGCGGTCGAAGCGCTGCAGCTTTTGCACGAGGTGGACGTCCTGCAGCAGGGTCGGGCCGCCGGGGCCGGCGGTCTGGCTGTTCTGGTTGTCGCCGACCGGGGCGCCGTTGTCCTTGGTCAGGGTGGGGGCCGGGGTTTGCGCATGGGCGCCCTGGGCCAGGGCGATCACGCCCGAAGCCAGCGTCAGTGCGCACAGCACGACGCGTCCCGCGGATGGGGAATGGATGGTCATCAGTTTTACCTATCGATGTTGCGTAAGGGATAGTTATCCTATCCGCAAGCTTTACATTGAGGAATTTAATTATTCCTATGCCATCGATAGGTAAACGCCAATCACCCCTTGAAGTCCATCTGCTTCATCGCCGCCGTCAGGGTTTTCGCGGCTTTCGCATAGCCCGCCCAGGGATCGTTGCCGCGGTCCAGGCGGGTGTGCACGTTGGTCACGTTCCACTGGTCGCCGGACTTGAGCGACTTCAGCTCGTCCCACGCCACCGGCACCGAGATGCCCAGGCCCGGGCGCACCCGTGCGGCCCAGGCGCTGACCGTGGTGGCGCCCTGGCCGTTCCTCAGGTAGTCGATGAAGATTTTGCCGACCCGGTTCTTCGCCCCGCTCTTGAAGGCGAAGCGCTCCGGCAGCGTGCTGGCCAGGTGCTTGACGATGGCCTGCGAAAAGGCCTTCACCGTGTCCCAGTCCTTGCCGCCCTTGATCGGCACCACCACATGCAGGCCCTTGCCGCCGCTCGTTTTCAGGAAATTCGGCAGGCCGAGCTCGTCCAGGAAGGCATGCATCAGCTGGGCCGCTTCCTGCACCGTGTGCCACTCGACGCCCTCGCCCGGGTCGAGGTCGAACACCATGCGGTCGGGCTTGTCGTAGGCCTTGGCGGTGGCGTTCTGGGTGTGGATCTCGACCACGTTCCACTGGGCGGCCGAGAGGATGCCCTCGACGCTGCCGATGGTCAGCATCGGCGGGTGGCCGGGGTCGAGCGACTCGTCCATGTGCTTCACGCCCGGCATCTTGCTGACGTCGGCATGCTTCTGGAAGAACAGCTCGCCGCCCACGCCGGCGGGCGCCCGCACCAGCGACACCGGACGGCCCTTCAGGTGCTCCATCATGAGCTCGCCGACCAGGGCGTAGTAGCGCACCAGGTCGAGCTTGGTGGCGCCGGTTTTCGCGTCGATCACGCGCTCGCCGTGGGTGATCTTCAAGGTCGCCGGCAGCCTGCCCGGCGCCGCGGCCGGCTCGGGCGCGGAATCGGCCACCTCGTCGTCCCCGGACGGCGCCACTTCCTCGATCGGTTTCGCGACCTCGCGCGTGATGCCCTTGGCCGGCTTGTCGCTGCGCAGTCCCTGGAACACCGGGTGGCGGATCGAGCCGGTATTGGTCCACTCCGAGAAGCTCACCTCGGCGATCAGCTTCGGCTTGACCCAGTGGTGCTTGCGCCCCGGGACCGAGCGCGGCGGGAACGGGCTTTCATCGGTGTCGAGGGCCTTCAGCTTTTTCGTGATGTCGCGCAGGCTCTCGGCATTGAAGCCGCTGCCGACGTTCCCGCAATAGCGCAGCACGCCATCCTTGTCGTAGGTGCCCAGCAGGAGCGAGCCGACGCCCTGGCGCGACCCCTTGGGGTCGGTATAGCCGCCGATCACGAACTCCTGGCGCAGGCCGCACTTGAGCTTGATCCACTCGGGCGAGCGGCGCGAGACGTAGTGGGAATCGCGCCGCTTGCCGATCACGCCTTCCAGGCCGATCTTGCAGGCGGCGACCACCAGGCCTTCCGGGTCGTTGCCGAACTCGGCGGAGAAACGCACCTTGTCGGAGGGCTGGGCCTGGGCCAGCGCGCCCTCGAGCAGCGCGCGGCGCTCCACCAGGGAGACGTCGCGCAGGTCGTAGCCGCCCAGGTAGGGCACGTCGAACAGGAAATACAGGATGTCGGCCCCGTGGCTGCCGTCGAAGGCGAGCTGCAGCATGCCGAAGTTCGGCCTGCCGTTGGCGTCGTGCACGACGATCTCGCCGTCGTACCAGCCGTCCGGCAGCCCCATGCGCTCGAGCTCTTCCCTGAGCGGAGCGAGCTTGTCGGTCCAGTCGTTGTTGTTGCGGGTGATGAGGCGCGCCTTCCCGTTCTCGATGCGCGCGAGCATGCGGTAGCCGTCGAATTTGACCTCGAACACCCACTCTTCCGGGTCGGGCGGTGGGCCGTCCACCAGGGTGGCAAGTTCAGGCGCGAACTCCGCCGGCAGCGTCGCTTCGACGGCGCCTTCGGGCAGGCCGGGCGTCGTGCCGGCATCCTTCGCGGCCAGCTTCGCCACGGCCTTGGCCGCGGCCGCGTCGGCCTTCGCCTTGGTCGTGCGCCCGGACTTCGTCGCTTTCGCCTTGGCCGGCGCCTTCGTCGCGGTGTGCGGCATCGGCAGGTTCTTGACGCTGTCGGGCATCTCGTCGACCACCGAGAATTCCTCGGCCGGACGGGCGTAATCGTCCTTTTCCTTGATCAGGAGCCAGGGCTCCTGCTTCTCGTCGCCGCGGCCCTTCATGCGCACCAGCACCCAGTTCCCGTGCATCTTGTGTCCATGTATCCGGAACTTCAGGTTGCCGCTGCGGTAGCCCTTGTGCGGATCGTCCAACGGTTCCCAGGTGCCCTTGTCCCAGATAATGACCTTGCCCGCACCATATTGCTTCTCAGGGATGGTGCCTTCGAAGTCGGAATACGAGATCGGGTGGTCCTCGACGTGCACGGCCATGCGCTTGTCGTGGGTGTCGTAGCTGGGGCCCTTGGGCACGGCCCAGCTTTTCATGACGCCGTCGAGCTCGAGCCGGAAGTCATAGTGCAGACGGCTGGCCCAGTGCTTCTGGATGACGAAGGTCAGCGCGTCCTCGCCGGGCGCCCCGCCTTCGGCAGGCTCGGAAGTGATCGAGAAATCGCGCTTGGCTTTGTATTCCTTCAGGGCGTCGGGCATGGCAGGCTCCTGCGAACTTCGATGGCTCCAGTCTAGGCCGGCCAGCCCGGCGCGACTGTACGGCAGCTAACGGTCGGGGCGGCGAGCGATTGTAACGGGATGTAATGGGCGTCAACGTCGCCGGACGGGTCCACGTTATTGGCTCAGTAGCACCGGTTTTCCCGGAACGGGACGCCGACTTTTCCAACCACTGAAGGAAGGACACCATGAGCAAACTTGTCGCTACCCTGATTGCTGGCCTGTTCGCTACCTCGGCATTCGCCCAGAGTACCGCCACCCAGGCGACCACCCCGGCCACCAAGCCCGAGGCCAAGGAAGCCAAGGAAACCGCGAAGGCCGATGCCAAGGTAGAAAAGGCCAAGGCCGAGGCGAAAGCCGACGTCGCCGAAGCCAAGGCCGATGCCGCCAAGACGAAGGCCTAGTCCGAGTAGATAGCCACCAAGGAAAAGGCCGAGGCCAAGGCCGATGCCGCCGAACAGAAAGCCGAAGCCAAGCACGACGCGGCAAACCACCAAAGCACCACCGCGTCCACCAAATAACGCC
>JBFLZJ010000021.1:0-99220 GCA_040755875.1 Pseudomonadota bacterium | reverse complement strand
CGGACAAGGAAATGGTCATGCCAGGCGATAACGTGTCGATCACCGTCAAGCTGATCAACCCGATCGCGATGGAAGAAGGTCTGCGCTTCGCAATCCGCGAAGGCGGCCGTACCGTCGGCGCCGGCGTCGTCGCCAAGATCATCGCCTAATCAGGTTTTGATCGTTCCGGAGCGCTCGTAAGAGCGTTCCGTCGTACAACAGAGGGGACAGAATCTGATTCTGTCCCCTCTGTTTGAGTACGAACAGTGTTATACTCCCGCTCTTGTGCTGTACCGAAGTAACCGAATACATGATTGCCGGCGACAAGCCGGTTCGTTCTTTTTTAAGGAAATAGCATGTCCACTCCAAACCAGAAAATCCGCATTCGCCTGAAAGCGTTCGACTACAAGCTGATCGACCAGTCCGCACTGGAAATCGTCGACACCGCCAAGCGCACCGGCGCTGTGGTCAAGGGCCCGGTCCCGCTGCCGACCCGCATTCAGCGTTTCGACATCCTGCGTTCCCCGCACGTCAACAAGACCTCGCGCGACCAGTTCGAAATCCGTACGCACCAGCGTCTGATGGACATCGTGGACCCGACCGACAAGACCGTTGATGCACTGATGAAGCTGGACCTGCCGGCTGGCGTCGACGTCGAAATCAAGCTGCAGTAATTCTTTCGGCATACGCGGAGCGATCCGCGAGCGCTGAAATAATCGGGGCCGGGAGGGCCGCCATCTGGCGAACCTTCCCGGCCCCGATGCTTTTTGCACTGGGCATTACCCACCACCGGACGCGAGCGCCTTGACGCCGAGCGCGTCGAGGCGGGCGCCGAGCTCCCCCGACACCCTGGTGAGGATGACGCAGTAAGGCAACTCCGCGGTCTCCGTCTCGAACAGCAGGGTCACATGTTCTCCGACGTGACGCCAGCCGCCGAGCGTGCGCTCCCAGGCAGGCGTCCGCTTGTCCCCAGCGACCCGCGTAGATGCCATCCGCGCGCCGCTCAGCGTATAGTCGGCGATAAAGGGCGCGGCGCGTCGCGCCTGCCTGAGCAGCAGGCGTGCATGGAAGCCGGCAAGGGGAGTGGCAAGCGGATTGCGCGGCGGCTGCGCCGCAAAGCGGTCGCGCCACGCCGCGAAACGCCAGACGGCAAGCCACAACAGGACGATTTCGACCGCGAGCAACAAGGCGCTCTGCCCTTCGGTCAGGCCGAAGGGGGGACTGGTATCGAACCCCATCAGCAGCAACAGACCGACGAGCACGAGCGCCGCCACGGCGCTGAGGAAGGGGCGCGACCGGCGCACCCGCCGCGGCGCGACATCGGGGGCCAGGGCGCCGCCTCGCCGCAGCCACCCCGGGCCCAGGGCCCTGGCGCGCCGTGCATGCGCCGCCGACAGGCGTTCGTGAAGAACGGCCCGCAGTTCGTCCTCCACACAGTCGAGGTATGCGCGATCGACAGCCGTCGCCAAACGCAGCGGCGGCGCGCCGTCTCCTTCCGAAGTCAGCATCCGACCCCCGCCGTCCGTTTCCGGACGCGCCCGCCGCGCCGAGCTGCGCTCTCCCGCATTGTCTCCATCACTTTCCCGTGTTGTGTGCCACCGCCGAACCCGCGACACGGTGACGACCGGGTCGCGGAACGAGCGCTTCGCCGTACTGACGGCGGGCGCGTCCTGGCATCGACATTAGCGGTAGTGTTGCAATACGTCAACTATATCGGGCGAGGGGTCTGCCTGTTGATCAATGGGACGGTACAACCGTTTTCGTGACGAGGAGGCGAGAGGACAGATGTCAGCGCAGCAAACATCTGTCACGAAACACAGTGCTCCTTGCCGTCCCATCAAGCGCTTCAATGCGTCAGGTGATACAACACCTTCCCCAATTCCCCGCCGGCCAACGACCCGGCAAAACCACAGGCCAACAAGAACGCCAGAATCAAGGCATAGCGCAGTACGGCGTTTGGTACGAGAAGTTCACGTTTTTTCATGACGGCTCTCCAAGCGAAAACGCGATCATCGCTTCCGGCCTGGGCCCGCGCCGAGAGCCTGAACAAGCTTGCGCATCCTTGGCAGCCGCCGGGCGCGCCAGGTTGCCGAACGTCAATCGTGTTAAAATCTCTGCAATAGTTTTCTTGACAGGCATGACGGGAGGACGGATGAGAGCGCGGCAGGCATTCTTCACGAAGCAGCTGGCATGGCTGCAGGACACCAACTGGTGGCAGATGCTGGGTTATGCCTGGCTCGTCTTCATCTTCGGCCGCTTCGCCATGTTCCTGCTGCCGGAGGCGCTCAAACCCTTGCTCGACAAGCCGCTGCTGGCGCTCCCCCTGTTGCTGATCGTCGCCAAGGACCTGGTAGGCATTCCCGATTTCTCGCGCCGCATGCGCCAGGTTGCGCGCAAGGGCACGCCCTGGAGCGAGCGCCTCGGCGCCACGCTGCCGCCCGAATTTCTCGCCTTCCTCAAGCTCGGCCGGGCAATGCGCCAGGGCTTCCTTGCCTGGGTGCGGCGCCAACCCCATCCGGCGCGCCCGGCAGGCGCCGTGCTGACCTATACCGAACGCGGCGCCTATTCAACCGTGCTGGCGTTCGCCGTCTTCTCGGCGTGCATCGAACTGCCGATCGATGCCGCCATCGCCACGATCTTCATCGACGAGCCGCGCGTGCGCGCCATCCTGCACGTGTGCTCGCTGTTCTCGGCGGCGACGATCCTGATGTGGGTGGCCGGAGACCGCTGGATGGTGCGCGGCGCGAAAGGACACGTGCTCACAGGCGATGCGCTCGACCTGTCGATTGGCGCGCGCGCTTCCGGCATCATTCCTCTGGACGCCATCGCCGGCTGCGACAACCTGACCGAGAAACCCGATCTGTGGTGCAAGCGCCATGGCGTGGCGCGGCGCGATACCGTCACGGTCTCGCCCTTCGACGCCCCGAACGTGGTGCTGCGCCTGCGGCCCGAGGCGCCGGTGACGATCATGACGTACCAGATGGCGACGCAGGCCCCGGCCTGTGTCTTCCTCTACCTCGACCGTCCCGAACTGCTCGGCGCGGCAGTACGCCGCAGCCAGGAGGCATAGGGGGAAACCGGCTCATACGCGCCCGCGACGCGATGCGCGGGCGCGGACCGTCTCAGTCCTTCGACCCGGTCTTCCAGCGCAACCCGAAACCGAAGCGCTGGTCCATCAGTTCGTGCGCGCTGGTGCGGCCCTGCTGTTCGAAATACTCGACCATCTTGGTGACCTGCAGGCGTCCGCCCTGGTTCTCGATCATCGCGATCGCGCACATCATCTGGTTGCCGCCCTGGTCGAGGCGCACCTCGATCGGCGCCTGGTTCGGCACCGCCACCGTCACCACGCCATCGGTCGCCGACCAGTTCGGCACACCCTCGTAAATGAAGGAGAAGATCAGCGCGCGCCGGATCTGGTCGAACTGGTCGCCGTTGATCCACAGGTTCTCGCCATTGCTCGAGGCGCCGGTGCGGTCGTCGGCGTCGAGCTTGATGTAGGGGAGGCGGTCGTAGTCTCCCCAGGCGTTGCCCAGCGCCTGCACCAGCCCTTTGCGGCCGTCGGCCAGTTCGAACATGCAGCCGAGGTCCAGGTCGATGCCGCCCGAGCGTTTCCGGCCGCCTGCCGCGCCACCGAGGCCGCCCATGGCCTCGCTCAGGCGGCCGAGCAGGCCGGTCTTTGCCGGAGCGGGGGTGGGCGCGGGTGCGCTCAGGCTGGACTGGTTCCAGTTCAGGTTCACGTGGATGCGCCCGTAGCCGCGGCCCGCCGCCTTGTCGAGCGAGACCTTGTCGCCGCGCTTTTCCAGCGTGATCTTCGACAGCGAGACCTTGGGCGCCGCGGGCGTCGGGGCGGCGGGAGCAGGCGCAGCAGGCGCAGGCGAAGCCGGCTTGGCCTCGGCGCCGCCGAAATGCGCCAACAGCGCCGCCAGCCCGCCATTGAAGCCCTGGCCGACGGCACCGAAGCGCCACTGGCCGTCGCGCCGGTAGATCTCGGCCACGATCACCGCCTTCTCGTCGCCGAAGTCCGCGCCCGACCAGGGGAAGCGGATCGCCTCGCCGACGGTCAGCGCGCTGGCGCCGAGCGCGCGCATCGTCTGCGCGCCGTCGATCGCGGCAACAAAAACCAGCTTGGCGATCGAGCCCGGCAGGGCGTCGAGATTCACCATGAAGCGCGCCTTGCCGCCGGCCAGGTTCAGCGTCACCGCGTCGGCGGGGCTGGCGAGCTGGTTGTAGAAGACCATGTAGCGGTCGTCCGAGAGCCGGTCGGCGGCATCCAGGCCGAAGCAGGACACGTCGACGGCCATGCCCGGCGCGTTGATGTCGACCTCGACCGGGAAGCGGGTGCCGGCGCCCAGGTCCGCCAGTTTTCCCTTCTGGCCGCGTGCGAAGTTGTTCATATGTTGATCCTTTCTATAAAGCGGCCGGCCACTGCGGCGCATCGAGTTGGTGGGCGCCGAACAGGCGCGATTGCGCGACCATGCGTTCGGCCCAGGCGCGGTGGGTCGCCACCTCGCACATCGACTCGTGCATCTTGAAGACGGCAGGGCTGTTCTCGTCCAGGATGGCCTGGGCGGCGGCCAGGTCCTGCGGCCTGACCTTGTAGTGCTGCTCGATCGGCGCGATCTGGCTGGGGTGGATGGCCGTCTTGCCGACCATGCCGTAGGCCATGTCTTCCTGTACCTCCTGGTCCAGCAGTTCGGGCAGGTCGAGGTGCTCGAACACGGGCGCCGTGAGGGCGAAGCCGTACGGGCGGAAGATCGTCACCAGTCTCGCGATGACCGGACCGAGCGGGGTGCGGTAGAGCGTCATGCCGCGCGGGCGCCGCAGCCCCAATAAGGCCAGCAGGTCGTTGCCGCCGATGCGCAGCGCCAGGATGCGGTTGCGGATGCCCGGCGACTGCAGCAGCTCGCGGAAGGCTTCCATTTCGCGCTCGCTGAAGACCTCGGCCGTCTCCAGCGTGGGCATGAGCATGTGGTCGGTGTCGCGCACCAGGCGGTAATAGGCCTCGAAGTTGTGGCGCGTCGCCTTCGGGATCACGAAGCCGGTCAGTTTATCGGCGCCGCGCATGGCCAGTACGCGCGCCAGCACCTCGGGATTGCGCACGCGGACGAAACGCTCGGCCGCCACGTCCGGCCGCATGTTTTCCAGCACGACGGACAGGTTGAACAGCGCCCAGCTCAGTTCGCGGTCGGCAACCGCGTCCTCGGTGCAGAAGATCAGCGAACGTGCGTGCGGCAGCTTGTCGCCGTTCGCCGCGTCCAGCAGGTGTTTGTGATTGGCCGGCACGTACAGTGACGCGCCCATCGATTTATGCATCCGATGCACTCCTGATCAGGGAAACAGCTTGGTAGGGCAAGGCCGGGTCGATCTCGACCGGGACCTGTTTTTCTTCGGCCAGCAGGCGCAGGTGCGCCACCGCCGGCGCCTGCGGGTCGCGCAGCACCAGCAGGCGCGGCGCGCGGCGCAGCAGCACGCGCGTGGCTTCGCCGATGCCTGGTTTCACCAGGTTGACGTCATCGACGCCGTAGCGCGCCAGCGCGGCCGCGATATAGGTCCGCGAGCGGCTTGCCGCCGCGCGCGTGTCGACAGCCTGCGCCGCGCCCGTCGCGCCGGCCAGCGCGAGCGCGCGGCGTTCCAGATCGTCGACGAAGTCGCGCGAGCGGTCGTGCGCCGCGAACTCGCTGTACAGCACGCAGCCGTGGAAGTCGTCGGGTCCGATCGCATGCGTGAGCACCGAGCGGCTGACCAGTCCCGACACCGTCGCGTTCAGGATGCTCGACGGGATCAGATAGTCTTCGCTCGAAGCCGCGCAGGCGGCGGCGCCGGCCAGGTCCGACAGCACGAACAGGCCGCTGTCGATGCGCACGCCGTGCTCGCGGTTGAAGCGCTCGATCGAGGCAGCCAGCTCGCGTGCGATCACGCCCTTGCCGGTCCAGCCGTCGACGAACACGATGGCCTCCGGCGCAATGCCTTGCGCCAGAATGTGGCGCAGGGCGTTGGCGTCGATGCCTCGGTCGCGCACGATCGACACCGAGTAGTGCGTCGCCACGCGGTCGTGCACGCGCTCGAGCAGGCGCTTGAGGACCACGCCGATGGGTGTGCCGCCGCGCGCCAGCGATACGATCGCGACCGGGCCGCTGCGCCGCTGCGCGACGAGCTGCGCCAGGCGCAGGCAGTCGCGCGCCATGCGCTCGCCGTTGGCGCGGCAGGCTTCCTCGAACACCTCGACATAGCGCGCCGAGGGCAGGCGCTCCGGCGACAGCATCTCGCTGTAGTGGCGCTGGCCCGACTGGATCAGCCGCTCCTTCTCGGCGACGTCCTCGACGAAATCGCACAGCGGCAGGGGCTTGAGCAAAAAAGTCACGTCCGCGCCGTGGTAGCTGCCGGAGAAGTTCACAGCGCCTCCACGGTGAGCTTCGAGAGCTGGGTCCGGCGCGGGATGATGGCGTAGTCGCAGTCGGCCATGAAGCGCGCATCCGAGCGGCTGTCGCCCATGCCGAAGGTGATGATGTCGCCATGCTCGCGGCGCAGGCGCTGCGTCACGTAGGCCACCGCATTCGCCTTGTCCAGGCTGGTCGGCAGGATCGCCAGGTTGTTGCCGTTGCGGTGGACGCAGTAGTCCTGATGGCCGTCCGCGATCCAGGGCCGCACCACCTCGTCCTCGATCGGCAGCAGGTTGGTCGCGATCTTGTCCGGGTCTTTGACCACCAGGAAGAACGGCGTGCCGGCATCCTCGACCAGGCGCGCGCGGCCTTTGAAGCCGGTGCGCCCGGCATGCGCGTCGATGCGCTCGGCCAGCGCCTGCAAACCGGGCAGGGCGGCGTGCATTTGCTCATGCATCATGCCTTGCCAGTCGCGGTCGATGCTCCCGTCGGGCAGCAGGATCACGCCGCCGAAATCGAGGACCGCATAGCTGGTGAAGCCCAGGTCGACGCGGCGGAAGGCATCGAGGCTGCGCGCCGTGGTCGGGATCACCGTCATGCCTTCGCTGGCAAAGGCGAAGAAGGCGCGCTGGGCCGGCGTGGTGAGCGAACAGACGCTGCCGTCGCCGTAGTACGCGGCCGGCTCGAGCCCTTCGCGCACGGCGCACTTTTCCAGCGTCTGGAACAGCGTGTCGTCCAGGTCAGCGAACAGGAACTTCTTCAACGTCATCCTCGGTGTGGTAGTGGAACAGGCGCGCGCCGAGCTGGCGCACGAGTTCGCGCAGGGCCGCGTTCGGCGGCGTTTCGTGGCAGACCAGCACGTGCGCGTACTGGCCGGGCGCCACGTTGTACAGGAAGTTGGCGATGCCTTCGCCGTAGTTGTCGGGGAAGGTCAGCGCGTGCCCGACGGCGCCCCAGGTCAGGATCGGCGAGCGCGTGGTCGACTGCACGACCACGTCCAGGCCGTGCGCTTCGAGGGCCGCACCCAGCAGGGTGGACGCGTGCATGAATTCGCCGGTGCCGAGCACCAGCACCTTGTCGCCCGGCGCGATGCCGTCCGCCAGCCGGCGCGCAAGAAGCTCGGGCGCACGCAAGGGGCGGGCGAGACCGAGGCGCCCGAACGCCGTGCTGGCGCCGCGCTCGGCCTGGGCGTCGAAGCGCTGCGCCGGCGCCGCGTCCACCGGCACGTTCGCGGCCTCGAAGCGGTATTCGCCCTCGACCAGGGCGCCCATGGTGGCGGGCATGCCGAAGCGCGCGGCGAGCGCGGAGGTGGCGGCCTGGCCCATGAAATTCGTGATGACGGCCAGGTGCACGCGCTCGATGGCCGGATTCAGGCGGCGGCAGGCATGGGCCAGGTTGACGAAGGTGTTGCCGGTGCTGGCTTCGTCGTCGACCAGCACGATGGTCTTCGCCTGCAGCAGCAGGTCCTGTTCGCGCCGGTTTGCGGGCATGTGCAGGAACTGGCGCGGCGCGTGGCTGTGGGCTTCCTCGAATTCGATGATGGGGCCGTTGCCGACGCGGTAGCGCGTGGTGTGCAGGAACAGGGCCTCGCGCCCCGGGTTGGCGCGCAGCCAGGCCTCGAACACGCCCTGGCCCAGGCCGACCGCGGTCTCGGCCATCGCGATGAACAGCACCGGACCATCGCCGCCCGGCACGCCGGCGGCCAGGCGCGCGTGCACGTCGAGCATGGTCGAGGGACGCACCGGCCAGTGCTTGCCCAGCACCTTGCTCAGGAAGAGAAATCCGCGCTTGGCGTTGGCGCGTGCGGCAAAGCCGAGCAGGTCATCGAGCTCCTCCGCGCCCGCGTGGAGGTCGACCTCGAGCAGGCCGGTGGGCAGGCGTTCGGTGCGGCGGACCGGCAAGCCGGCCTCGAAGCGCGCGTTCATGCCAGCTCCACGGCTTGCGTCAGTTCGCCCACGCGGATGCCGTTGCGCACCGGCGCGACCTCGACCTTCTCGAACCCGTCGGCGAAGCCGGCGAGCGCAATGTACGGCAGGTTCGGTCCGGCCACGCAGGCCATGCCGATGCCGCCCGACATGCGCGGGTTAATCTCGAGCAGGCGCGCGCGTCCCGCCGCTTCGCGGAACTGCACGTTGAAGATGCCGTTCAGGCCATACGCCTGCGCCAGGCGCGCGGTCGCTTCCAGGATGTCGGCGCGCTGGTCGATGCGCTGGCCGGCGCCGGCGGCCGACGATTTGCGGCGCGCGACCGCCACCACCAGGCGGCCATGGTCGCCGACGCAGTCGACGCTGTACTCGCGGCCGTCCAGGTATTCCATCAAGAGCATGTCGCGGAACTCGCCGAGGGCGGGCAGGGCGCGCCGGAAGTCGGCGAGCGAGACGTGGTATTCGGCGCCGGCCATCAGCAGTTCTGCGCTGCTGCGCACCTCGTCCAGCACGGCGAAACCGAGCCCGTAGATCGAGCGCGAGGGCTTCACGCACAGCTTGGCGTGACGGCGGCGCAGCAGGTCGTAGGCTTCCTCGAAACCGGCGGCGTTCTCGAAGCGGCGGAATTCGGCTACCGGCGCGCCGGGCAGGTCGACTTCCGCATAAAAACGCCCTTTGTCGTGGATGAGCTGCAGCCTGTCCTCGGACGCGCAGCTCAGGACGCGGGTGCCGACGGCGGCGAAGCGCGCGTGGGCGCCGGCCAGCAGGGTTGCCTCGCGTCCGGGAACGAAGATGTCGATCCGGCGCTCGCGGCAGAAGTCGACGCACCAGTCGACATAGGGCTGGCCTTCGAGCCCGGTCGGCTCGGGGTGGAATTCGTGGGCCACGCGCGCCACCGGCGACTGTGGATTCGGATTGCTGTGGACGATATGAAAGCGCCCGTCGACGTCTGCGCGGCGGATCAGCTCGATCGCGGCGTAGACGGACGAGAACGTACGGTTGAACCAGACGCGCATGAAGTCCTTCTGAGGGGGAGATGCCCCGCGTGCGGCGGGGCTGGAGCCGGAAGGCGAGAGCCTCCCGGCGAACCGGCTGTGGCCGAGTTACACGTTGACGCCGAACGAGCGCGCCAGTGGGCCCAGGCCGCCGTTGTAGCCCTGGCCGACGGCGCGGAACTTCCAGTCGCCGCCAGCGCGGTACAGTTCGCCGAAGATCATCGCGGTCTCGGTCGAGCTGTCCTCGGACAGGTCGTAGCGTGCGATCTCGGCGTTGCCGTTGGCGTTGACGCAGCGGATGAAGGCCTTGCCGACCATGCCGAAGTTCTGGCGGCGGGCGTCGGCGTCGTGGATGGTGACGCAGAACGAGATCTTCTCGACGTCGGCCGGGACGCGGGTCAGGTCGACGGTGACGGTTTCGTCGTCGCCTTCGCCCTGGCCGGTGGTGTTGTCGCCGTTGTGGACGACCGAGCCGTCGCTGGACTTGAGGTTGTTATAGAAGATGAAGTCGGTATCGCTGCGCACTTTCGCATCGGACTTCAGCAGGAAGGCGCTGCCGTCCAGGTCGAAGGCCGCGCCGTCGGTCGAGCGCGGATCCCAGCCCAGGCCGATGACGACCTTGGTGAGGTTCGGTGCTTCCTTGCTGAGGTTGACGTTACCGCCTTTTTGCAAACTGATTGCCATTACAGCTCCTTTCAGTGGGAGTGAACATTGCCTGTGATGCCGCCGCCCCGGTTGGCGCCAGCCGTGCCTTGCGCCCGGCCGGAACTCAATTCGCTTCGGCTGCCAATATAGGCGTTAATTGCTCGATTGTACACAGCTGACCTTATGGCAAGCTTAGGCGATGGTTGGGCTGGCCGGCGCATGGTTCGCATGCCTCGTGGGGCCGTTGCCTGCCCTGTTATCGGTGTGTCCGATCCGCGTGGGCTCGAGAGCCCACCCTACAGTCGACGCAGCGGACTCGCGGCAGCAAACCCGCAGCCGCGTTTGACTTTCTTGCCGGAGTTCGTGGCGCATCCCGTAGGGTGGGCACCCGTGCCCACGCCGATTCAATATACCGATGGCGGCACTGGCAACAGCCCCACACACCCATGCCTGCCACCCCGCCAGCAACCCACTTCACACTCAGCTATTGCAAAGCGCGCGTAGCTCTCTTATAATTCGGCTCCCCGGGCGGTTAGTTCAGTTGGTTAGAATACTTGGTCGACATCCAAGGGGTCGCAGGTTCGAATCCTGCACCGCCCACCAAAGACACTTCACTATGCGCGGAACCCTTCGCGGTTCTGCAGAGAAAAGGCGCAATAGTGCCTTTTCTGTGCTGGTCAGCTAGACCAGATTCCTTCTTCTCCACGCTACTGCGAAAAATGCGCAACAGGGGTCACATACCCCCGATTAACTTGTTGCGTCAAGCCCTTTTGCGCGCTATACTAGCCGGCTTCGGTATGGATTCGTCTTTTTAGATCCGTACTTTTTCTAGTAGTTAAACAACCCCCGCCCAATCGTAGGTGGGAATGGAGAAAAAATGAGCCTGGGCCTTCTCGGTCGCAAGGTTGGCATGATGCGCATCTTCACGGATGACGGGGATTCGATCCCAGTCACCGTGCTCGACGTATCGAACAACCGTGTTGCGCAAATCAAAACTCCTGAAACCGACGGCTATGCCGCAGTTCAGGTCGCATTCGGTCAACGTCGCGCTTCCCGCGTGACCAAGGCTGTTGCGGGTCACCACGCTAAAGCTGGCGTGGAAGCCGGCACGATGCTGAAGGAATTCCGCGTCGACGCCGCCAAGGCAGCCGAACTCAAGACCGGCGACGCCATCAACGTTTCGCTGTTCGAAGTCGGCCAGAAAATCGACGTGCAAGGCACCTCGATCGGTAAGGGCTACGCCGGTACCATCAAGCGTTACAACTTCGCATCGGGCCGTCAAACCCACGGTAACTCGCGTTCGCACAACGTTCCTGGCTCCATCGGTATGGCGCAGGATCCGGGCCGCGTGTTCCCTGGCAAGCGCATGACCGGTCACATGGGCGACGTTACCGTCACCACCCAGAACCTGGAAATCGCTCGTATCGACGCTGAGCGTCAACTGCTGCTGGTGAAAGGTGCCGTTCCTGGCGCCAAGAACGGTCAAGTGATCGTCAAGCCGGCTGTCAAAGTCAAAGCCAAGAAAGGAGCTTAAATATGGAACTTCAGCTCCTGAATGAGCAAGGTCAAGCTGGCGCCGCCGTTGCAGCAGCCGACACCGTGTTCGGCCGCGAATACAACGAAGCCCTGATTCACCAGATCGTGGTCGCCTACGCCGCCAACGCGCGCAGCGGCAACCGCAAGCAGAAAGACCGTGAAGAAGTCAGCCACACCACGAAGAAGCCATGGCGCCAGAAGGGCACCGGCCGCGCTCGTGCTGGTATGTCGTCGTCGCCTCTGTGGCGCGGCGGTGGTCGTATCTTCCCGAACACCCCGGACGAGAACTTCTCGCACAAGGTCAACAAGAAGATGTTCCGCGCAGGTATCTGCTCGATCTTCTCGCAGCTGGCCCGCGAAGGCCGTCTGAACGTTGTCGAAAACCTGTCGATCGAAGCCCCGAAGACCAAGCTGCTGTCGCAAAAGCTGCAGGGCATGGGTCTGGAATCGGTCCTGGTGATCACCGACACCATCGACGAAAACCTGCTGCTGGCATCGCGTAACCTGCCGAACGTGCTGGTTGTCGAGCCGAAAGCAGCTGACCCGATGTCGCTGGTGTTCTACAAGAAAGTCCTGGTCACCAAAGCTGCTCTGGCCAAGATCGAGGAGATGTACGCATGAGCACCGCAATCAAATTTAGCGAAGAGCGCCTGATGAAGGTGCTGCTGGCTCCGGTCATTTCCGAGAAAGCCACCTTCGTCGCGGAAAAGAACGAGCAGATCGTGTTCAAGGTTCTGCCGGACGCAACCAAGCCGGAAATCAAGGCTGCCGTCGAGCTGCTGTTCAAGGTCGAAGTGGAATCGGTGCAAACCGTGAACCGCGAAGGCAAGCAGAAGCGCGCAGGCCGTTTCACCGGTCGTCGCAACCACACCAAGCGCGCTTTCGTGTGCCTGAAGCCGGGCCAGGAAATCAATTTTGTCGAGGAGGCTAAATAATGGCACTCGTAAAGATGAAGCCAACCTCCCCAGGCCGCCGCGGCATGGTGAAGGTTGTGAACGCCGACCTGTACAAAGGTCGTCCGTTCGCAGCCCTGGTTGAGAAGAAATCGAAGACTGCTGGCCGTAACAACAACGGTCACATCACCACCCGCCACATCGGCGGTGGCCACAAGCACCACTACCGCCTGGTCGACTTCAAGCGCACCAAGGACGGTATCCCGGCCAAGGTCGAGCGTATCGAATACGACCCGAACCGCAGCGCGCACATCGCTCTGGTGTGCTACGCCGACGGTCATCGCGCGTACATCATCGCCACCAAGGGCATGGCTGTGGGCGACACCGTCATGAACGGCTCGGAAGCGCCGATCAAGTCGGGTAACTGCCTGCCGATCCGTAACATCCCGGTCGGCACCACCATGCACTGCGTCGAAATGCTGCCAGGTAAGGGCGCCCAGATGGCCCGTACCGCCGGCGCCGGCGTGGTCCTGATGGCCCGCGAAGGCACCTACGCCCAGGTTCGCCTGCGCTCGGGTGAAGTGCGCCGCGTGCACATCGAGTGCCGCGCAACGGTTGGCGAAGTCGGCAACGGCGAGCACAACCTGCGCAAGATCGGTAAAGCTGGTGCAATGCGCTGGCGCGGTGTTCGTCCGACCGTTCGCGGTGTGGTCATGAACCCGATCGACCACCCGCACGGTGGTGGTGAAGGCCGTACGGCTGCCGGTCGTCATCCGGTGTCGCCATGGGGCCAGCAGACCAAGGGCAAGAAGACGCGTTCGAACAAGCGCACTTCGTCGATGATCGTCTCGCGCCGCGGCAAGAAATAAGGATAAATCATGACTCGTTCATTGAAAAAAGGGCCGTTCGTTGACGCCCACCTGGTGAAGAAAGTCGAAGCCGCGCAAGCGACCAAAGACAAGAAGCCAGTCAAAACCTGGTCGCGCCGCTCGACGATCACTCCGGACTTCATCGGTCTGACGATCGCTGTCCACAACGGCAAGCTGCACGTGCCGGTGTACGTCTCGGAGAACATGGTCGGCCACAAGCTCGGCGAATTCGCGCTGACCCGTACGTTCAAGGGCCACGCCGCTGACAAGAAGGCGAAAAAATAATGGAAACTAAAGCTATCCTCAAAGGCGTGCGCCTGTCGGAACAGAAGGGCCGCCTGGTTGCAGACCTGATCCGTGGCAAGAAAGTTGACGCAGCACTCAACATTCTGCAGTTCAGCCCGAAGAAGGGCGCGACCATCATCAAGAAGGTTCTGGAGTCGGCTATCGCCAACGCGGAACACAACGATGGCGCCGATATCGACGAGCTGAAAGTCACCCAGATCTACGTCGAAAAGGGCCCGATCCTGAAGCGCTTCACTGCACGTGCGAAGGGCCGCGGCGATCGTATTTCGAAACAATCCTGTCACATCTACGTGACTGTCGGTAACTAAGGGGTCACACGATGGGTCAGAAAATCCACCCAACCGGCTTCCGCCTGGCGGTCACCCGTAACTGGGCGTCGCGCTGGTACGCTGGCAACGGCAACTTCGCCGACATGCTGAAGGAAGACCTGGAAGCTCGCGCTTTCCTGAAGAAGAAGCTGAAGAACGCTTCGGTCGGTCGCATCGTCATCGAGCGTCCTGCGAAGAACGCACGCTTCACCGTGTTCAGCTCGCGTCCGGGCGTCGTCATCGGCAAGAAGGGCGAAGACATCGAAGTGCTGAAGTCGTCGCTGACGAAGATCATGGGCGTGCCGGTCCACGTGAACATCGAAGAAATCCGCAAGCCGGAAATCGATGCGCAACTGATCGCCGACTCGATCTCGCAGCAGCTCGAAAAGCGCATCATGTTCCGTCGCGCCATGAAGCGCGCGATGCAGAACGCAATGCGTCTGGGCGCGCAAGGCATCAAGATCATGTCGTCGGGCCGTCTGAACGGTATCGAGATCGCACGTACCGAATGGTACCGCGAAGGCCGTGTGCCTCTGCACACCCTGCGCGCCGACATCGACTACGGCACCAGCGAAGCATCGACCACCTACGGCATCATCGGCGTCAAGGTCTGGGTCTACAAGGGCGATCGTTCGGCAACGGGCGAAGCACCTGTGATCGACACCCCGGCCGACGAGAAAAAGCCGCGCGGTCCGCGTCGTGATGATGGCAAGCCAGCCGGCCGTGGCCGTCCGGGCGCCAAACCAGGAGCCGCTCCAGCAGGTCGTCGCGCCGCTGCCAAGCCGGCTGAGAAAGCAGGAGAATAAAGATGCTGCAGCCATCCCGCAGAAAGTATCGTAAAGAGCAGAAGGGCCGTAACACCGGCATTTCGCACACCCGCGGCACCTCGGTGTCGTTCGGCGAGTTCGGCCTGAAGGCAGTCGCCCGCGGCCGTATCACCGCACGCCAGATCGAAGCGGCGCGTCGTGCGATGACCCGTCACATCAAGCGTGGCGGCCGTATCTGGATCCGTATCTTCCCGGACAAGCCGATCTCGAACAAGCCGGCCGAAGTCCGTATGGGTAACGGTAAGGGTAACCCGGAGTACTACGTCGCTGAAATCCAGCCAGGCAAGGTCCTGTACGAGATGGACGGCGTCGCAGAAGAACTGGCGCGCGAAGCATTCCGCCTGGCCGCTGCCAAACTGCCGCTGGCAACCACCTTCGTGGTGCGCCAAGTCGGCCAATAACAGGAGTTGAATATGAAAGCATCGGAACTCCGCGGCAAGGACCAGGAAGCGCTGCAGAAGGAGCTGAATGAGCTGCTGAAGGCCCAGTTCGGCCTGCGCATGCAAATCGCTACCCAGCAGCTGGGCAATACCGCGCAGCTCAAGAAAGTACGTCGCGACATCGCGCGTGTGAAGACTGTGATGAACTCGAAGGAAGCCAAATGAACGACACCACTAAAACGGCGCTGAAGCGTACGCTGGTCGGCAAGGTCGTGTCCGACAAAATGGACAAGACGGTGACCGTCCTGATCGAGCGTCACGTGAAGCACCCGCTGTACGGCAAGATCATCGTGCGCTCGAACAAGTACCACGCGCACGACGAGACCAACCAGGCCAAGACCGGCGACACGGTCGAGATCCAGGAAGGTCGCCCGATCTCGAAGACGAAGGCGTGGACCGTGACCCGTGTTGTGCAGGTCGCACAGGTCATCTAAAGCCTGAAAATTTGTCTTGCGGGGCCCGCTGGTATCTGAGATACTAGCGGGCTTCGTTCATGTGTTGCCGCAGTTTGTCCCCCTCGGTAACTGCGGCCTGTACGAAGCTTATTGGAAAGTCCAATCACCCAATCGGACGTTCATGCATTGAACGGACGGCGGGACCAAGACTGACCGCAGGCCTACGGTTCGCCGTGGGGTTTCTTCGGCTTAAGTTGGGAAAGAAAATACTATGATTCAAACTGAAAGCCGGCTCGAAGTGGCCGACAACACCGGTGCGAAAGAAGTACTGTGCATCAAGGTGTTGGGCGGCTCCAAGCGCCGTTATGCGAGCATTGGCGACATCATCAAGGTAACCGTCAAGGTTGCTGCGCCACGTGGTCGCGTCAAAAAAGGTGAAATTTATAACGCTGTGGTTGTGCGTACCGCCAAAGGTGTGCGCCGCCAAGACGGCTCCCTGGTGAAGTTCGACGGCAACGCCGCTGTCCTGCTGAATTCCAAGCTGGAACCGATCGGTACCCGTATCTTCGGACCGGTGACGCGCGAGCTGCGTACCGAGAAGTTCATGAAGATCGTGTCCCTGGCACCTGAAGTTCTGTAAGGAGTCGCAATGGATAAGATTCGTAAAAACGACGAAGTCATCGTTTTGGCCGGTAAAGACAAGGGCAAGCGTGGCGTGGTTTCGCGTCGCGTCGACGCCGAGCACGTGATCGTCGAAGGCGTGAACGTGGCCAAGAAGGCCGTCAAGCCGAACCCGATGACCGGCGTCACTGGTGGTATCGTCGACAAGGCGATGCCGATTCACGTCTCCAACGTCGCGCTGTTCAACGCCGCGACCGGCAAGGCTGACCGCGTAGGCTTCAAAGACCAGGACGGCAAGAAAGTCCGCGTCTACAAGTCCTCCGGCGAAGTTGTGAAGGTTTAAGATCATGGCCCGTCTCCAACAATTCTACAAAGAAAAAGTCGTCGCTGACCTGACCGAGAAATTCGGCTACAAGTCGGTGATGGAAGTGCCGCGCCTGACCAAGATCACCCTGAACATGGGTCTGTCGGAAGCTGTCGCAGACAAGAAGGTCATCGAACACGCAGTGGGCGACCTGACCAAGATCGCCGGCCAGAAGCCGGTCGTCACCAAGGCACGCAAGGCAATCGCAGGTTTCAAGATCCGCGAAGGCTACCCGATCGGTACGATGGTGACCCTGCGCGGCGCCCGCATGTACGAGTTCCTGGACCGTTTCATCACCGTGGCCCTGCCGCGCGTGCGTGACTTCCGCGGCGTCAATGGCCGCTCGTTCGACGGCCGTGGCAACTACAACATCGGCGTCAAAGAGCAGATCATTTTCCCGGAAATCGATTACGACAAGATCGACGCGCTGCGTGGCATGAACATCTCGATCACCACCACCGCTAAGACCGACGAAGAAGCCAAAGCGCTGCTCGCCGCCTTCAAATTCCCGTTCAGGAACTAAGAGCATGGCAAAACTTGCACTGATTAACCGCGAACAGAAGCGTGCAGACCTGGTGGAGAAATTCGCCGCAAAGCGTGCAGCTCTGAAAGCAATCATCGACGACCAGTCGAAGACCGAAGAAGAGCGTTACGAAGCGCGCCTGAAACTGCAGGCCCTGCCGCGTAATTCGGCCCCGACCCGCCAGCGTAACCGCTGCGCCATGACCGGCCGTCCACGTGGCACTTTCCGTAAATTCGGTCTGGCCCGTACCAAACTCCGTGAATTCGCGATGAAAGGCGAAATCCCGGGCATGACCAAAGCTAGCTGGTAATAGGAGAACAAGCAATGAGTATGAGCGATCCTATCGCCGATATGCTGACCCGCATTCGCAACGCACAAACTGTCCAGAAAACCACGGTCGCAATGCCGTCGTCGAAAGTCAAAGTTGCGATCGCCAACGTCCTGAAGGACGAGGGTTACATTGAGGATTTCGCCGTGACCACCGAAGGTGGCAAGTCGGAACTGAAAATCGGTTTGAAGTATTACACCGGCCGTCCGGTCATCGAGCGCATCGAGCGCGTCTCGCGTCCTGGCCTGCGCATCTACAAGGGCAAGAACGAGATCCCGTCGGTCATGAATGGCCTGGGCGTGGCAATCGTCTCGACCCCGCAAGGCGTGATGACCGACCGCAAGGCACGTGCTACCGGCGTCGGTGGCGAAGTGCTGTGCTACGTGGCTTAAGGAGTAGACATGTCTCGAGTAGCTAAGATGCCAATCGCCGTTCCGGCGGGCACCGATGTCGCGATCAACGCGACCTCGATCACTGTCAAGGGCCCGCTGGGCACCCTGACCCAGCCGCTGAACGGCCTGGTCAAAGTGGAAAACAACAACGGCACGCTGACGTTCGACGTCGTGGACGATTCGCGTGAATCGAACGCCATGTCGGGCACCCTGCGCGCCCTGGTCAACAACATGGTTACCGGCGTCACCAAGGGCTTCGAGAAGAAGCTGAACCTGGTGGGCGTGGGCTACAAGGCAGCAGTGCAGGGCAACGCCCTGAACCTGTCGCTGGGCTTCTCGCACCCGGTGCTGCACGCGATGCCGGAAGGCGTCACCGCGGCCACCCCGACCCCGACCGAAATCGTGATCAAGGGTATTGATCGCCAAAAGGTCGGCCAGGTCGCCGCTGAAGTGCGCGCTTACCGCTCGCCTGAGCCTTACAAGGGCAAGGGTGTCCGTTATTCGGACGAAGTGGTGAAGCTTAAAGAAACCAAGAAGAAATAATCGGAGCTGACATGGACAAGAAACAATCGCGTCTGCGTCGCGGACGCCAAACCCGCATCAAGATCGCCCAGCTGGGCGTGAATCGCCTGTCGATTCACCGCACCAACCTGCACATCTATGCGAACCTGATCAGCCCGGATGCGAAGGTCCTGGTTTCGGCTTCGACGCTGGAAGCAGAAGTGCGCGCTGAGCTCGGTGGCAAGAGCGGTGCAGGCGGTAACGCCGCCGCTGCTGCCCTGGTTGGCAAGCGCGTCGCAGAAAAAGCACTGAAAGCAGGGATCACCGAAGTCGCGTTCGACCGTTCGGGTTTCCGTTACCACGGCCGTGTGAAGGCGCTGGCAGATGCCGCGCGTGAAGCCGGTCTGAAGTTCTAAGGAAGAATCGTCATGGCAAAAATGCAAGCGAAAATGGCAAGCGACAAGCCGGATGATGGCATGCGCGAAAAAATGATCGCGATCAACCGCGTCACCAAGGTGGTGAAGGGTGGTCGTATCATGGGTTTTGCAGCGCTGACCGTTGTCGGTGACGGCGATGGCCGCATCGGCATGGGCAAGGGCAAGTCGAAGGAAGTTCCTGTCGGCGTGCAAAAAGCGATGGAAGAAGCCCGCCGCAACCTGATCAAGGTGCCCCTCAAGAACGGTACGCTGCACCACACCGTTACCGGTCGTCACGGCGCATCGCGCGTCATGATGTCGCCGGCCAAGCCGGGTACCGGCGTGATCGCTGGTGGCGCAATGCGCGCTATCTTCGAGGTGATGGGCGTGACCGACGTGGTCGCCAAGTCGACCGGTTCGTCGAACCCGTACAACCTGGTTCGCGCGACCCTCGACGGTCTGGCAAAAATGAGCACTCCGGCTGACATCGCTGCCAAGCGCGGCAAGTCGGTTGAAGACATCCTGGGTTAAGGGGAACAAACATGGCAAACACTGTCAAAGTCAAGCTCGTCAAGGGCCTGATCGGTACCCGTCAGGATCACCGTGCCACCGTGCGCGGCCTGGGTCTGCGTCGTGTCAACTCGGTCTCCGAGCTGCAGGACACCCCATCCGTGCGTGGCATGATCAACAAAGTCGCGTACCTCGTTAAAGTTGTCTCGTAAGCGACAGCTTACGTACGGAGAAAACAATGGAACTCAATACCATTCAACCTGCTGACGGCGCCAAGCACGCGAAGCGTCGCGTCGGCCGCGGTATCGGCTCCGGCCTGGGCAAGACCGCCGGTCGCGGTCACAAGGGCCAGAAATCGCGTTCGGGCGGCTTCCACAAAGTCGGCTTCGAAGGCGGCCAGATGCCTCTGCAGCGTCGTCTGCCGAAGCGCGGCTTCAAGTCGCTCAACGCCACCTTCAAGGCTGAAGTCCGTCTGTCGGACCTGAACGCCCTGGCAGTCGGCGATGTCGACATCCTGGTGCTGAAGCAAGCAGGCATCCTGCCGGTGGTGGCACGCGACGTGCGCGTCATCCTGTCGGGCGAGATCACCAAAGCGGTGAACCTCAAGGGCCTGAAAGCCACCGCGGGCGCGAAAGCGGCCATCGAAGCAGCTGGCGGTTCGGTCGCCTAAAGCGGCCGCTGCCTGATCGGAGCAAAAATTGGCGACTAATTCACAACTTGGTAAAAGCGCCGCTGCCGGCTTCCCCTGGGGTCGGCTGTGGTTTTTGCTTGGCGCATTGGTCGTGTACCGCATCGGTGCTCACATCCCGGTTCCCGGGATCGACCCGGTAGCGCTGGCGTCACTGTTCAAGCAGAACGAAGGCGGCATCCTGGGCATGTTCAACATGTTCTCGGGTGGTGCGTTGTCCCGCTTTACCGTGTTCGCACTCGGGATCATGCCCTACATTTCGGCTTCGATCATCATGCAGCTGGCGTCGATCGTCGTGCCGCAGCTGGAAACGCTGAAGAAGGAAGGCGAAGCAGGGCGCCGCAAGATCACCCAGTACACCCGCTACGGCACGGTGGCACTGGCGTTGTTCCAGGCGTTCGGCATCGCCGTCGCGCTCGAGGCCCAGCCGGGTCTCGTGCTCGACCCCGGCATGGCATTCCGCTTCGTCACGGTCGTGACCCTGCTCACCGGCACCATGTTCCTCATGTGGCTGGGCGAGCAGATCACCGAGCGTGGTCTGGGCAACGGCATTTCGATCATCATTTTCGCCGGTATCGCAGCCGGTCTGCCGTCGGCGCTGGGTGGCCTGTTCACCCTGGTGTCGAATGGTTCGATCAGCAGCATTGCCGCGATCATTATCGTCATCCTGGTAGTTGCGGTTACGTATGCCGTCGTGTTCGTTGAACGCGGACAGCGCAAGATCCTCGTGAACTACGCCAAGCGCCAAGTCGGCAACAAGGTGTACGGTGGCCAAACCAGCCACCTGCCCCTGAAGCTGAACATGGCCGGCGTGATTCCGCCGATCTTCGCCTCCTCGATCATCCTGTTCCCGGCGACGATCGTTGACTGGTACACGCGAGGCAAGGACTCCAGCGGCCCCTTCATCGGGTTCCTGAAGGACCTGGCTGCCTCGTTGGCGACCGGTGAACCGATCCACGCGTTGCTGTATGCGGTGGCGATTGTGTTCTTCTGCTTCTTCTACACCGCGCTGGTATTCAACAGCAAGGAAACGGCGGACAACTTGAAGAAGAGCGGCGCGTTTGTTCCGGGCATCCGTCCGGGCGAGCAGACCGCACGCTACATCGACAAGATCCTGATGCGCCTGACCCTGGCCGGTGCAGTCTATATCACCCTGGTGTGCCTGGTGCCGGAGTTCCTGCAGTCGTTCTGGAAAGTTCCTTTCTACTTCGGCGGCACGTCGCTCCTGATCATCGTGGTGGTGACGATGGACTTCATGGCACAAGTGCAGAACTACGTCATGTCGCAGCAATATGAATCGCTGCTGCGCAAGGCGAATTTCAAGGGTGGGATTCCGACGCGATAAGCGGGGAGTACATAGACCGAATGGCAAAAGACGACGTCATCCAAATGCAAGGTGAGATTCTCGAGAATCTCCCAAATGCGACATTTCGCGTAAAGCTGGAAAACGGGCATGTGGTCCTGGGGCATATCTCGGGTAAAATGCGGATGAATTACATCCGCATTCTCCCGGGCGACAAGGTAACGGTGGAACTGACCCCGTACGACCTGTCCCGGGCACGCATCGTGTTCCGCACCAAGTAAAAATATTCAAGTTATCAGGAAGAGAGTGCAAAATGAAAGTTAATGCTTCAGTCAAGCGGATCTGCCGCAACTGCAAGATCATCAAGCGCAAGGGCGTGGTCCGCGTGATCTGCGTCGAGCCGCGTCACAAGCAGCGTCAAGGTTAAGAGGAATAACGAATGGCACGTATTGCAGGGGTTAACATCCCAAATCATCAGCACACTGTTATCGGCCTGACGGCGATCTACGGTATTGGCCGCCCGCGCTCGCAGAAGATCTGCGCTGCGACCGGTATCGCGACCAACAAGAAGGTCAAGGATCTCGACGATAACGAACTCGAGAAGCTGCGCGACGAAGTTGCGAAGTTTGTCGTGGAAGGCGATCTGCGCCGCGAACTGTCCATGAACATCAAGCGTCTGATGGACCTGGGTTGCTACCGCGGCATGCGTCACCGCAAGGGCCTGCCAGTGCGCGGTCAGCGCACCCGTACCAATGCTCGTACCCGCAAAGGTCCGCGCAAGGCCGCTCAATCGCTGAAGAAATAATCTAGGAATAGACCATGGCTAAGCAACAAAGCAGCGCAGCAGCGGCAGCAGCCCGCGCACGCAAGAAAGTCAAGAAGAACGTGGCTGAGGGCATCGCCCACGTCCACGCTTCGTTCAACAACACCATCATCACGATCACCGATCGCCAGGGCAACGCCCTGTCGTGGGCGACGTCGGGTGGCGCAGGCTTCAAAGGCTCGCGCAAATCGACCCCGTTCGCGGCACAGGTCGCTGCTGAAGCAGCCGGCAAGGTCGCACAGGAAAGCGGCGTGAAGAACCTGGAAGTGCGCATCAAGGGCCCTGGCCCTGGCCGTGAATCGGCTGTGCGCGCGCTGAACAACCTGGGCATCAAGATCACCGAGATCCAGGACGTGACGCCGGTTCCGCACAACGGCTGCCGTCCGCCGAAGCGTCGTCGTATCTAAGACAAGCGGCGGGTTCGCCCGCCTTTTGTTGCAGATACCCGTCGCGGTATCAAATACGCCGGTGCAGTAGCCCGATTTCGGGTATACTGCCCGGCTATTCTCGCCTCGGACCTCCGGTTCGGGGCGTTCTTTCAGCCACGTCCGCTCAATGTTGGGTCGGACTAGCGCCTGCCGCATCGCTCGCGATGCCTCTGGGGCGTGATTTTATTTAATAAAGGTATTCAACGTGGCACGTTATATCGGACCAAAAGCAAAACTGTCGCGCCGTGAAGGCACCGACCTGTTCCTGAAGAGCGCACGTCGCTCGCTCGACTCGAAGTGCAAACTGGACGTCAAGCCAGGCCAGCACGGCGTGAAGTCGGGTGCTCGCACCTCGGACTACGGCAACCAGCTGCGTGAAAAGCAGAAGGTCAAGCGTATGTACGGCGTGCTGGAGCGCCAGTTCCGCCGCTACTTCGCAGAAGCATCGCGCCGCAAGGGCAACACCGGCGAGACCCTGCTGAAGTTGCTGGAAGCCCGCCTGGACAACGTCGCTTACCGCATGGGCTTCGGCTCGACCCGCGCCGAAGCGCGCCAGCTGGTCAGCCACAAGGCCTTCACCGTCAACGGTAACGTCGTGAACATCGCTTCGTACCAGGTCAAGGCTGGCGACGTCGTCGCCGTGCGCGAAAAGGCCAAGAAGCAGACCCGCATCATCGAAGCGCTGTCGCTGGCTGAGCAAGTCGGCATGCCGAGCTGGGTCTCGGTCGACGCCAAGAAGATGGAAGGCACCTTCCGTTCGTTCCCGGAGCGTAACGAGATCGCCGCCGACGTCAACGAAGCACTGATCGTCGAACTGTACTCGCGTTAATCGCTAGTCGGTATTTGCGCCCGCTCCTCACCGAGCGGGCGTTGCAGTTTTAAGAATTCACCACATGCCATCAGCCTTATCGGTGTAACGAGCCGAGGGTATTGAAAAGGACATTTCATGCAAAATAGTTTGTTGAAGCCACGTATTATCGATGTCGAGGCGCTCGGCGCCGGTCACGCCAAAGTCGTGATGGAGCCGTTCGAACGTGGTTACGGCCACACGCTGGGCAACGCGCTGCGTCGCGTGCTGCTGTCGTCGATGATCGGCTACGCGCCGACCGAAGTGACGATCGCCGGCGTCGTGCACGAGTATTCGTCGCTGGACGGCGTGCAGGAAGACGTCGTCGACCTGCTGCTGAACCTGAAGGGCGTCGTGTTCAAGGTGCACAACCGCGACTCCGTCACCCTGACCCTGAAGAAGGAAGGCGAAGGCGCAGTCCTGGCATCGGACATCGATCTGCCGCATGACGTGGAACTGATCAACCCGGATCACGTGATCGCTCACCTGACCGCCGGTGGCAAGCTGGACATGCAGATCAAGGTCGAAAAGGGCCGTGGCTACGTGCCGGGCAACGTCCGCCGTCTGTCGGAAGACACCAACAAGACGATCGGCCGCATCATCCTGGACGCATCGTTCTCGCCGGTCCGTCGCGTCTCGTACGCCGTGGAGTCGGCCCGTGTCGAACAGCGTACCGACCTCGACAAGCTGATCATCAACATCGAGACCAACGGCGTCATCACCCCGGAAGAAGCGATCCGCCAGTCGGCACGCGTCCTGGTTGACCAGCTGAACGTCTTCGCCGCGCTGGAAGGCACGGAAGCGGCCGCAGAAGCACCGTCGCGTGCTCCGCTGGTCGATCCGATCCTGCTGCGTCCGGTCGACGATCTGGAACTCACGGTCCGTTCGGCAAACTGCCTGAAGGCCGAGAACATCTACTACATCGGCGACCTGATCCAGCGTTCGGAAAACGAGCTGCTCAAGACCCCGAACCTGGGCCGCAAGTCGCTCAACGAAATCAAGGAAGTCCTTGCTTCGCGCGGCCTGACCCTGGGCATGAAACTCGAGAACTGGCCGCCTGCAGGTCTGGAGAAGTAATAGCATTCACCCGAAAGCAGACACCTGCTTTCGGGTGGGATCAGTCAAAAAGGACTGGCAAAGCCAGCTCCTTTTTGAATGAAAAAACCGTAGTAACCAACCCTAACTGAACCGGTCCGCGGTCATGCTCCGGCATGAACGATCGAAGAACTGGAATTTATACACTCGAAAGGAAGTACCATGCGTCACCGTCACGGCCTCCGTAAACTGAACCGTACCTCGTCCCACCGCCTGGCAATGCTGCGCAACATGACCGTTTCGCTGCTGCGTCATGAAGCCATCAAGACCACCGTGCCGAAAGCCAAGGAACTGCGTCGCGTCATCGAGCCGATCCTGACCCTGGGCAAGACCGACACCCTGGCCAACAAGCGTCTGGCATTCGCCCGCCTGCGCGACCGCGAAATGGTGCAGAAGCTGTTCGCCGAACTGGGCCCGCGTTACGCCAACCGCAACGGCGGCTACCTGCGCATCCTGAAAATGGGTTTCCGCGTGGGCGACAATGCGCCGATGGCCTACGTCGAACTGCTGGACCGTCCGGAAGTGACCTCGGCTGAAGAAGCACCGACCGCTGAGTAATCGCTCCTTGCGACAAGAAAAACCAGGCCTCGTGCCTGGTTTTTTTTCGTCCGTCGCAGGCGCCGGGCAGGCGCACGGCGGCAGCATTACCCATCGGCACGCAGCCGGTGTACCATTCGGCTGCGCAGTATTCAATCAAAGGAAGTCATGTCCCGTTCTCGCATCCACGCAGTCCCGGCCGCGGTCTCGTCACACCTGCTCGCCGTGCTGTCGCTGCTGTTCCTGTTCTGTGCCTCCCTGGCCGCGCCGAGCCGCGCCGCCGACGATTTCCTCGACCCGGCCGTCGCCTTCAAGTTCTCGGCGCGCATGGACGGCGAGCGCACCGCCGTGGTCACCTACGACATCGCCGACGGCTACTACATGTACCGCGAGCGCTTCGCCTTCAAGGCGCGCGGCGCCAAACTCGGCACGCCCGAGATCCCGCCGGGCAAGGTGAAGTACGACGAGACCTTCCAGAAGGATGTCGAGACTTATAAGGGCGCGGTGACGATCCGTATCCCGGTCGAGGGCAACGGGCCCTTCACCCTGACGGCGACCAGCCAGGGCTGCGCCGACGCCGGCCTGTGCTATCCGCCGCAAGAAGCGAGCGTGCAGCTGGCGGCCGGCGGCGCCGCGCCGCAGATGAGCCTGCCGGCCGGCAGCGCGAACGCGCAGGCGCCCGGCTTCCTCTCGTCCAGCCCGCCAAGCGAAGGCAACACGGGCGCCGCCGCGCGCCTCGGCCTGCCCGCCGACGCCGCGCCCGCGGTCGACACGCCCGCGCAGGCCGGCGCGGGGCAAGGCGCCGGCGCCACGCAGCCCCCGGCGACGGCGGCGCCAGGCGAGGCCGTCAGCGTCGCCCCGAGCGCCGTCAGCGCCGCGCCGGCCGCAAGCGCCGATCGACCTTCCGAGCTTTCCGGCATCAATTCGATCCTGCATGGCGGCCGCCTGCTCGCCATCGTTCCTGCCTTCATCCTGCTCGGCCTGGGCCTGGCCTTCACGCCCTGCGTGCTGCCGATGGTGCCCATCCTGTCCTCGATCATCGTGGGCGAGGGCGGCAAGGTGCGCCGTTCGCGCGGCTTCGTCCTGTCGCTGACTTATTCGCTGGGCATGGCCATCGTCTACACCCTGCTCGGCGTCGCAGCCGGCCTGATCGGCGAGGGCCTGGCCGCCGCGCTGCAGAACCCCTGGGTCCTGGGCGCCTTCGCGATCCTGATCGTCGCGATGGCGATGTCGATGTTCGGCTTCTACGAACTGCAGGTGCCGGCCGGGATGCAGACCAAGCTCGCCGGGGTGTCGGGTCGCCAGGCTTCCGGCAAGCTGGCCGGCGTGTTCGCCATGGGCGCGATCTCGGCCCTGATCGTCGGTCCCTGCGTGGCCGCGCCCCTGGCCGGCGCCCTGGTCTACATCAGCCAGACGCGCGACGTGCTGATCGGCGGCGCCGCGCTGTTCTCGATGGCCCTGGGCATGAGCATTCCGCTGCTGCTGGTGGGTGTCTCGGCCGGGTCGCTGCTGCCGCGCGCCGGCGCCTGGATGGAATCCGTGAAACGCTTCTTCGGCGTGCTGATGCTCGGCATGGCCCTGTGGATGGTGTCGCCCGTGCTGCCGGCCAGCGTGCAGATGATCCTGTGGGCGGCCCTCCTGCTCGGCTACGGCGCCTGGCTGCTGCGCCGGCGCGGGCACTGGGCGGCGCTGGCCTTTGGCGCTGCGTTCGGCATCCTGGGCGCCATGCAGCTGGTGGGCGTGGCCAGCGGCGGCCGCGACCCACTCGCGCCGCTGGCCCACCTGACCAGCGCGCAGAAGCAGCATCTCGCGTTCAAGCGCGTGAAAACCGTGGACGAGCTCGATGCGGCGCTCGCCGCTCTCGGTGGCAAGACGGCCATGTTGGACTTCTACGCCGACTGGTGCGTCTCCTGCAAGGAGATGGAAAAGCTGACCTTCGTCGATCCACAGGTGCAGGCCAAGCTCGCCAATACCGTGCTGCTGCAGGTCGACGTGACCGCCAACGATGCCCACGACAAGGCCATGCTCAAGCGTTTCGGTTTGTTCGGGCCGCCGGGCATCATCTTCTTCGACAAGCACGGCGCCGAGATCGCGGACAGCCGGGTGATCGGTTACCAGAACGCGGCGAAGTTCCTGGTGTCGCTGGAAAAACTGGACTGACCGGGCGGACCCGGCAAGAAAAAGGGCGAGGGTGACCTCGCCCTTTTGCATGGCCGAGACAGCCGACACTTACCACCCGTATCCACCGTTGCTTTGGCGGATCGTTGCGGTATTCACGGAGCCGAAGCCGGGATCGAAGGCGCCCGAGCTCTGCACGATGCTCGCGCTCAGATTGCCGCCGGCCTGGAAGATCGAGGCCTGGTTGGCCGTGCCGGCCTGCAGGATCTCCGCGGAATTGCCGCCCCAGCTCTGCTGGACGATGTCGGCGCGGTTCAGCATGCCGCCCTGTTCGACCCAGGCGCGCGCGCCGAATCCGGATTGGTCGATCGTCGCCGAGTTGCTTTCCGAGAAGCCGTTGCCGTAGATGGCAGAATCCGTGTTGATGTTGGCCTTCAGGTCCGCGCCATCATGCTGGTAGACGTTGTACTGGTTGTTGAAGCCCCACTGGAAGACGTCGATGAAGGAATTGTCGACGGCGATCTGCACCAATTGGGCGTTGTTGGCAGTGGCTTCGCGCGAGCCGTCGCCCTGGCGGACGCTCGCGAGGTTGCTGCCGCCCGAGCTCATCTGCTCGATCGCGGCATTGTTCGATCCACCGACCTGGCCGATTTGCGCGATGTCGCCGGCCCATGCGGGCGCGGCGGCAAGCAGGAGACCGAGGGATGCGAGGACGGACGATACGTGTTTCATGGTGAACTCCCGAAGTGTGAGAAAGAGGCCTGCCTTGTGACGATCCATCGGCCTAGTGCTGGATCAGGGTAGTGACGTTGCCGTCGCCGTACTGGCGCAGCACCACGTTCGGCGCGGACTGGCCCTGCACCAGGTCGATCCGGTTGCCGCTGCCGAACTGCTCGATGAAGGCGTGACGGCCGACGCCGTGCTGGGCGATATTGGCCAGGTTGCCGTCGCCGCGCTGGTCGAGCCGCAGCGCGTTCCATTGCCCCGACTGGGTGAGCACGGCCTCGTTGCCCATGCCGCGCTGGTAGGCGTAAACAGTATTGCCCGGGCCGCCGCTCTGCCAGACCTCCAGCCGGTTGCCGAAGCCTTGCTGCTGCAGGTTGGCCGATTGCCTCGGACCGCGCTGATCGGCCAGCGCGCTGTTGCCCCGGCCAAGCTGCCTGATCGAGGCGCCCTGGTCGGCGCTGGCCAGCTCGGGCCCTGCCAGGTCGTCGGCGGGCGCCTCGCGCGGCAGCGCCAGCGCGCAGGCCGCCAGCAGCACGACGACCAGGCAGCGTACCGGCAGGGCAGGGGCGGCGCGCGCACGCGCCCTGGCCGGGCCCGCGACGCGGGGCCGGCTCTCGTCTTCTTCATTCATCTTGCGCTCCTTGTGGTGGTGAAAGCTCCGGTGGCGCCGGCGCGTCGCCCAGCGCTGCAAGATCGTCGCGGCCATAGCGCCCGAGCAGGGAGTTGCCGCGGTCCTTGTCGTCCTTCAGGTCCCAGTGGCCTTCCTTGATGCCCTGGGCGACCAGGTGGATCACCGCCGCCTCGATCGCTTCGCGCACGCACAGCTGGGCCGGTTCGTTGCGCGTCATGCCCGCCTCGAACTGGACCAGGTCCTTGAAGTTGACGAACTTGAACACCGTTGGCCGCACTTCGTAGGAATAGATGGCCTTGGTGGTCGAGACGCTGGCCAGCACCTTGCCGTTGCGGATGTCGACGGTGCGCAGGTTGATCGTCACCTGGTCGACCCGGTACAGCGTCGACAGGCCCACGCCGAGGTAATTCGCCCCGACGCCGCCGCTGCGCACGTTGCTCTCGTAGGCCGTGATGCCGCCTTCGACGATGATCGAGGCCGGCAGCAGTTGCGGCACCATGGGCGCCTGGGCCGCCTTGTCCGGGCTCTCGAGCGCGCGCACGATCTTGCGTTCGGTGAGCAGGTTCTGCAGGTTCTCGCGCTCGACCGGGATGAACCAGCCGGAGTCGAGCAGGGCCTTGATCAGGATCGCGGACGCGCCCTGCGTCACCGCGGTCGAGAAGGAGCTGTCCGGCGCCGGCTTGTACTGGCCGGTCTGGTCGCGGAAACCATATACCGCCACCGCGATCTTGCCCTTCGGCGCAGGCAGCTTCACCAGCTCGCGGGTCATCGCCGTGCCGGGCGTGAGCTGGGCGCCGCTCTTGGCGGGCGAGGGGCGGGTGACGCAGCCGGCCAGGCAGGCCGCGCAGAGGAGGGCGGCCGCTGCCGCGCGCAAGCGGAAGGAGAACGGATCCGGCCCCATCATTGCCCGCCGATCTGGAACGAAGTGGAGGAGCCCGTGGTCTTGTCCGTGGTCGTGATCGTCAGCACGCCGCCGCCGGCGTCGATGATGTCGATCCGGAAGTTGCCGGTCTCGACGGAACCGGGCTTGAGCTTGCCGCCGGCGCCCATCACCCCGGAGGTCGCGGCGGCCGACAGCTGGCTCAGCACCGAGCGCTCGAGCAGCTCGGTGAACTGCTGCAGCGCGTTCTGCCTGCCCCCGGCCGGCTCCTTGTGCTTGTTGGTCATTTGCGCCGCGTTCAGGAAACTGCTGCCGTTGAGCGGACTGCCGCCGAAGGTGGGATTGGTCGGCACGTAGACCAGTTCGGTCGCTGCGGCCGGCGCGGCCAGCGCACAGCACAGCAGGGCAAGGGCGGCGCCGGAGCGGCGCCCGCCTTTACAGGTCAGGTTCATGGTTTCTCCAGGCTAAAAGCGTTTAACACAAGCTTCAGGGCAAGACGCGTCGTCGAAGGCAGTACGAGGCGTAGGGCGAGACGATGCGGCGCCGCCATGGAGGTCCTGTCAGGCGCTTCACAGTTCATCCGGGGCCAGCTCGTCGTCGCTGAACAACAGGCGCTGGACCTCGGCGTTCACGACCGTTTCATAAGAGATATCGACCGCCTGCTGGCTCAGCGGCCGGATCTGGCCGCGGCCGGGCGGCAGGGCGCCCTGGAACACCACGCGCCCGGCGTACTCGACGACGACCTTGTTGCCGCGCCGCGCCGACAGGTGTTCGCGTACGGCGATCGCATACATCTCGTTGAGGGGCTTGTCGAGCCAGTAGGCGCAGAAGTCCCGGTAGAACGCCTGCCCGGCCGCCGTGATGGTCCCATCGGTGACGACCCCGGCCAGGGCCGGCGTCCTGTCCGATATGCTGGCTGGGCGTGCCTGCGCGGCCGCGGCCGCCAGGGCTTCGCCGGTCTGCGCTGCGGCGGCGAGCGCCAGTGTTGCGGTGAGAAGAAACATATGGCGGCCTTGTTCATTTCCAACAGGAAAGATTGTGGCCGTTCGCGCCCGGCGTCTCCACCGGCTGGATCAAGGGATGGCGCCGGGTTTGGCAGCGCTCAATGCGGGGTGCCGGACAAAAAAAGGGATGCCGAAGCATCCCTTTTGCGTTCAAGCGCTTGCGCCGATCAGCTCTGCATCGCCGCGCCGCGCTGGCCGTGGTGGCCGCCGTGACCGCCGTGACCGCGGTGCTTGCCGCCGAAGCCGCCGCGCATGGCCTGGCTGTCGAACACCTTCTTCTGCTCGGGCGTGAGGACGGCGTAGAAGTTGTTCAGGGCGGCCAGGCGTGCTTCCATGCGCGCGGTGCGCTGTTTCTGGCGTTCGATCATGCGCTCCATGCGCTGCGGAGCGGGCAGGGCGGCGAATTTCGCACGCTCGCCGGGCGCATGGCCGGCGCCTTGCGCCTGCGGGCGCTGGGCCGGCTTGCCGGCGGCGAGGAAGGCGGCGAAGGCCGGCTCCTGCTGGGCGGTCAGCTTCAGGTCGGCGCGCAGCTTGGCTTCGCGCTGGGCCTGGCGCTCGGCGCGTTTCGCCTGGCGCTCGGCCTTGTGCGCGGCGCGCTGCTCGGCGCTGACGGCGTGGCCGTGGCGGCCTTCCGGCGCCGGAGTGGTGGTGGTCTGGGCGATGGCGGCGCCGGCGATGCCGAGGGCGGCGAAAGCGACCAGGATGTTCTTGCGAAGGGTGTTCATGTGATGTCCTTTGGGTGTGTGAGTCAGTCGGTTGTGCATCTGAGAACCTGTCCCGGCAGGAGAGCGTCGCGTCGGCTGCGCCTGACAAGCGGAGGCTGCGTTGCTCGTCGTAGCATGGTCCCGCCATGCGTCCTCCTCGCGCCTTGCCTCCGCTTGCCATGCATCACCCGACGCTTCCACTACCTGCCGGGACAGGTTCTAACTGCTCTCTGCACGGGATCCATCATCGCCAAAAACTGTAACCCCAGCGTGTCCCCTGCCAAGCACTTTGTATCAATATGTTTCCTCCCCGAATCCATATACATGCCGATACAAATACGCTGTTCAGGGCCCTTTTAAGTAAGGATAATTGCGGCTATGGATAATCCCTCTACCATTCTCATCGTCGACGACGACCGCGACATCCGCCAGCTGCTGGCCGATTACCTCGAGTCGAACGGCTACCGCGCGCTCGCCGCGGGCGACGGCAGCGCGATGTGGAAGATCCTCGACGAGTCGCGCCCCGACCTGATCGTGCTCGACCTGAACCTGCCCGGCGACGACGGCCTGACCCTGTGCCGCAAACTGCGCGCCACCTCGACCCTGCCGGTCATCATGCTCACCGCCCGCAACGAGCCGCTCGACCGCATCCTCGGCCTCGAAATGGGCGCCGACGACTACCTGCCGAAACCCTTCGAACCGCGCGAACTGCTGGCGCGCATCCGCAGCGTGCTGCGCCGCTCGCACGCCATGCCGTCGAATGCGCCGGCCGAGAACGTGCAGCAGATGCGCTTCTCGGGCTGGACGCTGGACCTGACCGCCCGCCACCTGGTCAATCCGGACGGCATCGTCATCATGCTCTCGGGCGCCGAGTTCCGCCTGCTGCGCGTGTTCCTCGAACACCCGAACCGCGTGCTGAACCGCGACCAGCTGCTCAACCTGACCCAGGGCCGCGACGCCGACCCCTTCGACCGCTCGATCGACATCCAGATCAGCCGCCTGCGCCAGAAGCTGGGCGAGGACGCGCGCATGCCCCAGATCATCAAGACCGTGCGTAACGGCGGCTACGTGCTGGCCGGCCAGGTGACCGTGGAGCCGACCGCGTGAAAGCATTTCTCGGCTCGATGACGGGCCGTGTCTTCATCACCCTGCTGCTCGGGATCCTGATTTCCGGTGCGCTGACCCAGCTGATGGCCGACAACGAGCGCCAGCGCGTGCTCGAGCATGCGCGCGACCAGAACCTGATCGAGCGCGCCGAGCAGCTGATCATGGCCACCGAGATCGTGCCGGCCTCGGCGCGCCGCGCCTACCTGGCGGTCGCGAACCGCCCCGGCCTGCTGCTCGAGGTCGGCGAACCGCGTCCGCTGGCCAAGGCCGCCAGCGAGTTCGCCGAAACCCTGGGCGAGCGCCTCGGCGCCGGCTACCAGATCGTCTCGGCCGATTCGCGTCCGCCGGCCTGCGAGAGCCCGCCGCGCGTCCCCCAGCTCTACGGGCTGCTGTCGGCGCGCTGGCGCGGCGCCTGCGAATACCTGAACGTGCGCCTGCGCGACGGCGAAGCCTTGCGCCTGTCGGTACTGCCGCCGCGCCCGTTCGTGAACGACGACACCGACTACCGCGCCGTCATCGCCCTGTTTTTTGTCAGCATCGCCTTCCTGGCCTACCTGGTCGCGCGCATGACCACGCGTCCGCTCAAGCAGCTCGCCGTGGCCGCCCAGGAGCTGGGCAACGACCTCAACCGCCCGCCGCTCGACCTCACCGGCGCCAGCGAGATCCGCCAGGCCAGCGCCGCCTTCAACGCGATGCAGGCGCGCATCCGCCAGTACATCTTCCAGCGTACCCAGATGCTGGCCGCCATCACCCATGACCTGCAGACGCCGCTCACGCGCATGCGCCTGCGCCTGGAAAAGGTGGCCGACGCCGAGCTGCAGGAACGCCTGATCGGCGACCTGTCGGCGATGCAGGCCATGGTGCGCGAGGGGCTGGAACTGGCGCGCAGCATGGACACCAACGAGAACATGCAGATGCTCGACCTCGATTCGCTGCTCGATTCCGTCTGCGACGACGCGGCCGACGCCAACCAGCCGGTCACGCTCAACGGCAGATCAAGCATGGCGATCCTCGGCCGTCCGCTCGACCTGCGCCGCTGCCTGGGCAACCTGATCGACAACGCGGTCAAGTACGGCCGCGAGGCGAACGTGACCGTCGACCGCGTGAACGGCGCGGCGCGCATCCGCGTGCGCGACAGCGGTCCCGGCATTCCGCCCGCCGAGCAGGCGCGCGTGTTCGATCCTTTCTACCGTGTCGAGACCTCGCGCTCGCGCGAGTCCGGCGGCACCGGCCTGGGCTTGACCATCGCCCGCAACATCGCCGGGCAGCACGGCGGCAGCATCGCCCTCGCCAACCATCCGGAAGGCGGCCTGGAAGTCACGCTGATGCTGCCGGAGTACTATCCTGGTAAATAAACTGTAAATAAGGCTGTCACACGTGGGCGCGATACTGCGTGCAACGCATCGTTGATTTGATTGATAAAGCCGCCGGCACTGGCGGTAAGGGATCTGAATGAAAAAGAATACTCTCGCAGCCGTCGCCATCATTGTCGCCATCGGCGCTGGAAGCGCCTGGTACATGAGCCGCGGCGCGCATGCCGAAGGCGACAGCGCCAAGGGCGGTCAGGGCGGCCCCGGCGGTCCGCAACCACCGACCGTCGTGAATGTCGTCGCGCCGCAGCGCCAGGACGTCGGTGTCGACGTCGCCGCCAACGGCACGGTGAGCCCGAAGCAGACGGTCGACCTGCGTCCGCAGACGACCAGCACCATCCGCGAAGTGCACATCCGCGAAGGCCAGTTCGTGAAGGCCGGCCAATTGATGTTCTCGCTCGACGACCGCAGCGACCGCGCCAACGTGGCCAAGGCCCAGGCCGAGGTCGAGCGCGGCCGCGCCACCCTGGCCGACCTCGAGCGCCAGTACAAGCGCAGCCAGGAACTGGTTGCACAGAAATTCCTGGCGCAAAGCGCGGTCGACACGCTGCAGAGCCAGGTGGAAGCGGCCCGTGCGGCGCTCGCGGCCAGCACTGCCGCCGTGCAGGCTTCCCGGGTCAGCGCCAGCTATACCGCGATCCGCGCCCCGATGTCGGGCCGCGTCGGCGCCATCGACGTCTATCCGGGCAGCCTGGTGCAGCCGACCACCTCGCTCACCACCATCACCCAGCTCGACCCGATCGACGTCGCCTTCACGCTGCCCGAATCGAGCCTGGGCGCGCTGCTGGCCGCCCAGCGGCAGGGCAAGGTCGCGGTCGAGGCCAGCACCGGCGGCGACGCCAAGCCTGTCCTTGGCGAACTGATTTTCGTGGACAACACGGTCGACCCGACCACCGGCACCATCCGCGTCAAGGCGCAATTCGGCAACGCCGACGGCCTGCTGTGGCCAGGACAATACGTGAACACCCGTGTCACGGTGCGCACGATCAAGGATGCGGTCGTGATTCCGCAAAATGCGATTATCATCAACGCCCAGGGCACCTTCGTCTACGTGGTGGAAAAGGACGGCACGGCGCGCCTGGCGCCGATCCAGCGCCAGCACAGCTTCGGCCTGAACGCGGCAGTGACCGGCCTTGCCGGCAACGAGCAGGTCATCACCGAAGGCAAGCAGAATCTGCGTCCGGGCGGCAAGGTCAAGCTGGCCACTGGCGCGAAACCGCAAGGCGCGCCTGCGCGCAAGGGTGAACAGGCATGAACCTGTCGGAACTGTGTATCCGCCGTCCGGTGATGGTGGTCCTGCTGTCGATCAGCCTGGTGCTGGTCGGCATCCTGGCCTACATGCACATCCCGGTCGCGGCGCTGCCGAGCTATAACACGCCGGTCATCAACGTCAACGCCAACCTGCCCGGCGCCAGCCCGGAGACCATGGCGTCCTCGGTCGCGCTGCCGCTCGAGAAGCAGTTCTCGACCATCGCCGGCATCAAGCTCATCTCCTCGACGAATACCCAGGGCAACACCTCGCTGACGCTGGAATTCGACGAATCGATCGACGTCGACAAGGCCGCGGTCGATGTCCAGGCCGCGCTGCTGGCCGCCCAGCGCCAGTTGCCGCTGGAAATGACCGATTTGCCGTCCTACCGCAAAATCAATCCGGCCGACGCCCCGATCCTGTTCATGCACATGACCTCGCCGTCGATGAACCTGTCGGAGCTGAACGACTACGCCGAGAACATGGTCTCGCCGGCGATCTCGACCCTGCCGGGCGTGGCCCAGGTCACGGTCAACGGCGGCAAGCGCTTCGCGGTGCGCGTGCGCGCCCGTTCCGACCTGATGAACGCGCGCAATATCTCGATGGACGAGCTGGCCACCGCGCTGCGCGCCGCCAACTCCAACACCCCGCTGGGCGTGCTCGACGGTCCTCAACAGACCCTGACCATCCAGGGCGGCGGCCAGCTGATGAAGGCGGCCGACTTTGCCAAGCTCATTGTCGCCACCCGCGACGGCCTGCCGGTGCGCCTGGACGAAGTGGCCCAGGTCGAGGACAGCTACCAGTCGGTGAAAGCCGCCGGCAGCCTGAACGGCGAACGCTCGATCGTGCTGATGGTGCAGCGCCAGCCGAACGCGAACACCGTGCAGGTGGTCGACGCCGTGCGCAACCTGATGCCGAAGTTCGAGACCCAGCTGCCGGCCTCGATCAAGATCCACCTCGTCAACGACCGCTCGGTCTCGATCCGCGAAGCCATCCACGATGTGAACCTGACCCTGGCCGGCACCGTCGTGCTGGTCATCCTGGTGATCTTCCTGTTCCTGCACCGCCTGACCGCGACCCTGATCCCGGCGGTGACGGTGCCGATCTCGCTGCTGGGCGCGCTGTCGCTGCTGTATGCCTTCGGCTACAGCCTCGACAACATCTCCCTGCTCGGCATCACGCTGGCGGTCGGCCTGGTGGTCGACGACGCCATCGTGGTGCTGGAAAACATCGTGCGCCACATGGAAATGGGCAAGAAGCCCTTCCACGCCGCCCTGGTCGGCTCGCGCGAGATGGGCTTCACCATCGTCTCGATCTCGATCTCGCTGGTGGCCGTGTTCATCCCGATCTTCTTCATGCCGGGCGTGATCGGCCTGCTGTTCCGCGAGTTCGCCGTGATCGTGGGCCTGGCGGTGCTGGTGTCGGCGGCGGTGTCGCTGACCCTGGTGCCGATGATGTGCTCGCGCCTGATCAAGCATGGCGGTCACGTCGAGCCGCACGAGATGTCCTGGGTCGGCCGCCGTTTCGAAGCCATGTTCACCAGTGTGCGCGACGCCTATGCGCGCACCCTGGACAAGGCGCTGCGTCACCGCTTCCTGGTGCTGATGCTGGCCGTCGGCACCTTCGCCCTGACCGCCATCCTGTACATGAGCATGCCGAAAGGCTTCTTCCCTGAGGAAGACATCGGCCAGATCCGCGTCACCGTCGAAGCCTCGGAAGACACGTCGTCGCAAGCCATGATGGCGCTGCAGGGCAGGGTGGTCGACATCATGCGCGCGAACAAGAACGTGCAGAACGTGACCTCCTTCGTGGGCGGCGGCAATAGCGGCCGCATGTTCCTGGTGCTGGTGCCGCGCAGCGAGCGCCCGGCGATGCCGATCGTGCTCGACGAGCTGCGCAAGGCGACCCGCGGCGTCGCCGGCGTGCAGGTCTACATGTCGCCGGTGCAGAACCTGCAGCTGGGCGGCCGTCCGAGCAAGAGCCGCTATCAGTACAGCCTGCAGAGCGTGTCGGGCGGCGAGATCGGCAGCTGGGCCGACCAGTTCCTCGAGCGCATGCGCGCCGATCCGAAATTCCGCGACGTCACCAGCGACTCGCAGAACAAGGGCCTGCAGGCCACGCTCGACATCGACCGCGACAAGGCGGCGCTGCTGGGCGTGAACATGGCCGACGTGCGCACCGTGCTGTACGCCAACTTCGGCGAGCGCCAGGTCTCGACCATCTACTCGACCGCGGCCAGCTACTACGTGATCCTGGAGGCGGCGGAAGCCGACCGCTACTTCGACGACGCCCTGGCGCGCGTGTCGGTGCGTTCGAAGTCGGGCGAACTGGTGAAACTGTCGAGCTTTGCCAGCGTGCGCCGCACGGTCGGCCCGATCGCGGTCAACCACCAGGGCCAGTTGCAGGCCATCACGCTCGCCTTCAACCTGGCGCCGGGCGTGCCGCTGGGCGACGCCACCGCCGCCATCGAGCAGATGAAGATCGACATGAAACTGCCGGCCTCGGTCATCACCAACTACGGCGGCGACGCGGCCGTGTTCCAGGACACCCAGTCGAGCCAGCTGATCCTGATCATCACCGCGATCGGCGTGATCTATGTGCTGCTGGGCGTGCTCTACGAGAGCTACATCCACCCGCTGACCATTCTCGCCGGCCTGCCGTCGGCGGCGGTGGGGGCGCTGGTGACCTTGTGGATCTTCGACATGGACCTGACCCTGATCGCCATGATCGGCATCCTGATGCTGATCGGTATCGTCAAGAAGAACGCGATCATGATGATCGACTTCGCGCTCGACGCCCAGCGCAACGCCGGCATGACGCCGGTCGAGGCGATCCGCGAGGCCTGCATCCTGCGCTTCCGTCCGATCCTGATGACCACGCTGGCCGCGATGATGGGCGCGCTGCCGATCGCGCTGGGCATCGGCGCCGGCGCCGAGCTGCGCCAGCCGCTGGGCCTGGCGGTGGTGGGTGGCCTGATCTTCTCGCAGGTGATCACGCTCTACATCACGCCGGTCATCTACCTGTACCTCGACAAGTACAGCGGCAGCGGTCCGATGACCGATGTCGACATCGCGGCGCATGAAGCGGCCCACGAAGGTGCCCATGAAGCGGTGCACGCGCCGGCGCATGGGGCGCCGCATGCCTCGAACGCCGCGGTCTCGCTCCACAAGATCGGTTGAAACATAATGTAACAACCATCAGGAAAACCGACCTGTATGCTCGCAGCGTAACGCGGCCGTGCGCCGGAGACCCAAAGCAGGTAGACTGCGCGGGTAAACACCGACTCACTGCCGTATTGCGCTGACCAGTTTCCGGAAAGTTTTATTGATCTTGCGTGACCATTCCCACTCCTACGCCGAGCACAGCGATGTCTGCCAGCATTGCGGACAAGCCCTGCCCGGCGCCGTAGTGCCGACCTATGGCGAGCGGCGCACCAGCCGCACCGGCCTGGCGGTCACCATCCTCCTGCACCTGCTGCTGGTCGCGCTCTACTTCTACGAGCCCGAGCGTCCCGAAAAGAAAGCGCGCCCCCCGAGCGGCGGCGAGATCGTCTATGTCGCGCCGCTGGCGAAACCGCCGCCGCCCCAGGCGCAAGCGCCGCAGAAGACCACCAAGCCCTCGAAGAATCCGGCCCAGCCGCGCCCGACGACCCCGCGCGTCGAGCGCTTGCCCGACACCATCACCTTGCCCGAGGAAAAGCCGGTCATCGTCGACAAGGCGCCGCCGCCCGAACCGAAACCCGAGCCGAAGGCGGAGGAAGCGCCGCCGATGGACATGGCCGAATACATCGCGCGCCGCCGCGCCCAGCGCGGCGCCACCGAACCCAGCCCCAGCGAGGAAGAAAGCGAAGCGGCGCGCGGCACGCGCAATGCACTGGCGAACATTGCCGCGATCAACAACCGCGGCCGCGACGACAGCAACCAGAGCGGCGGCATCTTCTCGATCTCGAATCGGACCTTCCACAGCATGGACCTGAAGTTCCGCGGCTGGAACCCGAGCTTCAAGCGCCGCTGGCTGACCTCGGTGACGGTGGAGCAGGGCAGCGAGCCGGACGTCGAGACCGCCGTGGTCAAGAAGATGATCGAGCTGATCCGGCGCGAGAAGAGCGGCGACTTCGAATGGGAATCGCACCGTTTGGGCCGCGTCGTGACGATGAGCGCGCGGCCCCAGGACACGGCCGAGCTGCACGCCTTCCTGATGAAGGAAATGTTCCCCGACTACAAGCCGCCGCGCTGAGCCGCCGGCCGCAAGGCCGCGCGCTTATTCCTGCATTCTTCCCTGGATCATTGCCTCACTGAAGGGCCGCACCGGGCTGGTGCGTTCCTTTGCGCTGCGCCATCGACAGCGCAAACAGACGCGCTAGGCTGAGCTCGTGCCCTGTCGAGCTCGGTATTCTTTCAAGCTGCGCATGGGCCTTTCCGCGCCCGCTCCACGCAGCCGGGCGCCGTTCTCCACTTGACCGGAGCAGCCCATGACCATCAAGCCAGACCAGCTTGTCAGCCAGACGCGTCGTCGCGTCCTGAAGTCCACCGCACTGACGCTTGGCGCAAGCGCCTTGCCGTTCGCTTCCTCGTTTGCGCAGCAGCCGCTGCACAAGCCGCGCTACCGCCGCTGGCGGGCGAGCATGAACTCGAAGATGGGCGTGCGCATGCTCAAGAGCTATGCGAAGGCCGTGAGCGCCATGCTGGCGCTGCCGCCCGAGGATCCGCGCAACTGGTATCGCCACGCCATCGTCCACACGCTCGACTGCCCACACGGCAACTGGTGGTTCCTGCCCTGGCACCGCGGTTACCTCGGCTGGTTCGAGCAGATCTGCCGCGAGCTGAGCGGCGACCCGCAGTTCGCGCTGCCCTACTGGGACTGGACCGCCGAGCCCAGCCTGCCGGACGGCATGTTCGATGGCGTGCTCGACCCCAACCACGCCGCCTACGTCGGCTACGGTTCCGACTTCGAGGCGCGGCTGGCGTCGGCCATCGCGAACGCGGGCTACTGGACCTCGCCCAACGGCGTGTTCACCCGCAATTCGCAATACGGCCAGCTGCTGGCGCGCAGCATCCGCTTCGACGCCGACCTGCTGTTCGATATCCTGCGCGATCCCTCGGGCCGGATGTTCTTCGACCAGCCCGGCGCGCGCGGCCTGGTGCGCGAGCGGCCCGGCTTCTCGCTGGCCGCCAGCGACGCGGTGTCGGCGGCGACGATCCAGGCGGCCCTCGCCGCGCCCGATTACGCGACCTTCGGCAGCCCCAAGACCTCGAACCACCACACCTCGGGCGGCTTCGGCATCCTGGAAGCGCGCCCGCACAATTCCGTGCACCGCTGCGTCGGCTCGCGCGACTGCAACTTCACGGAAACGCGCGGCTTCATGGCCGACATGCTCTCGCCGGTCGACCCGGTGTTCTTCCTGCACCATGCGAACATCGACCGCCTGTGGGATGTCTGGACCCGCAAGCAGGCGCGGCTCGGCCTGCCCACCCTGCCGCCCGGCGTGGAGCTGCGCACCGATCTGCCGGACGACCAGAAGTCGCCCGAGGAAAGGGCGACCGATTACTTCCGCTGGGCGCGCGAACCCATGCTGTTCTTCGTCGATGCGAAAGGCGCGCCGGTCACGCAGACCCGCGCCGGCGACTACGAGGCGATGTCGGCCTTCCATTACGACTACGAGCCCGGCAGCGGCGAGGAGGAGGTGGGCCGCAGCGGCGGCAGGTCGGCGCCGCGCGGCACGGCGCGGCGCGTCTACACCGGCAAGGTGCTGCGGCGCGTCGTCGGCGGGTCCCAGCCGGCCAGCGCCCAGGTCGCGCTGCCGGCCGGGACGCTCGAGAACGCGACGGCCGCCGGCCAGACCATGGTCGCGAACGTCACGCTGAGCTTCCCGGAGCAGTGCCGGGACCCGTATGCCGTGATCCTGAACGGGCCGGAGGATCCGTCCCAGGTCGATGCCGGCAGTCCCTTCTACCTGGCGACGATCGTCATGTTCGGTCACCGCGGTCCCACCGGCCCCTTGAGCTTCGCGCTGCCGCTCGGCGAAAAGCTGCAGCGGGCGCGCGCCGCCCAGCCGCAGTCGGGCGACGGCATGCTCCGGCTGCGCGTGCTGTCGCTGCATGAGCTGATGGGGCACCATCACATGGCGGGCGCGCCGGTGGAGTTGCTGGCGGCGAGTGTCGAGACCTACTAAGCATCGTCTGACGGTTTTGTAGGGTGGGCACTTGTGCCCACGCGGTAGAGCGTTTGCATGATGGCGGCGTCACCGGTACGTCGGTAACAGCAATGTAAACGGCGTTTTGACCGGTCAGCGGTGCCCGGTTGCGTTGGCGGAGCGCGAAAGTACGACCGCGTGGGCACAAGTGCCCACCCTACAACGTCAACAACAACGGCAAATAAAAAAACCGCGCCTCGGCACGGTTTTTCTACGACTGAAGCGAAGCGAACGCTTACGCACCCGCCTTCAGCTTGCGCGCCACCTCCAGCGCGAAGTAGGTCAGCACGCCGTCGGCGCCGGCGCGCTTGAAGGCCATCATCGATTCCATCATGACCTTGTCGTGGTCCAGCCAGCCGTTCTGGGCGGCGGCCTTGAGCATCGCGTATTCGCCGCTGACCTGGTAGGCAAAAGTCGGGACCTTGAATTCGTCCTTCACGCGGCGCACCACGTCGAGATACGGCATGCCCGGCTTGACCATCACCATGTCGGCGCCTTCCTGCAGGTCGAGCGCCACTTCGCGCAGGGCCTCGTCGGTATTGGCCGGGTCCATCTGGTAGGTGTTCTTGTCGGCCTTGCCCAGGTTGGCGGCCGAACCCACCGCGTCGCGGAAGGGACCGTAGAAGGCGGAGGCGTACTTGGCGGAATAGGCCATGATGCGGGTGTGGATGAAGCCGCGTTCTTCCAGTGCCGCGCGGATCACGCCGATGCGCCCGTCCATCATGTCCGAAGGCGCCACCACGTCGACGCCGGCCTCGGCGTGCGTCAGCGCCTGGCGCGTCAGCATCTCGATGGTTTTTTCGTTGACGATGTAGCCGTTCTCGTCCGGCAGGCCGTCCTGGCCGTGGGTGGTGTAGGGGTCGAGCGCGATGTCGGTCAGCAGGCCCAGTTGCGGGAAGCGCTGTTTCAGGGCGCGCACGGCGCGCGGCACCAGGCCGTCCGGGTTGGTCGCTTCCACGCCGTCATAGGTTTTCAGCGAGGCGTCGATGACCGGGAACAGGGCCAGCACCGGGATGCCGAGCGCGACGCATTCCTCGGCCACGTGCATGAGGAGATCGATCGAGACGCGCTCGACGCCCGGCATCGACGCTACCTGCTGGCGCTGGTTCTCGCCGTCGAGGATGAAGACCGGGTAGATCAGGTCGGCGGCGGTGACGGTGTTTTCGCGCATCAGGGCGCGCGAGAACGGGTCGCGGCGCATGCGGCGCATGCGGGTGTTCGGATACTGGCCGGTAAAGATCGAGCTCATCGTGATCGCTTTCTTTCAGGAGTGGTCGGGTGCCTCGTTCGTGTCGGCCGGCGCGGCGTCATCGCCGGACAGGCCGAGCAGTTCGAGAATCTTGGCGTCCGCTTCCTCGACGCCGATGCGCTTGAGCGCGGAGAACAGCTGCACGGTGAAGGGGAAGCCTTCGCCGTCCTCGTCGACGTAGCTGTCGAGGATCTTCCGTGCCTGGCGCAGCGCATTGGTCTTTTCGTTCTGGTTCAGTTTGTCGGCCTTGGTCAGGATGCAGTGGATCGGCTTGCCGGTCGGGGCGAACCATTCCAGCATCTGCACGTCCAGGTCGGTGAACGGGCGGCGCGAATCCATGATCAGGACCAGGGCGGCCAGTTGCTCGCGGCGCTGGACATAGTCGCCCAGCAGCTTCTGCCAGTGCAGCTTGGCCGTGCCCGACACCTCCGCGTAGCCATACCCCGGCAGGTCGACCAGCAGGGCCTGGATCTCCTCGACGATGGTCGGATCCTTGCGGTGCTGCCCGACGTGGGCGCCGCCGATCGAGAAGTAGTTGATGTGCTGGGTGCGCCCCGGCGTTTTCGACGCGAAGGCGAGGCCCTTCTGGTTCGTCAGGATGTTGATCGCCGTCGATTTGCCCGCGTTGGAGCGACCGGCAAAGGCGATTTCGGGCACCCGGGTGGATGGGAGATCACGCAGCTGGTTGACGGTCGTGAAGAAGCGGGCTTGCCAGAGTTTGGACATGGAAGAGAGGTGAAAAAGGCAACGAAATGAGGCGTGGAGGAAACAATCCTATTGTACAATAAGGGGTTATCAAATGTTTTTCGCCGGTGAAGCTGCTGTACCAATAAAACTGTTCTCGACTTTTTCAGGGTGCTCGAATGAATCGTGTGTCTGTATCGTCCGCTAGCGCGGTGTTCATGAAATCGTTGTTGGTTGCAACCCTGGCGCTCGGCAACGTCGCTGTCGCCGCCGAAGCCCAGCGTACCGCGAAACCCGATGCCGCCAAAGGCGCCACCCTGTACGAAAGCGGCGACACCGCGCGCGGCCTGCCTGCCTGCCTGTCCTGCCACGGCGCGAACGGCAACTCCACCATCGCCGCCAACCCGAAACTCTCCGCGCAGTTCGAAGCCTACACCCATAAGCAGCTGGTCGACTTCACGACTCCGCAGCGCAACAACCCGGTCATGACCACCTACGCCAAGATGCTGACCGAGGAAGACAAGCGCAATGTCGCGGCCTACCTCGCGACCCAGAAGGTCAAGCCGGGCGCGGCCAAGAACAAGGACACGGTCGAACTGGGCCGCAAGATCTACCGCGGCGGCATTGCCGACAAGGGCGTGGCCGCTTGCGCCAGCTGCCATGGCGCCGCCGGCGCCGGCATCCCGGTCCAGTATCCGCGCCTGGCCGGCCAGCACCAGGACTACACGATGGCCCAGCTCACCGCCTTCAAGAACGGCGCGCGCGCCAACAGCCCGCAAATGACGACGCTGGCCCAGCGCCTGTCCGAGGCCGAAATGCAGGCCGTGGCCGACTACATCGCCGGCCTGCGCTGAGAGTCATGCTGTATTGAAAGGGCGCGGCGGGAGCTGGCGCCCTTTTGCTGTACACTCGCGGCGCACCTGACCGCATGAGAAAGCAAGTCCAAGTATGAGCACCACGGGAATTGAACTGAAGACGCGCCGGCGTGCGCTGGCCGAAGCCGTCGAGCTGGTGTCGTCCATGCGCTTTGCCATCAGCCTGCTGGTGATCCTGTCGATCGCCGCCATCATCGGCACCGTGCTGCGCCAGAACGATGCGATGCCGAACTACGTGAACCAGTTCGGCCCCTTCTGGTACGAGATCTTCCGCAAGCTCGGCCTGTTCACTGTCTATTCGAGCTGGTGGTTCCTGCTGATCCTGCTGGTGCTGATCGTCTCCACTGGCCTGTGCATCGTGCGCAATACGCCGAAGATGATCCGCGACATGCGCAGCTGGCGCGACCACGTGCGCGAGGATTCCCTGCGCAATTTCCACCACAAGAGCGAGTGGACGGCGCCGCTGAACAGCTCGGCGCTGGCGGTGCAGAGCGCCGAGCGCCTGCGCCACGCCGGCTACGCCGTGAAAATCGTCGAGAAGGGCAGCGGCACCCTGGTGGCGGCCAAGAAGGGCGCCGGCAACAAGTTCGGCTATATCTTCGCGCACACGGCCATCATCGTGATCCTGCTGGGCGGCATGCTCGATTCCGAACTGCCCATCCGTTTCCAGCAGTGGTTCCTCGGCAAGACGCCCTACCCGGGCAGCGGCCTGATCGCGCAGATCCCGGCCCAGCACCGCCTCGGCCTGTCGAACCCGACTTACCGCGGCAACATCATGCTGGCCGAAGGCCAGACCGGCAGCACCGCCATCCTGCCCCAGGCCAGCGGCGTGCTGGTGCAGGACCTGCCGTTCGCGATCGAACTGAAAAAATTCAACATCGAGTTTTACTCGACCGGCATGCCGAAACTCTTCGCCAGCGAAGTCGTGGTGCATGACCGCGAGGCGGGCAAGACCTTCCCGGCGACGATCGAGGTCAACAAGCCGCTGATCTACAAGGGCGTGGCCGTCTACCAGTCGAGCTTCGAGGACGGCGGCAGCAAACTCAAGCTCACCGGCTTCCCGATGGCCGGGACCAGCGCGCGGGCCTTCGAGATCGCCGGCGAAGTGAACGGCTCGACCCAGCTGAAGACCGCGGCCGGCGCCTTCGACGTCGAGTGGTCGGGCTTCCGTCCCTTCAACGTCGAGAACACCGCCACCAACGACGTGCGCGCGGTCGAGAAGGGCAAGTCCTTCAACGAGCAGTTCGCGGCCACGCTGAGCAAGGCCTCCGGCTCGGCCGGCAAGAACGCCGACAACAAGGACCTCAAGAATGTCGGCCCGAGCGTGCAATATAAACTGCGCGACCAGACCGGCCAGGCGCGCGAATTCCTGAACTACATGCAGCCGGTCACGCTGGAAGGCGCCCAGGTCTTCCTGGCCGGCGTGCGCAGCACCCCGGCCGAGCAGTTCCGCTTCCTGCGCATCCCGGCCGACGACAACTACAGCGTGCGCGAGTGGATGCGCCTGCGCGCCGCCCTTGCCGATCCGGCACTGCGGCGCCTGGCCGCCGAGCGCTATGCGGCGCGCGCGCTGGCCCCCGGCCAGGCGGCCCAGGCCGGTTTCGCCGACCAGCTGCGCGAGTCGGCCGAACGCACTTTATCGATCTTTGCCGGCGAGGGCACGCCGGGCGGCTTTGTCGCGGTGGCCCAGTTCCTGGAAAAGATCCCGGCGGCCGAACAGGAAAAGGCGGCCAACGTCTTCATCAAGATGCTCAACGGCGTGCTGTGGGAGCTGTGGCAGGCGGCGCGCGTGCGCGACGGCGAGGCGCCGATCGAAGGCAGCGAGAAGCACGGACGCTACCTGCAACTGGCGACGAACGCGCTGTCCGACAGCTTCTTCTACGGCGCCCCGGTCTACCTGCAGCTCGAGGAATTCCGCGAAATCAAGGCCTCGGTGCTGCAGGTGACGCGCTCGCCGGGCAAGAAGATCGTCTACCTCGGCTGCGTCCTGCTCATCGCCGGCATTTTTGCGATGTTCTACATCCGCGAGCGCCGCCTGTGGGTATGGGTGCGCGACAACGGGGACGGGGCGCACGCACTGATGGCGATGAGCACCCAACGCAAGACCCTGGATTTCGAGAAAGAGTTCGCCGACCTGGCAGCCAAGCTGCCGCAATCGGCGTAAGCTGGCGCTTGCCGCTAAAAAAAAGGCACTGAGGCACTGGAGACCATGATGGAAGCATCCCGACCAAGCCCGAGCTCATCGCTCACCTACAAGGAAACGCCCGGCTATTTCCGGCGCCTGACGACCGTCGACTGGATTTTCGGCGCAGCGCTCCTGGGAGCAGCCCTGTTTGCGCTGAACCGCTACGCCGACTACATGGACGTCTACGAGCGCGCCATCCTGCTGCTGAGCGCGCCGACCTTCGCCGCGCTGGGCTGGCACTGGAAGCCGGTGCGCTGGCTGATCCCGCTGGTGGCGCTGCTGTCGCTGTGGGGCGTGTCGCTGTATGACGGCTCGCTGGCGGCGGCGGACCAGAAATTCTTCCTCAAGTACATGCTGTCGAGCCAGTCGGCCATCCTGTGGATGAGCGCGCTTTTCGTGTTCGCGACCGTGTTCTACTGGATCGGCCTGCTGTCGCGCTCGGGCTCCGGGGCCGCGATCGGCTCGCGCCTGTGCTGGGCCGCCGTGGTGCTGGGCTTCACCGGCATGATGGTGCGCTGGTTCGAGTCCTACCTGATCGGGCCGGACGTGGGCCACATCCCGGTGTCGAACCTGTACGAAGTGTTCATTTTGTTCGCCCTGATCACGGCGCTGTTCTACCTGTATTACGAGGAACGCTACGCCACCCGCCAGCTGGGCGCCTTCGTCCTCCTGATCATCGCCGCCTCGGTCGCCTTCCTGCTCTGGTACACCGTGTCGCGCGACGCCGCCACGATCCAGCCGCTGGTGCCGGCGCTGCAGAGCTGGTGGATGAAGATCCACGTGCCGGCCAACTTCATCGGCTATGGCACCTTCGCCCTGGCCGCGATGGTCGGCACGGCCTACCTGCTCAAGTCCCACGGCATCCTGGCCGACCGCCTGCCTGCGCTGGAAGTGCTGGACGACGTGATGTACAAGGCCATTTCCGTCGGCTTCGCCTTCTTCACCGTGGCGACCATCCTGGGCGCCCTGTGGGCGGCCGAGGCCTGGGGCGGCTACTGGTCCTGGGACCCGAAGGAAACCTGGGCCCTGATCGTCTGGCTCAACTACGCGGCCTGGCTGCACATGCGCTTGATGAGCGGCCTGCGCGGACGCGTGGCGGCCTGGTGGGCGCTGGTGGGCCTGCTGGTGACGACCTTCGCCTTCCTGGGCGTGAACATGTTCCTGTCGGGGCTGCATTCCTACGGCGAGCTGTAATCTCGCGCTGCACGGGCTCTCGTAGCGCCAACACGACGCAGACTTCCCGCGTGGGCACGGGGCGCCCACCCTACGTCCCTCCGCTTCGCCGTAACGTATATCGAAGGGCCGTAGGGTGGGCGGGTCTCCCGCCCACGCGTTCAGCCCAGGTGTGCGTTCTCGCGCCCGATTGCTTGCCAAAACACTCGCATCACATCACCGATCATCCACGCGGCCAGCGGTTCTGAGGGGAATGGTGTAAGGTACAAGTTCAATTGCCCGCGGAGTTACCGATGCTGATCAACCGTAATCCGAACGGCCTGGACCGGCCATTCGCCTCCGAAATCACGCCGCGCGAGGTGTACGAAGAGCGGCGCAGATTCATCGCCCGTATCGCCGCCGGCGCCGCCGTCGGCAGCGCCTTGTGGGAAATGGCCAACCGCGAAGCGTTCGCGCAGAACGCGCCGGCCGGCGCAAAGCTGGCCGCGAAGACCAACCAGGCGTTCTCGACCACCGAGAAACAGACCTCCTTCCACGACGCCACCCACTACAACAACTTCTACGAGTTCGGCCTCGACAAGAGCGACCCGGCCGAGAACGCGCACACCCTGCGCCCCCGTCCCTGGACGGTGGCAATCGAAGGCGAAGTGAAAAAGCCGATGCGCCTCGATATCGACAGCCTGGTGAAACTGGCGCCGCTCGAGGAGCGCATCTACCGCCTGCGCTGCGTCGAGGGCTGGTCGATGGTGATTCCCTGGGTCGGCTATTCGCTGTCGAGCCTCATCAAGCACGTCGAGCCGACCGGCAATGCGAAATACGTCGAGTTCACCACGCTGGCCGACCGCTCCCAGATGCCGGGCCTGCGCAGCGGCGTGCTCGACTGGCCCTACGTCGAAGGCCTGCGCATCGACGAGGCCATGCATCCGCTGGCGCTGCTGACCGTCGGCATGTACGGCCAGGTGCTGCCGAACCAGAACGGCGCGCCGGTACGCGTGGTGGTGCCCTGGAAGTACGGCTTCAAGTCGCCGAAATCGATCGTGCGCATCCGTTTTACCCGCGACCAGCCGAAGACGGCCTGGAACGTCTCGGCGCCGCGCGAATACGGTTTCTATTCGAACGTGAACCCGAACGTGGACCACCCGCGCTGGTCCCAGGCCACCGAGCGCAGGATCGGGGAGGACGGCTTCTTCAAGCGCAAGCGCGACACCCTGATGTTCAACGGCTATAACGAGGTCGCCTCGCTGTATGCGGGCATGGACCTGAAGCGGTTCTTCTGAGCGATGGCGTTCAATCCTTCAGCAAAACAGCTATCCCTCATCAAGGCCGCCGTGTTCGCCGCGGCCCTGCTGCCTTTCTTGTGGGGCGCCTGGCAGGTCGTGGCAGGCGTGCCGGTCGACCCGCTCGAATACATCACCCACGAGAGCGGCGACTGGGCGCTCTACCTGCTGTGCATCACGCTGGCCGTGACGCCCTTGCGGCGCCTGTCGGGCTGGAACTGGCTGGTGAAACTGCGCCGCATGCTGGGCCTGTTCGCCTTCTTCTACGCGCTGCTGCACTTCATCGCCTTCTTCTGGTTCGACCATTTCTTTGATGTCGGCGCGATGCTGCGCGACGTGGCCAAGCGCCCCTTCATCCTGGTCGGTTTCATCGCCTTCCTGATGCTCATCCCGCTGGCGGCGACCAGCACCAACGCCATGATCCGGCGCCTGGGCGGCAAGCGCTGGCAGTGGCTGCACCGGCTGATCTATCTCGTCGCGCCGCTCGCCGTGCTGCATTTCTGGTGGATGAAGGCGGCCAAGAACAACCTGGCGCAGCCGGCGCTGTTTGCCGTGATCGTGGCGGTGCTGCTGGGGCTGCGGGTGGTCTGGAGCCGGGCGAAGGCGCGGGCGGCGGTGCGGGTTTGATGTTTGCGGGCGGTAGTGGGGCTGTTGCCTGTGCCGTGCGCGGCGTTCACGATCCGCGTGGGCACAGGTGCCCACCCTACGGGATGTGTTCGGGGCGGGGTTCTCGTAACCGCAAGTCCGTGGCTTCATCCGTAGGGTGGGCACTCGTGCCCACGCGGACCCAGCGTACCGATAACGGGACAGGCAACAGCCCCAGCTAGGTCGCCTATCCGATTTTCATCACCGGACCACAAAACAAAAGGGCGCCATCCGCATGCACGGACAGCGCCCTTTCTATCGTCGCGTTGCTTACTTCAGCATCGACTCCAGCGCATACAGCTCTTCCGGATTCTCGCGCCGGCGCACCAGGTGCATCTGCTCGCCGTCGACGATGACCTCGGCGGCGCGGCCGCGCGTGTTGTAGTTCGAGGCCATGGTCATGCCGTAGGCGCCGGCGGTCATGACCGCCAGCAGGTCGCCCGGCGCGACCGCCAGCTCGCGGTCGCGCGCCAGCCAGTCGCCCGATTCGCAGACCGGGCCGACGATGTCGTAGGTGACCTTGCCGCCGTCGCGCGGCGTCACCGGCTGCACGCCCATCCAGGCGCCGTACAGGGTCGGGCGCATCAGGTCGTTCATGGCGGCGTCGACGATGCAGAAGCTCTTCTCTTCACCGGGCTTCAGGAATTCGATGGCGGTCAGCAGCACGCCGGTGTTGGCGACGATCGAGCGGCCCGGCTCGAAGATGACCTTGATCGGCTGGCCGCCGTGGCGCTCGGCGCGCCAGGCGTCGATGCGGGCAAACAGGCGTCCCAGGTAGTCGCCGACCGGCACCGGCGGCTTGTCGCCTTCCGCGCCATAGTCGACGCCGATGCCGCCGCCGATGTCCAGGTGGTGCAAATGGATGCCTTCGCCGTCCAGGGTGTCGATCAGTTCGATCAGCTTGTCCAGGGCTTCGAGCAGCGGGGCGTCGTCGAGCAGTTGCGAGCCGATGTGGCAGTCGATGCCGACCACGTCCAGGTGCGGCAGCGAGGCGGCGGTGCGGTAGGTCGCCAACGCGTCGTCGAAGGCCACGCCGAACTTGTTCGCCTTCAGGCCGGTGGCGATGTAGGGATGGGTCTTGGCGTCGACGTTCGGGTTCACGCGCAGCGAGACCGGCGCGCGCTTGCCCATGCTGCCGGCCACCTCGTTGAGGCGGTGCAGCTCGGGGATCGATTCGACGTTGAAGCACAGGATGTTCTTTTCCAGGGCCAGCCGCATCTCGGCGACGGTCTTGCCCACGCCCGAGAAGATCACCTTGCCCGGGTCGCCGCCGGCGGCGATCACGCGCTGCAGTTCGCCGCCCGAGACGATGTCGAAGCCGGCGCCCGCGCGGGCCAGCAGGTCGAGGATGGCCAGGTTCGAGTTGGCCTTCATCGCGTAGCAGACCAGAGCGTCGCGGCCCTTGCAGGCGTCGGCGTAGGCGGCGAAATTTTCCAGCAGGGCCGACTTCGAGTAGACATAGGTCGGGGTGCCGAATTCCTCGGCGACGCGGGACAAGGGGGTGCTTTCGGCGTTCAGGACGCCGTCTTGGTACGAGAAATGCGACATGTGCTTATTGTGCGGGGGGCGGTGAGGATTCTTGCTGCTTCGTTTCCGGCGCGGGGCGGGCCTGGGCCTGGCCGTCGGGTTGCGCCGCGGGCGTGCTCATGACCGGGGTGCTCGACAGGGTGGCGTTGGCAGGCTTGGCCGGCGGCGTCGGCATGTAGAGCGGGCCGGTCTGGCCGCAGCCGGCCAGCGTGACGGCCAGGAGAACGGCGGCGGGAAGAAGCGCGATGGGTGACTTCACGATTAGAATCACGGTTTGATTAAGACCTTGGAGTGTAGCATGACCGAAACCGAATTTTTGGACCTGGCCGAATCGACGCTGGACCGCATCGAAAGCTCGTTCGACGACCTGAACGACCAGGACGTCATCGACGTCGAATGCAAGCGCAGCGGCAACGTGCTCGAGATCGAGTTCATCGACAATGGTTCGAAGATCATCGTCAACAGCCAGGCGCCGCTGCAGGAAATGTGGGTGGCGGCGCGCGCCGGCGGCTATCACTACAAGCGCGTCGGCGACGAGTGGAGGAACACGCGCGACGATACGGAACTGTTCGCGGCGCTGTCGGACCTGGCGACCCAGCAGGGCGGGGCGCCGGTCAAGCTGGGGTAAAGGTTTTGCCGGGGTTGTAGGGTGGGTTCTTGAACCCACGCTGTGCCCCGGGCGCATGTCGAAATGCGCTTTCCTGCGGTAATGGGCGCATGGCGGAGGCTGTGGAGTGAGCAAACGCTCTACCGCGTGGGTTCAAGAACCCACCCTACAAAACCGTAATGAAAGAATATTTCGTCCAGCTGGGCTTTCTGAAATATTCTTTCACCCATCCTTCAATCAGAACAACTCATTCCTCACCGCGTCCTGCGCCTTCTGCTGCGCCGGTGGTGGCGGCGCCCCGACGTCGAGCGACTGCACGCCGGTGCCGGGCGGGTTCTCGGCGTAGTAGTAATCGCCATCCACGTTGATCAGGCCCGGCGGCATCGTGCGTTCCTCGTTCGGCACGCCTTTCAGCACGGTCTGCATGTAGCCGATCCAGATCGGCAGGGCCAGGCCGCCGCCGGTTTCCTTGTTGCCCAGGTTCTTCGGCTGGTCGTAGCCCATCCAGGCGATGCCGACCAGTTTCGGCTGGTAGCCGGCGAACCAGGCGTCGATCGAGTCGTTGGTGGTGCCGGTTTTACCGGCGATGTCGGTACGCTTCAGGATCTGCGAGGCTTTCGCCGCGGTGCCGTAGCGCGCCACGTCGCGCAGCATCGAGTCCATCAGGAAGGCGTTGCGCGCGTCGATCACGCGGTTCGCTTCGACGCCGGCGCGTTCCGGACGCGCTTCCGACAGCACCTTGCCCGAGCTGTCCGTCACCTTCGAGATCAAATACGGGCTGACGCGGTAGCCGCCGTTGGCGAACACGGCGTAGGCGCCGGCCATCTGCAGCGGCGTGGTCGCGCCGGCGCCCAGGGCCAGGGTCAGGTAGGGCGGGTTGCGCTCGGGGTCGAAGCCGAAGCGGGTCGCGTATTCCTGGCCGTAGCGTGCGCCGATGCGGTTCAGGATGCGGATCGAGACCATGTTCTTCGACTTGGTCAGGCCGCGCCGCATCGTCATTGGGCCTTCGTACTTGTTGTCGTAGTTCTTCGGCTCCCAGGGCTGGCCGCCGGTCTGGCCGGCGTCGAACGAGATCGGGGCGTCGTTCACCAGCGTCGACGGCGACAGCCCGCGCTCGAGCGAAGCCGAGTAGATGAAGGGCTTGAACGAGGAGCCCGGCTGGCGCCAGGCCTGGGTCACGTGGTTGAATTTATTCCGGTTGTAGTCGAAGCCGCCGACCAGGGCCTTGATGGCGCCGTCCTCGGTACTGGCCGCGACGAACGCCGATTCGACCGCCGGCATCTGCGTGATCTTCCAGTCCGCGCCGCCTTCCTGCATCACGCGGATCAGGGCGCCGCGGCGGATGCGGCGGTTCGGCGCCGCCTTGCTTGATAACCAGTTCGAGGCGAAGGCCAGGCCCTTGCCGGTGATCTTGATTTCCTCGCCCGAGGCCAGCACGGCCGTCACGCTCGACGGCGAGGCCTGCAGCACGACGGCGGCGACGATGTCGTCGCTGTCCGGCTTCTCGGCCAGTTCGGCCTCGATCGCCTCGTCGGCTTCGGTCTTGTTGCTCGGGATCTCGATATACGACTCCGGACCGCGGTAGGGGTGGCGGCGCTCGTAGTCCATCACGCCGCGGCGCACCGCCAGGTAGGCCGCGTCCTGGTCGGCCTTGGTGATCGTGGTGAACACGTTCAGGCCGCGGGTATAGGTGTCTTCCTTGAACTGTTCATAGACCAGCTGGCGCGCCATCTCGGCCACGTACTCGGCGTGCACGCCGAAAGCGGTGCTGTCCGACTTGATTTTGAGTTCCTCGTTCTTCGCCTGCTCGAACTGGGCGTCGGTGATGTAGCCCAGCGAATGCATGCGCTGCAGGATGTACTGCTGGCGCGTGCGGGCGCGGGTCGGGTTGACCACCGGGTTGTAGGCCGACGGCGCCTTCGGCAGGCCGGCCAGCATGGCCGCTTCGGCCACGCTGATGTCGCGCAGGTCCTTGCCGAAATAGATCTGGGCCGCCGACTGGAAGCCGAAGGCGCGCTGGCCCAGGTAGATCTGGTTCATGTAGACCTCGAGGATCTGGTCCTTGGTCAGGTTCTTCTCGATCTTCCAGGCCAGCAGGGCTTCATAGGCCTTGCGCTTGAGGGTCTGTTCGCTCGAGAGGAAGAAGTTCCTCGCCACCTGCTGGGTGATGGTCGAGGCGCCCTGGCGCGAGCCGCTGGTCGCGTTGTGCAGGGCCGCGCGCAGGATGCCCATGTAGTCGACGCCGCCGTGCTGGTAGAAGCGGTCGTCCTCGATCGAGAGCACGGCCTTCTTCATGACGTCGGGGATGTCCTTGAAGCGCACCAGGGTGCGGCGCTCCTCGCCGAATTCGCCGATGAGGACGTTATCGGCCGTGAAGATACGCAGCGGCATCTTCGGGCGGTAGTCGGTAATGGTGTCGAGCGCGGGCAGGTTCGGGTAGGCCATCGCCAGGGCAAACACCACCAGCAATACGCCGACCACGGCCAGGCCGGCGACGGCGCCGAAGGCCCACAGGATCAGGCGCTTTGCGCTGTACTTGTTCGGGGAAGACGACTTCGAATCGGATTGGGATTTCATGCTGACTCACAGTGTTGATCCATCTCATTATAAGACAGGGACTTTTGTGACGGTACGAACTCAACCGGACAAGGGGGCGGAATCTGGTATTCGTAGCAGTCCGACAATGGGTGTGTACAAGGCGTTATCGAGTGTGGCATGCGCGCGCCGGATTGTAATGTTCCAATGCAGAAATATCTTGTCCCTACGCATCCTTGTTGCTACGATCTAATGTAGTGCCTCATATATGTGCAGTAAATCGCGCATTCGACGGCAGTTTTATTAAAGACAGAAATTCCCCGCGCGGGCGTTCAATAAATCGTTCTGCCACGGCAGACAGCAGTGAGGGAGTACGCTCGTGATCAATCTAGGTTCCCTGTTCGGCAAGTCCAGCCCGCCTCTGGCCGGGCTCGACATCAGCACGTCCGGACTGCGCCTGGTCGAGCTGGCCGACGCCGGCAAGGGCGCGCTGCGCCTCGAGCGCCATGCGTTCGAAGCGCTGCCGCGCGGCGCCGTGGTTGACGGCAATATCGAGAACTTCGACCAGGTGGCCGACGCCGTGCGCCGCATCTGGAAGAAAAGCGGGACCCGCGCCCGCCACGTCGCGCTGGGCATGCCGCCTGGCGCCGTCATCACCAAGAAGATCATCCTGCCGGCCGGCATGGGCGAAGACCAGCTCGAAGTGCAGGTCGAGTCCGAAGCCAGCCAGTACATCCCCTTCGCGCTCGACGAGGTGAGCCTCGACTTCGACGTGGTCGGCCCCTCGGCCACCTCGCCGGAAGACATGGAAGTCATGCTGGCCGCGGCGCGCCGCGAGAAGGTCGAGGACCGCGTGGCGATCGCCGAAGCGGCCGGCCTCACCGCCACCGTGATGGATGTCGAATCCTATGCCGCGCGCGCCGCAGCCGAACGCGCAGCGCCAGGAGGCAAGGACAAGATCGTCGCGCTGTTCCAGCTCGGCGCGACCATGACCTATGTCTCCTTCATGGTCAACGGCGACACCGTCTACGAGCGCGAACAGGCTTTCGGCGGCAACACGCTGACCCAGGACATCGTGCGCAGCTACGGCCTGGCCTACGAGGAAGCCGAGGCGCGCAAGAAGTCGGGCGACCTGCCGGAGAACTTCCGCGCCGACCTGCTCACCCCCTTCATGGAAAACGCCGCGCTGGAAGTGACGCGCGCGATCCAGTTCTTCTACACCTCGACGCCCTACACCCGCATCGACCAGATCTGGCTCGCCGGCGGCAACGCGCTGCTGCCCGGCCTGGCCGACCTGGTCGGCGGACGCACCCGCATCCCGACCGCGCCGGTGGCGCCGTTCGAGGGCATGCTGCTGGCCCCCGGCGTACGTGAACAGCAACTGCGCCAGGAGGGCCCGGCCTACCTGGTTGCCTGCGGCCTGGCCCTGCGGAGGTTCGGATGATCCGGATTAACCTGCTCCCGCACCGGGAAGCGAAACGCAAGCAGAAACAGAAGGCTTTCGTTGCCATGCTGGTGCTCGGCGGCGTCCTGGGCGCGGCCGTGGTGCTGCTGGTGGGCGGCTGGAACGCCAGCCGCATCGCCATCCAGGAACAGCGCAACCTGGCGCTGAAGAACGAGAACGCGAAGCTCGACAAGAAGATCAAGGACATCGCCACCCTGAAGGAAGAGATCGAGGCCCTGAAGTCGCGCCAGCAGGCGGTCGAAGACCTGCAGGGCGACCGCAACCAGCCGGTCTACCTGCTCGACGAACTGGTGCGCCAGACGCCCGACGGCGTGTTCCTGAAATCGGTCAAGCAGGACGGCCAGCGCGTGGTCCTGAACGGCGTCGCCCAGTCGCAGGAGAGGGTGGCCGAGCTGCTGCGCAACCTGTCCGGCCAATCGCCCTGGCTGGAGGCGCCCGACCTCACGGAAGTCAAGGCCGCCACCGTCACCCAGAACAAGGCCGCGCGCAAGGTCGTCGAATTCACCCTGGCGGTGAACATCAAGCGCCCGCGCGAGGCGGAAGAAGAAGGTGAACCGGCCGGCGGCAGCGCCGGAGGCCCTGCCGTGGCCGCGAAGAACGAAAGCAAGCCATGAAGATCGACCTGAAACAATGGAGCGCCGAGCTGTCGGCCCAGTTCGAGGGCCTGCAGGGACGCCCGCCCGGCCTGTGGCCGCTGGCGCCGCGCCTCTTGTGCGCGGCCGGCGTGATGGCGCTGGTCGTCCTGCTCGGCTACTTCGCTTACTGGCAAGGCCAGTTCGAAGCCCAGGAACGCGGCGCGGCCCAGGAAAAGAAGCTGCGCACCGCCTACAAGGAAAAGATCGCCCAGGCCGTCAACCTGGAGGCGCTGCAGGCCCAGAAGCTGCAGGTCGACCAGTCGGTCGAGCGCCTGGAAAAGCAGTTGCCGAGCAAGGCCGAGATGGCCGCGCTGCTGTCGGACATCAACCAGGCCGGCGTCGGCCGCGGCCTGCAGTTCGAGCTGTTCCGTCCGAACCAGACCGTGGTGCGCGACTACTACGCCGAACTGCCGATCGACATCAAGATCAGCGGCAGCTACCACGACCTGGGCGCGTTCGCCGCCGACATGGCGCACATGCCGCGCATCGTCACGCTGAATAACATGTCGATCGAGACCAACAAGGACGGCAGCCTGAAGCTGGAGGCCATCGCCAAGACCTTCCGCTACCTCGACGCCGAGGAACTGGCCGCGCAGAAGGCGGCGCGCCAGAAGGCGAAGGCCAAGGGGGCCAAAGGGAGCAAGAAGGGTAAAGGGGCCAAGAAATGAGGAAGACCCATGGCGCGCCGCTGCTGACGGCCCTCTTGACGGCCGTGCTGCTGGCCGGCTGCGGCGACAGCGACGTGCGCGAGGTGCGCAGCTGGATGGACCAGGTCAAGCGCGAAACGAAGCCGAAGGTGAAGCCGCTGCCGGCCTCGAAGGAATTCATCCCCTACGCCTACAACCAGCAGGACACGGTCGATCCGTTCAGCCCGGCCAAGCTGGCCGACGCGGGACTGCTGGCGCAGGCGCGCAGCACGCTGCAGCCGGACCTGGAGCGCCCGCGCGAGGCCCTCGAGGCCTACCCGCTCGACACCATGACGATGGTCGGCACCATGCAGAAGGGCGGGACGAGCTTTGCGCTGCTGCGCATCGAGAACGCCATCTACCGCGTGCGGGTCGGCCAGCGCCTCGGCCAGAACTTCGGCCAGGTCACGCGCGTGACGCCGGCGGCGGTGGAAATCAGGGAAATGGTACAGGACGCCGGCGGCGATTGGGTCGAGCGGATATCGAAGCTGGAGCTGCAGGAAAGTAAGGAGACCGGGAAATGACCCAATTTGCAATGAACAGCGGCGCGGCGCGCATGCTGCCAGGCTGGCTGCTGCGCCTGGGCGCGGCGCTGCTGCTGGCGCTGGGCGTGCAGGCCGCGCAGGCGCAGGCGCCAGACAACGCCATCGAGTCGATCACGGCCAACCAGCAGGGCGCCAACGTGGTGCTCAACATCGCGATGAGGAACGCCCCGGCCAAGCCGCCGATCGGCTTCGCGATCACCAACCCGGCCCGTATCGCGCTCGACTTCGGCGCCACCAGCAACGCCACCGGCAAGAGCACCCACGAGATCAACCTGGGCGACGTGCGCGGCGTGAACGTGGTGCAGGCGGGCGAACGCACCCGCCTGGTGCTGAACCTCCAACGCTCCGTGAACTACACCACCGCGATCGACGGCAAGGCGATCCTCGTCACCATCGACGGCACCGGCGGCACGGCCATGGCCAGCCAGGTCAGCACTGCGGCCGCCGCGGTGCAGCCGGCCGCCCGTCAATCGCTGCGCAACCTCGACTTCCGCCGCGGCAGCAACGGCGAAGGCCGCGTCGTGGTCGACCTGCCGAACAACCAGGTGGCCGTGGACGTGCGCCAGCTCGGCAACCGCGTCCAGGTCGACTTCCTGAACACCGGCCTGCCGGAATCGCTGCGCCGCCGCCTCGACGTGACCGACTTCGGCACGCCGGTCTCGCGTGTCACCACCGCGGCACAGGGCAACAACGTGCGCATGACCATCGAGGCGCAAGGCCAGTGGGAGCAGTCGGTCTACCAGAGCGACACCCAGCTCGTGGTCGATGTGCGTCCGGTCAAGGAAGACCCGAACAAGCTGGGCGGCCCGCAGGGCTTCAACGGCGAGAAGATCAGCTTCGACTTCCAGAACATCGAAGTGCGCGCCGCGCTGCAGGCGGTGGCCGACATCTCGGGCCTGAACATCATCGCCAGCGACTCCGTGAGCGGCAGCCTGACCCTGCGCCTGAAGGACGTGCCCTGGGACCAGGCGCTCGACGTGATCCTGCAGTCGAAGGGCCTGGACATGCGCAAGAACGGCACCGTGATGTGGATCGCGCCGAAGGAAGAACTGCTGACCAAGGAAAAGCTCGAGCTCGAACAGCGCGCCCAGATCTCGGACCTGGAGCCGCTGCGCTCGGAGATCTTCCAGCTGAACTACCAGAAGGCCGAGTCCTTCCGCACCGTGTTCGGCCTGGACGCCAGCGGCGCGCCGGGCGGCGACAACCGCAACCGCGTGCTGTCCAAGCGCGGCAGCGCCATCATCGATCCGCGCACGAACCAGCTGTTCGTGACCGACATCGCCTCGAAGATCGAGGACATCCGCATGCTGATCCAGAAGACCGACGTGGCCTCGAAGCAGGTCCTGATCGAGGCGCGCCTGGTGGAAGCGAACGACGGCTTCTCGCGCAACCTGGGCGCGAAGATCGGCTTCAACGATGCGCGCCGCGCGGCCGGCGGCGACCCCGGCTACGGCCTGGGCGGCAACAACCGCGTCGGTGTCAGCGGCAACCTCGCCGGCGCCGCGGCGGTCACCGGCCAGACCAGCGGCAGCACCTTCGACAATTCGACCCTGGTGAACCTGCCGGCGGCGGCGATCGGCGGCATCAATGCCCCGAGCCTGGCCTTCAGCCTGTTCTCCTCGGCCGACAACCGCTTCCTGAACCTGGAGCTGTCGGCGCTGGAAGCGGACGGCAAGGGCAAGATCATTTCCAGCCCGCGCGTGGTCACCGAGGACAAGATGGTGGCCGTGATCGAACAGGGCATCGAGTTGCCGTACCAGGTCGCTTCGTCGAGCGGCGCGACCTCGATCGAGTTCAAGAAAGCCAACCTGCGCCTGGAAGTGATCCCGCAGATCACCCCGGACGGCAACGTGGTGCTGGAAGTGGACGTGAGCAAGGATTCGAAAGGCGACGAGACGCGCGCCGGCTTCGCCATCAACACCCAGCACGTGAAGACCAAGGTCATGGTCGAGAACGGCGGCACGGTGGTGCTGGGCGGGATCTACCAGCAGACCGAGCGCAGCAACGAAAGCAAGGTGCCGCTGCTGGGCGATATCCCGGTGCTGGGCTACCTGTTCAAGACCCAGGGGCGCGAGAGCGCGAAGACCGAACTGCTGGTCTTCATCACGCCGAAGATCGTGGCCGACCGCATGGCGGCGGCCCGCTAAGCGGCAGCTTCAACAACGTAAGGCCGGCGCCGCGTGCGCCGGCAGAGTCAGCGTTTTTCGCCACAGCGCCGGAAGCCGGTCGCTGTGGCGTTCGTTTTTTGATGGCCGGGCCGTATGCCGGCTGCATGAGTGACCAACTACCAACAATCAACAAACACTGGAACGACAATGCAGCACTCCCCGAACCCCTCCAAGCCCGCCCCGCAACTGCGCCTGGCGGCCCTGACCCTGTTTGCCGCGGCGGCCCTGGCTGCCTGCGGCGGCGGCGGCGGTAATCCCGGCGCGGTCCCCGCGCCCGGCGGCAGCAGCGGCAACGGCGGCGGCACCGGCGCCGTCACCACCAACACCAAGGTCGTGGTGGCCCTGGTCGACGGCGCCGGCAATGCCGTCGCTAGCCTGTCCGGCGGCCAGAGCGCCAGCCTGAAGGCCACGGTCCTGGGCCCGGACGGCAAGCCGGCCGTGGGCGCCATCGTCCAGTTCGCTACCTCCTCGGCTAGCCTGGTCACCTTCACGCCCGATACCGCCTCGGCGCTGACCGATGCCAACGGCGTGGCCGTGGTCACGGTCAAGCCGGCCAGCTATACCGCCTCGGGCGCGGCCGCCCTGAGCGCCACCTCCGTGGTCGAAGGCAAGACCGGCACCGCCGGCATGAACATCTCCATCGGCGCCGCGCCGCTGACGCTGGGCACGCTGTCGTTCAACACCCCGCTGACGGGCGCGCTGCCGGCCTTCAGCACCGTGGCCCTGCATATCCCGGTCACCAGCGCCGGCCAGCCGGCTACCGTCGCGACCGGCCTGATCCTGACCTCCGACTGCGTCGGCGCCGGCACCGCCACCCTGGTGCCGGGTGCGATGAGCAATGGCGTGCAGGTGGCGACCTACACCAACAACGGCTGCTCGCTCGGACGCGACACCATCACCGCGTCGATCGGCAACTCGAGCCAGACCATCTCGCTCGACGTCAGCCCGGCCAATATCGGATCGGTCCAGTTCTCCGGCAGCAGCGTGAGCGGCACCTCGATCGTGCTGAAGGGTTCCGGCGGCGAGGGCCGTTCCGAATCGGCCCAGTTGACCTTCCGCGTGGTCGACCAGCAGAACAAGGGGCTGGCCGGCGTCGAGGTCGACTTCGCCGCCACCACCTACACCGGTGGCCTGAGCGTCAATCCGACGCACGCGACCACGGACACCAACGGCGACGTCAGCACCATGGTTTCCTCGGGCACGATCCCGACCCCCGTGCGCGTGACGGCCACCGCCACGCGCAACGGCCTCACCATTACCGGCCTGTCCGATGCGCTGACGATTTCGACCGGCCTGCCGATCCAGCGTTCGATGTCGATGAGCGCCGATCACTACAACATCGAGGGCGGCGACGTCGATGGCCAGCGCGTCGGCATCATGGTGCGCCTCGCGGACCAGTACGGCAATCCGGTCTCGGACGGCACCACGATCAACTTCGTCACCGAAGGCGGCGCGGTCGGCAGTTCGGCCCAGGGCGCCTGCAATACCAGGGATGGCGGCTGCTCGGTCGACCTGGTGACCCAGAACTTCCGCCCGCTCGATGGCCGGGTCACCGTGCTGGCCTTCGTGCAGGGCATCGAGAACTTCGTCGACCTGAACGGCGACGGCCAGTACACCTGCACCGGCGCACCTGCCGGCTACCGGCCGCTGGTCGACCCCTGCCCGAGCGGCGGCGAACCCTTCCCGGCCGCTCCGGAAGAGGGCGACATGGGCGACCCCTTCCTCGACACCAACCTGAACGGCGTGTACGAACCTGCGCTCGGCGACCGGCCATTCCCGTTCAAGAGCACGACCTTCATGGCCAACGGTAACGGCAAATGGGGCATGAACTACCTGCGCAGCGCGATCGAAGTTGTCTTCAGCGGTTCGGACGCCATCCTGACCCAGGTCTGCAATGGCGCGAGCTGCACCGGCGGGGCGCTCGGCAACGGCGCCGTGATCCCGGTCACGGGGGCCGCCGGCGCCAGCTGCCAGGCGCAGAACCTGTCGGTGCGCCTGGCCGATAGCAGGAACAATCCGCTGCCTTACGGGACCGCGGTGACGGTCCCGTCGGCCAACAAACTGACCGTGGCGGCGGTGTCGCCGGCGACCATCAATTCGACCACGACACCCGGCGGCACGGTGCACCTGATGACCGTCACGCCGGATCCGGCATGCGCACCAGGCGATTTCACGCTCCAGGTGAAGACGCCTCAGGGTAAGATTACGGAGTTCAAGTTCACCGCAAACTGATGTGAAATCCGAAAATGTGTTTCTTGTCGGACTAATGGGGTCCGGCAAGACCACCATCGGCCGGCTCCTCGCGCGCCGGCTGGGCAAGCGCTTTGTCGACTCCGACCACGCCATCGAGGCGCGTACCGGCGCCTCGATTCCCTGGATCTTCGAGATCGAGGGCGAGGCGAGCTTCCGCCGCCGCGAGGCCGAAATGATCCGCGAGCTGACGGCCCAGGGCGACATCGTCCTGGCCACCGGCGGCGGCGCCATCCTCGACCCGGCCAGCCGCGCCCTGCTGGCCGAGCGCGGCACCGTGATCTACCTGCGCGCCGGCATCGGCGCCATCCTGCAGCGCACCTCCCACGACAAGAACCGTCCGCTCCTGCAGACGGCCGATCCACGCCGCAAGCTCGAACAATTGCTGGCACAGCGCGAGCCGCTGTACCGCGAGATTGCGGACCTCGTCATCGATACCGGCCGACCTAACGTACAATCGATGGTCCAGACTATCCTAGAACAGCTGGACGCGCTCGCAGCCGGGCGCGCCCGGCGCGCAAAGACATCGATGAACCAGGCAGCACAACTTACTCTCAACGTCGAACTGGGCGAACGCAGCTATCCGATTGCGATCGGCCCCGGTTTGCTCTCCGACCCGGCGGCGCTGGCGCGCCATATCGGCGGCAACAAGGTGGCCATCGTCACCAACACCACGGTGGCGCCGCTGTACCTGGACAAGGTGGCCGCGCCCCTGCGCGCCGCCGGGCGCGAGGTGGTCGAGATCGTGCTCCCCGACGGCGAGGAGCACAAGCACTGGGGCTCGCTCATGAGCGTGTTCGACGCCCTGCTGGCCAACAAGTGCGACCGCAAGACCACCCTCGTCGCCCTGGGCGGCGGCGTGATCGGCGACCTGACCGGCTTCGCGGCCGCCAGCTACATGCGTGGCGTGCCCTTCGTGCAGATCCCGACGACCCTGCTGGCCCAGGTCGATTCCTCGGTCGGCGGCAAGACCGGCATCAACCACCCGCTCGGCAAGAACATGATCGGCGCCTTCTACCAGCCGCGCGCGGTGCTGGCCGACACCTCCACGCTGTCGACGCTGCCGGACCGCGAGCTGTCGGCCGGCCTGGCCGAAGTGATCAAGCACGGCGCCATCCTCGACGTCGAATTCTTCGACTGGATCGAGGCCAACATCCAGGCCCTGGTGGCGCGCGAACCGCAAGCGCTGGCGCACGCGATCGCGCGTTCCTGCGAGATCAAGGCCGACGTCGTGCGCAAGGACGAGCGCGAGGGCGGCCTGCGCGCGGTGCTGAACTTCGGCCACACCTTCGGCCACGCGATCGAGGCCGGCCTGGGCTATGGCGAATGGCTGCACGGCGAAGCGGTCGGCTGCGGCATGGTGATGGCGGCCGACCTGTCGCACCGCCTGGGCCTGGTCGACGCGGCCACGCTCGAACGCGTGCGCGCCCTGGTGCAGGCCGCCGGCCTGCCGACGGTAGCGCCCGACCTCGGCATCGAGCGCTGGATCGAGCTGATGGAAGTCGACAAGAAGAACGAGGGCGGGGCGATCAAGTTCATCCTCCTGAAACCCCTGGGCAGCCCGAGCATCACCAGCGTGCCGCAGGAGGTGCTGCGTGCCACGCTGGCGGCCTGCGTGAGCGACGGGAGGGGGTGATGGACTTCGACGCCCACCTCGCACCTTATGCGGCGCATTCGTCAAGATCGCGCGGGCGTCGTTATCCTGAACCGGCGCCGGGCTCGCGCAGCGAATTCCAGCGCGACCGCGACCGCATCATCCACTCCACGGCCTTCCGCCGGCTGGAGTACAAGACCCAGGTCTTCCTGAACCACGAGGGTGACCTGTTCCGCACCCGCCTGACGCACTCGATCGAGGTGGCCCAGATCGGGCGCACCCTGGCGCGCAGCCTGCGCCTGAACGAAGACCTGGTCGAGGCCACGGCGCTGGCGCACGACCTCGGCCACACGCCTTTCGGCCACGTCGGCCAGGACGTGCTCAACGAATGCATGAAGGACTACGGCGGCTTCGAGCACAACCTGCAAAGCCTGCGCGTGGTCGACCAGCTCGAGGAACACTACGGCGCCTTCGACGGACTGAACCTCACGTTCGAGACGCGCGAGGGCATCCTCAAGCACTGCTCGCTGAACAATGCGCGCCAGTTGGGCGAACTGGGCCAGCGCTTCATCGACAAGACCCAGCCGAGCCTGGAAGCCCAGCTCACCAACCTGGCCGACGAGATCGCCTACAACAACCACGACATCGACGACGGCCTGCGTTCCGGCCTGCTGACGATGGCGCAGATGGAAGAAGTCGAGTTGTTCGCCCGCCTGCGCCACCAGGTCGAGGCCCAGTATCCCGGCCTGCCGGGACGGCGCGCGCTGTACGAGACGATCCGCCTGATGATCACGGCGATGACGGCCGACTTGGTCGAGACCTCGGCCGAGCGCCTGCGCGAGGCCGCGCCGCAGAGTATCGACGACGTGCGCCAGGGACCGCCGCTGATCCGTTTCTCGGACAAGATGCGCGCGGAGACCACGGCCCTGAAACGCTTCCTGTACGCGAACCTGTACCGCCACTTCCAGGTCAACCGCATGCGCGTGAAGGCCAGCCGCATCGTGCGCGAGCTGTTCGACGCCTTCATGACAGACCCGGTGCTGCTGCCGCCGGACTACCAGGCGGCCGATGGCGACACCATGAAGCAGGCGCGCAAGATTGCGGACTACATTGCGGGGATGACGGACCGGTATGCGATCCGCGAGCATCGGCGGATTTTTTCGCTCGATCATCTGTAGGGTGGACGGCTCGTAACGCGGGATACGCGACATCGGCATACCCGTATTTTCGTAGGGTGGGTTCCTGAACCCACGCCGTCTCACCATATGCATGACGGCGCCGTCCATCGGGCCCTGTCGGTTTTCGTAGGGTGGGCTCCTGAGCCCACGCTGTATGGTGCGTGTCCCGACCGCGAACGTCCCCGATAAAGGCGCCGTGATGCAACCGGTGGGACCGCGTGGGCTGAAGAGCCCACCCTACGAGAACATTGTCTCGACCACGAACGGCCGCGATAAAGTGCGCCGTGACGCAACCGGTGAGACAGCGTGGGCACAGGTGCCCACCCTACGAAAAGCCTAGAACAGGCTTGGCCGTGCGAGCTCCCCGAGCAGCTTCTTGACCGGCGCCGGCAAGGCCGCCGCGTCAATGTCCGCCAGCTTCCACCACACATGACCCGCCGGCGTCGCCGGCCGCGCGGCCAGCGTGAGCTTGTGCGGGAAGATGTGCAATTTGTAGTGCGTGAACACGTGCGCCAGCGGCAGCAGCGCCTGCGCTTCCTCGACATCACCGAAGCACTTAAACGCCTGGGCAAGGTTCGCAGGCGGCACCAGTGCAGGAGCGGCATCGCCCAGCGCCACATGTCCCTCGACTTCCGGCAGCGACAGCAGGCCGCCCCAGATCCCGCTGCCCGGGCGCTGCTCCAGCAGCACTTCGCCGTCATGCACGACCACCAGCAGGTCGGCGCGCTTCTCGGGCGTCGCCTTTTTCGGTTTGCGCACCGGCAGCTCGGCGGTGCGATCCGTCGCAAACGCAACGCAGCGCGCCTGCAGCGGACAGCGGCCGCATTCGGGCTTCGAACGCGTGCACAGGGTCGCGCCCAGGTCCATCAGCCCCTGCGTGTACGATTCGATGCCTTCCTCGGGCAGGAGCGCATCGGCACGGCGCCACAGCGCCTCCTCGACGCGTTTTTCGCCCGGATACTGGTCGACGCCGAACACGCGCGCGAACACCCGTTTCACGTTGCCGTCCAGGATGGCGGCGCGCGTCCCGCTCGAGAAGGCGGTGATCGCGGCGGCCGTGGAGCGGCCGATGCCGGGCAGGTCGGCGAGCAGGGCCGGGTCGCTCGGGAACACGCCGCCGTATTCGTTCACCACGCGGCGGGCGCAGGCGTGCAGGTTGCGGGCGCGGGTGTAGTAGCCCAGGCCGCTCCAGTGCGCCATCACGTCCTCGATCGGCGCCTCGGCCAGGGCCTGCACGGTCGGGAAGCGTTCGAGGAAGCGCGCGTAATAGCCCAGCACCGCCGCCACCTGCGTCTGCTGCAGCATGATTTCGGAGAGCCAGACGCGGTAGGCGTCGCGCGTGTTCTGCCAGGGCAGCGTGTGGCGGCCGTGCGCGCGCTGCCACGCGATCACGGCGCTCGAGAAGGTCGGGTCGATCAGGTCGTCGAATTCGGTCAAACGTTTCATACAACTTCTATGCAGCTTCCAATAGGGCGGGTTCGCCCAGCGCCGCGCAGACGGCCGCGCCCAGGTCCAGCACGGCGCGGCGCTGGCGTTCCAGTTCGGCCTGGCGCGCTTCGAAGGCGGCGATCTTCTGTTCCAGGCTGTCGGTCGCGTCGTGGATGCGCTGGATCGAGGCCAGGCGGTGGCGCAACTGTTCCTTGTGCTGGCGGATCTGGGTCTCGAGCGGCGCCATGATCACCTTCAGCCAGGCCTCCACATCGGCATTCGCGGCGCGGAAAGCGCGCCGCACGCGCGAGGCGATCGAATCGAAGAAGCGTTCCATCAGCGTCGCGCGGCTGGTCATGAGCAGGGTGGCGGTGCCGAACTGCCTGGCGTAGAGCGCCTCGATGGCGTCGATCTCGGCGCGGTAGCGCGCCAGCGTAATCGAAGGCGGCGCCGACAGGGTCAGGCCGTGTTCGGCCGCGAAGCCGCGCACCATGGCCTCGGTCATGGCGCCGATCTCGCCGACCTTGGCCTCCGCCGCGTCCAGCGCCGCGCGTGCTTCGTCGAAGAACATGCGCACCGGGGCGCGCATGCCGGTGGCGAAACGGGTGGCCTGCAGGGCCAGGCGCACGGACTCGGCCTGGCGCTGCACCGCGTCCATGCCGAGCAGGGAATAGAGCTGGGTCGACAGCGCCGCGAAGCGCGTGCGCGCTTCCTGCAGGCGCAGCAGGCCGGCGTCGAAATCCTTCCGCTCGGCCTCGATGCGGCGCATCATCAGCGCCAGCACGGCCTGGTTCTTGCCGCGCAGGCTTTTGAGTTCCTGCAGTTGCTCGACCAGGTCGCGGGTGCGCGCCGCCAGCGCGCCGGCCAGGGCATTCTCCAGGGCGGCCAGGTCCTCGCGCAACTGGCGCGACAGGATCGCCTTCTTCTGCGGCACCAGTGAGTGCAGCAGGGCCGCTTCCAGCGCGCCGACGCGGCTGCGCTCGAACAAGTCGATGTCGCCCTGGATGCGTCCGACCAGCGCCTGCTGGGCCGACACCGGATACACCTGTTCCGGCTCGAGCCCGAGCTGCCGGGCCACGCTGTGCTGCTGGCGCGTGAGCTCGGCTTCGTTGTCGTCCTCATTCTTGAGCGGGTCCCACATGGCGTCGATCTTGTTCAGGACGACGATGCGGCCCGGACCGGCGCCGATGTGGGTGCGCCAGACCTCGATGTCGCTGCGCGTCACGCCGGTCTCGGCGGCCAGCACGAACAGCACCGCGTGCGCGTTCGGGATCAGGTTCAGCGTCAGTTCCGGCTCGGTGCCGATCGCGTTCAGGCCCGGCGTGTCGAGGATCACCAGGCCCTGCTTGAGCAGCGGGTGGGGCAGGTTGATGATGGCGTGGCGCCACTGCGGGATCTCGACCGTGCCGTCCGGGCCCAGCGCATCGGCGTGCTCAGGGTCCTGCGGGTCGTAGAGGCCGTAGCGCTGCGCTTCCTCGGCAGGTACGCGGCGCGTCAGGCTGACCTGGCGGAAGGCCTCGCGCATGCGCTCGGGGTCGTCGAGCGCGAGCGGCAGCATGGTCCAGGCGGCCGGATCGTCGCGGTAGTCGCCCGTCGAGAGCGTGCTGGCGCGCGTTTCGATCGGCAGCAGGCGGATGCAGGGTTCGAAGGCGGCGTCGTACAGCAGCTCGGTCGGGCACATGGTGGTGCGTCCCGCGGCCGAAGGCAGGATGCGCTGGCCGTAGTCGGCGAAGAAGATCGCATTGATCAGTTCCGATTTGCCGCGGGAGAACTCGGCCACGAAGGCGACCGACAGGCGGTCGCCGCGCAGGCGCTCCTGGGCCTGCTTCATGCGGCCCAGGGTGGCGGCGTCGGCCAGCTCGGCCGCCTGCAGCGCGGCGCGGTAGGCGTCCAGCGCATCGGCAATGGCGGCGCGCCAGGCGCCGTATTCTTGAATCTGTTGCATGTTCCGCCCGCTCGAAAGTTTGCTTACCGCTGGCAGGTCGCGCAGTAGAAAGTGGACCGCTGGCCCTGCTTGATCTGGCGTACCGGAGCGCCACAGTTGCGGCAAGGCACTCCAGCACGATCATAGACGAAATATGTCTGCTGGAAATATCCTGACTGTCCGTTTACGGCAATAAAGTCACGCAATGTGCTGCCGCCCTGCACGATGGCGGCGGCCAGTACTTCGCGGATCGCGCTGGCGAGCTTGTCGTAGCGTGCGCGGCTGATGCGCGAGGCCGGCGTCTTCGGGTTGATCCCGGCGCGGAACAGGCTTTCGCAGGCGTAGATGTTGCCGACGCCGACCACGATGTCGCCCGCCAGCAGCACCTGCTTGATCGGCGCGCTGCGCTTGCGCGTCTCGCGGTACAGCAGCTCGGCCGAGAACTTTTCTTCCAGCGGCTCGACGCCGAGGCCGCGCAGCAGGATGTGCTGCTCCAGCTCGCCGTCGTCGATGCCATGCCAGAGCACGGCGCCGAAGCGGCGCGGATCGTGCAGGCGCAGCACCTGGCGCACGCCGTCCAGGCTGACGACGAGGTCGAAGTGGTCATGCTTTTTCAGCTCGATACCGGGCGGCAGCACGCGCAGGTGGCCCGACATGCCGAGGTGGACGATCAGGGTGCCGCTCGCGAAACCGAGCAGCAGGTACTTGCCGCGCCGCTTGACGTGCTCGATGCGCTGGCCGACCAGGGTCTCGGCGAGGTGGGTGGGGAAGGGCCAGCGCAGGCCTTCGCGGCGGAACACGACCTGCTCGACCACGCGGCCTTCCAGGTGCGGCGCGACGCCGCGCCGGGTGACTTCTACTTCCGGGAGTTCAGGCATGAAAATCTGACAAATTCTTGTAAATTCGTGTTGCGGGGTCGCACGCGCAGCGGGGCTTGGGCGTAGAATCGGGACATCCTTCCCGATATGGACTAGCTTTGAAAAACGCTTTCGTCATTGTAACTCTCTCCGGTGTGCTGGCGGCATGCGCTGTGGCGCCGCAACCGCAGCCTGTTGCGCAAACGGCAGCCAGCGCCCAGGCCGCCGATCCGCAGTTTGATGCCGAAGCGCACGCAGCGAAAGCCGAAGCCGCGGCGGAGGCCGAGAAGGAAGCGCAACTGGCGCGCCTGCCCAAGGTCGAGCTGACGCCGACCCTGCTGAACCAGTTGCTGCGCGCCGAGTTCGCGTTCCGCAAGGGCGACTGGCAAGGCCCCTACCTGACGATGCTGGCGCTGGCCCAGCAGACGCGCGACCCGCGCCTGGCGCGCCGCGCCGCCGAGATGGCCCTCGCCGCGCGCCAGCCCGAAGACACCCTGGCCGCGGTGCGCGAATGGCGCAAGCTCGACCCGGAGTCCGACGAAGCCACGCAATACTATCTGGGGATGGTCATCCTCTCCGACAATATCGCCGACGCCGAAGCCATCTTCCGCAAGCGCCTGGAAGGCGCGCCGCTGGAAGCGCGCGGCGTGGTGCTCTACCAGGTGCAGCAGTTGCTCGCGCGCGCCAAGGACAAGGAAGCGGCGAACGCCATGCTCGAGCGCCTGGTCGCGCCCTACGGCGATACGGTCGAGGGCCGCGTCGTGCTGGCCCAGGCGGCCTTGTCGCGCGGCGCCAAGGAGGAGGGCGCCAGGCAGGCGCGCGCCGCGCTGGCGCTGCAGTCGTCCTCGCAGATCGCGATGCTCACCCTGGCCCAGGCCAGCGACAGCGAAGCGGAAGCCACCGCGCTGCTGGAGCAATTTCTGGTCACCAATCCGAATGCGCGCGAGGTGCGCGCCGCCCATGCGCGCATCCTCGTCAACGCCAAGCAGTACGAGGAAGCGCGCCGCCAGTTCCTGCTGCTCGACCAGCAACAGCCGGACAATGTCACCACGCTGTATGCGCTGGGCGTGCTGTCGACCCAGTTGAACGACCCGGCCGGGGCCGAGCGCTATTTCACCCGCTTCGTCGACGTGCTGGGCCGTAATCCCGACGACGAGCGCGACCCCTCGAAGGCGCTCCTGATCCTGTCGCAACTGGCCGAGGAGCGCGGAGATCTGCAGGCCGCCGCCGGCTGGCTCGACAAGCTGCCCGAGGGCGACGAGAAGACCGTGTTCAGCGCCCAGCTACGCCGCGCCCAGTTGCTCGGCAAGGGCGGCGACGTGCCGGCCGCGCGCCGCCTGCTCGCCTCGCTCAAGCCATCCGAACCCGCCGCCCAGGCCCAGGTGCTTGCCGCCGAAGCCCAGATCCTGCGCGACGCCGGCCAGGCCGAACAGGCGTATCAACTGATGCAGGCCGCGACCAGGCGCTTCCCGACCAATCCGGACCTGCTCTACGACTACGCCCTGCTGGCCGAGAAGACCGGCGAGGTCGAGGAGATGGAGCGGGCGCTGCGCGAAGTGATGCGCCTGGCGCCGGACAACCACCATGCCTACAACGCCCTCGGCTATTCCTTGGCCGAGCGCAACGTCCGCCTGGACGAAGCGCGGGCGCTGATCGAGAAGGCGCTGGCGATGGCGCCGGAAGACCCCTTCATCATGGACAGCATGGGCTGGGTCGAATACCGCATGGGCAACCTGGAGGCGGCCGAGACCCACCTGCGCCGCGCCTACAGCCTGCGCCGCGACCCGGAGATCGCCGTGCACCTGGGCGAAGTGCTATGGCAGCGCGGCAAGCGCGCCGACGCCCAGAAGCTCTGGCTCGAGGCGCGCGCCAAGGACCCGCAGAACGACACCCTGCGCAGCACGCTGGCGCGCCTGCGCCTGTCGCTGTGAAATAATTGTGGTAACAACATGAATCCCGCGGCGGGCAGATGCCCGCCGCTCTTTTTGCAAAGTACTTCGACCGATGACGATGTCCCGCCGCCTGACCCTGTTCGCCTTCGCCGCCGCGCTCGCCGGCTGCGCCAGCGCGCCCCTGTCCCAATCCACCGTCGCCGACTACCGCGAAACGATCGAACTGAGCGGCCGCCTGTCGGTGAACTATGAAAAGGACGGCCAGCCGGGTTCGGTCACGGGCAATTTCGAGTGGTCGCAGCAGCCGGGCCGCATCGACGTCAGCCTGGCGTCGCCACTGGGCCAGACCCTGGCCGAGATCAGCGTCACGCCGCAAGGGGCCACGCTGACCCAGGCGGGCCGCGAGCCGATGAGCGCCCAGGACATCGACACCCTGACTTCGCGGGCGCTGGGCTGGTCGCTGCCGGTCGCCGGCCTGCGCGACTGGATGCAGGGCTATGCCACGGCGGCCGACGGCAAGCGCTTCGTCGCGTCGCCGGCGAATAACAGCGTCTACACCAAGGATGGCTGGCGCCTGCGCTTCGTGTCCTGGCAGGACGAAAAGGCAGCACGGCCGGTGCCCCAGCGCATCGACGCCGAGCGCAGCGCCACCGCCACGAGCGGCGAGCTGCAGATCCGCATCATCATCAACCCCGCCTGATGAAGTCGCTGCACCATTGCCCGGCTCCGGCCAAGCTGAACCTGTTCCTGCACGTCGTCGGCCGCCGCGCCGACGGCTACCACCTGCTGCAAAGCGTCTTTCAACTGATCGACCACGCCGACACCCTGCATTTCGACCTGCGCGACGATGGCCGCATTGTGCGCAGCAACGAGGTGCCCGGCGTGCCCGAAGAGCAGGACCTGGTGGTGCGCGCGCTGCGCCGCCTGGCCGAGGCCCATGAAGCGCGCCACGGGCGCGCCGTGCCCGGGATCGATGTGCGGCTCGACAAAATCCTGCCCATGGGCGGCGGGCTGGGCGGCGGTTCGTCCGACGCCGCGACCGCGCTGATGGCGGCGAACCACCTGTGGCAGGGCGGTTTCAGCGACGCCGAGCTGATGGAGATCGGCCTGCCGCTGGGCGCCGACATCCCTTTCTTCCTCTATGGCCAGACCGCCTTTGTCGAGGGAATAGGGGAGGCGATGCAGCCGGTGGAAGGCCCGGATTGCTGGTATGTGGTGATCGAGCCGGGTGTGTCGGTGCCGACCCCTGCAATTTTCACCGCGCCCGATTTGACAAGGGACACAAAACCCGTCAGAATAGCGGACTTTCCTGAGGCACATAAGTTAAGTGCATATGGGAAAAATGATTTGCAAGCAGTAGCGGCCCGGTTGTTTCCTGAAGTAGAAGAAGCGATCACGTGGTTGGGACGTTACGGCGCTGCCAGGATGACTGGCTCAGGGGCGTGTGTATTTTGCGCGCTGCCCGGCGAAGCGGAAGCGGATCAGGTGTTGGCGCAAGTGCCCGGCAACTGGAAATCGTGGAAAGCAAAATCGCTGGCGCGACACCCGATGAAAAAGCTCTTGCAAAACAGTATGTTGTGGAATAAAATTTTGCCTGTCGCAGCGATTGACGTTACAATAGTTAAGCACTGCGGTAAGCTGTAGGTTGCGTAGGGGAATCGCCAAGTTGGTTAAGGCACCGGATTTTGATTCCGGCATTCCAAGGTTCGAATCCTTGTTCCCCTGCCATTCAATTTATCCGGTCTGTCGATGCGTATGCGTCCAGCGGGTAAATCAGGAAAGCGCGACAACGTCGCTCTCCTTAACGCATAATCAGCCGGTATATCCGGCTGATTGTTTTTCAAGTTCAAGCTCACCTTTCTGGGACTCCCATGGCTTACGAAAACCTGATGGTTTTTACCGGCAATGCCAATCCGGCGCTAGCAGAAGGGGTCGCAAAAAACCTCGGCATTCCTCTCGGTAAAGCCGTGGTCTCGAAGTTCTCCGATGGCGAAGTAATGGTCGAAATCAACGAGAACGTTCGTGGCAAGGACGTCTTCGTTCTGCAATCGACCTGCGCTCCCACCAACGACAACCTGATGGAAATCATGCTGATGGTCGACGCTCTCAAGCGCGCATCGGCTGGCCGCATTACCGCTGCCATTCCCTACTTTGGCTATGCCCGCCAGGACCGCCGCCCGCGTTCGGCGCGTGTCGCGATCTCGGCAAAAGTCGTCGCCAACATGCTGGAAGAAGCCGGCGTCGAGCGCGTCCTGATCATGGACCTGCACGCCGACCAGATCCAGGGCTTCTTCGACATCCCGGTCGACAACATCTACGCTTCCCCGATCCTGCTGGGCGACCTGCAGAAGCAGAAGTACGACGACCTGCTGGTCGTCTCGCCCGACGTCGGCGGCGTGGTGCGTGCCCGTGCGCTGGCCAAGCGCCTCGGCTGCGACCTGGCGATCATCGACAAGCGTCGTCCGAAGGCGAACGTGTCGGAAGTCATGAACATCATCGGCGAAGTCGAAGGCCGTAACTGCGTGATCATGGACGACATGGTCGACACCGCAGGCACCCTGACCAAGGCTGCCGAAGTGCTCAAGGAGCGCGGCGCCAAGAAAGTCGTGGCCTACTGCACCCACCCGGTCCTGTCGGGTCCTGCAATCGACCGCATCTCGAACTCGCCGCTGGACGAGCTGGTTGTCACCGACACCATCCCGCTGTCGGCCGCCGGCGCCGCCTGCCCGAAGATCCGCCAGCTGACCTGTGCTCCGCTGCTGGCCGAGACCTTCAAGCGCATCGTCAAGGGCGACTCGGTGATGTCGTTGTTCGTCGACTAAGCAATACACGCATCAAACCACGGCGCGCCAGGCTGAAAAGCCGGCGCGCCGTTGTGTCGTAGAAATATCGGAATTCTTGAGTGCGCAGTCAGCGCTCAACCATCGCCGGTTCCTGGTCGCGGGAGCCGGTAAACCACCGGGCAGCCGGGTTCGGAACATGTTCCGGACATTCGGGCCCACCCAACTATTGGAGTTTCACATGAAAGTAGTCGCATTCAACCGCACCCTGCAGGGCACCGGAGCGAGCCGCCGCCTGCGCAACGCTGGCCAGACCCCTGGCATCATCTACGGTGGCGCCGAAGCCCCGCAGCTGATCGCCCTGGACGGCAACGCGTTGTTCCACGCGCTCAAGAAAGAAGCTTTCCACGGTTCCGTGCTGGACATGGAAATCGACGGCAAGACCCAGCAAGTCCTGCTGCGCGACTTCCAGATGCACGCATACAAGCAACTGGTCCTGCACGCTGACTTCCAGCGCGTCGACGCATCGCAGCCGATCCACACCAAGGTCACCCTGCACTTCATCAACGCCGAGACCTCGCCAGCCGTCAAGCTGAGCAGCGCTGTCATCTCGCACGTGCTGAACGAACTGGAAGTCGCCTGCCTGCCGGGCAAGCTGCCTGAGTTCATCGAAGTCGACCTGGGCAACCTGGAAGCCGGCCAGTCGATCCACGTGAACGACCTGAAGCTGCCGGAAGGCGTGACCGCGCTGACCCACGGCCAGAACCTGACCATCGCCACCTCGACCGTGCCGCGTGGCGCTGCCGCTGCTGCCGAAGGCGAAGAGAAGTAATTTTTCCGCCGCCCCGACGGGCGGCTGGAATGCAGAGAAACCCGCCGCGGCTTGCCCGGCGGGTTTTTTATTGCGTTGTCCCGATTGCTGATCCTTTCCCATTTTCGGCGATAATCGCCTTTTTCCTGACGCGACCGCTATGTCCATCCGCCTCATCGTCGGCCTCGGCAATCCTGGCCCAGAATACGAACAAACCCGCCACAACGCCGGCTTCTGGCTGGTCGACAACCTTGCCAACAGCCTGCCGGGCTGCCGCCTGCAGCGCGAGAGCCGTTTCAATGCGCTGATGGCGAAGACCTCGATCTCGGGCAAGGAAGTCTGGCTGCTCGAACCGCTGACCTTCATGAACCGCTCCGGGCAATCGGTCGGCGCGCTGGCGCGCTTCTACAAAATCAATCCGGACGAGGTGCTGGTCGTGCACGACGAACTCGACCTGCTGCCGGGCGTGGCCAAGCTCAAGAAGGGCGGCTCCTCGGGCGGCCACAACGGCCTGAAGGACATCACCGCGGCCCTCGGCACCCAGGATTACTGGCGCCTGCGCATCGGAATCGGTCACCCGCGCAGCCTGAACCTGCAGCAAGGGGTGGCCGACTTCGTGCTGCACCGTCCGCGCCGCGAAGAACAGGACCCGATCGAGGAATCGATCGACAAGGCCCTGCGCATCATCCCGCTGGCCGTCGAGGGCAAGCTCGACGCGGCGACGATGCAGTTGCATACGGCCTGAGCGGGCCTGAGCGGGCCCGAGCGCCTAGCCGGCCCGGACCGCCTGGCGCCGCTCGCGCAGGCGGCGCGCCAGGGCCACGGCGCCCAGGGCCGTCAGGCCGATGCCGGCCAGCGTCACGCTGCCCGGCTCGGGGATCGGGTGCAGGAGTTCGGCGTCGAACGCGACTTCGCCGATGGCCACGCAGCAGGGATTGCCGAAGTTGCCGTCGATGCTCAGCTTGACGTAGCGTCCGATCGAGGGCGTGATCCAGTATTCGGTGCCGACGTAGTCGCGCTGGTGTCCGGTGAAGGTGCCGACCACGGTCGCCTCGCTGAAGTCCAGGGTGCGCGAGGTCGTCACCGTGAATGCCGCCGGACTGGCGCTGATGCCGGTTCCCCCATTCCACATCATGAAGTTCCAGATCCGGTACTCGCGTCCCATGTCGAAGATCAGCTCGCCCGAATAGATATAGGCGCTGAGCCAGCTGTAGTCGTCCCAGCCTTCATGCAGCGGCGCCGTATAGACGTAGTCGGTGAAATCGGTGACGCCATCGATGAAGGGCGTGAGCAGCCCGGACTTGTTGATCATGTTCTCTTCCGGATACCAACGCTCTTCGTACTCGCCCATCGTATTGACGACGACATCCACCGGCGAGCGGATGCCGCGCGTCGGCACGGCGTGGGCGAACGCAGTGGCGAACATCAGCACCGCCAGGATTGCGTAGTTCTTCATCGTGGTCTCCCTCATGGTTGTCACGCGGTGAACGCCTGGCACCGGACGTGCCGGGCAGCCGACCACCATGCGAATTCCGTGCCAAACCGGCCATGCCCCGAGCCGGAGGCTGTGCAGGGCCAGGCTGTAAAGATGATCGACATCGTACGTGTCGGCCGGCGTCGGCCGCGGGCGCGCCGGGCCGCTTCCTGCGATAATTTCCGGATGAGTGCATTGAACTTCCACGCCGGGCCGCGCGCCCTGGCCCAGATCCGCGCGCATGGCCTGCGCGCCCAGGACATCGCCGTCGTTCCCGCCGCCGCCGGCGGCCCCAAGGGCCTGATCTTCCAGTCCCTCGACCAGTACGTGTTCGGGCAGTGGCTGCCCTCCCGGGCGCGCGAGCGCACCCTGATCGGCTCCTCGATCGGCGCCTGGCGCATGGCGGCCGCCTGCCAGCGCGACCCGGTGCGCGCCTTCGAGCGCCTGGGCGCGCTGTACGCCGGCCAGCGCTACACCAGCACCAAGCCCAGCCCCCAGCAGATCAACGCGGTGGTGCAGGAACTGCTGCGCGAATTCGTCAGCGGCCACGAGGAGGACATCCTCAGCCACCCCCACCATCGCCTGCACCTGCTGGCGGTGCGCGGCAAGGGAGCGCTGGCTGCCCCCGCACACCGGCGCGCCGAGATGCGCGGCTTCGCCGCCGCGGCGCTGACCAACTTCGCCTCGCGCGCGCGGCTTGCCGGCATGCTCGAGCGCGTCGTGATCGGCGACGCCCGCGACGGCATCCCCTGGCTGCGCACGCAGTTCGACAGTTTCACCACCCATTTCGCCACGCTCACGCGCGAGAATCTCGCCGCCAGCCTGCTCGCCTCGGGCACGCTGCCGCTGATCATGCAGCCGGTGACCGATATCCCCGGAGCGCCCGGCGGGCATTACTGGGACGGCGGCATCATCGACTATCACCTGGCCTTGCCCTACGCCTGCCTGGAAGCCCAGGAACCGGACGCGATCGTGTTCTATCCGCACTTCAACGAACACATCGTGCCGGGCTGGCTGGACAAGGCCATGCCCTGGCGCCGCTGCGCGCGCGGCCCGAACCGCGGTTGGCTCGACAACGTGCTGATCGTCTCGCCGTCGCAGGAATTTTTAAGAACCCTGCCGCGCGCAAAACTGCCCGACCGCGCCGACTTCAAGTTTTACGGGCTCGACCACGACGCGCGCGTGCGCGCATGGTTGCAGGCCATGCGCGAAGCGCAGTGCCTGCGGGATGAGCTGGCGGCCTTCATCGAGCGGCCGGACCTGTCGCGCCTGCGCGCGATCTGACAATAAAAAAGCCGCTGCGCAAGGCAGCGGCTTGTGGAACGACGCCGGACGCTCAGCCGCGCTTGCGGCGCACTGCGGCAAAGGCCAGCAACAGGCCCAGTCCGAGCAGGGCGACGCTGCCCGGCTCCGGCACGTCCGCGGGTTCGACGTATTCCTTGCCGAAGAACTCGAGTTCGGCAAGCTGGTGATTGCCGCCGCTGACGACCGAGAAGCTCTGGTAGCGGAAGATGCTGAACCCGGCCGGCAGCGCGTAGTCGACGCCCGCGGTGTATTCGTTCACCTGCAAGCGGTTCACGCCCCAGGGCGAGACGCCGTCGCGGTCGTAGGCGAAGATGACGGTGTAGTTGACGCCGTCGTTCGAACCGAGGATCTGCCATTTGTCTGCGTCGCGGCCCGGCACGTCGTTGCCCGAGGCGGCCGTGAAACTGGTGAGCTGGTAGCGCGTGCTGCCGAAATCGGCTTCGACCCAGCCGTTCAGGTCGCAGCACCACTTGTCGTCACCGGAGCCGACCCGGTTATCGAACACATTGAAGGCGCCTTCTGCGCCGAAGTAGGGCTCGACCGACGAGCGGAACACCGCGTTGTAGTTGACGTAGGCGTTGCTTTGGCCGTTGTTCTCCGGATCGGTCAGGTCATGCCCGACCAGGGCGCCGGTGCCCCAGCCGCGCACGGTAACGGCCTGGGCCGAGCCGGCGAGCATGGCCGCCGCGGCGAAGAGAGCGAAGAGGATCTTTTTCATGGTTGTCCCGGAAGAGAATCAGTTATCTAACCAATAAGCAATTATTGTTCCAACGCAATAAGTTATTGATGAGAAAGCGGATTTTTTGCCGGGCAAGTTTTTACCCTTACTAACTGTAAAGAATGCCGACATGACCATGCCTGCGGCATGCCGGCATCAGGAGCGTCCGCCGCAGGGCGTCGCCGCGCCTGTTTTTGCGGCATTCGCCCGCCTCCCGGGTTACAATGTGGGGTTTCCGAGCTGCGGCATGCAGCTCCATCATCATCGAGAGAAAGAATTCCCATGAGTCTCCAATGCGGCATCGTCGGCCTGCCCAACGTCGGCAAGTCCACCCTGTTCAACGCGCTGACCAAGGCCGGCATTCCGGCTGAGAACTACCCGTTCTGCACCATCGAGCCGAACGTCGGCGTGGTCGAGGTGCCCGATCCGCGCATGGCCCAGCTGGCCGAGATCGTCAAGCCGGAGCGCATCGTCCCGGCCATCGTCGAATTCGTCGACATCGCGGGCTTGGTGGCCGGCGCCTCGAAAGGCGAGGGCCTGGGCAACCAGTTCCTGTCGCACATCCGCGAGACCGACGCCATCGTCAACGTCGTGCGCTGCTTCGAAGACCCGAACGTCATCCACGTGGCCGGCAAAGTCAGCCCGATCGACGACATCGAAGTGATCCAGACCGAACTGGCCCTGGCCGACCTGACCGCCGTCGAAAAGGCGATCCACCGCGAGAACAAGAAAGCCCGCTCGGGCGACAAGGACGCCGCCAAGCTGGTCGCCCTGTGCGAGCGCATGCTGCCGCACCTGAACGAAGGCCAGCCGGTCCGCACCCTGGGCCTGGACGCCGACGAGATGGCGCTGATCAAGGAACTGCACCTGATCACCGCCAAGCCGGCGATGTACGTCGCCAACGTGTCCGACACCGGCTTCACCGACAACCCGCTGCTGGACCAGCTGACCGAGTTCGCCAAGAAGCAGAACGCCCCGATCGTGGCGATCAGCGCCGCCATCGAATCGGAAATCGCCGACCTCGACGACGCCGACAAGGCAGCCTTCCTGGCCGACATGGGCATGGAAGAGCCGGGCCTGGACCGCCTGATCCGCGCCGCCTATAAACTGCTCGGCCTGCAGACCTACTTCACCGCCGGCGTCAAGGAAGTGCGCGCCTGGACCGTGAAGGTCGGCGCCACCGCCCCGCAGGCGGCCGGCGTGATCCACACCGACTTCGAGCGCGGCTTCATTCGCGCGCAGACCATTTCGTTCGATGACTACATCGCCTACAAGGGTGAGGCGGGCGCGAAGGAGGCGGGCAAGATGCGGGCGGAAGGCAAGGAATACATCGTCAAGGATGGGGATGTGTTGAACTTCCTGTTCAACGTCTGAAGAGGCGCGGCCAGCCGGCCGCCCTTTGCTGATGCCAGCGAAAAAGCCTGCGGGAACGCAGGCTTTTTGTTTTTGATGGCATTGCCGAGCCGGGGCAGCGCGCGCAGCGATCAGGGCGCGCCGGCGCGGCGCGGCTGCACCGTAGCCAGCAGCTGGGCCAGCGCGGCCAGGTCGAGCGGCTTCACGAAGTGATGGTCGAATCCGGCCGCTGCGGTGCGGGCCCGGTCCTCGTCCTGTCCGTAGCCGGTGGCGGCGATGAGGATGGCATGGCGGGTACGCGGGTCGGCGCGCAGCCGGCGCGCCAGTTCGTAGCCGTCGATATGGGGCAGGCCGATGTCGAGCAGGCAGACGTCCGGGGCAAAGGCCGCGGCGAGGTCGAGCACGTTCCGGGCGTCGCCCTCGACCGTCACCCGATGCCCCAGCGTTTCCATGAACACCGCCAGCATCTGCGCGGCATCGGCGTTGTCGTCGACCACCAGCAGGCGCAATCCGCCTGGCGCATAGTCCGGCTGGGCCGCAGCGGCGGAAGGCGCGCCTGTCTCCTCGCCGGCGAGCCGCGGCAGCTTCACCGTCAGCGTCGTGCCCAGCCCCTCGCCGGGGCTGCGCGCGCTCACGCTGCCCTGGTGCAGTTCGACCAGGCTGCGCACCAGCGCCAGGCCCAGTCCGAGTCCGCCCTGGGAGCGGTCGACGCTGCGGCTGGCCTGGGTGAACAGCTCGAACGCCTTGGCGATCAGCTCGGCCGACATCCCGACGCCGTTGTCCTCGACCGCGATGCTCACGTGCTGCTGGCTCACCTCGATCCGCAGCACGACGTTCCCGCCCGGGGGCGTGTACTTCGCGGCGTTGTTGAGCAGGTTGCCGATCACCTGGACCAGGCGCTTGTGGTCGCCCTGGACAAAGGCGGCCCGGGCCGGCAGGTCCAGCGTGAACCGGTGGCCGCGTGCTTCCAGCAGCGGGCGTGCCTGTTCTACCGCTTCGGTGGCGACCTGCTTGAGGTCGACCGGCTGGCATTCGAGTTCGACCAGTCCGCGCGTGACCCGCGATACGTCGAGCAGGTCGTCGATCAGGCCGGTCATGTGGCGCGCCTGGCGCGTGATGACACCGGAAATCTTTGCCACCTTCGGGTTGTCGGGCTGGGTCAGGGCGAGGACTTCCGCGGCGGCGCTGATCGGCGCCAGCGGATTGCGCAGTTCGTGGGCCAGCATGGCCAGGAACTCGTCCTTGGCGCGGCTGGCTTTCTCGCGCTCGTCGTTGAGGCGCGCGCCCTGCAGGCCGGTGACGGCCAGGGTCGTCGCCACGCGCAGCAGGGCCAGCTGGGTATAACTGGGGAAGCCGGGATCGCGGGCCCCGAACCAGATCTTGCCGCCATACGTGCCGAAACCCATGGACAAGCGCAGCACCCGCATGTCGCCCAGCGGGGTCGCGGCGTCGAAGCCGCGGCCGTCGGCGACACGGTGCTGTGCCCAGTGCTCGACGGCGGCGCGCCAGTCGGACAAGGGCGGCCGCACGCCGCCGCGCGGCACCCTGGCCAGCTCGTACTCGGGCTGACCGGGCAGCAGTGCAACTTGGACGAAGCAGAAATCGAGCTGGACGATGCGATCGATCGCCTCGAGCATGATCTGCAGGATGTCCGGGCCTTCGCGGCCGACCCACAACGCGGGCAGGGCGACCAGGCCCATCAGGTCCCGGATGCACTGCTCGGCGAGGCCGTCGCCGCCGGCCGGCGCCAGGTTAACCATCGCCGGACCGTTCATCGGCTATGTCGTCGGGCCATCGATCAGGCCGGGCTTGCGCGTTCGCGCCGCGCCAGCTCCTGCAGCATTTCCGAGGCCGGCACATAGAAGGGATTTTCCTGGACGACGCCATTGATCAGGGTAAGTGGATGGGTGCGCAGCAGGTCCATCATCATGGCGCCGCTCAGCTTGGCCGTGTCGTACACGCAAACGGCGGGCTGGCGGTTTTGCGCCAGCACTTCATTGACTTCCGCCTCGTAGGCCAGGATTTCCTTGGCGCCCGGCACGTCGGCAAAGACCCAGTCCATGTTGCCCATGATGCGCACGCGTGAATAGCCCTGTTCGCGCGCGGTGGCGCAGGCCTGCTCCAGCGTCGCCAGCATGCGGTCCTTGTCGAAAGTGCCGTGCTCGTCCAGATAGGCGCCGTACCAGGAACTCACTTCGAGCTGGCCGCAGGCCTCGCAGCCGTGCACGTCGATGCCCGATTCGGCCAGCTTGCCGCGGTGCTCGTCGATGCTCTCGGGATTGACGATGTGGAGGGCCTTTTCTCCCTGTTCCAGACCTTCCTTGAAGAAAGGCGCGAGGACGTCGTACTCGGCAGCGCGGCTGTCGAAAAACGCACAGACGTGGAAATGCTCGATTTCGGTACCGGCGAGCGAAAGCTGGTTCATTCGGATCCTTCGTGTAGTGTGACGGGAAGAACGCGCGACGCACCATGGTCGGGCGGTAAGACTACCGGATCGGAGGTAGGGGCCATGCAGGCAGGCGAGTCCGGTAATCTATAAAGAATAGCACGGATCGGCTGGGGCACGCCCGGTATGAGTCCAAACGTGTCAGGGTTACGGCCCAACTTTCTCGCAAGACAAATTTTCATTGGCTGTCTTGCTGTCATCAACACGAAACACAGCTCCTCTATTCTGCGCCTCCATCAACGCGGCCCTTGCGCCGCGCCGGATCACCAAACCATGGAGAGACAACGCATGAACCCGACCCCTGAACTGTCCCGCCGCCGCCTGCTGCGCATGCTGGGCGCCGCCCCGATGCTGCCGCTGAGCGGCTTTGCCGGCGCTTCCCTGCTGGCCGGCTGCGGTGGCGACAGCCACGACGACACGCCAGTGGCCGTCACCCCGGTCCCGCCGGTCGCGCCGGCGCCGGTGACCCTGACGAGCGTCACCTTCAGCTCGATGGACGCCCCGACGCTGGCGAACGCCGCCGCGATGGCCACGACCACGGTCGGCTCGACCATGACGGTGAACTTCAGCGACAGCAGCAAGCTCGATTTCAAGCTCTCGTACCAACCCTTCTTCATCACCGGCGACATGGTGCCGAACGGCGCCGGCGGCGCCATCCTGGCCGGCGGCTACTACAACATCAGGAACCAGCCGATCATCGACACGACTGTCCCCGGCAAGGAGCGCCAGTTCTTCTCGGATTCGCCGGACGGCACCTCGCTGCTGTCGGTGCCGAACGCGAACGTGCCGGGCGTGAAGGGCAAGCCCGTGTTCGCCGTGGTGCAGTTCGAATACACCAGCCTGGCCCAGGATGGCGTCACCAGCATGTACGGCTGCCTGCCGTCGCCGATCGCCGTGCTGACCCTGGACCAGGACCAGACGACCGGCAAGCTTTCGCTGGTGAAGTACCACAACGTCGACACCTCGGGCGTCGAAGGCCTGTGGATCACCTGCGGCGCGTCCCTGTCGCCCTGGGGCACCCACCTGTCGAGCGAGGAGTACGAACCGAACGCTTTCGCCGCGGCGACCGACGCCCAGCTCAAGGCCTTCAGCCGGAACCTGTACGGCGACGAGAACACGGCCAATCCCTACAACTACGGCCACATGCCGGAAGTGACGGTGAACCCGGACGGCACCGCCTCGATCAAGAAGCACTACTGCATGGGCCGCATCTCGCACGAGCTGGTGCAGGTGATGCCGGACCAGCGCACCGTGCTGATGGGCGACGACGCCACCAACAGCGGCTACTTCGTGTTCGTCGCCGACAAGGAAAAGGACCTGTCGGCGGGCACCCTATACGCGGCCAAGGTCGGCGCCGGCTTCTCGATCGACCCGGCGGCTTCCGCCGCGCCGCTCACCTGGATCAAGCTCGGCTCGGCCTCGAGCGCCGAAATCCGCGCGCTGGCGGCGGCGATCAAACCGACCGACATCATGGACGTGCGCACGGCCGACCCGGAGGACGCCTCGTTCAAGAAGATCGCCGTCAACGGCGCCGTCGAGTGGATCAAGCTCATGCCGGGCATGGAGAAGGCCGCCGCCTTCCTCGAGACCCACCGCTACGCGGCCCTGGTCGGCGCCTCGCTGGGCTTTACCAAGATGGAAGGCACCACGGTCAACGCGAAGGACAAGATCGCCTATTCGGCGCTGGCCGCCTGCAGCGGCTCGATGGTGGCCGGGAACAAGGTCAACGTACCGGAGAGCGGCGTGACGATCCCGAAGGCGCTCAACGCCGGTGCGGTGATGGCGCTGAACCTGAAAGGCGGACAGAAGGACGTGACCGGCACGGCGATCGACAGCGAGTGGATGCCGGTCGATGTCAAGGCCCTGGTCACGGGCGAGGACATCGCCGCCGATGCGCTCGGCAACACGGCGAATCCGGCGAAGATCGCGAGTCCGGACAACCTGAAGTTCTCGGAAAAGCTGCGCACCCTGTTCATCGGCGAAGACAGCGGCCAGCACGTCAACAACTTCCTGTGGGCCTATAACGTCGACACCAGGCAGCTCTCGCGCATCATGTCGGTGCCGTCTGGTGGCGAGTCGACCGGCCTGCACGCGGTCGACGAGCTGAACGGCTGGACCTACATCATGAGCAACTTCCAGCACGCCGGCGACTGGGGCGGCATCCACAACAACGTCAAGGCCACGCTCGATCCGCTGGTGCGCGCGAACTACAAGGACAAGTTCGGCTCCGCGGTCGGTTACCTGACGGGGGAACTGAGCCAGATGCGCCTGGCCAAGGCCTGAGCCTCTCACCGGCGCCGTGTTTGGTGCGATACTGTCGGCCTTTTCGACAGACGCACCGACGCGGCACATGGCCATCCTTTCCCAGCTCATCGTTTATCCGATCAAATCCTGCGCCGGCATGGCGGTCGAGGAGGCGGTGGCGACCGTCTCGGGCTTGTGCGCGCAGGGCGTGCACGACCGCGAGTGGATGCTGGTGAACGAGGAGGGGCAGTTCCTGACCCAGCGCGAGTACCCGCGCATGGCAACGATCAGGCCGCGCGTCGAAGGCGAGGCGCTGGTGGTGACGGCGCCCGGCATGGCGCCGCTGCGCCTGCCGCTGGCGCTGGACATGTCGGCGCCGACGCGGCGCGTGCAGATCTGGGATGACGTCGTGGATGCCGGCGACTGCGGCGACGCGGCCGCCGCCTGGTTCGGCGAGGTAGTAAACGGCGCCTGCCGGCTGGTCCGCTTCAGGCCCGGCCTCGAGCGCCCGACCAGCACGAAGTGGACCGGCGGCGCGGCGTCCAGCGCGCGCTTTGCCGACGCCTATCCGCTGCTCCTGATCGGCGCCTCGGCCCTCGACGAGATCAACGCACGCATGCTGGCCGCCGGCCGCGAAGCCCTGCCGATGAACCGCTTCCGTCCCAACCTGGTGGTCGAGGGCACCGATCCCTTCGAAGAGGATTACACCGAGTCGCTGCGCACGGGCGGGATCGTCATCAAGCCTGTGAAACCCTGTGCGCGCTGCCCGATTCCCGCGGTCGACCAGGCCACCGGCATTCCCGGCCCGGACCCGCTCGACATCCTGCAATCCTGGCGCGGCAAGGCGATTCTCGACGGCGCCGTGTGCGTCGGCATGAACTGCATCGTCCTCGAGGGCGCCGGCGGCGTGCTGCGGCTTGGCCAGGAGCTTAGCGTCGCTTTGTCGTTTTAAGGCTGCGCCGGAAGACCCTCCCGAGCGGGAAACGCCCGTTTTCGTTCCCAAGCGGAGCCGTATCGCGTAAGGTAACGGTTATTGCTGAAAGGAATGTCATGCACCAGCCGGACGCGACGTCGCGCGACCTGATTGCCGAAAACGAAGCCCTGCGCGCCCGCATGGCTTACCTGATCGACCAGGCCCAGCGCAACCACGACATCATGTGCCGGCACCAGGCCTTCGACCTCGAGATCGTCGGCGCCTCGACCTTCCAGGAACTGGTCGGCACCATCTTCCGGCTGCTGCCGGCGATTTCCGAACTCGACGCGGTGACCCTGTCGCTGGTCGACGCCGACGCCGACATCTATACCGTCATGCACAAGCTGGGCGTGGACTTCGAGCCGCTGCCCGACCTGCTGTTCTGCGAGTACGCGGTCGAACTGGGTTTCGAGACGGTCGACGGCGGCAAGCCGCGCCCGCGCCTCGGCGTTTTCGATGCGGCCGCGCACGGCCCGCGCTTCCCGCACACGCAGGGCGGCCTGAGGAGCGTGGCCCTGGTGCCGCTCTTGCGCAACAAGCGCCTGATCGGCAGCCTGAACCTGGCCAGCCGCGATCCGGAACGCTTCACGCCCGTCATGGCGACCGACTTCATCGAGCACATGGCCTCGATCATCGCGATCTGCCTCGAGAACGTGATCAGCAACGAGATGCTCAAGTACATCGGGCTGACCGATGCGCTGACGGGCGTCTACAACCGCCGCTACATCGACCGCCGCCTGCTGGAAGAGATCGCCCGCGCGCGGCGCCAGGGCTACCGGATTTCCGTCATGTTCATCGACGTCGATTACTTCAAGCTCGTCAACGACCGGTTCGGACACCAGGCCGGCGACGAGGTGCTGCGCGAAGTGGCCACCCGCATCAAGAACGAGCTGCGCCTGTCCGACGCGCTGGCGCGCTTCGGCGGCGAGGAATTCGTGGTGCTGCTGGTCGACGCCGACCTGCCGGCCGCCGCCGTGGTGGCCGACCGCATCCGCGCCGGCGTGGCGCGCAACCCGGTCGACCTGGCCGACACGCAATGTTTGGACATCTCGGTGTCGATCGGCGTCGCGACCCTCGACGATGCCGCGCGCGAGCAGCCGATCGAGAACGTGGCCCAGCAGCTGGTGGCGCAGGCGGACACGGCGCTGTACCAGGCGAAGGAAGCCGGGCGCAACCGGGTGGTGCTGGCAGGATGAAAGAATATTTCCTCGGCCGACTAAAGATGAAATATTCTTTCACGTAGCGTGGCTCTTGAGCCCACGCGGTACTCGGTATGCCTGTCGATCATTAACGCGTAGCGAACGAAACTGGCTAACCATCGGTTATCAACGCAGCTTGCTTTGCGGCTTGGAACGGTACGACCGCGTGGGCTCAAGAGCCCACCCTACGAATTGCAGCGTCCGCACGTTGCTCGTTCGTGCTAGCATTTTTCCAATCTGTTACCAGGACTCAACATGACTTTCGAAGAACGCCGCCAGCGCGCCATTGCCGTCCTCAACCGCCACGGCATTCCCCAGCACACCTCCGAACCGGTCCAGCTGCGCCTGTTCCGCAAGCTCGGCATGCAGGTGCGCCCGCTGCACTTCGAATCCTTCTGGCGCACGACGTTCGTGTGCGCGGTCTGGTTCGCGCCTTTCTGGGGCATCTTCATGTGGTTCTTCCGCTGGCGTACGGACGGGACGCATCCTGCCCTCGGCCTGCTGGGCGCGGTGATTTGCGGCCTGTGCTACGGCCTGGCGATGGCCGGCGTCTACGCCTGGAGCAAGAAGAAATACAAGTTACCGAGCTGGGAATCGCTGGGTTCCTGACCCTATAACAACCTTCCCTCGGCCCGCGTCACCGCATCGGCCGAGCCGCGCAGCACCACCACGTCGGCCACCTGCAGCACCGTCCCGTCCTCCGGCTCCACCCGCATGCGCGCGCGCCGGATGCCGGTCACCTCGGCACCGACTTCGTCCAGTCCCAGCTCGTCCAGGCGGCGTCCGACCGCCTGCGCGTCCTCGCCCAGCACCACCGAATGCAGGCGCACGTACATGTGCTCGGGATCGTCGGTGACGTCGCTGGCGCCGTGGAAGTAGCCGCGCAGCGCCGCGTAGCGTTCGTCGCGCGCGCTCTGCACGCGGTGCACCACGCGCCGCAGCGGCACGCCGACCACCACCAGCGCGTGCGAGGCGAGCATCAGGCTGCTCTCGAGCGCCTCCGGCACCACCTCGGTGGCGCCGGCCTGGCGCAGGATTTCCAGGTCGCTGTCGTCGTGGCTGCGCACGATCACCGGCAGCGAGGGCGCCAGCTCGTGCACCAAGTGCAGCACCTTCAGGGCCGCGCGCGTGTCGGCGAAGGTGATCACCAATGCGCTTGCCCGGTTGATGCCGGCCGCGATCAGGCTTTCGCGCCGGCCGGCGTCGCCGTAGGAGACGTTGGAGCCGGCCGCCTGCGCTTCCTGGACCCGCTCGGGATCGAGGTCGAGCGCATACCAGGGCAGCTTCTCGTCCGAGAGCAGGGTGGCCACGCTCTGGCCGCTGCGCCCGAAGCCGGCGATGATCACGTGCTGCTGCGCGGCCATCGTGCGGCTGGCCAGTTGCGTGAGCTGCAGCGACTGCATCATCCATTCGTTGGACGCGATCTTCATCACGATCCGGTCCGACTTGGCGATCACGAAAGGCGCGACCAGCATCGACAGCACCATCGAGGCCAGCACCAGCTGCATCAGGAAGGGATCGATCAGCTTCGAGCCCGAGGCGAGATTGAGGAGCACGAAGCCGAACTCGCCCGCCTGCGCCAGGGCGAGACCCGTGCGCATCGAGACCCCGGTTGATGACCCGAAGGCTTTCGCCAGCAGCGCGATCAGCGCGAACTTCAGCAGCACGGGGATCACCAGCAGGATCAGCACCAGCCACCAGTGCTCGAGCACCATGCGCACATTGAGCAGCATGCCGATGGTGATGAAGAACAGGCCGAGCAGCACGTCGCGGAAGGGCTTGATGTCTTCTTCCACCTGGTGCTTGAACTGGGTTTCGGAAATGAGCATGCCGGCGACGAAAGCACCCAGCGCCAGCGACAGCCCGGCGCGCTCGGTGATCCAGGCCGCGCCCAGCGTCACCAGCAGCAGGTTGAGCATGAACAGCTCCTGCGAGCGGCGCTTGGCCACCAGGGTGAACCAGCCGCGCATGAGCTTCTGGCCGAAGAACAGCAGCAGCGCCAGCACCGCGGCGGCCTTCACGCCGGCCCAGGCCAGGGTCGCGGCCAGGTCTTCGGGATTCTTGGCCAGCGAGGGAATCAGGATCAGCAGCGGCACCACGGCCAGGTCCTGGAACAGCAGGATGCCGATGATGCGCCGTCCATGTTCGCTTTCCAGTTCCAGGCGCTCGGTGAGCAGTTTTACCACGATGGCGGTGGACGACATCGCCAGCGCCCCGCCGAGCGCGAAGGCGGCCTGCCAGCTCACCTGCAGGGCGGGGATCCACATCGACAGCAGCAGGGACCCGACGAGCGTGGCGACGATGGTCAGCACCACCTGCGCCAGCCCCAGGCCGAAGACGATGCGGCGCATGGCGCGCAACTGGGCCAGCGAGAATTCCAGCCCGATCGAAAACATCAGGAAAACGACACCGAATTCGGCCAGCGCATGGGTGGAGGCGGTTTCGGCGGCCAGGCCCAGCGCGTGCGGGCCGATCAGCACGCCCACGGCCAGGTAACCCAGCATGGGCGGCAGGTGCAGGCTGCGGAAGGCGACCACGCCCAGCACCGCGCTGCCCAGCAGGAGGAGAGTCAGTTCAAGTCCGGATGCCATTCGTTAGCGTGTTTTTATGCGTTTTTTGTGCGCACGGAGCGTTATTTGAAACGTCTTGATACGTCTGGCAAGTTTTTTGCTTTCGCAATTCGTTTATACTTCCGGGATGAGTGTAACCGATGAAAAAACAATGCAGAACAGTTTTGACGAGAACCAGTCCCGCCGCGTGATGGAACTGGCGCGCGAGACCCTCGCGATCGAAGCCGACGCCGTCCGCGCCTTGCACGACCGGCTCGATGCCGACGATTCCGTCGTGCGCGCCGTGGCCGTGCTGTACGCCTGCACCGGCCGCGTGGTGGTGTCGGGCATGGGCAAGTCCGGCCACATCGCCCGCAAGATCGCCGCCACCCTGGCCTCGACCGGCACCCCGGCGATGTTCGTGCATCCGGGCGAAGCCGCGCACGGCGACCTCGGCATGGTCACCGCCCAGGACGTGTTCATCGCGATCTCGAACTCCGGCGAATCGTCGGAGCTGATGGATATCCTCCCGGTCGTCAAGCGCATGGGCACGCCCCTGATCGCAATGACCGGCAAGCTGCAATCGCGCCTGGCGCTGCTCGCCGACGTCCACCTCGACATCTCGGTGGCCAAGGAAGCCTGCCCGATGAACCTGGCGCCGACCGCCAGCACCACCGTCACCCTGGCCCTGGGCGACGCCCTGGCCGTGGCGCTGCTGGACGCGCGGGGCTTCCGCGAGGAGGACTTCGCGCGCTCGCACCCGGGCGGCGCCCTGGGCCGGCGCCTGCTGACCCACGTGCGCGACGTGATGCGCAGCGGCGACGCCGTCCCGGCGGTCGCCCTCGACACGCCGCTGGCGCAAGCGCTGCTGGAAGTGAGCCAGAAGGGCATGGGCATGACCGCCATCGTCGATGCGGACAAGCGTCCGCTGGGCGTGTTCACCGACGGCGACCTGCGCCGCCTGATCGAGCGCGTCCAGGACTTCTCGAACATCTCCATCCGCGACGTCATGCACCTGAACCCGCGCACCGTGCATCCGGAACAGCTGGCGGTCGACGCGGTGGCGATCATGGAAGAATTCCGCATCAACCAGATGCTGGTGGTCGACCTCGAGGGCAAGCTGGTCGGCGCGCTGCACATCCACGACCTGACCCGCGCAAAGGTAATTTAAATGACCCCGCTCGACCACATGCAGCGCGCCGCGCGCGTGAAGGTGATGATCTTCGACGTCGACGGCATCCTGACCGACGGCAGCCTCACCTACGGCCCCGACGGCGAAGTGACCAAGACCTTCAACGTCCTCGACGGCCTGGGCATCCAGCTGCTGCAGAAGACCGGCGTGCAGACCGCCATCATCAGCGCGCGCAAGTCGCCCATCGTCAACGCCCGCGCCAGGGACCTGGGCATCAACCACGTCTGGCAGGGCTTCCACGACAAGCGCGTGGCCTTCGCCGAGCTGCTGGCGCAGACCGGCGTCACGGCCGAGCAGTGCGGCTACATCGGCGACGACGTGATCGACCTGCCGCTGCTGACCAAGGTCGGCTTTGCCGTCACGGTGCCGAGCGGGCATCCGGAAGTCCAGTACCGCGCGCACTATGTGACGAAAGCGCCGGGCGGGCGCGGCGCGGTGCGCGAAGTGTGCGACATGGTCATGCGCGCCCAGGGCAACTACGAACAGGCGCTGGCGCCGTATTTCGCGTAAAGCATGGCGACCATCGTCAACCGCCGGACCTCGCACCGCTGGAAGCTGCTGGCGCTGATGCTCACGGCCGTGTTCTTCGCCTTCGGCAGCTTCTGGCTGCTGCAGGCGATGCAGGCCGGTGACCAGACCAATCTCGGCAATGCCGGGAACGAGCCCGACTACATCGTCGAGAACTTCAGCTTCGTGCGCATGACCGAGAGCGGCCAGCCGCGCTACCTGGTGTCGGGCGAACGCCTGGCCCATCATCCGGTAACCGACGTCTCGGAGGTGTCCAGGCCGGTGGTCGAGAGCATGGCGCCGGGCCGCCCGCGCATGACCATGCATGCCAACCGCGCCCAGATCCACCACCAGGAGAACCGGATCGAGCTGATCGACAACGTTGACATCGTGCGCCCGGCCACGCCGACCTCGGAAGCGATGCGCGCGCGCACCGAAGCGCTGACCGTGCTGGCCGACGAGGAGATCGTCAAGACCGACCGCCCGGTGGAAATGAAGCTGGGCGCCTCGACCGTGAACGGCGTCGGCCTGGTGGCCGAGAACCCGACCCAGAAGCTGCACCTCGGCCGCGGCCAGATCGTCTATCCGCCGCGCCAGCGCTGACCCACACAACCCAAGGAACGAGCACCAAACATGAAAAAAATCCTCGCTGCCGCCGTCCTCTCGCTGCTGTCCCTGTCCGCTTCGGCCGAACGCGCCGACTCGCTCAAGCAGGCCGTCATCCACTATGACTCGCTCGACGTCGACGAGGTGACCCAGACCCGCATCCTGACCGGCAACGTGATCCTCACGCGCGGTACGCTGCAGCTCAAGGCCGACCGTGCGCTGCTGAAGGAAACCCCGGAAGGCTACATGAGCGTCACGCTCACCTCTAATCCGGGCCGCGTGGCGACCTTCCGCCAGAAGCGCGACGGCGGGCCGGACCTGTGGGTCGAGGGCCAGGCCGAGCGCATCGAGTACGACGAGCGCCAGGAGCTGGTGAAGCTGCATTCGAAAGCGATCGTGCGGGAACTGGAAAACGGGCGCCTGGCCAACGAGCTCAATGGCCCCTTCATCTCCTACGACAACCGCCGCGAAGTCGCCGCCGTGCGCAACGACCCGAGCGGCCAGAGCAAGGTCGGCGGCGAGCGCGGCACCCTGATCATCGCGCCGCGCCGCGCCGGACCGGCGCCGGCGCCCGCAGCACCCGCAGGAAAACAATGATGAAAGATGCAAGCTCCAGAAGCACCCTGGTCGTCCGGGGGCTGCAGAAAAGTTACGGCAAGCGTCTCGTGGTGCGCGATGTTTCGCTGGAAGTGGGCTGCGGCGAAGTCGTCGGCCTGCTGGGCCCGAACGGCGCCGGCAAGACCACCTCGTTCTACATGATCGTCGGCCTGGTGCCGTCGGACGCCGGCGCGATCGAGATCAACGGCACCGATATTTCGAGCCTGCCGATCCACCGCCGCGCGGTGCTGGGCCTGTCTTACCTGCCGCAGGAAGCCTCGGTGTTCCGCAAGCTGACGGTCGAGGACAATATCCGCGCCGTGCTCGAACTGCAGCGCAACGAGGACGGCAAGCCGCTCTCGCGCGACGCCATCGACGCGCGCCTGGACTCCCTGCTGGCCGAACTCCAGATCGAGAAGCTGCGCGAGAACCCGGCGCTGTCGCTGTCGGGCGGCGAGCGCCGCCGCGTCGAGATCGCACGCGCGCTGGCGACCAATCCGCGCTTCGTGCTGCTCGACGAACCCTTCGCCGGCGTCGACCCGATCGCGGTGATCGAGATCCAGCGCATCGTGCGCTTCCTGAAGGAGCGCGGCATCGGCGTCCTGATCACCGACCACAACGTGCGCGAGACCCTGGGTATCTGCGACCGCGCCTACATCATCAACCAGGGCGCCGTGCTGGCCTCGGGCCGTCCTGACGACATCATCGCCGACGAATCCGTGCGCCGCGTCTACCTGGGCGAGCATTTCCGCATGTAGCAATCACGAAGCGACAACCAAGCAGCAACAAGCGATGAAACAATCCCTGCAACTCCGGACCTCGCAGCACCTGGCGCTCACCCCGCAGCTTCAGCAGTCGATCCGCCTGCTGCAATTGTCCACGCTCGAACTGCACCAGGAGATCGAGCAGATCCTGTCGGATAACCCGCTGCTCGAACGGCTCGACGATCCGCTCGACCACTCGGTGCGCCTGCTCGCCGACGGCGCCATCAGCAATACGCCGGCGCAGGGCGAGGCCCCGGCCGCGCCAGGCGCGGAAGAGGGCGCGCCGAACGGCGAAGCGGTCGACTTCGATGGCGGCGGCGCCGACGGCGCCGATGGCGATGCTGGCCGCAGCGAGGGCGATGCCGACTGGGGCGAACCCGGCCGGACCTCCGGCAGCGGCGAGGACGAGGATGGCCGCCCGCAACTGGAAGCGGCCGGCATCACGCTGCGCGAGCACCTGTCGGAACAGGTGCGCGTGACGGGATTGAGCATGCGCGACCGCGCGCTGGCCGAACTCGTGATCGACGCCATCGACGACAACGGCTACCTGGAAGAGCAGCTCGACGAGATCCACGCGCGCCTGCCCGAGGAACTGGAAGTCGAGATGGACGAACTGCGCTGCGCGCTGGCGCTGGTGCAGAGCCTCGATCCGGTGGGCGTGGGCGCCAGGAGCGCGGCCGAGTGCCTGGCGCTGCAGATCCGCAGCATGCCGGGCGTGCCGCTGGTGACGCGGCGCATGGCCCTCAAGATTGTCGAGGGCTACCTGACCTGGTTCGCGCAGCGCGAATTCAACAAGCTGAAAAAGGCCCTGGACTGCGACGACGAGGACCTGCGCGAAGCCCAGGCCGTGATCCGCCAGTGCAATCCCCACCCCGGCGCGGCCTTCGCCTCGAGCACCTCGGACTACGTGGTTCCGGACGTAATTGTCCGGAAAACGAAGAACGGCTGGGGCGTGATGCTGAACCAGGACGTGATGCCGCGCCTGCGCGTGAACAACATGTACGCGGCCCTGCTCAAGCAGGGCAAGGGCGAGAGCCAGATGAGCGCGCAGCTGCAGGAAGCGAAGTGGCTGATCAAGAACATGCGCCAGCGCTTCGATACCATCTTGCGTGTTTCGCAGGCAATTGTGGAGCGTCAGCGCAACTTTTTCAGCCACGGCGCGGTTGCCATGCGGCCCCTTGTGCTTCGTGAGATAGCTGATACACTAGGACTACACGAGAGCACAATTTCTCGTGTCACAACGCAGAAATTCATGCTGACCCCGCACGGCATGTTTGAGCTGAAGTATTTCTTCGGAAGCCACGTCGCCACCGAAGCGGGAGGTGAAGCATCTTCGACGGCGATCCGGGCTCTCATCGCGCAACTGACAGGAGCAGAAGACCCCAGGAACCCATTATCCGATAGCAAGATCGCGGAAATGCTCGGTGAACAAGGAATGGTCATCGCGCGCCGCACGGTTGCGAAATACCGTGAGGCACTGAAAATTCCTCCCGTCAGTCTCCGCAAATCCTTGTAACGGCGGCACCCACGCGCTTCCTTGTTGCGCGGCGCGGCAGCCGCCACATCTTCAAAGGAGTGTGTATGAATCTCACCATCAGCGGCCACCACCTCGACGTTACCCCCGCCATCCGTGAATACGTACAGAACAAGCTCGAACGCATCACCCGCCATTTCGATCAAGTGATCGACTCCCACGTCATCCTCGCGATCGACAATCTCACCGAAAAAGACAAAAGGCAGAAAGCCGAGATCAACGTGCGCATGTCTGGCAAGACCGTGCACGTGGAAAGTGTTGCGCAAGACCTGTACGCGGCGATCGACCTGTTGATGGACAGGCTGGATCGTCAGGTGATGAAGTACAAAACGATGCTGAAGAATCATAACCACGAGGCGCTCAAGCGCCGTCCTGAAGGCGGAGAGGCAGCCGTCGCCTGACAGGCCGGCAAGCACCGTCTGAACGAGGGCGCCCATGGCGCCCTTTTCATTTCCGCTCTTTTGATTTCTTGTCGATCTTGTCGAGCTGTCAATACCCCAGTTGCCTGCTCCTTCGGTAGAATGCATGTTTTTTCGACCATTCCTGACCATGACCGACACCGTCCTGACCCGCGTTGCCAATGGCACCGGCACGATCACCCTCGACCGTCCCAAGGCCCTCAACTCGCTGTCGCTGGACATGGTGCGGCGCCTGACCGAGGTCCTGCTGGCCTGGCGCGATGACGCCAGGGTCGACGCCGTGGTGATCACCAGCAGCAGCGAAAAAGCCCTGTGCGCGGGCGGCGACATCCGTTTCTTCCACGAGGCCGGCCACGCCACCCCGACGGGCGGCAGCGCCCTGCTCGAGGACTTCTTCACCGAGGAATACGCGCTGAATCACCTGATTCATTTCTACCCGAAGCCGTATATCTCGGTCATGGACGGCGTGGTGATGGGCGGCGGCATGGGCATCGCCCAGGGCGGGCCGGAGACCGGCCTGCGCATTGTCACCGACCGCACCAAGATGGCGATGCCGGAAGTGAACATCGGCCTGTTCCCGGACGTGGGCGGCAGCCATTTCCTGTCGCATGCGCCTGGGCAGCTCGGCAACTACCTCGGCCTGACCGGCCTGACCATCGGCGCGGCCGATGCGCTGTATGTGGGGCTGGCGGACGTCTATGTGCCGGGCGCGCAGCTTGGCGCGTTGACGGCCTTGATCGAATCGACTCCCGGCGCGCAACTGGCCGATGCCATCCGTGCCTTTGCGGCTGGCTTCGCGAGCGAGGTGGGCGCGAGCGAACTGCAGGCCCAGCGCGCCGCGATCGACGCCCACTTCGGCGCGGCGTCTGTCGCCGCGATCATGGCGTCGCTCTCGCGCGACGAGAACCCGTTCGCCCAGAAGGCCCTGAAGGCCATGCGCCAGCGTTCTCCCCTGATGATGTGCGTGACGCGCGAAATGCTGGTGCGCGGCGCCGCGCTGGACGTCGCAGGCTGCCTGCGCATGGAGCGCAACCTGGTGCGCCGCAACTTCGAGCACGGCGAAGTGCTGGAAGGCGTGCGCGCGCTGGTGATCGACAAGGACAATGCGCCGAAGTGGAATCCGGCGACCTTGGAAGAGGTGACGCCGGAGATGGTGGAACGCTTCTTCGAGCCGGTGTGGCCGGATCACGCGCATCCGCTGCGACATCTGGATTGAGGAGCTGTCGAAGCTGATGTGGTAGCTTGAGAGGCGGCGTTATCGAAGCACGTAACGCCGGCCGTAGGGTGGGCAATTGTGCCCACGCGGACGCCCCGCAAGATCAGCGGTAATGCAGCATACAACTCGCGACCGAAGCGTAATGCGAGGAATGCTCAGGAATCGTGTGCTGTTGATTGTACGGCGCGCATTGGTACGACCGCGTGGGCACAGGTGCCCACCCTACGAAAAACGCAGCCTTACGACTGCTCGCGATGCCGCAACACCACGCGCTCGCTCTCGCCGAAATACGCCGCCAGGCGCTCGGCCATGTACACCGAACGATGCTGCCCGCCCGTGCAGCCGACCGCCACCGTCAGGTAGCTGCGGTTGTCGGTCTTGAACGAAGGCAGCCACTTCTCGACGAACTTGCGGATGTCTTCCAGCATCTCGGCCGCGCTCGGCTGGGCGTCGAGGAAGGCGATCACCGGGGCGTCCTTGCCGGTCAGCGGGCGCAGCGACAGGTCGTAGTAGGGATTCGGGATGGCGCGCACGTCGAACACGAAGTCGGCGTCGAGCGGCACGCCGACCTTGAAGGCGAAGGATTCGAAGAACAGGGTCAGCGGCGCGTGTTTGACTTCCGCCAGTTCCTTGATCCAGGCGCGCAGCTTATTCGCCGAGGCTTCCGAGGTGTCGATCACGTGGCCGAGCTGCTCGATCGGCGCCAGGCGCTCGCGCTCCTCGGCGATGCACTCGATCAGGGTGCGGCGCGAGGCCGGGTTTTCGCCTGGACGCAGCTCGTGCGAGAGTGGGTGGCTGCGGCGGGTTTCGGAAAAGCGCGCGACCAGGGAATGCGTGCTCGAGGTCAGGAACATGACCTTGACCTCGTGGCCTTCTTCCTTCAGCGAACGGACGTTGATCGGCAGTTCGACCAGCGACTCGGCGCTGCGCGCATCGACCGCCACCGCCAGCTTGGCCGTCTGCTGGGCATCGACCGTCTTGACCAGCTGCGGCAGCAGGGCCGGCGGCAGGTTGTCGACGCAGTAGTAACCCGCGTCTTCGAGGACGTTCAGGGCAACCGATTTGCCCGAGCCGGAGATGCCGGTAATGAGTACGATGTGCATGGCGCGATGATACCGCAACAATACCGCCTTGTCGCCGCCGGGTTGGCGAAATCTCGCGCGTTCGAAGTACATACGAGCAAATCGCGCGAGTTAATGAAGAAAATTAGCGCGGGAAAATCGCGGAATCAGTCGCCGCTCATCGCCTGGCGTTGCCGCTCCATGAATTCCTGCAGGGTGTCGATGCCGCGCAGCTGCAGGATGGTGTTGCGCACCGCGGCCTCGAGCAGGACCGCGATGTTGCGGCCGGCCGCGACGGGAATCACGACCTTGCGGATCGGCAGGCCCAGCACTTCCTCGGTCGGGAAGTGGAAGGGCAGGCGCTCGACTTCCTCGTCGAGCACGCCGCGCTTGACCAGGTGGACGATGAGTTTCAGGCGCATCTTGCGGCGCACCGCGGTCTCGCCGAAGATGGCCTTGATGTCCAGCAGGCCCAGGCCGCGCACTTCCAGCAGGTTCTGCAGCAGGGGCGGACAGCGGCCCTCGATCATGTTCGGCGCAATGCGCGAGAATTCCACTGCGTCGTCGGCGACCAGGCCGTGGGAGCGCGAGATCAGCTCCAGGCCCAGCTCGCTCTTGCCCAGGCCCGAGTCGCCAGTGATCAGCACGCCCACGCCCAGCACGTCCATGAAGACGCCGTGCATGATGACGCGCTGGGCCAATTTCTTGGATAAGTAGACCCGCAGGAAGTCGATCACCTGGGCCGCTGGCAGCGGGGTGGAGAACAGCGGGATGTTCTGCTCGTCGCAGATGGCGAGGATGTCGGGCGGGGTTTCCAGGCCTTGCGCGATGATCAGCGCCGGCGGGCCGCCGCCGATCAGCTCGCCGATCACGTGGGTGCGCGAGCTCGATTTCAGGCGGTGGTAGTAGTTCAGTTCCTGGTGTCCAAACACCTGGATCCTGCCCGGGTGGATCAAATTCAGGTGGCCGACCTGGTCGGCGGCCGAGGCGACGTCGCCCGAGATCAGCCGCTCGCCGCCGGGAAAGCCGGCGAACCAGCCGAGTTGCAGGCTGTCGCGGTTATCGTCGTACAGCCTTTGGATGGTGAGCGGAGTCTGCAGCATGGCACGGTGTCCCGGGGGCGAATGACCCCCCAGTTTAACCCAAGGCCTGCAAGCTGGGTTGCCAGTTGATAATTCGTTCGTGTACTGAACGTGGGTCCGGGTCGGTGGCCAGCGCATTGCGGATCGCCTCGTCCGAGAACAGCTCGGCGATCTCGGACAGGATTTCCAGGTGCTGCTGGGTCACGTGGTCCGGGATCAGGAGGAAGAACAGCAGGCTGACCGGGCGGCCGTCCGGCGACTCGAAGGGAATCGGCGAGGACAGGCGGACAAAGGCCGCGATCGGGTTCTTCAGGCTCTTGCTGCCCTTGATGCGCCCGTGCGGGACGGCCACGCCATGGCCCAGGCCCGTGGAGCCGAGGCGTTCGCGTGCGAACAGGTTGTCCGTCACGGTCGAGCGAGCGATACCGCAATTGTTCTCGAAAATCAGTCCTGCCTGTTCGAAGGCGCGTTTCTTGCTCGACACTTCGATGTCGAGCTGGACGTTTTCGAGCGAAAGGATTTTGCTAAGGTTGGTCATAACACGCTTCTGGGTGGGGCGGCGGACTTGCGGAGCAGAATTATAGGCCGGTTCTGTTGGCCTGTAATTCGATTTCGCGTCGGTATCCTACGCCTGTCACGGAGCGGTTTCGAGCCCTCATCGGCCCTTGCGCGCAGCGCTATTTGCGCTTTCGCAAGGCCCGACGCAATTTCCGCTACGAAAAACCGCTTCCCTTGGGTGAAACAGGGGCGCGAGCCCCCTTTCGCCATCTTTTCCCCGTATTTGGGGACGCTTTCCGAAAACCGGAGGTGTCAAAGGATTGTTGTTTTTCCGTCACTGTACATGGCTGCCCTGGGGCCGCCGGTGTGGCTCGAAACGCACACTCTTATTGACGGGCGCCGCGCAGATTGTGGGGGCGGCCGGTGCTGAAGTTGGCGCGCCAGGGATTGATGTCGAGGCCGCCGCGGCGGGTGTAGCGCGCATAGACCGACAGCTTGCTCGGTTTGCACTGGCGCAGGATGTCCATGAAGATGCGCTCCACACACTGCTCGTGGAATTCGTTGTGTTCGCGGAAGCCGATCAGGTAGCGCAGCAGGCCTTCCTGGTCGATCTGCGGGCCGACGTACTGGATTTGCACGCTGCCCCAGTCCGGCTGGCCGGTGACCAGGCAGTTCGACTTCAGCAGGTTCGACACCAGGGTCTCTTCGACCGGGGCTTCGTCGAAGTTGGCCTTCAGCAGTTCCGGCGCCGGCGAGTAGGCATCGATGTCGATGTCCAGGCGGTCCAGCGAGAAGCCTTCGAGTTCGCCCATTTTGAGCTTGCCGAAGTTCTCCGGCTCGGTGAGGGTGATGTGGACCGGCGCGCCGAAGGCGTTCGACAGGTCTTCACGCAGCAGCGCCAGCAGGGCATCGGGGCCGGCCACGCGGGTCTGGTTGAAGGAATTCAGGTACAGCTTGAACGACTTCGATTCGACGATGTTCGGCGAATCGGCCGGGGCGCTGATCGTCGCGATCGCCACCTGGGGCTTGCCGCGCATGTTCAGCCACGACAGTTCGTAGGCGTTCCAGATGTCCAGGCCGAAGAAGGGCAGGGTGCCCTTGATCGCCAGCTCGTCGCGCTTTTGCTGGCGCGGGATCGGGAACAGCAGTTCCGGGGCGTACTGGGTCTGGTAGGCGGAAGATTTGCCAAGTGGCGATTGATCGGGGGTATTAGTCATGATCTGGTCTCGATGAGCCGGCGCTGCGCAGGCTTGCTCGCTGCGCGAAGAAGATGCCGGACCGGCGGCGGCAAAGCCGCGTATCGTACACCTTTATGCGGCTGGGTGGGCGATTCGGTTGGACGAGGCGGGCGTCGCGGATGGTGGCGTTGGCGGGGATTGCGGGGGGATGTGGGGCTGTTGCCTGAACTGTTATCGGTTCGCATGATCCGCGTGGGCAGTGGGGCTGGCTAAATGCCGGCACCACGAATGCCCGCCCTACGGGACACGCTGCGTATCCGGGTTTCGTATGATCTCGCTCTCAGCGGTGACCGTAGGGTGGGCTCTTTGTTCAGCACAGGGACATGGGTAACACTTGTCTAGAGACATAGGTAACACCTTTTATGATCGTTGCACGGCCAACAACTGGAGCGTGCGATGCCTTGGAAGGAGAGTTCCCG
>JBFLZJ010000020.1:0-103657 GCA_040755875.1 Pseudomonadota bacterium | reverse complement strand
GTTTCGAAACCGCGAAGGCCGATGCCAAGGTAGAAAAGGCCAAGGCCGAGGCGAAAGCCGACGTCGCCGAAGCCAAGGACGATGCCGCCAAGACGAAGGCCAAGGCCGAGAAGAAAGCCACCAAGGAAAAGGCCGAGGCCAAGGCCGATGCCGCCGAACAGAAAGCCGAAGCCAAGCACGACGCGGCAAACCACCAAAGCACCACCGCGTCCACCAAATAACGCCGCTCGAGCACCCTCCCATATACCCAAAAAAGACAGGGCCCGCCCTGTCTTTTTTTCGTCCAGCCCCGCTGACCACGCGGCGGCGCTCCGGTTTCCCGCCGCGCTTTTCCCCCACCCTGCGCGCATGCTCTACAATCATCCGATCCAAACCGACGAAAGAAGAAGCGCCATGCACAAGATCGTCTTCCTCGACCGCGACAGCCTGATCGCCACGGTACGGCCTCCGGCCTTCGCCCACGAATGGCGGGATTACCCGGCCACCGCGCCCGACCAGGTGCTCGAGCGCCTGCGCGGCGCCACCATCGCGGTGACCAACAAGGTGGCGCTGCGCGCCGACACCATCGACCAGTTGCCTGAGCTGAAAATGGTGGCGGTCGCCGCCACCGGCACCGACAACGTCGACCTGGCGGCCTGCCGCGCGCGCGGCATCGCGGTGGCGAACATCCGCAATTATTCGGCCGTGTCCGTGCCCGAACACTGCTTCGCCCTGATCCTCTCGCTGCGGCGCAACCTGCGCGCCTACACCGCCGACGTCGAGGCCGGGCGCTGGGAGCATTCGAGCCGCTTCTGCCTGCTCGACCATCCGATCGGCGACCTCGCCGGCAGCCGCCTCGGCATCGTCGGCTTCGGCGCGCTGGGGCGGCGCGTGGCGCAGATCGGCCAGGCGTTCGGGATGCAGGTGGCCACCACCTCGCGCTCGCCGATCGAGACGCCCGGCGTGAGCCAGCTCCCGCTCGACGAACTGCTGGCGAGCTCGGACGTGATCAGCCTGCACCTGCCGCTCTCCGAACAGACCCGTCACATGATCGGCGCGCGCGAACTGGGCCTGATGAAGCCGACCGCGCTGCTCATCAACACCGCGCGCGGCGGGCTGGTCGACGAGCAGGCGCTGGCCGAGGCGCTGATGCGCCGCAGCATCGGCGGCGCCGGCTTCGACGTGCTGAGCCAGGAGCCGCCCTCCCCGGACAACCCGCTGCTCGGGCTGCGCCTGCCGAACTTCATCCTGACGCCGCACGTGGCCTGGGCCAGCGCGGGGGCGATGCAGACGCTGGCCGATATGCTGGTCGAGAATATCGAGGCCTGGGAAGGCGGACGGGCGATCAACCTCGTGTGACGCCGGCGGACTTGGCGCGGGCGGGAGACCCGTCCACCCGGCGGGTCTGGCCAGACGGACGTCGGGCAGACGGCTGCGCCGTCCATGCCTTCGGCGAGCCATCGAACCGTCGCCAGGCGCCAGCGAACCCGCTTCCACCGACGCCATCGCCAAGGGCGAGGCTCATGCCTGCAGTTGCCGCTCCTCGCCGGCATGTCCTGTGGCCTTCGCCGCCGGCGCCGCCTGCGGCAGGTCGAGGAGGAAGACCGTGCCTTCGCCCGGCGCGCTCTCGACCCTGATTGCGCCGCCGAGCAGCGAGCTGGCGATTGTGTGCGCGATGCTCAGGCCCAGGCCGGTGCCGCCCTGCCCCATGCGCGTGGTGAAGAAGGGATCGAACACGCGCGCCAGGTGTTCGGGCGCGATGCCGCGGCCGTTGTCGGCGAAGCGCAGCTGGACCCAGTCCGCGTCCAGCCGGCGCGCCGACAGCCGCATCCGGCCGCCCGGGGCCTCGAAGGCGTGCAGCAGCGCATTGTTGACGAAGTTGATGACGAGCTGGCCGAAGGGACCCGGATAGCTGTCCATCTCGATTCCCTCGGGCACCTCGACGTCGAGGCTGTGCCCGGCCAGGCGCACCTTGTTCATCATCGTCGCCGCGATCTCCTGGCAGGCGCGCGCCAGGTCGAAGCGGCGGCGCTGGGCGCTGGCCTGGTCGACCGAGACCTGGCGGAAGCTGTTCACCAGCTCGGCCGCCTGGTGCAGGCTGCGCTGGATCAGCTCGAGCGCTTCACGGGAGGCGCCGATGTAGCCGGCCAGGTCCGAGCGGCGCAGCGCCGCCTCGCCGAAGGCGGTCTCGAGGCCGACGGTCTGTTCGAACAGGGTGCTGGCCATCAGCAGGCTGTTGCCGATCGGGGTATTCAGTTCGTGGGCGACGCCGGCCACCACCGAGCCGAGCGCGGCCAGCTTTTCCTGGGCCGCGAGCTGGGTCTGCACCTCCTTCAGCTGGCGGTAGGCCTGGGCATTGTCGAGCGCCACGCCGACATAGGCGGCCAGGGTGCGCAGCATGTCCAGGTGCACGCGCTGGTAGGCGCCGCGGGTATAACTCTGGACCGCCAGCGCGCCCAGCACGCGCCTGCCCACCACCACCGGCACGTAGAGCAGCGCGCGCGGCTGCTCCCCGGCGCCGGGCAGCGCGGTCGCGGCCACCGCCTCGAGCGTGGCCGCGGGCAGGTAGCGTCCCCATTCGGTGGCCAGGTCGTTGATGAAGACTTCGCGTCCATGCTCGACGCACCAGGCGGCCAGCGAGGCGACGTCGCGGCGCTGACGCACGGCCGGGGCGCAGCGGCGGCCGTCGACCACGGCATACGGGATGTCGAGCAGCGCCTCGTCGGCGCGCGCCACTGCGACCGCGAACACGGGCGCGTCCATCAGCACCTGGACGTGCTCGTACAGGGTGTCCATGATGGCCTCGATGTCGAGATTGGCGGTCAGGCGCCGGCCGATGTCCGACAGCAGCGCGATGTTGCGCCGCGCCTGGTCGGCCGCATCCTTCTGCTGTTCGGCTTCGCGCTTGCGCCGCTCGGCGGCGTCCTTCTGCAGCACCAGCTCGGCGGTGCGCGCGTTCACCTGGCGCTCGAGCAGGCGCTTCTGCTGCATCAGGGCGCGGATGCGCAGCCAGTAGACCCCGAAGGCCGCCGCGCCGGCCAGCGCCAGGGCCAGCAGCCGGAACCACCAGGTCTTCCACCAGGGCGGCAGGATGGTGATCGACAGCGTGGCCGGGGACGCGCTCCACACCCCGTCCTTGTTACTGGCGCGCACCCGGAACACATAGCTGCCGGGATCGAGGTTGGTGTAGCTGGCGAAGCGCTTGGTCGCGTCGGTCTCGACCCAGGCTTCGTCGAAACCCTCGAGCTGGTAGGCATAGCGGTTGCTGGCCGGCGCGGCGTAGTGCAGCGCCGCGAATTCCAGCGAAAACACGGCGTCGCGGTGCGACAGCGTGACCGTGCCAGGCTGGGTCAGGGCGCGCTGCTTGTTGAAGACCAGGAAGTCGGTGATGCGCACCACCGGCGGGTAGGGATTGTCGCGGATCGCATCGGGCTGGAAGGAGCTCAGGCCGTTGACGCCGCCGAAGTGGAGCTGGCCGTCCGGTCCGCGCGCCGCCGAATCGACGAAGTAGCTGCCGTCGAGCAGCCCGTCCTTGGCCGTGTAGTGCTTGTACTGTCCGGTGGCGGGATCGAGCTGGCTGATGCCGACCGTGGTGCTGGCCCACAGGCGCCCGGCGCCGTCTTCCAGCATCGCGCCGATCGGCACCGCCTCGCGCGTATCGGTGATCGTGAAGTAGCGGAAGCCCGGCTTGCCCTGCGCATCCCGCTCCATGCGGTGCAGGCCGCCCGCCGTGCCGACCCAGAGCTCGCCGCGGCGCGACAGCAGCACGTCGTGGACGCGGTTGTGGCGCAGGCTCGTCGGGTCGAGCTCGTCGTGGCGGTAATGGGTGAAGACGCCGCTGGCGCGGTCGAAGCGGTCCAGGCCGTTGTCGGTGCCGATCCAGAGGATGCCGTCCTTGTCCTCGACCATCGCAAACAGGCGGTTCTCGCCCAGGCTGGCCGGGTCTCCCGGGTCGTGGCGCCAGGACTGGCGCACCTTCAGGTCCGGCCCCAGCAGGTAGAGGCCGGCGCGCGTGACCACCCAGGTGGCGCCGTCGCGCGTCTTCATGACGGCCTGGATCAGGGCCGTGTTCGCATCCGGTCCGAGGTCGACGCGGTGGAAGTCGCCGCCGCGCTCGTCGCACCAGGCCAGGCCGGCGGTGGTGCCGGCCCACAGGCGGCCGTCCACGATCGAGACGCTGTGCACGACGTCGCTCGGCAGCGAGGCCGGGCGTGCGGGTTCGTGGCGCAGCTGGCGCGTGCGCCCGGTAGCCGGATCGTGCAGCAGCAGACCGGCGCCCGAGGTGCCCATCCAGAGCTGGCCGTCGGCGCGGACGGCGACGTCGCGCACCTTCCGGAATCCGCTCTGGTAACCCTTGTCCGGCGCGTAGCTGAAGTGGGAGAAGCCGCCGCTGGCCAGGTCGGTGCGGCTCACGCCGCCGAATCGGGTGCCGACCCAGAGCGTGCCGGTGCGGTCGATGCTCACCGCGGCCACCTGGTTGTCCGACAGGCTGTGCTGGTCGAGCGCGTGGCTGCGGTAGGACACGAAGCGGCCGCTGGCCGGATCGCGCCAGCGCAGGCCGTCGAAGTCGGTCCCGACCCAGAGCGTGCCGCCGGCATCGTGGTACAAGGCCTGCACCCGGACCTCGCCGACGCCTTCGAGCGCGTCCACCTTGCGCCCGCGCGGCTGGCCCGCGCCGAGACGCCACTCCTCCAGCCCGCCCTCGGTGCCGACCCAGAGCGTCTCGCGCGGGCCCATCGACAGCGACAGGATGCGCGCCCGGCGCGGGTCCTGGCCCGAAGACGGGAAATGCTCCAGATGTGCGGACCCCGGCGCCAGCCGCGCCAGCCCGCCGGTGGTGCCGACCCACAGGTTCCCCTTGGCGTCGAAGGCCAGGGCATTCACGACGCTGTCGGCGGCCTCGCCCGGCCGGCTGCCGGCCTGGCGCAGGGTGGTGAAGGCGCCGGTGCGCGGATCGAAGCGTTTCAGGCCGTCGCTGGTGCCGACCCAGAGCAACCCGGCGCGGTCGGCCGCGATGGCGTTCACGCTGCGGTTGGCTTCCTGGCCGGCGCCGGGTTCGAGCAAAGAATAGCGCACGAAGCTGCCGCTGGCCGGATCGAAGCGCGCCAGGCCGCCCTTGGTGCCGAACCACAGCCTGCCCCCGGCGTCTTCGAAAGAAGCGTTGACGAAGCCGTCCGGCAGCGACGCGGGGTCGCGCGGATCGTTACGGTAGACGGTCAGGCGGTAGCCGTCGTAGCGGTTCAGGCCGGCCTGGGTGCCGAACCACATGAAGCCCTGGCGGTCCTGCAGGATGGTCAGGACCGATTCCTGGGTCAGCCCGTCCTCGATCGACAGGCGCTCGAAGCGCAGGTTGCGCGGCGAGGCGGCGTCGGCATCGCCCAGCGCGCCGGCAAGCAGCACGCCGGCCAGCGCGGACAGCAGGTTGCGCGCGCTGCGTCGGCAGGCGCGCCTGGTAAAGCCCAGCATAGTCGTCCGGATCAAAACAGTTTCAGCTAATCTAACAGAACGCCTCAAAGAGTTGAAATAAATTAAGACTTCCGCAAATAACATGCGGCTGCTATAATGCGTGCATCGGGCGGCTGTAGCTCAGCTGGATAGAGTACTTGGCTACGAACCAAGGGGTCGTGGGTTCGATTCCTGCCAGCCGCACCAAGAAACACGGAAGGCCAGATCGCAAGATCTGGCCTTTTTCGTTTTGCGCGTCCGCCTGTGGTCCCCAGGGGCCGGCGTCTCGCCGGGTGTTTCCGCGCCACCGCTTCGGGTTCATGACGGCGCCGCCGGGCCGAAGAAACCCACCTGCCCTCGCGTTTTGCCATCATCTCAAGCAAGGCTTCCAAAAAACAACAAGTGCCGCTATAATGCGTGCCTCGGGCGGCTGTAGCTCAGCTGGATAGAGTACTTGGCTACGAACCAAGGGGTCGTGGGTTCGATTCCTGCCAGCCGCACCAACCAACACGGAAGGCCAGATCGCAAGATCTGGCCTTTTTCGTTTTCCGCACCGCCTTTCGCTTCCCCATCATCCTTCCTGCTCCATTCCCGATCGACGCCCGTCCCGCTTCCCGGTCGCGCGCGCCCCGCTTCGCGCAGGATGGGAGCGGCGCCCGGCCGGGTTTTGCCACAGTCTCAATTGGCACTTCCATAATCGGCGAGGCCCCGCTATAATGCGTGCCTCGGGCGGCTGTAGCTCAGCTGGATAGAGTACTTGGCTACGAACCAAGGGGTCGTGGGTTCGATTCCTGCCAGCCGCACCATCTTTTTCAAGAGAATGGCTCAGAAGAAATTCTGAGCCATTTTTCTTTTCCAGCGCCATTTCCGTCGGCGCCCTCCCCCGCCGCTCCCGCTACGCCCTCCCAAGTCGCACGCCCCGCCTTCCCGCACGCGCCGGAAGCGCCTCGTTTGTACTGTTCGCAATTAGCGCTTCCCTAATTCGGCCGGCCCCGCTATAATGCGTGCCTCGGGCGGCTGTAGCTCAGCTGGATAGAGTACTTGGCTACGAACCAAGGGGTCGTGGGTTCGATTCCTGCCAGCCGCACCAACTTTTTCAAGAGAATGGCTCAGAAGAAATTCTGAGCCATTTTTCTTTTCCGCCTCGCTTTTCTTTTCTCCCCTCATCTGCCGCGAGCGCAATCGCTGGATCACGGCCAACAGTCAAGCGACTGGCTTAAACGAGGCTTAGCTCTGCGCAGGACTCCTACTTTTGTTTTTGTAGGAGCGCGCTGACCTTATCTGATCAATGCCTGTGATCTTTTTCTCAACAAAAGGATCGACCAGGCTTTCCCTCTATGGCCGTCCAGATTCCTTCGCCACGCGGAATGAATTGCCCGGCTGCAGTCTTGTCGCCTCCATGTCACATCTCAGCATGATGTGCGCGCAAGGCGGATCCCTTTGCTAGCATAAAAAGCCCCGATTGCCACAACGGCCGCATGACGCGGCTGACTTCTTGCGGGAGTTAACTATGAAGAAATCTTTGATCGCAGCAATCGTGTTGGCAGGCGCGTCGTTCGGATCGACAGCGGTACAAGCGCAGGTCATCGGCGAATCCCCCCAGGCCCTCGACCTGGTGGACGATACCGCCGCCTTCTTCGGCGACAGCCTGGGTGAAGGCAACAGCGGCAGCACGTTCGCCGACCGCTTCACCTTCACGATCGACGGGACGGTGGGCATCAATGTCGACGCCATCGTCGCCTCGGTGAGCCGTTCGCCGGACGTCGGGCTGGACATCACCGGCCTGTGGCTATTCGACGGCAACGACACCCTGATCAGCCAGGGGACCTCGCTGCAGTCGGGCGCGGTGGACGTGTGGACGGTCGCGGGCGGCAACCTGAGCGCCGGCGATTACTACCTGCGGGTGAACGGCAACATGGTGTCGAACGATGCGGCTTCGTTCGGCGGCGCGATCATGCTGGCGCCGGTCCCCGAACCCGAGACCTACGGCATGATGCTCGGTGGCCTGGGCGTGCTGGGCTTCCTGGCGCGGCGCCGCAAGGCCAAGCGCGGGTGATGCCCGGCCGGCGCGCCACCCCGACAACGGCGCGAAAAAAAACGGAGACGCTCGCGCGTCTCCGTTTTTTCATGCCCGCCTCGCCGGCGCCGCCTCAGGTGCGCAGCTTCTTGATGATGCTGCGGTTGCCCAGGATTTCCTCGATCTGCTCGAAACGCACCGGCTTGACCATGTGGTGGTCGAAACCGGCTTCGAAGGCGAGCTGGCGGTCCTTCTCCTGGCCCCAGCCGGTCACGGCGATCAGGGCGGTCATGGCGCCGCAGGAGAGCTTGCGGATGCCGCGCGCCAGGTCGTAGCCCGACATCTGGGGCAGGCCGATGTCCAGGAAGGCGTAATCCGGGCAGAAGCGCGCCGCGGCCGCGAGCGCGTCCGGGCCGTTGTGGGTGATCACCACGCTGTGCCCCATGGCCGTGAGCAGCGCGCCGATGCTGTTGACGAAGTCGACGTTGTCGTCCGCCAGCAGGATGCGGTAGGTCTCGGTGCTGATGAAGGCCGCCGGGGTCGGCTTGCTCAAGGGTTCCGGTTCGACCACGATGGGCAGGCGCACGGTGAAGCGGCTGCCGCGTCCGAGTCCTTCGCTGTGCGCCGCAATCGTCCCGCCGTGCAGCTCGACGAGCTTGCGCGCCAGCGACAGGCCCACGCCCAGGCCCGCATTGGTGCGCTCCAGGGTCGAGTCGACCTGCACGAACATCTCGAACACCGAGTCCAGCATCTCCGGAGCGATGCCGATGCCGGTATCGGACACTTCCAGCACCAGGGTCTTTTCTTCCACGCGGCCGGCAAGGGTCACGCGTCCGCCGCGGTTGGTGTACTTGGCCGCGTTGTTCAGCAGGTTCGACAGGATCTGCGCCAGGCGCGTGGCGTCGCCGTGCAGGAAGACCGGGCGGTCCGGCAGGTCCAGCACCAGCTCGTGGCCGTGCAGCTCGATGTAGGAGCGCACCACCTCGAGGGCGTCGTTGACCACCGCCTTCAGTTCGACCCGGCCCATCTTGATCGCGAACTTGCCGGTGTTGATGCGCGAGACGTCGAGCAGGTCGTCCACCAGGCGCACCATCTGGCGCAGCTGGCGCTCCATGATGTCGGTGGCGCGCTGGGTGGCCTGGGCGTCGCCGCTCCTGATGCGCAGGATGTCCAGGCCGGTGCGGATCGGCGCCAGCGGATTGCGCAGTTCGTGCGCCAGGGTCGCGAGAAACTCATCCTTCCTGCGGTCGGCCACGATCAGCGCGTCTTCCGCCTTCTGGCGCACGTCCATTTCGTGCTCCAGCGTGCGGTTGGCGGCCTGCAGGGCATCGGCGCGGCGCCCGATCTCGGCCAGCATGTCGTTGAAGGCCTCGACCAGCACCCCGATCTCGCCGCTGTCGTTGCCCGGCACGCGCAGGGTGAAGTCGCGCCGCTGCATGACCTGGCGCGCGACATTCGTGACCGCCTCGAGCGGACGGGTGATGGCGGCCTGCAGGCGCGAGGCGACCAGGGCCGCGATCACCAGCGCGCCCAGCATCACGCCGCCGAGGATGGCGCCGTAGTTGAGCAGGCGGTCGACCAGGCCGTAGCGCGAGCGCAGGTAGACGGTGCCGACCAGTTCGCCGTTCTCGACGATGTTGTGCCAGACTTCGAGGCCGCCGCGCTCGATGCGGTAGCCGGCCGCGCGCGGACGCGCCGGCAGGGTCTGCTCGGTGCCCGCCTTGACGTAGCTGGCAAAGCGCGAGCCCGACGCCGTAAACACGGCGCCGGCCAGGATCTGGGGGCGCGCGCGCAGCACGGCGAGCTGCTGCTGGGCGGTCTTGGCGTCGGAAAAAGCCAGCGCCGGCGCGGTGACGCTGGCCATGATGTCGGCCTGGGTCGAGAGGTCGTCGATCCACAGGCGCTGGAAGGTGCGCAGGTCGAGCGCCAGCATGGCGACCGAGGCCGACACCAGGGCCGCCAGGGTGGTGAACACCGCCATCTTGATCAGTTTGCTGCGGACGGAGCCGGTATCGTGCGCGTTCATCAGGACGCCCCTTTCACGACACGGTTGGCGACGGTGAGCAGTCGCGAACTGAGTTTCACGTTATTCCTCTCTGCGGAATCGAGCGAGACGTCGAAGCGCACGCGCTCGTCGATGATCCTGAAATTGATGACGCTGCCCTGCTGCAGGCCGAGTTCGCACTCGGTCACCGGCAGCAGCGCGGCGGGGCCGCTCCTGAGCACGCGTCCGGCGCGGGCGCAATCGCTGCCGGCGACGAACAGCAGGTGCACCGAGCCGCCCTCGCCTTCGCGCAGCTGGCGCACCACGACCGGACGTCCCCCGACGTTGCGTCCCGCGACCACGCGCGCCAGCTCGGCCGCCATCTCGTCGGAACCGACCACGCCGATCGTCACGGGCGCGCCGGGATCGACGAAGCTGGCTGCGGGAAACTCGGCATAGCCCAGGAACTTGTAGATGAAGGCGGCCTTCACGCGGCGCTCGAGCGCCTGGCTGGCGCCGCCGTTCTGGGCCAGCGCCGGCGGCGGCAGTGTCGCGGCGGCGGCAAACAGGACCGCGGCGCAAGCCAGCGTCCAGCCGGCCAGATGCCGGGGGCGCCGGGCGCCGCGCGCCGGGCCGCCGGGCGCGCGGGCGGACGGCGTGGAAGAAGAAAGAGATCGGTGTCGAATCATTGGCCTAAAATTGCAGGATCGCGCTCATCGTCAGGCTGCGCTCGAAGGTCTGGCGCATGCCAGGCTCCCCGAATTCCGCATGCTCGTCGTGCAGCAGGTTGCGCCCGGTCAGGGCGAGCTCGAGGTTCGGCCTGGCCTGCCAGGCGATCCGCGCGTCGAGCTCATGATATCCCGGCACGGCCGGTTGCGTCAGCCCGCTCGTGTGTCGCAGCGACAAATCGAGCTGCAGGCCCCGCCCCAGCTCGTGGGCCGAGCGCAGGCTCCAGTAGTGTTTCGGGTCGTTCACCGCCAGTCCGGCGACGCGCGAACGGTCGCGGCTGTCGGCATGCGCGTCGACCCGGATGTCCTGCAGCACGGCGCCGCCCGCCAGGCGCCAGCCGCGCACCGGTTGCCAGCTGGCCCAGGCTTCCAGGCCGCGCACCAGTCCTTGCGCGCGGTTCTCGAAACGCGCCGGCATGCCTGGCCTGGCTTCCAGCGTGCGCAGGCGCTCGTAGTCGCTGTGGAAGAAGGTGGCCGAGAACGAGAGCGAAGGCGCCGGCTGGGCGCGATAGCCCAGCTCGACGACGCGCGCCGTCTCGGACGCGAAGTCGGGGCCGCCCTCGATCGCATAGCGCGGCGAGCCGTCGGGGTTGCTGCCGGCGACCAGGCGCAGGTCGCGGTCCAGGCGCGAAGGCGCGCGCACCGTGCGCGAGGCCGCCGCCCACAGCAGCGTGTCCGGCGCCGCGCGCCAGGCCAGGCGCGCGCTCGGCAGCCACTCGACGCCCGTATAGACGTTGTGCTCGGCCTTGGCGCCCGCCGTGAAGCGCAGCGACTCCCCGAGCGCGACTTCGTCCTGCACGAACAGGTTGGCCCAGCGCAGGTTCCTGTTTTCCGGGACCATGCGCAGCCAGGGACTGCTGCGGATGCGGTCGTGGCTGACGCGGTAGCCGCCGCCCCAGGCCAGGCGCTGGCGCGTGCCGATGGCGAGGTCGTGCTGGAATTCGAGGTCGGCGGTCTCCAGGCGCTGGCTGCCCACCGGCTGGTGACGCCGGCTATGGTCGAGGTAGGCCTGGACCCGCAGCGTCGAGCCGTCGGCCAGGGTCCGCACCTCGCGCGCCAGCAGGTTGGCGCCGCCGATCGTGGTGCGCGCCATGCCGGTCTCGCCCATGTCGCCGTCGTAGACGTCGCCGCTGACCGTGAAGCTGCCGTCGGCGCGCTCCCAGTCGGCGCGCAGGCCCGCCTGCCGGCGGCGCCAGCCGGCGCCGCGCGGGGAGCCGGCCTCGCCGGCGACGTCGTCGCGGTGCAGGCCTTGGCGTAGACCCGGTAGTGGCCGCCCGCCCCGAGCGCGCCGCCGTGGCGCAGCGAGCCGCTCGCGCCGCCCTCGCCGCCGCGCAGGACGAGCTGGCTGCCCTGGGTGTCGCGCGCCGGGCGCGTGATGATGTTGATGACGCCGTTGACCGCGTTGGCGCCCCAGATGGTGGCTCCCGGTCCGCTGATGACTTCGATGCGTTCGATGTCGGCCATGACCACGTCCTGGGTGTCCCAGAACACGCCGGAGAACAGCGGCGAATACACGCTGCGCCCATCGATCAGGACCAGCAGCTTGTTGGCCAGGGTCGAGCCGAAGCCGCGCGCGCTGATGGCATAGTCGTGGGCATTGGCGCGCGCCACCTGCAGGTTGGGCGCCAGCCGCAGCGCTTCGGGCAGCGTGGCGGCCCCCGAGCGGCGGATCTCGGCGCCGCTGATCACATACACCGAGGCCGGCGCGTCCGCCAGGCGGGTTTCCTGGCGCGCCACCGAGCTGACGACGATGTCGGCCAACTGCTCGAGCGAATAGTCGGCCAGGGTCGCGCCCTCCTGGGCTTGCACACCGGGAAGGACCGTCAGCAAGCCCAGGAAGGTGCACGTCGGCAGACAGGTTTTTAACATATTTGCCATGGTAAAACATTTTCTTACATGCACCAATAGCGTGCGCCAGTCGTGCGCCCCCTCTGCAACAGCCATACAGCGGGGCTATAACTGTCATTACAAATAAAAATTGGAAACTTCTGTTGCACAGCAGCATAATTACACCTGTCTCCTCTATTCTCCCTTAAGGAAATAGATTCAGCCCGCTCCTCACCGAGCGGGCTTTTTTTTGCCCGAACGGCCGAGCAACGCTATCATCGTCGCCACCAACCTGATCGGGAGCACGCCATGCCGGACCCGCAGCGCCCCGCACTCGACTTCTGGTTCGAGTTCGGCAGCAACTACAGCTACCTCGCCCTCATGCGTATCGAAGAGCTGGCGCAGCGCAGCGGCGTCGTCCTGCGCTGGCGCCCTTTTCTCCTCGGCCCCCTCTTCCGCCAGCTCGGCTGGAACACTTCGCCCTTCGTCCTGCAGGAAGCCAAGGGCCGCTACATGTGGCGCGACATGGAGCGCGAGGCCCGCAAGCATGGCCTGCCCTTCGTCCGTCCCTCGGTCTTTCCGCGCGTGGCCTTGCTGCCGATGCGCGTCGCCACGCTCGGCGCCGAAGAGCCCTGGATGGGCGAATTCTGCCGCCGCGTGATGCGCCAGAACTGGGTCGACGACCTCGACATCGACACGCCGGAAAACGTCCTGCGCGCCCTGGACGGGCTGGTGGACGCGCCGCAGGCCGTGCTGGCGGCCGCCCTGCTCGAGGAAAACAAGCTGCGCCTGCGCGCCAGCACCGAGCAAGCCCGGGCGCGCGGCATCTTCGGCGCCCCGACCATGCTAATCGGCGACGAGATGTTTTGGGGCAACGACCGACTCGAGGATGCGGTCGCCTGGGCCGCCGCCGCCCAAGCGCCATGACTTCCCGCCGGGGACCTCCGGCGACGCAAGCGCGCCGACGGTGCGCCGCTATTTAGTGTACGATTCGGCCATGTTTTCGAATACACAACAGATCGTTTCCCATGCCCGCTTCCGGTAAGTCCGCCCGCACAGTTTCCACCTACGACTGGAGCACCAGTACGCTCGGCGATCCTGCCGGCTGGCCGCAGCCGCTGCGCCTGGCCGCGGAACTGATGTTCAACACGCCGCTGCCGATGCTGCTGCAATGGGGTCCGCAGTCGATTCTTCTTTGCAACGACGCCTACGGCGCGCTGGCCGGACCGGGCTTCGGCCGCGTGCCGGGCGGCTCGGTGCCGGCCGTGATGCCGCCGCCGCTGACCGCCGGCGAGGACGGCGCAGCCAGCGCCTGGCGCGGCGAGGCGGCCGTGGTGCCGGGCGTCGCGGTCAGCTTCGGCGCCGTCGGGCCGGAACGCTACGACCTGCATTTCACCCCGATCCCCGCGGACGGCAAGGTCGGCGGCGTGCTGTGCGCACTGGCGCCGGCCAGCGCCGTCGAGGCCGGGGCGCCCGAGGAAAGCGGCGCCCTGCAGATCCTGGTGGTCGAGGACAACCTCGACTCCCAGTACCTGGTATGCGAGATGCTCAAGGCCTTCGGCTACGAGGCTGACGGCGTGGCCCATCCGGACGACGCGCTGGCGCTCATGGCCGGCAAGCGCTACCACGTGCTGTTCACCGACGTCAGCCTGCCCGGCATGTCCGGCGTCGACCTGGCGCGCGAGGCGCTCGTGCGCCACCCGCACCTGAAAGTGATCTTCGCGTCGGGCTACGGCGACATGCTGCTGCGCCACCTCGATTTTCCTTACCAGTCGCTGCAGAAGCCTTATGAACTCGATCAGCTCCAGGATGCGCTGAGCAAGGTCGCCGGCCAACTGCGGGTGGGCGCCTGAGTGCCGCCCAACTGTGTGCAGGCCGCCAACCCGGCTGGGCTAGAATGGCGCCAGGCCGCGCCTGGGCGCCCGTGCGCCTGCCTCCGCACACCCGTTGCGCACCGACCGTGCCGCGCCCGACACAACGAACCATGATCTCGACCGACATCACCTGCAAACGCACGCGCCCGCCTCCGCCGGGCGGGTTCAGGCACGCGTCCGGCCGCGGCGAAGGGATGCGCGCGTGAGCGACAACCGCGACGACCTCGAGATCATGCGCTCGGCCGCCCTGCGCAACGCCACGAACGTGCTTGCCGCGCGCCAGCGCGCCGAGGCCGAGCTGATGGCCGCCAAGGAAGCGCTGCGCCAGGCCAACGAACGCATGGAGAACATGCTCGAGAGCCTGACCGACGCCTTCTGCGCGGTCGACTTCGACTGGCGCATCACCTATATCAACGGCCGCGCCCTGGCGATGCTGGCGCCCCTGAACAAGACCCGCGAAGGCCTGCTCGGCAAGCGCCTGTGGGAGGAATTCGACGAACTGCAGGGCACCAACCTGGCCAACGAGCTGCGCCGCGCGATGCAGTCGCGCCAGATGGGCAGCCGCGAATTCTTCTATCCGCGCCTCTCCATCTGGATCGAGGCTCGCCTCTACCCCTCGCCCGACGGCCTGACCCTCTACTTCCAGGACATCACCCAGCGCCGCGCCGACCAGCAGGCCCTGATCGACGGCAACAGCCGCCTGCAGGTGGCGCTGGCGGCCGGCCGCCTGGGCGACTGGCGCTGGGACGCCGCCAGCGATCGCGTGACCCTCGGCGAGCGCGCAGCAAGCATCCTCGGCCTGGAAGCGGAAACCCCGCTGGCCTGGCTGGCCCTGCGCGCGCGCCTGGACGAAGCCGACCGCGAAATGGTGCGGCGCGCGGTGCTGCACGCCTTTGCCACCCATACCGACCTGAACATCGAATGCCGGCTGCTGTCCGACGGCGGCCAGGTGCGCTGGGTCGCCCTGGTCGGCCGCGCCGACTACGCCCACCCGGCGCTGCGCGACAGCGTGGTGGGCATGACCGGCGTGGTGCAGGACATCTCCTCGCGCAAGAATGCCGAGGACAGCCTGCGCCAGAGCGAGGAAGTGCTGCGCGCGCTGGCCAACACCATCCCGCAGCTGGCCTGGATGGCCCAGGCCGACGGCGCCATCGTCTGGTTCAACGAACGCTGGTACGAATACACCGGCACCACGCAGGAGCAGGCCAGCGGCTGGGGCTGGCAAGACACGGTCGACCCCGAGGTCCTGCCCACCATGCAGGAGCACTGGCGCACTTCGATCCGCACCGGCGAACCGTTCGAGATGGAGTACCCGATCCGCGGCGCCGACGGCCAGTACCGCTGGTTCCTGACGCGCGTGAACGCGGTGCGCGACCGGCGCGGCATGGTGGTGCGCTGGTTCGGCACGAATACCGACGTCGACCAGGTCAAGCGCGCCGAACAGGCGCTGCGCGAAGAGTCGAAGGTGCTCGAGCTGCTCAACAGCACCGGCGACGCCCTGGCCTCGACGCGCGACCTGCGCTCGCTGCTGCAGGTGGCCACCGACGCCGCCAGCGGCATCGCCGGCGCCCGCTTCGGCGCCTTCTTCTACCACGGCAAGGAAGGCGAGAAGCCGACCTTCTCGCTCTACACGCTGACCGGCGGCACCGCCAACGAATTCCAGAGCTTCGGCGAGCCGCATGCCACCGCCCTGTTCGGGCCGAGTTTCCGCGGCGCGGGGCTGGTGCGCTCGAGCGACATCAGCACCGACCTGGGCGACGGCTCGGCGCCGCAGTTCGCGCTGTTTTCGGACAAGCCGATCGTGCGCAGCTACCTCTCGGTGCCGGTGGTGGCCGCCAGCGGCGAGGCGATGGGCACCATGTTCTTCGGCCACCCCGAGCCCGGCGTGTTCACCGCGCGCACCGAGCGCATCGTGCGCGGCATCGCCGCCCAGGCCGCGGTCGCGCTCGACAACACCCGGCTGTACGAGGCCGCCCAGCAGGCCGCCGAGGAACGCAAGGTGCTGCTCGAGAGCGAGCGCGAGGCGCGCGCCGAGGCCGAGCGCTCCAGCCAGATGAAGGACGAATTCCTGGCCACCCTGTCGCACGAGCTGCGCACGCCGCTCTCGGCCATCCTGGGCTGGGCCCAGGTGCTGCGCCGCGGCGGCAAGGACGAGGCCGACCTGCAGCGCGGCCTGCAGACCATCGAGCGCAACGCCCGCTCCCAGGCCCAGCTGATCGAGGACCTGCTCGACATGAGCCGCATCACCTCGGGCAAGGTGCTGCTCGACATGCAGGTGCTCTCGCCGGCCAGCTTCGTGGACGCCGCCATCGAGACCGTGCGCCCGGCGGCCGACGCCAAGAACATCCGCCTGGAAAAGCGCTACGACCCGAATCCCGGCATGATCGCAGGCGACCCGGCGCGCCTGCAGCAGGTGGTGTGGAACCTGCTGTCGAACGCGATCAAGTTCACCCCGCGCGACGGCCAGGTCACGGTCGAACTGGGCCAGCGCGACGGTTCGGTCCTGATCACCGTGCGCGACACCGGCGCCGGCATCCGCCCCGAATTCATCACCCACGTGTTCGAGCGCTTCCGCCAGGCCGACGCCTCGATGACGCGGCGCCACGGCGGGCTGGGCCTGGGCCTGTCGATCGTCAAGCACCTGATCGAGCAGCACGGCGGCACGGTGCGCGCCGACAGCCCCGGCGAAGGCCTGGGCGCCAGCTTCTCGATCGAGCTGCCGCTGGCGAAAGCCGCGCCGCAGACCGCACGCAGCCGCGTCGGCCTGGTCGGCACGCCGGCGCCGGCCACGCCGGAACTGACGCTGCGCGACCTGAAAGGCGCCTCGGTGCTGGTGGTCGACGACGACCGCGACGCGCGCGAACTGATCGCGCGCATCCTCACCGACTGCAACGCCCGGGTGCGCATCGCCGCCAGCGCGCGCGAAGCCTTCGACGTGCTGCGCGCCGACCTGCCCGACATCCTGATCAGCGACCTGGGCATGCCCGAGGTCGACGGGCTGGAACTGCTGTCCTGGGTGCGCGGCCTCGGGCGCGACCGCGGCGGGCTGCTGCCGGCCGTCGCGCTGACCGCTTTTGCCCGCTCGGAAGACCGCCTGCGCGCCCTCGAGGCCGGTTTCAACGCCCATATTTCGAAGCCGGTCGAGCCGAGCGAACTGATCGCGGCCGTCGCCTCGCTGGTGCGTCCGCCGGCCGCCAGAACACGATTGTGATGTTCCTACCCGCGGACGCGGCGCTGTCCTACAAGAAATTTCGGGGGGTTTGCTAGACTAGGATAGATGGGAAAGTCGGATTCCTGAGTGAAATTTGTTTCCTTCCAGTACCAATTTAGACGAGAAGAAGCATGCCGAGCAGACAAGACATTTTGAACGCCAAAATTTTGGTTGTGGACGATTCGCCCGACAATATCGAGCTGATGGAAGAGATATTGCGCGAAGAGGGCTACGCCAACGTCAGCTCGACCATGGAGCCGGAGCAGGTATGCCCGCTGCACCGCGAGCACAACTACGACCTGATCCTGCTCGACCTGCAGATGCCCGGCCTGAACGGCTTCCAGGTCATGAAGAGCCTGAAGGAAATCGAAAAAGGCGGCTACCTGCCGGTGCTGGCGTTGACGGCCCAGCCGAGTTTCAAGATCGCGGCGCTGGAAGCGGGCGCGCGCGACTTCATCAGCAAACCCTTCGACCTGCTGGAAGTGCACAAGCGCATCCACAACATGCTCGAGGTGCGCCTGCTCTACAAGGAGCTGGCCCAGTATTCGAAGGCCCAGCAGGAACTGGCCCTGCACGACGCCCTCACCGGCCTGCCCAACCGGCGCCTGCTGGAAGACCGTATCGAGACGGCCCTGCAGCACGCCAACCGCAGCCACGCCAAGGCCGCGATCATGTATCTCGACCTGGACGGCTTCAAGGCGATCAACGACACCTATGGCCATGCCTACGGCGACGAGATCCTGAAGATGGTCTCGCAGCGCCTGCTGTCTTCCTCGCGCAAGGAAGACACGGTGGCGCGCCTGGGCGGCGACGAATTCATGGTGGTGCTGGGCGACATCCACAGCCTGGCCGATGCCCAGGGCCCGGCCGCCAAGCTGGTCGAGGCGCTCTCCGAGCCCTTCTTCATCAACGACCTGACGCTGCGCCTGTCGACCTCGATCGGCATCAGCATCTACCCGGACGACGCCGAATCGGTCGACGCCCTGATCAGCATCGCCGACTACGCGCTCTACGAAGCCAAGCGCGCCGGCAAGAACCGTTACTGCTCGACCGCCGGAGGCACGCGCCAGGTGGCGGTGAAGCCGCCCCCAAAGCAGGTGGCTGAGCTGGCTCAGCATCGCTGAAGACCCGCCAGCCGCCGATGGGCGGCCTGCCCTTTCTCATCGGCGCCGGCCCACCAGCCCGGCGCCGTTTTCATTGGCGCGCACCCTGCGCCTTCCCCTACCCGCGCCACGCATCAACGACAACGGCGCCCGCCGCCCGCAATGCATGCGGACGGACGGGCGCCGTGATGGTGATGCCGGCGCGGGATCGCGCCGTTCAGGCGCTGCCGGGCTGCTTCGACTCGGTGCCGACGCAGGGCTTGCCCAGGGCTTCCTCGTTGTGCGCCGCGATCGCGTCGGCGCCCTGGTGGTCGCGGGCGGCGTCGACCTTGTCCGGCGCCACTTCGATGCGGGTGATGCCCGAATCGACCGAGATCGGGTCGCTGGCCGGGAAAGTCATCTCGACGGCTTCGTCGAGCAGGGTTTCCTTGGCGGCTTCGCCCCGGGGCTGGCCGCCGGCGCCGGCCATCATGTTGATCGCGACGGCATTGGCAACGACCTCCAGCCGCGCCAGCTGGCCGACCGTGGTGACGCCGAACGCATCCTGCAATGCCTTGGCCTCTTTCTCGCCGACGCCGCTCAGCGCGGTCAGCGGACACTCCATCAGTTCGCGCGGCGACTTGCCGTGGAACGCTTCGTTGACGATTGTAGTGAGATTCATATTTGTCCTTTCAAGTGGGCGACCCGTCCTCCATTGACACGGTTGAACTGGACACGGTTCCACTATCGCACAGGGCTCCCGGCCGGTATGTGCGGTGCCGTACATGCGGCGCAACAGTCATGATGCGCACGCGCACGATTGCTGGCGAACATTGCATATTGCCGTGCTATCATTCCACGCCGCGCAACCGTGTCTTTACTTTCGGAAAGCGGACACACTCTGCTATGCTTGCAGGACCGCAGAGTGATCGGCCTTTGCCTCGACAACGCAGCAGGAACGACGTGCCAACCACCGACAAACCGAAGATTCTGGTCGTCAACGACGACGCAGCCAGCCTGCTGGCATTGACCAGCCTGCTCGACCAGTGGGCCAACGAGACCGGCTACACGGTGCTCTCGGCGCGCTCCGGCCAGGAAGCGCTGCGCCAGGTCCTGCTGCACGATTTCGCGGTCATCATCCTCGATGTCAACATGCCCGGCATGGACGGCTTCGAGACCGCCGAGGCGATCCACCAGCGCGCGCGCTCGGCCGACATCCCGATCATCTTCGTCACCGCCTTCCTGGCCGACGAGATCGACCGCCTGAAGGCCTACCAGCGGGGCGCCGCCGACTTCCTGTTCACCCCGGTTATCCCGCAGATCCTGCACGCCAAGGTCTCGGTCTTCGTGGCGCTCGCGAACAAGAACGAACAATTGCGGCGCCAGGCCGACAAGCTGTCCCAGCACACCCTCGAGCTGACCGCCACCAACGAGCGCCTGATGCGCGAGATCGAGGACCGCCAGGCGGCCGAGCGCAAGAGCCACGCCAAGGACGAATTCCTCGCCATGCTCGGCCACGAGCTGCGCAACCCGCTGTCGGCGATCAGCAGCGCCGCGGCCCTGATCGACATGCCCGGCGCCGGTCCCGAGATGGCAAGCCGCGCGCGCCAGATCATCGGGCGCCAGAGCCAGCACCTGTCGCGCATCGTCGACGACCTGCTCGACCTGTCGCGCGCCATGTCGGGCAAGATCCTGCTCGCGCGCCGTCCGGTCGACATGGCCAGCCTGGTCGGCGCCTGCCTCGACACCTTCCGCGCCACCGGCCGCACCACCGGCTACCGCATCAATGTCGACCTGGCGCCGAACTGGGTCGACGGCGACCCGACCCGCCTCGAGCAGATCGCCACCAACCTGATCGACAACGCCCTGAAGTACACCCCTGCCGGCGGCACCATCGACATCGCGATCGGCGCGGAGGACGAGGAAGTCCTGCTCACCGTCAGCGACACGGGCGTGGGCATCGCCCCCGACCTGCTGCCGCACGTCTTCGACGTATTCGTGCAAGGCACGATCAGCCTGGACCGCGCCCAGGGCGGACTCGGGATCGGCCTGTCGCTGGTGCGCCGCCTGGTCGAACTGCATGGCGGCAGCGTCAACGCCACCAGCGCCGGCGGCGGCGCCGGCAGCTCGTTTACGATCCGCCTGCCGCGCGCCGAGCCGGCGCAGGCCGCCGCGATCGCCGCGGCGCTGCCCGGGGCCGATGCGGCCAAGCCGGCCGTGCTCCTGATCGAGGACAATGACGACGGCCGCGAGATGATGGCGACCATGCTCGATGTCTATGGCTACCCGGTGCTGCAGTCGGCCGACGGCCTCGATGGCGTGGCCCAGGCCACCAGCCGGCTGCCGAAAGTGGCCCTGGTCGACATCGGCCTGCCCGGCATCGACGGCTACGAGGTCGCGCGGCGCCTGCGCGCCAACCCGGACACCCGCGCGATGCGCCTGATCGCCCTGACCGGCTACGGCCTGGCCGACGACCAGCGCCGCGTGCTCGAAGCGGGCTTCGACATGCACCTGGTGAAACCGGTCGACATCGCCCAATTGCTGGGCGCCCTGGGCGAACCGGCGCCGCTGCCGGCGGCGGCCGGCTGATTGTCCGGACGCGTAGGGTGGTGGCCGGCTAATTGCCCGAATCGTAGGGTGGACGGCTCCACCCGGCAAGATGCGTACACGCGGCGTTGACGCCGCCCACGCGTTCAACACCAGGGCGAACAGCCGGAGCGTGGTTTCGGTCGTGATTTGAACGCGTGGGCGGCGCCATCGTCGCGCGATCGCCTATCGCGCGGGTGGAGCCGCCCACCCTACGTCCTGCAGTTCCCCGCAGCGTGAGGCAAGACGCCGCAACCGGAGGTCTTACTGCGACGCCTCGATCTCCTCCTGGCGCGCCTTCATCTCCTGCCCCAGCGCCTGCATGTCCAGCTTCAGCTTGCGCGTTTTCGGGAACATTTCCTTCTCTTCTTCCTCGACGTGGTGCTCGATCATTTCCGACAGCACCTTGACCTTCGCATCGTACAGTTCGTCGTCGGGGTCCATTTCCTGGATCTGGGCGATCAGGTCCTTGGCCGACGCGTGCTCGACCACGGCTTCGTCGACCATGTCCTCGGTCTCTTCCTCGCCCTGGCTCGCTTCGCGCGTGGCCGGGTAGAAGATTTCTTCCTCGATCGTGGTGTGCATGATCAGCGCGTTGCAGATCTGGTCGGCGATCTTCTTCTTGCTCACCTTGGCGCGGTCGGTCAGCTTCTCGAACTGTTCAAACAGGTCTTCGACCTCGCGGTGCTGCTGCGTCAGCAGTTCGACGGCGTCGACGGTGGCGGTCGTGTTAGTAGGCATGTGCGCTCCTGGACTGGTTTATGAATTTAATAAGATTCCTGAGACTCCAGCGTGATCCGAAACGCCTTGCGCTACCGTTCGGCAGCGCACGCTGGCTGCCAGTGCGCGCTTCCGGAGCGAAGCTGTTGTATGATTTGGGAAACATTTAACCGAGCCTACGATGACCGCACCGGACCCGCACCACCCCGACCCGGAACTGGATCGGCAGGTTGCCGAACGCACCGCCGAGCTGACCGAACTGGTCGGCCACCTGATGAGCTGCTGGGACGAGGAGCGCCGGCTGCTCGCGCGCAAGCTGCACGACAGCCTGGGCTCGTCGATGACGGCCCTGACCATGCACCTGGGACTGCTGTCCAAGAACCTCAGCGACGACAAGGCCATCGAGCGCGCCGGCCAGATGAAGGCCCTGCTCAACAACATCATCGAGACCAACCGCAAGGTGCAGCTCTCGCTGTGGAACGACAAGCTCGAATTCCTCGGGATCAAGGCCGCGCTCACCGAACTGGTGGCCGAGTTCGGGCGCGAGCACGGCATTGCCGCCCGCGCCAGCCTGCCCGACGACGACGACGCCTATGCGCGCGCCCAGGGCGTGGCCCTGCTGCGCTGCGCCGAGGAAGGCCTGCGCAACGTGCTCCAGCACGCCCGGGCGGGCGCGGTCGAGGTGATCCTGGACGACGACGGCGATCAGCTGATGCTGACCGTGCGCGACGACGGGATCGGCCTGGTGGACGGGGCGGCGCCCTCGGAGTCGCTCAACTGCCACGGCCTGCGCCTGCTGCGCGAACGCGCGCGGGCGCTGGGCGGCACGCTGACCCTGGCGCCGGCGTCGGGCGGCGGCACGGCCTTGACCATGGTGCTGCCGCGGTCGGTGCCGTAACCCGCCTGGCGGCAGCGTAGGGTGGGCGCCCTGTGCCCACCAGAAGCTTGCGCCGCGTTGGCGCTGGTTTTAAAGACGCGAAATACCGCTGCGGGCACCGCCGGTTTTCGGTGGGCACGGGGCGCCCACCCTACGAAAAACGCGCTGTAGCGGATTCAGTGCAGCTTGACCAGCGGGGTCGTACGGCGGATCAGGAAGCGCGCCAGCGCCAGCAGGCCGGTGCGCATCGAGCCCAGCACCGCCTGGTGGTGCATCAGGTGCAGGCTGGTGTACATCAGGCGCGCCATCATCCCTTCGACGAACCAGCTGGTCCCGCGTAGCGAACCCATCAGGTTGCCGACGCTGGTCGTCTTGCCCACCGAGACCAGGGAGCCATAGTCGCGGTAGCGGTAAGGCTTCTCGTCGACCCCCTTGCCGCTCGCCATGCGGACGAACTGCTTGAGCAGGTAGTCGGCCTGCTGGTGCGCGGCCTGGGCGCGCGGCGGCACCGGTTTGCCGTTCGCGTCGATGCAGGCGGCGCAGTCGCCCAGGGCGAACACGCCGGGCACGCCCTTCACCCGCAGGTTGCCGTCGACCTCGATCTGCCCGCCCTTGTTCACCGGCAGGCCGAGCGTGGCGAGGAATTCGGGGGCGCGGATGCCGGCCGCCCAGACCACCAGGTTGGCCGGATACACGTTGCCCTCGTTGTCGAGCACCTTGTCCGGCTCGATCTTCGTGACGCGGCAGTCGGTGACGACGGCGATGCCGCGCTCGCCGAGCAGTTTCAGGGCCGCGGCCGAGACGCGTTCCGGCAGCGGCGCCAGGATGCGCGGGGCGCCTTCGAGCAGGGTGATGCGCACGTCGCGCTTGACCTGCAGGCGCGAGAAGCCATAGGTGGCGTACACGCCCGAGGCCTCGCGCAGCTCGGCCGCCAGCTCGACGCCGGTGGCGCCGCCGCCGATGATGACCACGTCGAGCGAGGCCACCGCGTCGGAACGCTCCTCGCGCGCCTGCTCGGCCACGGCCATCAGGCGCAGCAGGCGCAGGCGGAAGCGCTCGGCGTCCTCGGTGGCGTTCAGGGAGATGGTGTGCTCGCGCGCGCCCGGCACGCCGAAATAATTCGAGGTGCTGCCGACCGCCATGACCAGCGAACCATAGCCGATCTGGCGCTCGTGGAGCACGTCCTCGCCGTCGGAAGCGCGCACGGCGCCGACCGTGATGCGGCGTTGCCCGGCGTCGAGGCCGGTCATCGGGCCATAGACGAAGGTGAAACCGTTATCGTGGGCCAGCATCTGGTAGGACAGGCCCTCCTGGTGGATGTCGAGGGTGCCCGCGGCCACCTCGTGCAGGGAAGGCTTCCAGATGTGATACAGCCGGCAGTCGACCAGCATCACCTTCGAGGGGCCGAGTTTACGTCCCAGTTTGCAGGCCAATTCCAGGCCGCCCGCCCCACCACCGACAATCACGATTTCACTTTGCAAAGCCACCTCCCATACGACGTGCCACTTGGCACAGCGCAAGTCTACACCGGGAGGAGAAAGCGCGTGGCGCGGGACCCAAAAAGCGGCCCCGGCAGGGCCCGGGAAGCTGTGTCAGTGACCGCGGCCGTGGCCATTCCCATGGCCGTTACCGTGACCGTGGCCATGGCCATGGCCGCGGTCCTCGTGGCGGTCATGGCGCTCATGGCGTTCATGGCGCTCGACGCGGTGGTGACGCTCGCGGTAGCGCGGCGCATACGTGTTGGTGTACCACTCGTCGCGCACGAACATCACCGGACGGCCGCAGGCGTCGTAGCGGCCGCAGTAGTTCTTCCACTTCTTGCGGTGGCCCGGCGGCACGCGCAGGTAGATCGGCTCGGCGCGCACGTGGCGCACTTCGCGCACGATCACCGGACGCTCGTAGACGACCGGCGGCGGACCGAAATCGCCGATGTCGAGGCGGCCGTAGAAGCCGGGCTGGCCGACGCTGATGCTGACGTTGGTCTGGGCCATGGCCGGGATCGCGCAGGCGGCCAGGGCGACGCTGGCGAAGAGCAGCTTGAAGGGGGATTTCATCTGGGGTCCTCTCGTTATCTTGTGTAGGCTGAACTTTATCAGGTGAAACGTTACTTTTCAGTACGCTGCAACACACATTTACAACTTGTCGCGCGGAATAGACCTTGTGGCGTCGATCTGACACCTCTGTCGTTAGAATCGGCCCGAACGGATGATGCAAGGAGAATTCCATGTCCTACCAGCGTATTTCCCTGGCGCTTGCCGGCCTGCTGGCCGCCGGCGCAGGCCAGGCCCAGACCCGGGTCGGCGCCGGGGTCGATCTCGGCACCACGGGCGCCGGCGCCCACCTCGTTTTCGGCCTCACCCCCAGCCTGAACGCCCGCCTCGGCCTGAACTACTTCAAGTACGACTTCGACAAGAGCACCGAGAACGTCAACTATGACCTCGACGGCAAACTGCAGACCTTCAACGCCCTGCTCGACTGGTATCCCCGCGCAGGCAGCAATTTCCGCCTCAGCGGCGGCGTGTTCTACAACGACACGCGCTTCGACGCGGTCGGCATCCCGAACCAGAACGGGACCTTCCGCCTGAACGGGACCACCTACAATGCCGCCGAGGTCGGCCAGCTGGTGGGCAAGGTGGACTTTCGCAAGGCCGCGCCCTATCTCGGCATCGGCTGGGGCAACGCCTTGACCGCCGAGCGCGGCTGGAGCTTCGGCGCCGACCTCGGCGTGTTCTACCAGGATGAGGCGCGCGTCAGCCTGCGCAGCGTCAACTGTACCGTGCAGACCGCCCTGTGCGGCCAGCTCGCCTCCGATGTCGGCGCCGAGGAAGCGCGCCTGGCCGACGAAGCCTCGGACTACAAGGTCTATCCGGTGTTGCGGGCCAGCCTGTCGTACCGCTTCTGAACACCCTTGCGGGACCGCCGCGGCGGCGCGTGCGGCGCGCGCTTCGCACGCGATTTTGGCTATCATCGGCGCCAAGGAGGTTCGCCATGAAGCTGCACCTGCTGCGCCTGTCCGCCCTCGCCCTGGCCTGCGTCCTGGCCAGCGGCTGCAAGGATCGCCACGAGCCGGTCAAGCCGACCGTACCCGCGCCCTCGAGCATGTTCGTCGACCTGTGAGCCTGGCCGGACGTCGATTGGCCGTGCCTGCCGGCGCGCGGCAGGCTACACTATCGGCTGTTCATTTTTGCCCAAGGTTTCCATGTCGTTTGCCTCGCTCGGCCTGATCGACCAGATCGTCCGCACCCTCGAAACGCTCGAATACACCACCCCGACCGCCGTCCAGTCCCAGGCCATTCCCGCCGTGCTGGCCGGCCGCGACGTCATGGCCGCGGCCCAGACCGGCACCGGCAAGACCGCCGGCTTCGCCCTGCCCCTGCTGCAGCGCCTGTTCAAGAAGACCTCGAAGGCAAGTCCGAATACGGCGCGGGCCCTGGTGCTGGTGCCGACCCGCGAGCTGGCCGAGCAGGTGCACGAGAGCTTCCGCGCCTACGGCGCCGGCCTGGAGCTGCGCACCATGGTGGCCTACGGCGGCGTCAGCATCAATCCGCAGATGATGAATCTGCGCAAGGGCGTGGATGTGATCGTGGCCACGCCCGGCCGCCTGCTCGACCTGCACCGCCAGAACGCGGTCAAGTTCACCGAAGTGCAGACCCTGGTGCTGGACGAGGCCGACCGCATGCTCGACCTCGGCTTTTCGAAGGAACTCGACCAGGTGTTCGCGGCCCTGCCGAAGAAGCGCCAGACCCTGCTGTTCTCGGCCACCTTCTCCGACCAGATCCGCGCCATGGCCAACCGCCTGCTGCGCGACCCGGTGCGCATCGAAGCCACGCCGCGCAACACCACCGCCAGCGCCATCAAGCAGTGGGTGGTCCCGGTCGACAAGAAGCGCAAGCCCGAGCTCTTCCTGCACCTGATGAAGAAACACGCCTGGCCCCAGGTGCTGGCCTTCGCCAAGACCCGCAAGGGCGTGGACGAGCTGGTCGGCCTGCTCGAGGCCAAGCGCATCGCGGCCGATTCCATCCACGGCGACAAGCCGCAGCCGGCCCGCCTGCGCGCGCTCGAACGCTTCAAGGCCGGCGAAGTGAAGGTGCTGGTGGCCACCGACGTCGCCGCGCGCGGCCTGGACATCGACGACCTGCCGGTGGTGGTCAACGTCGACCTGCCGATCGTGGCCGAGGACTATGTGCACCGCAGCGGCCGCACCGGCCGCGCCGGCGCCTCGGGCGAAGCCGTGTCCCTGGTCTGCGCCGACGAAGTCGAGCAACTCGCCGCGATCGAACTGCTGACGAAACAGACGCTGAAGCGCATCGAGGAAGCCGGCTTCGAGCCGGATCACCGCGTGCCCGAGACGAATGCCAGCGGCCAGGTCATCAAGAAGCCGAAAAAGCCCAAGAAACCCAAGGGCGAAGCGAAGGTGGTCCAGGAGGACGTGCGCTTCCGGCGCTGAGCCGGCGCCTGGCGCCCAGTCGGCTGTGAAATATTATTTCAAAATTAATTCTTTTTTGAACGGATATTTCACCGCGAACCTCACTGCAGCACCAGCCTCAGCTTGCGCACACCCTCCTCGCCCGGCGTGACCTCGAAGCCCAGCTTCTTCACCAGGGCGATCATGCGGCTGTTCTGCGGCAGCACCTCGCCGACGATCTCGCGCGTGCCGCGGCTGCGGCAATAGTCGATCAGCTTGCGCATCAGGATCTTGCCCAGGCCGTGGCCCTTGAGGTCGGAGCGCACCGTCACCGCGAATTCGGCCGAGATGTTGTCCGGATCGGCCACCACCCGCCCCACCGCCAGGGTCTCGGGCGCGCCGTCGGGCCCCGGCCGGGTGGCGATGAAGGCCATCTCGCGGTCGTAGTCGATCTGGGTGAAGCGCGCCAGCTGCGAGGGGTTCAGCTCGCGGATGCGCACGAACATGCGGTAGCGGATGTCGTCCGGCGTGAGCGCATCGAAGAACCGCAGGTGGGCCGGACCGTCTTCCGGACGCACCGGCCGCAGCAGCAGCGTGCCGCCGTTCCAGGCGATGGTGTCCTCCAGCTCGCGCGGATAGGGCCGGATCGCCAGCCGGTCGAGCGTCGAGCCCGAGCGGTCGGCCAGGGCCAGGCGCATGCGCGCGTCGAGCACCACGGCGCCGTCGGCGTCGGCCAGCAGCGGGTTGATGTCGAGCTCCACGATTTCCGGGATGTCGCAGACCAGGCGCGAGACCTGGACCAGGGTGGCGAGGATGGCGTCCATGTCGGCCGGCGGGCGGTTGCGGTAACCCGCCAGCAGGCGCGCCACGCGCGTGCGCTCGACCAGGTCGCGCGCCAGCACCGCGTTCAGCGGCGGCAGGCCCACGGCATGGTCGTCCGCCACCTCGACCGCGACGCCGCCCTGGCCGAACACGATCACCGGCCCGAACACCGGATCGGTCGCCGCGCCCAGGATCAGCTCCTGCGCTTCGGGGCGGCGCGCCATCGCCTGCACCGAGAAGCCCTCGAAGCGCGCCTCGGGACGCAGCTCGGCCAGGCGGCGCCGCACGCGCCCGGCCGCGGCGCGCACCGCCTGCTCGGAGTCGAGGTCGAGCGCCACCCCGCCGACATCCGACTTGTGCATCACGTCGGGCGACAGGATCTTCACCGCCACCGGAAAGCCGATGCTCTTCGCCGCCGCCACCGCTTCGTCGATGTCGAGCGCGCGGCGGGTCTCGACCAGGTCCATGCCGTAGGCGCGCAGGATCGCCTTGGTCTCGGGATCGGACAGCAGGTAGCGCCCGCTCTTGAGGGCCTCGTGCACCAGCGCGCGCGCCGTGGCCCGGCCGGACGCCAGCGTGCTGGAAATCGAGGGCGGCACCTGCATCAGGAGGTTCTGGTTGCGCCGGTAATGGACGATCTGCAGGAAGCCGGCGACCGCGTCCTCGGGCGTGTCGAAGGTGGGCATGCCGGCGTTCGAGGCAAGCTCGCGCGCCCTGGCCACCGAATCCCCGCCCAGCCAGCACGAGAGCACGTTGCGCGAAGCGCCGCGCGCCAGCGGCGCGATGGCCTCGGCGATGTCCGCGCTGTCGACGGTGGCCGTGGGCGAATGGATCACCAGTACCGCGTCCGCGCCCTTGTCCTGCAACAGGATCTCCAGCGCCTGGCGGTAGCGCTCGGGTTCGGCGTCGCCGAGCAGGTTGACCGGGTTGGCGCGCGAGCCGCCGGCCGGCAGCAGCGCGCCCAGGCGCTCCTGGGTCTCGGGTGCGAGCACGGCCAGGCTGCCGGCGCCGCAGACCAGGGCGTCGGCCGCCAGCACGGCGGGGCCGAAGCCGTTCGACAGGATCGCCAGGCGCTCCCCATGCAGGGGCCTGGCGTGGGCCAGGGTCTCGGCCGCCGCGAACAGCTCCTCGGTGGTGAAGACGCGCAGCATGCCGGCGCGCCGGATCGCCGCGTCGAAGACGTCGTCCATGCCGGCCAGCGCCCCGGACTCGGTAGCCACGGCGCGGCTGCCGGCGCCGCCGGCATGCGCGCCGCGGCCTGCTTTCAGTATCAGCGTCGGCTTGCTGCGCGCCGCCGCGCGCGCGGCCGACATGAACTTGCGCGCATAGCGCAATTCGTCCACGTACAGCAGGATCGAGCCGGTGGCGCCGTCGCTGGCCAGGTAGTCGAGCACGTCGCCCAGGTCGACGTCGCTCGAGTCGCCCAGCGCGATGAAGTGGGAAAAGCCGATGCCGCGCGAGCGCGCCCGGTCCAGCATGCCCGTCATCAGCGCGCCGGACTGCGACACGAAGGCGATCCGCCCCGGCAGCGCCCCGCTGTGGGCGACGCTCGCGTTCAGGCCGAGGGCCGGGGACAGCAGCCCGGCGCTGTTCGGCCCCAGGATGCGCAGCAGGTAGGGATGGGCGGCGTCGAGCATGGCCTGCTTCAGCGAGCGCCCGCGCTCGTCGCGCGCGACGTGCAGGCCGGCGCTGAGCACGATCGCGGCGCGCGTGCCCTTCTCGCCGAGCTGGCGGATGATCGCCGGGATGGTGGCGGGCGGCGTGCAGACGATGGCCAGGTCCGGCGTCGCCGGCAAGGCGGCCACGCTGGCATAGACGGGCTGGCCGGCGATCTCGGTGTATTTCGGATTGACCGGATACACGGCGCCGCCGAAGCCGCCCGCGCCCAGGTTGGCAAGCAGGGTCGCGCCCAGGCTGCCCGGACGTTCGGAGGCCCCGATCAGGGCCACGGAGCGCGGCGCGAACAGGGAGCGCAGGTTGCGTGTGCTCATGCGGAACGGTCCCCGCTCGCGGCGGCCGCGCGGCCGGGTCGGCCGGGGCGACCTTCACCCGTGCCTCGGCCCGGCAGCGGATTGGCTAGACTTGGCTTCACGACCCACCACTCCTTTCCTCATGAGCGAGAACAAGAACACATCGCCTGCACCCGACAGCCGCAAAGTCATCTATGCCGCCATCGTCGCCAACCTCGGCATCGCGGCCGCCAAGTTCGTCGTCGCCGCCCTGACCGGCAGCGCGGCCATGCTGGCCGAAGGCATCCACTCCGCCGTCGACACCGGCAACGAAATCCTGCTGCTGGTCGGCGAAAAGATCGCCGGCCGCAAGCCCGACGCGCGCCACCCCTTCGGCTACGGCAAGGCCGTCTACTTCTGGGCCCTGATCGTGGCGCTGTCGGTGTTTTCCCTGGGCGGCGGCCTGTCGATCTACCACGGCGTCCACAGCCTGCAAGCGCCCGAACCGCTGTCCGACCCGTTCTGGAACTACGTCGTGCTCGGCGTGGCCTTCCTGTTCGAAGGATACAGCTGGAACGTTTCGCGGCGCGCACTGAACAGCAACCGGCGCTCCGGCGCCACGCTGTGGCAGACGGTCAGGGCCAGCAAGGACGCATCCGTGTTTACCGTGTTCATCGAGGACAGCGCCGCCCTGCTCGGCATCGTGGTCGCCGCCGGCGGCATCTGGCTCGGCCACCTGCTGGACAACCCGTATATCGACCCGGCGGCCTCGATCCTCATCGGCCTGTTGCTGGTGGGCGCCGCCTTCACGCTGGCGCGCGAGACCGGCGGCCTGCTGGTCGGGGAAAGCGTGGGCGTGGAGCAGACCGGCGAGCTTAGGCAGATCTTCCGCAACGATCCGGCGCTGGAGGACGTGGGCCAGCTGATGACGATGCAGCTGGGGCCGGACGACGTGCTGTTGACGGCGGCGGTGCGCTTCCGGCGCGGCATGCGCATCGACGAGGTGGATGTGGCGATCGCGCGCCTGGAACGCTCGGTCAGGGAATTCGATCCGGCGATCCGGCGCGTCTATTTCGAGGCCGCCGCCCTGCGCTCGGCGATGCGGTAGCGGCGCTCGGGCAAGGCGCGCAGCAGGGCTGACTGGGCCAGCAGCGCGGCCATCAGCTCCTCGACCAGCAGGGCGACGGCCGCCTGCGGCAGGCCGGCCGGCGGCGGCAGCCGCGCCGCGTTGGCGCGCAGCGCGCGGGCGCGCGCCAGGGCGGCCACCGGCACCGCCGCCAGGGCGCCGCCGCCGGGCACGTTGCCGCTGAAAAAACGCACCCGGTACAGGCGGTCGACCAGCAGGGTGCCGTTCAGGAAGCGGTCGACGCCGACGTCGAACAGCACATGCCGGATCACCTCGCCCGCGCGGTCGGCAAGCTCGCGCCGGTTCTTGCGGCGGCGTGGAACGAAGAGCTGGACGATCCAGGCCATCGGGGTATCCTTGGGTTGGCGAAAGTGCAATGTTACCAGCGCGTATTTATGCTGGCAATTGGCGCCGATTGCTCGTCCGTGTCTCGTCATTGGCCAAGTGGATGGCGCGTCCTTTATGCACAGTCAATTGCGTAGATAAGTTAAAAATTCGACAATGCAAGGTCTCCAATTACCTTTCATGTCATATGATTCTTCTACGAAACGCCATCGTGCTCGCCGCAGCGCTCGGCTGCACTTGCGCCCATGCAGCGCGCGAACTGGCGCCGCAATCGACGCCGGCTCCACTGTCCACCGACGAAGAAAGCCTGACGCGACTAATCGCGCGCAAGGACCTGATCGGCGCGATCGTCTCGCACTGCGCCCAGGCCTTCCCGGCCAGCCAGAAAAAGATGCAGGACGCCTTTGCGGCATGGCAGCAGCCGCGCCAGAGCGCCCTCGAGCAGGCGGCCATGGTCATGCTGACGCGCAGCAGCCGCGAGGACGCGGATGCCGCGGGCGCGCTGGTGCGCGACGAGCAGCAGAAGCTGCAAACCTGGGTTGCGCGAGACCTCGGCATCCCGCAGGAGCGCAAGCCGACGCTCGAGGACTGCAACAGGATCGCCCAGGGTCTGGCGTCGCTGCCGGACGCGGCCGGCCCGGCGGGCGCCCGGCCCTGAAGCAAGGCTGGGCCTGTCTGCGGCGATGTGCGGCGGGGCTGGCGCAGGTCCGAATGCGCCTTATTGGCCGGCCAGGACCTCGCCCGGCCCGCGCGCCGCGATGCGCAGCTGCCCGCTCAGCGCCATGAACTCGTCGTAAAACGCGGCCTTGACCACGACGGCATGCCAGGCGTCGTCCCCGTTGTCGAGGTCAACCAGGCGGTAGCCGCGCGCCCCCAGCCACGCGGCAAAGGCCAGCAGGGTCGCCGTGCAGCGGGCCGGGCCGAACGGCGGTCCGGGCGGGGGATCGAATTCGCCCAACCCGCGCTCCTCGGCCAGCCCTCCGGCCTGGATCGCCAGCGTGTCGTCATCCTTGATGTCGGCATTGATCGCCTGGCTGGCTTCGCCCAGCGCTTCCATCAGTTCGTCGATCTCGTCGAACTTGCGCGGCTTGCCGATGGTTTCCAGCACGGCTTCCGTGGCGTCGACGTTGCCGTCGCAGGCCAGCTCGACCCAGCGCGCCACGGCCTTGCGTTTTGATTTGGCCAGGTCGGCCTTCTTCGGCGGCGGCGGCGCGATGACGGGCACGCCGGCGCCGACGCCCTCGGGGCGCCAGGCGTCGCGGGTGTGGCGCACGTTCGCGCGGTAGTGCTCAACGAGGTCGCGCGGATAATAGGGGTGGTCGTTGAAGCTGCTGTCATCGATGTCGTAGGCGCACACGGCCAGGGCGACTTCGAAGGCGAAGTCGCAGAACAGGTTGTCCCCGCCCCATACGGGATTGAGATTCGGCTTCCAGCCCCAGGGCCGCATCAGGCGGCACCAATTCTTCATGTGCAGCGCGAGCGCCTGCGCACGTTCTTCAGCGGGACCTGCGAGCGCGCGCTGGATCGGGTCCATCCATACGGCGGAGTACTTGTCGACCTTGTACTTCTTCGCCATCGCATAATTCGGAATGAAGGCCTTGAACAGGAGATCGGTGAGATAAGCCCGACGCGCCAGATCAGGCGCGATCATCTGCTGCAACAGGGCCGGAAATTCCGGCGCTTCGACCAGCAGCAGCGCAAGACCCGCGAATGAGGTATCCCCCCGCCAAGTGCCATCGATCGGATATGCCGTACCGCGATAATCCCCGGCCTCGGCATGGGCCCGGCAAAAATTTGCGTCGTCGATCAACAAACGCGTGTGCGAATGGACCAAGGTTTGTAATTCGTCGAGCTCCTGTCCGATACCATAGCGGTGCAGTAGCATCTTTGGGGTCTCACTAAGGCTTGTGTAACAAAAGTAGACCTGCCTCTCCGTCGATACATTCGTAAAGTTTTCTTCGCGAATCTTCTTTGCCAAGTCGGCAAATTCAAAAAATTGCTCGTAACTCTTCGTGTTCCCAGCAGGATCGCGCATTAGCATTCGCTGTAGATTCCTATTAGTGTCTTACGGACATGCAGTTTCAGATCGCTTGGCGTGCAGCTTCATGAATCTCAACGGGGTCGCGCGCCGCGATGCGCAGTTGCCCGCTCAGCGCGATGAACTCGTCGTAGTACTCGGCCTTGACCACGACCGCATGCCAGGCGTCGTCCCCGTTGTCGAGGTCAACCAGGCGGTAGCCGCGCGCCCCCATCCACTCGGCAAAGGCCAGCAGGGTCGCCGTGCAGCGGGCCGGGCCGAAGGGCGGTCCGGACGGCGCTTCGAATTCGCCCAGCCCGCGGTCTTCGGCCAGCCTCCCGGCCTGGATTGCCAGGGTCTCGTCATCCTTGATGTCGGCATTGATCGCCTGGCTGGCCTCGCCCAGCGCTTCCATCAATTCGTCGATCTCGTCGAACTTGCGCGGCTTGCCGACCGTTTCCAGCACGGCTTCCGTGGCGTCGACGTTGCCGTCGCAGGCCAGCTCGACCCAGCGCGCCACCGCCTTGCGTTTCGACTTGGCCAGGTCGGCCTTTTTCGGCGGCGGCGGCGCGACGACGGGCACGCCGGCGCCGACGCCCTCGGGGCGCCACGCGTCGCGGGTGTGGCGCACGTTTGCACGGTAGTGTTCCACAAGGTCGCGTGGATAATAGGGATGGTCGTTGAAGCTGCTGTCGTCGATGTCGTAGGCGCACACGGCGAGGGCGACTTCGAAGGCGAAGTCGCAGAACAAGAGATCCTTGCCGATGGCGGTATCGAGGTTCGGTTTCCAGCCAAAGGCGCGCATGATACGGCGCCAGTTCTTCATGCAGGCGGCCAGTCCTTCCGCTCGTGCATTCTCGGGTCCGGCGAGCACGCGCACCACTGGATCGGCCCAGGGCGATACCCATTTGTCGGCCTTGTACTTCTTCGCGATCGCGTGGTCCGAAATAAAGGCCTTGATCAGGAGGTCCATCAGGTAGGACCGCTGATCGACCACCGGCGACAGGAGTCGAGGGAATACCTCGAGATACTTCGGCTGCTCGACGAGGAGCAAAGCCAGGGCGGTGAAGGCGACACTGGCACGCATCGTGCCGTCGACCGCATAAAAGTCGCTGAATCTGCCGTCGCCGTTGGCGCGGGCGAACTCGGTATTCTCGGCCATCAGCGTCGATCGGGGAAGCATCTCTGCCTTGATGGATGCGATCGCCTGCCCAGCTCCGTATTGATGGCGCACGATGTCCTTTGAAGTGAGGATGAGGTTCGATCTCGACCACACTTCCTGCTCCAGGGAGTGTGGCGTGGTCATCCTCGTGGCCTCCTCGGCCTGCAAACTGTTCGACATGACGTGCGCATAGCGCGCGGCGTTGCCGGCTGGGTCGCGCATTTTCGTTCCCATCATCCCTGGGCTCATCGTTGTCGTTGCGCCATCCCGGCCGGACGTATCGCAGGCACTTCCTTCCTTCCCGCCGCGACCTTACATGCTCTTCTTCGCGCGATTGATCTCCGCCGTCAGCGCCCGGATATTCCGTTCGTGTTCGAGCGTCGTCTCCTGCAGCCGCTTGAGCTGCTCGGGATCGAGCTTGGCGCGCATTTCCGGGCTCTGCAGGATGCGGATCTTCTGCTCCAGCGCGCTGTTCTCCGCGTGCATCTCCTGATTCAGGATGGCCAGGCGGTCGCGGTCGCGCGCGTCCTGTTCGCCGGCGCCGATCTGGAAGGCGGCGGGTCTCGCCTGCGCCGCGGGCTCCGTGCGCACCACAGGCCTGGCCGGCGTAGGCGGGACCGCGGCATTGTCGGCTTCAGGCACGGACGCAGGTGCGGCCAGCGGCGTTACCCGTCGGCCTTGGATTACCTCGACGCCCTGCGCATTGACGTAGCGTTCGGCGTCGCTCGACTGGGCCTGTACGCCCAGCGGCGCGGCCAGGGCCAGGCAGGCCGCAGCCCGCGGAAGGAAGTGTTTCAGGTGGGTCTCGATTCGTGCTGTCATGCTCGTTTCCTGCATCTCAGGGGGACAGGTATTTCACATTGGTCCAGGCGCGGCGGATCTGTTCGTGCAGGCTGCTCATCTTGCCGCGCACCGTGTAGACGCTGAAGGCCACCGGGAACTTGCCGGGGGCCTGGCCGACAAACACCAGCACGTCGACGACAGTGCCGTCGGCCTTGCCCTCGAACCAGCCCTCGTAGCCGCGCAGGACGCCGTATTGCGCCTCGCGCACCGGGACCTGGAGACTCCACTCCTGGCTGAGCCCGAAATTGCGGCTGGCGCGGCGGATGGCGGAGCCGGCCATGTCGTACAGCCCGTCGGCCGCCACCTTCTCCTTCGGGAAGCTCACATAGGTCATCACCGTCGGCGGATGGTAGCTCTCCGGGCTCTGTGCAACGAAGGTCGGGCGGCCCGTGGCGTTCGAGAGCTGGGCGTTCCAGGGCGGCTGGTTCTCCACCCACAGTTCCAGGCCCAGTTCATTGACGCGGTAGACCTGCATATGGCGCAGCTCGCGCTTGCCGGCAGAAGCGCCATTACCCTGGGCCTGCGCGGCCGGCACAGCCAGCACGGCCGACAGGCCCAGCGCCCAGGCGGCCGCAGCCGCGCGCAGCGCCGGCTTCATTGCCCGCCTCCGCCGCCCGCCAGCGCCCCGCCCAGGCCCAGCAGGGTCAGCACGATCACCGCCAGCACGCTGTACCAGCGGCCGCTGCGCGCGAAGGCCTTGCGCCAGTCGAAGCGGCTGCCCGCCAGGCAGGCGATCCACACCAGGACATAGCTCACCAGCGCCCGCCCGAGCAGGTTTCCAATCACAAAGCTGAACGACATGCTGGCTTCCTTATTGGCTGTCGAAGAGGGTCCACTTGCCGCCACGGCGCACCATCAGCTGGGTCGACAGGCGGTGCGGGTCGTTGTGTTCCTCGAAGAATGCCTGCGCCTGCGCGCGCAGCGCCGCCACCGAGGCCGGGTTCGCGCTGTCGCACATCAGGACGCGGTCGCGGCGCGGCGCCACGGCCACGATCTCGCCGCGGAAGTTCGGCTGCATCTCGTCCCAGACGCCGTCCACCAGCAGCAGGGTCGCCTCCAGGTCTTCGCCGGTCACGGCCAGGCCGCAGCCATCCTTGGCGAAGAACTGCGGCTGGGGCATGGCCCGCTCGAGGTTGGCGCGCGCCAGGTCCGGCAGCTCGGCATGGGACACGCCGGCCTGCTCCACCAGGCGCGGCGTGGCCATCATGAAGCTGTCCGGCAGGTCGAAGGCGTAGGTGACGATCAGCTCGCCGCACAGCGGGCTGTGGGCCGGCTGCTGGTCGGGCGGCACGCCGGCGGCTTGCAGCGCCTTCAGAAAATTGATGTGCTTGATGCGGGGCTGAAGCTGCTCGGCGCCCAGCTTCGGGACCGCAGGCTGTGACGGTGCGCTCTTCTTGAAAAGTCCAAACATCAGGGCTCCTGGTTCGGTTAGTCGTGATAGATGTCGGCGGGTTCGCGCGTCACGATGCGCAGTTGCCCGCTCAGCGCGATGAACTCGTCGTGGTACTCGGCCTTGACCACGACCGCATGCCAGGCGTCGTCCCCGTTGTCGAGGTCGACCAGGCGGTAGCCGCGCGCCCCCATCCACTCGGCAAAGGCCAGCAGGGTCGCCGTGCAGCGGGCCGGGCCGAACGGCGGTCCGGACGGCGCTTCGAATTCGCCCAGCCCGCGGACTTCGGCCAGCCTGCCGGCCTGGATTGCCAGGGTCTCGTCATCCTTGATGTCGGCATTGATCGCCTGGCTGGCCTCGCCCAGCGCTTCCATCAATTCGTCGATCTCGTCGAACTTGCGCGGCTTGCCGACCGTTTCCAGCACGGCTTCCGTGGCGTCGACGTTGCCGTCGCAGGCCAGCTCGACCCAGCGCGCCACGGCCTTGCGCTTCGACTTGGCCAGGTCGGCCTTCTTCGGCGGCGGCGGCGCGACGACGGGCACGCCAGCGCCGACGCCCTCGGGGCGCCACGCGTCGCGGGTGTGGCGCACGTTCGCGCGGTAGTGTTCCACAAGGTCGCGTGGATAGTAGGGATGGTCGTTGAAACTGCTGTCGTCGATGTCGTAGGCGCACACGGCCAGGGCGACTTCGAAGGCGAAGTCGCAGAACAGGAGATCTTTGCCGATGGCGGTATCGAGGTTCGGTTTCCAGCCGAAGGCGCGCATGACTCGGCACCAGTTCTTCATGCAGGCGGCCAGGCCGGCCGCTCGCGCACTCTCGGGTCCGGCGAGCACGCGCACCACCGGGTCGGACCAGGGCGATACCCATTTGTCGGCCTTGTACTTCTTCGCGATCGCGTGGTCTGGAATAAAAGCCCTGATCATGAGGTCCATGAGGTAGGACCGCTGTTCGACCGCTGGCGAGAGAAGTCGAGGGAATACCTGGAGATACTGCGGTTGTTCGACCAGGAGCAGAGCCAGGGCGGTGAAGGCGACACTGACGCGCATCGTGCCGTCGATCGCATAAAAATCGCTGAATCTGTCATCACCGTTGGCGCGGGCAAACTCGGTATTTGCCGCCATGCTGGTTGAGCGCGAAATGATTTCAGCCGCGATCGACTCGATTGCGTCCCCTGCTCCGTATTTGTGAAGCACGATGTCCTTCGAGGTCAGAATATGGTTTGATTTCAACCACACTTCCTGCTCCAGGGAGGTCGGCGTCGCGGTCTTTGTCGCCGTCTCGGACTCCAGGCTGTTCGACATGACATGGACATATCGGGCCGCATTTCCAGCCGGGTCACGCATTTTTTGTTGTGAGGTCACGGGTTCCATACTTTTCCTATTTTCACATCCGTTCCGCTAGGCATGTCGTCAATCAAATGGTAGCTCCTTCCATTCCCATCGGTGAGGGCATAAACCTTCTTCACTGTGCCGTTGCCTGGCGGCCTGAGCCCATCCCGGATAGCTTTTCGCTCGATCGGGTCCGTCACCAGCGCGTCGATCCTGGCGTCAACCCATACCTGGCTCATCTGACGGCCTCCGCTAACCATGCACAATTTATCTTTACAGCCTTCGGGGTCGGCGTTCTTTGTGCCCCCGGTCGCCTTCGACTCGAGAATCACATAATTCCCGTTCTTATCCTTATAAATCCCGTCGATTCCGGTTTGCCCATCCCATGCCTTATAAGCGTCCTCGGGGCTCATGCCGCGCGGATCGAAGGACTTCCCAACGGGCTCATATCCTTTGGAGAGCAGGTCGACGAATACTTCGCGTTCAGCCCTGAACCCCTTCTGCTTTGGCGTAAGCTTGTTCCAGGCTTTAGTATATAGCGCGATACTGCAGGGCCCGGCATTGTGTGCCCATATCTGGCCGCTTCCAACGAAGTAGCTCGCGCTGTGCTCGACGCTGAAATTGTAGACACGAAGCGGCTGCTTGACGACGTCGTTGGCGGTGACCGTGCTGTCACCCTCGTCGCCCGCGATAATGTCCCCGGGAACGATCTTCGCTGCCTCGATCCAGCCTTTTCCCTGCACCCACAAGGGGTGCTCGTCGGTGACCCTGAATTCGTCCGTCTCGGTCGCCAGGCGCCGGTAACTCGGCGCCGTGCGTCCGAACACGTCGGTGACGCGCTGTACGCGGTCGGCAAAACTGTTCTCGTTGCGCGACCACACGCGCTGGCCGGGCGCGATCGTCTCGATCCCCACCGGACCGTTTTCCGTCAGGACGAGGGTACCCGCCGCGAAGCTCGCGCAACCGTATTCCCGACGCAGCGCCTTTGCCGCTTCGTCCAGCTTGCCCGAAAATTTGGTCAGCTTGGTGGCCAGTTTCAGCCCGAAAGCCGGACTCACATAGGAGCCGATGACCTCCCCAAGGTCATATGCCCCGCACTGGGTCGCGCGGGTGAAGGTATCGACCGCCTCCTGGCCCAGCATCTGGCCGAGCGCCGCCATCGTGCCCTTTGGATCTTTGAAGAACGACTTCCCAAGCTCCACCAGACCGGAAATGATCTCGCCTGGATTGGTCACCATGTTCCACAGGTCCTTCAACTGACCCTTGAGTCCGGCGACCACGCCCTTCACGAACTCGTAGCCGTAGGTAAGACTGCTCTTCACGCCATCCCAGAGCGAACCCCAGAATTTGCTGTCCGTCGGCTTCGCTCCCTTCTGATCGTCGGCCGGCGCAAGCTTGCCTCCCCGGCACACCTCCTCGGGCCACTTGCAGTTATTCTCTTTCGCAAACTTTTCCCGGGCCTCCTTGGTAGGACACGATCCCGGCGGCATCTTGCAGATGAGCTGGAGCCCACCCCCACTACCCGGCGGATAAGAGATCCCCCCGCCACCACCCGGCGGGTAGGAAATCCCTCCTCCCCCTGGCGGAGCCGGCGTAAACTGCGCCCACGCGCCGCCCAGCGGCGCCACGCACAGCATCACCGCAACAATGAACAGCAGCACGCTCCTGCCGAAGTAAGTGCCGATCTGGCCTAGCATGTGGGTTCTCCTGGTTGTTCTGGTTCTTCTGGATCAGTCGGGCCGCCTGGTCCCCCCGGGCCTCCCGGTTCGTCGGGATCGACAGGCACCTCGGTATCGGGCGGCGCGCCACCGCCGCCCGCGCCGCCGCCCAGGTTCGCCTCGTAGAACGCAGACTGCATGCGCAGGATGGCTTCGCTGCGGATCGGGATGCGGCGCTCTCCCGCCGGGTTCGCGCATGGGGCGCCCGCTCCCGGCGACGCGCCGATGCCGAAGGGATTGCGCATGCCGGCGCCGGCGCCGCCCGCCGGCGTCACGGCATTCACCGCGGACGGCAGCATGCGGTCGATCACCGGCACGATCAGGCGCATGCAATAGGTCACGCGCACGTGCAGCAGGTTGGCGTCCTGCACCGAGATCTTCGAACTCGCGCCGGCCGTGGTGGTGCGGTAGTGCAGCGTGTCGTTAGGCAGCTCGCGCCCGCTGCCGCCGTCGAGCCGGTCGCGGCCGAAGTCGGCCAGCGCCGCGCCGGTGGGATTAAGGACCTCGATGGTCGTGATGATCGGCGTGGTGGTCTCCGTCGTCGCCTTCGCCAGCGCTTCGGCGTAGCCCGCGGCGCTGGCCTCGCTGGCGAACAGCGGCGTCAATCCGCGCGCCAGGGCGTTGCGCATCTCGCCGTGGTCGCCGTTGTGCAGGGCCCCGGCGCGCGCCGCCAGCATGGTCGCGTGGTTCAGCGTGGCCCTGGCCTGGTACATCAGGCCGAGCTGGATGATGCCGAACACCAGCAGCACCAGCACCGGCAGCACCACCAGCAGCTCGGTGGCCGATTGCCCCCCTGCCCTGTGCGCGCCGGCATCACGCAAACGCGGCCGCAGGCTCATGCGGCCCCCACCGGGATGACGACGCCGGGGGCGATGCCGCAGCGCGCCGCTTCGCCCGCCGCCAGTTCGAGCACGCTGGCCGCGCGCAGGTGGCCGCGCATGCGGCGCGGCGGCACGCCCGGCGCCACCTTCAGCACCAGGCCGTCGCGGCGCAGGAAGACGACATCGATGGCGTAGCCCATGCCGACCGTGTGGATCATGTTGCACGGACTGATGAAGAGCGCCTGGCCGTCCCGCAGCGGCGGACGCGCCAGCAGCCCGCGCATGCGCGCCAGCGGCGTGGTCGCCAGCATGACGTCCAGCCTGCGCCGGGACGCGGCCGCGTCGAATTCGATGGGTATGGTCCTGAGCATGGCCGATCAGAACTTGACGCCCGAGGCCAGGAACTTCATCACGATCGGGAACATCAGCACGAGGAAGGTCACCGGGAAGATGAAGGCCACCAGCGGGAAGATCAGCTTGACCGGCGCTTCCATCGCCAGCTTCTCGGCGATCTGGAAGCGTTCGACGCGGCGCTGCTCGGCCTGGGCGCGGAAGGTCGGGCCCAAGCTGGCGCCCATGCGCTCGGCCTGGATCACGGCGCCGATGAAGCTCGACACCTGGGGAATGCGCACGCGCGCATCCATCCGGCGCAACGCCTCGGCCCGGGTCAGGCCAGCGCGCAGGTCGCGCAGCACGAAGGCGAACTCGTTCTTCAGGGGTCCGGCCGGCCCCTTGGCCACCGCCTGGGCGATCGCGCCGGCCATGTTCAGCCCGGCCTCGACCGACATGGTGAGGAAGTCGAGGTAGGTCGGCAGCGCTTTGACGATCAGCTTCTGGCGACGCTTCAGGGTTTCCATCAGCCAGATGCGCGGGTAGACGAAACCCAGGCCGGCGATGGCGGCGACGATGAAGCCGCTGAACAGGTTGGCCGCCGACAGCACGATGGCGGTGCAGGCGGAGAACAGCGCCAGGCTCACGAAGCACAGCGCGATGAACTGGGTCGGGCTCATGAGATACAGCATGCCGGACAGGCGCAGGGTCTCGCTGGGCCCGGCCAGCAGGATCTCCGGAATGTAGCGGCACAGGTGGTAGTCGACGAAGCGCACCAGGGGCCACAGCAGGCGCAGCGGCCGCGGCAGCGGGTCGAGGTAGGCGCGGTCTTCTTCCGGCACTTCTTCCTTCATGCGCACTGCGCCGTAGACGACGGCGGCGGCGAACAGCACGAAGGCGATGCCGACCAGCAGGGCAATGACGAGCTTATCCATGGGCGCTTTCCTTCTGTCAGACGTCGATGGTGGTGATCCTGCGGATGAAGTGGTAGCCGATCCCGATGGTCACGGTCATCACGGCCAGCGTCACCCAGCCATACCAGGCGTGGAACAGCGGCGCCATCGCCTCCGGCTCCATCATGTTCAGGATGAAGATCAGGAGCACCGGCAGGCCCGCCATGACGATGCCCTGCATCTTTCCCTGCGCGGTCAGGCTCCGGATCTTGCCTTCCATCTGCAGCTTGGCGCGGATGGTCTTGGCGATCGATTCCAGCGTCTCGGCCAGGTTGGCGCCGACCTCGCGCGACAGCGCCATGCCGGACGTGACCAGGGCCAGGTCGGCCAGCGGCACGCGCTTTTCCATCGCCTCGAGGGCGACCGCGAAGTCGACGCCCAGGCGCAGCTCGCGCAGCAGCAGCGCGAACTCCTGCGAGATCGGCGGCTTGCCTTCGCTGGCCACGCTGTCGAGCGCGATCGGCAGGCTGGCGCCGGCGCGCAGCGCCCCCGTGATCATCATCAGCGCATCGGGCAACTGCTGCTCGAACTGGCGCAGGCGGCGCCGGGCGATGTAGCGCACCACGAAGCGCGGCGCGACAAACGCCAGCACCACGCACATCAGCACCAGCACGACGTTCCCGGTCAGCACCCAGGCGACGACCGGCAGCACGATCAGCACCGCCAAGTTGAGCGCCATGATGCGGTTGGCGTCGGTAAAGATGAACATGCCCTCGAGGTCGGCCTTGGCGTGGGCCGCGGTCTCGTTCTGGCGCGCGCTGAACCAGCGGCTGCCGAAGTAGAGCGCCAGCCAGGCAAGCGCCAGCATGGCGGCGAAGATGGCGACGATGAGGAAGCCGGTATCGTCCATGGTCAGTGCACCCGCTTGATCGGCGCGCTGTCGCGCTGGAAGATGGAGACGTCGACCGGCATGCCGCGGCGCAGCAGGTCCTGGTAGAAGTCGGGGATGTGCCCGGTCGGCATGAAGCGTCCGCGCACCTTGCCTTGGCTGTCGAAGCCGTCCTGCTCGAACTGGAAGATGTCCTGGACCTGGATCAGGTTGCCCTCGATGCCGGTCACTTCGGTGATGTAGGTCACCTTGCGCGTGCCGCAGGAAAAGCGCGTCTGCTGCACGATCAGGTTGACCGCCGAGGCGACCTGCTCGCGGATCGCCTGCATCGGGATGTCCAGGCCGCTCATCAGGGTCATCACCTCCAGGCGCGACAGGCAGTCGCGCGGGCTGTTGGCGTGGGCGGTGGTAAGCGAACCGTCGTGGCCCGTGTTCATGGCCTGCAGCATGTCGAGCGCCTCGCCGCCCCGGCACTCGCCGACGATGATGCGGTCCGGGCGCATCCGCAGGCAGTTCTTGACCAGGTCGCGGATCGTCACCGCGCCGCGGCCCTCGATGTTGGCCGGCCGCGCTTCGAGCGAGACCAGGTTGGGCTGGTTCAGCTGCAGCTCGGCCGCGTCCTCGACCGTGACGATGCGCTCGTCGTCCGGGATGAAGTTCGACAGCACGTTCAGCAGCGTGGTCTTGCCCGAGCCGGTGCCGCCCGAGACCACGATGTTCGCCCGCAGCTTCACCGCCACCTGCAGGAAAGCGATCATCTCGGGGCTGATCGCGCCGAAACGGATCAGGTCCTGGTCGACCAGCTTCTTCTTGGCGAACTTACGGATCGTGATGCTCGGCCCCTTGATCGCCAGCGGCGGAATGATGGCGTTGACGCGCGAGCCGTCCTTCAGGCGCGCGTCGACCATCGGCGAACTCTCGTCGATGCGCCGCCCCAGCGGCGAGACGATGCGCTCGATCGCCGCCACCACCGCGGCGTCGTTCGAGAACGAGATCTCGGAGCGCTCCAGCCGCCCTTCGCGCTCGATGAACACGTCGTTGTGGCGGTTCACCATGATCTCGGTGACGTTCTCGTCGGCCAGCAGGGATTCCAGCGGCCCCAGGCCGACCACCTCGTTGAGCACGACGTCGCGCAGGGCGTCGCGCTGCTCGCGCATCGACTCGAAGGCGCTGTCGGTGTCGATCAGCTCCTCGATCAGCTTCTGCACGGTGCTGCGCAGCTCGGCGTCGGCCATGCGCGCCACGTTCACACGGCGCAGGTCCATCGCGGCGATCAGCATGCGGTGCAGCTGGCCGCGCATGGCGATGCCTTCCGGGCGCTCGAGCGGGTTGTCGCTCACGGCCTGGCGCGCGGCCTCGCGCACCGGCTGCGCCAGCGCCTGGGGCAGCACCGTCACCTTGGGCGGCGCGAAATGGGCGCGCGCCTCCTCGGTGGCGTGGGCCATGATCCGGTAGTCGGCCAGCTCGATGGTGTCGTTGCTGGCGATCGGCCCGTACTCGTGCACGTCCTTGCCGTTGACCTTGACCGGCGCCATGCCGCCGCAGTCCTTCAGGAACAGACCTTCCTCGGTGAGCGTGAACTCGATCTGGCGGCGCCCGACGCGCCAGCCCTGCAGCACGATCAGGCTGCCGCTTTCCTTGCCGAGGAAGCAGGACAGGCTCTTGCTGGTTTCCTCGCCCACCAGCTGGGCGCGGCGAAATACCTGGATGCGGATCATGGTTCAGTGCCCGTAATAAGTGTCGGGGTTGTCCTGGGTGGACGGCGCGGCCGGCAGCGTGTCCTTCTTCTGCACCTCGATCACCTTGTCCTCGAATTCCTTCTTGTTGGCCTCCCCGCGCTCGCGCAGTGCGCGCGCCAGCCCGTCGCCCGGCGCGATGATCTCGGGCTCGAGCAGCACCACCAGCTCGGTCTTGCTGTTGCGGAAGTCGTCCGAGCGGAACAGGCGCCCCAGGATCGGGATGCGGCTGATGCCCGGCACACGGTCGATCGCGTTCGCCATCTCGGCATTGACCAGGCCCGACAGCGCGACCATCTCGCCTTCCCTGATGCTCACTTCGGTGCCGGTGCTGCGCGTCAGGAAGCCGGGAATGCCGGCGACCGTCACGGCCGGATCGATCTGCGACAGCTCGGTCGTGATCCTGGCCGTGATCACGCCCTCGGCGTCGATCTGGGGCTCGATCGAGAGGATGACCCCGTAGGGCTTGAATTCGACCGAGGTCGAGCCGAAGGCCCCGGCCAGCGGGATCGGCACTTCGCCACCCACCTGCAGGCGCGCCTTGCCGCCGCTCTTCGCCGTCAGTTCCGGCGAGGCCAGGACCCGCGCGTCGCCGTTCGACACCCCGAGGTTCAGGCGCGAGGTCAGGGTCGTGGCCAGGCCCAGGAAGTGGCCGCCCTTGGCGCCGTTGCGCGTGATGAAGGGCGGCACGTCGGCGAGCAGGTTCTCGTCGTAGTTGGCCTGGCGCGGGTTCTCGTACACGCCCTTGTCGCTGGCGATGCCCATGTAGCCGGCCACCGGGCCGTTCGCGCTTTTCGCCCAGTTGATGCCGATGGTCTCGAGCAGCGAGCGCTTCACCTCGACGAAATGGAGGCGGAACAGCACCGAGCGGGTGAAGGCGCTGCCCTGGTCCTCGGTCACGTTCAACAGCACGCCGGGAGTATTGCGCAGCCCGGCCGACAGGCGCGCCAGTGCGTCGCGGTGGGCCATGCCGGACAGGACGATCTCGCTGCCGAGCTGCTCGACCTTCACGCCCTTCATGCCGCGCGTGAGCAGGTCGACCTTGGCGCGCACCTCGGCCAGGTCCTTCGGCACCACCTGCACGCGATAGGAGTGCACGGCCTTCTTCGTCCAGACCAGCAGGGTGGTGGTGCCGACCTGCTCGGCGATCACGAGCAGGTTGTTGTCGACGGTGGTGGTCGAAAGGATGTTGCCGCTGCCCAGGGCGAGGCGGACGATTTTGGCGCCGATCGGCAGCATGGTGATGTCGCCGGCCGTCATCGTGAGCGGCTTGGTCTGGTGGTAGACCAGTGCCGGGGCTGCGCTGCGCGCCGTGCGTGGGGCGGGCGCGCTGCGTTCGCCGGACTGGTCGGCCAGGGCGGCGGCGGGCAGGAGGCAGGCGGCGGCGAGGAGAGAGATGGGATACAGCTTGGACATGTGATCGCTTTTTCTTCTGGTTGATATGGTTAGAAACTGCCGCCGCGCATCGACGGAACGGGCTGGTTGCTCGGTGACGCCGCCGCCGGCGCCGCGGGCCCCGCCGGTTCCGCCGTTGGCGCGTTGCGCTGGATCTCCGTCTGCAGGGCCTGCACCGCCTGGTAGGCCTGCAATTGCGATGGCGGGACGTCGAGGCGCGAGACCAGATTGCCGCGCCCGCCCACGATGAACTCGATGCCCGCGTCGCGCCCACGGCTCGAGGCCGGCATCAGGTCGGCCGCGCGCAGCGCGCGCAGCGCCAGCGCGTCGCGGTCGTTGCGCCCGCGCAGCACCACGCGGAAGGTGCCCATGCGCTGGCCGACCATCAGCTTGGCCGCCTCCTTCGGCTTGACCAGCAGCGTGATCGAGTCGAAGCTGTGCTCGCGTGGGCCCTCCACTTCGCCGGGGCGCGCCATCTGGTTCGGATCGAGCGCCGGGTTGCTGACGTCGCGGAATTCGCGGCCTGTGGCCAGCACCACCATGTCCTGCATGAACAGGCTGGCCTGCTCGAGCGACTTCTCGTCCTGGCCGAGCATGCCCTCGGCCGGCTTGGGCGCACGCGAGATCAGGAAGATGTCGACGCGGTGGTTCGGGCGCAGGGTCTGGGCGATGGAGTTGAGGTTGTCGATGTCGATCGTCATCGCACGTGTACCCGGCGGCAGGATGGCCGCGACGTCATTGACCTCCGGCTGCTGCAGGTCGGACAGGCGCACCTGGCGCCCGCGCAGCACCGGACGCGCCAGGCGCAGGCCCTGCATCGAGGCGAAATCCTTGGCCAGCAGGGTGTCGGGGTAGACCAGGTCCTCGTCGACCGGCCGCGAGACGAAGCGCTCGCCGTTGAGCACCGTGTTGGCGTCGACGTCCGCATTCGGCACCACCACGTTGACCTTGGGCGTGATCCGGCCCTTGCTGCTGGCGGCCAGTTCGGCGCGCATGGTGGCTTCGCGCTTTTGCAGGTAGTGGTAGGCAAGCAGCGCGACGCCGCCCGCGATCAGGGAAGCGAACAGCAGCAGCGCGAGGGGGCTGGTGAGCCTGGCGGCGAGTTTCGAATTGATGGCCATATCGTTAGTTGAATGAAAGTGAAACGGTCCTTGCGTCAGACGCTGAGGGAAATCGCATACGAGAATGCCGACCAGGCGTTGCGGATCGCGTCGAGCAGCGCATCGATCGGCGATGGATCGAGCGAGGCGAGGATCAGCGCCACCACGGTCAGGGCCAGCACGATCGTGTATTCGGTCATGGCCTGGCCGCCAGGCCGCGAGGGGATGTGCAAGGTGCGCGGGTTCACAATGCCTCCGAGACGGTCATCACGATCTGGGTCCGCCCTTCCGGCCACATCACCAGCTCGACCTGGTTGCGGCCGCGCTGGGCGCTCACGAGCAGCGACTCGGCGCCGCTGGCCGGGTTGACGATCTTGTGCGAACGCAGCGCGGACCATTTGTTCTCGCCGAGCTGGCGCATGAAGAATTCGTTGAGCTGGTCGAGCGAGCGGGACGAGCTCATGGTCACGACCAGGCCCTTGCGGCCGTCGTCGTCGCTGGCCACGCTCGAGGCCACCGTGGCGTCGGCGGGAACGGCAAGGCCGAAGCTGCGCGGGGTCAGGGGCGCGGCGACCGCCGGGGTGCTGCGCGCCAGGTAGCCGAACACGCCCTTGCGGTTCACCAGCTGCAGGGTGACCAGGCACTTGTTCCCCTTGGCCGAGACGGTTTCCCAGCCGGCGGCGGCGCCGCGCCGGACCTCGTAGCCACCCTCCTTCCAGGCCTTCTCGACGCGGTCGAGGACGCCGGCGGCGGTGCCCGGCCCCTGGACCTGGTTGATCGCCATCGACAACCCGTTGACCACGACCTTGCTGCCGACCGCGATCGCGGACAGCCCCGGCGGCACCTGGGCCGGGCAGGCCCGCGCGGCCGCGCAGCTCAGCAGGAGGTACGTCAGGAGAGAGAGCCGGGCAAGGCCGGTGGCATGGTTCCTGGTCATGGTGGTTCAGCGTGCTGGACAGGTATCGGCGATACGGGTCATGGTGCTGCGGGTGCGCGACTGGATCGGCACCTGGCCGTTCATACGGGCGATCGCCTGCCTGGCGATCTCCTTTTCCTGGGGCGTTCTGGCCTTGGCGAGCGCTTCCTGCATCATCGCGTCGGCGCGGGCGCTGTCGCTCGCCATGGCGGCTTCCATCCGGGGCAGCTGGGCCAGCACCTGCGCCGCCTCGGCGCGCTCGCGCGCGGTCCCGCCATGGCGCGCGGCCATCTCGAGCAGGGTGCGGGTGCCGCCCAGGTCGGGCCGGGTCCCGCTGGACATGTCCAGCTCCTCGATCGTTTCCCAGGTCTTGTCGTCGAGGCGGCGCAGGGTCAGCGTCATCTTCCCGACCGGGCAGGACGCCACCTGCACGAAGCCCTTGGGTCCGTGGGTGCTCGACAGGGTCTTGCACACGCCCTTGGCGTTAGGCGGCAGCAGGGCCGGCGGGCCGCTGCGGGCGCATTGCGTGACGGGGCCGCTGCCCTTTGCCACGCGCGCGCCGTCGCTCTGCCCGGCGACGGTGGCGCGCCGGGTCTGGTCGCCGCTTCTCCCATCGGTATGGAAGTCGACCGTCGCATCGTGCGGGCCGATTTTTTCCTGCACCCTGGTGTCGGAATCGAGCCGGTACAGGCCCGGCGGCGGCAGGTCATGCGGAGCGGCGCCGGCGCCGCCTGCGGCCAGCGCCAGGGCCAGGAGCGGCGTGGACAAGGTGACGAGGCGGTTCATCAGCGCACCACCATTTCCACGCGGCGGTTGCGCGCGCGTCCGTCTTCGTCGGCGTTGCTCGCCGTCGGCGCGAAGTTCGCCACGCCCTGGGCCTGCAGGCGCGCCGGGGCGATGCCGTGGCGGGTCGCCAGGGCGTCGACCACGGCCTGGGCGCGCCTGCGCGACAGGGCGACATTGGTGTCGACCGCGCCCTGGTTGTCGGTGTGGCCGACGATGAACACGTTCAGGCCAGGCTCGGCTTTCAGGGCGCGCGCCATTTCCTCCAGCGTTCCCGCCGACTCGGGCTTGATGACGGCCTGGTTGGTGTCGAACAGGATGCCGTACAGGGCGATTTTGCCTTCACGTTTGAGCGAGGAGCCGATCGCCGCGGCGTCCACCGTCACCTTGCCGCCCTCGATCTGGGCCGACTCGACCACCTGCACCAGCTGCTGGACCCGGCCGGCGTTGTAGCGGTCGTTGTCGCCGTCGCGCAGCGCCACCTGCACGTCGACCGTCCCGGCGCCGCCGCGCTTGCGCGCATGGACGTAGTGGAAGCCCGGCTTGTATTCGAACATGCGGCGAATGTAGCCGTCCGAACGTCCCCGGCCGGCCCAGCTCATGTTCTCGGCCCAGCGCACCATGGTGTTCTGGGTCCGGTCCTTCTTGCATTGCGCTTCCTCGCACTGGTACAGGACCTCGAAACCGGCGTCGGCGAGGGCGCGCTGGTAGTTGCGGAAGACCTCAAGGGAGGAGCGTCCCTGGGGCGCCCAGTAGACGCGGTTGCTGACCTTTCCTTCGAGCTTCTGCACTTCGGGCCCGTTGCGGCCGGCGACGAAGGCCTGGGCCGTCCCGTAGTTCTCGCCGCCGTGCAGGTAGAGGATGGAGCCGGCGTAGCGCGTGATCAGGGGATGGTCGCCGGCCCCCGGCAGGTCGCTGTCGTACCTGCCGGCCTGGGCGCAGGCGGCGTGAAGGAACAGGCCGGCCGCGAGTGGCAGGAACAGCGTGCGGCTGGAAGGGAATCGAATCAATTTCAGGCCTTTCGTTTTCGTTGTTGCGGTCATCTGTTGCGTGAATTCGTGCGTGGTCCTATCTGAGGCGGTCGCCGGGAACGACGTCGACTTCGATCTTGCCGACTTCGATGCCGGACTCGGCGAGCGCATCCCATGGTTTGATCCCGAGCTTGGCGGCTGTCACGAACGCGCCCACGGCCTGGGCCGTCGGCACCGTGCGCGCGACCATGGCCCTGGTCGCGCCCTTGCCGTTGGCGCCCCAGGTGTTCGACAGGATCGCGCCGGTCGCGCCGAAATCCAGGCCCTGCCAGCCGCCCGGGGTGATGTTCCACAGGCGCTGGTAGACGCCGCTGTCGGCGGCGAGGTCGGCCAGCGACACCGTCGACACCGCCAGCGTGTCGTTCGGGAGCGGCGGCACGAAGCCGGCCACGCCGCGCACCGAGACCGCAGCGGCCTTGGCCACGATCGCGCCGGCGATGTCGCGCTGCGGCGTCTCGCGGGTGGACTCGCTGCCGAGGTCCGCGTACTCGGCCAGGAAGACGGCGCCAGCCTGGTCGCGCCACATCGGATCGATGCCGTTCACCAGCGCGGTATTGCTGCGGTCGGTGTTCTTGATCACGGTGACATCGGCCGAGCGGTCGCTGAACAGGCGCGCCGCGATTTCGCCCTTGATCGCGGCGGCGTTTTTCTGATTCGGCGGGGCGATCCCGTTGATCGCATTGAAGGCGGTGCTGGAGTCGTCGTACCAGACGGTGCGCTCCCAGGCGCCGTAGCGGGCGGACATGTCGGTCACGTGCTGCACGTCGGTGAACTTGCCCAGGGCCGCGATGGCCAGGAACAGCGGCACCAGGAAAAAGACGGCGGCCACGACGAACTCCATCATGGCCTGCCCGGCCTGGCGGGCAGCGGGCGCGACGCGGCGTTCTCGCATGATGGTTCTCATTGCGCTGCCCACGATGCGGCGCGGTCGGCCGTGCTGCGGTCGATCAGGCGGCTCTGCCAGTAAGGGTTGAACTGGTTGGCGAACTCGGTCCTGCCGTCGTCGCGCGCCCAGCCGGCGCTGGTGAAGCTGCCGGCGGGCTCCTGGCGCGGACGGTAGAAATAGGCGTGCGCCGCCGACAAGGCGCGCATGGTCTCGCTCTTCATGCCGTCTTCCAGCCGCAGCACCTGCGAATCGGCCAGGATCTGCGAGGACGTGCGCATGGTGTCGCGGGTACGCTCGACCTCGATCGTGATGCCGAAGGCGCCGCCGTTGTCTTCAGGCGCCTGGGTGGCCGGCGTATTGCCAATGGGATTGGCGACGTCGCGGTAGTAGTCCTGCAGGCCGCCGGCCGCGTCGAGGGTGTTGCCCGGACCTCCGGACAGATAACGGTAGCCACCGTGGGGCAACCCGATCGCGCCGCCGAAGGCGGTCGTGACGCCAGGATTGTTGTGGTAGCCGTTCATGCTGTCGTAGCCGCCGTTGGCGCCGGCCAGGCCGCCGCCGGAACCGCCGAGTCCGAAGTTGCCGTCGATATGGGGACCGCTCACGCTCGACTTGCAGATCCCGGTCCAGCAGGGATACCAGACGGTGCAGCTCCAGCCGCCGCCGCCGGTGGTGGCATCGAGCGCCAGCCAGCGCTTCTTGTCCTTGCTGAGCTGGCTCGCCCCAAGATGCACGAAGTTGAACGTCGTTCTCGACGTCACATAGTTGGGCAGCATGCGGCACCACTTGATGCTGCTGCTCCAGTACGCTGAAGGAGCCGAGGGCCGAACCCGGGTGAAGCGGTCGGTCGACTTGTCGCTGACCACGACATCGGCAAAGCGGTCGGCCTCGGCCGAGTCGTCGTTGGCCCGATGCCGCGTGGTCGAGTCGCCCCAGTTCGTAACCTGCACGTTGGTGCGGCCGAGCCTGAACATGCCGTTGGTCATCTCCGCATTCGGATCGTTGCGCTTGACGACCTCGTCGGCCACCAGCGCCATGTCGAGAATGGTCGCCTTGTGGTGGGCCTCCTGCGCCGTCTCGTGCGCCTTGATCAGGCGATCGAGGCCGCTGACGGCGACCGGCGCGGCCGCGGCAAAGGTGGAATTGAGCGACTGCATCGGAAGCGCGCGAGCTCTATCCCAGTTACTCTTGCTGGTCGGGAAGGTCGACGCTTCGAAGGCGAGCAACCCGGTACGCATGCGTTTGTGGGTATCTGCCGCATCCTCGAGGAAGGACTTGAGGCTGACCAGCTGCACCACCGCCACCTGGTTCGCCACCATAGCCCGGTTGGTGTACGCGGAAAAATTATGGTCGCGCGCCTGCAGCACGCCGGCGCTGTAGGCGCCGGCATCGGCCGCGTTCTGCAGGCGCGTCTTGGCGTTGGCCAGCAAGCCGCTGTTGAAAAGAAGAAGCGTGATGAGCCCGGCGGCCGCGCCGAACACGAGCGTGAACACCATCGCCTGGCCGCCTTGCGGCCTGGCGCCGGACCATCGGGCGCTTCTTCCTGTCGCCAGCATTGCCAACCTGCGCGTCATGCGGTTTGCAGGCCGTCAGTCGTCGCCGCCGCCCATGCCGCCGCCGCCCTGGTCGTTCTGGTCGTTGTAGGTCGCCATACCCTTGGTGGTGTTGGCGCGGGTGGACGCCGTACCTGCGGTCGTGGCGGCGTTACCGATCTGCGTGGTCGAGTCGATACCGGCCATTTCATTGGCCAGGCCGGCGGTCTGGTTACGCATGGTCTGGCCGAAAACCGAATACACGCCGATCGCGGCCACCGCGATCAATGCAACGATGATGACATATTCCATCATCCCCTGACCGCGTTGGCGGCGCAGGCTGAAGGCAAATTTTTTCATGAGATTCTCCGGGTGAGATAAACCAGTTGAGCTGAAAACGTGCTGGAAATAAGGAACTGCCAAAGCGAGCTAATGTTATTAAAAAAGATCGGAGATAACAAGATTGTTTTGTATTTATTTTATCGGTGTGGCGATTATGACTTACCCGACATAACATGCGATTTCCAAAGAAAAATACGGCTTTCCCACTCGCAATTCAGACAGGGATTATTTTCAATTCCCCCATTAATTAAATACGCGCGATATATAAATAAACCGGCCGGAAGTCAACAGTGTTTTGCTTACCCATTTTGGGTGAATACGCGGGAATTGCGGAGGCGTGAAACGCCCCGGCTGACGCCCATGGAGGCGCCCTACCCTGTATGCATCCGCTGCCCGCAGGGCGCCATCCGGTCCGCGTCCGCGCTCGTTCCCGGTGTAATACGCAAACCGGCCCATATAAACGCATCGCCGTTTTGTTACTCCGGAAGGAAAAGATGAGAATTGGAGATAATTTGAAAATGCATCGCGCATAAATATCACCAAAATGCGCACCGGGCTTATTCCCGCATGAAGCGGCGCGCACATTTACCGTGCGGGAAAGACAAACTGAACCCGGCGCCACAAAGGTGAATAAAAGCGCCCAACGAAACCTTCAGGGCAAGGCGCAGCGTCGAAGACAGTACGTGCGTACGGCGAGACGATGCAACGCAGCCATGGAGGTTTTGTCAGGCGCTTAAAGCCGGCGCGCGGCGCCGCAATCAGAAAGACCGTGCGCCGCCATCTGATCAATACGGTTTATACGGCCGCCGCGAGCGACGCCGGCGCAAATTGAATTACCGTACGTGCTTTTGCATTTTGGAAAATATATTAGCCGTCATGAAAATCGGGTTCGAAAGCCAGACAGCGTTTGTGGCAGGATTTCTCATGACGGCGGACGCATCGTGGCCCGCGGCGGCACCGACGCCGGGACGGGCATGGACAAGGCGCGCCGGCGGCCAGGCGGACATCGGTGTCCGGCATGGCGACGTGGAGCTGAAAGCGGATCGCGAAGGAAGTGGAGGACCCGGCGCCGGCGGATACGGCGACGGGTGGGAGGGCCCGCGGCGCGCCCCGCCGCAAGCGAGCACCGGGCAGGCGCGTTGGACACGACTGGGAAAGCCCGGAGACTGGACGCACAGGCACGGGGCCTGGCGTTCGCCATCCGGGCGGGCTTTACGCGGCCGAGCGCGCCGTCACCGGATACCCCGCCTCGTCGATCGCGGCGGCGATGCGTTCGAGGTCGGCGCCGCTGTCGATGCGCACCTTCTTGGTCGGCAGGTCGATCTCGACCTTGGCCGCGGCGTCGACGCCCTGCACCGACTTGGTCACGCGGCCCACACAATGGCCGCAGCTCATGCCTTCGACGGTCAATTCATACATGGTGTTTTCTCCTTTCGATGGGGGCACATGCGCCCCCTGGGTTGATGTCGCGGATGCGGCGCCCCGCCAGCGGCGCAGCAGCAGCGCATTGCTGACCACGCTCACCGAGCTGAGCGCCATCGCGGCGCCGGCCAGCATCGGATTGAGCAGGCCGAAGGCGGCCAGCGGAATGCCGACCACGTTATAGACGAAGGCCCAGCCAAGGTTCTGGCGGATCTTCCGATAGGTGCGATGCGAGACCTCGATGGCGTCGGCCACCAGGCCCGGCTCGCCGCGCATGAGCGTGATGCCGGCGGTGTGCATGGCCACGTCGGTGCCGCCGGCCATCGCGATGCCGACGCTGGCTGCCGCCAGGGCCGGGGCGTCGTTGATGCCGTCGCCGACCATCGCCACGGTGCGGCCGGCCTGGGCTTCGCGCCGCACATGCTCGGCTTTCTCGCCCGGCAGCACCTGGGCGGCGAAGCGCTCGATGCCGACGGCCTCGGCGACGGCGCGCGCGGCCCCGGGATTATCCCCGGTCAGCATGACGGACGTCACACCCATGGCCCGCAGGCGCGCCACCGCGCCCGCCGCGCCTGCGCGCACGCGGTCGCCGAAAGCCAGCAGTCCGAGCACCTCGATCCGGCCCGCGGCGCCGCGCGCCAGCCAGGACACGGTGCGGCCGTCGCGCTCGTGGCGGGCGGCAGCGTCGTGCAACGCGCCAACGCCGGCGCCCAGTTCCTGCATCAGGCGCGCATTGCCGAGGTAAACCGCGACCCCGCCGACCTCGGCCTGGACCCCGCGCCCCGGCAGCGCGCGCGCGGCGCCCGCCGGCTGCAGCGCGACCCTGCGCTCGCGCACATGGTCGAGCACGGCGCGCGCCAGCGGATGTTCGCTGGCCTGCTGCACGGCCGCCGCCAGCGCCAGCACCAGGCCAGGGTCCGCCCCTTCGACCGCGACCACGGTGGGCCGGCCCTCGGTCAGGGTGCCGGTCTTGTCGAACATGACGGTGTCGAGCGCGTGCGCCGTCTCGAGCGCCTCGGCGTCGCGGATCAGGATGCCGTGGCGCGCCGCCACGCCGGTGCCGACCATGATCGCGGTCGGCGTCGCCAGTCCGAGCGCGCAGGGACAGGCGATCACCTGCACCGCCACCGCGTTGAGCAGCGCCGCCTGCCAGTCGCCGGTGGCCAGCACCCAGGCGACGAAGGTCAGCAGGGAAACCAGCAGCACCACCGGCACGAACACGGCGCTGACGCGGTCGACCAGGCGCTGGATCGGCGCTTTGACCGCCTGCGCATCCTCGACCTGGCGGATGATCTGCGACAGCAGCGTGGCCGCGCCGACCGCCGTCACCCTGACCAGCAGCAGGCCGTCGGCGTTCACCGCGCCGCCGGTGACGCGGTCGCCCGGCTCCTTGGCCACCGGCAGGCTCTCGCCGGTCAGCAGCGATTCGTCCTGGTGACTGCGGCCCTCCTCCACCTTGCCGTCGGCGGCGACGCGCTCGCCGGGACGCACCACCAGCAGATCGCCGACCTGGACCTGGTCGACGCCGACGGCCAGGTCGACGCCCGCGCGCCGCACCAGCGCCTCGGTGGGTCGCAGCGATTCCAGCGCGCCGATCGCCTCGACGGTCTGGCGCTTGGCGCGCGCTTCCAGCCACTTGCCCAGCAGGACCAGGGTGATGACCACGGCCGAGGACTCGAAGTACAGGTGAACGCTGCCGTGCGCGCCGTCATGCACGCCCCCGGACAGCAGCAGCCAGACCGACAGGCCGTAGGCGGCGCTGGTGCCGATCGCCACCAGCAGGTCCATGTTGCCGGCGCCGGCGCGCAGCGCCTTCCAGCCGGCGCGGTAGAAACGCGCGCCGAGCCAGAACTGCACCGGCGTGGCGAGCAGCCACTGCAGCCAGCCGGGCAGCGCCCAGTCGGCGCCGAACAGCCCGCCCAGCATCGGCAGCATCAGGGGCGTGCTCAGGACGGCGGCGGCCGCCACCGGCCACCAGGCGGGCAGGCCGGATGCCTGCCGTGTGTGTGCTTGCGGCTTGTGTGCCTGCGTCAGGGCGGCCTCGTAGCCGGCCTTGCGCACGGCGGCGAGGATGTCCTCGCTGCTCGCGCTGCCGCGCACGCTGGCGCGCTCGGTCGCCAGGTTGACGCTGGCGTCCTGCACGCCCGGGACGGCGCGCAGCGCCTTTTCGACCCGGGCGACACAGGAGGCGCAGGTCATGCCGGATATGTCGAAGCTGGCGTCGCCGGCCTTGCCGTGCTGTTCGAGGTTGTTGTCCATGGGTGTTCTCCTTCCGATACCTACAGCATATGCCTTCCCATCGTGGGAAGGTCAAGCGAACTTTGCCCGCAAGCGAGTTCAGGCAGAATGAGCCGTTCGGCAGCGCCGCCTCGCAGAACTTTCGTCCGGCGCGGCCGTCGAAGCTATGACTCGTCAGTATCCAACCAGCCGGAGGATGCATGAATGCCGCACGACGCAATGTTCTGCCATTGGTACTCTGCCTGCTGCTCGCGGCATGCGGCGGTTCGGACGATGAGCCCAGAAGCCAGGCCGAGGCGGCGCGCGCCGGCGTGGCCGGGCAGGCGCCGGGCGCGACGCCCTTCGTGGCGACCCTGAGCCTGTCGCTCGAAGAGTTCACCCACCTCGCCAGCGTTTCCTACACCATTACCCCGCGGCCCGGGACCTACTCGAAGCCGATGACCGCCACCTACACCCGCGCCTGGCTCGAGCGCAGCGGAGCCTGGCGCGCGGCCGAGAAACGCCTGGCGGTCCCGGTCTTCGGCCTGTATGCCGGCCATGCGAACGAGCTGAGCGTCACTACCGCCTTCGAGGACGAATCCAGCGCCGAGCACAAGGTCACCGTGGTTGCGCCGGCCTACACCGGCCCGGCCGCGGTGTACGAGACGCCGCAGGTCAGGACGCCGCGCAGCGCGGCGGCCGAGCCGGGTTTCGACTACATGCTCATCAAGAACAACATCAGCGGACCGGTCGTGCTCGACACCGACGGCAAACTGCGCTGGGTCGGCCCCGATAGTTCGTTCTCGAGCTCTTCCTGGTTCAGCGGCGATGGCTTTTATTCCGGCAACCCGGCGGCGCCGGAGCTGGTGCGCTTCGATCTGACCGGCGCCTACACCACCACCCGGCTGGCCTCGGCCCGCTACACCAACTTCCACCACGACCTAAGTCCCGGCAAGCAGGGCCTGCTGGCCGAGCTCGACGCCCTTGACGCCGGCGTGAGAAAGATCGAATCGATCCTGGTCGAGATCGGAACGAACGGCGAAGTGCTCAAGGAATGGGACCTGGCCCAGATCTTCCGCGCCGCGATGCAGGCCGGCGGCGACGATCCGTCGAACTTCGTGCGCGACGGCGTCGACTGGTTCCACATGAATTCGGCCATCTACGTGCCGGCCGACGACTCGCTCCTCATTTCCAGCCGCGAGAACTTCGTCGTCAAGCTCGACTACAACACCGGACGCATCAAGTGGCTGATCGGCGACACCAACAAGCACTGGTACGACTACCCTTCGCTGCGCGCGCTGGCGCTGCGGCTCACCGGGGGCAAGACCCCGATCGGCCAGCACAGCCTGTCCATCGCCTCGAACGGCGACCTGCTGCTCTTCAATAACGGGTTTGCCAGTCTCGAGCAGCCGCCCGGCACGTCGCCGGGCCTCACCCGCAGCTTCAGCGCGCCGTCGCGCTACACCATCGACGAGAACGCACGCACCGCCGTCGAAGTCTGGACCTATGTGACGGACCCGCCGGTGTATTCCGACATCTGCTCCAGCACCTATGAGACCACGCCCGGGAACTACCTGGTCGCCTACGCCGCCGCGGCGGGACGCACCCGCGGCCGGCTGCTGAGCGTGAACAGCGCCGGACAGCTTGCCTTCGATTACGAGTACCCGAGCGTGAACTGCTCGACGATTTTCATTGTCCAGCCTATCGCCTTCACCAACCTCGTGCTGAAGTGAGCCGCGGCTCAGGATCCGGGCGTGCGCCGCTGCGCGGGACGCAGCGGCGCCATCGGACTGATCAGGTAGCGCATGTCGGCACGGTCCGCGGCCGCCGCGGCGGTGACGAGGAAGCTGTCGCGTCCGAGCCGGGAGCCCGTCGCAGGCGCAGCGGCAAGCCGGCTCGGCCCGACCTCGTCCGCACGCAGTATCAATTGCACCTCGAAGTCCACGCCCGGCGCCGCGAACCATGCGAGGATGCGGCGCAGGGCCGCCGCCATGTCGCCGCTGGGCAGGAAGCGCTCGAACACCTCCCGGCTCAGGGGCCCGATGCGCAGGCGGGCGCGCAGGTCCGGCCGCCAGCTCCGTTCGCCGAGCATGGTGTTTTCGCCGAGGCAGGCGTCGGCGCCGAGCGCGCACTGCTCATGCGGCGCCATCCTGCTCCAGTGCCCTACCGCCTGTTCCAGCACCACGGGCAGGCCGAAATAGCCCCCGAGCAGCCGCTCCAGCAAGGCCGCCGAGCGCGGCCGCTGTTGCAGCATCCCGGCGAAGTATGCGATCACGGCCTCCGGCACGCCGGGACCGCCCTGGCCTTCTTCCGCGCCGGGAATCCCGGCCAGGGCCAGGAGTTGTGCGCGGAAGGCGTCGCCGCGGCCCGCGGCCGCGTACTCGACCCGGTACTTGCGCCAGGCCTCGTAGTACAGCGCCAGCAGGCGGCCGGAGAACATGTCGAGAAAGGCGCGCGGCGCCTCGTCCCGGTTGGCATGCTGCCACTGCTGGATGCGTTCGGTGTAATGGGCAGGCAGGGTCCCTTGGGCCCCGAGCAAGCCCATGAAGGCCGGGGTCATCCTGAACTGCAAGTCCGCCACGTCCTGCCCGCCCTCTTGCGGCGGCAGGCGCTCCGGCCACAGGTCTTGGGGCGCGCCGGCCGATGGGTTGTCCGAAGCGGTAACGGAGACGAGATCCGACGCGGCGGCGGATCCTGTCTCCCCAGCGGCGCGCGCAAGCCGCAGGGCCTCGATCTGGCTGGGCGGGAAACCCAGGCGCAGGCTGTTTTCGAAACGCAGGTGGTCGCGCAGGCCGCGCTCCGGCGCTATCCCCTGCTCCTCGAGCCAGCGCAGCAGGATCGTGACGGCCTGGACGAATTCGAAGCCTTGCGGCGCCCCGAGCAGGCGCTCGATCACGCTCGTGCCGGCTCGGCGCTGCGAGGATCGCATGCGTGGATCTCCTGTCCGGTGCGGCTGGAAACGATCTCGAGCCGGGTGAAGCAGTTGAGCTGGCTGTTCAGGGCAAAGTAGCGGTCCATGACCTGTGCGAATGCGTACAGGCTGGCGCCGGCGAAGGCTTCTTCGTCGACCGTCATGCGGATGCCGACGCCGGGCATCAGGGTGGACACCGGGCGCGTCCTGATCCAGGCGCGCATGCTGCCGTGCTCGAGCCCGACGATGCCGGCGATCTGGCGCCGCGCGCCGTTCGAGCGCGGCAGGTCGTACAGGGTCAGCATCTTCTGCAGGTCGGCCAGGCCGGCATCGGTCAGGCCGGCGTGGTTGAGCGCGAGGTGGGAAATCAGGCGCCAGTGCGCGCCCTTGCTGTCGAAGCGGTAGCTCGGCGTCGGCTTGCGCAGCAGGCGCCAGGGCGCACTGCTCGCCCCCATTTCGGCGATCAGGTCGCCCTCGGGGTTGCCGACCCTGAGCTGGGCCGGCAGGTCGCGGTTGGTGCAGGTCAGCTCGGTCGACACCGTCGCGCCCGCGACCTCGCTCGGCCGGAAGTCGGCGTCGACCAGGGCCAGCCGGATTTCGTGTCCCGGACTGACCTGGGCCAGCATCTCATCGCGCCGCGCGACCCAGAAATGACGGGCGGGCGCCGCTCCCGCCTGTTCGTGCCGCACGGCGTACAGCGGGGCGAACTCGGTCGCGCTGGTCGTGCCGCGCGCTTCGCGCAGCACCCGCACGCGGTCGATGCTGTGGATTTCGTACGACGCCGCGTGCGCGGAATCGGCCGCCAGCGGATAGTCGGCGCGGGTGTGCGAGAGCTGGATCGGGTCGCCCGCCTTGCGAAACAGGTTCACCACCGGCGTGCAGCCGAGCAGCAGGTTGCTGGCGGACAGGGGCGCCAGCAGGCGCGCTTCCAGCGAATCGGCGCTCGGCGCGCGCAGCGGCAGGTGCAGGGTGAAGCGCGCGCAGCCCGGCGGCAGCAGGCGCACCGCCGGCGCCAGGTCGATCTCGACAAAGCCGAACTTCTCGGGATAGCTGAAGTACTCGGTAAGCAGGCGGAAGGCTGGATGCGAGCGTGGGCTGTCGGGCAGGACCGCGTCGTCGTCGGCAAAGCCGGCCAAGCGCAGCGGCGAACTGTCGAGCGCCTGCCAGGACGCGCTCCCGGCCTGGACCCAGGCGCCGGCGCCGTGCATGAACAGGGCGTCGAGCAGCGCGGCGCGCAGCGAGGCGTCGCCGTCGACGAAGACGCGCACGCGGCTCATGCCGCGCGCCCACAGCGCGGCGAAGGAGCCGCGGGTTTCGAATTCGATGGCGACGCTGGCGACCACGCCGCGCGGCAGGCGCGGTGCGCGGCCTGCAGCCAGCGGCGCCGAGAACGCGGCGCGCACGATGCGCAGCGGTCCGGCGACCACCGGATAGACGGTGCGGAAGTGGCAGATCGTGCCCTGCACGGCGGCGCTGCGCAGGGCCGTGCCGCGCGGCAGCAGCGCGAACTCCCCCGCGCCCGCGTCGAAACCGTCCTGGGCCAGCTGGGCGATCGCATACGAAGGCAAGGGCCGCAGGTAGTGCGGATACAGGCTTTCCAGCAACGCCTCGGTAAACTTCGGATAGTCGTCGTCGAGGCGCTTGTGGATGCGTGCGCTCATCAGCGCGACCGACTGGATCAGCCGCGCAACGCCCGGGTCCTCGATGCTGTCGCCGGCGATGTGCAGCGCCCCCGCCGGCTTCGGAAAGCGGTTGCGGAACTCGCGCGCGAACTGTCCGAACAACCCCAGCTCTTCCTCGAAATACCGCAAAAGCTCATCCATACGTTCTCCGCAATTTTGCTGAAAACCAAGATGTATGCTCCCATCGGGCCGGCCGCGCGATATTGACAGCCGTTAAGAAGGCGGATGCCTGCGCCCTGCCCGTCTCCGCGCGGACCGGCAAGTCCACGGTCGCGGCACCCTGCAAAGCGCGTGCAGGGCGTCTCTGCCGTGGGACGGTGCAAGACGCAGCCAATGATGACGCGGTGGGGCTGGGGCGAGCAGGAGGAAGGCAGCCCGGCGCTGTGGCATCCATCAAGCCTGCGATGAGCACGGCAGCGGGAACGGCGAAGCAACGGAGCGCAGCCGGGCGACGGCGCGCTGGCGCAAGCCGATCTGGATCCGCGCGCGCCCTGCGTCAGATCATGGAATCCGCTTGCTGCGTCGGGCCAGCCCCAAATCTCACGGTCGCAGGATGGCGGATCAAAGCAGGACTAATCGACAGCCTTGTCGTTCGTCAGCATCCACATGGCGGTGGGGTGGTCGGAGTTGGCGGAAGTCCCGCCGGCATTCCCAAGGTTTCCGCATTTACAATGGTGATAGATTGTGGCAAGGAAAAAGGAATGGGAATAAGGGAGACGATCGATTGATATGGCACGGGGTCGCAGTCGCCGCTGCCCGGCATGCATACGCGTACGCGTACCAGCCGGATACAACCCGGATCGTTTGGATTGCGCATGCAGATGCGACGGTTCTGATCCGGGCTTTCAGGTAGCGACCCTGACGGTATTTCCTCGATGGCCAGCCCATCTTCACCGTTCGTGATCGCCATGTAGTCGATCTTGATGTGTGCGTCCGTAACGGGTTCTGCGAAAGGCAAAAAACCCGGCGAGGTGCGCAGAACCCCGTACTCGCGCACTCTCTGCATGGCTGTGCCATCGGAAAAATCCGTATTGCTGGCCATGGCTGCGGCGCGGCGTGTCACTTCCTGCAAGGTGTTGCAGATGTACATGGCCCGTGCCAGTTCAATAATGCCGAACACGAGTGTAAGAAAGATCCCCACCACCAAGGCGAATTCGACCGCGGCCACACCCAGCTGACGGCTCGGGCCCGGGGGCCGGCATAGACGTTTAGTTGCCGGCATAGCGCATCGTGACGTCAGCTGTCAGTAACAGGCCGTCCTGCCCATAGAAGGCGAACGTGTATGGGGCAAACAGGTCGTCGCGCATACGCATCTGTATGAAGACGCGTACCGTTGCCGGGACGCCGGCGCCACACGTGCCGAAATTGCATTGGACGTCGATGAACTTCGGGTCCATCACGGAATTGAGTACTGCCGTCTCGGTCTCTGCGATTTGCCGGGCGATTGCCGCCACCGGGGAAGGCGTGTTGTTCGGCCCGGGTGTTCTGAGTTCGGCTTGAGAGGCAGTCGAAAGAAAGCGGGCTGCGTCGTGGGCCGCCTTCTGGGCGACGCTGTAATACCAGAAGACGCGCGCGAAGAAGACTGGAACGGTCAGGAGGACCACGAGCGTCGAGAGGACCAGGGCCATTTCGATGGCAACGCTGCCCCTTTGCCTGGGTCGGGCAAGACGATCTGCCAGTGTTTTCAAGGCCATAGTTTCACCTCGGATCCCAAAGTTTGCTCTGCCGCAAGTCCGGCGAATTCGCCGACGAGGTGATTCGCATCGGCTTTCACGGTCATGAAGAACCTGCCGATGCCGACCACCGTCGCGCGGTTGCCGGTTACCGGACAGGACAGAAGTGGAACATTCAGCACCCGGCGTCCCTTCACGCCTTTATTGGCGGGCGATAGAAAGTTGGTGCCGCTGGTCGCGCCGTACGGCGTGCTGGGCGGGTAGGATTTCGCCGTTGGCTTGCCCGGGTTGTACAAGGTGGCCCAGTCCGAGGTCCCGAAAGTGGAATACCCGGACGAGGGCTCTGGCGACCCTGGCGTGTAAGACAAAAATCTGGCTGCTCTGGCGTAGGACCAGAGCGGCCCATAGCTCTCGGCCGTTGTATCGGTTGGCGTCGTGTCCGGCCCGACAACGGTCCAAAGCTTGTCTTCGACTGTCGACTGCGCCGCCGCCTGGCCGGACGGCACCTTGGTCATCCAGGGGAGATCGGTACTGTTGAGCTTGTACTCCTTGATGTTGCTGTCAGGCGGGGCCGTCATCGCATTACACGGAGCAGTGTAGCTGTCGAAGCGCGAGTTGAGCTGGTTGAAGAGCTCGCCAAGCGGGAACGGCGATTGAACGGCAATGTCGCCTCCGGTCACCCGAGCCATTGCCATGGTGCCTGTGCAGACGAATGGCGCGGCGGTCTGTGCGTCGATTGCCGGCACTGCTCCTGTCGCCCCCGGCGCTACCATCGGATTGATCAGGAAGGTCTGCCCTTCACTGGTGTCATCCGGGTTGAGCTGCATGAGATCATAAGCGACGCCGCGGCGAAATCCGTATTCCTCGAGTTCGCCCTTATGGTCGCGACCGGCTTCCGGACGCATTGCGCAGATCCCGATCGGCGCAACCTTGATTGCAAAACGCCCGGCGACGGCTTGCGCACTGGTCGTCGCACTGGTCAACTCCGGATCGACCAGCCTCATGAAAAGCGTATTGACCTCCCCGTACGCTGCATCGAGGTCGGCGGTGTCTACCCTGGCGTATAGCAATCCGGCGGGTTGCGCAATGGCCTCCCCAGCAGTTCGCCACGGGCCACTCGGGGTGGAGCCGAACCTGATTGCGGCCTCCGACCATTGCATGGTTGAAGTTGAATAGTGGTAGGACACGCCGCCGACTGTTGTTCCCGGCAGCGTAAAGAAGCGCTCGGACGCCCTCTGGAGCGCAGTCGTTACCCCTTGCGTGGTGCCATTCAATTCGAGGGCTGCCGCCACGGCTACGGCGTCGGCAACGGTTTGCATCTCCATCTTCCGGTTGTAGACCTGGGAAAGATCCAAGGCCAGCCCGAAGAAGCCGAACATGACAAGGAGGGCGGCGATGAACATCATACCGATGGTCCCGCGCTGACGCTCTGTCCCGACGACGCGTGGCCCGGCAGGCCGTGTACGGATCCTAGCGCCAATCATGTCCCAGCCTCCCTTTCGCCCCAAGCTCTGCTGTACAGCACTAACAGAAAGCGATTCTAACTTTCAACAACCTTGAAAAATTGAGGTTTCGCAATAATTCCGCTCGGGCAATTTAGGGAGTCAGGACGCCAGCAAAAGGCCGGAACCTCTGTGCAAGGCATGGCGCCGCAGGTGCAACGCACGGCGCCCCTCCCTCCCATTGAAATTCCCGACAGTATGTTTTCCTGTGAAGCGCTACAGTGCCCGGCGGGTTTCGAAGAAAGGAAGCAAGGCAGGCTGGAGAGGCCCGCGACGGACGCAGGAAAAGACCCTCAGGAACGGGATGCCGCCTGCTGCGCATATGCGCGGCTTCCGGCTAAGAATCAGCATCCGAAAACACAGCGTGCTATCGGAACCGAGCGCGAAGGCGCTCTACTCCCCTGGTCTGCCGCGGAAAAGAAAAAAGCTACCTTGCGGTAGCTTTTTTCCTTGTAACTTGGCGGAGGCGGTGGGATTCGCCTACATCTGCAGGCCGCCTGCGCGCAAGTATGCGCGCAGCTTCGAATCTCACACGTAGAGCGCGCAGGCGCTCTACTCGCCTGTTCTGCCGCGGAAAAGAAAAAAGCTACCTTGCGGTAGCTTTTTTCCTTGTAACTTGGCGGAGGCGGTGGGATTCGCCTACATCTGCAGGCCGCCTGCGCGCAAGTATGCGCGCAGCTTCGAATCTCACACGTAGAGCGCGCAGGCGCTCTACTCGCCTGGTCTGCCGCGCAAAAGAAAAAAGCTACCTTGCGGTAGCTTTTTTCCTTGTAACTTGGCGGAGGCGGTGGGATTCGAACCCACGATACAGGTTTAAGCCCGTATGCTTCCTTAGCAGGGAAGTGCCTTCGGCCACTCGGCCACGCCTCCTTCAGCTCTTAACAGTGTTGCTCGTTGTCGCTGAGTGCACGCATATTAATGGCCACACCCCGTTTGGTCAAGGAAGCACGGCCAATTTTTTTGAAAAAAGTTAAGCTTGTTCCAAATCAAAAGCTTTATGCAGGGCACGGACAGCCAGTTCCATGTATTTCTCGTCGATCAGGACGGAAATCTTGATCTCGGAAGTCGAGATCATCATGATGTTGATGCCCTCTTCCGCCAGGGTGCGGAACATCTGCGAAGCGACGCCGACGTGGCTGCGCATGCCCACGCCCACGGCCGACACCTTCGAGACCTTGGCGTCGCCCAGGATGCGGGTGTAACCCAGCTCTTCGCGCTGGCTTTCCAGCACGCTCAGGGCGCGCTGGTAGTCGTTGCGCGAGACCGTGAAGGTGAAGTCGGTCTTGCCGTCCACCGACTGGTTCTGGATGATCATGTCCACTTCGATGTTGGCGTCCGAGATCGGACCCAGGATGTGAAAAGCGACTCCGGGCTTGTCCTGGACGCCCAGGACGGTGATCTTGGCTTCATCACGGTGGAATGCGATACCGGAGATGACGGCTTGTTCCATGTTGGTTTCTTCCTCAAACGAAATCAGGGTGCCCGACTTGGCTTCCTCGGCCAGGGGCATCAGGGGGTCGGTCAGCGACGACAGCACGCGCGTCGGGACCTGGTAGTTACCGGCGAACTCGACCGAGCGCGTCTGCAGCACCTTCGAGCCGAGGGAAGCCAGTTCCAGCATTTCTTCGAACGTGATCTTTTCCAGGCGGCGCGCCTCGTGCACCACGCGCGGATCGGTGGTGTAGACGCCGTCGACGTCGGTGTAGATCAGGCATTCGTCGGCCTTGAGCGCGGCGGCGATCGCCACGGCCGAGGTATCCGAGCCGCCACGGCCCAGGGTCGAGATGTTGCCCTCTTCGTCCACGCCCTGGAAGCCGGTGATGATGACGATCTTACCCGCGTCGAGGTCGGCGCGCACGCGCGAGTCGTCGATCGACTGGATGCGCGCCTTGGTGAAGGCGGAGTCGGTGCGGATGCCTACCTGCCAGCCGGTATAGGACACGGCGTCCTTGCCGATCGCCAGCAGCGCCATCGCCAGCAGGCCGACCGACACCTGTTCGCCGGTCGAGGCGATCATGTCCAGTTCGCGCGGGTCCGGCTGCGGCATGATTTCCTTGGCAAGACCAATCAGGCGGTTCGTTTCGCCCGACATCGCCGACGGCACCACGACGATTTTGTGCCCGGCGTCATGCCACTTGGCGACGCGGGCCGCAACGTTCTTGATACGGTCCGTCGAACCCATCGACGTACCACCGTATTTGTGGACAATTAAAGCCATAACTGTAAGCTTTCCAGCTTGTAAAGGATCAAAGGGGACACTTACTCTAGCATGTTGCAGCGCAAAATCACAAGAGAGTAAGTCCGAAAAGCTATACGGAATGAAAATAAAGTAATACGGTTTTCGAATAGAAACTATCCCGCGCCGACTCCCCGACAAAACCTGCGCGGCAACGCGCCGCGGGCGAAGGCGCGGCCTCGAAGACGAGACCGTGCAGCCCCGGCGCCGTCAGGCGTGCACGGACTCCCAGCGCAGGGCGACCAGCCCGGCCGGCGCGCTGCCGAGATGGCGGCAATCCATGCCCAAGCCGGCGGCGTAGAGGAGTTCGCCGTTGACGCTGACGATGGGCAGGCGCGTGCGCTCCCAGGCCGGCACGTCGGCCGCCTGGTAATGCACCTTCAGGCTGCGCGTCGGGCGGTTCGGCGCCAGCTTCAGGCGCTCTCCCCCCTTGCGGAAATCGATGACGAGCGGCTGGGCGCGCAACCAGGCGGCGTCGAAGCCCGTCTCGGCCTGCTCGAAGTGCAGCACCCCGCCATAGGCCGGGAAGGCCAGTTGCCCTTCCCCGCGCCAGGTGAAGCTTTCGCCGAATTTCTCGATCACGCCGTCGTCGTCGGGATCGCGCATGCCGGCCAAGTCGGCCAGCTTCGGCGTGATGTAGAGGCGGTCGCGATGGCGCCGGATGTGGCAGGCCGGATGGGTCACGAGCAACTGGGCGTCGTGGCGCGCTTCCAGCAGTTGCGCCACCATCTCGACCAGCCAGGCGGTCGAGGGCATGGCCAGGCCGCGCAAGCGGAACCAGTGGCGCAGCATGTTGTAGGCGCGGTCCAGGCTCATCGCACGCAGGCGGGCGACATCGACGGCATCGTCGACCAGGCTGGCCGCCAGGTCCTGCTCGGCCAGCTCGTCGAGCAGGCGCTGGGCCGACTGCGCATGGGCGGCGCTGCGCGCGAAGCGCTGCTGGAAGCCGGGGAAGGCCTCGGCCAGGGCCGGCATCACCCGGTGGCGCAAGGCATTGCGCGCATAGCGCGGATCGCTATTCGATTCGTCCTCGACCCAGGCCAGCCGGCGCGCGCGGGCGTAGGCGTCGAGCTCGACGCGCGACAAGGGCAGCAGAGGCCGCGCCATCACGAGATCGGGGTTGCCCAGCAGTTCGGGGGCGCCGTTGGCCGCATCCATGCCCGACAGGCCGGCCGGGCCCGAGCCGCGCAGCAGCTGCAGCAGCACGGTTTCGGCCTGGTCGTCGAGATGATGGGCAGTCAGGAGCAGCGTGGCGCCATGCTGGCGGCACATCTCGCCCAGGGCGCGGTAGCGCAGCTTGCGCGCGGCTGCTTCCGTGCCTGCGCCGCGCCTGTCGACCTGCACGCGACGGTGGTCGCTGGCCACGCCCAGCGCCGCCGCGCCGGCCTCGACATGCGCGAGCCAGGCGTCGGCATTCGGGCTGAGCCCGTGATGGACGTGGAAGGCGAACAGCTTGACGCCGTGCTCGCGGCACCAGTTCGATGCCAGTTCCAGCAGGACCATCGAATCGAGGCCGCCGCTGCAGGCAAGGGCAATGGAGGAAGGGGAAAACTGCGCGCGCAGCGCATCGAGCGCGCGCGCGAAAGTGGCCGGGACTGGCCCGGCTGAAGAACTACTCACGCAGGACGGCTCACTCTTCGCTTGGCGTGGTTTCCTTGAACTTGCCGTAGGCCATCAGCTTCTGGTGACGGGCTTCGAGCAGGTCCTTGGTCTTCATGCCCTGGAACTGGCGCAGGGTGTCGGCCAGCGCGCGCTTGAGCATCTGGGCCATGCCTTTCGGGTCGCGGTGGGCGCCGCCCAGCGGCTCGTTGATGATCTTGTCGATCAGGCCCATCGCCTTCAGGCGGTGCGCGGTCAGGCCCAGGGCGTCGGCCGCGTCGGAGGCGCGCTCCGAGGTCTTCCACAGGATCGAGGCGCAGCCTTCCGGCGAAATCACCGAGTAGGTCGCGTATTGCAGCATCAGCACCGCGTCGCCCACGGCGATCGCCAGCGCGCCGCCCGAACCGCCTTCGCCGATGATGGTGGCGATCAGCGGCACTTTCAGCTCGGCCATGACATACAGGTTGTGGCCGATCGCTTCGGACTGGCCGCGCTCTTCGGCGTCGATGCCCGGGAAGGCGCCCGGCGTGTCGACGAAGGTGAAGATCGGCAGGTTGAATTTCTCCGCCAGTTTCATCAGGCGCATGGCCTTGCGGTAGCCTTCGGGCTTCGGCATGCCGAAGTTGCGCATCGCGCGCTCCTTCGTGTCGCGGCCCTTCTGGTGGCCGATGACCATGCAGGCCTGGCCGTTGAAGCGCGCCAGGCCGCCGATGATCGACTGGTCGTCCGCGAAGGTACGGTCGCCGTGCAGCTCATGGAAATCGGTGAAGATCGCGTTCACGTAGTCCATGGTATAAGGACGCTGCGGGTGACGCGCGATCTGGGAAACCTGCCATGGCGTGAGCTTGGCGTAGATATCCTTCGTCAGTTGCTGGCTCTTCTTGGCCAGGCGGTCGATCTCTTCCGAGATGTCGACGGCCGAATCGTCCTGGACGAAGCGGAGCTCTTCGATTTTCGAATCGAGCTCGGCGATCGGCTGCTCAAAACTGAGGAAAGTTGTTTTAGTCATTGTACCTCCGGGTTATTCTTGTGCCGCGGCGCCGGGGCTGCCTGCGGGCTTGGGCGTATCTTTCGGCGCTATTCTACCGTACCCTAGACCGTATCGGACGCCGCATCCAGGCCCGTTACCGGGTCGAGGCTGCGCCACAGGTACCAGGTGGCAACCGTACGCCATGGCTCCCAGTTCGCGGCGACCTCGCGCGCATCGCTGCGCGAGACCGGCTCACCGGAGAAATAATTCTGGCTGATGCCCTGGATCAGGCCGGCGTCGTCCAGGGGCAGGACGTTCGGCCGGAGCAGATTAAATATCAAAAACATCTCGGCTGTCCAGCGGCTGATGCCGCGGATCTGGACCAGCTCGGCGATCACCGCCTCGTCGTCCATCTGCGACCACAGGTTGGCGTGGACGCGCTTGGCCTTGAAATGGTCGGCCAGGTCCAGGATGTATTCGGTTTTTCGCTTGGACAAGCCACAGGCGCCGATCTGCTCGGCGCCCAGCTTGATGACCTGGCTCGGCGTCATCTTCGGGCAGGCCTGGCTGAGCTTGGCCCAGGCCGCGTCGGCGGCCTTGGGCGTGACCTGCTGGCCGACGATCGAGCGCGCCAGCGTGGTGAAAGGGTCGGGATGGCCCTTCAGGTGCATGTCGCCGAACTGCGGGATGAGGCGCTTCATGATGCGGTCGCGCCGCATCAGTTCCGCTTTTGCCTCTGCCCAATAGGCCGGAACCTCGAGTTCCGGCGCGTCAAAGCCGCTCTTGTCCTGTTCCGCTGCCATTATGCGCGACGCCAGTTCGTCGTTCCGTCCGGCTTGTCTTCGAGAATGATCCCGGCAGCAGTCAGTTCGGTGCGGATACGGTCCGCCTCGGCGAAATTGCGCGCCTTCTTGGCGGCGGCGCGCTCTTCGATCAGGCCGGCGATGCGGGCCTCGTCCAGGCCGCCCTCGCCCGCTCCCGCGCCAGCCCGCAGGAAGTCCTGCGGCGCGCGCTCGAGCAGGCCCAGCACGCCGGCCAGCGCCTTCAACTGGCGCGCGGTCGCGACCGACTTGGTCCGGTTCGCCTCGCTTGCGAGATCGAACAGCTCGGCCACGGCCAGCGGCGTGTTGAAGTCGTCGTCCATCGCCTCGCGGAAGCGCACGGCGTGTTCCTCGTTCCAGTCGACTTCCGGGGCTTCATCGCCGAGGTCGACATCGGACAGGGCCGTGTACAGGCGGGTCAGTGCGCCCTTGGCGTCGTCGATGTGGACGTCCGAGTAATTCAGCGGGCTGCGGTAGTGGGCGCGCAGGATGAAGAAGCGCACCACTTCGGCGTCGTACTTCTTGAGCACGTCGCGGATCGTGAAGAAGTTGCCCAGCGATTTGGACATCTTCTCGTTATCGACACGCACGAAGCCGTTGTGGATCCAGTAGTTGACCATCGTGCCGCCGAAAGCACCTTCGCTCTGGGCGATCTCGTTCTCGTGGTGCGGGAACTGCAGGTCCTGGCCGCCGCCGTGGATGTCGAAGCGCTCGCCGAGCGTGGCGCAGGACATGGCCGAGCACTCGATGTGCCAGCCCGGACGCCCGCGGCCCCACTTCGAATCCCACTTGGCTTCGGCCGGCTCGGATTCCTTGGCGGCCTTCCACAGCACGAAGTCGAGCGGGTCGCGCTTGCCGGTATTGACATCGACGCGCTCGCCGGCGCGCAGGTCGTCGAGCGACTTGCCGGAGAGCTTGCCGTAGCCTTCGAAGCCGCGCACCGCGTAGTTGACGTCGCCGTCCTCGCTCTTGTAGGCCAGGCCCTTCTCTTCGAGCTTCTCGATGATCGAGAGCATCTGCGGCACGTATTCGGTGGCGCGCGGGACGACGTTGGGCGGCAGGATGCCGAGTGCCGCCGTGTCTTCGTCCATGTATTTCGTGAAGCGCGTGACCAGCGAGGACAGGGTCTCGCCGTTCTCGACCGCGCGCTTGATGATCTTGTCGTCGATGTCCGTGATGTTGCGGACATACTTGACGTCGTACCCCGATTCCATGAGCCAGCGGTAGATGACGTCGAACGCCATCATCATGCGCGCGTGCCCGACGTGGCAGTAGTCGTAGACGGTCATACCGCAGACATACATGCCGACCTTGCCGGCCTCCATCGGAACGAATACCTGTTTTTCGCGCGCCAGCGTGTTATAGATCTTTAATTGGCTCATTGGTGGTGATGATTCGAGAGGGGACGGGACACCCGAGCAATGCGAATGCCGGGCACGGTTGCCAAGGAGGCGCGCGCCGGGAAGTGGTGCTTTGCGTCGAGATCGTCAAGACCCTCGTTGTTGTTCTTCTTGATAGAATGGGACGTTCTGCGCAAAGTATAGCATTGATAAAATCCCGACTGGCCGCCTACGGCTCAGGTTTATTTTTCTGTAAAAGACTTGACACGGCATTGCGCCACGTCCACCGAGGAGACGCCTTGATGACCCCATTCGCACGATTCCCTGCCCCACTGCTGGCGCGCCTGGCCGCTGCCGCAATTATTGCGAGCTCGGCCTTGACGATTTCCGGCGCCGCCCTGGCTGCCGACAATCCACAGGTCGCGCTCAAGACCACGATGGGCGAGATCGTCCTCGAACTCGACCAGGAAAAGGCGCCGAAGAGCACGGCCAACTTCCTGCAATACGTGAAATCCGGTTTCTACAAGGGCACGGTGTTCCACCGCGTGATCAGCGACTTCATGATCCAGGCCGGCGGCTACACCGAAAAGCTCGTCGACAAGCCGGGCGTTCGCAAGCCGATCCCGAGCGAATCGCAGAACGGCCTGTCGAACAAGCCCTACACGGTGGCGATGGCGCGCACCGACAATCCGAACTCGGCCACTTCGCAGTTCTTCATCAACACCAACGACAACGCCGGCCTCGATTATCCGGGCCAGGACGGCCACGGCTACACCGTGTTCGGGCGCGTCGTGAAGGGCTTCGAGACGGTCGACAAGATCAAGAACGTGGTCGTCGACGACATGCGCGGCATGCAGAACGTACCCGTGGTGCCGGTCGTGATCCAGAACGCCACCATCCTCTCGGGCGATAAGCTTGTAAAATAACGGTTGCACATTTCGCATCCCAACCGCATTGCAATAACAAAGGAACCTACATGACCTCCGTACTCATGACCACCAACAAGGGCAACATCACCGTCGAGCTGGACGCTGACAAGGCGCCGAAGACCGTTGCCAACTTCCTGGACTACGTGAACAAGGGTCACTTCACCAACACGATCTTCCACCGCGTGATCAAGGACTTCATGATCCAGGGCGGCGGTTTCGAGCCGGGCATGAAGCAGAAACCGACCGACGCCACCGTCGAGAACGAAGCCAAGAACGGCCTGAAGAACGACAAGTACACCATCGCCATGGCCCGCACCTCGGCGCCGCACTCGGCATCGGCCCAGTTCTTCATCAACACCAAGAACAACGACTTCCTGAACTACCCGGGCCAGGACGGCTGGGGCTATGCCGTCTTCGGCAAGGTGACCTCGGGCACCGAGATCGTCGACGAAATCAACGGCGTGCGCACCTCGCGCTCGGGCATGCACTCGGACGTGCCTGTCGAGCCGGTGATCATCGAAAAAGTCGAAGTCGTCCAGTAATCCGGTAATACGACAGAAAGGCGCGCGGGATCAATCACCACAGCACCACGATGAGCACTCCCGCGCGCACGCTCGCGCTTTTCATTTCCGACCTGCACCTGCAGGAATCCCACCCACGCACCGCCGAGGCCTTCTTCCGCTTCCTGGAAGAGCATGGTGCGCGCACCCGCCAGCTTTACCTGCTCGGCGACATCTTCGAATACTGGGCCGGCGACGACGACCTCGACACGCCCTTCCACGCCCGTGTGATCAATGCCCTGCGTGCACTGTCCGACGCGGGTGTCGCACTGTTCTGGATGGCCGGCAACCGCGACTTCCTGGTTGGCCAGGGCTTCGCCAGCGCCGCCGGCCTCACCCTGCTGGCCGAGCCCCACGTGCTTGATATCGGCGGACAACGCATCGCCCTCGTGCACGGCGACGCCGAATGCACGCTCGACACCAAATACATGGAATTTCGCGCCATGGTGCGCAATCCCGCCTGGCAGCAGCAATTCCTGGCCATGCCGCTCGATAAGCGCAAGGCCATCATCGCCGGCCTGCGCGAAGGCAGCCGCGAAGCCCACACCACCAAGTCCTACGAGATCATGGACGTCACGCCCGATGCGGTCGAAGCGGTGTTCGACGCCACCGGCGCGAACATACTGATCCACGGCCACACCCACCGCCCCGACCTGCACCGGCACGGCGAGCGCCTGCGCTACGTGCTGCCCGACTGGGAGCTCGATGCCGAGCCCGCGCGCGGCGGCTGGATCGCCCTGACCGAGGATGGCGCCCTCCTGCGCTGCGGCCTCGACGGCTGAAAGCAGGCAAGCCGGGCGCAACGACAAAGAGCGGGCAAGCCCGCTCTTTTCACTTCGTTCACCTGCCCGGACCGGGTCCGGCGCCTTCAGGTCTTGCCGGCGCGGCGGCGCGCCGCGATGCCGGCGCCCAACATGGCAATGCCGAACAGGGCCAGCGAGCCCGGCTCCGGCACTTCCCCGCCGGTTTCGTTCAGCTTGAACTGGCCATTGCTCGAGATGAATAGATAGTCGCGCGGCGCATTCGCATACGCGCTGCCGTTGCAGCCCGGTCCAGTAAAACCGGCATATTCGCAGGCCACTTCATCCACCAGGCGGCTGGTCGGCGAACCGACGGTGTTGGCGTTGGTGAACGCAAATGCCATCACCGCTTCCTGAGACAGATCATCGCCCCCGTCGCGGAAGAAGTATCCCGGCGCCAGTGCGCCCTCCTCCGCACGGGCGAAGACGGTCACCTGGCCATTCGTGGTCGGGCTTCCGTTTGCATCGACGAAGCCGCCTCCACCGGCCAGCACATTGAAACTTGCGATCAGGTTGCCGAGGTTGGCGCCGTAGATGCCGTCGGTGCCGCCATACTGGCCATTGGTCGGGTTCTGGTACAGGCGGATCGTTCCTCCAGTGAATTCGAAGGCGCCGCTGAAGTTGCCGGTGCCGGCCGCTTCAAATACTGCCGAGATATTTCCGCCCGGGTAGGCAAGCGGGAACAGGATGCCGTTCGAGTCCGCCTGCGAAATGTTGAAGACAGCGTTCTCGGTGAACGAGAAGCTGGTGTCGCCGTTGGGAGTCAGGTTGATGAAGGCGTTCCCGTTCACGTCCAGGTATTCGTTGACGACTTGTCCGCCCTCGTAGCCGCCGCCCGTCGGGTTGAATACCCAGTCGTTCAGGACCGGCGCCGCCTGGGCGGCGCCCATCGACATTGCGACAGCCGCAGCACAAGCCAGTTTGTTCAGAAGTTTCATGATGGTATTCCTCGTCAGTGAGTGGGCGGCATGAGCACCGCAGCGCACTGGAAGCAAGCGCCGTACCCGCGTATTGACGTCCTTGAGAATCAAGGAGTTGCGGCGCCAATTGTTAACTCCAAACTCATCTGCGTAAAGAAATTCGACAAGTTTGGAAGGAACCTTCTGTAATACCCCATCCTTCTGGGATGAAACTCATCCGTATCACGGCAACATCAAAAATGTCACCCCCGGCATTGTTAAATGCGCCTTGACCTGCCCGGCAGGGTTTCCGTAGAAATTTATTGCATTGCGCAATATTTCGTTAGTTTTCCGCCAAGCAAAATCCTCTATCATGCGCCCTTGAGCTGTGCGCGATGGGGCTGGCGCGTCCTCGAGAATGGCGATGCTTGCGCTCTCCGCCCGTGGCTGGGGTGTGGACGCGGTTCGGGCGTCCAGTCCGGCGCGCCGTTTTTACCGTCCAGGGCCGCTTTTTTGCAGCTCGTCGCATTCCCGTGGTTGTCAGGAATGCTGGTGTCATACTTCACTACAACACCAACGCATTCACTCAACAGGGAGCCAGACATGCACGATCATGTGCCAGCGCCGGAACGACAGGGAGGCCGAGCATGAATATCGGCTGGAACGACAACGCACCCATTTACCGCCAGCTCAAGGACCGGGTGATCGGCATGATGCTCGACGGCATCCTGAAGGCCGGCGACGCCCTGCCCTCGGTCCGCCAGATCGCGGCCGAGTACCAACTGAACCCGATCACCGTCTCCAAGGCTTACCAGGAGCTGGTCGACGAAAACCTAGTAGAAAAAAGAAGGGGAATTGGCATGTATGTCACTGAAGGAGCAAGCGAGAAGCTGCTTGCGAGCGAACGCGAACGCTTCCTGAGCGAGGAATGGCCGGCGATGGTGGAGCGCATCCGCCTGCTGGGCCTGAACGTCGAGCAACTGCTGCGCAGCGCCGAGCCTGGAGGTGCAGCATGAGCGCCGTGATCTCGGCCCGCGGCCTCACCAAGCGCTACGGCAAGCAGACGGCGATCGCCGGCATCGACTTCGACATCCCGGCCGGACGCATCGTCGGGCTGATCGGTCCCAACGGTTCGGGCAAGACCACCACGCTGAAGGCGGCGCTGGGCCTGATCCCCTTCGAAGGCGAGCTCAGCGTGATGGGCTTCGATCCGCGCACCCAGCGCGACGCCCTGATGCAGGACGTCTGCTTCATCGCCGACGTCGCCATCCTGCCGCGCTGGCTGCGGGTGCGCGACGCGGTCGACTTCGTGGCCGGCATCCACCCGCGCTTCGACCGCGCCCGCGCCGAACGCTACATCGCCAACACCAAGCTGAAGCCGGCGATGAAGGTGAAGGAAATGTCGAAGGGCATGATCGTCCAGCTGCACCTGGCCCTCGTCATGGCGATCGACGCCAAGCTGCTGGTGCTGGACGAGCCGACCCTGGGCCTGGACATCATCTACCGCAAGCAGTTCTACCAGAACCTGCTGGAAGACTATTTTGACGAGAACAAGACCATCGTCATCACCACCCACCAGGTCGAGGAAGTCGAGCACATCCTGACCGACCTGATGTTCATCCGCGACGGCAGGATCGTGCTGGCGGCCTCGATGGACGAAGTGGGCGAGCGCTACATCGAAGTGATGGTCCCGGCCGACAAGGTCAATGCCGCCAACGCGCTCCAGCCGATCGACCAGCGCACCGTGTTCGGCAAGTCGGTGATGCTGTTCGACGGCGTCTCGCGCGCCCAGCTGTCCGCCCTCGGCGAAACGCGCAATCCGAGCGTGGCCGACCTGTTCGTGGCAACGATGAAAGGAACCTACGCATGAATACGATGAAATGGCTGCTGCGCCGCGAGTTCTGGGAACACAAGGGCGGCTTCATCTGGGCGCCGCTGATCGCGGCCGTGATCATGGTGGTGCTGGTGGGCGGCATGATCGGCTACGGCATCTCCACCGGCAAGCTCGACGGCGACAGCGTCACGATCCGGGTCGGCGGCGAGGAAGTGCACCGCTCGAGCGGCTCGAAGATCGCCAGCCTGGCCGAGCGCCACACCCGCAGCGAGATCGCCAACGTGGCCGCCAACAACTACATCGCCACCGGCGCGCCGATCTTCATCGTGCTGCCCATCGTCGCCTTCTTCTATTGCCTGGGAGCGCTCTACGACGACCGGCGCGACCGTAGCATCCTGTTCTGGAAGTCGCTGCCGATCTCCGACACCACGACCGTGCTGTCGAAACTGTTGACCGCCCTGGTGCTCGCGCCGGCGATCACGATCGCCATCGCCAGCGCCGCCGCCTTCCTGATCCTGATGCTGGGCGGCGTGGCCGCCAGCCACCAGGGCCTCGACCTGTACGGGCCGCTCCTCAGCAACATCAACCTCTGGCTGTCGCCGGTCTACCTGCTGGCCATGATTCCGGTCTACATCCTGTGGGCGCTGCCGACCGCCGGCTGGCTGCTGCTGGTGTCGAGCTGGGCGAAATCGAAGGTCTTCCTGTGGGCCGTCGGCCTGCCGCTGATCGCCGCCGTGCTGCTCAAGTGGATGGACTACCTGCTGGCCTTGTACGGCGCCACGATCAACGCGGACTGGATCATCAACAACGTGCTCGAAACCCTGCTGCTCGGCCTGATTCCCGGCGCCTGGTTCATGGACGGCGGCACCGCCCTGCCGCTGCGCGCCCAGCATGGCGTGGACATGCTGTCGGTCCTCGGCGCCTCCTGGGGCAGCCTGGCGCGCCCCGAGCTGTGGGTCGGCGTCGCCGCCGGCGTCGCCATGATCGCCGCAGCGATCCGCCTGCGCCGCTGGCGCGACGAGGGCTGAGCATGCCCCTGCGTTCATCGCCGCTGACCAGGCGGCGATGAACGCCCTGCCCTGAGCCAGGCTGTCTTCATGCCGGTTCCCGTCGGAGCCGGCCATCCCGCACACTTCCTTTCCTGCCGAGGCAATCATGCAGCGCTTCATTCGTCACGCCCTTGCACTACTCGCCCTGGCCTGCGCCTCCCCTGTCCATGCGCAAACGCCAGCCCCGACGCCCCCGCTTCCCACCGCCATGACGGCGCGGCAGATCGCCGTCGGCAGTCAGCCCTGGCTGGTCGAAACGGCCAGCGCCGGGAGCGGCCGCTTTACCGTGATCTTCGAATCCGGCTTCGGCACCGGCCTGAACACCTGGCGCAAGGTCGCGCCGGAAGTCGCCAGAACGGCGCAGGTGCTGAGCTATTCGCGCGCCGGCCACGGCAGGTCCGAGCCGCGCCCCGAACCGCGCACGATCGCGCAGAACACCCTGGAACTCGAGCAGCTGATCGCATCGGCCGAGCTGGCGCCGCCCTTCATCCTGGTCGGCCACTCGTATGGCGGCCTGCTGGCGCGCTCCTTCGCGGCGCGCAATCCGGACAAGGTGGCGGGCATCGTGCTGGTCGACCCGAGCGACGAACGCTTCAATCCGGCGCTGCGCAAGCTGGACGCCGAACGCGCCGCGGCCGACGACCACGCCTTTGCCGCCATTGTCCCGGCCAAATTCCAGCCCGAACTGAAGCTGCTGCAGCCGGTGCTCGACAGCGGCGTCCTGCCGCTGGCCGGCAAGCTGCCGGACGTGCCGACGGTCGTGCTGACCTCGGTGCGGCAGGCGGAGAAGCCCGAATTCTTCCTCGAGACGCCCGAGGCGGTCGCCATCAAGCGCGATCTGCATGCGGATTTCGTGCGCCGGTTCGGCGCGGGTTCGCAGGTCGTGACGGCCAAGAGCGGCCACCACATCCAGCTCGAGGAACCGGAACTGGTGATCGAGGCCATCAACAGGGTCATGGCGGCGGCCGCGGCGAAGGCGGCGCGGGACGGCCGCTGAGCCCTGGCCGCGCCTGCCATGAACGGAAACGCCCGACGGCGCCAGGGGCGGCGCAAGGTCGGGCGAGGGATGAGGCGCTGTGGCGCCTTACTGGAATTGCTGGCGGAAGGCTTCGAACTGCGCCTTCAGCTCGGCGACCTCGGCGCGCAGCGCGGCCACTTCCTGCTCCAGCTGGCCGATGCGGCTGCCTGGAGCGGGCGCGGCGGCAACGCCGAAGGCCGAGTCCTCGCGCCCAACGGAGATCTCGCCGCCCAGCAGTTGGCCGTAGCGCGGCTCCTTGGTGCCGGGCGCGCGTTCCAGGCGGGCGACGATGGGCGGATATTTGTCGATCAGGAACTGCAGCACCGCCTCGACCTCGGCCACGCTGCGGAACTCGTGCAGGCGTCCGGTGCGGGTGCGGATCTCGCCGGCGGTCTGCAGGCCGCGCAGCATCAGGATGGTGAGCACGGCGAGCTTGTCCTGCTCGAGCGTCCACTTGATGCGCATGCGGTGCTCGTACTTGGTCACGCGCGCGCCGGCCTGGGTGATGCCGTTGACCAGGCGCCGCTCGATCAGGCGCTGCAGGGTGTCGTGGACGGTGTCGTCGGACAGCTGCATCACCGGATCGCGGCTGGAGAGCTGGTTGCAGCCGGTGACGATCGCGTTCAGCGACATCGGGTAGTTGTCGGGCGTGAGCGCCTCTTTTTCGGCGAGCACCGCGAGCACGCGGATCTCGAACGGGTCCAATACGGGATCGGTCCCGTCCTTTGCATCATCAGTCATGGGTTTCCTCAGTCGACCAGCCGGTTCAGTTCGGCGGAGTCGAGTTTATCACCCTCGCGCACGTTCGGGCAGGCAATGCCGGCCGCCTTGATGGTCGCGGTCAGGCATTCGATCTGCTCGTCCTGGCGCGCCACGTGGTCGATCAGGCCGCGCAGGGCCTTCGACAGCGGGTCGTCGCCGTTCGGCGTGACGCCGTAGGCGGCGAACATGCGGGCGCTGCGCGACTGCTCTTCCTTGCGCATGATGTGGGCCGGGTTGCCGACCGCGGTGGCGCCGGCCGGAACCGGCTTGACCACGACCGCGTTCGAGCCGATCTTGGCGAATTCGCCGACCGTGAAGGCGCCCAGCACCTGGGCGCCGGCGCCGACGATCACGCCGCGCTCGAGCGTCGGGTGGCGCTTGGTGCCGGCCACCAGCGTGGTGCCGCCCAGGGTCACGCCCTGGTAGATGGTGCAGTCGTCGCCGACCACGGCGGTTTCGCCGATCACGACGCCGAAGCCGTGGTCGATGAAGACCCGGCGGCCGATGGTGGCGCCGGGGTGGATCTCGATGCCGGTGAGGATGCGCGCGATGTGGGAAATGAAGCGACCGAGCCACTTCAGGTTCATGCGCCAGCAGCCATGCGCCCAGCGGTGGAGGACGATGGCATGCAGGCCGGGATAGCACGTGAGCACTTCCCAGCCGTTACGGGCGGCCGGGTCGCGTTCGATGATGCTCTTGATATCTTCGCGCAACGTGGAAAACATAAACTAAGTACAGGAGGAATGCAGGGGCAAATGGTAGCTTATACGGCTACTTGTTGCTTGGGAGGGGTCAGTTTGGATCGTTGCGATCGCGCGGCGGCGAATGCGAACGTACGTGGGGATGTTGCCTGTTCTGTTCGTGGCGGGTTTGATCCGCGTGGGCATGCATGCCCACCTTACGGATGACGCTGCGGGAACCGTTGGCTGATGCAGAACACGGAAAGGTGGGCGGATGTTGTCCGCCCACGCGTTTCAAACGGTCAGACCGTCACGCCACGCTGGCGGCGCGCTTCGTACAGGCAGACGCCCGAGGCGACCGAGACGTTCAGGCTCTCGACCGAGCCGAACATGGGGATGGACACCAGCAGGTCGCAGGTTTCGCGGGTCAGGCGGCGCATGCCCTCGCCTTCCGAGCCCATCACCAGTGCGACCGGGCCGGTGAAGTCGGCTTCGTACAGGCCCTTGTCGGCGTCGTCCGACGTGCCGATCAGCCAGATGCCGCGTTCCTTCAGCTCGCGCATGGTGCGCGCCAGGTTGGTGACGGTGATATAGGGCACGGTCTCGGCCGCGCCGCTGGCGACCTTGGCGGCGGTGGCGTTCAGGCCGACCGCGCGGTCCTTCGGCACGATCACCGCGTGCGCGCCGACGCCGTCGGCCACGCGCAGGCAGGCGCCCAGGTTGTGCGGGTCGGTGATACCGTCGAGGATGAGCAGCAGCGGCGGACCTTCGATGGCGTCGAGCAGTTCGTCCAGGTTGCGCGCCAGGGCCAGCTGGCTGGCGAAGGCGATCACGCCCTGGTGGCGGCGGGTGCCGACGATCTTGTCGAGGCGGCTGGCTTCGACCGGCATGACGCGCACGCCGGCGTCCTTCGCGCTGGCGATCAGGGCCTTCATGCGGGCGTCGTTGCGCTCGGCGTCGACAAAGATCTCTTCCACCGATTGGGCCTCGTGGCGCAGCCGCGAGGTCACCGCGTGGAAACCGAAAATCATTTTATTTTTCATGCGTTACTTCTTTTCTTCCTGCTCGTTTTGGATGCGGTGCTGCCGGTCTTGGCGGCCGGCTTCTCGGCGCCGCTCTGGGCGGCGCTCTCTGGTTCTGCCGCGGCGGCTTTCGCGGCGCGGGTGCGGCGTGGCTGGCGCCTCGGCGGCCGCCGGTGCTTCGGTTGCCGCCGGCTCGGCCGCCTTGCTGCGGCGTGCGCGCTTGGCTGCGGGAGCCACGGCCGGCGCCGCTTCGGCGGCGGTCCCGGTTTGCGCAGCCGGCGCTTGCGCTTGCACGGACTTCGCTGCACGCTTGCGCTTGGGCGCTTCGGCCACGGGCGCCTCGGCCGGCGTTTCCACCGGCTGCGGCGCCGCTGGCGCGGCAGCTTCGACCGCTTCGGCCGGCGCCTGGACGGCGGCCTTGCGCTTGCGTGCCGGCTTGGCCGGGGCCGCGGCCTCGGCCTGCGCCTGCGGCTGGGCCGGAGCGGCAACCTCGCGCTCGGCCTCAGCCGGCTCGGCCGGCGCCTGGGCAGCTGTCTTGCGCTTGCGCGCCGGCTTGCCTGGTGCAGGAGCCTCGGCCTGCGCTGGCGCCGGCTGCTGCGCCTGGGGCGCTTCAGCCTGGACGGCCTGCGCTTCCTCGTCGGCCTGCTAGCGCGCCGCCTGGCGCGCCAGTACGGCGGCCGCCTTCCTGCGGGCGTTGCGCGAGCGCTTCGGCTTGGCGCCGGCGCCTGGCGTCACGGCCTCGGTTTCCGGCTCGTCGGCCTGCTCCGCTTGCGGCGCCTCGGCACGCAGCAGCTTGGCCTGCTGGCGCGCCAGCTCGGCCGCTTCCTTGCGGGCGCGGCGCGAACGCTTGGATTTGCCGGACGGCTTGGCTTCCAGGATCTCGTCGAACTGCAGGCGCGACGGCTGGCCGTTCGCCTGGCTCGGCGCGGCGTCGCGCTTGCGTCCGCCCTTGCCTTCTTCGCCGCCCTTGCCTTCGTTCTGCGCGGGCGCCCCGACCGTGTCCTGACCCTCGGCCAGCACCAGGTCGATCTTGCGCGACTCGAGGTCGACCTTGGCCACCTGGACCACCACGCGGTCGGTCAGGCCGAAGGTCTTGCCGGTGCGCTCGCCGCGCAGCTGGTGGCGCGCTTCGTCGTACTGGAAATAATCCTGGCCAAGTTCCGTCACGTGGACCAGGCCTTCGACATAGAGCTCGTCGAGCTGGACGAAGACGCCGAAGGTGGTCACGCCGGCGACGGTGCCGGTGAAGGCCTCGCCCAGCTTGTCCTGCATGTAGTAGCACTTGAGCCAGGCTTCGACGTCGCGCGAGGCTTCGTCGGCGCGGCGCTCGTTGGCCGAGCAGTGCACGCCCAGGGCGTCCCAGATCGTCAGGTCCCTCTCGTCCTTGGCCTTCCCTTCGGCCTTGTCCTTGGCGGCCTGCTTGCGCGCGGCGTTCGAGATCGTCGTGTTCAGCTTGGACACGTCGATCCCTTTCGGCTCGTAGCGCTTGCCCTGCAGGATGGCCTTGATGGCGCGGTGCGTCAGCAGGTCGGGATAGCGGCGGATCGGGCTGGTGAAGTGGGCGTAGGCCTCGTAGGCCAGGCCGAAGTGGCCGACATTGTCCGGGCTGTAGACGGCCTGCTGCATCGAACGCAGCAGCATGGTCTGCAGCAGGGAAGCGTCCGGGCGATCCTTGATTTCGCGCATCAGCGCGGCGTAGTCGGCCGCGGTCGGCTTGGTGCCGCCGCCCAGGTTCAGGCCGGTCTGCTTGAGGAAGGTGCGCAGCTGGTTCAGCTTTTCCTCGGTCGGCACCGCGTGGATGCGGAAGGTGCCAGGGTGCTTGTGGCGGATCAGCAGGTCGGCCGCGCACACGTTCGCGGCCAGCATGCATTCCTCGATCAGGCGGTGCGCATCGTTGCGGGTACGCGGGATGATCTTCTCGATCTTGCCCATCGCGTTGCAGACGATGTAGGTCTCGGTGGTCTCGAAGTCGATCGCGCCACGTTCCTGGCGCGCGCCCAGCAGGGCGTGGAACACCGCGTTCAGGTTCAGCAGGTGCGGCACGATGGCCGGACGGCGCGCGGCTTCCTCGCCTTGCGGGTCGGCCAGCACTTCGGCCACCTGGTTGTAGGTCAGGCGGGCGGCCGAGTGCATCACGGCCGGGTAGAACTGGTAAGCCGTGACTTCGCCCTTGGCGGTGACCACCATGTCGCACACCAGGCAGAGGCGGTCCACGGCCGGGTTCAGCGAGCACAAACCGTTCGAGAGCTTCTCGGGCAGCATGGGGATCACGCGGCGCGGGAAGTAGACCGAGGTGCTGCGTTCGATCGCATCGGCGTCGAGCGCATCGTTGGGTTTCACGTAATGGCTGACGTCGGCGATCGCCACCAGCAGGCGGAAGCCCCTGGTGCGGCCGATCTTCACCGGCTCGCAGTAGACGGCGTCGTCGAAGTCGCGCGCGTCTTCGCCGTCGATGGTCACCAGCGGCACGTCGCGCAGGTCGACGCGGTTGGACAGGTCGGCATCGACCACTTCGTTGGGGAGCCGGTTGGCCTGCTTGAGCGCGGCGGCGGAGAACACGTGCGGCACGCCGAACTTGCGCACCGCGATCTCGATTTCCATGCCCGGGTCGTCCAGTTCGCCGAGCACCTCGACGATGCGCCCGGTCGGCTGCTGGAAGCGCGCCGGCTGCTCGATCAGCTCGACGCTGACGACCTGCCCCGCGCGCGCCTTGCCCGGCGAGCCGGCAACCAGGATGTCCTGGCTGATGCGCTTGTCCTCGGGCGAGACGATCCAGACGCCGCCTTCGTTGAGCAGGCGGCCGATGACGTGGGTATTGGCGCGCTCGACGACTTCGACGATGGTGCCTTCCGGACGGCCGCGGCGATCGAGGCCGGTGACGCGGGCGCGTACGCGGTCGCCATGCAGCACCTTCTGCATTTCCTTATCGTTCAGGAACAGGTCGGGACCCGGCTCTTCGGGGATCACGAAACCGTAACCGTCGCGGTGGGCGCTGACACGGCCGGCCACGAAGCCGGATTCATCCGCCAGTGAATAGGCGCCGTCGCGCTCGGCGCGAATCTGGCCGTCGCGTTCCATTGCGTTCAGGCGGCGGCCCAGGACTTCCTGGGCGGCGGGCTTCACCTTGAGAGAGCGCGCCAGGGCGGCTGCGTCGAGCGGCGTGCCGGCGTCGCGGAAAACGCCGAGGATTTCCTCGCGGCTGGGAATGGTATGAGTAGGTTGCTTCAAATCGTTTTCTTGAATTCTTCTATATGGACGCCGGACCGGCCAGCACCGTGGTTGGATTGACACCTTGACAGGCGTAGTGTAACGGAGGACCGCGTGATTCGCCTAACGAAGCGTGCTCCATGAAACGCGGTCCGGCGGTCGGGTGGCGCGGGCAAAAAAGGCCGATTGCGGTCCCTGCAGGAGGTTTTTGACTTTTGCCATCCTTCCGCTATAATCTCGGCTCTTTCGCAACGACAGCATGTGAAGCGAAGGAAAAAGCAGGTGCGGTATGAGGCGGGTTCGCCGCGAGAACAACGGAAGTTGATCTAGCGAAAAACGACAAAGCCTGATATTGTATCAGCTTCAGCAGCAAACGCAGTTGCAGTGCCCACGTGGCGGAATTGGTAGACGCGCATGGTTCAGGTCCATGTGCCGCGAGGTGTGGGGGTTCGAGTCCCTCCGTGGGCACCACTCTACCGGAAGTGCTCCGCAGGAGTTGTAGCGTTTGCTCCCGAGCGAACGGCTCATCGCCAGCATCATGTTGGCAATGGCAGTAAAGTTGTAGAAGTAAAGCAGTACCAGTGCCCACGTGGCGGAATTGGTAGACGCGCATGGTTCAGGTCCATGTGCCGCGAGGTGTGGGGGTTCGAGTCCCTCCGTGGGCACCACTCTACCGGAAGTGTAATCCGCAAGTTTTTGCAGCACCGTAGTAAATCGAGCAGTATCATTGCCCACGTGGCGGAATTGGTAGACGCGCATGGTTCAGGTCCATGTGCCGCGAGGTGTGGGGGTTCGAGTCCCTCCGTGGGCACCACTCTACCGGAAGTGATCCGCAAGAGTAAGCAGTACCATTGATCGTAGGGTGGGCGCCCCGTGCCCACGCTGAAAGCATGATCAGTGTTTGCAGTAACAGCAGTAAAATCAGTATCAGCAGTGCCCACGTGGCGGAATTGGTAGACGCGCATGGTTCAGGTCCATGTGCCGCGAGGTGTGGGGGTTCGAGTCCCTCCGTGGGCACCAACAGTTTTCTGGCGACAGCCGGCGCAAAACGCCGCAATCCTTGAAAAAGGTTTGCGGCGTTTTGCGTTTTCGCGCCCCTGTTTTGGCGTCCCTCTTCCCGCGGTCATCCTTATTGCGCCGCCAGGTCGTCCAGGATCGGACAATCCGAGCGGCTGTCGCCGTGGCAGGACGCGGCCAGCCGCTCCAGGGTGCGGCGCATGGCTTCCATTTCCGCGATCTTGCGGTTCAGGTCCTCGATGTGCGCCCGTGCCAGCGCGCGCACGTCGGCGCTGGCGCGATCCTTGTCCTGCCACAGCGCCAGCAGTTCGCGGATCTGGTCGAGCGAAAAGCCGAGCACGCGGGCACGGTGGATGAACTGCAGCACCTGCACGTCCTGGCGCGCATAGACCCGGTAGCCGGCTTCGGTACGCCGCGCCGCGCCAATCAGGCCGATGGATTCGTAATGGCGGATCATCTTGGCCGATACGCCCGAGGCGCTGGCGGCCTCACCGATGTTCATCGCGGTCGTGTCGCATGCATGCAAGTCCATGTCGTCCTTTCCTTTCCGAAGTCCGCAGGATACACCTTCCCATCGTGGGAAGCACAAGCGGAAACGCTTGACTGTGGGGCTGAACGGGTTATGCTCGGGTCAGCATGAAAGTCTCCACCATCCTATCCGGCTGCCTGCTTGCGGCAGCCTGCGTCGCCGCCATCGCCAAGCCCGCTCCCTGGTACCAGTGGCGCAGCAAGGCCGACGGCGCGCTCGCCTGCTCGCAGACACCGCTTGGGCCAGGCTGGGAGCGCGCTGCCGGGCCCTATCAGGACGCACGTTGCGAAAAGCGCATCGTTGCTAAATAATAGGTCCGGTAGTTCAGCAGGTCGTCCGTCGTTTTCTACAAATACCGAGGAGACATTGATGTTCACGAGTCCGGAGCAGTTCGCCAACGCCACCAAAACCCTGTTTGACCTGCAAATGCAGACCTTCGAGGCGCTCACCAACAAGACCGTCAAAGGCCTGGAACAAGTCGTCGCCCTGAACATGGCGACCGCGCGCAACACGATGGACCAGACGCTGGCCGCCAGCCGCGACCTGGCCCAGGCGCGCGACGCCCGCGCCGCCTTCGACGCGCTGTCGGCGCGCATGGCGCCCGGCGCCACCGACAGCGCGGAGTACCGCGCCCAACTCAAAACCATCATCGAGGAGATGCAAAACGAATTCCGGCGCGCCGCCGACGTGCACGTCGCCGAGGCCAAGAGTACGCTGTCGGCCCTGATCTACGACGTCACCCAGAACGTCAAGCCGGGCTCGGAAAACGCGGTCGAGATCATCAAGGCCGCGATCGACAACGCCTTCAAGGGCTACGAGCAGGTGACCCAGGCCACGCGCCAGGCGGTGCAGACCGTCGAGGCGCAGATTGCGAAAGCTTCTTCGCTCGTCAATCCCGGCATGGACAAGGGCGCGTCCGCCAGCGAGAAACCGGCCGAGTAAACGAGGACAGGGCGGCCGCTCGGCCGCCCTGCAATATTCTTTCACCGAAGCGCCTTCGGTGAAAGAATATTTCAACCATTCATGCCCCTGACTACCCTTCCCGCTCGATTCCCAGCAGTTCGTCCACGTGGGCCAGCGCGCCCGCATCCTTGACCACCGTCTTGAGCCACACATGCAGCGGCTGCTCGCCCCAGCTGGCCGCCTTGTCGGCGAGGTAGGCGACCGGGCTGTGCGGCTCGGTACGGCGGAAGAACTCGGCCACCGCCCGGAGCTGGGCCAGGGCCTGGGCGCGCGTTTGCAGCGGGCCGGAGTCGAGCGTCGGCTGGGCGCCGCCCGGCTGCGGCGCGGCCGCATGCCGCTCTGCCTGCCCCGAAGGCTGTCCCGCCGCCTGCGCCGCGGCGGCCGGGCCGGCGCCGGCGGCAGGCGTCACGAAGTGCACCAGGTTCTGCAGCGCGGTCCTGGCGCTGCTGAAGCTCGGCCCGTCCGCCCCCAGGCGCGCATCGACCGCTCTTTCCAGCGCGTCCAGCGCCGACAGGCAGTATTCGCCATCGGCCAGCAGGGTTGCATGGAAGGCCTTCGAGGTACGGCTGCGCGCCGCCTCGACATCGGCGATCGCGTCCGCGCCATGGCCGCGCGCCGCTTCGATGTCGCGCATCGAGAAGGCCGCGCCTTCCGTCACCGGACACTCGGCGGCCAGTTGCGGCACGCGCGCCGCGATCCAGCCCAGGTTCCCGATGCGCCGCTCGAAGCCGTCCTCGTCCGGCAGCGGATACAGGCCGTCCCAGTAGCGCTCGCACAGCGCGCCGATCAGCTCCAGCGCCTCGCCCAGAGCGCGCAGCCCGGCTGTCTTCGCATTCGCCTCGGCCAGCCAGACGGCCAGCTGCAGGTCCTTGCTGCGCGTTTCGATCAGGCTTGAGCAGCGCTTGGCGACGAACTTCCAGTCCGCCTCCTTCAGGGTGGTGACCCAGGCGCCCTGCTCCAGCGACGGGTCGTCGGCCTTCCGCGCCTGGGCGATCGCGTCGAGCTCGGGCGAGAACGCCATGTCCTCGCCGCAGGGCGCCGCCTCGCTCACCGGCTTCAGGAGTTGTTCGAGATTGCTCATGACGCCTCCTTACGCGGGCTCGATCGTGTACTTGAAGCGGCCGCCCTTGGTCGCGCCGACCTTGATGCGTGCGATCGCCCCGCCCTCGGCCATGCGCGCCAGCACGGTGTCGGCGATCTCGGGCAGCAGCGTGCCGTTCAGGATGGTGTCGACATTGCGCGCGCCCGAATCGACCTCGGTACAGCGCGCCAGCACCGCGTTGACCAGCGCATCGTCGTATTCGAAGCTGGCCTGGTGGTTGTCCCGCACCCGCCTGGCGATGCGATCGAGCTTGAGGCGGATGATATTCGCCAGCACCTCGTCGTTGATCGGATAAAAGGGCACGACCGCCAGGCGGCCCAGGAAGGCCGGCTTGAACTGCTTCATGAGCTGCGGGCGGATCAGTTCGGCCAGCTGATCGGGCTTGGGCATCTCGGCCGCGCTCTTGTTCAGGCAGGCCTGCATCATGGTGCCCGAGGCGGTGTTCGACGTGAGGATGATGATGGTGTTGCGAAAGTCGATCTGGCGCCCCTCGGCGTCGTCCAGGACGCCCTTGTCGAACACCTGGAAGAAGAGTTCCAGCACGTCCGGGTGCGCCTTCTCGACCTCGTCGAGCAGGACCACGCTGTAGGGGTTGCGCCGCACCGCCTCGGTCAGTACGCCGCCTTCGCCGTAGCCGACATAGCCCGGGGGCGAGCCCTTCAGGCCGGAGACGCTGTGCGCTTCCTGGTACTCGCTCATGTTGATCGTCACCAGCTTGCGCTCGCCGCCGTACAGCAGGTCGGCCAGGGCCAGGGCGGTCTCGGTCTTGCCCACGCCCGAGGTGCCGACGAACAGGAACACGCCCTTGGGCTTGTTCGGATCGTCGAGATTGGCGCGCGCGGTGCGCACCCGCTGCGCCACCGCCGCCGTCGCATGCGACTGGCCGAGGATGCGTTCGTCCAGCAAGGACTGCAACTGCAGCACGGTCCTGATCTCGTCCTTCACCATGCGGCCCAGCGGGATGCCGGTCCAGCTGGCGACGATGCCGGCCACCGTGTGGCCGTCGACCTGCACCGGCACCAGCGGCGCTTCGCCCTGCAGCGTGCGCAGCTCTTCCATCAACGCGCGCATCGGCGCACTGTCGCCGCGTCCCGCTTCCAGTTCGGCGCGCATCGCCGCGATCTCGCCGGTCAGCGCGTGTTCGCGCTGCCAGCGCGCCTGCAGGCGGTCCTGCTCGGCGATCTGCACGGCGCGTTCGTCGCGCAGCTGGGCCAGTTTCGCGCCGTGATCCATGCCGGCGCTCTGCTCGCGGGTGAGCGCGGCGGCCTGGGCGTCGAGCTGTTCGATGGCGCGGGTGCAGGTTTCCAGCAGGGCCGGCGTGGCGCTCTGCCCCAGCGCAACCTTGGCGCAGGCGGTATCGAGCACGCTGATCGCCTTGTCGGGCAGCTGGCGGCCGCTGATGTAGCGGTGCGACAGGCGCACGGCCTCGGTAATCGCCTCGTCGTACACCCGCACCCCGAAATGCTTTTCCATCAGCGGCGCCATTGCGCGCAGCATGGCGCAGGCGGTTTCCTCGTCGGGCTCCTCGACCTTGATGACCTGGAAGCGCCGCGCCAGCGCCGCGTCCTTCTCGAAGTACTTCTTGTACTCGCCCCAGGTGGTGGCCGCGATCGTGCGCAGTTCGCCGCGCGCCAGTGCCGGTTTCAGCAGATTGGCGGCATCGTTCTGGCCGGCCGTGCCGCCGGCGCCGATCATCGTGTGGGCCTCGTCGATGAAGAGGATGATCGCGTGCGGGCTCTTCTTCACCTCGTCGATCACGTTCTTCAGGCGGTTCTCGAATTCGCCCTTCACGCTGGCGCCGGCCTGCAGCAGGCCCATGTCCAGCGTGTGGATCTCGACCCCGCGCAGCACCTCGGGCACGTCGCCCTGGGCGATGCGCAGCGCCAGGCCTTCGACCACGGCGGTCTTGCCGACGCCGGCCTCGCCGGTCAGGATGGGGTTGTTCTGGCGGCGCCGCATCAGGATGTCGATGGCCTGGCGGATCTCGGGATCGCGTCCGATCACCGGGTCGACCTTGCCCTGGCGCGCGCGCTCGGTCAGGCAGGTGGTGAACTGGTCCAGCGCCGGCGTCTTGCCGGATGCCTGGGCTTCGAGTTCGCCGACCGGGTCGCCGCCTTCGGCCGGCGACGCAGCGCTTGCGGCGACCGCTTCTTTCGAGCCGCGCGTGAGCCTGTCGAAGTCGTGCTTCAGGCGCTCGAGCGGGAACTGGGAAAACAGCTTCGACCCGCGCTGGGCCAGCTGGGCCAGGCCCGGCTCGGTCAGCAGCGCCAGCAGCAGGTGGCCGCTGCGGATCATGTTCGGCTGGCCGTTGCCGAGCGAGGCGATCAGCCAGGCGTGTTCGAAGAGCAGCGGCAGGTGCTTCGAGAACACCGGGGTGCGCGCGCTGCCCGTGGCAAAGCGGGCGACCTCGCGCCGCAGGTCGTCTTCCAGCGCGCCCAGGCTGATGCCGCAGGCGCGCGCGGCCACCACGACATCGCAGTCCGGCTGCTCGAGCAGGGCCAGGAACACGTGCTCGATGTCGACTTCGTACTGGCCCAGCCCGACGCAGATGTTGGCGGCGCGCGTGGCCGCGGTGCGCGAGGCGTCGTTCAGTTTGCCGATCAGGGTCTTGAGGTTGATGTCCATTCGTGTCGCATCCTTTGTATCGGTAGAGGGATGGCGCTAGCGCTTGCCGTCAGGCCCGCGCGGGCGCACCGTGCGCCGCACCGCGTAGTGCAGCGACGAAGGCTGGAGCACGGCGCTGAAATTCACCGCGTCGCCGGTGTCAAGCAGGGCCAGGCGCGCGTTGATGACGAAGTCGAGCCGGTTGACGCTGCCGGGTATCGGCACCAGGCTGGCGCTGACGTCCTTCAGGCGCGGTTCGTGGGTTTCGATGGCGGTCTTGATGCTGGCGCAGATCGCGGCGCGGTCTTCCGCGCTGGTCAGGCAGAAGGCGGCGAAATCGGCCAGGCCGTAGTTGAGGATGGAAGCGCGCGCCTGCGGAAATTCGTCGAAGACGGCGGGGTCGAGCGCGACGCGGGTGTTGAGCAGCGCTTCGAGGTCGCGCGCCACCAGGTCCTTGATCTGTTCGGTCGTCAGGCGCGGGCTGGCGGCGCCCGCTTCCCGGCGCTCGTCCATCAGGCGGTCGAGCACCCCGGGTGTGAAGCCGTTCATGCGTTGGTCCCGGAAGGAGAATGGTAAGGATGCGCAAGGCGGAGCGTGCGCGGCACGATCCGCCTTGCGCTGGGGCGTGAGCCGTCTTGCGCTTAGACGATCTTGTTGGCGGCCAGGTCCCAGCCGCCGGAGGTATTGCCGCCGGCGCCGCCGGTCACCTTCTGCTGGGTGTACTTCCACTTGATCTTCGAGAACTTCAGGCCGACCTTCTCCTGGATGATCGCGCCTTCCTCGACCTTCGGCTTGATGGCGCCGATCAGGACGTTCTCCAGCTCGATCTCGAAGTACTTGATGCGGTCGCCCTGGCCGTCGGCGCGCATGAATTCCAGCTTGGCCTTCGGGATGGTCTTGCCGGCCGAGCAGGTCTGCAGCAGGACCGGCGAGGACAGGTCGGCCAGCTTGTCGATCACGACTTCCTCGTGCTCGCAGCGCTCGGCGGTGTGGCCGCCGCCGGTCGAGGCGGTGGCCGAGCGCGGTTGCTTCACGCCCCAGGTCACGGAAGTGCACTCGATCCAGTCCTTGTGCTTGTCGTCCGTCGATTCGCCCTTGATGCCGTCGATCTGCAGGTACACGTCAATTGCCATTTTTGTTTACTCCAGTTTTCAGGTTAATGGTGGATCAGCTTTTGGTCGACTGCGGCAACTCCGCGACCAGTCGGAGCGAAACGGACAATTCATCGAGCTGGAAGTGCGGGCGCAGGAAGGACACCGCGCGGTAGCAGCCCGGGCGGCCCGGCACTTCCGAGACCTGCACGCTCGCTTCGCGCAGCGGGAATTGCGCCTTCTGTTCCTGGCTCGCGTTGTCGTCCAGGAGGACGTACTGGGTGAGCCAGCGGTTCAGGTAATCCTCGACGTTCGAGGCGGCGGCGAAGCTGCCGATCTTGTCGCGCATCATGGCCTTCATGTAGTGGGCGATGCGCGAGACCGCGAAGATGTACTGCAGCTGCGAGGACAGCATGGCGTTGGCGTTGGCGGCCTCGTTGTTGTACTTCTTCGCCTTCTGCGCCGACTGGGCGCCGAAGAAGGCCGCGTAGGAGGTGTTCTTGCAGTGGACCAGGGAGATGAAGCCCAGGTCCGACAGCTCCTTCTCGCGGCGGTCGGTGATGGCGACCTCGGTCGGGCACTTCAGCGCGACCTCGCCCTCGTCGGTCTTGAAGGTGTGGGTCGGCAGGTTCTCCACCAGGCCGCCGCCCTCGACGCCGCGGATCGCCGCGCACCAGCCGTAGTCCTCGAAGGCGCGGGTCAGCTTGGAGGCGAAGGCATAGGCGGCGTTACACCACAGGTACTTGTTGTGGTCGGTGCCGTCCACGTCCTCGACGTAGTTAAAGCCTTCGGTGGTCTGGCCGTCGACCGGATTGAAAGGCAGGCGGCCGAGGAAACGCGGCAGGGTCAGGCCGACGTAGCGCGAATCCTCGGACTCGCGGAACGCCTTCCACTTGGCGTATTCGACGGTGTCGAAGACCTTCGCCAGGTCGCGCGGCTTGCCGAGGTCGCCGAAGCTGTCGATGCCGAACAGTTCCGGCGCGGCCGAGGTGATGAAGGGCGCGTGGCTGGCGGCGGCGACGTGCGACATCTGTTCGAGGAAGTACATGTCCTCGGGCTGGCGGCTCATCTCGAAGTCGCCGATCAGGGCGCCGTAGGGCGCGCCGCCGAAGGTGCCGAATTCCTCCTCGTAGACCTTCTTGAAGAGCGAGCTCTGGTCGAATTCGAGGGCGGCCTGGAAGTCCTTCACCAGTTCGCGCTTGCTGGCGTTGAGCATGCGGATCTGCAGGCCGGCGCTGGTCGAGGAGTTCTTCACCAGGTACTGCAGGCCGGTCCAGCTGCGCTCGAGCTTCTGGAATTCCGGCGCGTGCATGATCGCGGACAGCTGGGTCGAGATCATGCGGTCCAGCTCCGCCAGGCGCGCATCGATCATCGCCGACAGGTTGTTCGAGACCACCATGGTGCCCGACATCACCTGGGTCACCAGTTCCGAGATCAGGTCGCGGGCACGGGCGTGCTCGCTGTCGGAGCTGGCGACGCGGCTTTGCTCGACGATCTGGTCGAGCAGGGAATGGTCCAGTTCCAGCGTGGGCTTGGCTGCCTGTTCGAGGATCGCCGCCATTTATTTCTCCTCCGTCTTGCGCAGGCTTTCGAGTTTTTCGGTATTGCCCAGGACTTCGCTCAGGATGTCGTCGAGCTTGTCGTTCCCCGCCAGCTTGTTGCGCAGGTCGGCCAGCTTGGTGCGCGCATCGAGCAGGCCCTTGAGCGGCGCCACCTGCTGCACCACGGCCTCGGGCCGGAAGTCGGCCATCTCGCGGAACTGCAGCTGGACGGCGAACTGGCCGCCCTCTTCCGTCAGGTGGTTGTCGACGCGGAACTGGGTCGCGGGAGCGATCCCGCCCAGCACCTCGTCGAAATTGGAGGCATCGACATTGACGAACTTGCGGTCCTTGATGCGCTTCTTCTCGGCCTCCGGGTCGGCGCCGAAGTCGCCGATCACGCCGACCACGAAGGGCAGCTCCTTGTTTTCGATGGCGTCGCCGATCTCGACGTCATAGGTCATCTGCACGCGCGGCGCACGCACTTTCTGCAGGCGTTTCTGCACGCTTTCACTTTTTGCCATGTCGACTCCAGGTGGGGAAGACGGACCGGCGAACGCCGGTCCACGGGGATTTATTTCAGCGCGCCGAACGGGTCGCTCGACGAGGATGCGGTGGTCTTGGCCGCAGGCGCGGCCGAGGACCCGCGCGCCGCACGCTTCACCGTGCCCTTCGGCTTGACGGCGCCAGGTACCAGCACCTCCTCGCCCAGGCTGGCGCGCAGCAGCTTGGCCAGGTCCTGCGCTTCGGACTTCACGTCGCTGTTGATCTTGTTCATGCGGCTCAGGTCGGCCAGGGCCTCGCTCGACACCCGCAGGCCGCTCACCGCGGCGATGCTGTGGGCCAGCGTGTCGTCGGGGTCGCGTTCGAGCGCTTCCTGCGCATTGACGATCGCTTCGCCGTAGTCGTTGGCGTCAAAGCGCATTTGCGCCATGCGCAGCCAGGGGGTCTTGTCGGTCGGGAAGGCCTGGGCGGCGCCCTTGAGCAGGGCAAATGCCTTGTCGGCCTGGCCGGCGGCCACCGCCGCATCGGCCTCGGCCACGGCGGCGGCGACGGTGGTGGCCTTCGCCGCGCCGCCGGCCCCTTCACCGGTGCTGGCGCAGGCCGCGAGCAATGCGGCGCAGGCGACGGCCGGTATCAGACGTTTCAACATCATGTCGGTCTCCAGTGCGTTGAACCAGACGCCATTATTCGGGAAGCGTTCCAGCAAGAATTGTGCGCAGTCAACATTTGCACGCATCGACGATGCGGCGCATGAAATCCGCCAGGCTTGCGCAGCCTCAGCCGGAGGACATGGCATTGCTGTTAAATGAGCGTTGGCGTAATTTACGAAAGGCAAGAATCCGATGAGAGCCCTTCCCTGCCTGAGCATCCTTGTCGCCGCCGCGGCGCTTGCCGCTTGCGGCGGCAGCCTGCAGGCCATCGCCGGCAAGGCGCCCGAGCTCCCCGAGTCGCAAAAGCCGCCGCGCGCCGTGCCTGTCCGCCTGCATGCCGCGGCCAGGCTCAACGTCGATGCCCAAGGCCGGCCGCTGGCCCTGGTGGCGCGCGTCTACAAGCTGCGCCAGAACGCCGCCTTCGAACAGGCGCCGTTTTCCGCTTTTCTCAACCCGGCCGCGGAGAAGGAGGCCTTCGGGGCCGATGTGGTCGAGGTCAAGGACGTCACCCTGGTGCCGGGCCAGCGCTACGAGACGGTCGAGAAGGTCACGCGCGAGGCCGGCTATATCGGCGTCGTCGCGCTATTCCATTCGCCGGCGCCGCAGCGCTGGCGCCTGGCGTTTGCCGCGCCGGAGGCCGAAAAGGCCGGACTCACCGTCGGCGTGCACGCCTGCGCGCTGTCGGCCGGGGCGGGCGCGAAACCGACAGTTGACGAAGTCAAGACGCTCGGCTCTGCGCGCTGTCAATGAGCCGGCCCGGCTTTCGATCAAGCTCAACATTTTCCGAGAACAATTTCTTTGTGAGGTGTTCGTGAACATGCCATCGAAATTGCTGTGGGGCGAAGGGCTGTTTTTGCGCCCCCAACATTTCCAGCAGCAGGACCGCTACCATGAGGCGCGCCTGAACCAGACCGCACGCGCGCTGCACCCCTATTGCTGGGGCGTGCGGCGCCTGGAGCTGGACCATGAGGCGCTCAAGTCCGATACGCTGCGCATCGACGCGCTGTCGCTGGTCTTCCCGGACGGCGAGCTCTACCGCGCGCCCGAGCTCGACCCCCTGCCCCTGCAGGTGCGCCTGGGCGACCTGCCGCCTGCCACCCAGACCATCACCTTCCACGCCGCCCTGCCCGCGCTCAAGCCGCACGGCGACAACTGCGCCGAGCCCGACGAGGAACACGGCGACGCCCGCTTCGTCCAGCACGAGCGCGAGACCCAGGACTTGTTCACGCGCGCGGCCGATGCCCCGGTGGTCTACCTGAGGAAAACCGTGCGCCTGGTGTCGGACCTGGACGCGCTCGAAGCCTTCGACAGCTTCCCGCTGGTGCGGCTGCGCCGGGTCGCCACCGGCGGCTTCGAGGTCGACCCCGGCTTCACCCCGCCGAGCGTGTCGATCGAGGGCGCGCCCGGCCTGCACAACGCGGTGGCGCGGCTGATGGAAAAGCTGCTGGCCAAGGTCAACGCCCTCTACGGCCACATGCGCGAACCGAGCCGGAACGTGGTCGAGATCCGCGGCGGCGACATGTCCTCGTTCTGGCTGCTGCACACCGCGAGCACCGGCTACGCGGCGCTGTCGCACTACCTGAACCATCCCGAGCTGCACCCGGAGCGCCTGTTCGGCGACCTCTTGATGCTGGCCGGCGGCCTGATGGCCTATTCGCGCAGCTACAAGCTGGAAGACCTGCCGGCCTATTCGCATCTCGATCCCGGCCCGGCCTTCGCGCGCCTGATCGACATCCTGCGCGACCTGCTCGACACCGTGGTGTCGTCCAAGTACTTCTCGATCCCGCTGTCGAACGACCGCCCGTCCTATCACCTGGGCGCCCTCGATTCGGGCAAGATCAACGCCCAGACCACGCTCTACCTGGCGGTGTCGGCCGACATGCCGGCGCTGCAGCTGGTCGAGATCGTGCCGCTGCGCTTCAAGCTCGGCGCACCCCAGGACGTCGACAAGTTCGTGCTCTCGGCCATGCCGGGCGTGCGCCTGGTGCACGCGCCCCAGGTGCCGGCGGCGCTGCCGGTGCGGCCCGACACCTATTACTTCGTGCTCGAGAACAAGGGCACGCTGTACGAGAACATGCTCAAGGCCCAGGCGATCTCGGTCTATGTGCCGAACGGGATCCGCGACCTGCAGCTCGACCTGATCGCGGTGGTCGCATGAGCGCCCACGTCGAACGGCGCGCAGCGCCCCAGTCCGGCCGCGGCGCGTCCGGCACCAGCCCGCAGAACCTGGTCGACCTGATGTACGAAGGTTTCTACGCCCTGTTCCTGCTGAAGAACGGCTGCGGTCCGCACGACAAGACCGCTTTCGCCGACCACATGACCGCCTTCCTCGGCGACGTCGACCGCAACGCCAAGGCGCTCGGCGTCGCGGCCGAGGACGTCACCGCCGCCAAATACGCCTTCTGCTCGGCGGTCGACGAGATCATCCTGCGCTCGGACTACGAGGTGCGCGACGCCTGGGAGACGCGCCCGCTGCAGCTGCGCGTGTTCGGCGACCAGCTCGCCGGCGAACACTTCTTCCACCGGCTCGAGGACCTGCGCGCCAAGGGCAGCGTCCACCTGCAGGCGCTCGAGGTCTTCCACATGTGCCTGCTGCTCGGCTTCCAGGGCCGCTACGCGCTCGACGGCCAGGACAAGCTGAATTACCTGGTGGCGCGCCTGGGCGACGAAATCGCCCGCATGCGCGGCAAGAACCGCGGCTTCGCGCCGCACGCCGAACGGCCCGACCAGATCACCAACACGCTGCGCAGCGATTTGTCGCTGTGGGTGCTGTCGGCGGTCTTCGCACTGGCCGGGCTGGCGGCCTACGTGGGTTTCCGCGCCAAGCTCTCGCACGACACCGAAACCACCCTGGCCAGCTACAACGACCTGGTGAAACTGCCGCCGCGCGCGGCGAACGTGACGATCACCCTGCCCTAGCCTGCGCCCTGCCCGGCTTGCACGGCAGGGCGAAGTCGACGTGGTAGTGTTCGTCGTGCCGGATCCACGGCTTGCCCTTCATGAAGGGCAAGCCGTGCAGCTTCTTCCCCTGGCTGGTCTTCATGAGTTCCGCCATGAGCGGCGGATCGAGGATCACCAGCGCGATTCCCACGTCGTTGCGCCGCGCGCCAGCGCCGCATAAGCGTCGAGCAGGACGTCGCGCACCCGCGCGTGCACATGGGTGCGCCCCAGTTGCACGCCGAGGCGGCTGTAGGCTTCGAAGTTGGACCCGGCGCCGGGAAGCGCGACCGCGCCGTCGATGCTGCCGGCGCCGACGCGGCCGTAACAAGTGCTGGCCTGCGCCGGCGCGAGGGCAAGAAGAAGTGGAAGCAGGAAGAGATGAACGTGTCGTCTGGCTGGGTGTGCGGTCACTGGACAACTTTGAACTCGATGCGACGATTGCGCGCGCGGCCCTCGATTGTACGATTATCCGCCACCGGCCGGTCAGGTCCTTCGCCGGACACCGCGATCGAATCCGGGTGGATGCCGCGCGCGGTCACATAGGTCTTCACGGCCTCGGCGCGCGCCTGGCTCAGCGACAGGTTGCCGGCGCGCGAGCCGGCGTTGTCGGTGTGGCCGATCACCTCGACCCTGACGCCATTCAGCTTTTTCATCGCCTCGCTCATCTGGTCGAGGATCGCCATGCCCGAAGGCGTGAGCGCCGCCTTGCCCGACTCGAACTCGATGATGCGGTTGGCCAGCGCCGCGTCGAGCACACCCTGCTCGGAGACCGCGACGCGCAGGCCGTTGTTGACGGTGTAGGTCGGGTTCAGGTTGGCGGCAATGTCGCCGGCGATCTGCTGGCGCTGCGCTTCGCTGGCGACGTCGCCGCGCAGGCTGACGTTGTTGCCATCGACCTTCAGCTGGCCGCGGCTGATCAGCTTCAGGTTGGGGCCGATCAGGCGTCCCACGTAGTCGTTCCAGTTGGCCGGGGCGGCGACACGGCCGACCGAGAGCTGGTCGACCACGCGCTCGGGGCCGTAGACCGCGCGCAGGCGAGCAAGCAGGCTGGCCTTGCTGGCTTCGTCGGCGACCGTGCCGGCGACGACGATCGGCGCGCCCGGCGCCGCGGCGGTCTGCGCCGCGGAAGCCGGCGCCGGAGCGGGCGCCTGCGCGTGGACCGCGCCGGCGACCAGCAGGGCTGCGATTCCGGAAAAAGGTTTGTTCACGGTGCGCCTCCGATGAAGGTCTTGAGGAACAGCTCGCGCGCGAGCTTCAGGGGCAGCTGCGGCTGGTCGAGGTAGCTGGCCAGCGCGCGCACGTCGACGTCGAGACCGAGCTGCTCGTCGATCCACGCGGTGTCGTTGAAACGCACCTGCTGTTCCAGGCCAACCAGCGGATCGATGATCCCGCGCAGGGTCTGGGCGGCGGCGCCGGAGAAGCCGATCACCAGCACCGGATCGCCCTCCTGGCGGGTAAAGAAGAGCGCCAGGTCGAAGCCGATGCGCCGCACGAAAGGCGCCACCAGATCCAGCCAGAAGGCGGCGACCGGCGCGCGCAGGGACTCGTCCTCGGGCAGCGGCAGCACCAGGCTCTTGTCGACCTGGGTCGGCTTGCTGTGCATGACCGGCTGCAGCAGCAGCCCGAGCGCGAGAATGAGGCGGCTCGCCTCGAGGTCGCCGAGCAGGCGCGAGAGCGAACTGACCGTGCCGGTGGCCAGGAAACCGGCCAGCGCGCTGTCGTACTCGCCGAGCGGAATCACCGCTTCGCTGATGTCCTGCAGGTGGGAAGACGGGTCGGGGGCCGCCACAACCCGCGGCGCCATCGACTCCAGGAAGGTCCAGAGCGGCGCGAAGGCCAGCGGACAGCGCGAAACGAAGGCGGGCGGATCGGCCACGTCCAGCGTGCGCATCATCAGGAAGGGGAAGCGCCGGCCAGGCGCGTCGTGGCTGGCGACCAGGTGGCCGGCCACCGCGTGCTTGCGCGCCGGGCCGGCAAAGACGAAGCTCACCGGCGCCATGGCGTCGTAATCGATCTTCCAGCGCGCGCTCGACGGCAGGCGCTGCATCACCGCCGCCAGCCAGTCGTCGAGCATGCCCATCGCCGGGGCATCGTGCGCGACCTTGACGAAGTCGCTGCGCGCCGGGATCTTGCCGAAGTAGCCGATCCGGTCCAGCACCGCCGCACGGTTCATTGCGCACCTCCGGCCACGGCCATGGCGGGCGTCTCGGCCGGCCGGCCGACGATGGTCACCGGCAGGCGCAGGCCGCGGAAACCCTGGCTGCTTGCCGTCCCGCTGCTTGCGCCGGCCTCGGCGCTGCTGGTGATCTTCAGGTCGACCGCGACCGTCACGCTGCCGGCGCTCCAGCGCAGTTCGTGGACGCCGCCGTCCTTTTTCTTCTTGGCCGCCGCATCGATCATGCGCTTCAGGCCGAACTGCCCCGGTTCGTTGAACAGCTCCACCGTGCGGCCGTCGAAGGTCACGGCGGTGATGCGTGCGCCCGACGTGCCCTGCGGCCCCGGATGGACCATGTTGGTCCACACCGGCGGCGTGTTCCGGTAGCGCAGCTGCTGGCCGTCGATTTCGATCGTGTATTCGGTCGTGCCCGGCGCCGGCGCGGCCAGCAGCTGGAACACGGTCTGCGGCCCCGACGAGGCCGACGATGCCACGCCATTGCTCGACAGGGGCGCAACCCAGCCGGGGAAGGCCTGCACCGCCTGCGGCGCGAGCGTGATGCCGATGTCGGCCCAGGTGCGCGGCGAGAGCACGTCGCCGCGCCGCACCACCAGCGGCCCCATCGAGGTGTTGACGAACTTGGCGACCGCCCCTTCCGGACCGAAGACCTGGCCGATCTCGGCGCCGGTCGCCTCGATCTTGCTGCCGGGCGCAAACGGGTATTTGTCGGCCAGGGTCTTCTGGAAGGGCTCGACCACCTGGGCCTGCCAGGTCTTGTTGATCTCGGACTCGGACGGCTGCACGATCATCGCGAAGGTCTGCACCAGCGGACGCACCAGCAGCGGACGCAAGGCGGCCTTCTGCGGTTCGGTCATCCCGGTCAGCATCTGTTCGTCGACGTACTTGAGCGCGTCGGCCAGTTCCGAGCCGCTGCCCTCCAGCGTCTGCTGCATGAACTGCTTGGCGCCCGGGCCCGGATCGCCCTGGTTCTTCAGCTGGTTCAGGCGGGTGCGCAGGCGCGACAGCGCGTCCAGGTAGCCGCTCATCAGCGACACCTCTTTTTCCTTTGCGCCGACCAGCCGCGCCACTCCTGCGAACTCGCGTCCGATCGGTCCCATCGCGCCGGCCGCGCCAGCAGCTCCACCTCCGAGCGGCCCCACCGTGTCGGCCAGGACGCGCGCGTCCGAGGGCGCACGGCGCAGCACGACTTCCTTGAACCAGGCCAGCAGGCCGCGTTCGGTCTTGCCCAGGTTGGCGCGCGCGGCGCCGGGATTGTCCCAGGAGGTCTCGTCGTAGATGGTCTTGAGCAGGCGCGCCAGCGGCGAATTCTGCGGGTCGCCCAGGCGGTTCATGGCCTGCACGCTGGCCTCGAATCCCTTCAGGTCGGCCACCGTCACGCCCTGCACGAACTTGCCCCACTCCTTCGCATACTCGGCCTTGTACATGTCGACCAGGGTTTTCTGGATCTGCTCGGGGCTGCCCTCCAGCGTCAGGTCATCCTTGGCTGCGGTCTTCAGGACCCAGTCGGTGCTCTGGGTCTCGCGGTTCGACGCTTCGCGGATCGCCCCCTGCACGTACTTGTCCCAGGCGTCGCGGGTGAAGGCGCCGCTGACCGCATGGCTGCCGGCCAGCAGGCCCTGGTCGTGGTCGCCGACGATGCGCGCCACCGTCACCGCCGGAAAGCGCGTGGCGGCGCGGGTCTTGATCTCGGCATAGACGCGTTCGCGTGCCGGCGTGCCGCGCACCACGCGGCGCAGGTTCTCGCGCACGCCGTCGAGCAGGCCGAGCTTCAGCGTCACCTGCGGCCAGGCCTGGTCGCCGATCTGCGCCAGGTGGAAGCTCAGGAGGCGCTCGGCGCTGCGGATCATCTGCTCGCGCGGCATGGCGCCGCGGTTCGCCTCCAGCCAGGTGCGCCAGTAGCGGGTCAGCTGGTCGTTCAGGTGGCCCGGCTCGGCGTGGCTTTTATCGCCCAGCATCAGGTAGGTTTTCAGGGCGTTGTAGGCGTCGGCGACATTGGTCGGCGAGACGTCCTGGTAGGGCTGGCCCGGCCGCGCGGTCGGTGCTGCAGGAGCGTTCGGGTCGAGCGCGGCGGCGTTGGCATTCACCTCGGCCAGCATGGTCTCCAGTGCGGCGGCGACCGGCTCGACCATCACCGCGCGCACGCCGGCGAAGTATTCGTCGCGCAGCTTGCGTTCGAGCTTCTCGCCCTGGTAGAGGCCGAAGGACAGCGCCAGGGGCTGGTCCTGCTTGTATTTGTCGAGCTGCTCGATGCGGTCCTGCAGGATGTCGAGGGCCTCCAGGCGCGACTGCAGGTCGATGCGCTTGTCCTGCATCCGCATCACCTTGTCGAGGTCGGCCTGGACGTTGGCGACCAGCTGCTGGTTGCCCATGTAGGACCAGCTCCAACCGCCGAGCGCCGCGCCCAGCGCGATCGTCGCGGCAAAGAAGGCGGCGTACTTCAGGCGCGCGCTGGCCGGGTTGGTGTAGCGCTTGACCAGCTCGCGGTCGGCGAAGATGACTTTCCTAAACAGGTCGAGCAGGAAGTAGCCGCCGCCCTCGCCCGCTTCCTCGTTGCCGCCCGCGCGCTCGCGCAACTCGAGATCGAAGCGGCTCGCGACGCGCTTCGAGGCCAGGTCCTGGACCGCGCCTTCCTGCAGGGCGCTGGTGAAGTAGAAGCCGCGGAACACCGGCTTGAACTGGTAGGTGTTTTCCTCGAACAGGGTCGAGAGGAAGGCGCGCAGCGGGGTCTTGATCGAGGCGAATTCGAGCGGGAAGGTGAAGACGCCGGGGCGCATCTGCGCGCTGCGGTTGCCGGCCATGTTGGCCAGGCTCAGCTCCTTCAGGCCGTCGTGCAGCTCGTCGAAGTGCGCATCGAAAAAGGCCAGCACATCCTGCGGCGTGCTGCGCCGGTTGTAGCGCAGGGTCGCGCCCCAGATGCGGTCGCGCTCGGTGCGCTCGCTGTCGTGGAAGAAGTCGCTGAAGCCGGCGATCAGGTCGGCCTTGGTGAAGATCACGTACACCGGCGCATACACGCCCAGGCGCTCGGTCAGTTCCTGGACCCGGGTGCGCAGGCTCTTGGCCAGTTCCATCGTGCTGCTTGCCGGTCCCGCGGTCAGCTCGGCCACGCTGACGGCGATGATGATGCCGTTGATCGGCGCGCGCCGGCGATGCTTCTTCAGCAGGTCGAGGAAGCTGAACCACTCGGCGCGGTCGCCATCCTGCACCGAGTAACGGCCGGCCGTGTCGAGCAGGATGCCGTCGGTGGTGAAGAACCAGTCGCAGTTGCGGGTGCCGCCCACGCCTTGCACCGCCTTGCTGCCCGGGATCGGGAAGGTCAGGCCGGAGTGGGCGATGGCGCTGCTCTTCCCCGCGGCCGGATTACCGATGATCATGTACCAGGGCAGCTCGTACAAGGCCTCGGCGCCGCGCGTCAGGCCAAGCTTCGAGGTCTTGATCGTGTTGATCGCCTCGAGCATGTTCTTGCGCAGCACCGCGACTTCGCTTTTCGGGCCATCGCCCTGCCCGGCCTTCTCGCCGCCGGCCGCGAGGCTGGCCGTCAGGCGTTGGGCGACGCGTTTGCGCCAGAGGCGTCGCAAGCCCCAGTACATGCCCCACAGGGCCAACAGCGCCAGCGCCGCGATCAGCGACCAGATCAGGCCGAGTTCGAAGGTCTCGGCGCCAAGCAGGAGGAAACCAAGCAGTGCGGTGATGCCAATCACGACGAGCACGCGGCTGTCGATGAGGAACTTCCAGAGACGGGCCATGGCGGGAGCGTGTGTAAGTTGGGAAATTGGTCAGACAGGCAATGCTCGCACCATTCCCCGAGGCAAAAGTTGACACGCCGCAAGCTTGCGAGACCGTTGTGCTAGCGCCGCATCACCCCGCGCAGGCGCAGTTCGGTGTGCCCCAGGTCCATCATCTTCCAGCGCCCGCCCCAGGTCAGGCCCAGCTGTTCCGCGACCTCGCCGTAGAGCTGGTAGCCGCGCATGGCCCAGGGATCCTTCTCCGAAATCACCAGCTTGCCATCGCGCCAGAAGGCGCAATCGGCCGCCAGGCCGTACTGGTGCCAGCTCTGGAAAGCGCGCGCGTTGGTGACGGCGCCGCCCATCTGCGCCAGCTGGTCCTGGCGCGCCGGGCTGCGGTAGCCCTCGAGCAGGGCCATCTCGTAACCGTGCTTCTCCTTCATGATCTTGAATGCCAACAGCAGCCGCTGGCTGAAGTCGGGATGCATCAGGCCCCAGTTGCGGCTGGCGTTGACCAGCATCGGCCGCACCAGCACCACTTCCTGGGTCGTAAAGGCCAGGGGCGGCGGCGCGACCGGCGGCACCAGCTGTTCGCCCTGCAGCAGCGCCGCGATCTGGGCGTCCGGCAGCGCCTCGACCGGCTGGTAGTCGGGCAGCATGTCGGGCGAGCGCATGACCAATGCCAGCAGCGAGGGAATCGCCACCACCGGCACGCCGATGGCCAGCACGATCCAGTTGCGCCGGGCCAGCTTGAGCGCCTTGCTCCCCAGGCCGGCCAGGTCGCGCCGCAGCGCGGCAGGCCGCGGCAGGCGCTCGCCGCTCCAGCCCGGGGGACGGCGCGCCAGGCGCAGGCGGCTGCGCAGGTTGAAGACGAGCTGGCCCACCATCGCCCGGCCGGCCGGGAACAAGGCCAGCCAGATCACGGTGCAAGTGACACAAAAGTAAAGAAGTGCGAGAAAGATCAGCATGGCTTTCCCCAGATTGTTTCTAATCGGATTGAAAACGCAATCTTAGGAGTAATGCCGTGCGCCCTACAGACGAAAATCAAGCAGCCTCGACACGACCCAACCTGATGTCGTCGCGCCGCGCCGCCGGCGAGGAAAACATCCTTGCCATGCTCGAGCGCGACTCGGCCCGGCGTGTGGGCGGACGCATCTCGAGCCCGCGCCTGGCCTGGTACTGCGCGGCGGCCGCGTTCGCCGGCATCCTGGTCGGCGTCGTCGCCTGGCTCGCCTACGACAACCACACCACCGCCACGGCCATGCAGGTCGAGGCCGAGCGCGTCGCCGACCCGGCGCCGCCGTCCGCGCCTGCGCTGTCCTCCGAGCCGCCCCCTCCCGAGCCCGCGGCTGTGCAGCTCGCCGAAGCGCCGCGCGCCGCCGTCATCGTCGATCAGCCGCAGGACAAGCCGGCCAGCCCGCCCCCGCTGGTCATGCTGCCGCCGGAGGAAATCAAGGCCGCCAGGCCCGCGCCCCCGGCCAACGAGGCGCCGCCCGCGTCCAGCACCGAAGCGAGCAGCCCGCCGCAGCCGGCAGCCGTGCCGAAAAGCGCCGGCCCGGACGCCGGGACGATTACAGTGAAGGCGCAAAAAGCGCAGAC
>JBFLZJ010000019.1:0-106642 GCA_040755875.1 Pseudomonadota bacterium | reverse complement strand
CGCCACCAGGCCGAAGCCCGTGCTGCCGTTCGACTTGCATGTGTAAAGCATGCCGCCAGCGTTCAATCTGAGCCAGGATCAAACTCTTCAGTTCAATCTCTGTTTGTTGACTCTTTCGAGTCATCCGTGATTGCTCACGGAGTCGCTCACTCAAAATACTGACCGTCACCTCATTGCTGAGATAACGTTTAATACTTTGTGCGAACATTTGATAATTTAAGTAATCAGCTGAACAAGTCAGCCGGCACCCTCATCAAACGCCCACACTTATCGACTGTTAATTGTTAAAGAACCGTTGTTCTGCACTGCCTTGCTGCGCTTTGCGAATCGTTTTGTTCGTCAGCAGCAGAGAAGTGAGATTATGCAGTGTTTCGCGATCTTCGTCAACCCCTCGCTTGCTTCGTCGCAGTTACCTGCGTTCACTGTTGCTACATCAACTACTTGATTTCGTTGACGTTTTACTTCAGCGCCGAAGCGGAGGCGAACTATAGCAAACCGTTGGGGGATCGCGCAAGCCCCTCGTTGTGGAACAGACGACACAGCAGGCTCAGTCCGGCGGACGGCGCAGCGAAGGATCGTCACCAAGCACCAGCGGCATGGCGCGCGACCAGCGGTTGGCGGAGAGCGAAAAGCTCAGCGAGCGCACCTGGTGGTACCACCCTGCCGGTACGTAAAGCATATCGCCGGGCTGGACGATGCACTCGACCAGCGCCGCCTCACGCGCCAGCGGGAAGCGCTCGAAATCCGGCGCTTCCGGGTCGAAGGGCGAACCGAACAGCAAGGCATTTGCTTCCCGTGTATAGAGGAAGGCGTCGTGATGCGGCGGCGCCAGGAAGATGCGCTTCTCGCCCCATACCTGGGTGAAGAGATTGTCATCGTAGTCGCAGTGCAGGGGCGTGACCGTGCCGGCCGGCCCCAGCCAGAAGCGCGGCGGCCCCGGCCTGGTAAACAATGCCGGCCAGTGACAGTAGCGGTTCAGGGCGCGCAGTTCGAGGTTGCCGACATAGGGCGGCAGGCCTGGCGTGCCGGCGGCGGCCAGGTCCAGGTAATCGAGCATGGACATGTCCTGCATGGCGCGGTCGGGCGCGAAGGCCGTGCCGACGTAGTCGCCCACGCGCGCCCGCACCGGCAGCGCGCCGAAGCGTTCCCGCAGCGTTTGCGGCGTCAGCGCGCACAGCGGCCAGCGCCTGGCCGCGCCGGGAAGCAGGAAAGGAAGTCCTTGCGCCGCGCGCACCTGGAAGCCGGCCGCATCGAGCACGGGCAGGCGCGGCACCTCCCGCAGCGTGGGCAGGTCGCGGCCAGCGTCCCGGATCGCCCGGCGCATGGCGTCGATGGAGGTCACGCCGCGCACCCGCGCATCGCGCAGTTCGCGCGCCTGCTTCCTGGCCATTGCCTCGTCGTCCGCAAGGCCGTCGGTCATCAGAGGGCGCGGCGGCAGGCCCGGCGTCGGGCGTGGCTGGGCTGGGTTTTCACCGAGCGGATCGGCGTCGTTCTTTTCTAACATGGCGCACTGCCCGCGCATGTCCTTGCCGGGCCGGGGAATTCATATCGGGCCGACAGCATAGCGCAGACGAAGATGTATTCCCAAGCGCGTATTCCCGACCACCTGTTCCAAAGCGCCGCCCTCGCCCGCATTGCCAGCGGCCGGCAATCCATGGATGATCTCGTTTTTACCAGCCAAGACCGAAGGCAAGACCAATGCGCACCCTGCACCCCTTCCCCGACGACGACGGACGCCCTGTGGTCATCCGCCAGCCTTCCTCCCCCACCCCGCTCTCCTGCTGGCTGGATGCGCAGCAGCGCGCGACCGTCATTCCGGGCGGCGCGCTGCCGGAGGCGTTGAACGGCGTCGCCTTCTCTCCCTGGCTCGATGCGCCCGGCAGCGCGCAGGGCTGGAGCGCCTGCGCCGTGGAAGCCGCGCTCGACGAACCGCCCTTCCTGCTCCCGTCCGGGATGGCGGCCGCCGCCGGCACGGTGATCCTCGAAGAAGACGGGCGCGTGTGGCTGGTTGCGCCCTCGAACGGCTTCGGCGGCTATGCGGCGACTTTCCCCAAGGGCCGCGTCGACCCCGGCACCAGCCTGCAGTGCGCCGGCGTGCGCGAAGCCTACGAGGAATCGGGGCTGCAGGTGCGCATCGAAGCCTTCCTGCTCGACGTGCGGCGTACCCAGACCTATACGCGCTTCTACATTGCGCGCCGGATCGGCGGCAGCCCGGCCTGCATGGGCTGGGAATCCCAGGCAGTCCACCTGGTCCCGGCCGCGCAGTTGCGGCAGGTGGGGACGCACCCGAACGACGCTCCCGTGATCGCGGCGCTGGAGCGCTGGCTGGAACAACGACAGGAGCAATAGGCTCAGGCCGACTTCCTCTTCAAGCCCAGGTAGGTATCGATCACCTTCGGGTCGTTCGCCAGCGCGCCGGCCGGCCCTTCCATCACCACCTCGCCGGTTTCCAGCACATAGCCGTAGTCCGCGGCCTGCAGCGCGGCGCGCGCATTCTGCTCGACCAGCAGGATCGCCACCCCGGTTTCCTTCAGCCGCACGATGACGCGGAAGATCTCCTTGACGATCAGGGGCGCCAGGCCCAGGCTGGGTTCGTCGAGCATCAAGAGCTGGGGCTTGGCCATCAGCGCGCGGCCCAGCGCCACCATCTGGCGCTCGCCGCCCGACATCGTGCCGGCCGCCTGCAGCCGGCGCTCGCGCAGGCGCGGGAACAGGTCGTAGACGAAGGCCAGCTGCGCGGCGTAGTCCTTCTCGCCGCGCCGGTAGCGCGCATAGCTCCCGAGCAGGAGGTTGTCCTCGACGCTCATGGTGGTGAACAGGTCGCGGCTCTCCGGCACCAGGCTCATGCCCTGGGCGACCCGCCCCTCCACCGGCCAGGCGCCGACCTCGACGCCGTGCAGCAGCACGGCCCCACTGGTCGATGCGCCAGGGCCGAGCGCGCCGGCAATCGCGCCCAGCATGGTGGACTTGCCGGCGCCGTTCGGCCCGATGACGGTGACGATCTGGCCGGCGCCCACGGTGATGCTCGCGCCATGCAGCGCTTCCACCTTTCCGTAGGCGACGCGCAGCTTGTCGACGTGAAGAACAGGGGTCGTCATCTCAGTCTATCCCTCCGAGGTAGGCTTCCAGCACGGCCGGGTCCTGCTGCACCTGCGCCGGCGCCCCTTCCGCGATCTTCGTCCCGAATTCCATCACGATCAGCCTGTCGGTCAGGTTCATCACGAAGTCCATGTCGTGCTCGACCAGCAGGATGCTCATGCCCTCGCCTTTCAGTTTGTTCAGCAGGCCGGCCAGGGCCTGCTTCTCCTTGTAGCGCAGGCCGGCCGCGGGCTCGTCGAGCAGCAGCAGCGCCGGATCGGCACACAGCGCCCGCGCGATTTCCAGGATGCGCTGCTGGCCGAGCGCCAGGTTGCCCGCCTGCTCGTACAATAGTTCGCCGAGCCCCACCCGCTCCAGCTGGCGCCGCGCTTCGAACAGCAGCGCCGCCTCTTCCTCGCGGTCGAGCCGGAGGGCACTGGCCAGCACGCCGCGGCGCGCGCGCAGGTGGGCGCCGATCGCCACGTTCTCCAGCACCGTCATCTCGGGCAGCAGGTGCACGTGCTGGAAGGTGCGGCCGATGCCGAGCCTGACGATCTCGCGCGCCGGCAGCGCGTCGATGCGCGCCAGGGCGTCGCCGCAGCGCAGGCGGATTTCGCCGCCGCTGGCCGGCAGCACGCCCGTCACCAGGTTGAACATGGTCGACTTGCCGGCGCCGTTCGGCCCGATCAGGCCGACGATCTCGCCGCCATGCACGGTAAAGCTCATGTCGTTGACGGCGACCAGGCCGCCGAACTGCTTGCGCGCCTGGTCGACCACCAGCAGCGGATATCCCGGCGCGGCTTTCGCACGCAGCGGCAGCGCCGGCGCGCGTTCCGGCGCCAGCGCCGCCGGACGCTGCGGCAGGTACTGGGCGATGAAGGGCCAGAGGCCGTTGCGGGCGCGCTGCAGCAGGACCACCATCAGCACGCCGAAGACGATGATCTCGAAGTTGCCGTTCGCGCCGATCAGCGCGGGCAGCCAGCTTTGCAGCTGGTCCTTGAGAATGGTGAGCACCGCCGCGCCCAGGATCGCGCCCCACAGGTAGCCGGCGCCGCCGATCACCGCCATGAACAGGTACTCGATGCCGGAATTCAGGCCGAAGGGCGAAGGGTTCACGGCGCGCTGCAGGTGGGCGTAGAGCCAGCCCGACACGCAGGCCAGCAGCGCCGCGATGACGAAGATGCGGATCTTCATGGCCGCGGTGTTCACCCCCATGGCTTCGGCCATCAGGGCGCCGCCCTTGAGCGCCCGGATCGCCCGCCCGGAACGGGAGTTCAGCAGGTTGCGCAGCAGGACCACGGCGCCCAGCACCACCAGCCAGATCAGGAAGTACATGCTCTTGCCCGAACCGAGATCGATGCCGAACAGTGTGATCGCCGGAATGCCGGCGATGCCGTCGTACTTGCCGAGGAATTCGAGGTTGCCGAACAGGTAGTAGAGCGACAGGCCCCAGGCGATGGTCCCGAGCGGCAGGTAGTGCCCGGACAGGCGCAGCATGATGGCGCCGATGAACAGGCTGGACGCGGCCGTGATCAGCAGTCCGCAAACCAGCCCCAGCCAGGGCGACAGGCCGTGGGCCGTGGCGAGATACGCGGTGGCGTAGGCGCCCAGGCCCACGAAGGCGGCCTGGCCGAAGGAGGTCAGGCCGCCGACGCCGGTCAGCAGCACCAACCCCAGGGCCACGATCGCGTACAGCCCGATATAGTTGCCGAGCGTGATCCAGTAAGGCGGCAGCGGCAGCAGCCCGAAGACCAGGGCGGCGAGCCCGAAACCGAGCAGCGAACGGCGCGTCATGCTTCTTCCTCCTCGACCTGGGGATGGGCGATCGAGCGCCACAGCAGCACCGGAATGATCAGCGTGAACACGATCACCTCCTTCAGGGCGCTGGCATAGAAGGACGAATAGGCCTCCAGCAGCCCGACCAGCAGGGCGCCGGCGGCGGCCAGCGGGTAGCTCGCCAGGCCGCCGATGATGGCGCCGACGAAGCCCTTCAGTCCCATCAGGAAGCCGCTGTCGTAGTAGATCGTGGTGATGGGGGCGATCAGGACGCCGCACAGGGCGCCGATGCTGGAGGCCAGCAGGAAGGCCAGGCGGCCGGCCTGGACGGTGCCGATGCCCACCAGGCGTGCGCCGCGCCGGTTGACGGCCGTGGCGCGCAGGGCCTTGCCCGAGAGCGTCAGGTCGAAGTACAGGTACAGCGCGCCGATCAGCAGCAGCGCGGTGGCAATCACGACGATGCTCTGGCCCGAGACCGTCACGGTGCCGAAGTTGAAGACCTCCGACCAGAAAGGCGTGGTGCGCGAGCCTTCCGCGCCGAACAGGACCAGGCCGACCCCGAGCATCACCAGGTGCACCGCGACGGCAACGATCAGGAGCACCAGCACCGGACTCTCCGCCAGCGGCTGGAAGGCCAGGCGGTAGATCATCGGTCCCATCGGCACGACGATGGCAAACGCCAGCAGCAGTTGCAGCAGCATCGGCAGGGCCGCGCCGTCGACGCTGCGGGCGAGCCCGTAGACCGCGGCCGGCAGCAGCACGAATTTCAGGAAGGAAGCCGCCAGCGCCCGCCCGGGCTGGACCTGCCCGGCCGCGCCGCGCAGGGTGGCGACCGCCTCCTGCACGAAGCTGGCCGCGCCCAGGACCAGCAGCAGGGTCGCGCTCTGGGGGAAATGACCGGCCTGGAAAGCCGCCATGGTCAGGGCGCCGAAGGCGACGAATTCGCCCAGCGGGATGAAGATGACGCGGGTGATCGAAAACACCAGCACCAGCGCCAGGGCCAGCAGCACGTAGACCGCGCCGCTGGCGATGCCGTCCTGGGTCAGGATGGCGAAAATAGATAAATCCATACCGCTGCCGATGGGTGCGACGGCGCCTGCCGGCCACACCCGCGTGGCCCTCCTCTCTCCAATGTCGTTCTCGCGCGGGGCCGCTCGGGCCCGCCCTGTTTTGAAGAGATGATATGCGAAAACAATTAAAAATCGGACATTTTTTCCTGGCGAGCAGCCTATACTATTGCTGTTCCCGCCTCGTTCGTCTTCGCTGGAATGGTTGGCGGCACGACGTTCAAAACAACAAAGGAGACTGGCATGACTCGCACACCCCGCTTTCCCCTCGTCCGCAAGCGCATTCTGGCGCTGGCCGCACTTGCCGCGCTGAGCGCCCTGAACGCCCACGCCCAGATCAAGGTCGGCGTCTCGATCTCGACCACCGGCCCGGCCGCGTCGCTCGGCATCCCGGAAAAGAACACGGTGTCCCTGTTCCCGGCCGAGATCGCCGGCCAAAAGGTGCAGTACATCGTGCTTGACGACGCGTCCGACGCCACCCAGGCCGTGAAGAACGCGCGCAAGCTGATCTCGGAAGACAAGGTCGACCTCCTGATCGGCTCCTCGATCACGCCGACCTCGCTCGCGATGCTGGAAGTCGCCGCGGAAACCGAGACGCCGATGATCTCGATCGCCGGCGGCTCGCGCATCGTCGAACCGATGGACGCCAAGCGGCGCTGGGTCTTCAAGACCACCCAGCACGACGGCCAGATGGCGGACGCCATCACCCAGCACATGGCGAAGAACGGCGTCAAGACGATGGGCTTCATCAGCTTCAGCGACGCCTACGGCGACGGCTGGTGGACCGAGGCGCAGAAGATGGCGGGGGCACGCAAGATCAAGGTCGTGGCCAACGAACGTTTCGCCCGCACCGACACCTCGGTCACGGGCCAGGTGCTGAAACTGGTCTCGGCCAACCCCGACGCCATCCTGATCGCCGCCTCCGGCACGCCGGCCGCGCTGCCGCAAAAGGCGCTGCGCGAACGCGGCTACCGCGGCAAGATCTACCAGACCCACGGGGTGGCCAACAGCGACTTCCTGCGCGTCTGCGGCGCCGACTGCGAAGGCACCTTCATCCCGGCCGGCCCGATGCTGGTCGCGGCCCAGCTGCCCGAGGCGAATCCGGTGAAGAAATCGGCGCTCGCCTACGTCAACAAATACACGGGCGCCTACAACAAGGACAGCCTGTCGACCTTCGGCGGCCACGCCTGGGATGCGGCCCTGCTGCTGCAGGAAGCCGCGAAGACCGCCGTGCCGAAGGCGAAACCCGGCACCAAGGAATTCCGCGCCGCCCTGCGCGACAGCCTGGAAGGCATCAAGAACCTGCCGGCCTCGCACGGCATCTTCAACATGACGCCGACCAACCACCAGGGGCTGGACGGGCGCTCGCAGGTGATGGTCAGGATCGAGAAAGGGGCCTGGAAGTACGTGCCCTGAGCCCACTGCCGCGACGCGGGTCCCGCCCTCGGGCGGGCGCAAGCGCGTCTGGCTTCATGGCGTCACTCACAATCTCATCGGGTTCCCGGGCCCTGCTTTGGCGGACGGACCCAGGTAAGCTGTAATTCCTTGAACAATTGGGCGAGCTTGCCTCCTGCTGCCGGGCTGCACGAACCAGTGAAGCTTAACGGCGTCCCGCCTTCCGGGAACCCCACCGTGGTGGCCAGCAAGCCGCCATAGGCGGTGTACGAGCGAAAACGCAGGACCGTTTCGCCGCTGTGCACGTCGACAAAACGCACCGACCTGGCGACGACAGGGACCCACGTGCCGCCGACTTCGGCAAGCTCGCCCCTGGCGTCGTAGACAGTCCGGCCTCGCGCCGTGGTCCGGTCAACCTGTATGCCCGGGTTCGCTTTGCACAGCGCCTCGAACTGGCGGCGGCCGATCATTTCGTCGAGGACGGGCATGACGAAGACCACCCCGAACACCAATACGCCCCCGGGCCAACGCCACCAGGATGCCGGGAATAGCGCGGAGATGGCGCGGGCAAGAACGAAGGCGATCAGGCACCACAGCGCCATGGCGAGGAGCGCCACGAGAGCGATCATGCTGCGTCCTCCCGTCGCGCCTGGCCCGGCCCCATCGGCACGGAACCGGCATCGGGCGGATTGTCCTGCCCGAGCCGCTGCCCTCGGACACGCTGTACAGCCAGGGGTCGGGCACCGGAAGACCGAAAATGGCGGACGCGACATGCATGCGCCAATCGCCCTCCCCGGTCTCGACCCGCATGCGGCAGCCAGCCTGATCGCGTCGCCGGCGGCGATGAGGGTCCGGCAGAGGCGAGGCTCGCTGCCTGGACAGTCGCCGGCCATGTTCCGGGTGCTTCGCCCGAGCGACACGCCGCGAAAGACGTCGTGTGGACGCGGCCGGCTGCCGCGCCACCCTGCATGCGCGCGCACTGCACGGCCGTGTCGTTGCGCAGGATGGTCATCCTTTCGCGCCTGCCTGTTCGGGACGACGAACCAGGGTGATGTTCAGTTCCTTGAACAGCGCGGCAAGCCTGCCCTGGCCGCCCGGATTGCACCAGCCATCGAAAGTCAGCGGCCCGCGGCTATCGGAAAAGCGCAGCACCGCGCTCAACCAGCCCCCATGCGCCGCGAATTCCCGAAAACCGAGCACCCTCTCCCCGGTAGCGGCGTCGATGAAATCGGATGGCCTGGAGTACACCGGCAAAAGCGTATCCCCGGTTTGCGTGAACTCGGCAGGAGCCTCGAAGACCGTCTTGCCGGCCGCCCTGTCGCGGTCCACATCGAAGCCGGAATTCGCCTCGCATAATGCGGCGAACTGCCGCCTCCCGATGATTTCGTCGAGGACGGGCAGGACGATCATCACGGCGCAGACCGTCAGCACCACTGGCCAGCGCCACCCATTCCTTGGCAGCAGAAAGCTCACGAAGCGCGCGACGGCGACAACGATGAGCAACCAGATCGCCGCCGTAAACAGGATGAGCAGGCCAGTCATGCCGCCACCACGCGCGGCATGCCCGCATGCATGGCGGACGTCATGTGAAGGACCCGGGAGCGTCGTGGGTCGCCGGTCTTCGGGTCATCGATCACCTTGGCCTTGGTGGCAGCGCGTGGCAACGCCCCGGCGCCATCTCCGTGTTGAATTTATCAACTACGAATAGTACGCCCGGCAAATAAATAATGCACGAAGAAAACAGTAGCCATGGAACGATCGGAGAAAAGCGACCCGGGCTGCCTCACTCCAGCACCCGATTGCGCGACTCCACGTCGACCAGCCCGATCGCGACAGCCCCGATCACCAGGAAGCCGGCCAGCATGGCCAGGGCCAGCGTGAAGTGGGTCGCCATCACCGGCGCCACGATCGCCGGCGCGAACAGGCCGCCGAAACGCGCCACCGCGCCCGCCGTCCCCATGCCGCTGGCGCGCAGATCGGTCGGGTAGACCTCGGGCGTGAAGGCGTACAGCGCGCCCCAGGTGCCCAGCAGGGCAAAGCTCATCAGGAGGGTCGAACCCACGACCACGGCGGTCGCACTGCCGAAGCTGTAGAACATGCAGCCCAGGGCGCTCAGCAGCAGGAAGCCGATCAGGGTCGGCTTCCTGCCCCACTTTTCCACGCCATAGGCCGACAGTGCGAAGCCGGGCAGCTGCACCAGCGCCAGCACGATCAGGAACTCCTGGCCGCGCATGAAGCCGAAGCCTTCCGCGCTCAGGCGCACCGGCAGGTAGACGAACACCCCGTAGTAGGCGATCGAGATCAGCATCCAGGCCGCGAACAGGCAGGCGCTCCGGCGCCGCAGTTCGCTGGAAAACAGCGCGGCCAGCGAGTGCTTGACCGGGTTTTCCGGATGCAGCGCGGGGATCGTCACCGTGCGGCCGTTCACCCGCGCGACGCGTTCGAGCACGGCGCGCGCCTGTTCGGGCATGCCGCTGCGGTTCAGGTACATCGGCGACTCGGGAATGGACAGACGCAGGACCACGCCGACCAGGGCGGGAATCCCGGTGACGAAGAAGATCACGCGCCAGGCATCATCGCCCCAGCGCAGCGCGACCAGGGCCAGCACCGCCAACAGGATGGTGCCGACCGCCCAGAACGATTCGAGCAGCACCAGCCAGCGGCCGCGCCGGTCGCTCGGCAGGAATTCGGCCATCATCGTGTAGTCGACCGGCAGGGTGCCGCCCACGCCGATGCCGGTCAGGAAGCGCAGCGCCAGCAGCCAGGTGAAGTCCGGCGCGAAGGCGGACGCCACGCCGAAGCAGGCGTCGACCAGCACCGCCGTCATCAGGACCGGCCGGCGGCCGATGCGGTCGGCCAGGCGGCCGAAGCCGAAGGCCCCGATCAGCATGCCCACGAAGAACACGGTCCCGGTCTCGAGCGCCTGCGGCATGCCGATGCCGAAGGTCTTCGCGATCGAGGGCGCGGTGAAGCCGATCGACAGCACCTGCATGGCGTCGGCCATCCAGACCAGGCCGAAAATGAGGAAGAGGCGGTACTGGAACCTGCCGACGCCGGCTGTCTGGATGCCCTGCTCCACGGTCATGCTTGTTGTCGACATCCTTTTTCCTCCCACCTTTGCGATGTGGCAATTTTAAACGTCTTCCCAACGGCCTTGCATAGGGGCGAGTGTGCAGGAGATGTCCGCGGCGGACCGTGCAATGGAAGACATAGGGACGAAAATAGGCCTTCCCTTCACAACTGGCTGCCCGCCGCGCTTGACACTGCGGATTACAGATGTAATCATTGAATTCGATTACAACTGTAAATGGTGCTGTCATGTCGAATACCCCAGGAATGCATATCAGCGACGCCGAGTCGCACGTCATGGAGGTCCTGTGGCGCGCGCCCGGGCCGGTGGTGGCCGAGCAGGTCGTGGTCGCGCTCTCGGAGAGTCAGCACTGGCAGAGCGCCACGGTGAAAACCCTGCTCAACCGCCTGCTCAAGAAGGGCGCGATCGCAGCGACCAGGGACGGACGCCGCTTCCTCTACCACCCCGTACTTCAGCGCGAAGCCTGGCTGGCCCGCGAAAGCGAAAGCCTGGTGCAGCGCCTCTTCGGCGGACGCATCGCGCCGCTGGTCGCGCACTTCGGCAGCCAGCGCAAGCTGTCCGCCGCCGACATCCAGGAACTGCGACAGCTGATCGACGAGTTCGACGATGACAAGTGACCTGGCGTCCCTGCTATTGCGCGCGGCGCTGTTCTCGGGCCTGGCGATCCTGGTCCTGCTGGCCGCGCGCACGCCCCTGCGGCGCTGGTTCGGCGCCGGGCTGGCCTACCTGGCCTGGCTGATCGTCCCGGTGGTGACCCTTGCGGCCCTGCTGCCCGGCCGTGCGGCGCCGCTGCGCGTTCCGTTGCCGGCCCTGCCCTCGGTTCAGGCGCTGGCCGAACAGGCCGCGCCGGCGGCCGTGCCCCAGCAGTTCGACGCCCTGCTGCTCGCCTGGGCCTGCGGCGCGGCGGCGGTCGCGCTCTGGTTCGTCCTCGGCCATCGCACTTTTCTGCGCGCGATGGGCGGGCTCACCCCGCAGGGCAAGGCCAACGTCTACCTGAGCGACACGGGCGCCGGTCCGGCCTCGGTCGGCTTGTTCCGTCCCCGTATCGTCGTGCCGCACGACTTCGCCCTACGCTATGCGCCGGACGAGCAAGCCCTGGTGATCGCCCACGAGCAGGTCCACATCGCGCGCCGCGACGCGCTGGCCAACCTGCTCGCGGCAGTGTTCCAGTGCGTGTTCTGGTTCAATCCGCTGGTCCATCTCGGCGTGCGGCGCTTGCGCCAGGACCAGGAACTCGCCTGCGACGCCCTCGTCATGGCGCGCCACCCGCGCCAGCGCCGCGCCTATGCCGAGGCGCTGCTGAAGTCCCATGCCGGCGCCTTCCCGCCCCGCGCCGGCATCCACTGCCACTGGCAAAACCCTCACCCAACCAAGGAGCGTGTCATGAGCCTGCAGCAAACCCCGCCTGGAACCCTTCGCCGCCTCGCCGGCCGCTGTCTGCTTGCCCTGCTGGCCCTGGGCGCCGCGGGCGCCACGCTGGGCGTGCGCGCCGAGCAGGCTGGGCTCGCGCCCATGTACTCGGTGGCGCTGAGCGTCGACGCGGGAGACGGCCTGGCGGAGTCCTTTCAACTCTCCGCCGATACGATGAGCATGGATGCAGCGGCGACGCCGCAGACGCCGCGTGTGCTGGCGCGGGCCGGCGACACGTTCAGCGTGGCCTCCGACGGATGGCGCGTCGACATGAGCGTACGTCCGGGCGGCGCGCCGCATGAGGTATGGGTAGCAGGCAAGCTCTTCAAGGACGGGAAGCTGGTCACCTCGCCCAGCCTGCTTGCCCATCTGGGCGAAAAGGCGACCATCAGGGTCGGCGACGGCGAGCGCGCATTTACCCTGGTGATGGTCGTCTCGCCCCAGCCCTGACGCGGCCAGTAGGGACGTCGCTCACGCCGCCGGCGCCTCCTGCGGCCCGCTGCTCGGCCCCGCGGTAACCGGGCGCTCCCCTGCCCACTCCAGCCGGTCGATGCACATGCGCCGCGCGGTCTGGGCCGTGTCCCAGGCGTGGTAGACGATCCAGGTCTGGCTGCCGTCGGGCGAGGTGGTAAACGAATTGTGCCCAGGGCCGACGATGCCGGGACGGCTGCGCATCAGGAGCGCTTCGTGCCCGCCCTCGGGACGGCGGTAAGGTCCCAGCGGATGGTCGGCCACGACATAGCTGACGCCGTAGTTCTCGCGCTCCCAGGCGCCGCCGCTGTAGAAGCAGTAGACCCGGCCGTCGTGCACCTGCACCGAGGCGCCCTCCACCGTGTGCCAGTCGTGGATCTGCCCGTACATCAGGCGGCCCTTGCGGAACACGTGCCAGTCCTGGTGCGGGCGCACCACCATCCGCGCTTCGCCGGCCAGCGTCGTCATGTCCAGCAGGCGGTCGACCACGATGCCGGTGCCGATCCTGTGGTCGCCGCTCAGCTCGAGGAAATCGACGCAATAGAACAAGTACCACTGGCCATCGGGGTGCCGGTAGGGATGGGCGTCGATCGAGAACGGCTGGTCGGGCACGAGGACCTTGCCGGTATCGACGAATGGCCCGGCCGGGTGGTCGGCGACGGCGACGCGCAGCTTCTGGTCCGTGCCCTCGTCGGCCGAGCCCGAGGAGTAGTACATGTAGAAGTGGCCTTCGTGGAAAGCCACCTCGGGCGCCCAGTAGTGCAAGGCGCCAGTCGGTTCCAGCGCGTGGCCGAGCGGCTCCCAGTCGACCAGGTCGGGCGAGCGCAGCACGGGGATCTGGCGCCCATTCGTGCCGCCGGGCGCGGTGCCGTAGGCATAGTAGACCCCCTCGTGTTTCAGCACGAAGGGGTCGGCGAAGATCTCGGGGTAGACCGGGTTCTGGTAGGTGCGTGCCAAGTGCCTCTCCTGTGATGCCTTTTCCTCGTAGTTAAGGGGCTCGAAAAACCGCAGCGAGCGGAAGAAGTCCTGGTCGAGCCGCCAAGGCGCTGATGCTCGCTGCACGGACGTACGGCGAACATCGCAGACCAGGAATTCGACGCGCGCTAGGTTGATCGGGCTCCCTTACATCTTGTAGCGCAGGCTCAGCCCGTAGGTCGTCGGGTTGTAGCGGATGTCGCGCGGCTGGTAGGGTCCCAGCGAACTTTCGAACTTCGCCTTGGTGATGTTGATCGCGTCGAAGTGCAGCGACACGTTGGGCATCAGCTCGTAGCCGATGCTCAGGTCGACGAAGGTGGTGGCCTTGACCACGCGGTCCTGGTTGAACGGCGCTTCGGCGATCTGCTCGACATAGTCGCCGCGCCGGGTCGCGGCCAGGCGGCCGGTGATACCGTTGCCCTCGTAGAGCAGCGCGACGTTGAAGTTCTGCTTGGCCACCCCGACCAGCGCCGTCTTGCTGAAGGCGTCGCTGTTCAGGGTCGTCCTGGTCTCGTTGTCGCCGTCGATCCAGGTGTAGTTGGCCTGCGCCCCGAAATTGCTCCAGATGCCGGGCAGGAAATCGAAGAATTTCTGGATGCCCAGTTCGGCGCCGCGCAGCGTGCCCTTGCCCGAGTTCTGCGGGCGCTCCACGCGGTAGGTCACGCCATCGATCGTCTCGTCCTGGGTGAAGTTCTGCAGGTAGCCGTCGATGTCGCGGTGGAACAGCGCGATCTGCGCGTAGCCGTTCTTCGCGAAATAGTATTCGAGCGTGGCGTCGAGGTTCTTCGAACGCGTCGGCTCCAGGTAGGGGTTGCCCGCCCTGCCGCCGCCCGGGGCGTTCACGGTGGGCGGCACCAGCGACAGCGCCGGGTTCAGTTCGCGGAAGCCCGGACGGGTCAGGGTCTTGCCGGCCGACAGGTGCGACTGCCACTGCTCGTTCCAGTTGACGATGGCCGAGATGCTCGGCAGGACATTGGTTTCCGAAGTCGACAGGCTGACGTCGGTCACCACGTCACCGATGCGGTTCTGGCCGCGCAGCCTGCGCTTGTCTTTCAGCACGCGCGCCCCCGCCTCGCCGCTCACCTTCACCCCGCCGAACTCGGCTTCCCAGCGCCCGGAGAGGTAAAAGGTCGCGTTGCGTTCCTTCTGGTCGAACAGGCGGGTCGGGTCATCGGGCACGCGTCCGCTCGGCTGGCCATAGGCGTTGCGCACGACATCGGCGTTATCGATCAGGAAATCGGACGAAGGCGTGTACCAGGGGCCGCCGAGGCGGTCCAGGCCCGGCACCAACTGCTGGAATGAGGGTCCGAACAGCCCGATCGGGGTGGGCCGGACGTCGGTATCGAAGTCGGATGCGCGTTCGGCGCCGTGGTAGCTGGCCTTGCGCTGGGAAAAACGCACGCCCGCCAGCACGGCGCGGAAGAAGCCGTCGCCACCCAGGCGATAGGTGCCGTCGGCGCGCCACTGCAATTGATTGCCGCCCTGCTCGTTCCAGTTCTGCACCAGGCCGCGCAGTACGAACTGGTTCGGGTCGCGCAGCGCGTTCGCGCTGGCCGGTGTGCTGACCGAGTTGTAGCCGCCGTGGCCATCGGCGCCGACGGCATACACACTGGAGCTGGCGCCAGGGATCTGCTGGTCGACGATGACGGTATCGTTGACGAACTTCGAGCGCGTGTAGGCCAGGTGGGTGTTGACCGTCAGCGGGCCGCTCGCGTAGCGCAGGGCGAGGTTCAGGTAATTCGTGCGCGTGCGCTCCTTCTGGCCCCAGGTGCTGGTGGCGGTGTAGGGATCCCAGTCGTAGAGGCCGGTGTCGAACTGCGCCGCCGCCGCGTCTGCCGACCTGATCGGGCAAATGACGCCCTGCGGGGTATTGCAGTGGCTGCCCTGGGGCGCCAGCACCACGTTGGTCAGGCGCGGCGCCCAGGTGACGATGTCGAGGATGTAGTTGACGGCATTGCGCCCCTGGTAGCCCATGCCGAGGTACTGGGCGCTGGCCTGCAGCTCGGGGCTGATCTTCCATTGGAAGGCGCCGTGGATGCTCTGGCGCTCCCGCTTGCCGCTGTTGTAGATGCCGCCGATGTTCGGCAGCTGCCCGAGCACGTCGCCGGGCGCCGCGGGCGTGAACGGACCACGTTCGCCGAGCCGGGTCGCGGTGCCGTCCGGGCTCACCGAGAACACATTGGTCGGCCGGTCGACCCATTGCACCGGATAGGCCCAGTTCTCGCGGAAGACGGCGACGTCGAGCAGGGCGCCCATCTCGCCGATGCCGGTGTCCCAGCGGTTGCTGACCGAGAAACCGCCCCCCGGGTTGTGCCTGTCGTCGGTCGCGCTGCTGCCATTGGTTTTCTGCATGCGGTCTTCGACGAAGCCGGTGAAGCTCAGGCCTTTCGCATCGAAGGGCGAGCGCAGGCGCACGTTGACGGCGCCGGCGATGCCGCCCTCGAGCTGGTTCGGGGTGGCCGACTTGTAGACGTCGAGGCCGGCGATCGACTGCACCGGCAGGTCCTGGTAGGACAGGCGGCGCTGGGCCGCGGTGAAGATCTCGTTGCCGTCGATCGTGGTGGCGACATCCGGCAGGCCGCGGATGATGACGGTATCGGTCTGGCCGCGGTCGCGCCCGACCTGGACGCCGGCCACGCGCTGCAGGGCGTCGCCGGCCTGGCGGTCGGGGAACTTGCCGATGTCCTCGGCGTTGATGGCGTCGACCACCTGCAGCGCATCGCGCTTGATGCTCTCGGCGGAACGCAGGCTCTGGCGCAGGCCGGTGACCTGGACCACGGAAACGGCCTGGACCGGCTGGCCCTCGGTGGCGGCCGGTTCGGCCGCCTGGGGGCCCGTTGCGGCGGCCGGCTGCACGGCCTGCGCTTGCGTGCCCGTGACCGCGCCATCGGTGGTGGTTTGCGCCAGCGCCGGCGCCCCGTACGCCGACATCAGCATGATGGCGGCGCAGATCGGCTTGACTTTCAGTCGGGTCATGCTTGTCTCCTGGGTTTTTCGTGAATGCGAGTCCACACGCCTGCCGGTCGGCGCCGGCTTGCGGCCTGATCACATATTAGAAGAGCGGCCCAGCCGTCACCCATAACGAAACACGCAGGAGCTATCCGAAATCGTCATGGCATGCGCGCCGCATGGGTCTGCGGCGCCTGCGGCGGCTCGGCCGTGCTCTCGACCCAGCCCGGCGCGAACACCCGGCCCTCCTCGTCGAACAGGAAGGCGCGGGTGGCGGGGAACACCAGCTCGACCCGGCTGCCCGGGCTCGGAGGCGCGGTATCGGCGTCGCACTTGACCGCCACCATCTCGGCGGCCCCCTCGACCTGGCAGTAGACCAGGGTCACGTCGCCCAGGTATTCGACCAGGGCGACCACCGCCCCGATTCCACCATTGCCGCCATGGCCGGCCGCACGGGAGATCTGCAGGTGCTCGGGCCGCACCCCGAGCGTGACCCGGGCGCCGGCGCGGGCGCGCCCGACATCGGCGGCCACCTGCACGCGCGCTGCGCCCGCCAGCTGCACGGAGGCGGCGCGCTCGCCCTGCCCCGCCAGGGTCGCTTCGAAAAAGTTCATGCGCGGCGAACCGAGGAAGCCCGCCACGAAACGGTTGGCCGGGCGCTCGTACAGGTCGAAGGGGGTGCCGACCTGCTCGATCCGCCCGCCGTTCAGGACCACGATCCTCGTCCCCAGGGTCATCGCCTCGACCTGGTCGTGGGTCACGTAGATCATGGTGCTCTTCAATTCCCGGTGCAGGCGCGCCAGCTCGACGCGGGTCTGGCCGCGCAGGGCCGCGTCGAGGTTGGACAGCGGCTCGTCGAAGAGGAAGACCTCGGGTTTGCGCACGATGGCGCGGCCGATCGCCACGCGCTGGCGCTGGCCGCCGGACAAGGCCTTGGGCTTGCGGTCCAGCAGGTGCCCGATCTGCAGGATCTCGGCGGCGCGCCGCACCCGCTCCGCGATGTCCGCCTTCGGCACCCTGGCCAGCTTGAGGGCGAAGCCCATGTTCTCGGCCACGCTCATGTGCGGATACAGGGCGTAGCTCTGGAACACCATCGCAATGCCCCGCTTGGCCGGTTCGATGTCGTTGCTGACGCGCCCGCCGATTTCCAGCGTGCCCTCGCTGATGTCCTCGAGCCCGGCGATGATGCGCAGCAGGGTCGACTTGCCGCAGCCCGAAGGCCCGACGAAGACCACGAACTCGCCGTCCTCGATGGTGAGATCGATGCCCTTGATGACGCTGTTGTTCTCGTACTGCTTCTTGATGCCCCGTAGGCTGACCGATGCCATGTGTGCTCCTGAATCTCTTCCTGATTGGTTAGCCTTTGAGGCCGCTGGCCGCCAGGAAGCCCTGGGTCACGCGGCGCTGGAAAGCGATGTAGGCCAGCCCCACCGGCAGCGCGCCCAGCAAGGCGGCGGCCATCAACTGGGCGTAGCGCACGCCGAAGGCGTCGTAGGTCTGGGTCAGGCCGAGCGGAATCGTCATCATCTCGTTCGAGGTCACGATGATGAAGGGCCAGAGGAAGTTGTTCCAGGCGCCGATGAAGGTGACGATGGCCATGGCCCAGACGATGTTGCCGGAAATCGGCAGGTAGACGCTCCACAGCACGCGCAAGGGACCGGCCCCGTCCATCACGGCGGCTTCGCGAAAGTCGCCCGGGATCTGGTCGAAGAACTGCTTGAACACATAGATCACGACCGGCGACACCACCTGGGGCAGCACCAGTCCGGCGTAACTGTTGATCATGCCGAGCTGGTGCATGGTGCGGAACAGCGGCACCAGCAGCGCCTCGAAAGGCAGCAGGAAGGCCAGCATGGCCAGGCCGAAGAGCAGCGAACGGCCGCGGAAACGCAGCTGCGAGAAGGCGTAGGCCGCCATCAGGCTGATCGCCATCGTCACCACGGTGACCAGCAGCGCCACCAGCGCGCTGTTGAACAGCCAGCGCGGCATGTTGCCGGCGCCGAGGGTCTTGCGGAAGGCGTCCAGGGTCCAGGTCCGGGGCAGCCAGTGGAAGACGGCGGACACGGTCTCGTGTTCGGGCCGCAGGGCGGTGGACAGGGCCCAGAGCAGCGGGAAGGCCCAGAGGGCGGCCAGCACCACCGCCGCCGCCACCGCGACGACGGTCCAGCCAAGCTGGGCGTTTTGCTTCATACGCGCCTCCTCATGCCGCCCTCCTCGCCAGCATGCGCGCCAGCAGGGACAGGGCGATCACGACCAGCATGAAGGCCATCGCGACCGCGGCCGCATAGCCGGCATCGCTTTGCGTGAAGGCGGTTTCGTACATGTAGTGCAGGGTCACGCGGCTGGTGTTGTAGGGCCCGCCGCTGGTGAGGATGTAGGTCTGGCCGAACACCTTCAGGGATGCGATCAACTGGATCAGCAGCGCCGTGCCGAGCACGGGCTTGAGTGCCGGCCAGGTGATCGCCCGGAACAGCGTGAAGCCGCGGGCGCCGTCGAGGGCCGCCGCCTCGTAGAGCTCGGCCGGGATGTTGCGCAGTCCCGCCAGCAGCATCAGCATGTTGAAGCCCACCGTCCACCAGACGGTGCCGATGGCCACCGCCGGCAGCGCCCAGTGCACGTCGGCGAGCCAGGCGCGCTGCCCGCCGACCAGGTGGTTGATCACGCCCGACGAAGGCTGCAGCATCCAGTCGGCGATCAGGGTCATGACCGAGATCGGCAGCACGTAGGGCAGGAAAAAGGCGCCCTGCAGCCAGGCCTGGGCGCGCGCGAAGCGGTGCACCAGCAGGGCCATCACCAGGCCCAGCACGGTGAGCGGGATCACGGTCAGCAGGGCGAAATAGAAGGTGTTCCAGAGCGAGGCCCAGAACGACGGGTCCTGGACCAGGGTCGCGTAGTTGGCCAGGCCGACGAAGGCGCTGGTGCGCGTCAGGCTGCTCTCGGTCAGGCTCAGGTAAAAGGTGTGCAGGGCCGGGACCAGGAAGAACAGCAGGAAGACCAGCACGAAAGGCGCCAGCAGCAGCGCGGCGGGCAGGCCCTCGGCGCGCGCGCCACGCTTCGGGAAAAGGAGCGCGGGCACAGGCCCGGCGGCAGGCGCCGGGTTTGCGCCCGCCTGGGTCGGACTCGCTGCTGGTCTCAAGATCGGCATCTCCTTCGGTCGGTCATCTGGCCACTCAGTAGCGCGGCGGCTTCTTGCGCAGCAGGCGCAAGGCCTCCTTCTCGAACATCTCCAGCGCCTCGGCCGGGGTCAACTGGCCCGACAGCGCCCCTGGCATGAACTTCGAGGCCATCGATTCGACCGGACCGGCGGCGCCCATGTACCAGCCGTCCGGGTCGTAGACCACGTTCTGGGCCGCCTCGGCATACATGGCGTTGGGCATCAGGGCGCGCGCCTCGGCCGATTCGGCCACCGGGCGGTAGGCCGGCACGTGGCCGCCTTCGGCCCAGCCCAGCGAATGGCGGCTGACATAGGCGATGAAGGACAGCACCGCCCTCACCTTCTCGGGCGCCATCGTCCGGCCTTCGTTGGCGGGCAGCGCAAACGCGTGGGAATCGGTCCAGACGCTGGCGTCCTGGTACAGGCGGGGAAACGGCACAATGCCGTACTCGAAGCCGAGCGTGCCGGCTTCGGTGGTGCGCACCAGTTCCGGCACTTCCCACACGCCGTTGATCATGAAGCCGGCGCCGCCGCCCATGAACTGGCTGGTCGAGGCAGGGTAATCCAGGCCCACCGGGCCGTAGCCGCTGGTGAACCAGGCGCTGACCTTGGCCAGTTCCTCGACGCCGGCGCGGCCGTAGGCGAAATGCCCGTTCTCGATCAGCGGCGCCTTGCGCTGGGCCAGCAGCGACAGCCACAGGCGCCAGATCGCGTACGAGCCCTGGCCCGACTCCATCGCCAGGCCCGCCTTGCCGGTGCGCTCCTTGACGGCGCGGAAGGCGGCGGTCAAGGCCTCGTAGCCGACGATGGGCTTCAGGCGCCCGGCTTCGTCGAGCAGCCCGGCCTGGCCGACCAGGGTCTTGTTGTAGTAGAGGACCAGCGGGTGCAGGTCGAGCGGAATCGCGTACGTGGCGCCGGCGTAGCGCGACTTCTCCCACTGGCGCGGGAAGTAGTCGCCGCCCTTCAGGCCGGCCGCCGCCAGCTCGGCCGGGGCGATCGGGCGCAGCACGCCGCCGCCGGCCAGGTTGGGCAGGCGCGACAGGTGGACGGTGGCGATGTCGGGGCCCTCCCCGACCACCGAGGAGGTGATCAGCTTGGTATAGAAAGGCTCGCCCCACTTGAGCGTGGTGCTGACCACGCGCACCCCGCCCTGGCTGGCGTTGAAGCCCTCGATCAGGGCGCGCATGCGCGCGCCGTCGCCGCCGCTGAGCAGCGTCCACATCCTGACCTCGACCTGTCCGCGCGCCCTGGCGCCCGCCAGCGCCGGCGCGCCGAGCATGCCGAGCAGGACCGAGGTTCCGAGAAAGCGCCTGCGTTGCACCACTGTGTCTCCATGTCTTGTCTTGACGGCTGGCCTGTCCCGGCCGCTCCGCCCATATTATGACCTGCATCGACCTTGTCCTGCGCCGGGCAGGCGCGCGCCCGCCTTATCTGACCAGGGTCGGGCCACCCACCACCGGCTTGCCGTTCACCCAGTCGAGCCTGTCGATATACAGGAAGCGCCGCTCGCCGCGCTTGCCGTCGGGCTTCAGCTCCCAGGCGTGGTAGGCGATGTAGTCCTGGGCTCCATGCCGGAAGACGGCCTGGTGGCCGGGGCCGTAGAGGCGGTTTTCCGGGTGGCTCTTCAGGAAGGGCGCGTCGCCGACCGGCTCGCAGGGCCCCACCGGTCCCGCGCAGCTGGCATACCCGGCCGCATAGGACCCGTCGCCGAAATCGTTGGCCGAGTAGAACAGGATGTACTTGCCGTCGCGGCGCACCATGGTCGGCGCCTCGATCACCTTGCCTTCCCAGACGCGCCCATTGGTCAGGAGCCGGATCGGCTGGCCGATCACGCCGAGGCCGTCGGACCGCAGTTCCTGGACAAAGATATGGGTGGGCATCTGGCAGCAGTTGCCGTCGCTCTTGAAATAGAGATAGAGGCGGCCGCCATCGAGGAAGGGGCTGGCGTCGATGGTGCCGCCCAGCTCGGCCTGGCAGACCAGGGGCCTGGCGGCATGGTCGACGAAAGGCCCGGCCGGCGAACGCGAGACGGCCGCGCCCACGCACTGGCGGTCGGATGCGAGATCGTGCGCCGTGTAATACAGCACGTAGCGCTCGCCCAGCCTGACCACTTCCGGCGCCCAGACGTGCGGCACCTCGGGCCTCACCCACCTCGCCAGCTTCGGCATCGCATCGGGCAGTGCGCGCCAGGACCGCAGGTCGGTGGAGTACAGGGTCGGCACATTGACGCCGTCGCCGTTCGTCGCGTAGGCGTAGTAGCCGCCGCCGTCGGGCAGCACGAAGGGATCCGGGAAGTTACCGATCGAACTCGTGGCCGGCTGCCCGTGGACGCAGCCCAGCAGCACGGCCGCGCACAGGCCCATCAGCATCGTCCGCAGGGTTTGCATTCCCCTCATGCCCCGCCCTCGCGGCGATACGCTACGCCAGGAAATATGTACATGTCTCGCTCCTTGTCCTCGCCGGCGCCCGCGTCCTCGACCGGCGCAGGTCTCATGCCCGAGATCATACGGACGGACGAAGGCTGTTTCCCATAACAAAATTCACCGGACGTATGCCAAATCCGTATTTGTCGGGCTCGGGCCGGCCCGCCGCGGGAGACCGGCGGCTTCGCGCAGGGCCGCGAGCATGGCCTCGGCCGAGGGCGAGAGCTGGTGGCGCTTGCGGGTCACGATGCCGTACACGTCGGCGCGCAGCTTGACCTCGAAGGGCAGCACCGCCAGCGTGCCCGCGTCCAGCGCCGCCTGCACCAGCGCGGGCGGCAGCGCGACCACGCGCTCGCTGTCCATCAGCAGGCGCGTCACCAGGGGCAGCGACAGGGTTTCGACGATGTCGGCCGGCTGCTCCAGGCCGCGGGCGATGAACAGCGCCATCAACTGGTCGCGCAGGCGTCCCGGCGGCGGCAGGATCCAGGCGGCGCCGGCCAGGTCCTCGAGCGCCAGGTCCGAACGTCCCAGCCAGGGGTGGCCGCCCCGCACGATCAGGCTGCGCGGCTCGTCGGCGAGCGGTTCGAAGTCGAGTTCGACGCCGGCGGCGGGATCGTGGATGCGGCCGATGACGATGTCGAGTTCGCCGGCGCGCAACTGCTCGACCATGGCATTGCTGCTGTCGACCGAGACCGACACCTGGACCCGCGGGTTGCGCTCCTTGAGCAGCCTGACCGCCTGCGGCACCAGCGCGCTGGCCGGGGACAGGACGCTGCCGACGCAGACGCGCCCGCCGAAGCCGGCCTGGCCCTGCATCACTTCCTGGTGCGCCGCATCCATCTCGGCCAGGGCGGCGTTGGCGCGCCGGATCAGGACCTTGCCGTACCAGGTCGGCGCCACCCCGCGCGGCAGGCGCTCGAACAGCGGCACGCCGAGCGCATGCTCGAGCTCACCGATCAGCTTCGAGGCGCCCGGCTGGGTCAGGCCGGCGGCTTCGGCCGCGTGCAGGATCGACGCGTGACGCCCAAGCTCGACCAGCAGCACCAGGTGCCGGATCTTGAGGTGAAAGCGGATGAACCGGGTGGACGACGAATCTCGCATGCCGCTTTGTGAAATTTTTGTTAAGAAATCATAAGGCGGGGCTGAGCGACAGTCAATTTCGCCCGGGTAAAGCTGTCACCTTGCGACAACGCTCGCGTAAAAAAAGCCCCGGAGACCGGGGCTGTCGGAACGCAGGCCAGCGGGCTGGCTTTACACGCCGACCATCGATACCGCCTTGGTGTTCAGGTAGGCCTCCAGCGCCTCCGGGCCGCCTTCGGAACCGTAGCCCGAATCCTTGATGCCGCCGAAAGGCAGCTCGGCGCTCGGCGTGGCCGGCTGGTTAATCCACAGCATGCCGACTTCCACGCGGTTCATCAGGAGCTGGGCGTTCTTGATCGAGCGCGTGAAGGCGTAGCCGGCCAGGCCGTAAGGCAGGCGGTTCGCTTCCTGGATCGCATCGTCGAGGTTGTCGAAGCCGCGGATCGCGGCGACCGGGCCGAAAGGCTCGTCGTTGAACACGCTGGCTTCCAGCGGCACGTCGGCCAGGATGGTCGGCGCGAAGAAGTTGCCGGCCTCGCCGACGCGCTGGCCGCCCAGCGCCAGGACCGCGCCCTTGGCCTGGGCGTCCTCGACCACCTTGGCCATGGCGCTGACGCGGCGCGCATTGGCCAGCGGGCCCAGGGTCGTGCCATCAAGCAGGCCGTCGCCCAGCTTCAGGCCCTCGGCATGCTGCACGAAGGCGCGGGTGAACTCTTCCTTGATCGCGTTATGCACGAGGAAGCGGGTCGGCGAAATGCAGACCTGGCCGGCGTTGCGGAACTTGGCGGCGCCGGCGGCCTTGACGGCCAGCCTGACGTCGGCGTCCTCGGCGACGATCACCGGCGCATGGCCGCCCAGCTCCATCGTCACGCGCTTCATGTGGGCGCCGGCCAGGGCGGCCAGCTGCTTGCCCACCGGGGTCGAGCCGGTGAAGGTGACCTTGCGGATGACCGGGTGCGGGATCAGGTAGCCCGAAATCTCGGCCGGGTCGCCGAACACCAGGCCGACCACGCCCGGCGGGATGCCGGCGTCGACGAAGCACTGCAGCAGCGCGGCCGGCGAAGCCGGGGTTTCTTCCGGCGCCTTGCACAGGAAGGAGCAGCCGGTGGCCAGCGCCGCGCCCAGCTTGCGCACGATCTGGTTGATCGGGAAGTTCCAGGGCGTGAAGGCGGCGACCGGGCCGACCGGCTCCTTCAGCACCAGCTGCTGAGCCTTCGGGTTGCGCGACGGGACGATGCGGCCATACACGCGCATGCCTTCGGCCGCGAACCAGTCGATGATGTCGGCGCCGGCCAGGGCCTCGCCCTTCGCCTCGACCAGCGGCTTGCCCTGCTCCTGGGTCAGCAGGCGGGCGATGTCGCCGGCGCGCTCGCGCAGCAGGCTGGCGGCGCGGCGCATCGTGGCGGCGCGCTCGGCCGCGGGCACGTCGCGCCAGGTCTCGAAGCCCTTCTGCGCGGCCGCCAGCGCGCGGTCCAGGTCGGCGATCGATGCATGGGCCACCGTGCCGATCGCCTGTCCCGTTGCCGGGTTGAGCACCGGGATGGTCTTGCCGCCTTCGGCATCACACCATTCGTTGGCGATAAGGAGACGGGTAGCGGGATAGCTGGACGTGGTCATGGCGTATCGGTTCCTGTGTTGGATGAGAATGCGATAATAACCCGGACGCGGCCGCTGTGCACCCGGCTGTGCATCCACCCCGCGCAGGCGCCGGGCCGGCGGCAAGCGTGCAGACGGGCGGACGCATGGATGGTAGACTTTGCCCCCAGACATCGCGCTGGCCCCCGTCCAGGCGGCCCCCACGCGTGCCGCACGCCGGCGTCGCGGCTCCCGCGCGGCCAACCCGGCCAGACCCGGCGCGCGGGTCCGGCGTGCGCATCCGCGGCGACATGGTTTTGCCCAGGGGTTGCCCTTGCAGCCCCGACGGACGACTGTTGCCGGCCGGCCTCCCCACACTTCAGGCCCCGACCGGCCGCGCCACATCCGGCCTGCGCCTCACTGTAAAGGACACGTTTCGAGCATGCGTTCAGTTTTTCTCCGCTTCTTCCTTTTCCTTTCGCTTGCACTGAGCCTGCCGGCTGGCGCGGTCCTGCCCGTGGTCCAGAAGCCGGCCGACCCGGCCGCGCCGGCCGCCCTGCCCGATCCGCTGGGACGGGAAACGCCGCGCTCGATGATCTCGGGCCTGATCGGCGCCCTGGCCGAGCACGACTACGACCGCGCCGCCCAGTACTTCGACCTGCCCGCGAACAGCAACCGGCAACGCGTCAACGCCGCGACCCAGGCACGCGCCTTCCAGGACCTGCTGGACAATGGCGGCTCGCTGGAACCCTATGCCGTCCTGTCGAACGAGTCCGTGGGCCGGATCGACGACGACCTGCCCATCGACCAGGAGCATGTCGGCCAGATCGGCATCCAGGGCAAGAGCGTGCCGGTCCTGCTGGTGCGCAGCGAGGACGAGGGCAAGCAGGTATGGCGCATCTCGCAGGAGACGATGGACCAGATCGCCGCTGCGACCAGGCGCAGCGGCGCCGCGCAGGCGGGCCCGCAGGACGAGTTCACCATCGCCGGCGCGCCGCTGAAGGACTGGGGACTGCTGATCGGCCTTGGCGTGCTGATCTTCGGCGGCCTGTGGATGGTGGCGGCGCTCATGGTCGCCATCATGCGCCGCCTCGTGGCCGACCCCGCGACGAATGGGCTGTACCGCTTCTTCGAGGCGGCCCTGCCGCCGCTGAGCCTCCTGATCGCCGTCTTCGTCTTCTTCGGCTGGGCCGAGCGCCTGCCGGTCGCCATCGTGGCGCGCCAGACCCTGCTGCGCTATACCGGGATCATCTCGGTGATCGCCTTCGTCTGGTTCGGCCTGCGCCTGGTCGACGCCATCGCCGAACTGGCGATCGTGCGCATGCAGCAGCGCCAGCGCCGCCAGGTCGTCTCCGTCATCACCCTGCTGCGGCGCACCGCCAAGGTGCTCCTGCTGCTGTTCTCCGGAATCGGCATCCTCGACACCTTCGGCATCGACGTCACCACCGGCATCGCGGCGCTGGGCATCGGCGGCATCGCCCTGGCGCTGGGCGCGCAGAAGACCGTGGAGAACCTGGTGGGCAGCGTCACCGTGATCGCGGACCGCCCGGCCCAGGTCGGCGACTTCATCAAGGTCGGCGACATCATCGGCACCGTCGAAGACGTCGGCATCCGCTCGACCCGCATCCGCACCCTGGAGCGCACCCTGGTGACCATTCCCAACGGCGACCTGTCGGCGCGCCAGATCGAGAATTTCGCCCCACGCGAGCGCTTCCTGTTCAATCCGGTCATCGCGGTGGACTACCGGGCGCCGTCGGCCAAGCTGCGCGAGGCGATCGGCATCGTCCAGCAGATCGTGAAGCAGCACGAGTACATCGGCGAAGGCGCGCGCGCCCACCTGGGCAGGATCAGCGAACGCTCCTTCAACATCGAGGTCTTCGCCTACATCGAGGTGCTCGACTTCGAACAAAGCGTGCGCATTCGCGAGGAGCTGCTGCTGGCCATCTACGAGCAGCTGGAAGCGGCCGGCATCGGACTGGCCTTCCCGGCCCAGACCGTCGAACTCTCACCCGAACCGCTGCGGGCGATCGTTCCGCGGGAGGTGCACGGCGCACCACGGGACGCGAAGGCGCACTGATGCCTGGTGGGACGCCTCAGCCCAGCAATCCGTGCTGCGCGGCCTGCTTCACCCAGCCGGGGTACTCGGTCATCAGGAGGTCGTAGAGCTGGTCATCCGAATGCTCGTCCGGGCTGGCGACCGCGAAGAAGTCCGCATTGTCGATCAGGCGGCCATCGAGTTCGTCGAGCTTTTCCAGGAAGGGAAAGTCGGAGTCGGCAAAACCGGCGAGCGCCTTGGCCTTGGACTTCTTGCCCTTGCCGATGCCCATGAACTGCCAGAAGATCGGCTCGCGGCTGGCCCAGCGCAACTGGCGCTCGGTCAGGGGTTTGTCGGAGGTGGTGCCGTCGGTGACGAACATGACGTAGACCGGCAGCGCCGCCTGGTACGGCTGGCTGCGCGCGCCGCCGCCGGCGTCGGGGAAGTAATGCCGGCGCACCGCTTCCATCGCCGCGCCGTAACGGGTGTCGCCTTCGAGCGGGTGGCGCTCGATCATCCGGGCGACGTAACCGGACCAGTTGTCCAGTCCCATCGGCGCGCCGCGGTGCACGTTCCGGCCAAAGAGGAAGACGTCGATCTCGCCATCGTCGTCGAAACGGCAGCCCAGCGCGAGGATGCGCTCGGCGAAGCGCTGCACCAGTCCTTTCCGATACAAGGTGCTCATCGACCCGGAAATATCGAGGACCAGGCAGACCCTGGCGCGGTGCTGCGCGAGCCCGACCTTGGCCAGCGACACGCCGGCCGACTTGACCAGGTTGACCAACTGGGGCGCGGCCTGCTCGACACGCTTTTCCAGGCTGACGGCAGGCGCCGGCCGGACTGGCGCAGGGTCTGCCGCCTGGGCCGGGGCATCCGCGGCGACATCGCCCCCGAAGTGCCGCACCAGCGCGGCCAGTCCGCCATTGAAGCCCTGGCCAACCGCCATGAAGCGCCAGCCCCCGTCCTTGCGGTACAGCTCGCCCAGCATGAGGGCCTGCTCGGCCGCGAAGTCCCGTCCCGTGAAATCGAAGCGGGCGAACTCGCCTTCCGGGCTGGCAAGGCGCAGGTGGCCCGACTGCAGTTGCGACATCGTGCCGCCGCCGTCGACGCTGGCCGTGATCACGACCCGCTCCACGCCGGCCGGCAGGCGGCCGAGTTCGAAGACGAAGCCATCCTTGTCCGCGCCCGCGGCCGCGCTGCGCACGCCGCCGCAGGGGCTGAGCGGCTGGTTGAAGAAGGTCATGTAACGCTCGTCGACCAGCTTGCCGCCGGCGTCGAGCGCGAAACAGGCGAAGTCGAGCGCCAGGCCGTGCGCGGACAGGCCGGCCTGCAGGACGCCCGCCGGCGCGTGGTCCGCCAGCGGCAGGCGCTCCCCTCTTTTCAGTTGTTTCATCCATCCTCCATGTACTCGGCAAGCGGCGAAGCCGGCATCGACCGAAAGGGACGATCAGAACAGCTCCAGGTTCGGCGACGGCGCCGGCGCCCTGGCGCGCGGCGCGGCCGGCGCCGGCCAGTCGCGCATGCGATCGGCCGGATAATGGCGCAGGAAGCTGTGGGCCATGTCGATGCTGCGGCAGGCCAGCCAGTCTTCGACTTCATCCTGCGGCAGGATCACCAGCGAACGCTTCTCGTCGCCCGGCTTGTGCATGCGGCGCATCAGTTCGTGCTCGTCGGCGTTGATGGTGATCTGGGTGAAGGAAGACTGGATGCTGCCGTCGGCCTCCTGCCAGTCGCGCCACAGCCCGGCCACGAAGAAGATGGCGTCGTCCGCCATGCCGATCGCATGCCGCACGGCGCGCCCGCTTTCGTAGCAGGGTTCGTAGAACCAGGCCATCGGCACCGCGCACAACTGCAGGCGGCGCCAGGCCGGCGCGAACGAACGCCGTTCGACCAGCGACTCGGCGCGCGCGTTCATGGTGTCGAAGGGCTTGATCTCGGGCGGGATGTGGCGGCGCGGGACCATGCCGTAGCTGGCCAGGCAGGCCTCGGGCCGCCTGTCGGGGCCCGCGCGCAGGATGGGCGCGGCGTAGTCCTTCCAGGTTTCTTCCGGCCAGCGCCAGTCGGCCGGCAGGTCGCTGAAGGCGCCGATGGCGCCGAACCTGCCGAATTGTTCGGGCGTGGGCGGACGGTAGTTGACGCACATGGGACGGACCGGATCAGAATCCCTCGAACACCGTGTCGAGGTGGGTGACGTCCGGCGGGGCGTCGAAGCAATGGCCGACCAGGCGGCGCCATTCCTGGAAGTCCTCGCTGCCGCGGAAGTGGACGTTATGGTCCTCGACCGTTTCCCAGCGCACCAGCAGGCGATAGGCTTGCGGGTTCTCGATGCCGCGCTGGAGCTGCATGCCGGCGCAGCCGCGGGCGCGCTGGAACAGCGGCGTCGCCTGGCGCACGGCGGCCTCGAACTCGGCTTCCATGCCCGGCTTGATCAGAATTTCTGCGCTCTCGAGTACCATCGTCTCTCCTGTTGTTGCCGTGATTGCCCTTACTACGGTTATCGTCCAGGGGCGAGCACGAGGTGCGCGCCCCTGGACGATTATGCCACGGCGGAGAGTTGGCGGCAGGCGCCAGCCCGGCTAGAAGTGATACTGCGCCTTCACCATCGGCGTCCTGGCGGTCGCACCGGGGATATTGCGGCTGTCGTTGCCGAACTTGTTCTTCCAGTACTGGTAGGCCACGCCCGCCCGGAAGCGTTTCGGCTTCGCGTCGAACAGCACGCCGACGTCGAGCATCAATTACATGTCGATGTTGGTCTCGGTCGCGGTGTCGCGTCCGAACTCGTTCTTGCCCTTGCTGCCGATGAGGTTCGCATAGCCTTCGAACGACAGCCTGTTTGATGCCAGCGGGAAGGCCCAGACCACGCCCAGCATGGGGTGGGTATCGTAGCGGTAGCGCGGCGTGGATATCCCGGTGAAGCCGCTGTAGGGCGCATTGCTCTCCCACAGGCCGTAGATGCCGACGTTGAGCATGCCCGGCACGTCGAACATGAAGGTCGGGCCGGCCACCACCATGCGCTTCTTGGAGTTGTAGCCGGCGTCGTTCTTCGTATTGACGTCGAAACCCAGGGTCAGGCCGGCGTCGCGCAGGGGCCCGAAGCGCAGCGGCGCGCCGCCCACCTTGCCCCATTCGACCGTGTGCCGGTACACCAGGTAGAACTCCTGGGCGCCCGAGGACGCGCCTTTCGAGGACGGATCGGTCTTGTCGGACAGGAGCACATCCAGGTTGGCGAAATTGGTCCCGTACTTGTAGCCGCTGACGTGGTTCAGCTGGATGATGTCCTTGCGGATGTCGTTCGCATTGAAGGGCTCGGCGAAGCGGCTGCCGGTGCGGTAGCCGATCGAGGTGTCGCTCCAGTCGGCCGCCTGGACCGCAGTCGCCATGCCTGCTGCACCGGCGGCCAGGGCGATGGCGACGAAGGCGTAGGGTGCGCGCTTCATGCCTTGCTCGCCTGGGCAACGGAATGCTCCATGCCGCCATGTTCTTCATGGCTCGCGGCCGGCACGTCGCGCGTGCCGTTGAAGAACAAATTCAGCGTTACCGCGGCCACCGCGGTCAGGAGGATGCCCGATTCCAGCAGCGGGTGCAGGTTGTGCGACATCTGCTGGGCCCAGCGCGGCGCCACCAGCGGGATCAGGCCGAAGCCGATCGACAGCGCGACGATGTAGAGGTTGAAGCGGTTGCCCTGGAAGTCCACGCGGCTCAGGATGCGGATGCCGGCAGCCGCCACCATGCCGAACATGACGAGCCCGGCGCCGCCCAGCACGAACTGGGGAATCGCCTCGACCAGGGCGGCCATCTTCGGCAGCATGCCGAGGACGATCATGATGATGCCGCCCGCCACGCAGACCCAGCGGCTCTTGACGCCGGTGACGGCGACCAGGCCGACGTTCTGCGAGAAGCTGGTGTGCGGAAAGGTATTGAAGACGCCGCCGATCAGGGTGCCGAGGGCGTCGGTGCGCAGGCCGGCCGCCAGCTGGGCCTGGTCGATCTTCTTGCCCGTCATGTCGGACAGGGCCAGGAACATGCCGGCCGATTCGATCATGACGACCACCATCACGACAGTGAGCGTGAGGATCATGACGATGTCGAAGGTCGGCATGCCGAAGGCGAAGGGCGTGACCAGCTCGAACCAGTCGGCCTTGCCAACTTTATCGAAGTGCATCTTGCCGGCGGCGTAAGCCACGCTGCAGCCGGCCACGATGCCGAGCAGGATGGAGATGTTGCAGACGAAGCCGCGCGCATACTTGACCAGGGCCAGCACGACCACCAGCACGAAGGCCGCGATCGCCATGTCGTCCAGGGCGCCGTAGGCGGGGTTGGGCGTCATCGGGACCGGTCCGGCCAGCTTCAACGCGGGCGCCGCGACGGTTTCGGGCATGGCCGCAGCCGAAGCGGCGGCGGCCGCCTTCGCGTCGTCCACCATGGTCGCCAGGCGCGCCACGTCGACGGTCTGGGCCGCCGAATCCGGGCCGCCCATGGCCCAGCCGACCCCGACCCGCATCAGGCTGACGCCGATGACCAGGATGATGGTGCCGGTGACGACGGGCGGAAAGAAGCGCAGCATGCGGCTCATCAGGGGCGCGATCAGGATCGCCAGCAGGCCGGCGCCGATGCCGGCGCCGAAGATGGCCCGGGCGCCGTCGACCCCGGGCACGGCGTTCGCGATCGCCACCATCGGCCCGACGGCGGCAAAGGTGACGCCCATCATGACCGGCAGCCGGATGCCGAACCACGAACCCAGCCCGAAGGACTGGATCAGGGTCACGAGGCCGCAACAGAACAGGTCGGCCGAGATCAGCATCGTGACCTCCGCCGGCGACAGTTTCAGGGCGCGGCCCACGATCAAGGGTACGGCGATGGCGCCGGCGTACATGACCAGTACGTGCTGCAGGCCGAGTGCGCTCAATCTCCCGAGCGGCAGTCGCTCGTCCACCGGATGGCGGCTGTGGTGTTTCATGCTTGTCTCCTGATTATTATTGACGTAAGTCTGCAACCAAAGAATGCATGCTGCTTGCCGGGCGAGGGCCAGGCAGTACCGCGCGCGGTACCGGCCCGCCAACCGGTGGGGGTGAACCTATCGCAGTAGGGAAGAGGAAGTTGATGACGATGCATGGCAAGCGCGGGCAAGGCGCGAGGAGGCCGCATGGCGGCGCCATGCAACGACGAGCAACGCAGCACACGCTTGTCAGGCGCGTCAGCAACGACTCATTCCCTACTGAGATAGGTTCCTACTCGACCTGGGCGCCCTCTTCGTACCAACGCTTGAGCAAGTCCCGCTCTCCGGCGGTGATCTGGGTCGCGTTATTCAAGGGCATGACCTTCAGCACCACGGTCTGCTGGTACATCTGCTGCGCGTGGCGCTTGATCGAGTCCGGGGAATCGAAGGCAATGCCCTTGCTCGCCATCTGGGCCGAGTGGCACATCGCGCAGCGCTGGTCGATCACGCCCTTGACCTGCTGGAAGCTGACCGTGTGGGCGGTGGCGCCGCCGGCAGCCGCCGCCGCGGGCGCCGCGCCGCCGGCGCCAGCAGCAGCCTGGGGGGCCGCGGCCATCGCCGGGGCGACCGGCTCGGGCTTGGGCGTCAGCCAGACCACCATCGCAACCAGGGCCGCCACGCCGGCCATCGCATGCTCCCAGGGCACGCGCTTGCCCGCTACCAGTGCCTTGTGGCGGGCCACGAAGCTGTGACGCACCAGGGCGCCGGCCAGCATCAGCAGCACCAGCACGATCCAGTTGTGCTCGCCCGAATACAGCCAGCCGTAGTGGTTCGAGAGCATGGCGATCAGCACCGGCAGGGTGAAATAGGTGTTGTGCACGCTGCGCTGCTTGGCGCGCCAGCCGTAGATCGGGTCGACCGGCTGGCCGGCCTTGAGCTGGGCCACGACCTTGCGCTGGCCGGGAATGATCCAGAAGAAGACGTTCGCGCTCATCGCGGTGGCGAGCATGGCGCCCACCAGCAGGAAGGCGGCGCGGCCGGCGAACAGCTGGCAGGCCAGCCAGGCGGCGAAGACGACGAAGGCGAACACGCAGGCGCCGACGATCAGGTCGCCGTTCTTCTTGCGTCCGAAGGCGCGGCAGATGATGTCGTAGACGAACCAGAACGCCACCAGGAAGCCGAGCGCGCTGGCGACGGCGGCGCCGGATGACCATTCGTGGACCGTGCGGTCGACCATGAAGGTGCCCGCATTGAACAGGTAGAGCACCGTGAACAGCCCGAAGCCGGACAGCCAGGTGGCATAGCTCTCCCAATAGAACCAGTGCAGGTTCTCGGGCATGGCCTTGGGCGCCACCAGGTATTTTTGCGGATGGTAGAAGCCGCCGCCGTGCACGGCCCAGAGCTCGCCGTCGACGCCCTTCTGCACCAGGTCCGGTGCGGTCGGCTTGTTCAGCGAGTTATCGAGAAAGACGAAATAGAAGGATGCGCCGATCCAGGCGATCGCCGTGATGACGTGGGTCCAGCGCAGCAACAGGTTGACCCAGTCGAGCAGGTAGGTGTCCATAGAGCCTCGAGCGAAAAGAGAGCACGGCGTCCATGACGCTGTACTGTCCCATCACCACAGCGGGCTCTGTGAGGGGCGATCATCGCAACCATCGGCATGCCGATGCGCTCCGCGGCGACGAAACAACTGTATACGATCCTGCTAAATTTGCATAACAGTTTTTTATGTTTTTAGTATCCTGCCTCTACTGCGTCAGGAACCGCGGTAGGTCGAATAGGCCCAGGGGCTGACCAGCAGCGGCACGTGGTAGTGGCCGGCCGCGTCGGCGATGCCGAAGTCGATCGGCACCTCGTCGATGAAGGCCGGTTCCGGCAGCGCCACGCCGCGTGCGCGGAAGTAGGCCGCCACCGAGAATACCAGCCGGTAGCGCCCGACAGCCATGGCCGCCGCGTCGAGCAGCGGGCCGCCGTCGGTGCGGCCGTCGGCGTTCAGTTCGACGGTCTTGATGGTGGTGGCGGTCGCGGCGGCGCCGGCGCCGTCGATCCGTTGCAGCGCGACGCGCATGCCGGTGGCCGGGCGGCCGTGCATGAGGTCGAGCACGTGGGTGCTGAGGTGTCCCATAAGTCTCCTTGAGAATGAAGCCCGATACGGCCAGGCCGGATTGCATACACTTTTTGTTTTCAAGCTTGAAAAAAGTGTATACACTTCAGAAACGATGTCAACAATTTATTCTTCTAACGAATCATCAAGCCACGCATGAGCCGCCCTCGCCCGCCCCTGAAAATCGTCCTGCCGCCTTCCGATGCGCCCGACGCCTTTGGCGCCCAGGACGAGGCCGCCGCGCCCGCGGCCAGCGCCACCCAGCGCATCGTCGACGCGATCACGAACGCCATCGCCGACCGCCGCCTGATGCCGGGCACCAAGCTGTCGGAACAGAAGATCGGCGATATCTTCAAGGTCTCGCGCACCGTGGTGCGGCAGGCCTTCAACCAGCTCAGCCGCGACCGGCTGGTGGTCCTCGAGCCGGCGCGCGGCGCCTTCGTGGCCACGCCGACGGCCGAGGAAGCGCGCGACGTCTTCGAGGTGCGCGAAATCCTCGAGACGGCGGTGACGAAACAGCTCTGCGCCACCATCACCGACGAGCAGATCCGCCAGCTGCGCGAACACCTCGCGCTCGAGCGCGCGGCCGTGACCGGCGCCGAGGTGCCGGGCCGCACGCGCCTGCTGGCCGACTTCCACATCGTGCTGGCGCAGATGCTGGGCAACGGGGTGCTGGTCCAGATGCTGGGCGAACTGCTGACGCGCTCCTCCCTGATCGCGCTGATGCGGCAGTCATCCCAGTCGGCCGAGGAGTCGCACGACGAGCATGTCGCCATCGTCGACGCCTTCGAGCGGCGCGACGTGAAGGCGGCCGTGCGCCTGGTGGGCAAGCACCTCGCCAACGTCCAGCACAACCTGGACCTCGATCCCCAGCGCGTCGACCTGGCCGAGATCCTGAAGCGCTGACCCGCATTCACCTTCACTTCAACCGAGACCCTGACCATTAGCTGAGCCGACCATGACCCCAACCTATCCACGCGACCTGCAGGGCTACGGCGCACGCGCGCCCCATGCCGACTGGCCCGGCCGCGCGCGCGTCGCCGTGCAGTTCGTCCTGAATTTCGAGGAAGGCGGCGAGAACAGCGTGCTGCACGGCGACGCCGGCAGCGAGCAGTTCCTGTCCGAGATGTTCAATCCCGCGGCCTTCCCGGCGCGCCACCTGAGCATGGAAAGCATCTACGAGTACGGCTCGCGGGTCGGGGTCTGGCGCATCCTGCACGAATTCGAGCGGCGCGGCCTGCCGCTCACCGTTTTCGGCGTCGGCATGGCGCTCGAGCGCTGCCCCGACGTCACCGCCGCCTTCCGCGAACTGGGGCACGAGATCGCCTGCCACGGCTGGCGCTGGATCAGCTACCAGAACGTGGACGAGGCGACCGAACGCGAGCACATGGCGCGCGGCATGGAAGCCATCGAGCGCCTGACCGGCGAGCGCGCGCTCGGCTGGTACACGGGACGGGACAGCCCGCACACGCGGCGCCTGGTGGCCGACTACGGCGGTTTCGAGTACGACAGCGACTATTACGGCGACGACCTGCCCTTCTGGCTGCGCGTGCGCCGCAGCGACGGCAGCGAAGCGCCGCAACTGGTCGTACCCTATACGCTGGACTGCAACGACATGCGCTTCGCCCTGCCCCAGGGCTTCTCGCACGGCGACCCTTTCTTTGCCTATCTGCGCGACGCCTTCGACGTGCACTACGCCGAAGGCGAAGAGCGTCCGTCCATCATGAGCATCGGCATGCACTGCCGCCTGCTCGGACGCCCGGGCCGCTTCCTCGCGCTGCAGCGCTTCCTCGACTACATCGGCCAGCACGAGCGGGTCTGGGTCGCGCGCCGCATCGACATCGCGCGCCACTGGAAGCGCACCCATCCCTTCGACCCGGCTACGGCCTTCCTCTGGAAGTAACATGCTGACCCCTGACATGCTGACCCTTGACCGTCTCAACGCCGCCGACGAGGCGCAATTCACCGCCCTGCTCGACGGCGTCTACGAACATTCGCCCTGGATCGCGGCGCGCGCCTGGCAGCGCCGCCCCTTCGCCAGCCTGGCCCAGCTCAAGCACGCCCTCATCGAAGCCGTGCGCACCGCGCCCGATGAAGCGAAGCTCGGCCTGATCCGGGCCCACCCCGAGCTCGCCGGCAAGGCCATGGTGTCGAAGTCGCTCACCGCGGAGTCGACCAACGAGCAGAACAAGGCGGGCCTGACCGACTGCACGCCCGAGGAGTTCGCCACTATCCAGCGCCTGAACGCGGACTACAACGCAAAGTTCGGTTTCCCCTTCATCCTGGCCGTGCGCGGCCCGCGCGGCGCCGGCCTGCCCAAGCGCGAGATCATCGCCACCTTTGCACGCCGCCTGGCCAACCAGCCCGACTTCGAGCTGGCCGAGGCCCTGCGCAATATCCACCGCATCGCCGAAATCCGCCTGAACGACAAGTTCGGCCACGAACCGGTGCTGGGCAACCTGGTCTGGGACTGGGCCGAGGCCCTGGCCGCGCACAGCGATCCCGGCTACGCCGAGCGCGGCGAACTGTGCGTCACCTACCTGACCGATGCCCACCGCGCCTGCGCGGCGCAACTGGCGCGCTGGATGCGCGAGGATTGCGGCTTCGACGAGGTCGGCATCGACGCCGTCGGCAACGTGGTCGGGGTCTATCACGGCGCGGACCCGGAGGCGAAACGCCTGCTCACCGGCTCGCACTACGACACCGTGCGCAACGGCGGCAAGTACGACGGCCGCCTGGGCATCCTGGTGCCGATGGCCTGCGTGCGCGAGCTGCATCGCCAGGGACGCCGCCTGCCCTACGGCATCGAGGTGGTCGGCTTCGCCGAAGAGGAAGGCCAGCGCTACAAGGCCGTGTTCCTGGGTTCCGGCGCCCTCACCGGCCAGTTCGACATGGATTGGCTGGACCAGCAGGACGCCGACGGCATCGCCATGCGCGCCGCCTTCGAGAATGCGGGCCTGCGTGCCGGGGACATCGCGGCCCTGAAACGCGATCCGGCCCGCTACCTCGGCTTCGTCGAGGTCCACATCGAGCAGGGTCCGGTGCTGAACGACGCCGACCTGCCGCTGGGCGTGGTCACCTCGATCAACGGCAGCGTGCGTTATTTTGGCGAGATCACCGGCACGGCCTGCCATGCGGGCACCACGCCGATGACGATGCGGCGCGACGCCGCCGCGGCTGCCGCCGAGCTCGTGCTCTATGTCGAGGAGCGCGGCGCCGCCGTCCCCGACCTGGTGGCCACCGTCGGCATGCTGGAAGTGCCGAACGGTTCGATCAACGTGGTGCCGGGACGCTGCCGCTTCAGCCTGGACGTGCGCGCCACCACCAATGACGTGCGCGACGCCTGTGCGCGCGACATCCAGGAACGCCTGGCCGCGATCTGCGCGCGGCGCGGCGTGCAGTACACACTGGAAGAATCGATGCGCGCCGCCGCCGCGCCCTGCGCCCCGGACCTGCGCGAACGCTGGGAAGGCGCCGTCGCCAGCCTCGGCCTGCCGGTCTTCCGCATGCCCAGCGGCGCCGGCCACGACGCCATGATGCTGCACCAGGTAATGCCCCAGGCCATGCTGTTCCAGCGCGGCCTGAACGCCGGCATCAGCCATAACCCACTGGAAGCGGTCACCAACGACGACACCGAACTGTGCGTGCTCGCCTTCCAGAACCTCCTCCACCAACTTGCCACGGACCCGACATGACCCCGACTAGCCCTTACGAGAACCTCGACGCCTGGATCGACGCCCATTTCGACGAGGAGGTGCGCTTCCTGCAGGAGCTGGTGCGCGTGCCGACCGACACGCCGCCGGGCAACAACGCCCCGCACGCCGAGCGCACCACCGAGCTGCTGCGCGCATTCGGCTTCGAGGCCGAGCAGCATGCGGTGCCGGCGCCGGTGGTGCAGGAGGCCGGCCTGCAGACCATCACCAACTTGGTGGTGCGCCGCAAATACAACGATACGGGTCGGACCGTGGCCCTGAACGCCCACGGCGACGTGGTGCCGCCGGGCGAAGGCTGGACCCACCCGCCCTACGGCGCCGAGATCGCCGACGGCAAGCTCTACGGCCGCGCCGCCGCCGTCAGCAAGTGCGACTTCGCCACCTTCACCTTCGCCACCCGCGCCCTGGAAGCCCTGGGCGCCCCGCTCAAGGGCGGCGTCGAACTCTATTTCACCTACGACGAGGAATTCGGCGGCGAACTCGGCCCGGGCTGGCTGCTCGAGCAGGGCATCGTCAAGCCCGACCTGCTGATCGCCGCCGGCTTCAGCTACCAGGTCGTCACCGCCCACAACGGCTGCCTGCAGATGGAAGTCACGGTGAACGGCAAGATGGGCCATGCGGCGGTGCCGGAGACCGGCGTCGACGCGCTGCAGGCGGCGACCCGCATCCTGGTCGCGCTCTACGAGCAGAACCGCATCTACAAGGGCACGCGCAGCCAGGTCAAGGGCATCAACCACCCCTACCTGAACGTCGGCCTGATCGAGGGCGGCACGAATACCAACGTGGTGCCGGGCAAGGTCGTGCTCAAGCTCGACCGCCGCATGATCCCCGAGGAGAATCCGGCCGAGGTCGAAGCGGCGCTGCGCCGGCTGATCCAGGACGCCGTGGCCGACTGCCCGGGCATCACGATCGAGATCCGGCGCCTGCTGCTGGCCAATGCCCTGCAACCGCTGCCGGGCAACCAGCCCATGGTCGACGCCCTGTCGCGCCACGCCAGCGCCGTGTTCGACGAGCCGGTCGAGGCGGCCGGCACCCCGCTCTACACCGACGCGCGCCTGTTCGGCGAGCGCGGCATCCCGGCGGTGCTCTATGGCTGCGGTCCGCGCACCGTCGGCGAAAGCAATGCCAAGCGCGCCGACGAGCACATCGAACTGGAAGACCTGCGCCGCGCCACCAAGGTGGTGGCGCGCACGCTGTTCGATCTGCTGGACTGAGCCGGACGGACTAAAAACAACGGGCGCCGCGAGCGCCCGTTGTTTTATTCCTTGTATAGTTATCTCACTCATCCGCGCCATGTGCAGTCGTAGGGTGGGCACTTTGTGGTGCTGGCATCTAGCCAGCCCCACTGCCCACGCGTTACGTGCGCCGCCTTTGCCTGTCGACTGGAACTTCTCGCCCGCTAACGTCAACCCCAGTCCGCTTCCATTGCACGATTTGCGGGCGACATATCGCCGCATGCGACTACCGGCTATGTGCCCACCCTACGTCGTCACTTCACCTCACTCACCCGCGCCACGTGCAGCAGGTTGGTGCTGCCGGCATGCCCCGAGGGGAAGCCCGCGACCACGACGACGTCGTCGTTCGGCGCGGCCAGGCCCTGCTCCCGGGCTGCGCGGACGCCATCGGCCACCATCTCGTTCAGGGTGGCCGCTTCCTCGAGGCGCAGCGGGTGCACGCCCCAGGCCAGCGCCAGGCGGCGCGCGATGCCCATGTCCGGCGTCAGCGCCAGGATGGGCGCCGCGGGACGTTCGCGGCTGGCGCGCAGGCAGCTCGCTCCGCTCGCGGTGTAGGCCACGATGGCGGCGGGTGCGATCAGGCTGGCGACGCGGCGCAGCGCGCAGCAGATCGCGTCGGCCGTGGTGGCCTCGGCCGGGGTATGGCTGGCGTCCAGGCCGATGCGCCAGCGCGGATCGCGCTCGACCTCGCGGATCACGTCGTCCATCACCGTCACCGCCTGTACCGGGTACTGGCCGGATGCGGATTCGGCCGACAGCATCACGGCATCGGCCCCTTCGTAGATCGCGCTCGCCACGTCCGAGACCTCTGCCCGGGTCGGCACGGGCGCGGCCACCATCGATTCGAGCATCTGGGTGGCCACCACCACCGGCCGCCCGGCCGCGCGCGCCGCATGCACGATGCGGCGCTGCAGGACCGGCACCTGCTGGGGCGGCAGCTCCACGCCGAGGTCGCCGCGCGCCACCATGATGCCGTCGGACAGGGCGACGATCTCCTCCAGTGCGTCGATGGCGGCCGGCTTTTCCAGCTTGGCCATGATCCAGGCGCGCTTGCCGACCAGGGCGCGCGCCTCGCGCACGTCCTCGGGACGCTGCACGAAGGAGAGCGCGACCCAGTCGGCGCCCAGCTCCAGGCCGAAGGCCAGGTCGGCCCTGTCCTTGGCGGTCAGCGGCGAGATCGGCAGCACCACGCCGGGCACGTTGACGCCCTTGCGGTCGGACAGCATGCCGCCGACCAGCACCGTGGTCTCGGCATGGTCCGGCCCGCAGGCATCGACGCGCAGGCGCAGCTTGCCGTCGTCGAGCAGCAGTTCGGCGCCCGGGTGGAGCGCGGCGAAGATCTCCGGGTGCGGCAACTGGGCGCGGGCGCTGTCGCCCTCGGCGGCATCCAGGTCGAGCCGGAAACGCGCCCCTGGCGCCAGCAGCGCCTTGCCGCCGGCCAGGCTGCCGACCCGCAGCTTCGGGCCCTGCAGGTCCATCAGTACGCCGATCGGACGCCCGAGCTCGCGCTCGACCGCGCGGATGGCTTCGAAACGCGCGGCGTGGTCGGCATGGCTGCCGTGGCTGAAGTTCAGGCGGAACACGTCGGCGCCGGCCAGGGCCAGCGCACGGATGCGATCGATGCTGGAACTGGCGGGGCCGAGGGTGGCGAGGATGCGGGAACGGCGTTGGCGTAGCATCGGGGACTCCTGTGGTCTGAAAAAAGACGGGCGCAGGCCTGGCCCGCACCCGTCAGACGGAAAAACGGCAAATCGGAGACGGGGCTCAGGTGACTAGGATAGCCCGGAAGTCGTTTACGTTGGTCAGGGTCGGCCCCGTCACCAGGGCGTCGCCCAGCAGGCCGAAGAAGCTGTGGGCGTCGTTGTCGTCGAGGCTGTCGCGCGCCCGCACGCCGCGCGCCCGGGCGCGCTCCAGGGTGTCCGGCGCCAGGTACGCGCCGGCGACCTCTTCCGCGCCGTCGACGCCGTCGGTGTCGGCCGCCACCGCATGGATGCCTGCGGCCCCGTTCAGCGCCAGCCCCAGCGCCAGCAGGAATTCGACGTTGCGCCCGCCGCGACCGCCGCCGCGCAGGGTGACCGTGGTCTCGCCGCCCGACAGCAGCACGCAGGGCGCGGCCGCCGGCTGGCCGTGGCGGCGCGCCTGCAGGGCGATCCCCGCCATGACCCTGGCCACCTCGCGCGCCTCGCCCTCGATGCTGTCGCCGAGGATCACAGGGGTGACGCCGGCCGCGCGCGCGACCGCCGCGGCGGCCTCCAGCGCCATCTGGGGCGAGGCGACCAGGTGGGTCGTGACCCGGGCCAGGCGCGGATCGTCCGGCTTGACGCTTTCGCCAAGACCGCTCTCGAGCAGCGCCCGCGCCGCCGCCGGCAGCTCGATGCCGTAGCGCCGCACGATCGCCAGCGCATCCTCGCAGGTGGTCGGATCGCCGACCGTCGGTCCGGAAGCGATGTCGACCGGGTCGTCGCCCGGCACGTCCGAGATCAGGAGGTTCAGGACGCGCGCCGGATGGCAGGCCGCCGCCAGGCGCCCGCCCTTGATCCGCGAGAGGTGGCGGCGCACGCAGTTCATTTCGGTGATGCTGGCGCCGCAGGCCAGCAGCGCGCGGTTGATGGCCTGCTTGTCCTCCAGCGTGACGCCCGCGCCCGGCAGGGGCAGCAGCGCCGAGCCGCCGCCGGACACCAGGCAGATGACCAGGTCGTCCGGGCCCAGTCCCTGCACCGTCTCCAGCATCTGGCGCGCCGCCTGCAGCCCGGCCGCGTCGGGCACCGGGTGCGCGGCCTCGACGATGCGGATGCGCTCGCAGGGCACGGCGTAGCCGTAACGCGTCGCCACCAGGCCGCCGAGCGGTCCCGGCCAGTGGCGCTCGAGCGCCTGCGCCATCGCCGCCGAGGCCTTGCCGAAGCCGACGACGACGGTGCGCCCTTTCGGGGGCTCGGGCAGGTAGAGGGGAACGCGGCGCGCCGGCTGGGCCGCGTCGACCGCGGCCTCGAACATGCGCGCCAGCAGTGCGCGGTGGCCGGCGTCCATCAGGCTTCCTGGCCGATCAAGAAGTTCGACATGATCTCCAGCGCCCGCACCATGGCCGAGTGGTCCCAGCTGCCTCCCTCGTGGGCCGCGCAGGTATTGAACAGCTCCTGGGCGGTGGCGGTGTTCGGCAGCGCCACGCCGAGCTGGCGCCCGGTCGTCAGGGCCAGGTTCAGGTCCTTGCGGTGCAGGTCGATGCGGAAACCCGGCGCGAAGTTGCGCTTGACCATGCGCTCGCCATGCACTTCCAGGATGCGCGAGGAGGCAAAGCCGCCCATCAGGGCTTCGCGCACCCGGGCCGGATCGGCGCCGGCCTTGGCCGCCAGCAGCAGGGCCTCGCCCACCGCCTCGATGGTCAGCGCCACGATGATCTGGTTGGCGACCTTGGTGATCTGGCCGTCGCCATTGCCGCCGACCAGGGTGATGTTCTTGCCCATCAGCTGGAACAGCGGACGCACCCGGTCGAAGGCCGCTTCGCTGCCGCCCACCATGATGGTCAGGCTGGCGGCCTTGGCGCCCACCTCGCCGCCCGACACCGGCGCATCCAGGTACTCGCAGCCGAACTCGCGGATGCGTTTCGCGAAATCCTTGGTCGCCACCGGCGAGATCGAACTCATGTCGACCACGACCTTGCCCTCGGTGAGGCCGGCGGCCACGCCGAACTCGCCGAACAGCACTTCCTCCACCTGGGGCGTGTCCGGCACCATGATGATGATCACGTCGGCCTGCCGCGCCACCTCGGCGCTGTTGGCGCAGGCCACCGCGCCGGCCGCGAGCAAGGCGGCCGGCGTCTCGCCATGCGTGTAGGTGAACAGGCGGTGCCCGTGGTTGGCGAGATGTCCCGCCATCGGCGCGCCCATGATGCCCAGCCCAATGAATCCGATCGTTGCCATGTCGTTCTCCTTGATGTCTCGTTCTGTCTTGTCTGTCGTCGTTCAGGCCAGCGCCTCGATCCAGCCCAGGCCGGCGCGGGTGTCGGCGGCCGGCTTGTACTCGCAGCCGATCCAGCCCGTGTAGCCGAGGCGGTCGATGTGCCGCAGCAGCCAGGGGTAGTTGATTTCGCCCGTGCCCGGCTCGTTGCGCCCGGGGTTGTCGGCCAGCTGGATGTGGCCGATGCGCGCCAGGTGGCGCTCGATGGTGTTGCCGAGCTCGCCCTCCATGCGCTGGGCATGGTAGATGTCGTACTGCAGGAAGAGGTTGTCGGAGCCCACCTCGTCCAGGATGGCGATGGCCTGGTCCGTGCGGTTCAGGTAAAAGCCCGGGATGTCGCGGGTGTTGACCGGCTCGACCAGCAGGCGGATGCCGGCCGCCTTCAGCTGGTCGGCGGCGAAGCGCAGGTTGTCGACGAACGTGCGCCGCACGGCGTCCGCATCGGCGCCCGCCGGTGCGATCCCGGCCAGGCAGTTGAGCTGCCTGCAGCCGAGCAGGCGGGCGTAGTCGATGGCGCGGCCGACGCCGTCCTGGAACTCGCCGACGCGGTCCGGATGGCAGGCGATGCCGCGCTCGCCCTTCTCCCAGTCGCCCGCCGGCAGGTTGTGCAGCACCTGGACCAGTTGCAGGCGGTCGAGCCGTTCGGCCAGGGCGGCGGGATCGTAGGCATAGGGGAAGAGGTACTCCACGCCCTTGAAGCCGGCGTTGGCGGCGGCTTCGAAGCGGTCGAGGAAGGCCAGTTCGGTGAACAGCATCGTCAGGTTGGCGGCAAATCTTGGCATCTGGTTCTCCTTCAGGCGTTGGCAATCGCCGTGGGCGCGTCCTCGCGCTGCACGGCCAGTGCTTCGAACTCGTTGACGGCATCGATCTCGGTGCCCATCGCGATGTTGGTGACGCGTTCGAGGATGATCTCGACCACGACCGGGACCCGGTGCTCGCGCATCCAGTCGCGCGCCTGGGCAAAGGCCGGCCCGATGTCCTCGGCCCGCCGCACCCGCAGCGCCTTGCAGCCCAGGCCCTCGGCCACCGCCACGTGATCCACGCCGTAGCTCTCCAGTTCGGGCGCGTTGATGTTCTCGAAGGCGAGCTGCACACAGTAATCCATGTCGAAGCCGCGCTGGGCCTGGCGGATCAGCCCCAGGTAGGCGTTGTTGACCACCACGTGCAGGTAGGGAAGCTTGAATTGCGCGCCGACGGCCAGCTCCTCGATCATGAACTGGAAGTCGTAGTCGCCCGAGATGGCGACGACCTCGCGCTCGGGGTCGGCGGCGCACACGCCCAGGGCGGCCGGAATGGTCCAGCCCAGGGGGCCGGCCTGGCCGCAGTTGATCCAGTTGCGGGGCTTGTACACGTGCAGGAACTGGGCGGCGGCGATCTGCGACAGGCCGATGGTGCTGACGTAGCAGGTTTCCGGCCCGAAGGCGCGGTTCATCTCCTCGTACACGCGCTGGGGCTTGAGCGGCGTGCTGTCGAAGTGGGTCTTGCGCAGCATGGTGCGCTTGCGCGACTGGCACTCGGCCACCCAGGCGCCGCGGTCGGGCAGGCCGTGGATCAGCTTCAGGCCGCGCGCCACCTCGATCAGGAGCTCGAGCGCGGCGCCGGCGTCGGACACGATGCCGTAGTCGGGATCGAAGACGCGCCCGATCTGGGTCGGCTCGATGTCGATGTGGACGAAGGTGCGTCCTTTCGTATAGACCTCGACCGAACCGGTATGGCGGTTGGCCCAGCGGTTGCCGATGCCGATCACGAAGTCCGAGGCCAGCATGGTGGCGTTGCCGTAGCGGTGGGAGGTCTGCAGGCCGACCATGCCGGCCATCAGCGGATGGTCGTCGGGGATCGCGCCCCAGCCCATCAGCGTCGGGACCACGGGTACGCCGACCAGCTCGGCGAACTCCTGCAGCTTCGCCGCCGCATCGGCATTGATCACGCCGCCCCCGCAGACGATCAGCGGGCGCTCGGCGGCGTTCAGCATGGCCAGGGCCTTTTCGGCCTGGGCGCGGGTCGCGGCCGGCTTGTAGACCGGCAGCGAGGCATAGGTCTCGATATCGAACTCGATCTCGGCCATCTGCACGTCGAAAGGCAGGTCGATCAGCACCGGACCCGGCCGGCCGGAGCGCATGATGTGGAAGGCCTGCTGGAACACGCGCGGCACCAGGGCCGGCTCGCGCACCGTGACCGCCCACTTGGTGACCGGCTTGGCGATGGACTCGATGTCGACCGCCTGGAAGTCTTCCTTGTACAGGCGGGCGCGCGGCGCCTGGCCGGTGATACATAAGATAGGTATCGAATCGGCCCAGGCGGAGTAGAGGCCGGTGATCATGTCGGTGCCGGCCGGACCGGAGGTGCCGATGCACACGCCGATGTTGCCGGCGCGCGCACGGGTGTAGCCCTCGGCCATGTGGGAGGCGCCCTCGACGTGGCGCGCCAGCACGTGGTCGAAGCCGCCGTTCTTCTTCATTGCCGAATACAGGGGGTTGATCGCGGCGCCCGGCACCCCGAACACCCTGCCTATCCCCTCCTTGTGCAGCACTGCCGCTGCCGCGTCGATTGCCCTCATACGGGCCATATGCGCCTCCCTTGCCTTGGATTGATCGGATCTTCCAGTTCAGGATAGCGCCGGGTCCGGAAATGTTGAATTGCTGCTACTATTGTCTCTGTCGATACTAAAAGTATGGAGTGAGACCGGCATGGACCGCTACACGGAAATCCGCAGTTTCGTCCTCGTCACCGAGAAAGGCAGCTTCGCGGCGGCCGCGCTGGTGGAAGGCGTGACCCCGGTGGTGATGGGGCGGCGCCTCGATGCGCTGGAAAGGCGGCTCGGCGTGCGCCTGATGCACCGCTCCACGCGCGGCCTCTCGCTCACGGCCCTGGGCGAACAGTTCCTCGAGCCCTGCCGCCAGCTGCTGCGCGACTTCGAGATCACCGAGAACAGCATCAGCGCCGGGCGCAGCACAGTGCGCGGCCACCTGGTCGTCTCGGCGCCGGCGGCCTTCGGCCGTTCGCACGTGGCGCCCCACGCGCCGCCCTTCCGGGCCATCCATCCGGAACTGAAGATGTCCTTCAACTTCACCGACAGCGTGGTCGACCTGGTGCGCGAGGGCTACGACATGGCGATCCGCATCGGCGAGGTGCTCGACCCGAACTACGTCGCCGTCCCGCTCTTCCCCAACCGCAGGGTGGTCTGCGGCACGCCCGCCTATTTCGAACGCCACGGCGTGCCGGCCGTGCCGGAGGACCTGGTGCGCCACAACTGCCTGGCCTTCAACCTGCAGGGCGGCCAGCAGCGCGGCTGGACCTTCCACCGCGACGGCAGGCTGTTCGCGGTGCGGGTCGACGGCGACCTCGCCTGCAACGACGGCGAACTGCTGTTCGACTGGGTGAAGCAGGGCCTGGGTATCGGCTGGCGCTCGACCTGGGAGATCCAGGCCGAGCTCAAGCGCGGCGAACTCGTCACCGTCCTCGACGAGTTCGCGGTCCACGATTACCCGATCCAGGCGGTCTACCCGCAACAGCGCTACCTGCCGGCGAAGATCCGCCATTTCATCGACTACCTGAAGGAGATCTACAACGCCCCGGGATATTGGGAAAATCTGGCGGGCACGAAAGCGGACCAGCGCAGGGCCAGGGCTGAAGGGTGACCGGCCGCCGGCCATGTCGTCTGCGGGAGTCAGCGGAAATGCGCGTAATCGACTATCATCCGGTGATCATCAGCGCCGCTGCCGGGCTTGCCCCCGTGCGCAGGCATCGTCACGCGCAGGCCCCGGCCCTGCCTCGGCCTACATCGAGAACACACCATGACCCCACTTTCCATTCTTGAACTCGGCCGTGTACGCCAGGGTTCCGACCGCCGCAGCGCCCTGGACGAAGCCCGGACCGTGGCGCAGCATGCCGAACGCCTGGGCTATCGCCGCATCTGGGTGGCCGAGCACCACAACATGCCGGCCGTGACCACGGCCGCCACATCGATCGTGATTGCCCATATCGCCGCCGGCACCAGCACCATCCGCGTGGGCGCGGGCGGCGTCATGCTGCCGAATCATGCGCCCTACGTGATTGCCGAACAGTTCGGTACCCTGGAAACCCTGTTCCCCGGCCGGATCGACCTTGGGCTGGGGCGCGCGCCTGGCACCGACCAGACCACCCTGCGCGCCCTGCGCCGCAGTCCGGGCAACGCCGAGAACTTCCCCCAGGACGTGCTCGAGCTGCAGGCCTTCCTTGCGCCCGACGGCGCCGTTGGGGGCATCGAGGCGGTGCCGGGCTCGGGCACCGCGGTGCCGCTCTGGATCCTGGGCTCGAGCATGTTCGGCGCGCAACTGGCCGCCCACCTGGGCCTGCCCTACGGCTTCGCCTCGCATTTCGCGCCGCAGATGCTGCACCAGGCGCTCGAGCATTACCGCACGCACTTCAAGCCCTCGGCGCAACTGGACCAGCCTTACGCACTGGTAGGCGTGAACGTCATCGCAGCCGAGACCGACGAGGAGGCCCACTACCTGGCGACCTCGCAGCAGATGGCGTTCGCCGACCTCTTCCGTGGCGTGCCCGGACTGATGCAGCCGCCGGTCGAGGATATCGATGCCTACTGGACGCCCGCGGAAAAATTCCAGGCCGGACGGATGCTGGGCTGCAGCGTGATCGGCAGCCGCGACACCGTACGCGCGGGTTTGAACAAGCTGGTCGCGGAAACCGGCGCCGACGAATTGATGATCGTGTGCGACGTCTTCGATCCCGCAAAACGGCTCAAGTCCCTGGAAATCGTCGCGCAGCTCATGGCCTGAACGCCGGCCAGCGCAGCCGATCGGAAGCGGACCGGGGAGGTGCGACCGTTCAATCGGACCGAACTTATTCGGGTTCCTGATGACTAACGGACAAGGTCACTCCGGAGCCCGGCAATGTCCATTACCAGCTACCTCGATTTCACGCCCGCGATCGGCCCGCGGGCCTTCGTGCACGAGTCGGCCCAGGTCATTGGCGAGGTGCGCATCGGCGTCGACAGTTCAATCTGGTGCAATGCCGTCCTGCGCGGCGACGTCAACCACATCCATGTGGGGCGCTGCACGAACATCCAGGACTTCACCATCGGCCATGTCTCGCACAGGAACGAGAACAACCCGAACGGCACCCCCCTGGTCATCGGCGACTACGTGACCATCGGCCATGCGGTGATCCTCCACGGCGTCACCATCGGCAACGAGTGCCTGATCGGCATGGGGTCCATCCTCATGGACGACGTCGTCGTCGCCGACAGGGTCATGCTCGGCGCCGGCAGCCTGGTCCCGCCGGGCAAGGTGCTCGAGAGCGGCTATCTCTACCTGGGACGGCCGGCCCGGCAGGTCAGGCCCCTGACGGCGGAGGAGCTCGCCCATATCCGCTACCTGGCCGAGCATTACGTCCGGCTCAAGGACAATTATCTGGCGCAGGAGGCGGCGCCGGCGGTGGCCGGCGCGCCGCCGCACGAGGACTGATCAGCGCTCCCGGCGCAGCGTCTGCGCCTCGTACACCACCTTGCCGCCGACGACAGTCTGCAGCACCTTGATGTTGGCGATGTCCTCTTCCGCGATCGAGAAGAAGTTACGGTCGAGGACAATGAAGTCGGCCAGTTTGCCGGCCTCCAGCGATCCAGTCTCGGCTTCCTGGCGCAGCGTCCAGGCCGCGTTCATGGTCGCCGCCCGCAGCACGGCGGCGCGCGGCATGCCCGGCTGGTTCGTCAGGCGTCCGGCGTACCGCTCCCCCGCCGCTGGCGCGGCGGTGCGCGTGACGGCCACCTTCAGGGCGAACCAGGCGTCGAGCGGATCGACCGGCCAGTCGCTGCCATGGGCGACGCGGGCGCCGGCGTCCAGCAGCACGGCCTGCGGCTGGACCGCCGCGTAGCGCGCGGGGCCCAGGTAGGGTTCGAGGGCGTCGACGGTGTCCGGCGCCGGCTTGGCCCACTGGAAGGACAGCACCGGCGTCACGTCGAGCAGCGCGAAGCGTGCATAATCGGCCGGCGCCACGATCTCGGCGTGGGCGATGGCGGGCCGCACGCCCTTCCCCTCAGCCGTTTCGCGCAGCGCCGCGATGGCGTCCAGCGACTCGCGCACCGCGCGGTCGCCGTCGGCATGGATGTGCGGATCGACTCCGGCCCGGGCAAGTTCCGCCAGCGTGGCGCGCAGGGCCTGCGCTGAAAAGTAGCCCGGTGGGCCCTTGCTCGGGCCGGGCTGCCAGTCGGGATGATCGTTCGTCCCCTTGTTGACCAGGTAGGGTTCGAGCATGGCGCCGGTGAAGGCGGGCGCGGCGATCACGCCGTCCATGAAGAGCTTGGCGTGGCGCACCCGCATCGAGGGCGCGGCCCGGATCGGCCCCTGGTCGAAACGCTTCTGCTGCTCGCGCAGGCTGGCGACGGCGCCCTGCGGGGTCGCGCCCTTCTCCACCTCGACCAGCACCGCGAAGTGGGCGCGCGCGGTGAGCCTGCCCTGGCGCTGCAGCGCCGCGAAGGCCGTCATCGTCTCCGGATCGGTCCAGGCGTCCAGGAAGCTGGTGATCCCCTGGCGCCGCATCGCGGCCAGCGCCGCCTGCGAAGCCGCCAGGTTCTCCGACGCTGTCAAAGGCGGCAGCAGGCGCATCGCCAGGTCCTGGGCCGCGTCCTCCAGCAGGCCCGTGGCCTCGCCCCTGGCGTCGCGTACGATCTTTCCTCCCGCCGGGTCGGGCGTGTGGCGCCCGATGCCGGCCAGCGCGATCGCGCGCGTATTCAGTTGCACCGAATGGCCGAACGAGGAGCGCACGATGACCGGGCGCGTGGTCCTGAGCGCATCGAGGGTGGCGGCGCTGGTCGCCGTGCCCTCGGGCTGCATGCCCTGCTGGAACCAGTTGACCACCAACAGCGGCTGGTTCCGCCCCTTGTTCCTGTCGCGGTCGAGGCAAGCCTGGATGCGCGCCCGGAACTGCGGCGCCGTGAGCCGCTGGTAATCGAGACTGCAGTTGAGCAGGCGGCTGCCGCCCGATTGCGGGTGCATGTGGGCGTCGACCAGCCCCGGCATCAGCATCCGTCCCCGCAGGTCGACGACGCGGGTGGTCTTGCCGATCCAGCCTGCGGCGCCCGCATCCGGGCCGACGTAGACGATGCGTCCGGCGCGCACGGCCAGGGCCTGCTGCACGCTGTCGCTGTCGTCGACGGTGTAGACGAAGCCGTTGCGGTAGACCAGGTCGGCGGGGGCCTCGGCCGCCTGCGCCGCCGCGCAGGCCACCAGGAGGGCCATGCACAGGGCATGGCGGCTCATGCGCGCCGCCTGGCGACGTCGCGCAGGACTTCGCGCGCGGCGTTGTGCCCAGGCGCGCCGGTGACGCCGCCGCCCGGATGGGCGCCAGCGCCGCAGGTGTAGAGGCCGGGAATGGGACCGCGGTAGTCCGCGTAGCCGAGCATCGGCCGCGCCGAGAACAGCTGGTCGAGTCCCAGGGCGCCGTGGAAGATGTCGCCATTGACCAGGCCGAAGCTGCGCTCCAGGTCGAGCGGGCTCATGATCTGCCGGCCGAGCACCGAGCGTTTGAAATTGGGGGCCCAGCGGTCGACCGTGTCGATCATGAGGTCGGCCACGCGTTCGCGGTGCTGGTCCCAGCTCGACCCGTCCGGCAGCTGGGGCGCGACATGCTGGCAGAACAGGCTGGCCACGTGCTGGCCCGGCGGCGCCAGGGTCGGGTCGAGGGTGGACGGAATCAGCATCTCGACGATGGGCTCGCGCGACCAGCCATCGGTGCGCGCATCCATGTAAGCACGCTCCATATAGGCCAGGCTGGGCGCGATGATGATGCCGCTGCCGTGGTGCTCGCCCGCCTCGGTGCCGGGCAGGCAAGTGAAGCTGGGCAGCTCGGACAGCGCCACGTTCATGCGGAAGGTCCCGGAGCCGCAGCGCCAGGCCTGCATGCGGCGCAGGAAATCGGCGGGCAGCGCGCCTGGCTCGACCAGCTTCGTATACAGGAGACGCGGATTCAGGTTCGAGACGACCACCCTCGCGTCGACGCGCTCGCCCTTGGCGGTGACGACGCCGCTTGCGCGGCCCTTCTCCAGCAGCACCTCGCGCACGCCCGCGCCCAGGCGGATCTCCACCCCGAGCGCCCCGACCGCCTTCGCCATCGCCTGGGTGATGGCGCCCATGCCGCCGATGGCGTGCCCCCAGGCGCCCTTCTTGCCGTTGACCTCGCCGAATACATGGTGCAGCAGCACATAGGCCGAGCCGGGCGCGTAGGGGCTGGCGTAGTTGCCCACCACGCTGTCGAAGCCGAAGGCCGCCTTGATCGGCGCGCTGTCGAACCAGCCGTCGAGGTAGTCGCCGGCCGACTTGGTGAACAGGTCGAGCAGCTCGCGCTGGCTGGCGAGCGGCAGGGTCCGCATCCGGCTGCCCAGCTTGCCGGCCTTGATCAGCTCGGGCAGCGCGGCGAGCCAGCCGCCCTCGACCCGGTTCGGCGGCGTCTGCAGCACCAGCTCGCGCAGCAGGTCCGCCGCCGCATCGAGGTGGCCGTGATAGGCGTCGAGGCGTTCGGCGTCGCGTTGCGAGAACCTGGCCACCTCGCTGTGCGTTTTACCCGCGCCGACCTTCAGGTAGCGGGTGTCGTCGATGGGAAGGAAGTTCGACAGGGGCCGCTCGACGACGCGCAGGCCGTGTCCGGCCAGGTTCATGTCGGCGATGACCCTGGGGTTGAGCAGGGAAACGGTGTAGGCGGCCACCGAGTTGCGGAAACCCGGATGGAATTCCTCGGTGACGGCGGCGCCGCCGACCACCTCGCGCTGCTCGAGTACCGTGACCTTCAGGCCGGCGCGGGCCAGGTAGAAGGCGCATACCAGGCCGTTGTGGCCCGCTCCGATGATGACTGCGTCGCGCATCCGTTTCCTCCTCAGGGAACACGGCCATTATCGCCGACATTGCCGAGGATGCAAATGTATTCTGGCGGCGCATCGCCGGCCGGCGCCTGCACCAGGGGCGGGCACGAGGCACCTTCGCGGCGCATGCCGCTCGCGCGCGGTGCGGCGTGCGCGAGCGGCGCCAGCCCGCCGCACCGCGGCGGTACGCGCCCTTGCCCGTCAGTGGCATGGAAAGTGCTATGTACCAGGTCATGCGAGACGAACAGACCCACCACAGCGAGGCCGACAACGGCTGGCTGGCCAGCCTCGAACTGGAGATCGCCCTCGCCGGCGGCGCCAGCATCCTGGCCCGCAACCGCCATCACGGTCCGCTGCGCGTGCAAAAGCCCCTGTACCCGGAAGGCGTCCAGACCGTGCACGCCATCCTGGTCCATCCTCCCGGCGGCATCCGCGCCGGCGACCGGCTGCAGATCGCCGCCAGCGTCGCGCCAGGAGCGCACGCCTTCCTGACCTCGCCGGGCGCGGCCAAGTGGTATCGCTGCAATGAGGGCGACGGTGCGGCCAGCCAGTCGGTGCGGCTGACGGCCGGCGATGGCGCGGCGCTCGAGTGGATGCCGCAGGAGACCATCTACTTCGACGGCGCGCGCGCCGTGCAGCGCCATGTCGTGCACCTGGGCGCCGGCGCCCGCTACATCGGCTGCGAGGTGCTGTGCTTCGGCCGCCAGGCCAGCGGCGAGCGCTTCGAACGCGGCGAGCTGCGCCTGCACTCCGAACTTTGGTGCGGCAGCGAACTGCTGTGGTACGAACAGGCGCGCCTCCAGGCCGGTTGCGGCGCCCTCGCCGGCCCCTTCGGGCTCGATGGCGCGACGGTCTGCGCCACCCTCACGGCGGTCGGGCCGGCCCTGCCGGCCGTCCTGCTGGCGCGGGTCCGTGAACTCGACCCCGCGCTCGGCGCCAGCCAGCTCAAATCCGTCTTCATCGCCCGCCTGCTGTGCAGCGACAGCGAACATGCGCGCCGCGTGATGACCGGCGTGTGGCAGCTGCTGCGACCGCACCTGATGGGCCGTCCCGCGCTCATGCCCCGCATCTGGGCCACCTGACCTTTGCACCCTGCCGACATGGACCTGACACCCAGAGAAAAAGACAAGCTGCTGATCTTCACCGCCGCCCTGCTGGCGGAGCGGCGCCGCGCACGCGGACTGAAGCTCAACTATCCGGAATCGGTGGCGCTGATCTCGGCCGCCATCATGGAAGGCGCGCGCGATGGCCGCAGCGTGGCCGAACTGATGTACGAAGGCACCCGCATCCTGGCCCGCGACGACGTGATGGAGGGCGTGCCGGAGATGATCCCCGACATCCAGGTCGAAGCCACTTTCCCGGACGGGACCAAGCTCGTCACCGTCCACCACCCGATCGTATGAGGAGCAGCCGATGATCCCTGGAGAATACGTCCTGCGCGAGGACGACATCGCGCTTAACGCCGGCCGCCCCGGCCTCGTCCTGCGCGTGGCCAACAGCGGCGACCGCCCGGTGCAGGTCGGCTCGCACTTCCATTTCGCCGAGGTGAACGCGGCGCTGCAGTTCGATCGCGCGGCCGCCCTCGGCATGCGCCTCGACATCGCCGCCGGCACGGCGGTGCGCTTCGAGCCCGGCCAGCACCGCACGGTCGAACTCGTCGCACTGGCCGGTGCGCGCGCAGTCTACGGCTTCAACGGCCAGGTAATGGGCGCCTTGCCCCCCTTGCCCCTGGAGGACCACTGATGGCGACCATCAAGCGCCAGGCCTACGCCGAAATGTACGGCCCCACCGTGGGCGACCGCATCCGCCTGGCCGACACCGAACTGTTCATCGAGATCGAACACGACTACGCCGCCGCCCACTACGGCGAGGAAGTCAAGTTCGGCGGCGGCAAGGTCATCCGCGACGGCATGGGCCAGTCGCAACGCCTGCATGCCGAGGTCATGGACACCGTCATCACGAATGCCGTCATCGTCGACCACTGGGGCATCGTCAAGGCCGACATCGGCCTGAAGGACGGCCGCATCGCCGCCATCGGCAAGGCCGGCAATCCGGACATCCAGCCCGGCGTGACCATGGTCATCGGCGCGGCCACCGAGATCATCGCGGGCGAAGGCCATATCGTCACCGCCGGCGGCGTCGACACCCACATCCACTTCATCTGCCCGCAGCAGATCGAGGAAGCCTTGTGCAGCGGCGTGACCACCATGATCGGCGGCGGCACCGGCCCGGCGGTGGGCACGGCGGCCACGACCTGCACGCCCGGCCCCTGGCACATCCATTCCATGCTGCAGGCGGCCGATGCCTTTCCGATGAACCTGGGCTTCCTGGGCAAGGGCAACGCCAGCCTGCCGGGACCGCTCGAAGAACAGATCCGGGCCGGGGTGGTGGGCCTGAAGCTGCACGAAGACTGGGGCAGCACGCCGCAGGCCATCGACAACTGCCTGGCCGTGGCCGAGCGCTTCGACGTGCAGGTGGCGCTGCACTCCGATACGCTAAACGAGGCGGGGCACCTAGAGAGCACCCTGGGCGCGTTCAAGGGCCGCACCATCCATACCTTCCATACCGAAGGCGCCGGCGGCGGCCATGCGCCGGACATCATCGCGGCGGTCGGCGAGGCGAACGTGCTGCCCTCCTCGACCAACCCGACCCGTCCCTACACCGTCAACACGCTCGACGAGCACCTGGACATGCTGATGGTCTGCCACCACCTCGATGCGTCCATCGCCGAGGACGTGGCCTTCGCCGAGTCGCGCATCCGGCGCGAGACCATCGCCGCGGAAGACATCCTGCACGACCTGGGCGCGATCTCGATGATGTCCTCGGACTCGCAGGCGATGGGCCGCGTCGGCGAAGTCATCCTGCGCACCTGGCAGACCGCGCACAAGATGAAGGTCCAGCGCGGCCACCTGGCCGAACCGGCGGCCGTCAACACACCTGCGGCTACCCACGACAACTTCCGCGTCCGGCGCTACATAGCGAAGTACACCATCAACCCGGCCATCACCCATGGCATCGGACATGTGGTGGGCTCGATCGAAACCGGCAAGCTGGCCGACCTGGTGCTGTGGAAGCCGGCCTTCTTCGGCGCCAAGCCTTCGATGATCCTGAAGTCCGGCATGATCGCGATGGCCCAGATGGGCGACCCGAACGCCTCGATCCCGACGCCCCAGCCGGTGCACTACCGGCCCATGTTCGGCGCCTACGGCGGCGCCCTGGCCAAGTCGGTCACCTTCGTCTCGCAGGCGGCGTTCGACGAGGGCATCGCCGGGCGGCTGGGATTGACCAAGACCGTGCTGCCGATCCGCGCCACACGCGGCCTGTCCAAGGCGGACATGATCCACAACGGCGCCACCCCTGTCATGCAGGTGGACCCGGAAACCTACGAGGTGCGCGCCGACGGCCAGCTCCTGAGTTGCGAGCCGGCCACCGTGCTGCCGCTGGCGCAGCGCTACTTTCTGTTTTGAGGCGAATTTTGAAGGACTATCCGATGCTGACCCTGCATACCCGGCTCGAGCGGGCCGATAACGTCACCGCGCATGTCACGGATGAAGCGGTGCTCCCCTACGACCAGCGCGAGCGCTGCCGCCTGCGCATCACGCTTGCCTCGGGCGCGACGGCCGCGCTGTTCCTGCCGCGCGGCTCGGTGCTGCGCGACGGCGACCTGCTCACCGGGCCCGAAGGCGCGGTGGTGCGCGTGCGCGCGGCGCTGGAAGCGACCTACCGCGTCGGCGCACCGGATCCGCAGGCGCTGGTGCGCTGCGCTTTCCACCTCGGCAACCGCCATGGCCAGGTGCAGATCGGCGCCGACCACCTGCGCATCCGCGCCGACCCGGTGCTGCGCGAGATGCTCGCCGGCCTGGGCGCCACCGTGACCGAAGAACAGGCGGCCTTCCAGCCGGAACCGGGCGCCTATGGCGGGGGCCACGCGCACAGTCACGACCACGAACCGCGCCACCTGCTCGCCCCGGTTCCGCTGCGCCAGAAAATCCACCGCCCCGGCGACCTGGAGCGCGCGTGAACGCGACGGCCCTGCTGCACCTGCTGCAGCTGGCCAGCCCCTCGCTGCCGGTCGGCGCCTACAGCTATTCCCAGGGCCTGGAAACGGCGATCGAGCGCGGCCGCGTGCGCTGCGCGGACAGCGCCGCGCGCTACCTGGCGCGCCAGCTGGACGACGTGCAGGCCTGCTGGGACGGCGCCGTGTTCTGGCGCCTGCTTGCGGCCTGCCGCACCGGCGACGGCGCCGCGTTCGCGCAGTGGAACGCGCGCTACCTGGCCTCGCGCGAAAGCGCCGAACTGCGCGCCGAGACGGTCCAGATGGGATTTTCCCTGACCCGGCTGCTGATCGAACTGCAGCTGGCCCCGGCCGGCGGCGCAATACCCCACACCCGCGACACCTGCTTCCCCGCCGCGCTGGCGCAGGCCGTGCATGCGCTGGCGGTGCCGCATGAGGAAGCGCTGCTGGCGCTGCTGTTCTCATGGGCCGAGAACCAGGTGCTGGTGTGCGTGAAGTCGATCCCGCTGGGCCAGGTCGCCGGGCAACGCCTGCTGCTGGCGCTGCGCCCGGCGATCGAAGCGGCCGCCGCGCGGGCGCGCGCGCTGCCCGACGAAGACCTGTCGAGCTGGGCGCCGGGACTGGCCCAGCTGTCGATGTACCACGAAGTCCAGAGCGGCCGGCTGTACCGGTCCTGATATTGAGAGGAACAAGCATGCAATCGAATCCCTTGCGCGTCGGCGTGGGCGGCCCGGTCGGATCGGGCAAGACCGCGCTGTGCGAGCAGCTCTGCAAGGCCATGCGCGCGCAGTACGACATGGCCGTCATCACCAACGACATCTATACCCGCGAGGACATGGAGATCCTGCTGCGCGCGGCGGCGCTGCCGCCGGAGCGCCTGATGGGGGTGGAAACCGGGGGCTGCCCGCACACCGCGATCCGCGAAGACGCCTCGATCAACCTCGAAGCCATCGCCCGCCTGCAGGCGGACTTCCCCGCGCTGGAACTGGTCCTGGTCGAGTCGGGCGGCGACAACCTCGCGGCCACCTTCAGCCCGGAACTGTCGGACCTGACCCTCTACGTCATCGACGTCGCGGGCGGCGAGAAGATCCCGCGCAAGGGCGGGCCGGGCATCACGCGCTCGGACCTGCTGATCATCAACAAGACCGACCTGGCGCCGCACGTGGGCGCCAATCTCGACATCATGGCCGCCGACGCCCGCCGCCAGCGCGGCGAGCGGCCCTTTGTCTTTACCAACCTGCGCACCGGCGCCGGCGTGGACGAGGTCGTCGCCTTCATCCGCGAACAGGGCCTGCTGGACGCCACCCGAGAGGAGCACGCGGCATGAAACATTCGGTTTTCCTGATCGTCCTGATGGCCGCCGGCGGCGCCTGGGCCCACCCCGGGCATGGCGAGGCCGGCCTGGCCAGTGGCCTGGTCCATCCCCTGCTCGGGCTCGACCACTGGCTGGCGATGCTGGGTCTGGGCCTGTGGGGCTGCGTCGCCGGCATCGGGCGCAAGGCGGCCGCCACGGTCTTCGCCGGCCTCGTAGTAGGCGCCCTGCTTCCCTTTTCGCTGCCCGCGGTGGAGCCGCTGCTGGGGGCGAGCGTGCTGGTCGCGGGCCTGATGGGACTGGGCGCGGCGCGGCTGCCGCCAGGCCTGGGACTGGGACTGGCCGCCGCGTTCAGCCTGGTGCACGGCAATGCACACGGCCAGGAAGTGGCCGGCCTCGCGGCAGCGGCCGGCGCGGTCTGCATGAGCATGGGGTTGATGGCGCTGGGCTGGCTGGCCGGGACCCATGCGCGCCTGCGGACGCTGGGAGCGGGACTGGTCGCGCTGGCCGGCGCCGGCATGCTGGGCTTTGCCTGAGGGGCGCCCGCGTCCCGGCCGCGGCCGGCCCGGCCGCCCTGCGCCCCGGGCCGGCCCGGATGGCTTGCCTCAGCGCCTGAGCTGGCTCAGGTCGCGCACCGCGCCGCGGTCGGCCGAGGTGGTCAGCGCCGCATAGGCCTGCAGCGCCTGCGACACGTAGCGCTCGCGGCCGACCGGCTGCCAGGCATCCGCGCCGCGTGCTTCCATCGCCGCGCGCCGCTGCGCCAGTTCCGCGGCCGGGACGCGCAGGTCGATGGTGCGCCCCGGGATGTCGATGTCGATCATGTCGCCCTCTTCCACCAGGCCGATGGCGCCGCCCTCGGCCGCTTCCGGCGAGGCGTGGCCGATCACCAGGCCGGATGAGCCGCCCGAGAAGCGCCCGTCCGTGAACAGCGCGCAGGTCTTGCCCAGGCCCTTGGACTTGATATACGACGTCGGATACAGCATTTCCTGCATGCCCGGACCGCCCTTCGGTCCCTCGTAGCGGATGATGACGACGTCGCCCGCTTCGACGCGCTCGCCCAGGATCGCCTCGACCGCAGCGTCCTGGCTTTCGAACACGCGCGCCCGGCCCGAGAACTTCAGGATGCTCTCGTCGACGCCGGCGGTCTTCACGATGCAGCCCTTCTCGGCGATGTTCCCGTACAGGACAGCCAGGCCGCCGTCCTGCGAATAGGCGTGGGCACGGTCGCGGATGCAGCCCGCGCTGCGGTCCAGGTCGCTGCTGGCGAAACGCTCGGACTGCGAGAACGCCACCTGGGTCGGTACGCCGCCAGGCGCCGCGCGGAACAGCCGGTGCACGGACTGGTCGTCGCTGACGCGGATGTCGTACTTCGCGATGGCGGCGGCCAGCGTCGGGCTGTGCACGGTCGGCAGGGAGGTGTCGAGCAGGCCGGCGCGCGCCAGCTCGCCCAGGATCGCGACGATGCCGCCGGCGCGGTGCACGTCCTCGATGTGGAACTTGTCGGTCATCGGCGCCACCTTGCACAGGCAGGGCACCTGGCGCGAGATGCGGTCGATGTCGGCCATGGTGAAATCGACCTGCGCTTCGTGCGCGGCCGCCAGCAGGTGCAGGACGGTATTGGTCGAACCGCCCATCGAGACATCCAGCGCCATCGCGTTTTCGAACGCGGCCTTGGTCGCGATCGAGCGCGGCAGCACCGAGTAATCGTCCCCTTCGTAGTGGCGCTTGGCCAGTTCCACGATCAGGCGGCCGGCCTGGAGGAAGAGTTCCTTGCGGTCGGCATGGGTGGCGACGATGGTGCCGTTGCCGGGCAGCGAGAGGCCGAGCGCCTCGGTCAGGCAGTTCATCGAGTTGGCCGTGAACATGCCCGAGCAGGAGCCGCAGGTCGGGCAGGCCGAACGTTCGATCTCCGCCACGTCGGCATCGGACACGGTGGAATCGCCGGCCTTGATCATGGCGTCGACCAGGTCGAGCTTGATGACCTTCCTGTCGTTGTTGACGACCTTGACCACCTTGCCCGCTTCCATCGGTCCGCCGGACACGAAGACCACGGGGATGTTCAGGCGCATCGCGGCCATCAGCATGCCGGGGGTGATCTTGTCGCAGTTCGAAATGCAGACCATCGCGTCGGCGCAGTGGGCGTTGACCATGTATTCGACCGAGTCGGCGATCAGGTCGCGCGAGGGCAGCGAATACAGCATGCCGCCGTGCCCCATGGCGATGCCGTCGTCCACCGCGATGGTGTTGAATTCCTTGGCGACGCCGCCGGCCGCCTCGATCTCGCGCGCCACCAGCTGGCCCAGGTCCTTCAGGTGGACGTGGCCCGGCACGAACTGGGTGAAGGAATTGACGACGGCGATGATCGGCTTGTCGAAGTCGCCGTCCTTCATGCCGGTGGCGCGCCACAGTGCGCGTGCGCCGGCCATGTTGCGGCCCTGGGTGGTGGTGTGGGAACGATAAGTAGGCATGGTGCTCCTGAAGCGGCTGACTAATGAAAGCATCAGGGTGCCCGATAGGCAACGATATGTCCAATATATGAATCCACTGCCTATGATTCTTTTTGGGTATCACAGCCCGAGGTCCGGCCCCTGGCCTTCCAACGGTGCGCGTCCGCATCAAATTGGTGAGATTCGCGCTCCGGCTTTGTACACAAACCACACCGGCGCCGGTCGCGGCAGCCCTTCCCGGCATCCGTCCGGCGCGGCCCCGCACGGGGCAAGCGAGGCGCGAACACCCAATGAAGCGGGCCGCTGGCGACAAGCCCGCCCCTCGATTGTCGACAAAGCTGATTGCAGTTTGGCACGCTAATTGCTCAGGAAGGGAGTATTCCTTTCCGACTCATTGCCATGGACATGCCAGCACGCGCCACCCCCAGCCCCCTCGAAGACGCGCCCCAGGTCTTGCCGGAGGAGCGCATGTACCTCGAAATCTACGACGGGATCATGGAACACCGGCTTCCCGCCGGCACCAGGCTGACCGAAGAGGGCCTGGGCGGGATCTATGGCCTGGCCCGGCACACGGTACGCCGCGTGCTCGCCAGGCTCGCCGCCGACGGCCTCGTCGAACTCGCGCGCAACCGCGGCGCCCACATCGCCAGCCCGGACGAGAAGGAGGCCTACGAAATGTTCGAAGTGCGCCAGATGCTCGAGACCCAGGTCGTGCACAAGCTGATCGGGCAATCGAGCCAGGCCGACTTCGCCGCGCTGCGCGCGCTGGTCGGGCGCGAGCGCGAGGCCTACATGCGCGGCGACCGCCCGCAATGGATCCGCCTGTCCGCCGAATTTCACATCGAGCTGGCGAAACTCGCCGGCAATTCGCTCGTGGTCGACGCCCTGCGCCGGCTCGTGTCGCGCACCACCCTCCTGATCTCCGCTACCAATCCGGTCGGGCAACAGCCCTGCTCCTTCGACGAGCATGCGGCCGTGCTCGACGCCCTCGAGAAGAAGGACCGGGCCAGGGCCGAGGAAGAGATGCGGCGTCACCTTGGCCAGTGCGCCTGCAGGCTGCTGGAGCGCCCGGCGAAGCGTTTCGATTTGCGGACGGCCCTGGGCAAGCCGAACGCGCAGTAACCCTGCCCCACCATCAACTAAAGGATAACAATGAAAAGAATCAAGGCAGCGCTAGGGGTCATGGCTTGTGCGGTGGCGGGCGGCGCGGCGGCGCAGACCAACGTCACGGCCATGGGCCTGGTGGACATGTATGCCGGCGCAAGCCAGTTCAGCGGCGCGGCCGGCCGCAGCACGGTCGTCGGCAGCGGCGGCCTGACCACCTCCTGGTTCGGCTTCAAGGGCAGCGAGGAGCTCGGCGGCGGACTGCGCGCCGAATTCGCCCTGACCGGCTTTTTCCGGGGCGACACCGGCAGCTCGGGCCGCTTCAATGGCGACAACCTGTTCTCGCGCGACGCCAACATCGGCCTGGCGGGCGGCTTCGGCAAGGTGCAGCTCGGACGCGGCCTGGCGCCGAATTTCCTGCCCACCGTGCTGTTCAACCCCTTCGGCGACTCCTTCACCTTCTCGCCGCTCGTGCTGCACGCCGACATGGCGGGCAGCGGCGCCTGGGGCGGCGCGACCAACGCAGCCGACACCGGCTGGAGCAACCAGGTGGTCTACAGCACGCCCAAGTTCGGCGGCCTGAGCGCCAATATCCACTACCAGTTCGGCGAGGCCGCGGGCAGCACCAGCACGAACAACGTCGGCGCCAACCTGCTGTATTTCCGCGGCCCGCTCGGGCTGACCGCCTTCTACCACGATACCGACGTCTCCAACCCGAACCCGAGCGTCCTTGCCAACAAGCAGAAGACGGCCTTCGCCGGCGCCAGCTACGACTTCAGCGTCGTCAAGCTGGCGGCAACGGTGCAGCGCAACGAGAACGAAGCGGCCGGCACCGGCGCCCGCAGCTCGCTCGACAAGACCTGGAGCCTCGGCGCCTGGGTGCCCGCCGGCGGCGGCAACGTGCTCGCCGCGTATGCGCGCACCAAGCGCGCGCCGGCGGCGGCGCCCGAGCTCACGCGCGGCACCTTCTCGCTCGGCTACGACTATTTCCTGTCCAAGCGCACCGACGTCTATGCGGTCGCCATGAACGACAAGATCACGGGCCACGACCACGCGACGAGCTTTGGCGTCGGCATACGCCACCGCTACTGAGCGCCGGCAGCGGTTCCACTCCCGCCGGACGGAAACGTCCGGCCTTTTCGAAGTATCCGTGAAGTATCCATCAAGAGAGAAACCATGATGTCACCACGCATATCGAACATCGCCGCCGGCCTCGCGCTGTGCATCCTGACCCTGCCCGCACTGGCCCAGGACACCAAGATCAAGTTCCAGCTCGACTGGCGCTTCGAAGGGCCCTCGGCATTCTTCCTCGTGGCCAAGAGCAAGGGCTACTTTGCCCAGGAAAAGCTGGACGTGAGCATCGATGCCGGCAGCGGCTCGGCGAACGCGGTCAACCGGGTCGCCTCGGGCACCTACGAGATGGGCTTCGCCGACGTGGCGGCCCTGATGGAATTCACCGCCAACAACCCGACCGCGCCGAGCAAGCCGGTGGCGGTGATGATGGTCTATAACGATACGCCGGCGGCGGTCATCGCCCTGAAGAAATCCGGCGTCCGGCGTCCGGCCGACCTGGCCGGCAAGAAGCTGGGCTCGCCGGTATTCGACGCCGGCCGCCGCGCCTATCCGATCTTCGCCAAGGCCAACGGCCTCGATGCGGCCAAGGCGACCTGGGTCAGCATGGACCCGCCGCTGCGCGAGACGATGCTGGTGCGCGGCGACGTCGACGCCATCACCGGGTTCACCTTCACCTCCCTGCTGAACCTGAACGCGCGCGGCATCAAGGATGACGACATCGTGGTGCTGCAATACCCGAAGCACGGCGTCAAGCTCTACGGCAACGCCATCATCGTCTCCGACGCCTTCGCCAGGCAGAATCCGGAAGCGGTCAAGGGCTTCCTGCGCGCCTTCGCCAGGGCGGCCAGGGACGTGATGGCCAACCCGCAGGCCGCGATCAAGGCGGTCAAGGAGCGCGATGGCCTGATCGACGAGAAGCTGGAGCTGCGGCGCCTGAACATGGCGATCGCCGACGCGATCGCCACGCCGAACGCCCGTGCCGAAGGCTTCGGCCAGGTGTCGCCGGCGCGCATGTCGCTGATGGCTTCCCAGGTCTCCGACACCTACCGGACGAAGAACCGGGTGGACCCGAACGCGATCTGGAACGGATCCTTCCTGCCCCCGAAAGCCGAACTGGCTGTCTTCCCGCGATAAATCCCAGCCAACCTGTCCCCGCCCGCGCGGGGACGCCATGAAGAGCCTACCCATGTCCGACATCTTCGTCGATTTTCAAAACGTTTTTCTCGGCTACAACTCCGACGAGTTCGCTGTCGAAGACATCACCCTGCAGACCAGGCCGGGCGAATTCATTGCCATCGTCGGCCCCTCGGGCTGCGGCAAATCCACCTTCATGAAACTGGCCACCGGCCTCAAGGCGCCCACCCGCGGCCGGGTCGTCATCGACGGCCAGCCGGTCACCGGGCCGCTGAAGTTCGTGGGCATGGCCTTCCAGGCCCCGACCCTGCTGCCCTGGCGCACCACGCTCGAGAATGTCCTGCTGCCGCTGGAGATCGTCGAACCGTATCGCGCCAGCTTCAGGCGCGAGCGCGAGCGCCACGTCGAGCGCGCGCTCGCGCTGCTGAACACCGTCGGCCTGGACGGCTATGCCGACAAGTATCCCTGGCAGCTCTCGGGCGGGATGCAGCAGCGCGCCTCGATCTGCCGCGCGCTGATCCACGAGCCCAGGATGCTGCTGCTGGACGAGCCCTTCGGCGCGCTCGACGCCTTCACCCGCGAAGAATTGTGGTGCGTGCTGCGCGACCTGTGGAGCGAGCGCAAGTTCAACGTCATCCTGGTCACGCACGACCTGCGCGAAGCCGCCTTCCTGGCCGACACCGTGTACGTGATGAGCAAGCGCCCCGGGCGCATCGTCGCCCGCAAGGCCAATCCGCTGCCCCAGCCGCGCGCCCTGGAACTGACCTATACCGAACCGTTCAACGAACTCGTGCACGAACTGCGCGGGCACATCGGCCGCGTACGCGGCAGCTGACGCATCACATCTGACGCATCACCGCTGACTCATCACAGGAACTGGCATGAACAACAAAGCTTTCCATACCCTGGCGCCGTGGGCGCTGCTGGTCGCGATCCTGCTCGTCTGGCAGCTCGTCTGCAGCGCTTTCTCGGTCTCCGACTTCATTTTCCCGAGTCCCTACGCGATCCTCGAGTCGCTGGTCGAGTACGCCGGGCCGATCGCCGCCCACGCCTGGCGCACCTACTGGGTGACCATGGCCGGCTTCGGCATCGCCGTCGTCGTCGGCATCGCACTGGGCTTCCTGATCGGTTCCTCACCCACGCTGTACGCCGCCGCCTATCCGCTCATGACCGCCTTCAACGCCCTGCCCAAGGCCGCCTTCGTGCCGGTGCTGGTGGTCTGGTTCGGCATCGGCGCCGGCCCGGCGATCCTGACCGCTTTCCTGATTTCCTTCTTCCCCATCATGGTCAACATCGCGACCGGCCTGGCCACGCTGGAGCCGGAACTGGAGGACGTCCTGCGCGTGCTCGGCGCACGCCGCATGGATGTGCTGCTGAAGGTGGGCCTGCCGCGCGCGATGCCGTATTTCTTCGCCTCGCTGAAAGTGGCGATCACGCTGGCCTTCGTGGGCTCGACGGTGTCGGAGATGAACGCCGCGAACGAAGGCATCGGCTACCTGCTGGTGTCGGCCGGGTCGTCGATGAAGATGCCGCTGGCCTTTGCCGGCCTGATGGTGATCGGCGCGATGGCCATGGCGATGTACGAACTGTTTGCCGTCGTCGAGAAGCGCACCACCGCCTGGGCCCACCGCGGCAGCCGCGCCTGAACCCGGCGAACCATACCCGGGGCCGCGTCGACGACGCCCCGCTTCCACCTCACGAAGGAGCCAGCATGTCCTCTTTGCCGCACCGCCTTGAACGTTTTGCCCGTTTTGCCCGTTCCGCCGCTGTCCCGGCCGCCATCCTTGGCGCCGCCCTCGGCGCGGCGCCCGCATCCGCCCACGAGACCGGCATGCCGCACCTGATCCACGAATACGAGGGCTGGGTGGCGCTGGCGGTGGTCGTGCTGTCCCTGGTGGGCGCCGCCGTGCTGATCAGGCGGGCCCTGCGCCGCTGACGCGGGCGGGCATGCCGCCCACAGGCGGGCCACTCGGCCAGCCTGTGGGCGGGCGAAGCGATCCGCGCCCTAGCGGGCTGCGGCCGCCTTCGCCCGCGCGGCGTGCAGCTTCTTGTAGCTGTCCATCAGGCGATGGTGCCTGTCCAGCCCCTCCAGCTTCATGCTGGTCGGCGTCAGGCCGAAGAAGCGCACGCTGCCGTCCACCGAGCCCAGCGCCGCGTCCATGCGGGGGTTGCCGTACATGCGGCGGAAGTTGGCGACGTAGTCGTCGAGTTCCAGCTCCTCGTCGAGCACCACTTCCAGCACCACGTTCAGCGCCTGGTAGAACAGCCGGCGCTCGACGGTATTGTCGTTGTACTGCAGGAAGGCGCCGACCAGTTCGTGCGCCTCCTCGAAGCGCTTCAGGGCGAGGTTGATGAGCAAGCGCAGCTCGAGCACGGTGAGCTGGCCCCAGTCGGTGTTCTCGTCGAACTCGATGCCGATCAGGCTGGCGATGTCGGAGTACTCGTCCAGCTCGTTGTTCTCCAGGCGATCGAGCAGGTCCGCCAGGCTGCCGTCGTCGAGACGGTGCAGGTTCAGGATGTCTTCGCGGAACAGCAGCGACTTGTTCGTGTTGTCCCAGACCAGGTCCTCGACCGGATAGATTTCCGAGTAACCCGGCACCAGGATGCGGCAGGCGGTCGCGCCCAGCTGGTCGTAGACCGCCATGTACACTTCCTTACCCATCTCTTCCAGGATGCCGAGCAGAGTCGCGGCCTCCTGGGCATTCGAGTCCTCGCCCTGCCCCGAGAAATCCCACTCGACGAAATCGTAATCGGCCTTGGCGCTGAAGAAGCGCCAGGACACCACGCCGCTGGAATCGATGAAGTGCTCGACGAAGTTGTAGGGCTCGGTCACGGCTTCGCTGGCAAAGGTCGGCTGCGGCAGGTCGTTCAGGCCCTCGAAACTGCGGCCCTGCAGCAGTTCCGTCAGGCTGCGTTCCAGCGCCACCTCGAAGCTCGGGTGGGCGCCGAAAGAGGCGAAGACGCCGCCGGTCTTCGGGTTCATCAGGGTCACGCACATCACGGGATACTGTCCGCCCAGCGAGGCGTCCTTGACCAGCACCGGGAAGCCCTGCTCTTCCAGGCCCTTGATGCCGGCCACGATGCCCGGGTATTTCGCCAGCACCTCCTGCGGCACGTCGGGCAGGGCCAGCTCGCCTTCCAGGATCTCGCGCTTCACCGCACGCTCGAAGATCTCGGACAGGCACTGCACCTGGGCTTCGGCCAGCGTGTTGCCGGCGCTCATGCCATTGCTGGCGTAGAGGTTTTCGATCAGGTTCGACGGGAAATACACCGTCTCGCCATCCGAATGCCGCACGTAGGGCAGCGAGACGATGCCGCGCTCGACATTGCCCGAGTTGGTGTCGATCAGGTGGGAACCGCGCAGCTCGCCGTCGGGATCGTAGACCTCCAGGCAGTATTCGTCGAGGATCTCCGGCGGCAGCGCATCGTCGGGGCCGGGCTTGAACCAGCGCTCCTCCGGGTAATGGACGAAGTCCGCGTTGGCGATGTCCTCGCCCCAGTACGAACCGGCATAGAAGTGGTTGTTGCTCAGGCGCTCGATGTACTCGCCCAGGGCCGAGGCCAGCGCGCTTTCCTTGGTCGCACCCTTGCCGTTGGTGAAGCACATCGGCGAGTGCGCGTCGCGGATGTGCAGCGACCACACATTGGGCACGATGTTGCGCCAGGAAGCGATCTCGATCTTGATGCCCCAGGACGCCAGCTTGCCCGCCATGTTGGCGATGGTTTCCTCGAGCGGCAGGTCCTTGCCCGGGATGTAGGTGCGCGCGTCGGCATCGGGCTGCAGGGTCAGCAGGGCCTGGGCGTCGGCGTCCAGGTTCTCGACTTCCTCGATCACGAATTCCGGTCCCTGCTGCACGACCTTCTTGACGGTGCAGCGGTCGATCGAGCGCAGGATGCCCTGGCGGTCCTTGTCGGAAATGTCGCTCGGGAGCTCGACCTGGATCTTGAAGATCTGGGCGTAGCGGTTTTCCGGGTCGACGATGTTGTTCTGCGAGAGACGGATGTTCTCGGTCGGAATGTTGCGGGTATCGCAGTACAGCTTCACGAAGTAGGCCGCGCACAGGGCCGACGAGGCCAGGAAGTAGTCGAAGGGACCGGGGGCCGAGCCGTCGCCCTTGTAGCGGATGGGCTGGTCGGCGATGACGGTGAAGTCGTCGAACTTGGCTTCGAGGCGCAGCTTGTCGAGGAAGTTGACTTTGATTTCCATGGGGATTCCAGATTGGGACGCAAAAAGATGCGCGCATTATCCGTTGTTTCGGCCGCGGACGTAAGTCGGGAATAAAAAATCCCTGTAAAAACAGGGATGTATGTTATTGCCCGAATCAGCGCTCGAGCGGGTATCCGGGCCGGTGCATGCGGAACAGTTGCTCGGGCGTGATCTCGAAATAGTCGGCCGGCCCGCCGCCGCGCAGGATGGGACGCGCGCCGGCGGTGTCGTAGATGCCGTCCTTCAACAGGTGCCGCGCGATATGCACGCCCACCACCTCCCCCAGCACCAGCCAGTTGCCGGTCGCGGCGCCGCTGACCGTCTGCAACGAAATGATCTGGGTGGCACGGCATTCGAACGCCACCGGCGACTCCGCCACACGGGGCGTCCCGACGATGCGCGCGGGCGCCGGCGTCAGGCCGGCGAGCACGAATTCGTCGACCTCGGCCGGCGCCGGCGCGCAGCTCAGGTTCATGGCCTCGGCCAGCGGGCGGGTGGCAAGATTCCACACGAACTCGCCGGTCGCCTCGATATTGTTGAGCGTGTCCTTGCGTCCCTGGCTGGAGAAGCCGATGATCGGGGGAACATAGTTGAACGCGTTGAAGAAGCTGTAGGGAGCCAGGTTCAGGATCCCGTCCGCGCTGCGGCTGGATATCCAGCCGATCGGACGCGGACCGATGATGGCATTGAAGGGATCGTGCGGAAGGCCGTGGCCGCGCGCTGGTTCGTAGAAGTGGTCGTTGTCGTTCACGTGGGGACGTTGAAAAGGCGTGGCAGAGGCGTGGTGAAGGCGCGGTAAAAGTGCAGTCTGCCCCGTTCCGGCAGGATGGCGGCGCATGACAGGCTGTTCATTGTGCCAAAAAATGCGCTTCGGCGCAGGCCTGCCTCAGGCATCGTCTGGAGCGAGGACGACGGAAATGAAAGTCGCCCCGGAACCGTTATACAGCTTGAACAGCAGCCTGTTTCGTCCCTTCTCGAGACGGACGACGCGTGTGGTTTCGTTCAGGTTCAGGGTGTCGATCCGTCCTTTCAGATACTTGTAATGGATGCGATACCACGGCTTCAGATGATTGCCGCTTTGCCAGACCAGTTCGTCATTGACCCACAGCTTGGCGTCGTCGTCGGCGCCCATCGAGATCTGGACATCGCGTGCGCGGTCCATGTCGACCTCGGTGTAGCCGTAATAGACCGCGCCTTCCGTGTAGCCGATGGGAACCAGGGGATACTGGCTGAACTGCTCGTAACGCCAGCGCAGCGCGCGGCCATGCATGCCCGCGTAGACCGCATCGAGATCGATGATGCTTTCCGGAGGATAGCCGTTATCGATGCTTTCCTGCCCGACGCCGGCAAAGGGACCGATCATGTACCAGCTGTCCAGGTAGACGCGGTTGGCGTAGCTTCCGCCGGCGCCGAGGATTCTTCCCGCCGCTGCCCGCATCCGGGCGGCATCGATCCGCGGCGTCCCGATTTCACTGTCGTAGTTGCGATGTTCGATCACCGTGTGCGTGGAGTCCGGGTCGTGTCCCGCCCCGAGGACCGCGCGCGTCGAGCTTCCGCCGGCGTCGGGCCGATCCTGCCCGGCGTTCGGGGCGTGCCGTGCGCCGCCTCCCATACCCAGTTTCACCCCGTTGCGCTGCCGATCGCGATCGCGCTGGCGGAAAACCAGCGCCTGGTTGGCGCGCTGCGTCAACTCGTCGATGGATAAGGGCCTGGCTGGGCGACGTTCCGATCTCAACTGTTCAAGCGCCGCCCCTTCCGGGATCTTCAGTATGCGCGCGAGTTCCCTGGCCCGGTCCTCCTGCAGGATGCGTTCGATCTGCGCAGCCAGCGCCCTGGCCTTGTCCTCGGGTTCGACGCCTGCCTGCTGTTTGCGCTCGTCCGTCTCGGGCGGCCTGGCCGCGCCTTTGTCGCCGGATTGCCCGGCAGTGCCGGTTTCGTCCAGCATGCGCTTGATCCGCTCCATCGCCTGTATCTGCCGCTGGAGTCTTTCTTCACGCGCATGCACCATCGCCGGGCTCGGCGGCATTTGCATTCGGGCCGCAGCGGCATCGCGGACCTGTGCGCGGCCAGCCGCGAGCAAACAGCCCAGCAGCAGGACGTGACACGCGACCGAACTCCATGCGTAAGGATGCTTGCGAAGGGACGCGGGCAGCATCATGGCGGACACCGTCAGTTCCGGGTACGCATCGCGATATTGTTCAAGTGCTCGAACTGGCACACATCCAGCACATGGACAATGTTCTGATAGGGGGTGCGGCGATCGCCCTCGATGCGGATGGGCTGCTCCGGATTGGTCGCAGCCACTTGCCGCAGGCGCTCGCGCAAGCTGCCGAGCGATACCGGATCGCCACCGTAATACAGTTCGCCATCCTTGCCTATGCCGATGACGACAGGCGATCTGGCGGCGGAGGACAAATCGAGGCTGGCCTGCGCGGCGGGGAGTTCGATCGGGTGGAATTTCTCTTTCTTCTGCGTCTCCTGTTGCTTGAACGAGGTCGCGACCATGAAAAACATCAGAAGAAAGAAAATGCAGTCGATTAAAGCGATCAGGCCGATATCCGGTTGCTCGTCTTCGTCAAGTTCAATCCGCATGGGCCGCCGCCTTCCTCTCCGGGCTGCGCACGCGCTCGGTGTCAGGCGCCGGGAACAATGCGGCGATCGCCTGGTTGAGCGCTTTTTCGAGTTCGATACCGTAAGCCGCTATGCGATTCTTGAAAAAGTGATACACCAGCAGCGATGGCAAGGCGACGGACAAGCCTGCCGCCGTGTTCACCAGCGCTTTGGAGATGCCACCGGCCAGCAAGGCCGGATCGCCCATCGCTCCGGAAAATGCGATCGCGTGGAAAGCCTCGATCATGCCCACCACGGTCCCCAGCAGTCCGATGATCGGCGCCACGGTCGCCGTCACGGCCAGCGGATAGATGCGCTGAAGGTGCTCGCGCAGCGCCACCGACGCCATGTCTCCGGCGGCGTCCGCCACGGCTTTCTCGCCGCGATGGCGGTGGGTCACGACATGCAGGAGCACGCGGCCAAGCACGTTGTCTTCCTCCTCCAGCGTCCGCTGGGCCGCGCGGTAATCGCCCTTGTCGAAGCACGGCGCGATCCGCGCCAGCAGGCCGCGTGGGACGATCGCCTCTTTCCGGCAGCGGCGGATTCGCTCGATGGCGACCGCAAGCGACAGGATCGATAATCCGACGATGGGAAGGATCGCCATGCCCGCATCCTGGAGCATCTCGCCGAACCCGAGTTCCTGGGAAAATGCGAGCGGGGCGGCAAGTACGCCGGACACCAAAAAAACGATCTTTTTGTCCACGATGATCCTTCCTTGATCGGTCGATGCATTCAGCCCGGACGCATCCGGCTCGGGAACAACAGCACGCGTGCAACTGCCTGGCTCATCCAGGGAGCGGCGCCCCGCCCTCGTTTTGCGCGCGCCGCGCCCCCGCAAGACCTCGACGCGGCTGCGCGGCCATCCAGCGGCTGGCTGGACGCTTGTCAGTATGGCATATGCTGAGCGAAAAAGTGCATCCTGACGTAATTATTTTACTCACAACAGGCAGCGAATATTGCTATGACATAGCAGCCGCGCCATCTCTGGACAAAAATCGCGCATCGAAGGCGCAGCGGAGGTGATCTACGAGATCGACGACGAACTGGGGATCCCCCACGTCAAGCATGCGCTGCAGGCGCTGTAGAGGCTGCGGCAGCGACCCGGGCCGGCAGCCGGTGGAAACGGTAGAAGCGGCGCAGGCTCTCCGCCGCGCGCGGCTGGGGCAAGCCCTCGTGCAGCAGCGTGTGCTCGATGGGCAGGCCGCGCGCGGCCGGCGCGTGCGCCCGCAGCGACAGGGCCGGCGCCAGCTCGTCGCCCGTCACCAGGAAGCGCGCCGGGCTGCGCCAGCGCGCGGTTGCCAGCCACTCCCGCTCGGCGCGCAGGTGCGGCGGGCGGAAACGCAGCAACACCATCCCGACCGCGTGGCGAAAACCGTCCCAGCAGGAGGCCAGGACCTGTTCGTCGTTCTGCGGCCCGAAGCGCTCGGCCGCGCGCGCATGATAAGTCTCGAAAGCGGCGAAGATGGCCTCGAGGATGGCGCGCTGCACCGAGGGGTCGTAGATCGCGCAGGCGAGCTCGAAGCTGCGGCGCCGCGGCCCGCCGCGCCCGGCCATGTCGAGTTCGGCGGTGCGCAAGCCCAGGGCGTAGGGCGGCCGGCCCGCATGGCGCGCGAGCGCCGCGTCCGCACCGGCGAACATGCGCACCAGGTAGCGCTCGAAGTAGCTGCCGGCCGGCTCGATGCCGCGGGCCAGCGCTTCCCCGAAGCGGCATTCGGGCGTATCCGGCTGGCGTCGGCGCCGCTCGTCGATGAAGGCGTACAGCAGGGGCAGCGCGTAGGCGTCGAGGGCGGCCTCGCCGGCGAAACGGGCGTCGGGCGCCGGCAATGCGCCGTCCACGACCGCGTCGCGCACTTGCTCCGCGCCGGCGAGGACGTAGAGCAGGCGCGGTGGGAGTTCGGCGGCGTCGATGGCCTCGGTGAAACCGCGCCTCAGCACCGCGCCCAGTTCGGCATCGACGACGAGCCGGACATGCTTGTTGAAGGTCATCTGGTCTCCTGCGAAGTGGCGGGACCGACATCCTAGACGAGGGTGCGACATTCCCTGTCGGAGCGACGCATACCATGCACAGGTGCCGCGCCAGGACGCGGCAAGCCCGCCATGAAAGGACCGTTCAATGCATCGACAGACGCTTCAACCCACGCGCAGCAAGCCGTTCGGCCATGAGGCCGCGATTGTCACCGCCAGGATGCTGCTGCCCCATGTACGCAGGATGGACGCCATGTCCGCCCCTGCTTGCGGGAGCGCTCATCCGGCCCCGGCGCAGCTTGCGGCCTCCCTGCTCGACCGGGCCGCCGCCTGGGTCGACTCGCTGCGCGCACGCCAGCAGACACACGTGTTCTATCCGGTCGCGCGCCTGCGGCGCAGGTTCGGGATCGGCCACCGCGCCACCTGCGCCCTCGTGGAGATGTTGGCGCTGCGCGGCGAGTGGACGGTGCGGTGCGGCGGCGACGGCACCCGTTACGCCCGGATCCACCCGAGGGCCGCGGCGCCGGCCGCCGCGTAGCGGGCGGGTGCGCCGTGCGCTGGCCGCGCCTCAGGCGGGGGCGGCCGCTGCGGTAGGTGCGGCAGGTGCGGCAGGTGCGGCATAGGCCGCCGCCATCCGCTGCGCGATCCCGGCCAGTTCCTCGCGCAGGACCGCCGGCTCCTCGATGACCACGCCATCGCCGAATCCGAGCAGCCACCAGACGAGCGAGCGCGTGTTCGGCACCGTGGCCGACAGGTGCAGCCGGCCGTCGGTCCCGGTGCTCAGGACCTGGTCGGCGCTGAGCGGGGTCTCGTACAGATGCTCCCCCGCCGCGCGCGTGAACACGGCGCGCAGCCTGACCGGGGCGCCGGCGATGACGCCGAACTCGCCGGACGCGATGTAGGCGTCGAGGTCGAACCCGTTCTTCCTGCGCGCCGGCTCGTACAGCGCCTCGGCCTGCTGCACCCGGTGCAGGGCGAGCGTGCGCACGTCGTCGTAGCCGGCGAACATGCAGACCAGGTAGACCAGGCCGCCGCGCTGCACGACGGCCAGCGGATGGACCGAGGCATACACGGTCGGCTCCCCGGCGTCGCGCTTGCGGTAGTGGAGCCTGAGCTGGCGGTCCTGCATCAGCGCCAGGTAGACGATGCGCTGGCAATCCTCGTCCATGCGCGGCGGCAGCAGCGGCTGCTGGGGCGGCACGCTGCGCACTTTGTCCAGCCAGGCGCGCGACGGCGCCGTGTCCTCGACCGCCGACAGGGTGCGGGCGGCGGAGCGGAAATGCGGGCGCAAGGCGTCGACGGTGATCGGCGGCAGGTGATGCTGCAGGTGCTGCTCGACCAGGGTCAGCGTCAGGGCTTCCGGCACGGTCAGGCCTGGCAGGTCGAAGCTCGAAGCGTCGCGCAGCCAGCTCCAGCCATAGGGTTTCTCGCGGTTGTCGACCACGACCGGGAACACGTTCGACAGTTCCTTGAGGTCGCGCTGGACGGTCCGTTCGGTGACGTGAAAATCGGCCGCGGCCAGGCGTTCGCACAATTCCTGCGCCGAGATCCTGGCGGGTGCGCGCGGCACCATGCGCAACATGTGCCACTGCCTCAGCAGCGATTGCTGGTTGGTCGCCATCAGAAGTTCTCCGCCCAGCGTTTCCAGAAACCCGGCTCGTCGTGCTCGGCGTTGCGCATCGCATAGTCCAGCGGCATGACGAAGAAACGCACGCCCTCGTGGCGCATCGTGCCGTCCGGGTGCTCGAGATGATCGCGCAGCACCCGGTAGGCGGGGAGCGACTCGTCGTAAGGCAGGTCGAGGTAGACCTGCCCCAGGTAAGGCGCCATCAGGCAGGGGTCGGCGAAGGGGCCGCATGCGGTCCAGGGCAGGCCCTGCCCGTCGAGCCAGGCGAGAATGGCGGCGCGCGCCGCGTCCTCCTCGTAGCGGTAGTCGCGCCATTCCTTGTATGGAAGGGGATGGAATTCGAGGTAGAGCACGGCGCGCCCCTTCCTGCGGGCGATGGCGTCGATGTGTTCGATCTGTCCGGGCATATCCACTGCGCGGCGCCGGGTCGGCCGGCTGCGGTCTGGTTCAAAATCCCATGTTACCAAAAATATTGCAGTCAGGAAATCCCTTGCTCAGGATGCGCTGCCGGTGTACACCACCGTGCGCCTGGCGTTCCGATCCTGTTCGCGCACCAGTTGCGCGATCGCGCGGGCGATCTTGCAGCCGCCCTGCACCGAGGGCTCGATCGGCGAGACGGCCGCGTAGTCGCCCGGCTCGGGGCACACCAGCCGCAGGTCGAGCACCGGCAGGCCGAGCGCCGCCGCCTCGCGCAGGATGACGTCGTTGAACGCGGCCAGGGCCGTGCGCAAGCCGGGATCGAGGCCGGGCACGCCATCGTAGATCGTCGCCACCGCCAGCGGCGCCGACTGCGCGCGCAGGACATCGAGCATGCGCCGGTAGTCGCGCCGGAAGCCGGCCTGCCACTGCGCCAGCAGCCCGGCCGCCTCGATCACCGAGCCGACCCTGGTCTGCATCGCGCCGACCAGGCCCAGCGCGTCGTTGCCGCCACAGCTCACCACCAGCCAGTCGGCGGCCTGGGGTGGCGCCTGCAGGCGGGCCGCCTGCCCGGCCACGTCGGCCAGCACGGCGCCGTCGCGGGCGAGCAGCGCGACCCGGTGTCCGCCTTCGACCAGCGCCTGCAGCTGGGCGCGCACTTCCGTGCCCGGCGGGACATAGGGACCATTGTCGAAGATCGAGTCTCCCAGCAGGAAAATGCGGGGCAGGTCCGAAGGCAAATGCGGGAATGGATGCGGGGTCATGTGCGTCTCCTTAATGCTTGATGGCGATCGCCTGCGACAGCACCTGCCGCACCAGCGCGCCGACGCCGGGCGCCGACGATTCGCGCTTGCCGGCCACGTTCAGGACCGTCACGCCGTGGCGAGCCAGGAAGCGCGCCACGTACTTCGGGTGCACGCCGGGTCGCACGTGCAGCCAGGGCTTGCCCAGGCTGTCCGCGAACGCGGCGGTGCGTTTCGAGCCGCCGTCGAGCCTGTCGTCGAGCGTGAAGATCAGGCTGGCGTCGCTGTCGCGCACGTTCCACTCGGTGCGCTGCAGATAGGCCGCGGCCGGGGTCTCCTTCAGCTGGTAGCGCTCCGGCAGCACCCCGTCTTCGGTCTTGCGGCCCTTCGGGCACCAGCCGCCGTGCCTGATGCCATGCTCCAGCGCCCAGTCGAGCGCGGCGCGGTCGGCGCCGGTCTGGCCGCCGGACACCACCATGAAGCCGTCGCCGGCCGGGAATACGTCTTCCATTCGTCCTCCATATCGTTTCCACAGGACGCCAGCTTAGCCGGGGCCTGCGACAGCCGGCGTCGGATCGATGCTGCGACGGCGCCTGTCGGTCCCGCCGCTATGCTGGCCGGCATCGACCACGACGAGGAGCACAGACATGCACAGGCAAACGCTGACCGATGCGCGCAAGCACACCATCGGCTACATCGACACCGCCGCCGACGGCAGGCAGACCGCCAGGGATGCACGCCAGCATACCGTCGGCTATTATGACCCGCATACCAATACCACCCGCGACGCGCGCCACCACCTGGTCGGCCACGGCAACCTGCTGGCGTCGCTGGTCGCCGGCCGCTGAAGGAGACACCGATGACACGAGGACTGGTTCATTTCCTGCACGGGAAGGAGAGCGGCCCCGGCGGCAGCAAGATCGCCGCCCTGGCCGGCGTGGCGCGGCGGCACGGCTGGGACACCGCCTGCCTCGACTACTCGCATACGGTCGACCCGCAGGCCCGGCTGGCGCAGTTGCTCGAGGCCTGCGCCGGCGTGCGCGGGCCGCTGCTGCTGGTCGGATCGAGCATGGGCGGCTGGGTGGCGGCCGAAGCGGCCGCGCGGCTGGGCGCCCACGGCGTATTCCTGCTGGCGCCGGCGCTGTGCATCCCCGCCTATCCGACCCAGGAACCCATGGTGCCGGCCGAGCGCACCGAGATCGTGCACGGCTGGGACGACGAGGTCATCCCTTGCGAGAACGCGATCCGCTTCGCACGCCTGCGCGGCTGCACCCTGCACCTGGTGCGCGGCGACCATCGCTTGAACGAGCGCATCCCGCTGCTGGGCGAACTGTTCGGCGCCTTCCTGTCGCGCTGCGCCGCGGACGCCTGAGGGCGTTCAGGCGAGGGGATGCAGGATGAAGGCCTGGCCTTCGTCCAGTTCGAAGAAGATCTCGCCGCTGGGGTGAGGCGCCGCCAGCCGGTTCCAGAACGTTACCCGATCGGCGGCGGCGCGCACCGCCTGGTCCAGCAACGCGTCGCGCGCCATCGCCGCGCGCAGCTCGTCGCGGGTCACGCCCGGCAGGAACAGCGGCGCCAGCGCCAGCTTGCGTTCGAGCGGCGCTTCGGCCCAGTCGCCGGCGCGCACGCTGGCCAGGACCGCCTGCTGCACCGCCTCGATATCGCCATGATAGCGAGCGTCCTTGACGCCGACCTGCATCAGGCGCGGATTCCCCACCAGCTCCAGCCGGCACACCACGTACGCCTCGCGTTTCGCCTCGCCCTGGCTTGCGGCCTCGAGCGCGAGTTCGGGCGCCGGGCTCGCGCACACGCAGCTCCGGCGCGAAGGCATGTCGTCCGGACGCGTGAATTCCCATATGTTATCGACGACGAAGGGCACATTCGACGGCAGGCGGCGACCGGCGCGGCGGTGGAAAGGCACGCCGGTCTTCACGCGATCGCGCAGCTCGGCGCGGTAGAGGGCGGGGGTGGAGGAAGGAAGGGACACGGGAACTCCTGTGATGGACGATGACGCAAGCTTAACCCGGCCTCGCGCCCATGCAAATGCCTTGCGGCATTTCCTGCGACACAAGCTGTCGCACCATCCCGGACAATGCCGGCATCGCACCGAGAACACGGAGAACACGCATGCCATCCTACCGCCGCCGCAATGCCAGCGCCGCCACCCGCGCCATCGCTCCCCTCACCCGCATGTGGATACTGCGCATGCTCGTCCCGCTCGGCGGCCACCGCGAGCTGGTCGGCCCGCGCGCCTTCATGGACGATGCGCTGGCCCACGTGCTGGGCCTGGGCGAGTGGGTCGATCCGGAAGACCGCGCCTTCGACCCGGCGGCGGTGCGGGCCCGCCTGCGCGAACTGCACCGCCAGGCCGAGCGCGACACCGACCGTTCGCTGCCCGCCATCCTCGAGGCCAACATTGCCCGGCTGGCCGAACTGGTCGGCCTCGACTCCACCGAACGCGTCATCCTCGGCTTCGCCACCATGCTGCACCACGAACCCTGTCTCGACAAGGCCGCCGACACGCTCAACAGCCTGTCCTCGGTCGCGGTGGTCGACGTGCTGGCGCTGGTGCTCGAACTTCCCGTCCACGAAGTGCGCCGCGCGCTGTCGAGCCAGGGCGTGCTCGCGCGGTCCGGCCTGCTCAGCGTCGACCGCAGCGGCAGCGGCACGCTGACGTCCAGGCTCGACCTGCTGTCGAAGCAGTTCGCCGCATCGGTCGTGGGCTGCGAGACCGACCCCATGGCGCTGCTGCGCGATACCGTGGCGCCCAGCGCCCCGGCGCGCCTGGCGCTCGCGGACTTTCCCCACCTCGGCGAGGCGTTGGCCATCCTGCGTCCCTACCTGGCCCAGGCCGTGGCCAACAACCGCCAGGGCGTGAATATCTTCGTGCACGGCGCGCCCGGCACCGGCAAGAGCGAGCTGGCGCGCGCGCTCGCCGCCGGACTCGGATGCGAGCTCTTCGAGGTCGCCAGCGAGGACGAGGACGGCGACCCGGTCAACGGCGAACGCCGCCTGCGCGCCTACCGCGCCGCGCAAAGCTTCTTCGACCGCCGCCGCGCGCTGCTGGTGTTCGACGAGGTCGAGGACATCTTCGGCGACAGCGGCGGCCCGTTCGGCAACCGCAGCACCGCGCAGCGGCGCAAGGCCTGGCTGAACCGCGCGCTGGAACAGAACCGCGTGCCCACGCTCTGGCTGTCGAACGAGATCGACGGCATCGACCCGGCCTTCATGCGCCGCTTCGACATGGTGGTCGAGGTGCCGGTGCCGCCGCGCGCGCAGCGCGAACGGATCCTGCAGGCAGCCTGCGGCGACCTGGTGGACGCCCCCACCCTGGCGCGCCTGGCGCGCACCGAGGCGCTGGCGCCGGCCGTGGTCGACCGGGCGGCCTCGGTCGTGCGTGCGATCCGCGGCGAATTCGACGCCGCCGGCAGCGCCCGCGCCCTCGCATGGCTGGCCAGCCGTACCCTGGAAGCCCAGGGCCATCCGGGACTCGACGCCGACGCCGCCGCCGCGCTGCCCTCCCACTACGACCCGGCGATGCTGAACGCCGACGCCGACCTGGCCGCGCTGGCCGGCGGCATCGCGGCCAGCCGCAGCGCGCGCCTGTGCCTGTACGGCCCGCCAGGCACCGGCAAGAGCGCCTTCGGACGCTGGCTGGCCGAGCGCCTGGGCATGCCGCTGCTGACCAGGAGCGCCTCCGAGCTGATGTCGAAATGGGTGGGCGACAGCGAGAAGGCGATCGCCGCGGCCTTCCGCCAGGCGCAGCGCGACGGCGCCCTCCTGATGATCGACGAGGTCGACAGCTTCCTGCGCGACCGCGACGGCGCGCGCCATGCGTGGGAAGTCACGCGGGTCAACGAAATGCTGACGGGCATGGAAAGCTTCGGCGGGGTCTTCATCGCCTCGACCAACCTGATGGGAGAGATCGACCCGGCCGCGCTGCGGCGCTTCGACATCAAGATCCGCTTCGACTACCTTGGCCCGGACCAGGCCGCGACGATGCTGGCCCGTCAGTGCGCGGCGCTGGGCCTGGCTGACCCGCAGCCGGACGACGACGCGCGCGTGCGCCGCCTCGACCGGCTGACGCCGGGCGATTTCGCCGCCCTCGCCCGCCGCCACCGCTTCACGCCCTTCGTCCAGGCCGCGGGCCTGGTGGCGGCCCTGGAACAGGAATGCGGACTCAAGCGTTGCAAGACAGCCGCGATCGGCTTCCTGGCCTGAGCCTGGCGCATGAAATTTTATTTCGTTTTGGCAATCAGAATGTAATAATCGGTCAACCCTGTTTCCTGCCCAACCATGCCGATCCGCCTGTCCAAATCCAAGCTGCTGGCCTTCCGCCAGTGCGAACGCCGCCTCTGGCTCGAACTGCACCGTCCCAAACTGCGCCAGGATGACGGCGCCAGCCTGGCCGCCTTTTCAACCGGCCACCAGGTCGGCGACCTGGCGCGCAGCCTCTACGATCCCGACGGGCGCGGCGTGCTGCTCGACCAGCAGGCCGAGGGCGTCGACGCGGCGCTGGCGCGATGCCGCGCGCTGCTGGCCACCGCGCAGCCGATCTTCGAGGCCGGCTTCGACGCCGCCGGCGCCCTCGCCTTCGGCGACATCCTGCTGCCCCTCGACCCCGAGGCGCGGCGCTGGCGCATGGTCGAGGTGAAGTCGTCGACCTCGGTCAAGGATTACCAGCGCGAAGACGCGGCGATCCAGGCCTTCGTGGCGCGCGCCGCCGGCGTGCCGCTCGAGCGCATCGCCCTGGCCCGCATCGACAGCAGCTGGGTGTATCCGGGAGGCGGCGACTACCGCGGCCTGCTGGTCGAGGAAGACCTGACCGAGGCCGCCTTCGCGCGCGGCCCCGAGGTGGCGGACTGGATCGCCCGCGCCCAGGCGGTCGCCGCCCAGGCCGGGGAACCCGGCGTCCGCCCCGGCGCGCACTGCGACAGCCCCTACGCCTGCGGCTTTACCGACCATTGCGGCGGCGCCGCGCCGGCGGCGTATCCGGTGCAGTGGCTGCCGCGGATCGCCAGCCGCGCCCTGAAGCAGCACATCGCGGACGGCGCGGCCGACATGCGCGACGTGCCGGACGATCTTCTGAACGCCAGGCAGCTGCGCGTCAAGACCCACACCCTGTCGGGCGCGGTGTACTTCGATGCCGAAGGCGCCGCCGCCGACCTCGCGCCGCACGCCTTGCCGGCCTGCTTCATCGACTTCGAGACCATCGCCTTCGCGGTGCCGGTGTGGGCGGGCACCCGCCCCTTCCAGATGATTCCCTTCCAGTTCAGCGTACACCGGCTCGACGAGACGGGCGGACTGGAGCACAGCGAATTCCTCGACCTGTCCGGCGCCGATCCCTCGCGCGGCTTCGCCGAAGCCCTGCTCGACGCCTGTCCCGGACAGGGACCGGTATTCGTCTACAACGCCGGATTCGAGACCGCCCGCATCGCCGAACTGGCCGCGCGCTTCCCCGACCTGGGCCCGGCGCTGCTGGCGATCAATGCGCGCGTGGTCGACCTGCTGCCGGTGGCGCGGGAGCGCTACTACCATCCCGACCAGCAGGGCAGCTGGAGCATCAAGCAGGTGCTGCCGGCGGTGGCGCCCGACCTGCGCTACGACCAGCTCGACGGCGTGCAGGACGGCGGCGCCGCGATGCACGCCTTCCTGGAAGCGATCGCGCCCGGCACCGACCCGACGCGCCGGCGACAGCTCGAACGCCAGCTGCTCGATTACTGCCGCCTCGACACCCTGGCCATGGTGCGCCTGTGGGAATTCTTCTCGGGCCGGCGGCAAGCGGACGAAGTGGACGAACTCGGGCAGCGCATCCTGCAGAACGAGGAGCTGGTCCAGCGCATCCTCGCATCGGCGAACGAGATGAGCGAACCGATGACGGGCGAGGAATGCATCGCCTGGCTCGATGGCCTGAAGGCCGAGCCCCCGCCGCCGGGCTGAGCCGGCGCTGCGACGCCGGCTGTCGCCGGAGCTCCTACCATGGCCGCATCCGCGCAAGGCTGCGCGGATGCTTGCCGTGAAAGGAACACCATGCATACCGAATCATTCCGCGCGCCCCAGGGCGCGGCGGACCCGCTGCTGCCGCAGGCCTGCGCCTGGATCGCGGAACGTCGCCAGGCCGGCGAAGCCATCCTCCCCTACCCCATCTCGCGCCTGCAGCGCCAGTTCAGGATCGGCTACGGGCGCAGCTGCGCGCTCGTGAACGCGCTGGCGCAGCGCGGCGCGTGGCGCATCGCCTTCGCCGAGGATGGCACCCGGCTTGCGCACCTGCACCCGGAGGTGGCGGCATGAACGCGACGCCGCACCATGAGGCGCCGCCGCCCGAGCGCGCCGCCATCGAACGCGCCGCCGCGCTGGTCGACGAGGCCGACGCGCTGGTCGTCGCCGCCGGCGCCGGCATGGGCGTCGATTCGGGCCTACCCGATTTCCGCGGCAATGCCGGCTTCTGGCGCGCCTACCCGGCGCTGGCCCGGGCGGGGGCCGCCTTCATGGACATCGCCTCGCCGGCGGCGTTTCGCAGCGACCCGCGCCGTGCCTGGGGCTTCTACGGACACCGGCTGGACCTGTACCGCCGCACCGCGCCGCATGCGGGCTACGGGCTGCTGCGCAAATGGGGCGAAACGCGCAGCCGCGGCTGCTTCGTCTATACCAGCAACGTCGACGGCCACTTCCAGAAAGCGGGCTTCGATCCCCTGCGCATCGACGAATGCCATGGCTCGATCCACCGGCTGCAATGCCTGGCGCCGTGTTCGCCCGCGCTGTGGCCCGCCACCGGATTCGAGCCGGCGATCGATACCGACCGCTGCGCGCTGCTCGGCGCCCTGCCCGCCTGCCCCCGCTGCGGCGGCCCCGCCCGCCCCAACATCGCCATGTTCGACGACCACGGCTGGATCGGCGAGCGGCGCGACGCCCAGGCGCTGCGCTGCCAGGGCTGGCTCGAGCAGGTGCGCCGCCCGGTGGTGATCGAGATCGGGGCCGGCCTGAACATCCCGACCGTGCGCCATTTCGCGCACCGGGTCGTGCTGCGCCACGGCGGCTCGCTCATCCGGATCAATCCGCGCGAACCGCACATCGGGAACTTGCCGGGCATCGGGATCGCGGGCGGCGCGCTGGCGACGCTGGCGGCGATCGACCTTGCGCTTGGCGCGAAGGAGAACTGACGCCATGTCCAACATCATCCGCGACAAGCTGCACGTGAACGGCCTGGAGTACGCGATCGACGGCTATCCGCTGGACGCCTGGCTGGCCTGCCTGCCCGAGCGGCCGGCGCTGGCCCCCACGCCCTGGCGCCAGAACGGCTACGTCGCCACCTGGGCGGTCGCCGACGGCGCGCTCTACCTCTGGCAGGTCAGCAGGGAGCCGCTGGCGCGCCTGTATGCGCAGGCGTACGGCGCGGCGCCGGCGGTGTGGTTCAGCGGATTGATCCACGGCATGCGCGGCGAGTACCGCCGTACCGGCTATCCACCGCGCAAGTTCTTCGAGGATGAGATCGTGCTCGAGGTCGTCGCCGGCGTCGTGGCGCGCGAGTGGGTGCTCGACCTGCGGGCGGTGCCGGACCAGACCGACGAGGAATTGCGGCTGTCGCTGCCGCGCTTTCTCTGGCCGGCGCGGCTGCGCGGCGATTGAACGCTCGATCCGGCGACCGCGGCGATAAGCGAGGCGATGAGCGCGGCGGCTCAGGCCGACGCGTCGAGCAGCGCCCCGATGCGCTCGACGAAGGCGCGCTCGGCCGCCACCACCTCGCCAAAGTCCGCATCGCCGCGCGGCGCCGGCACGGCGATCCCGTCCACGACGAAAGCGGTGCCGGGGTCTCCCATCCAGCTGTCGTGACAGAGCGCCTGGGCCGGCGCCGCCGCCAGCGGATACAACAGGCCGCCCAGCACCAGGCGCTTGCCCGGCTGGAGCCGGAAATGGCTCATGTAGGTCGAGATCTGGAAGTAATCCTCCCGGTCGACGTCGCCCGCGCCAAAGCGGTCGCGGCCACGGAACTGCATGCGCTTGTACTTGGTGTCGAGCACCGCCACGCGCAGGCCGTCCTCGTGCTCCATGACGATGTCCGGGATGATGTTGCGCTCGTAGAAGCGCCCGGCATGCAGGAAAATGGCGGGAGACGCAACCCGCCATGCAGGGAAATGGCGCGCCAACAGCTTCCCGACATAGATCTCGAACAGTTCGGCCACGTTGACCAGGAAGCCGGGCGCGCTGGTCGTGCCCGAAGGGTCCTGCCTCGCCGCCTCCAGGTCGATGATCATGGCCGCCAGCTCCAGCACCTTCCGGTAGGGCGCGAAGACCGGATTGAGCAGGCTCTTGTCCGACTGCGCGCCGGCGACGGTGGCGCGGGTCACGGGCCGGCCCGAGCGGCGCTCGCCGACATGGGTGCGCACGTGGGAGATGCGCCGCAGCATCTGCTCGCCGCCGTTCTGGCCGATCACCCGGATCGCCTTCGCGAGCACATCGACGATGGCCTGGCTCGCATCCTGTTCGCGCGCCACTGTCGACAGCTTGCCGACGAACGGGATATCGTCGCGCACGAAGCGCGGCACGTCGATGCGCCCGCGCACCACCGGTTCGTGGCGCCGGACGCTGCGGTAGGCCTTCGGCAAACCCAGCAGGAAGGCCTTTTCGAGGGCCTGCACGAACATCATGTAGAGCAGCGCCCTGGCGTAGTCCAGCTTGTCGGCGGCGATACGCTCCGCGGGCGAAAAGCCGTCGTCGATGAAGATGTCGTTCGCAAAATTCAGCATGCGCTGCATGAAGGCGTCGCCGAAACGCGAGCGGATGTCGAACGCGGCCTTCTGGTAGCTGAAGCGCCCGACGTAGTTCCCGGTCTGGATGGTGGACTCGGCGGCGTCGCCGCCCAGCGCCACGACCAGTTCATCGTCGCGGTTGCGCCTGGCCTCGCCCTGCTCCCCGCCGCGGAAGGAAAACAGGCCGTTGCCGGCGGCGCGATAGGCCCCGAGCGTGACCGTCAGTGCGCCGCCCGCGGCTTTCGCCATCCGCGCCGCCGCGGCGCCGCCGTCCAGCTCCGACAGCGCTCGCCGCGGGCAGTTGTCGTCTACACGGATCATGCCCCGGCCGCGGTCCTGGCGGCGCGCGGCAGCGAGAAGATGTCGCGCGCTTCCTTCAGCTTGTCCTTGACCTCCCGGGCGCTGTATTCGGCGCGCAGGTACTCCGCCAGCAACGGGTCGATGCTGGTCTCGAACAGGTCGCGCACCGACGCCGCGCTCAGCCCCCGCTGCGCCGGCTTCATGAAGTAGGCATGGCCGATCTCGTACGCGGGCCCCAGTTGCAGGCCGTCGCGGATGAAGGCGTTGAGCTCCCTGCAGATGCTCTCGTAGCGGTCGGCGTGCTCGCTCGCGCCGAACAGCTCGCGCACGACGTCGTAGTCGCAGGCCGTCGGCACCCAGGCGAAGCGCCGGCGCAAGGCCATGTCGAAGCTGTCGATGCTGCGGTCGATGTCGTTCATGGTGCCGATGAAGTACACGTTGGCGGGCACGCCGAATCCCTCGCCATCGCCGTCCTCGGCCAGGTAGCCGTACTGGGTCTTCACGCGCAATCCGGTTTCCCTGCCCTCGCCGTCGATATCGATGCGTTTCGAGTCCTCGAGGCAGACCAGCACCTCGCCGAGCACGCGCGAGAGCTCCGCGCGGTTGATCTCGTCCACCACGAAATAGAAGGCCCGCGCCTGGGCCTTGCCCGCCAGGCGGTCTTCGCGCAGGGCCTTCATCGCGCGTTCGCAGAAGCGCTTGAATACGCCCGGCTTGACGACGAGGGCGATGCCGTTTCCGCTGTTGACAGGCTTGAGCCCCTCGATGAAATCCTCGTAGGAGTAACTCGGGTGGAACTGGACGATCTCGCGCATCTCGGCGAGGCTGCGGCCTTCGAGCATGGCGCGCTGGGCGATGGCCTCGGTGACCCTGTGGGTCTTGCCGGTCCCGGGCGGCCCGTAGAAGATCGTGTTCTTGTGCTCGAACTCCATGGCGGTGCCAAAACGCTGGTACAGGAAGCTGGACAGCTTCTGGCTGACCTCGAATTCGCGGCTCAACCGGATGTCTTCCTCGGTGCGCGCCCACGCCGCCACGGCTGCAGGGTTCCAGGTGCAGGTGTCCTCCGCGCCGATATTCCAGGCCGCCGTCAGGCTGCGCTTGATCGCCTCGGTGGCCTTGTAGCCTTCGAGCTCGTCCTCGCCGATCTTCAGCAGGCCGCCGATCCTGCGGATCACTTCGTTCTTGTACAGGGCAAGCAGCCGCCCCGGGTTGTACATGTAGGCGACCTTGCGCGCGAAGTTGATCTCCAGCGGGCGCAGGTCTTCGCGGTCCTCGAAGCGGGCCAGCGCGGCCAGCACCGGACGCACCTGGGTCTCGAAATACGCCTGCGCCTTCGCTGGCGAAATCGGCTCCGCATTGCCCTCCGCATTGCGCTGGCCGGCGGTCCGGTAGAGCGCCGCTTCGCCGCCGGCGCCGCCTCGGGCCCGTGTGCGGAAGACGCCATAGCCGTTGCTGCTCGCCGCCCGGAAGCGGCCGCAGTGCGTCGTCTGGCGCTCGATCAGGTAGGTGAAATACGGCGCGCTGCCCTCGTCGAGCAGGCCGGTGTAGCGTTCGAGCGGCAGGTCGTCGATCCGCACGCTGTTCTTCCAGTCGAGGAACAGGCGCCATTCCTCGGCGACGACCGGATCGAGCGGCTTGCGCTTGAACTCGTCCCACTGGCGCTTCAGGGCGTCCAGGCTCGCGTCCGCCACATTCGTGATCATGTCCATCATGCCCCCGCCAGCAGGGCGCGCGCGGCAACGACGCGCTGGAAAGCCGGGTCCGCGTCCACGCCGGCCATCAGCAGGGTCAGGATCTCCTGCTTTTCGTCCTCGTTCAGCGTGCCGTAGGCCTGGCGGTTGTTCGTGTAGTGTTCGTAGCGCAGCTTCAAGGCTTCGTCTCCGGTGCGCCGCTTCTTCGGCGTCACGGCGCGCCTGGCCTCGACCACGTAGGCGTCCAGCCTGGCCTGGGCCGTCGACCAGTCGAACTGCGCAACCGCCCGCTTGTCCGCTTCCCAGTCGCCCTTATAGCCCTCGCTCGGGCGGCCACGCCCTTTGCTGACCGCCAGGCAGGCGAGATTGGGGTAGCCATGCAGGTCGCAGAAGTGCTGGACGAAGAGCAGTTTCATGCCGATCCCGATCGGCACGGCGCGCTGGAGCTCGGCGTCCTCGAGATCGAGCTCCCGCGCCTGCTGGAGAATGTCCGAATAAGACACCGGCGCGCCCTGGGTCACGTGGGCGTGGGTCACGAGCGCGGTGTACAGGCGGGTGCCCACGTGAATGTCGTTGAGCGTGAAGTCGGAAAGGTCGAGGGTTTGCTGGGGGACTGCCATGTGCGCTTTCGGAAAAAAGGATGGACCGCCGCTCGGGAGCCGGCAGTGCTTGTTGGTAAAAACTATACCATTGCCAGCAGGAAATTTCACTAGCAATCCGGGCGTCCTGCCCGCAAAGCGACACCACCCGGGCCGGCCCAGTGCCAGGGAACAACACGCATGGACGTGGAATGCGGATAAAAAAAGGCCCGCCGAAGCGGGCCTTCCTGCCGTAACAGACGCATCCTGGGCGATTCGCTCCCCTGAAGGAGCCAATTCATCCAGCGCATCCCGTCAGGGCTTCGCCGCCGCCCGCGCCTGGGCGATCCAGCCATCGAAGAGCTGCTGGTGATACTTGATCCAGCCCTCCACGTGGCGTGCGATGTCGGCCTGCGTGTTTTCGCCATCGCGCATGCGCTCGTTCTGCGCGTTGATGTCGGCAATCGGCAGCCGCATGACTTCGAACAGCTTGACGGCCGCCGGATTCTTCTCGGCCCAGGCGCGGTTGACGACGATACGCGTGGTATTCACGGAGAAGCCGTAGTCGCTGCCATCCTCGAGACGGGTATCGGCGTTCTGCGGATTGGCCGAGAACGGCACCTGCAGCCACACGACATCCTTGCCCGGCACCAGCACCCCGCTCACCCAGTAGGGCGTCCAGGTGTAGTACAGGATGGGCTCGCCGCGCTGGTAGCGGCCGATGGTGTCGGCGATCAGCGCGGCATAGCTGCCCTGCACATGCTTGACCGTCGGGCGCAGCTTGTAGGCCTCCATGTGCTTCTCGATCATGGCCTCGCAGCCCCAGCCCGGATTGCAGCCGGTCAGGTCGGCCTTGCCGTCGCCGTCGTGGTCGAACAGTTTGGCCAGCTCGGGATCGCGCAACTGGTCGATATTCGTGATCCTGTACTTGTCGGCGGTCGCCTTGTCGATCAGGTAGCCCTGTGCGGCCGGACCGGCATACTGACCGGTGCGCAGCAGCTTGGCGTCGCCGCCGGCATTGTCGTAATAGTCCTGGTGCAGAGGGTCCCAGTGCACGGCGAGGAAGGTCGCGTCGCCATTCCCGATGGCGATGTGCGCGGCCGGATAGTCGACTTCCTTGATCGGCTGCGGCTCGTAGCCCAGCCTTTCCAGGGCGCGGTCGACCAGCATGGTCTGGAAGGTTTCTTCGGCGATCGCGCTTTGCAGGGCCTGCACCTTGATGCCCTTGCCGGGCAGCGCGCTATCCGGCGCGCCATCCGACCCGGCCGCCGGCGTTTGCGCCATGGCCAGCCCGGTGGTCAGGGCCAGTGCGGCAAGCCCCAGGGCCGAGAACAGGCGGAACTTGCGCAAGGCGTTGTAGGTATTCTTGAAGTGTTCGGTTTGATGCATCGAGATCCTTTCTTTCTTATCGTGCGGTAATGGGCGCGGTGGGGGCGGACGCGTCGCCACGGGCCGCGTTGCTGCGCACCAGGCGCAGGATGAAACCGGCCGGGCCCGTCTCATACCAGTGACGCACGCCGCGGCGCGGCTGTCCCATCGCCTGCGTCAGGCGGTCCAGGGTGATGGCCAGCAGCACGATGCCGAGACCACCCACGGTTGCCAGGCCCATGTCCAGGCGGCCAATGCCGCGCAATACCATCTGGCCGAGGCCGCCGACCGCGATCATCGAGGCGATCACGACCATCGACAGCGACAGCATCAGCGACTGGTTAATGCCGGCCATGATGGACGGCATGGCCAGCGGAAACTGCACGCGGGTCAGCAGTTGCCAGGGCGAGGCGCCATAGGCGCGCGCCGCTTCGATCAGGTCGGGGCGGACCTGGCGAATGCCGAGATTGGTCAGGCGCACCAGCGGCGGCAGCGCGAACACGATGGTGACGATCACGCCAGGCGCGTTGCCGATACCGAACAGCATGACCACCGGCACCAGGTAGACGAAGGCCGGCGTGGTCTGCATCGCGTCCAGCAGCGGGCGCAGGATGTTCTGGGCGCGGTCGCTGCTCGCCAGGAGGATCCCCAGCGGCAGGCCGATCACCATGCAGAAGGCAAGCGAGGTCAGCACCAGCGACAGGGTGATCATCGCCTCCGGCCAGACGCCCAGCATGGACAGGAACAGCAGCGCCAGCACGGTGCCGACGGCAAGCGTGCGCGTGGTGAACTGCCAGGCCAGCAAACCGATGATCGCGATGACGACGAACGACGGCGCGGCCAACAGAAGCTCGCCGACACCGGTCAACGTCGCGTCGATCGGGGCGCGCACGGCCTGGAAGAACGGACGGAAATGCGCGACGACCCAGCCCAGGCCCTGGTTGATCCAGGATTCCAGCGGCAGCGAGCCATCGAAGAGTTGGCCCAGGTGCAGGCCGCTGGCGTGCTCGGGCGTGACGGCCGGTTTGGCCGCGTCGAGCCAGGAGGTGTCACCCGGCGGGGTCGGCAGCCATGGGTTGACCTGGGCGGCCTGTTCGGTTGCCGCTGCTTCTGCCGCCTCTATTGTGGTGAAGTTATTCGGGTTCATGCATGTCCTTTCTGGGTCTGTGGCTCGGCAATGGGGGGCGTGTCGCGGTCGAGGAACTTCAGCAAGGTGGTCTTGCTGATGGCGCCGCGGAAGCTGCCGTCGCTGCCCACCACGGGCACCGCGTACGGCAGCTGCGCTACCTGGCCGACCAGGCCGGCGACGGGCTCATCGGCGTTGATGGTCTGCACGTCCGGCAGGAAGGCATGCGCCAGGCCCAGCGGACCGGTATGGCCGTCGAGGGCGTTGCGCAGCGAATCGGCCGACACGACGCCGAGGAATTCGCGCCGCGGATTGACGACATAGGCGTAGGCCCGGTCCTGCTCCTCCAGCATCGACAGCGCCGCGCGCGAGCCGCGCGTCGGCGATTCGGAGACCACGATCTGGCTCTTGCGGGCAATGTCGCCGGCCTTGAAGACGGCCGCGGCATCGACGCCATGCACGAAGTTGCGCACGTAGTCGTTGGCAGGCTTGCGCAGGATTTCTTCCGGCGTCCCCACCTGCACCACGTGGCCATCCTTCATGATGGCGATCCGGTCGCCGATGCGCATGGCTTCGTCGAGGTCATGCGAAATGAAGACGATGGTGCGGCGCTTGATCTGCTGCAGGCGCAGCAGTTCCGACTGCATTTCCGTGCGCATGATCGGGTCGAGCGCGGAAAACGCCTCGTCCATCAACAGGATGGACGGATCGGAAGCCAGCGCGCGGGCCAGGCCCACGCGTTGCTGCATGCCGCCCGACAGTTCGTCGGGATAGCTGGCGCCATAGCTGGCCAGGCCGACCTGCTCCAGCGCCTGCCGGGCCAACTCGTGGCGCTCGGCCTTGGGAATGCCGGCCAGCTCCATGCCGAAGGCCGTGTTGTCGAGCACGGTCAGGTGCGGCAGCAGCGCGAACGACTGGAACACCATGCTGATGTCCTTGCGGCGCAGGGCGCGCAGCTGCGCGTCCGGCAGCGTATTGATGTCGTTGCCGTCGACCAGGATGCGGCCGGCGGTGGGTTCGACCAGGCGGTTCAGCATGCGCACCAGGGTCGACTTGCCCGAACCGGACAGGCCCATGATGACGAAGATCTCGCCCGCTTCAATGGTAAAGCTCGCGTCGAACACACCGATCGTGCATTCGGTCCGGGCCAGGATGTCCTGCTTGCTGGCGCCCTGGCGGACGAGCTCCAGCGCCTCTTCGGGCTGGGCGCCGTAGACTTTGAAGACATGGTCGATGACGATTTGTTTTGCCACGTTGTGGTTCTCCTTCGATTTGGCGAATGGATGACACCCTGCAGCCACTGGCTTCCGGCGGGAATCAACGAACCCCGTGCCGTCGGCGATACAGCGGCGCATGGGCGCACGCGAGCGACGGACAAGGGGTGAGACACGCTGTTCCGGCGCAGCCGGGGTTGGGTGTCGTGTGCGTGTTAAAAGAGGCTGGGTTCAGGACTTTTAACTACGCAGGCGCCATGCAATGCGTGGCGCCGTGGTATCTGACGAACAGCGCGTCAGACGATCTGATGTGGGCGCGGTGGCCCGAGGATTGTTCTCCTGCGCAGCGCATGGAAAACAGGTGCAGCAAGATACTGCTGTGGGTATTGGTTATAAAGAGATGCGCATTATAGCTAAAAAGTGTATGAAAGTCAACTAGCCTTGCATATGGAAATGTGATAGCTATATTTACTGCGGCGCATGCCCAGCGAATGCCATGTGGCCCACGCATCCTGCCCCACTCTGTTTCGAACGGCATGCCCCGCCCGAGGCGCGCCCAATTCTTTGCGCTGCCAGCCTTTCACGACGATTGCACGGCCTCTTACAAATCGTTTCGTTTGAAACGTTTACGCGCTATCGTGCGCGCCTCCCGGCAAGTTAGGCTAACGGGCTCGGCATTTGCCAGTACGCATCGCGGCAGGCGCGGCGGATGCGCGGCCGATCGCACTTTCTTCAAACGGAGTTCTCCTTGTCCGAATCAACTGTTCCCCACCCGCAGACGGTCATCAAAATCATCGGTGTCGGCGGCGCCGGCGGCAATGCCGTCAATTACATGGCATCGACCGGACTGTCCGCCTTCGAATTCATCTGCGCCAATACGGACGCGCAAGCCCTGGCCAAGACCCAGACCGAAAAACGCATCCAGCTTGGCGAGAGCGGCCTTGGCGCCGGCAGCGACCCCATGGTCGGCCGCGAAAGCGCCACCCGCGAGCGCGCCCTCATCGCCGAAGCGCTCAAGGGCGCCGACATGGTGTTCATCACCGCCGGCATGGGAGGCGGCACCGGCACCGGGGCCGCTCCCGTGGTCGCCGAAGTGGCGCGCGAGCTGGGCATCCTGACGCTCGGCGTGGTGTCGAAGCCTTTCGACTTCGAAGGCCCGCGGCGCATGCGCGTGGCCGAGGAAGGCATCGCGGCGCTGGCGCGCTGCGTCGACTCCCTCATCATTGTCCTGAACAGCCGCCTCGAGGAGGTCCTGGGCGAGGATGTCACGCAAAAGCAGGCGTTTGCCGCCGCCGACGAGGTGCTCAGCAAGGCGGTGACCGGCATCGCGGAAATCATCGCCGTGCCGGGCATGGTCAACGTCGATTTCGAGGACGTGCGCACGGTGATGCGCCAGACCGGCATGGCGATGATGGGCTCGGCCCAACACGCCGGCGACGACCGCGCCGTCAAGGCGGCCCAGGAAGCGATCGCCTGTCCGCTGCTCGATGGCGCGAACCTGCGCGCCGCGCGCGGGGTGCTGGTCAACATCGCCGCCTCCGAGGAAACGCTGAAGCTGCGCGAAACCAAGCTCGTGATGAACACGATCTGCGCGCAGACCAACGAGGACGCCATCATCAAGTTCGGCGCGGTCTTCGACGACACCCTGGGCGACGCCATGCGTGTGACGGTGGTGGCCACGGGCCTGAACCGGCCCAGCGACTTCACGCCCGGCACGAGGCGGACAACGATCCCGCGCGCCGGCGCCCAGCCACAGTCGGTCCTGCGCCAGGGCGCATCGCACGCGCCGCTCCGGCCGGCGTCGGGGCAGCACGAGATGCGCTCGGCTTCCCTGTCGCGCCAGTCCGCCTCGACGTCCGGCGAGGACGCCCAGTAACGCCGGCGGCGCGGCGTCTTCCCCGGCCGCGCCACCGCGGGGCGGATGCGCCCCGCCAAGCCGATCCGCCGCTGGTTCCCCCCGGTGGATCAGCGCATCAGCCCCTTGATCACGTCGGCGCCGAGACCCATTTTCTCGTAGTGCGCCTCGCACATCGCGATGTAGTCGTGGACATCGAAATGGCCGGCCGAGTTGCCGTTTTCGTCGAGCCAGATCAGCGGTCCGCTCACGATGAAGAACACGCGCATCGGCTCCGCGTGCTCGAAGGCGACGAGGGTATGGCCCTCGCCCGGCGTTTCGTACACGAAGTCGCCCTTGGTGGCGGTCCAGTCGTGCTCCAGGTAGCCCCATTTCCCGGAAATCGTGTACGCAAACACTTCGTGCGGGTGGTAGTGGCGGTTCACCAGCCCGGCCTTCTTCGCCATCAGGATGTCGCACCACTTGTTCGCCGACGGCGAGATCCACAGCGGGCGCGACGACACGGTGTCGGTAAAGGGAACGTAGAGCCGTTCGTCCTCGGATGCGGCATTCGCAATGAATGCCTCGGGGAGCGCGTGCGGCTTGAAAGCGTTGGCGATCGGCTTCAGGTCGCGCCAGAATTCGTTGGTGGCCTTCTCAACCATGGGAGTCTCCTGTTGTATATGAATGGATGAAGGTAGGTCCAATATAGCGCTTGATGCAGTCCGATGATTGACTGAGCGGGACATGAAATCGGCGGCCGCCGCCGCGACCATCCCGCAAAATCGTCCGGTCGTGCTATGTTTGCGGAAGCACGATGCGAAACCGCCACAGAAGCGGCAGCGACCGACGGAGACAACACGATGCTCGCGCATTCCACTTGTGATTCCCCCTGCATCACCCATGCCTGCACGGCGCCGGTTGCGCCTGGCGAGCGGCTGTCCTACTGGGACCGCTACAGCATCGACGCGCTGGTCGGCCTGCGCACCACCTCGCAGTCCCCCGACGGGCTGGTCGCGCGCCAGACCAACGTCGCGCTGCCCACCATGGGCCTGGCCGACATCGCGGGCAACGCGCACGCGGTCGAGCGCAGCGCGCGCCTGGTCGGCATGTACCCGAAGGACGCGGTCTTCGCCTGCCACCTGGTGAAGGGCACGGCGCTCTTCATCCAGGGCGGCGAGCAGTTCGCGCTGGCCGCCGGCGACACCATCGTCTACGACACGCGCCGCCCCTACACCCTTGCCTTCCTCTCCGACATGCAGCAGTTCCTGGTCGAGATCCCGGTCGCCGAGCTGGACGCCTGCTGGGGCCTGCGCGTGGACGAGCTCCCGTTGAAGATCGCCCCGCCTGGCGGCGTCGGGGCCGCCCTCGGCGCGCAGTTGCGGCGCACCCTGCGCGGCTACCTGCAGGCGCCGACGCTCGAGGGCGGCATGGCCCTGCCGGCCTGCACCCATACCGTCTTGCGGACAATGGCGCAGTCGCGCTTGCGCGGCCCCGGCGCCCTGCCCCAATCGCTGCTGCACATCCTCGCCGCCAAGATGCACGTCGCCCGACACCTGCACGACCCCGACCTTTCCCCGCACGAGGTGGCCCGCGCCACCGGGGTGTCGGTACGCCACCTGAACCGCCTGTTCGCGCGCGAAGGCGCCTCGCTGGCGGAGCACATCTGGGCGCAACGGACCGCGATGGCCTACCGCGACCTGGTGCGCCCGGGAGCGCAGCCGGCGGCCGTCGGCGAGATCGCGTTTCGCTGGGGGTTTTCCAGCCCGGCGCACTTCTCGCGGACGATCGCGGCGGCCTACGGGGCGCCGCCGTCGGCGCTGCGCAGGAAGGCGCAGGGCTGAGGCGGCAGGCTGCAGCAGCGCGCCTGTACCGGCGCTCGGCACGATGCGGTGTCAGTGTAAGAAATTTGACAGTCCGACGCTTCCGGCTGTCATACCATCGGCAGAGAACCACGGGGGTTCCTGCCAGAACAAAAAACAGGAGACGACAACATGAACTCGCGCGCAAGTTTCAGCAACATGAAGGACAGCACCCGGGAAGACTGGCAGCTGATCGGCCGGGAATTCGGGCCGTATACCAAAGGCCTGCCCGACCGCATCATGGCGCACCTGAAAATCCTCGAGGGGGATTACGGCGGCTTTCCGGTCGACCGCTATACGCATTCGCTGCAGACCGCGACCCGGGCGTTGAAGGATGGGCGGGACGAGGAATACGTGGTCTGCGCCCTGCTGCACGATATCGGCGACACGCTGGGCAGCTTCAATCACCCGGATATCGCGGCGGCGATCCTGAAACCGTTTGTGACCGAGGCCAATCTCTGGATGGTGCAGAACCACGGCATATTCCAGGGCTATTATTTTTTCCATCATCTCGGCATGGACCGCGAGATGCGCGAGCAGTTCGCCGGCCATGCCTTTTATGACTACACGGCCGAATTCTGCGACCTGTACGACGCGCCGGCATTCGACAAACACGCGGAAACACTGCCGCTCACCGAATTCGAACCGATGCTGCGCCGCGTCTTCGAGAAGCCGCGCCGCAGTATCTACAGCGCCGCCATGCCTGCCAAGCAAACGGCGTGAACCCTACACCATCAAGGAGACCCTCATGCATATCCCTTCCATGAAAGACCAGGTCAGCGCCGACGAGTGGCAACTGCGTTGCGACCTGGCCGCCTGCTACCGGCTCGTCGCGATGTACGGCTGGACCGACCTGATCTTCACGCACATCAGCGCCCGCGTTCCCGGCCCCGAGCACCACTTCCTGATCAACCCCTACGGCATGATGTTCGACGAGATCACCGCGTCGTCCCTGATCAAGGTCGACCAGGACGGCAACAAGCTGTCCGAGTCGCCCTTGCCTGTGAACCGCGCCGGCTTCGTCATCCACAGCGCCATCCACGCCGTGCGCGAGGACGCGCAATGCGTGATCCACACCCACACGCGCGCCGGTGTGGCAGTCAGCGCCCAGCGCGACGGCGTGCTGCCGATCTCCCAGCAGTCGACCTTCGTCCTCGCCTCGCTCGCCTACCACGACTACGAGGGCGTCGCCCTGCACGACGCCGAAAAGCCGCGGCTGCAGGACGACCTGGGCACGGCCAATTTCCTCATGCTGCGCAACCACGGCCTGCTGACGGTCGGCGCCAGCATCCCCGACGCCTTCCTGTCGATGTACATCTTCGAGAGCGCCTGCCAGATCCAGCTGGCCGCACAATCGGGCGGCGGCGAACTGCGCATGATTGCACCGGAAATCCTGAGCGGCACCGCCGAATCGATGAAGGTGCAAACGTCGGGACTGGGCGGCGCCTTCGCCTGGCCCGCACTGCTGCGCAAGCTCAACCGCGTCGACGACAGCTACCTCACGTAAGCCATCGCGAAAATATAAAAACAAGGAGACATGAATGAACGATTTCATCACGCTGTTGCCGACCCTGCTGATCGGCGTCCTCGCCCTGATCATGTTCGGGCTCGGCCTGTCGCTCACCGTCGGCGACTTTCGCCGGCTGCTCGGCCAGCCCAAGCCGGTGCTGCTGGCCCTCTTCCTGCAGGCGCTGGTGCTGCCGGCGGTCTGCTACGGCCTGATCGTGGCGCTGGACGTGCAGCCGGTGTACGCCGTCGGCCTGATGCTGCTCGCCGCCTCGCCGGGCGGCGTATCGGCGAACCTGTACAGCCATCTGTTCGGCGGCAACGTCGCGATGAATATCTCGCTCACGGCCATCAACACGGTGCTGTCGATCATCAGCCTGCCGCTGATCGGCAACTTTGCCATCAATACCTTCGCTAAAACGGGCCAGGTCGTCCCCATGCAGACGGGGAAAGTGATCGAAGTGATCGTCATCGTGATGGTGCCGGTGCTGATCGGCATGTTCGTGAAGAACCGCGCGCCGGCGTTTGCCGCCCGCTCGGACAAGCCCATGAAGCGCTTTTCGATGGTGGTGCTGGCCGCGCTGGCGTTGATCGCCATCGCCAAGGAGTGGAGCTCGCTCACCGCTTCGTTCGCCTCGATCGGACTGGCCGTCATCGCCTTCAACGCCCTCAGCTTGGGACTGGGCTACTACGTGCCGCGCATCCTGGGGCTGGACAAGCCGAATGCGATCGCGATCGGCTACGAAATCGGCATCCATAACTCGACGCTGGCGATTTTTGTCGCGGTTTCGGTGCTGGGGGACTTCCAGTTGATGGTGCCGGCGGCGATCTACTCGGTGAGCATGTATGTGCTGGCGACGGCGTTCGGGTTTCTGGTGCTGGGGAGGCAGCCGGCCGCGGCGGCGGTGCGGGCCTGAGGCTGACTCATTGGATGGCGCTGCCTGGCGGCGCCATCTCTGAAAGCGTGCCTACAACTTCCGGGATCCGTGGGTCATCGGTCCGAGTTCGAAACCGGAGGGGCTTGCCTGATTTTCGCCAGCATCAGTCCGCCAGGCACGGCCGTAGGCCCGGTGGGCACACACGCTTTTTTCCAGACAGTGAAGTTCCGGCATCCATGGCCTCGTTAAGACCAAGGCTTGTGCGAAAGCGCTTAGTCAGTACGGTCCGCGCTTTCCTGGTGGCCTGGTGATGTACAGCCAGCTTTTTCGTAGCCATTCACGTTGAGGTAGCGCTGCGTGCGGAATCGACAGGTTGGTTAGTTACATTTTTAGCTTCATCACTGAGCTGACTCCTGGATATACGGACATCCATAACCCAAGCCTGCTGGAACAAAAAAGCCGTTGACCGTCCAGTTTGAATGATCAACGGCTCGCGATTCCTCCCTCGTATATAGCCACTAAAGCCACCTCGGCCACCTCGATCACTCCCGCTCGATCGTCAATGGCTGAGCCCAGTGATTGGATCTATAGAATCCGCACTGCGTTCGACCACATCAATACCTTCGAGCGCGGGGCGAACAGGATGCTGCAGAGGTCGCCACAGGCTTTTCCCATGCCCCGATGACTGGCCAACCCGTTACGCGGTCGCGTCAACGCACCGGTACGGCCTGAATTCCGTGATCGAAGTTCGCGCTTGACTACAAACCTACTAGAAGGTAGGATGACTTCATGAAAAAATCATCATCCACTGCAGACGACATCCTTGCCTGCACCCGGTCGCTGATCGTCAAGGGTGGCTATAACGGATTCAGCTACGCCGACATCGCGGACGTGATCGGTATCCGCAAGCCGAGCATTCACCACCACTTCCCCAGCAAGGCGGAGCTGGTGACGACGCTCGTCGCCCGCTACCGCAGCGAAGCCGAAGAAGGCATCGCGAACATCGAGCGCGCCATTCCCGCCCCGCTCGACCAGTTGCGCGCCTATATCGGTTACTGGAAAAGCTGCATTGGCGATGCCAGCGCGCCGTTCTGCGTCTGCGCCCTGCTGGCCAACGAATTGCCGGTCTTGCCGGAAGCGATCGCCGTCGAAATCCGCGCCTATTTCCGCTTCCTGTCGGGATGGCTCACCTCGGTGCTCGAGCGCGCCGCGGCGCAGGGAACGATCGTGTTGAGGGACACCGCGCGTATCGAAGCCGAGACCTTGATGGCAACCGTGCACGGGGCAATGCTGTCGGCGCGTGCGTATGGTGAAACCGCCATCTTCGGAACGATCCTGGATCCGGTTCTGGCCCGCCTGACCGCGCGCAGTTGAGGCTTTGGACATACCCGCCGCGTCCCAATGCAAATGATGTAATGCTCGACCCGCTCTTCATTGCGCGGGGAGATCTCGACCGCTCAGGGCGCGGCAGGTCGAGTTTTTTTAGCGCCGCCCCTCTACCAACTAGTAGGTATATTATGAAATCACTGTTATCCCGCACCGTCGTCCCGGTTCTCCTTGCCGCTTCGGCGCAGATCCTGCCTGCGGCGACCGGCCTGGCCCACGCACAGGCTGCCGACACCCAGAACGTACGCGGCAAGATTGCCTCGGTCAAAGGAAGCACCCTCATGGTGACGACGCGCGAAGGCAAGACCGTCGAGGTGGCGCTGCTCGAGGGCGTCAGGATCGCCGGCCTCGCGCGCGCTGCGATCGGCGACATCAAGCCCGGCGACTTCGTCGGCATCGCCTCCCTGCCCAGGACCGAGGGGGGCGACGGCGCCCTCGAGGTGCTGATCTTCCCGCCCGCCATGAAGGGCACCGGCGAAGGCAGCTACGGCTGGGACCTCAAGCCGAACAGCAGCATGACCAACGCCACGGTCGCCAACGCGGTCAAGGGCGTCGACGGTCACTCGGTGACGGTCTCCTACCACGGCAAGGAAAAGAAGATCGCCATCCCCGACGGCACGCCGGTCGTCACCCTGGCGCCTGCCTCCTCGAAGAACCTGGTGGCGGGCGCCAGCGTGTTCGTCCCTGCGACGAAGGACGGCAAAGGAGGCCTGCGTGCGCAGCAGGTCGTCGTGGGCACCAACGGCATCGTGCCGCCGATGTAAGCACCCGGGGCCGGCGCCGTTCCGGCCCCTATCCTTCAGGAGCAGCCATGCACCTCGACATCAGGGACGCCGGAGCGGCCCGCCCACGCAATACCGTGCTGGTGCGCCGGCACGGCCTCGTCACCCGTGTGACGCACTGGATCAATGCCGCCTGTTTCGGCCTGTTGCTGCTGAGCGGACTGCAGATCTTCAATGCTTGGCCCAGGCTGTATTGGGGTCATCATGGCGCCGACGAGGACTCCGCGCTGCTGAGCATCGGCGCCGCCTACGAAGGCGGCCAGCCGCGCGGCTTCGTCCGCGCCGGAACAGTCATGGTCCCGACCACGGGCGTGCTCGGCGTGTCCACGGTCGACGGCGCGCCCGCCGAGCGCGCATTTCCCGGCTGGCTGACGCTGCCGTCCTACCAGGACCTGGCGGCCGGACGGCGCTGGCACTTTTTCTTCGCCTGGTGCCTCGTCGCCAACGGCGCGCTCTACCTGGCCTGGAGCCTGGCGAGCGGCCACCTGCGGCGCGACCTCCTGCCGGCCCGCGCCCAGCTGGCGCCGCGCCACCTGTGGCGCGAGACCGTCGACCATGCACGCCTGCGCTTCCCGACAGGCGACGCGGCGCGGCGCTACAACGCACTGCAGAAAATCAGTTACCTGCTTGTGGTCGCCGTGCTGCTGCCGGCGATGCTGCTGAGCGGCCTCACCATGTCCCCGGGATTGAACGCCGCCTTCCCTGCCCTGCTCGACCTGTTCGGCGGGCGCCAGTCGGCGCGCACCGTCCATTTCATGAGCGCCGCGGTGCTGGTGCTGTTCGTGCTGGTGCATCTTGCGATGGTCCTGTTGTCCGGGCCGTGGAACAACCTGCGCTCGATGATCACGGGCCGCTACGCCATCGAGGAAGCGGGAGCGCAACATGACTGACAAGCACACGACACGCCGCCGCTTCCTCTTGCGCAGCGCGCTCGGCGCCGGCGCCCTCGCCCTCGGCGGCTGCGACGGGCCGGGACCCGAGGGCGCGGCCGGACGGCTGCTGGCGTCCGCCGAAAGCCTGACCCTGCGCACGCAGCGCCTGCTGCTCGGAAGCGGCGCCCTGGCTCCTGAATATGGTGAGGCGGACATTTCGCCGAGCTTCCGCGTCAACGGCACCAGCCTGCCCGACAGCGAAGAATACGCGGCCCTGCTCCACGGGCGCTTCGCCGGCTGGCGCCTGCAGGTGGACGGGCTGGTCGTCCGGCCCAGGCAGTTCTCGCTGGCGGCGCTCAAGCTGATGCCGTCGCGCACCCAGATCACCCGCCACGACTGCGTCGAAGGCTGGAGCGCGATCGGCAAATGGACCGGCGTACCGCTCGCGGAAGTCCTGCGCGCGGTGGGGCTGCTGCCGGCTGCCCGCTACGTGGTCTTCCACTGTGCGGACGAACTGGAGAAGACACTGGACGGCAGCGGCCGCTATTACGAGAGCATCGACCTGGTCGATGCCTTCCACCCGCAAACCCTGCTGGCGTATGGCATGAACGGCAGGGATCTCGGCGTCGGCCACGGCGCTCCCCTGCGTTTGCGGGTCGAGCGTCAGCTCGGCTACAAGCAAGCCAAATACCTCATGCGCATCCAGGTGGTCGACAGCCTTGCGGCGCTGTGGGGCGGCCAGGGCGGCTATTGGGAAGACCGCGGCTACGAATGGTACGCGGGAATCTGATCAACTTTTAAGGAGCACGAACATGAATGAATCAAGCATGCGGGCGGCAGGCGCCGCCCAGGAGGACTGGCTCAAGCGCTACTACTTCGCCAGGGCGGGCTTTTCGATTGCCTGGGTCGGCGCGGCACTCGGCCTGGCGCCGGGATTCCCCGGACTCGCCGCGGCCCTCCTGATCCTGTACCCGGCCTGGGACGCGCTGGCCAACCTGGTCGACGGCCAGCGCAGCGGCGGCATCGCCGCCAACCGGAGCCAGGCGATCAATGCCGCTGTTAGCCTGGCGGTGACGGGCGCGATCGCATCGACCCTGCCCGACATGCACCGGGTGCTCGCGGTATTCGGCGCCTGGGCGATCCTCTCCGGACTGCTGCAGTTGACAACCGCGCTGAAGCGCTGGAAAACCAATGGCGCGCAATGGGCCATGATCCTGAGCGGCGCGCAGTCGGCGCTGGCCGGCGCGGTCTTCATCTTCCAGGCGAGCGCGCCGGCCGAGCCCACGGTCGCGACGGTTGCGGGCTATGCGGGATTCGGCGCGTTCTACTTCCTGGTCTCGGCGCTCTCGCTGAGCCTGCGGGCCACGCGCCGCAAGGCCGTGTGAGGTGCGGGGGCGGCGGCGGGCGAGCGGATCAAGCCACAGTCGAGCGCGTCACCGCCCCATTCGCCGGTAAGTCCGGCTCAGCGCGCAACCGCGGAATCCGACAGCATCGCCTCCGCGATATCCAGCAAGGCGCGCAGGCGGTCCATGTGCCGCAGGTCGTGGTGGTAGCCCACCCAGATATCCCTGCCGGGCGGCTGGTCCGGCGTCTCGATACGCCGCAGTCCGGCGACCGCATCGCCAAGCGGCCTGGGCAGCACCGCAATGCCCATGCCTTGCAGGCACATCTGTGCCTGAACGGCGCGGCTGGTGCTGGTGAAGACGCGCCGCGACAGCGGGAAGCGGTCGAGCAGCCAGGCGACATCGGGAAAGTGGGACTGCGCCGTATTCATCAGAATGAGCCCGACGCAAGCCGGATCGTCCTGCATGGCGCACGCGGTGGCGTCTGTCCCGTAAAGACCATAGGTCATGCGCATCAGGCGGCGCTGGACGATGTCCGGTTCGCTGAACGGAACGATGCGAAAGGCCACGTCGGCCTCGCGGCGCGACAGGTCGAGCAAGCGGTAGCTTGCGATTACCTCCGGCACGACGGCCGGGTGGCGGCGCGTCAATTCGGCCAGGACGGGCGCCATGACATGGCCGGCAAACCACTCCGCCGCCGATATCCGCAGGATGCCTTCAAGGCGTTCGTGGTTGCCCGCCAGGCGCCTCTCCATGGCCAGCGCGGAGTTTTCCATGGATTCCGCCAGTGCGAGCACGGTGTCGCCGGCGTCTGTCAGAACCAGCCCATCCGGAGTCCTGCGAAACAGCGCCTGCTCCGCCTCATCTTCCAGCGCCTTGATTCGCCGACCTACGGTCGGATGGCTCACGCCGAGGGAGCGGGCCGCCTCGCCGAAAGATCTACCGCGCACCACCGCGAGGAAGATGCGGACGTCATTCCATTCCATGTCTCGACTACCCATTCAAAAATGTACATGGAATATACACGGACGGCAGTCCTCAAAACAATCCTGTAAGGCCTACCATGGCGCTCATCACCGTGCCGGCGCATCCCGCGCCGGACTGATCTGGAGCCTCAAGACATGAACAAACTGAAAGACAAGGTCGCCATCGTGACAGGCGCCTCCAAAGGGATCGGCGCGGGCATTGCCCGCCAGCTCGCGGCCGACGGCGCAAAGGTCGTGGTCAACTACGCCTCGAGCAAGCGTGGTGCGGACATGGTGGTCGCCGACATCGAAGCCGCAGGCGGGAACGCCATCGCTGTCGGCGCGGACGTCACCAGGAAGTCGGAGGTCGAATCGATGGTCAGGACGGCACTCGCTGTTTTCGGGCGCCTGGACATCGTGGTGAACAATTCCGGCATCTACCAGTTTCACAAGATCGAAGAAACCACCGAGGAACGCTATCGCCAGCAGTTCGACATCAACGTCCTCGGCCCGCTGCTGGTCGCCGGCGCTGCTGCGCCGCATATGGGACAAGGCGGCAGCATCATCAACATCAGTTCCAACGTCACGCGCGTCCATCCGGCCGAGAGCGCCATCTACACCGGCACGAAGGGCGCGATCGACGCCATCACCGGTGTGCTCGCACGCGAACTCGGCCCGCGCGGCATCCGTGTCAATGCCGTCAGTCCCGGCCTCATCGAAACCGAAGGCACCCACGCCGCCGGGGCGATCGACTCCGACTTCCAGGCCTGGAACGAGGGCCGGACGCCGCTCGGCCGCATCGGCCAGGTCGGGGACATCGCGCCGATCGTTTCGTATCTCGCATCCAGCGATGCCGGCTGGGTGACTGGCGAGATCATCCTGGGTTCCGGTGGCATGCGCTGAACGACGGGACACCTGCGGTAACGCTGCCGTACCCTCCCCCAAATTCCTGATGAAAGATCGTCATGTCCTCACATAGCTGCAAGCCGCCCGAGCCGCGACGCTGGGCAATGTTCATCGTCCTGCTGGTCGGAGCGTTCCTGCCGCCGCTCGACTTCTTCATCGTCAATGTCGCCCTCCCCTCGATCCAGGCCGACCTGGGCGCCTCCGCCTCGGCCGAGCAGATGGTCATTTCCTCCTATGCCGCACTGTATGCGGTGACCTTGATCACCGGCGGAAGGCTGGGCGACCTGTATGGCCGCAGCCGCATGTTCTTCCTTGGCCTGGTCGGATTTACCGCTGCATCCCTGTTATGCGGCCTGGCCTGGTCGCCCTGGGCGCTGATCGCGGGGCGCACCCTGCAGGGGGTGACCGCGGCGGTCATGGCGCCGCAGGCGCTCGCCTCGGTGCAGGCGATCTTCCCGGAATCCGAGAAGCCGCTGGCGCTGGGCCTGTATGGCGCGGTCTTCGGCCTGGCCGCGGTGCTGGGCCAGGCCCTGGGCGGGATCCTCATTTCCCTCGATCTGTTCGGCATGGGGTGGCGCATGGTGTTCCTCGTGAACCTGCCGGTGGCGCTCGTGGTCGTCGCGTTCGGCGTCCCGCTCCTGAAAAAGGTGAGCGAGCAAGGCACGGGCAGGCTGGACCCGGGAGGCATGCTGTTGTCGATGCTCACGCTCGCCTTGTTGATCGTGCCCCTGATCGAAGGCCGCGAAGCCGGCTGGCCATGGTGGTCCTGGCTGTCGCTCGCCGCAGCGCCGGTGCTGGCATGGGCCTTCTGGCGCCATGAAAGCCGGCTCGCCCGCAGCGGAGGCGCGCCGCTGCTCGACCCGGCAACGCTGCGCGCGCCAGGCCTGGGCCGCGCCTTGCTGATTGCCTTGTCCTTCTATTCGATCGGCGCCTTCTTCCTGCTGTTCTCGGTCTACCTGCAGAATGCGCTGCACGTGAGCGCCCTGGATGCGGGCCTGGTGTTCCTGCCCTTCGGAATGGGTTTCCTAGTAGGACCCTTGACGACGCCATTCTGCAGGCGCATCGCCGGCGACTGGGTCAATCCGATCGGCATGGGCTTGGAGACCGCCGGTTTCCTTGCACTGGCCTGGCTGATCGACACGACGGCGACCGGCGTGGCGCCGGCGTCCGCGCCGCTTGCCGTCATCTTGTTCCTCATCGGCCTCGGACAAGGTCTTGCATTGCCGACGCTGATGCGCATGATCACGGGACGTGTTGCCCCCGCCTTCGCGGGCATGATCGCCGGCATTGCCAGCTCCACCTTACAACTGAGCACCGCGCTCAGCGTGGCACTCATCGGCGGCATCTTCTACACCGTCCTTGGCGGGGACGACGACCCGGCAGCAATCACGCATGCCTTCGTCGTCGCGGCCCTGTGCATCGCATCCTGTCTCGCCGTCGGCGCGACGCTGGGCGCGACGCTGGCCCGGCGGACCGATGCAACAGTTTCTCCCGCAGGCCGGGTATCCGGCGCATGAATCCTGGGTCTATATCCTTTTCAACGGCGCCAGCATGGCGCGATCGATGGAGTACGTGAAAATGCAGGGAACGATTCGCAAGATGTGGTCCTGGTCTATACCAAGCCCTCGGCACGCGCTTCGACCCGGACCATGACGCTACGCGCCACCTGCCCCTGTGCGACCATTCACTCGAATGATCGACGGCTCTTCAGCGTTCGATTCAGAATCGCTTACTGAGAGGACTCCCGTCACTCCCACTCGATGATCAATGGATGTGCTAAGTGCGTGAATCCACGAGCGTCTTATCCGCTCGTCTTTCATCAATACCATGGCCGATGCCTTGCAAGCGAACTAACTCGACTTTGGCTCAGTTGCACGGGCTCGATGATTTTGAGGTGCCGCAAGGCATTACTCCTATCATGTCGGGCTACGGACCTCCTTGGCTCTACGCCCTTCTCATTTCAGGAAGCCAACCAATCTCGGAATCACGACCTGCGGCGCCTCCTCCATCAGCCAGTGGCCGGCACCCGGGACGATCACCCCCTCGACCTTCGTGTCGACCAGTTTGGCCTGGTCGATCAGGACCTGCCCGGACGCCTTCTCGCCGGTCAGCACCAGCATGGGAATCGTGAGCGGCGTACGTGCATAGCCGGCGAAATCGGCGGCATCCCGTTCGAAGGCGCGGAACGCCTCGAAGCCCGCGGCCATCCGGCCTTGATGCGCGTAGGCCGCCGTATAGAGCTTCCGGTCCGCCTCCGGAATCGAGCGATTCTTGTCGGCTGCGAAATCGTTCCAGAAGTGCTCGAAATAGATTCGTTCGCGCCCCTTGACCAGGGCCAGCGGGGTCGGTCCGTAAAAGTGGAAATGCCAGAGGTCGCGCAGCAGCCAGACGTCCTTCCAGTTGCCCACGCCAGGCAGGAAAGCGTCCAGCAGTGCGACCTTGGTGACTTCCTTGCGATACTGGGCGGCATAGGCATACGCCACCATCAAGCCAATATCGTGGCCGACCAGCTTGACGCTCGGCAGCCCAAGGCCGGCGACCAGGCCGTGCACGTCGCGCGCCATCGCCGATTTGGTGACGCCCTCCTTCGGGATCGATGACTCGCCGAACCCGGGCAGATCGGGGGCGATGACGAGGTGGTCGCGCGACAGCTTGTCGATCAGCGGCCGCCACATGTGGCTGGTCTGGGTATAGCCGTGCAGCAGGACAACCGGGTCGCCTTTGCCGGCCACAAGGTAATGGATGCGGTTGCCTCCGACCTCGGCGAAGCGGCTCTGCGGTGCCTCGGCAAAGGCGGGCGAGGACAGCAGCACGAGCAGCACCAGGCTGCAGACCAGCACGAGGGCGCGGCGTAGGGCGGCCCGGAAACAAGAAAGAACGGGATGTTTCATGGATGGCTCCTTGAATAGGTGGACTGCCGGTGTGCACGTCCTGTGCCCAGCATTCACCTTGGACCATCCGCCCGGGCATGTGTCACCTTGCCGGGCTAGGCCGCGCCGAAGCGCTCGCCGTAGCCGCGCACCCTCGCTTCGGCGACGATATGGTCGACGAAGACCCGCACTTTCGACGGCAGCAGCTTGCGGCTCGAGTAATAGATGAACAAGGGCCCGGTATCGGCGTACCAGCCCGGCAGGACCCGCACCAGTTCGCCACTCTCGAGCAGGGGCAGCGCATGCGGCAAGGGCAGCATGGCGATCCCGAGTCCGGATACCGCTGCGCTGCCGAGCGCCTCCGGGTCGTCCAGCACCGCCACCGGCCGGACCTTGGCGACGACCTCGCCGCCGCTTTCGTTCCTGAGCACCCAAGGCACTACCCGTCCGCTCGCAAGCGAACGCCGCATCAGGCCGCGGTGGTTCGCCAGTTCCACAGGGGCGGACGGCATCCCGTGCCGGGATACATAGGCGGGCGCCGCCAGCGCGACGATCCGCACACGCGCCAGCTCACGGGCGACCAGTCCTTCGGTCAACGCAACGCCACCGCCGATGGCGACATCGAAGCCCTCGGCGATCAGGTCCACCTGGCGGTTGTTGAAGTGCAGGTCCGGAACGATGTCCGGATAACGCCCCAGGAATTCGTCCAGCAGCGGAACGAAATACAGGCGGCCGACCGCGGGCGCCATCGCCACCTTGAGCGTTCCCGCCGGCTTGCCGGCGCCCTGCTGCAGTTCCGCCAGAGCATCGCCGATGTCGCTCCAGGGCGTCCGGACCTTTCGGTACAGGCGCTCGCCCTCCTCCGTCAGGCTGAGGCTGCGTGTGCTGCGCTGGAACAGGCGCACCCCGAGGCCGGCTTCGAGCCGCGCCACGCTCTTGCTGACTGCGGCGGGCGTGATCCCGAGGCGCCGCGCGGCGGCAGAGAAGCTGGTCTCGTCGGCGGATGCAACGAAGGCATCGAGGTGGGTCGTAAGTTCGCTCTGCATGGCACCAGTTTATACCAATGGTTGTAACTGATCCTGCCTATTAAGGACTACCGGATGAAACCCGTACGTCAGATACTGACTTCGCTGTCTCTTACTCTCTCTGCAAAGGAAATGAACATGAGCACCAATCTCAACGGCAAAGTCGCATTCATCAACGGCGGGTCGCGTGGCATCGGCGCCGCCAGCGCCAGGCGCCTGGCGCGCGACGGAGCCACCGTCGCCATCGGCTACCAGGCCTCAGCCGGCGCCGCGCATGCGCTGGTCGCAGACATCGAAGCACAAGGCGGCAAGGCCATCGCACTCCAGGCGGACGCTTCGGATGCCGCAGCACTGACGCGCGCCATCGACAGCGTCGCCGAACGCTTCGGCCGGCTCGACATACTGGTCAACAGTGCCGGTGTCCTGCTGATGGGTCCCATCGACCAGTATTCGCTCGATGACTTCGACCGGACGGTCGCGGTCAATGTGCGCGCGGTGTTCGTTGCGTCGAAGGCGGCCGCGGCACACATGGGCGAAGGCGGCCGCATCATCAATATCAGCAGCACCAACGCCGCGAGGATGCCGTTCGCGGGCGGCGCCGTGTACGCAATGAGCAAGTCGGCCCTGACTGGCCTGGTGAAAGGCATGGCACGCGACCTCGGCAGCCGCGGCATCACCGTCAACAACGTCAACCCGGGCCCGGTCGACACCGACATGAATCCCGCCGACAGCGATTTCGCCAGCTCGTTACACGGCCTGATGGCATTGCCGCGTCATGGCCACGCCGACGAGGTAGCGGGCATGGTGGCCTACCTGGCCGGCGCCGAAGCGGCCTTCGTCACTGGCGCGGATCTGCTGATCGACGGCGGATTCGCGGCTTGACCGAACGCAGCGCCGCCCCGACGAGGCAGTGAGGCGCTGTGTCCGGGCAGCCCTGCTTACGGCCTGCCAAAGACTAAAAAAGCCGCTGATCATTCGCGTGCATGATCAGCGGCTCTTCAGCTTTCACTTAAAAATCAGTTACTTGGCGGGCTCCGGTCACTCCCACTCGATGGTCAGTGGATGAGCTAAGTCCTTGAATTAAGGATGGTTTTATCACTGCCAGCCACATCAGTACCATGACCGATACCATTTAACCAAAATGGCAAGGCATTAGTCTATCTCGGCTTGGCTCGGTGGCGACGACTAATGCCTGTATAGCACTGGCTAGCACTGGCTGCTCCAACCATCAAGAAGGTCGTCGAGCAGGCCAGATCCAACACATCCAAGGCGACGGATGGTGCGGGAAGAGGAGGCACTGGCGGCGGAGGTGAAGATAGCGAATAGCGACGGTGATGGTTGAATCGCCACGGCTTTTCTAGACACTCAAGAGCCGCTGAAAATACTGCTTTTCATACTCGACCGGCGACATGTCATTGCTGAAGCTGTGCCGGCGCTTCGGATTGTAGAACATCTCGATATAGTC
>JBFLZJ010000018.1:0-107399 GCA_040755875.1 Pseudomonadota bacterium | reverse complement strand
GGACGAGTTGGTTGCGGTCCGCGAAACCGAGCAGGACGGCATCCTGAGCATCATCTTCTGCGACCGTGAGGTAGCAAGAATCGATCTGAGAAGCCGCTAGAATAGACCTTGGTAGTGTTACCCATGTTCCTAGACATGTGTTACCTATGTCCCTGTGCTATACAGAGAGCCCACCCTACGAACGCAATGAGATAAACGCAGCCACAGCGTGGACACAGGTGTCCACCCACCGCCCCCTTTCGCGCCGCGGGGCGACATCCCCTCCATTTCGCCCTCCCCGCGGGCGTCGCCTTCCCGACACGGCCCCCCCGTCGCCCACCCCGTATTTACCGCTTTCCCACGCCTCTTTTTTGTTGTACCTTTTGCTCTGCATAAACCCGTAACCGGCGCACGCTGGCGGTCTAGCGCGATGGCGCCATCCCACATTTTGGAGAACGACATGACCACCAAGCTCATCCCGCTGGCCATCGCGCTGGCTGTCGCCGGGAGCGCCAGCGCCCAGCAAGTCGTGAAGATCGGCCACGTCAGCCCGACCTCGGGACCGGTTGCACACCTCGGCAAGGACATGGAGAACGCCGCGCGCATGGCGGTCGAGGAGCTCAACGCCAAAGGCATCGTCATCGGCGGCCAGAAGGTCAGCTTCCAGCTGGTCGCCGAGGACGACGCCTCGGATCCGAAACAGGGAACGGCCGTGGCCCAGAAACTGGTCGACGCCAGGGTCAAGGGGATGATCGGCCACCTCAACTCGGGCACCTCGATCCCGGCCTCGAAGATCTACAACGACGCCGGCATCCCGCAGATCTCGCCGGCCACCACCGCGCCGCAGTACACGCGCCAGCGCTTCCCCGGCACCTTCCGCGTGGTCGCCGACGACAGCAAGCTCGGCGGCACGCTGGCGAAGTACGCGGTCGACACCCTGAAGGTCAAGAACATCGCCGTCATCGACGACCGCACGACGTATGGCCAGGGCGTGGCGACCGAGTTCATCAAGGGCGCCAAGGGCCCGGGCGTGAAAATCGTCGGCAAGGAGTTCACCAGCGCCACCGCGACCGACTACACCGCCATCCTCACCTCGATCCGCGCGAAAAAGCCCGACCTGATCTTCTTCGGCGGCATGGACGCGGTCGGCGGCCCGATGCTCAAGCAGATGAAAAACCTGGGCATCACGGCCCGCTTCATGGGCGGCGACGGCGTCTGCACCGACGCGCTGGGCCGGCTGGCCGGCGATGCGGTCGGCGCCGAAGGCAAGGTGATCTGCGCGGAAGCCGGCGGCGTGACCGGTGCGGCGCAGGAAAAAACGATGAGCGACTTCCGCGCCCGCTTCAAGCAGAAGACCGGCCAGGACGTGCAGCTCTATGCGCCGTATGTCTACGACGCGGTGATGGTGATGGCCGCGGCCATGCAGAAAGCCGGCTCGGCCGAGCCGTCGAAATACCTGCCGGAGCTGAAAAAGATCCAGTACAAGGGCGTGACCGGCGACATCCGTTTCGATGCCAAGGGAGACATCGAGAACGGCGCGCTGACGCTGTTCACCTACAAGGATGGCAAGAAGGCCAAGCTGGATGTGATTCGTTGACGTGTTGTTGGCGCGGACCGTAGGGTGGGCACGCCGTGCCCACGCGTTACGCGCGCCTCCGCAGTCCTTAGCAGTGAAGTATCGCTCGCACCGTGTGCGATGGACGGCAAAACCGGCACAACGCCGGGCTCCGCTCGGTGTTGGCGGGCGCTGCATTACCGTTCATGGTGCAAGGATGCGGCCGTCACGCGTGGGCACGGAGTGCCCACCCTACGATCTCTCGCAGCCAACAAAAAAGCGCGCCCTTGGGCGCGCTTTTCGCGTGCATTCGCTGCGATTACTTGGTCGCCAGCACCCACTTCACCAGGCTGCGCGCTTCCGCTTCGCTCACCTGCGGGTTGGCCGGCATCGGCACGGGGCCCCAGGCGCCGGCGCCGCCCTTGATGACCTTCTGGACCAGCTTGTCTTCGGCGCCTTTCTGGCCCGCGTACTTGGCGGCGACGTCCTTGTAGGCCGGGCCCACCAGCTTGTTCGCGACGGCGTGGCAAGCCATGCAGTTCTTCGCCTTCGCCAGGTCGGCTTGCGCGAATGCGCTCGAGGATGCGAGGGCCGACAACACTACGCACAACATCAGGGACCGTTTCATCTAAGACTCTCCATGGTTAACTGCTTGCATTCTACCGCGTTTCCCAGCAACGATACGCTGTGGTCACACTCTGTAACGACGCTTACGTTTTGACGCCGAGGCGTTTCCGCCACACTTCGTTATTTTGCCACAGAGCATCAAAACCTTTGTAAGATGGCCGGATTCTGGAGAAATAACGATGCCCCTGATCCTGTTGATTGTCGCCCTGGTGGGCCTGCGCTTCTTCGAAGTCTGGCGCTTCGCCGAGCTGTCGTGGTGGTGGATCGTCGGCCTGATGGTATTCGCCTTCGTCTGGTTCGAATACGTCGAGAAGATGCTCGGCTGGGACAAGAAGAAAGCCCACGACGAGGACGAGAAGCGGCGCCAGGCGCGGGTGAAGAAGTCCTTCGACAAGCGGCCTTGAGCGTACTTCGCCCTCCAAACCTTGCCGGGACGCAAGCGTAATCTGGCAAGCAAGCGGTTTCGGTAGAATGGTTGCCACGATTTTGTGCGTGACCGCGTCTCGCATTGCAGGGCCGGACGACTCGGGGGAGCGAGCGTGGATGAACCTCAGACCAGTCATTGGACGCCGGAGCAAGCCGCAGCCTTCACCCGGCTGATGCTGGAAAACACGCGGCAATACGGCGTCCAGTTCTACGACCTCGAGCGCCGCATCACCGGCTGGAACGAGGGGGCGCACTTCATCACCGGCTGGACGGCCGGCGACATGCTGGGAAAGAGCACCGGCGCGCTGTTCGTGCCCGAGGACCGCGCCCGCAAGCTCGACGAGCACGAGGCGGCCACGACCATGGTCGTCGGCGTGAGCGAAGACGAGCGCTGGCACCTGCGCAAGGATGGCTCGCGCTTCTGGTCGAGCGGCGTCAGCTTGCTGTTGCGCGACGAGGCCGGTCAGCCGTCCGGCTTCGCCAAGGTCTTCCGCGACGCCACTCACCTGCGTGCGCGCATGAAATACCTGGAAAACAGTCTGCAGGAATCCCACCAGCGCCAGGGCGAGAAGAATGTCTTCATCGGCACGATTGCCCATGAATTGCGCAATCCGCTCGCTCCCCTCAAGACCGCCCTCCAATTGATGCAGGGCCTGCCCGCCGAAAACGCACGTTACCTGCACCCGATGCGCATCATGGAACGCCAGCTCGGCTTCCTCGAACGCCTGGTGGAAGACCTGGTCGACCTCACGCGGGTCGAATCCGGCAAGATGCGCATCGCCTACCAGACCCTGCCGCTGCAACATGCGCTGCAGGAGGCGATCGACAGCTGCAGGCTGGCGGCCGAGGCCAAGGCGCTGCAGATCCACGCCCTGATGCCGCCGGTGCCGATCGACGTCGAGGTCGATCCGCCGCGCCTGCACCAGGTGATCGTCAACCTGCTCAACAACGCCATCAAGTTCACGCCCGAGCGAGGCTGCATCTGGCTGACGGCGAACGCCGACCAGACCCACTTCATCTGTGACGTGAAGGACAACGGCAAAGGCATCAGTCCCGATCTGCTGCCGAAGATTTTCGACGTGTTCACCCAGGCCGACGATACCCGCGCCGAACGCGGCGCCGGGCTCGGCATCGGCCTGGCGGTGGTCAGGGAAATCGTGTCGCTGCACCAGGGAACAGTCGAGGTGCGCAGCGAAGGGCCCGGCAAGGGCAGCGAATTCATCGTGCGCCTCCCGCTGCGCCGGCCCCACGGGTCGGAACGGGAACCGCTGCCGGCGCCGGATGCGGCGCCGCCATCCACGCCCCAATGCGGGCAGGACGGTCCCTAGCCGGTGACGGCGCCCTTGCTCGCGCTCGAGGCCAGCGCCGCGAACTTGGCCAGCACCCCGCGCGTATAGCGCGGCGCCGGACGGGTCCAGGCGGCGCGGCGGCGGGCGATTTCCTCGTCCGGCACGTTCAGTTGAATGAGCAACCGGTTGGCGTCGATCGTCACCGAGTCCCCTTCCCGCACCAGCGCGATGGTCCCGCCCTCGAAGGCTTCCGGCGCCACGTGGCCGACCACCATGCCCCAGGTGCCGCCCGAGAAGCGGCCGTCGGTGATCAATCCCACCGATTCGCCCAGGCCCTTGCCGATCAGGGCGCCGGTCGGCGCCAGCATTTCCGGCATGCCCGGGCCGCCCTTCGGGCCCAGGTAGCGCAACACCAGCACGTCGCCCGGGTTGATGCGGTTGCCGAGGATGGCGTCCATGGCCGTGTATTCGTCGTCGAACACGCGCGCCGGGCCGGTGATGGCCGGGTTCTTCAGGCCGGTGATCTTGGCGACCGCGCCTTCCGGCGACAGGTTTCCCTTCAGGATGGCGAGGTGGCCCTGGGCGTAGAGGGCCTTGTCGATGGTGCGGATCACGTCCTGGTCGGCGCGCGGCCTTGACGGCACGTCGGCCAGTTCCTCGGCCAGGGTGCGGCCGGTGATGGTCACGCAGTCGCCATGCATCAGGCCGGCGTCCAGCAGGATCTTCATCACTTGCGGCACGCCGCCAGCCTTGTGCAGGTCGGTCGCCACGTACTGGCCGGATGGTTTCAGGTTGCAGATGACGGGCACCTTGCGGCGCACGCGCTCGAAGTCGTCCAGCGTCCATTCGACCTCGGCCGCATGGGCGATGGCCAGGTAGTGCAGCACGGCATTGGTCGAGCCGCCGGTGGCCATGATCAGGGACACGGCGTTCTCGATCGCCTTGCGGGTGATGATGTCGCGCGGCTTCAGGTCGCGCTTCACCGCTTCGACCAGCACGCGCGCCGACTCGGCCGCCGAGCCCACCTTTTCGTCGTCGGGATTGGCCATGGTCGACGAGTACAGCAGCGACATGCCGAGCGCCTCGAAGGAGGAGGACATGGTGTTGGCCGTGTACATGCCGCCGCAGGAACCCGACGAGGGACAGGCGTTCTTCTCGATGCCGTCGAAGTCTTCCTCGCTCATGCGCCCGGCCGTGAACTCGCCGACCGCCTCGAAGGCCGAGACGATGGTGAGGTCCTTGCCTTTCCAGTGGCCCGGCTTGATGGTGCCGCCGTAGACGTAGATGCCCGGCACGTTCGCGCGCGCCAGGGCGATCATCCCGCCCGGCATGTTCTTGTCGCAGCCGCCGATGACGACCACGCCGTCCATCCACTGGCCGTTGACGCAGGTCTCGATGCAGTCGGCGATCACTTCGCGCGAGATCAGCGAGAACTTCATGCCCTCGGTGCCCATCGACATGCCGTCGGAAATGGTCGGGGTGCCGAACACCTGCGGGTTGCCGCCGGCTTCCTTCACCGCGGCGATGGCGACGTCGGCCAGCTTCTGCAGGCCCGAATTGCAAGGCGTGATCGTCGAGTGGCCGTTGGCCACGCCGATCATCGGCTTGTCGAAGTCTTCCTTCTGGTAACCCATCGCGTAATACATCGAGCGGTTCGGGGCGCGGGCGACGCCTTCGGTGACGTTGCGGGATCGGCGGTTGTAGCGCGGCTTCTCAAGCATGCTGGCCTCCTTGAAAACGGGTCTTGTGAGCATGCCTTGCGCGCCGGGGTGCGTCAAATATAAGATTGCGTTGGCCTTGATATGCAAAACATATCAATCCACGCCAAAACCATGGAAACGCATATCGATGAATCTTGAACTGCGCCAGCTGCGCTACTTCGTCACCGTCGCCGAAGAGCTGCATTTCGGCCGCGCCGCCGCGCGCCTGCACATGACCCAGCCGCCCCTGTCGCAGACCATCGCCGCGCTCGAGGAAAGCCTGGGCGCGCCCCTGTTCCTGCGCACCCGGCGCCAGGTCGAACTGACGCCGGCCGGCGCCGCCCTGCTGCCCGAGGCGCGGCGCCTGCTCGAGCACAGCGCCGCCCTGCCGGAGCTGGTGCGCCGCGCCGCCGCCGGCGAGTCCGGGCGGCTGGCCTTGTCGTTTGTCACCCCGGCCGACTACAGCGTGCTGCCGCCCCTGCTGCGCGACTACAGCGCAGCCTTTCCGAAGGTCGAGCTGGTGCTGCAGGAAGCGACGACCGACGTGCAGGTCGACGAACTGCTGCACGGGCGCATCGATTGCGGCCTCCTGATCCCGCCGCTGGCGGACAAGGTCCAGGACCTGCTCGACTACACCAGCGTGCTCGAAGAGCCGCTGGTGCTGTGCGCACCGGGCGGCGTCCTGCCCGGCGACGGGAAGCCGGTCGACCTGCGCTCGCTTCCGCCGCTTCCCTTGATCATTTTCCCGCGCAAGAGCGCGCCCAGCCTCTACGACGCCATCCTGCGCTGCTTCCACGATGCCGGCATCACGCCGACGATCGGCCAGGAAGCGATCCAGATGCAGACCATCGTCAGCCTCGTGTCCGCGGGCATGGGCTTGGCACTTGTGCCACAATCCGTGTCGAACCTGCTGCGCCCCGGCGTAGAATACCGTGCCCTTGCCAACCCGACACCGCTGGTCGAACTCGGCCTGGCCTGGCGGCGCGACAACGCCTCCCCGGTGCTGCGGGGCTTTTTGGAATTACTGAGGAATAAATAATATGCTGGTACACCCGAATCCGGACCCGATCGCGTTTTCGATCGGCCCCGTGGACATCCACTGGTACGGCCTGATGTACGTGCTCGCGTTCGCGATGTTCATCATCCTGGGACGCGTGCGCATCAAGCAGCCGCACATCGCCGCGCAAGGCTGGAAGAACGAGGACCTGGACGACATGCTGTTCTACGGCATGCTCGGCGTCGTGCTCGGCGGTCGCCTGGGCGAGGTGCTGTTCTACCAGCCGGGCTATTTCTTCGCCAATCCGCTCGAGATCTTCAAGGTCTGGAAGGGCGGCATGTCCTTCCACGGCGGCTTCCTGGGCGTGCTGATCGCCATGGCCCTGTGGGCGCGTAAATCGAAGCGCAATATCCTCGACGTCTACGACTTCATCGCCCCGATGGTCCCGCTCGGCTACGCCGCCGGCCGCCTGGGCAATTTCATCAACCACGAACTGCCGGGCCGCGTCGCGGACGCCAGCCTGCCGTGGGCGATGCGCTGGCCCAATCCCGACGGCATCGGCTATCTCGACACCCTGCGCCATCCTTCGCCGCTCTACCAGATGCTGATCGACGGCATCCTGGTCTTCCTGATCCTCTGGCCCTTCGCCCGCAAGGCCAGGCCGCGCCTGGCCGTGGGCGCGATGTTCACCCTGCTTTACGGCTGCGCCCGCTTCTTCACCGAATGGTTCCGCGTGCCGGACTGGGAGACCACGGTCGCCGGCCTGCCGATCACCTCGGGCCAGGTGCTGTCGCTGCCGATGATCGTCGCGGCGCTGATCATGCTGGCCTGGGCGTATTCGTCGAAGGATGGCAAGCAACCGGTGCGGGCATAAAACAAGCATCGGCGCTCTCGGGCGCCGATTTTCATTCAGATGCGCTACCCGTAGGGTGGGCACTTTGTGCCCACGCGTTACGCGCGCCTCCTTGCACCTTTGGCGGTAACGCGTCGCTCGCAAAATAAGCGATGGACGAGAAACCTGCACGATCCTCCACTACGCTCATTGTCAGCGAGCGAAACTTACACGGCGCAGGTGAAAGGATAGGTGCGTAACGCGTGGGCACGGCGTGCCCACCCTACGTCACTTCCTGTCCGCGTGGCTCTGGCGCTGGCATCGATGAGCTTGGTGCACTGACCACGACGACGTCTGGGTCACCGAATTGCCAGTCTTCCCACTCATCCTGAAGATGAAAATGCGCGTCCTGGGATACGGGTAAAGCCTCCAGCCTTGCAGCGGCAGACAAGATAAACTCCGCAATCTGCCGCAACGCCTCAGGGGTCGCCTGCAGGGAAATCTCGGTACACTCGAATGGAAAAGTGTCTGCGTTCGCGCTCTCTTGCGAATGAGCGAATATTTTCAGGAATTTATCCATACGTCCTTTCGTACATCACCGGTTTCCTGTCACGCAAGAAGGGCCTCGCGCCCGTCGTGCGTTTATTGCGCCGCCTTCCAGAACATGTACGCCGCCAGTGCGTACAGGATCACCGCAAAGACCTTCTGCAACTGCCGCACCGGCATCCGGTGCGCCGTCCGTGCGCCGACGGGCGCCATCACCACGCTGGCCGCGACGATGATCAACAGGGCCGGCACATAGATGAAGCCCAGCGAATACTCCGGCAAGCCCGGCTCGCCCCAGCCATAGAACACATTCGCCAGCGTCCCGGCAAACGCGATCGGGAACCCGAGCGCCGCGCTGGTGGCGACGGCGTTGTGGATGCGCACGTTACACCAGGTCATGAAGGGCACGGAAACGAAGCCGCCGCCCGCTCCCACCAAGCCCGCCAGGATACCTATCACCCCGCCCGCCGCGAACATGCCCGGCGCCTGCGGCAAATCGCGGGCGGCGGCGGGTTTCTTATTGACCAGCATTTGCGTGGCAGAGAAGGTGACGAAGGCGCCGAAGAACAGGGACAGGACCGCGGTATTCATCTGCTTGCCGATCCATGGCCCGATCATGGAGCCGACCAGGATGCCCGGCGCCAGCAGCTTGACGATGTCCCAGCGCACCGCGCCATGCTTGTGGTGGGCGCGCACCGAGGACAGCGAGGTGAACATGATGGTGCCGAGCGAGGTCGCGATCGCCATGTGCACCACCAGCTCGTATGGCACCTGGCGCGCCGTGAGGATCATCGTGATGAAGGGCACCAGGATCATGCCGCCGCCGATGCCCAGCAGGCCGGCGGCGAAACCGCCGAAGCAGCCCATGGCGAGCAGTGCGAGGATCAGCAGCGGGTCCATGGCGCCTCCGTACCGGAAAAGGTGAGCAGGAGCGGCCCGGCGCAGGACAAGCAGGAGCATGGCGAACAGAGAACAGCCATCGATAACATCATTACCTTTCGAACAGACAACGATGCATACTAGTCGATGACCCGTGAATTGTCGAAATGACCGGCCTCGGCGGGCTCAGGCGGCACAGGTGCGAAAACCCACGAAGATGTCGTCGCGCCCGGGCATGTAGAAGTTGCGGAAGTGCGCAGAGCGCAGGCGCGCCGGCGTCGCGAAGGAAGCGCCGCGCACGGCCTGGCAACTGCCGAAATACGGCGCGGCGTACTCGCGGTAGCGGTCCGGGGCAAATCCGGCATAGGGCTGGAAGCGCGATGCCGTCCATTCCCACAAGCCGCCCCAGGCAAAGCCGGGCCCGCCCGCCTGCGCCGCATATTCCCACTCCTGCTCCAGCGGCAGGCGCCGTCCCGCCCAGTTGCAGTACGCCTCCGCCTCGTACAGGCTCACGTGACGCACCGGTTCGGCCGGGTCCAGCGCCACCCCGGCGCCGAAGCGCACCGTGCTCCAGCCTGCCCCTTCCCGCTTCCCTTCCCGCTCCCAGTAGCGCGGCGCCGCGCGTTGCCGGCCCGTCAGCCATGCGCGTCCGGCCTCGCTCCAGTATTGCGCTCGCCGGTAGCCGCCGTCGCGTACGAATGCGAGGTAGGCCCCGTTCGTCACCAGCGCCGCGTCGATCGCGAACGGGTCGACGCGGCAAGGCGCCGCCTGCCGTTCGTTGTCGAACACGAAGCCGTGCGACTGCTCACCGCCGCGGAGGAAACTGGCGCCGCCGAAGGCAATCTCGCCTGCGGCCCGGGCTTCCCGGGCCTGCCCTGCCGTGCCCACAGCGCACGCGGGCGGCGTCGCGCCCAGCGTCTGCAGGGTGTACAGCAGGGCTTCGCCATGCATGTCCTCGTGCGCCAGCACCAGGCGATAGGGATAGAGCGCAGCATCGTCGTCGTGGGTGCGCGCCAGCCGGTCCAGTATCCCGTCCAGCACGTCGCGGCAATACGCCTTGATCGCGCCGGGCGCGGGCAGCTCGAGCTCCCAGCGCCTGTCGTGGGCCACCGCGTTCGAGTCGAACCAGTCGTCGCCGTGCGCGAGCAGCGAATGGCCGATGGCGTCGCCCGGCCTGCTGCCGTCAGCCTCGCGCAGGACGAACCATTCCGCGAACCAGGCGACATGTCCCAGTTCCCAGAGCGGCGGGTTCAGGATGGCAAGGCGCGGCACCTGTGCGGCGCGGTCGTAGCCGGCCGCCGCCAGGGCCTCGAACAGGTCCAGCGTATGTCGGCGGGCACCGCGCAGTGCGGCGGCGAGCGCGCGCGGTCCCATCCGGCGGAAGGATGCATGATCTTCTGACATGCATCCATTGTACGGTCTCTCCCTTCGCCGGTCCCGGGCCCGTGCCGCCGCATCGGCCGCCGAGGCCCAACGTGCCGCTTGCAAAGCACCCGGCATCGGTGCACGATGCATCCATATACTTGAGTAACCCGCAACCAGGAGGCAGACGATGATCAAGGTAAGCGTGATGTACCCGAACGGCCCGGACGCGCATTTCGACGAAGTCTATTACCGGGACAAGCACATGCCGATGGTAAAGAACCTGATGGGAGACTATTGCAAGTACTACACGGTCGACAAGGCGCTCGCCACGGACGCGTCCCGGTCGAATACGCCCTATATCGCCATGGGCCACCTGTTCTGCGATTCGGTCGAAGCCTTCCAGGCCGGCTTCGGTCCGCATACCAGCGAAATCATGGGCGACATTCCGAACTACACCAACCAGAAGCCGGTGATCCAAATCAGCGAAGTACTGGTCGGATAAGGCCGTCCCTCCCTTCAGTGTCCGCTGTCGACCGGCAGGCCGGCGCCGAGCCAGCCGGATATGCCGGCCGACATGACACGCACGTCCGCGTAGCCCAGCCGTTCCGCCTTGCGCGCCGCCTGCGGCGCCTTGCGGCACAAGGGGTTCGAGCAGTAGAACACCAGCGGCGTATTCAGGTCCGCCGGCAGCATGCCTGCGTCGACATCCGCAGCCAGGTTGAGCGCGCCCGGCACGCGCGCTTTCAGCCAGGAGTGGCGTGCGTTCACGTCGATCACCGTGAGGCCGCCCTGCCCTATGCGTCCGTGCAGCTCCCTCGGGGCAATGGATTTCAAGCCCATCAGCATGGCAAACATGGCGGCTCCTCAAGCGCGGGCCGCGCCGTAGCAGCGCAGGATGGCCGCCGCCAGCGCCAGGGCCAGCAGCGCACCGCCGACCAGGTGCATCGAGGGCAGCGGCGCGAACAGCGCGGCGAGCATGTAGCCGAGGCCGCCCAGCACCAGGCTCCAGCCGGCGAAGCGGCGCGCGGCCTGTTCGCGCTCGGGCGCGCAGCGCAGCCGTGCCAGGCTGGTCAGCGACTTCGGAATGCGGTTGGCGTAGAACACCACGATGGCGCCGAGCAGCAGTCCCATGAAACGCGGGGCCAGGTCGGCGTCGACGTACTCGGGCGTGGCCCAGCGCAGCGCGCCGGAAACGGCAAGGATGATTCCCGCACCCAGCAGCGCGCGGCCATACGGTAGAGCAGCGTTCATGATTTCTCCTGTTTCGATCCAGCTTCAGGTTGTGCAAAAACGCGCCATGGCAGCGCTGCATCGTCTCGCCGTACGAGTGTACTGTCTTCGACGATGCGTCGGGCGGCCGCATCCCTTGCCCTGGCGCTTTCTTCACAACTTATCGGGACGGCCGTCGTCCGGCCGCGTGACCTGCAATCCAAACGTCTGGGCAAACGTCAGCAGCGCCTCCTCGAGCACCGACAGCTTGAGGCGGTAAGTGACATTGCGCCCTTGCTTCTCGGCTTCGATAAGACCTGCCGACACGAGCACCGCGAAGTGCGCCGACATGGTGGGCTTGGAGACCTCGAACATCTCCGCCAGCTCGCCCGCGCCGATCGGGCCCTGCTGCAGCAATTGCAGGACTCTGCGGCGGGTGGGGTCGGACAGGGCTTTGAAGACTGTGCTCATGGTTTGATTATTAGCCAATCATCTAACAATGGCAAGCAATTTCGGTGGGCGCGGTATGACGGGCGGCGGTTGGACGCGTGGACGGCGGCGGCGCCTCTCGTGGCCCGGTCCACCCCAGGGTTGCTGAGCGGAGGGACGCGCATGCGCGCCCTGCCTGGACGCGACTTCACTTCCGGATCAGCTCGAGGATGGCGTTCCACTGGCCGGCGGTGACCGGCGAAATGGACAGGCGACTGCCTTTCTGCAGCAATACCATGTCCTCCAATTCGGGAATGGCGCGCATCTCGGACAGCGGCAGATAACGTCCCTGCTCCACCGCTTTCACGTCGACGGAAATCCAGCGCGGCTGTTCGGGCGTCGCTTTCGGATCGAAGTATTTGCCGGCGCTGTCGAATTGGGAGGCGTCGGGATAAGGGCCGCTCGCCACCTGCGCAATACCGGCGACGCCGGGCACCGCGCAACTGGAGTGATAAAACAGGACGCCGTCGCCGACCTGCATCGCATCGCGCATGAAATTCCGGGCCTGGTAATTGCGCACGCCGAACCAGGCCACCGTCTGGCCTGGAGCAGCCAGAACGTCGTCGAAACTGACTTCATCCGGCTCGGATTTCATCAACCAATAGCGCATCGCTTCTCCCGCACGATAAAAACAGCCACGCCCGCAACCGGAACGGACATAAAAAAAACGGCTGCGTGCCGATGCGCGCAACCGTCTTTTGGAATATAGCCCCGCCTGTGCCGTTTATGCCGGCATCCCAGAACCTGACGGTTCAAGGTGGTCGCAGTTAGCTCAATTTCGGGTTCGTCGGACTAGCGACGCTCACGCCCATCGAACATAATCCCGCAACCGATGCACAAAAATGGTTCAAGGAATATATGGCAATCTCGAACACCGCAGGGTGCCTCGCAGTTTACTCGCTTGAACCAGCATGTCAAACGAATTTGGACCTTCAGGGCAAATTTTCTTGCGGCGCCAGGGCCTGGTCGAGGACGCTATGCATGGCTGCAAGTTTTTGTTTCACTTCCAGCATCGTCATGTCCGACAGCGGACCCTGCGGCGACTTGACCGACAGGAACTCGGCGGCCACGCTCAGCGCGGCCATCACGGCGATGCGGTCGGTGCCCTTCACCTTGCCCGAGTCGCGCAGCGCGATCATCTTGCCGTCGAGGTAGCGCACGGCGTCCCGCAGCGTCGCCTGTTCGCCTTCCTTGCAGGCCAGACGGTAGGGCTGGCCCATGATCGTGACATCGAGATAAATCATTGCTTGGCCTCGGCGTTCGTGGATTCTTCTGCTTCTTCCTCGGCCGGTGCAGGCAACTGCTCGATCACGGCTTCCAGCCGGCGCTGGGCCTCGACCAGACGCTCGAGGAGCGCCGCGTTCACTTCGTTGAGCAGCACATTGGTCTGCTGAAGTTGCGCATTCTCGTCGCGCAGGGTCCCGACGAGCGCGGCGAGCCGTTCGATCTTGTCAGATAGGTCTTGGAATTCGGAAATCATTCGTAACTATAGGTCTGATAAGGTTTGACAGTCAACAGGATAGCGTGTTGTGCGGGCCTTCGTAGGGCGGGCTCCCGAGCCCATGCGTCCGGCCGCCTGCACGCCACCCGCCGCGCGGTCGTTTCGCAGGGCGGACTTCGCGGCGCCGGCATTCAGCCAGCCCACCACGCGGATTCCCCTTCCGCCTGGCGCACAGCGCATTTCTGGAGCAGCGGCGAAGCGACGCGGCCATGGCCCAGTCGTCAACCGATGAGGCCGCGTGGACACGGGTGTCCAACCCTGCAAGGGCATTCTGCCCCTCCCTTGACCTCGCTCAAGTACCCCACCAACAGTGCGTCAACGCACAATGTTTCAGTGCTAACCTTGCCGCTTTGTGCCTGCGGGACCGGCGTCTGGGGAACGGCCGCGTCAACCCAACGGTTTGCGCTTTGACAAACCGCGAAATGAATTTAACAACAGGCCGTCTTGAAATGCCCTATTATCGTCCCTATAATTAGCACTCGTTAGTAGAGAGTGCTAACAACTCTTTCCAGCCGCAGCGCAGATACGGGAAACCCGGTGCTGCGGCGACAACGTAGATAAATAGCTAGTCCAAACCACTGAATAAAGGAGTTTTGCATGAACCTTCGCCCTCTGCACGATCGCGTTATCGTGAAGCGTCTCGACCAGGAAACCAAGACTGCCTCGGGCCTGATCATCCCTGATGCAGCGGCGGAAAAGCCAGACCAGGGTGAAGTCCTGGCAATCGGCAACGGCAAGGTGCAGGACAACGGCCAGGTGCGCGCGCTGGAAGTCAAGGTCGGCGACCGCGTCCTGTTCGGCAAGTACTCCGGCCAGGCCGTCAAGGTCGATGGCCAGGAGCTGCTGGTGATGCGCGAAGAAGACATCATGGCCGTTCTGGTCTCGTAATCCTCCCTGAATAAAACAGTTCACGAATAACTGGAGAAATACACATGGCAGCTAAAGAAGTAGTGTTCGGCGACGCAGCGCGCGCCAAGATGGTCGAAGGCGTCAACATCCTCGCCAACGCAGTCAAGGTCACCCTGGGCCCGAAAGGCCGCAACGTCGTGCTGGACCGCGCATTCGGCGCCCCGACCGTCACCAAGGACGGCGTCTCGGTCGCGAAAGAGATCGAGCTGAAAGACAAGCTCATGAACATGGGCGCGCAGATGGTCAAGGAAGTCGCTTCGAAGACCAGCGACAACGCCGGCGACGGCACCACCACCGCGACCGTGCTGGCACAAGCCATCGTGCGCGAAGGCATGAAGTTCGTTGCCGCCGGCATGAACCCGATGGACCTGAAGCGCGGCATCGACAAGGCCGTCGCCGCCACCGTCGAAGAACTGAAGAAAATCGCCAAGCCGTGCACCACCTCGAAGGAAATCGCACAGGTCGGCGCGATCTCGGCCAACTCGGACACCTCGATCGGCGAGCGCATCGCTGAAGCGATGGAAAAAGTCGGCAAGGAAGGCGTCATCACCGTCGAAGACGGCAAGTCGCTGAACGACGAGCTGGACATCGTCGAGGGCATGCAGTTCGACCGCGGCTACCTGTCGCCTTACTTCATCAACAACCCGGACAAGCAAGTCGCCATCCACGAGAACCCGTTCGTCCTGCTGTGCGACAAGAAGATCTCGAACATCCGTGACCTGCTGCCGGTGCTGGAGCAAGTGGCCAAAGCCGGCCGTCCGCTGATGATCATCGCCGAAGACATCGAAGGCGAAGCGCTGGCGACCCTGGTCGTCAACAACATCCGCGGCATCCTGAAGACCGTCGCCGTCAAGGCGCCTGGCTTCGGCGACCGTCGCAAGGCCATGCTGGAAGACATCGCCATCCTGACCGGCGGCCAGGTGATCGCAGAAGAAGTCGGCCTGACCCTGGAAAAGGTCACGCTGGCGGAACTGGGCCAGGCCAAGCGTATCGAAGTCGGCAAGGAAAACACCATCATCATCGACGGCGCCGGCTCGGCTGAAGCGATCGAGGCCCGCGTCAAGCAAGTGCGCGTCCAGATCGAAGAAGCGACCTCGGACTACGACCGCGAGAAGCTGCAGGAACGCGTGGCCAAGCTGGCTGGCGGCGTTGCAGTGATCAAGGTTGGCGCTGCCACCGAAGTCGAAATGAAGGAAAAGAAAGCACGCGTCGAAGACGCCCTGCACGCAACCCGCGCTGCCGTTGAAGAAGGCATCGTTCCGGGCGGCGGCGTGGCCCTGCTGCGCGCTCGCGCCAACCTGAACATCCAGGGCGACAACCCGGACCAGGACGCAGGCATCAAGATCGTCCTGCGCGCCATGGAAGAGCCGCTGCGCATGATCGTCCAGAACGCCGGCGAAGAGTCGTCGGTCGTCGTCTCGGGCGTGCTGGCTGGCCAGGGCAACTACGGCTACAACGCCGCCAACGGCACTTACGGCGACATGGTCGAAATGGGCGTGCTGGATCCGGCCAAGGTCACCCGCTCGGCTCTGCAGAACGCAGCGTCGATCGCCGGCCTGATGCTGACCACCGACTGCATGGTCTCGGAAATCGCCGAGGACAAGCCGGCCGGCGGCATGGGCGGCATGGGTGGCATGGGCGGCATGGGCGGCATGGACGGCATGATGTAATAGCCGTCGGCCCGACAGTCCGGCACGCTTCGGCGCCGGACTGCCGATCCCGCATCGAAGCCCGCATGGCTCGCGCCTGCGGGCTTTTTTCTTTGCCGAAGCATTGATTGATCCGACCAGCGTGACTGCGAACACCCTGCCCGGCGTGCGCCTGGACGCGCTGCGCAATGCCCTGCTCTTCATCGACGACATGGACGGCGCCGCCCAGGCCTGGGTCGAGCGCCGCAGCGGCGCCGTGCACATCGTGGCCGACGCCCTCGATCCCGACGAACTGGCGCTGCCCGAAGACCTTGGCGATCCGGCACATTACCTTCCCCTGCCCGGTTCGCACGAACTGGGCGCCGGACCCGCGCTGGTCTTCGACTTTGTCGCGCGGCATTCACCCGCCGACGAGCGCCTGGTGCGCGCCATGTTCACCAGAAAAGCGCCCTACCGCGCCCTGCGCGCACTATTGGCCAGGCGCGGCCTGCTCGAGGACTGGTATCGCTTCAAGGAAAGCGCCATCGCGGCGCCCCTGGCCGCATGGTGCGGCAACCAGGATCTGCGGCTTCAAGGCTAGCGGCCTGGCCCGCTCGGCTGTTTCCGCGCCGGAATAGCCCTGCGTATTTACACAAATTTACATTGATTTACGTGGAAAGCTGATGTGCATGAAAGACCGCACAGCCGGCCAGCGTACGATCTTCTGACAGTTAGCAAACTGAGCAGATTATGTCCATGATCCACGCTGGCAATTGTGACGGGCGAACTCCTGCAACGGTGCCGTCATGAGCGTCCCCCGGTCTGATTTCTGGAAGAACGTTCTCACCGTCCTCACTGGAGCGACCGGTGCGCAAGCTTTGCCCATACTGGCGGCGCCCCTGCTCACGCGCCTGTGCACGCCGGCCGAGATGGGCGCCTTCAGCGTGTGGCTGGGTGTGATCACGATCACCTCGGTCGTCGCCACCCTGCGTTTCGAGGCCGCCATGGTCCTCGATCACGACAACAACCAGCAGGGCACCTGCTTCAGCGTGGTGGCCTACTGCGCGACCCTGATGGCCCTGGCGATCACGGCCTGCATGCTGCTCGGGTGCGCGCTCGGGCTGTCCGTGCTGTGCGACATGTCCCGGTTGGAACTGCTCACCATCGGCGCGGGCACCTGGCTCACCGCCACCATGCAGACCACGCTGGCGTATGCCGCCTCGCACAACCTGTTCGTCAAAGCGGCGAAAGCCAAGGTCCTGCAATCGGCAACGATTGCCGTGAGCCAGGTGCTGCTGCTGTGTATCGGCCTGGACAGCAGCGCCCTGCTGGCGGGGCAACTGATCGGCCTGTGCGTCGGCCTCTGGGCCGCGCGGCGCCTGCTGTCGCCACCCGCGGTGCGCCTCGGGCTGAAGCTCGACGACGAACAGCGCGCCTATTTTTTCAGGCACCAGGCCTTCTGGCGCTATGCGCTGCCCTCGAGCCTGCTCAACAGCGTGGTCGGCTACCTGCCGCTGTTCATGATCGGCTACCATCATGGCGCGCTGGCGGCCGGCCTGTTCGCGCTGACCCAGCGCGTGCTCGCCGCCCCCATCACCCTGATCGCCGCCTCGGTGCGCGACGTGTTCAAGCGCGAAGCGGTGCAGCAGTACCAGTCCACCGGGAACTGTCGCGACGCCTATCACACCACCTTCAAGGCCCTGGCGCTGCTTGCCGTCGCGCCCACGCTGGTCCTGTTCCTGTTCTCGCCCCAACTGTTCAGCTGGGTGTTCGGCCCGGCCTGGCGGCCGGCCGGCGAACTGGCGCGCATCCTCGCCCCGCTCTGCTTCCTGAGCTTCATCGCCAGCCCCCTGAGCTATGTCTTCTTTGTTGCCGGAAAGCAGAAGACGGAACTGCTGTGGCAGGTGGCGCTGTTCCTGATGACGGTCGCCGTGTTCGCCGCGCCGCTGTCGCTGCACCAGAGCGTGCTGGGGTATGCGATCGGCCGCTCGGTGCTCTATGTGATCTACCTGTTCATGTCGCACCGGTATTCGCTCAACGGCTGCGCGGCATGGGCCGGACGGCGCCGGGACGCACCGGATCTTCCCCGTTCGCCGCCCTGAGCGCCGGCGCCTGCCTGGCTCAGGCTGCTTGCACGCGCGGCAGCGCCAGGGCGCCCTGAGCGGCGCCCTGGGCGCGCGCCTCGACGGTATCGTTGGCCAGCTTGAACACGCTGACCGCTTCCAGCAACTGGCCGGCCTGCTCGTGCATGGCGTTCGACGCCGCCGCCGACTGTTCGACCAGCGCCGCATTCTGCTGGGTCACCTGGTCCATCTGGGTGATCGCGCCGTTGATCTGGCCGATGCCCGCCGTCTGCTCCGCGGTCGCCGCCGCGATCTCGCCGATGATGTCGCTCACGCGCCGGACGCTGCCGACGATCTCGTTCATCGTCGCGCCGGCCTGGTCGACCAGTTTGGCGCCGTCGTCGACCCTGCTGACCGAGTCGCCGATCAGGACCTTGATCTCTTTCGCCGCGGCGGCCGAACGTTGCGCCAGGTTGCGCACCTCGCTCGCCACGACCGCGAAACCACGGCCCTGCTCGCCGGCGCGGGCCGCTTCCACCGCCGCGTTCAGCGCCAGGATATTGGTCTGGAAGGCGATGCCGTCGATCACGCCGATGATCTCGGCAATCTTCTTCGAGGCATCGTTGATCGACGCCATGGTCTGCACCACCTGCGCCACGACCTCGCCGCCGCGGCCGGCCACTTCGCTGGCCGAGCTTGCCAGCACGCTGGCCTGGCGCGCATTGCTCGCGTTCTGGGTAACGGTCGAGGTCAGCTCTTCCATCGAGCTGGCGGTCTCTTCCAGCGAGCCTGCCTGCTGTTCCGTGCGCGCCGACAGGTCCAGGCTGCCGGCTGCGATTTCCGACGAGGCGGTGGCAATCGCGTGCGAGCCGCTGCGGATCTCCGTGACCAGGCCGAGCAGCTGGTCGTTCATGTCGGCCAGCGCGTCCTGCAGCGCCCCGATCTCGTCCTTCGACGTGGCATGGCGGTGGAAGGTGAGGTCGCCCGCGGCGACGCGACGGGCCAGGGCAACGGCGGCGGCCACGGGACGGGTGATGCCGCGCGTCAACCACCAGGCGCAGAACGCGCCGAAGGCCACGCTCAGCACGCCGAGCAGGATCATGGTGCGGCTGCTGTCCTGCCTGATCTGCTGGATCTCGCCGCGCAGGGCGTCGACCCGCTTGCGCTGCAGCGACACCAGGTACTGGATGTTGGCCTGGTAGGCCTCGGCCGCCGGAATATAGATCTTGTCGTGCGCCTCCATCGATTCTTCGACCCGGCCTTCGTTCTTCAGGCGGATGGCTTCGCTGCGCCCGTTCACGTAGGCGCCGCGCAGCGACATCATCTTGGCGTAGGCTTCCTTTTCCTCGTCGCTGGTCAGGAGCGGCTCGATCTCCTTGATGTACATCGTCGCCTTCCGGTTCGTCTCGGCCGTGTTCTTGGCGAAGAAATCGGTCAGCGAAGTGTCGCTGCTCTTGATGATGGCCGAGGTGCGGATCACGGCGATGGCGATGTTATGGCTCCAATCGTTGATCAGGCGTTCTTTTTTGATGGGCTCGTCGAGCATCTGCTCGGCGGCAGTGGCGACAGCGCCCAGCTTGACAATGCTGATCAGCGTGATGACGATGGAAAGAGCAAGGACAACGGTGAAGCCGAGTGCGAGTCGCTGCCCGATCTTCATGTTCGATAACAGGTTCATGTGGAAGTAAGCTGATGTTGAATGGGGAACAGGCCGGCGCTGCGCGAAGCAAAATTGCCGGCAATAGAAGATTGATATGGTGAGGCTAATTTCCATTCATTTTACTTATAAATAAGTTTGTTGGCATGCGGCAACAAAAATTGACGGAAACGACGGGTGTCAGTATGCTGCTGCCGCCACTATCTGCGTTCTTATTTCCTGTTAGAAGCACCGGATTTGCCCCGGGCCTGGGCTTGGTTTAGTATGACCGCTCGTTTCCACGGGGTTTTAACCATGACACCAAGCGGCGTACCGACCGCCTTCATTCGCCTGCTGACTGTTTCCGCCTTGCTGGCGGCAGGCCTCATGGGCTGCAAGGACGAGCCGAAACCGGCGCCGCCACCCAAGCCGGTGGTGCAGCAGAAGGCCGAACCGCTGGTGACCAGGGAAGAAGCGATGGCCACGCTGCTGGCGCTGCCGGAAGTGAAAACCTGGTCGGCCGAGATCGAGAAACGCTCGCGCGGCAAGGCGCATGGCGCCATCATCGAGGACGACCCGCAGCCGCGCACGATCAACGGCCGCCAGTACTGGCAACTCAGCTTCGTCGAAAATCGCGCCGACAAGGTCGAGCGGCGCGAGAGCTTCCTGGTGGCGCAGACCGGCAAGCAGATCCTGGTGGAAGACTTCGAAAACGATTCGGTGCTGTCGCTGGACGAATGGCGGCGCGAGATCCACCGCATCCGGCTGAAATCGGCGGATTGAAGGCGCCCGCCGGGCACGATTGAGCGTCATCAAGCTCGGCCATCAGGCGCCGGGTATCTTGATGAAGCCGCTGACCGATCGCCACCGTTTCGCGGTAGACGCGTGGCTCACTCCTCCCTCGGTTGGCGGCACCTTACAGCTTCCGCAGTCGCGGACTCGCGGCGTTTTCTGTGGTTTTCATATGCCGTACAGCGTGGACTCGGGAGTCCACCCTACAAAAGCGGGGTTCGTAGGGTGGACTCCTGAGTCCACGCTGTACAACGTATGAACGCCACAAACGGATACAAGCGTCCCCGTTCGTAGGGTGGGCTCTCGAGCCCACGCGGTACAACTCCTGCAGACCACAATCGCTGCTCGAGAGTCCGCCAACTCAACTCCCCAGATGCGAAATCAGCATCCTGCGCTGCTCGATCTCGCCGACCTCCGGCTCGCGCCCATTGTGGGCATCCACCGACAAGCCCACCGCCATGATGTCGATGAGCAGCAGCTGCAGGATCCGCGAGATCATCGACAGGAAGCTGGTGCTGTCCTCCGCGTGGTCGACCGCCAGGCAGACGCTGGCCTTGCGCGCCAGCGGCGACTGGCTGTTGCCGATGGCAATGACGTCGGCGCCGGCGGCGCGGGCGATGTCGACCGCCTGCAGCAGCTCGGGCAAGCGCCCCGAATTCGAAATGGCGATCACCACGTCGCCCGGCCCCAGCAAATCGGCCGCGAGCGCGAACAGGTGGGAGTCGCCGTACAGCGCCGTCGGGATCCGGAAGCGGAAGAATTTATGTTGGCCATCGAGCGCCACCACGCGCGCATTGCCCATGGCGTAGAACTCGACGCGCCGCGCGCGGCTCACCAGTTCGATCGCACGGTCGAGGGCGTGCACGTCCAGGCCGTCGCGGAATTTCAGGATGGCCGACACGGTGTTGTCGATCACCTTGGCCGACAGGTCATGGGTGCTGTCGTTGTTGCGCACCTGGCTGTGGCGCACGGGAATGGCGCCCGTCAGGCTGCTCGCGAACTTCAGCTTGAAATCGGCCAGGCCCTGGAAACCGAGCGAGCGGCAGAAGCGGATCACGGTGGGCTGGCTCACCTCCGCCAGGCGCGCGATCTCGGCGATCGGCTCGTTCAGCACCAGGCGCGGCTGCTCCAGCACCAGGCTGGCCACGCGCTGCTCGGCCGGCGTCAGTTCCGGCTGCAGGTGTTTGATGCGCTCCATCAGCGTGTTGGCGCCGCTGCGTCCACGCAGGTGCTCGGACAGGATGGTCGCCACGCCGTGGAAGGCGGGATTCGGCGCGGTGATGACGTAGGTGGGAATGCTCGACAGGTAATCCGAGAAGCGTCCCTTGGCTTCGAAGCGGGCGCGGAAAGGCGAACGGGCGAAATACTCCCGCATGCGCGGCACGATGCCCCCGCCGATGTAGACGCCGCCGAAGGCGCCCAGGGTCACCGCCAGGTTGGCCGCGGCGCCGCCCAGCATGCCGCAGAAGACTTCCAGCACCTCCAGGCACAGCGCGTCGGCGTCGTCGAGCGCGCCGGCGACGATCTGCGCCGCCGTGCGCGGCGCCGTATTGGACAGGCCATTGCGTTGAGCCAGGGCCAGGTACATCAATTCCATGCCCGGCCCCGAGATCAGGCGCTCGTTCGAGACGTGCTGCCATTCGCGCCAGGCGTACTGCAGGATCGCGAACTCGCGCTCGTCGCCCGGCGCGAAGTTGACGTGGCCGCCCTCGCTGCCCAAGGTGACGAAGCCGTCGGCGGTCGGGATCAGGCCCGAGACGCCCAGACCGGTGCCCGGACCGAGCACGCCGATCACGGAGCCTGCTGCCGGCTTGCCCTCGCCGACCTGCAGCAGGTCGCCGGGCTGCAGCACCGGAATGGCCATCGCCAGCGCCGTGAAGTCGTTCACCACCAGCAGCGTCGACAGGCCCAGCGCGCGCCGCACCGCCTCGGTCGAGAATTCCCAGGCGCGGTTCGTCATGCGCACCTGGTCGCCGTTGACCGGATTGGCCACCGCGAAGGCGGCGTGGTGCAGCGTCAGGCCGGCATGGTCGAGCAGGTAGTGCCGCAACAGCGGCACGATGCCGTCGAAACCTTCGCACTCCAGCACACGGACCGCCTGGAACACATCCGGCGCCGTCTGCAGGGCGAAGCGCGCGTGCGTGGCGCCGATGTCGGCCAGCAGGCGCGGGCCATCGGCGAAAGCGGTGCGCGCGAACTTCTCAGGCTCGTGCCCGCTCCCCATCAGGCGGCGGCGCCCTGTTCGAGCTTGCCGAACCAGGCGCCGTAAGGCGGCAGGGTCACGCGGCCGTTGGCGGCCTCGCCCGGCAGGCCGTGGCCTTCCAGCAGCTGGGCCTGCGCAGTCTCCGCCCAGTCGAACGAGACCGGCGCGTTCGACAGGTTGAAGGCCGCCAGCACGGTCGGCTCGCCGTCCAGGGTGCGGCGCAGCGCCAGCACCGGTTCCGGCGCCTCGAAGAAGCTGATGCCGCCGCGGGTCAGCTGCGGCAGGGCCTGGCGCCAGTGGATGATGCGGCGCGCGGCGTTCAGGGCCGAATGAGGATCACTCTCCTGCACGGACGCGGCGGTGGCGATGTGCGGCGCGGCCACCGGCAGCCAGGGCTGACCGGTGGTGAAGCCGGCGTTCGGGGTCTCGTTCGTCCAGGGCATCGGCGTGCGGCAGCCGTCGCGGCCCTTGAACTCCGGCCAGAAGGTGATGCCGTAGGGGTCCTGCAGCAGTTCGAACGGCACGTCCGCTTCCGGCAGCGCCAGCTCGTCGCCCTGGTACAGGCAGGGCGTGCCCTTCAGCGAGAGCTGCATCGCCAGCACCATGGCCGCGAACGAGACCGGGGCGTCCTCGCCCTTCCAGCGCGTCACGACGCGGATCGCGTCATGGTTGCCGACCGACCAGGAAGCCCAGCCGCCCTGCACGCGCGCTTCGAATTCCTCGACCTGGGTGCGGATGTGCTTTGCCGTGAATTCCGGGGTCAGGAGGTTGAAGCTGTAGGCCATGTGCAGCTTGTCGCCATCGGCGGTGTACTCGGCCATGCAGGCCAGGGCGTCGTCGGCGCCGACTTCGCCGATCGACACCGCGCCGTATTCGTTGAGCAGCGCGCGGATCTTCTGCAGGAAGGCGATGTTTTCCGGACGCGTCTTGTCGTAGATGTGCGACTGCATGCCGTAGGGGTTCACGTCGGTGACGGACGCGGTGTCGCGCTTGGTCGCCGGCGGATTGCTGCGCAGCTCGGTGTCGTGGAAGTGGTAGTTGCACGCATCCATGCGCACGCCGTCGACGCCGCGCTCGAGCCAGAAGCGCAGCGCTTCCAGGTGGGCCTTCTGCACGTCCGGGTTATGGAAGTTCAGTTGCGGCTGGCTGACCAGGAAGTTGTGCATGTAGTACTGCTTGCGGCGCGTGTCCCACTGCCAGGCGGAGCCACCGAAGACCGACATCCAGTTGTTCGGCGGGTTGCCGTCCGGCGCCGCGTCGGCCCAGACGTACCAGTCGGATTTCGGATTGTCGCGGCTGGAGCGGCTCTCGACGAACCAGGGGTGGGCGTCGGCCGTGTGCGCCATGACCTGGTCGATCATGATCTTCAGGCCCAGGCTGTGCGCCTTGGCGACCATGGCGTCGAAGTCGGCCAGGGTGCCGAACAGTGGATCGACGTCGCAATAGTCCGAGATGTCGTAGCCGAAGTCCTTCATCGGCGACTTGAAGTAAGGCGAGAGCCAGACGATGTTCACGCCCAGGCTGGCAATGTAGTCGAGCTTGGCGGTGATGCCGGGAATGTCGCCGACGCCGTCGCCATTCGTGTCGAGGTAGCTGCGCGGGTAGACCTGGTAGATGATGGCTTCGCGCCACCAGTCGTTCGTTTGCGTGGAAGTCTGGGTCATGACGTGAGGTTCGATTGATGATGCGGTTGGTGGTGGTTTTTACGCAATATACAGCAGCTTTTGCAACTTTACAATCTGATCAGGCAGCCCGTATTTATGCAAATTTCCTTTGCATTCAAAGGCTTATATGCAAATAGAATTTGCATTCGCTGTAACAAAAGTAGCTAAACTACGGTTCAGTTAATCAAGCATTATTTTCCTGTTGCAAAGACCCTGCCGCCGTCATAGCATCCCGGGTTACACCACTTCCAGGACGAGTCCATGAACCAGCCGACCACGCCCTCATCCAGCGGACGCATGCCCCGCCAGATCCCGTACATCATCGCCAACGAAGGTTGCGAGCGCTTCAGCTTCTACGGGATGCGCAACATCCTGACGCCCTTCCTGATCTCGACCCTGCTGCTGTTCCTGCCGGAGTCCGAGCGCACCGGCGAAGCCAAGCACGTCTTCCACACCTTCGTCATCGGCGTCTACTTCTTCCCGCTGCTGGGCGGCTGGCTGGCCGACCGCTACTTCGGCAAGTACAACACCGTGTTCTGGCTCAGCCTGGTGTACTGCGCGGGCCACGCCTGCCTCGCCATCTTCGAGGACAACGTCAAGGGCTTTTATCTCGGCCTGGGCCTGATCGCGCTCGGCTCGGGCGGCATCAAGCCGTTGGTGTCGTCCTTCGTGGGCGACCAGTTCGACCAGACCAACAAGGACAAGGCGAAGATCGTGTTCGACGCCTTCTACTGGATCATCAACTTCGGCTCCTTCTTCGCTTCGCTGCTGATGCCGCTGTTCCTGAAGAACTACGGCCCTTCCGTCGCCTTCGGCATCCCGGGCATCATGATGTTCATCGCGACCATGGTCTTCTGGAGCGGGAAGAAGAAGTACGTGCACGTGCCCCCGGCCGCGCCGAATCCGCATTCGTTCTCGCGCGTCTCGCGCACCGCCCTGTCCACCAACGGCCCGGGCCGCACGGTGGCCATGGTCGGCCTGTTCGGCGCGATCGCCTCGCTCCTGATGTCGCCACAGTGGGGCTTCGTGATCGCGGCCTGCACGGCCCTGGTCCTGCTGCTGGCCTTTGTCGGCGCCGGCATCTCGATGCAGCTCGAACGCGCGCGCGGCCACCATCCGGACGAAGCGGTCGACGGCGTGCGCGCGGTGCTGCGCATCCTGGTCGTGTTCGCGCTGGTCACGCCGTTCTGGTCGCTGTTCGACCAGAAGGCCTCGACCTGGATCGTCCAGGCCAATTCGATGACGACCCACTTCTCGGTGTTCGGCAACGAGTTCACCCTGCTGCCGGCCCAGATGCAGGCCCTGAATCCCCTGCTGGTGATGCTGCTCATCCCCTTCAACAACCTGGTGCTGTTCCCGCTGCTGGAAAAGATCGGCGTGACGCCGACCCCGCTGCGCCGCATGACGGCCGGCATCGCCTTCTCGGCCCTGTCCTGGCTGGTGATCGGCGCGATCCAGGTCTCGATGGACGCCGGCACCCCGACCTCGATGGCCTGGCAGATCCTGCCCTACGCCCTGCTGACCATGGGCGAAGTGCTGGTCTCGGCCACCGGCCTGGAATTCGCGTACAGCCAGGCGCCTGCCTCGATGAAGGGCGCGATCATGGCCCTGTGGAGCCTGGCCGTCACGGTCGGCAACCTGTGGGTGCTGGTGGTGAACGCGGCGGTGAAGAACGACGCCGTGGTGAACTCGATCGCCGACTCGGGCCTGTCCGTGATCGCCTTCCAGATGTTCTTCTTCGCCGGCTTCGCGGCCCTCGCCGCCATCGCGTTCGGGCTCTACGCGAAACGCTACAAGATGGTGGACCACTACCGCAGCATCGAAGGGGCGAAAGCGCCGGCCGCGGCAAAGGCGTGAATGCTGGCACCGCAGCGGGCGCTGCCCTGCCGCGGTTTTCGTAGGGTGGGCACTCCGTGCCCACGCGCTACGCACTTACCCATCGTTGTTGGCAGAGAGGCATCGCTCGCAACATGTCCGCCAGTCGCGGGCCACGGTCAGCGTTCACGAGCGACATGTCGCCGCAGCGAGTGCAGGGAGGCGCCCGTAACGCGTGGGCACGGAGTGCCCACCCTACAGGTCCAAGCGCATGGATGCTTCGGAAACGGTGGGCACAGGGCGCCCACCCTACAGGTGCACGGGTCGTAGGGTGGGCGCCCGTGCCGACCATCCACATCACACCAACACACGAACCGAACAGAACCGCCAGCAAACCCTAGTAAAATTACATCAGCAGTCACACCGGCTTGGCTGATTTCGCCCGCGCTACTGAGCAAAGTGAGCAAAGCTGTAGCAAAATTACGTCAACCGTCGCTCACAGTCGAATATGATCCGATACGCCCGCCCCGCCGTACTTGCAGCCGCCGCCTTCAGCGCCTCCGCCCACGCCGCCATTGCGCTGGAAACCTGCGACGGCGCCGCCTTCGCGCAGACGCTCGCCGCGGCGCCGCAGACCTTCGAGGCGCGCGCCGTCTGGCTCGACCGCCGGCTGGCCAAGTGGCCCGGCGCGCCCGCGGACCGCACCTACAAGCTCTACCACTCGCCGGTCGCCGGCATCGTCGCGAAAGTCGGCGGCAAGGTGCACGGCGCGGCCGGAGCAATCCAGCTCGACGCCTTCACCGGCGCCGTCCCGACCGAGGCCGCCGAACGCTTCAAGTACCTCTCCGAGGGGGCCGTGCTCGCCGTGCGCGAGGCCGACCTCGAGCGCCTCCCCGCCCTGCACCGCGAGCAACTGGTGCTGGTGCGCGAAGCGCCGGACGGCACGGTGCTCGCCGCGACCCGCCTGCAGGCCGCCGGCGCGCTCGACGACCTCTATGCCGCCGCCGAACAGGTGCCCGATCTCGGCGCCACGCCCACGAAGAAGCGCACCGGCTTCAAGCTGTGGGCGCCGACCGCCCGCCAGGCGGCCGTCTGCGTGTTCGACAGCGGCAGCAGCCGCGCCAGCGCCGTGCACCAGATGGACCTCGACGCCGCCACCGGCGTGTGGAGCGCGCAAGCGCCGGCCGATCTCTCGGGCCGCTACTACAAGTACGCCGTGGACGTGGTGGCGGGCGGCGCGGGCCTGGTGCGCAACCTCGTCACCGATCCCTATTCGGTCAGCCTGACCACCGACTCGAAGCGCAGCTACATCGCCGACCTCGACGCGCCCGACCTGAAACCGAAGGGCTGGGACAAGGAAAGCGCGCCGCAAACCGTGAAGGCGTCCACCGACATGGCCGTCTACGAACTGCACGTGCGCGACTTCTCGCGCGACGACCCCAGCGTGCCGCCTGCGAAGCGCGGCAAGTACACGGCCTTCGGCGAAGCCGATTCGCACGGCATGCGCCACCTGAAGGCGCTGGCGAGGGCCGGCATGACCGACATCCACCTGCTGCCGGTGTACGACCTCGGCAGCGTCCCCGAGCGCAACTGCGCGCTGCCGCAACCGGCGGGCAAGCCCGATGGCGAGACCCAGCAGGCCCTGATCCGCAAGACCGCGCACACGGACTGCTACAACTGGGGCTACGACCCTTACCACTACAACGCGCCGGAAGGCAGCTACGCGAGCGATCCGCAGGATGGCGCCCGCCGCATCCTCGAATTCCGCGAGATGGTGATGAACCTGCACCGCGCCGGCCTGCGCGTCGGCCTCGACGTGGTCTACAACCACACCTTCGTCGCCGGCCAGGCCGAAAAGTCGGTGCTGGACCGCATCGTGCCCGGCTATTACCACCGCCTGAACGCGGCCGGCGGCATCGAGCGCTCGACCTGCTGCGACAACACCGCCACCGAGAACCGCATGATGGGTAAACTCATGATCGAATCGAGCGTGCTGTGGGCGAAGCAGTACAAGATCGATTCCTTCCGCTTCGACCTGATGGGGCACCAGCCGCGAGAAGCGATGGAGCGGCTGGAGGCGGCCGTGAACAAGGCCACCGGCCGCAAGGTGCAGCTGATCGGCGAAGGCTGGAATTTCGGCGAAGTGGCCGACGGCGCGCGCTTCGTGCAGGCATCCCAGTTGTCCCTGAACGGCAGCGGCATCGGCACCTTCAGCGACCGCGGACGCGACGCCGCGCGCGGCGGCGGCGCCGGCGACTCCGGCGACGCCATCGTCAGGCAGCAGGGCTGGATCAACGGCTTGGTCTACGACCCCAACGCCAGGGCCGGCGAACGCCCGGCCAGCGAGCTGCTGCGCAGCGCCGACATGATCCGCATCGGCCTGGCCGGCACGCTGCGCGCCTATCCGCTCACGACCTACGACGGCACCACGCGCAAGCTGGAAAGCATCCCCTACGGTGGCCAGCCGGCCGGCTATGCCAGCCAACCGGGCGAGACCGTCAACTATGTCGAGAACCACGACAACCAGACGCTCTACGACAACAATGCCCTGAAGCTCCCGCTCGCGACCACTACAGGCGACCGCGCCCGCGTGCAGGTGCTGGGCCTGGCCCTGACCGCCTTCAGCCAGGGCATCGCCTACTTCCACGCCGGCTCGGACATCCTGCGCTCGAAGTCCCTCGACCGCAACAGCTTCAACTCGGGCGACTGGTTCAACCGCCTCGACTGGACCTACCAGACGAATCACTTCGGTACCGGCCTGCCCCCGCAGGACGACAACGGCAAGGACTGGCCGCTGTTCAAGCCGCTGCTGGCCAATCCCGCCCTGCGCCCGGCACCAAGCGACATCGCCTTCACGCGCGACGCCTTCCGCGACCTGCTGGCGATCCGCGCCAGCTCGACACTGCTGCGCATGCGGAGCGCCGACGACGTGATCGGGCGCCTGCGCTTCTTCAACACCGGCCCGGAGCAGGAGCCGACCGTGATCGCCGCCCACATCGACGGCCGCGGCTACGCCGGCGCGGGCTTCGCCGGCCTGACCTACCTGATCAACGTGGACAAGGTCGCGCACCTGGTGGTCGACCCGAAGGCTGCCGGCCGCCGCATGCGCCTGCATCCGGTGCACACGGCAAAGACGGCGGGCGACAAGCGCGCCGCGACGGCCGGCTACAACAGCGCCAGCGGCACCTACAGCGTGCCGCCGCGCACGGCGGTGGTGTTCGTCGAGGATTGAGCATCGGGCTGCGCAGCAACGGAGGAACTACCGCTACAATGCGTTCTCATGCCGGCGCCGTCCGGAACAGCCTCCAACGCTGCGGGGACCGACGATGAAAACGCGCGCCTACCTGTCCGAAGTTAGCCTCAAGCCTTCGGCCGAGGCGCATGCGGACAGCTTCCCGTTTTCCCTGCCGCTGGTGCGTTCGCTGGGGCGCCTGGAACTGCATCCTCAGGTGACCTTCTTCGTCGGCGAGAACGGCTCGGGCAAGTCCACCCTGCTCGAAGCGATCGCCGTGGCCATGGGCTTCAATGCGGAAAGCGGCAGCCGCAACTTTCGCTTCGCGACCCGTGAATCGCACTCGCCGCTGCACGAACACCTGCGCCTGGCGCGCGGCATCGCGCTGCCGCGCGACGGCTTCTTCCTGCGCGCGGAAAGCTTCTTCAACGTCAGTACCGAGATCGAGCGGCTGGACCGCGAAAGCCCCGGCCTCCTCGCGTCCTACGGCGGCAAGGCGCTGCACGAGCAGTCGCACGGCGAAGCCTTCCTGAGCCTGTTCATGGAGCGATTCAAAGGTACCAGCTTCTACGTGCTCGACGAACCCGAAGCCGCCCTCTCCCCGCAGCGCCAGCTCGCCATGCTCAGCCGCCTGCACGACCTGGTGCAGGACGGCAGCCAGTTCCTGATCGCGACGCATTCGCCGATCCTGATGGCCTACCCGAACGCGGTCATCTACGAGTGCGGCGCGCACGGCATCGGCAAGGTGCAGTACGAGGACACCGAGCACTACCGCGTCATGCACGACTTCATCGCCAACCCGCAGCGCATGCTGAAGGTGCTGCTGGCGCCGTAGGGTGGGCGGCTCCACGCGGAAGGGTGATCATAAGCGTCGCGTGCGCCGCCCACGCGTTCAACCAGCGTCCGCACCGACGCGCCCTCAGCGCAGCCGAATCTCCGCCACCATCTCGTGGTTGCAGTCGATCCCGATCTCCACGAAACCGAAGCTCTTGTAGAAGGCGCTGGCCCGCTCGTTGATCGGGTGGTAGCAGATGTTGATGACCTCCACATCCGGCGCCGCCTTGATCTCCTCCAGCAGGAATTCCATCGCACGCCGCCCGATGCCCTGCGACTGCAGCGGGAAGTCCACCATGAAGCGGTAGATGCCGTAGTAGCCGGGCCGCCCGTCGTCCTCGCGGTTGTACATCGCGAAGCCCACCGGACGGTCGTCCTGGTAGATCGCGCGCGGCACCAGGCAGTCATAGAACTTCGCCTGCGCGATCGAATACGCGTTCGTGTGCAGGAGGTCGCGCTGGTGCGCGGGCAGCTCCATGTCCATCAGCGCCTCGAAGTTTTCTTCGGTGACGTCGCGCAAGGTGATCGTCACGGCCTAGACATCCAGGTGCGAAATGAGCAGCTTGCGCTTCTCGATATCCCCATCCTGTTCCGCCTGCGCACCCAGCGAGATCCCGACCGCCATGATGTCGATCAGCAGCAGTTGCAGGATGCGGGAGATCATCGACAGGAAGGTCGTGCTGTCCTCGGTGTGGTCGACCGCGAGGCAGACGGTGGCCTTCTTCGCCAGCGCCGACTTGCTGCTGGTGATGGCGATCACGCTGGCGCCGGCGTTGCGCGCGGCGTCCACCGCCGACAGCAGCTCGGGCGCCTGCCCTGCCGTCGAGATGGCGACCACCACGTCGTTCGGCTTGAGCAGTTCGGCCGCCAGCTGGAACAGGTGGGCGTCGCCGTGCGCCGTGGTCGGGATGCGGAAGCGGAAGAATTTATGTTGGCCGTCCAGCGCCACCACGCGCGCATTGCCCATCGCGTAGAACTCGACCTTGTTCGCGCGGCGCAGCAGTTCGATGGCGCGGTCGATCGCGTGCACGTCGAGCTGGTCGCGGAATTTCAGAATGGCGGAGACCGTGTTGTCGATCACCTTGGCCGACAGGTCGTGGGTGCTGTCGCTCATGCGCACCTGGCTGTGGCGCACCGGGATCGAACCGGTCAGGCTGCCGGCGAACTTCAGCTTGAATTCGGCCAGGCCCTGGAAGCCGAGCGAGCGGCAGAAGCGGATCACGGTCGGCTGGCTCACATCCGCCAGGCGCGCGATCTCGGCGATCGGCTCGGACAGGACCTTCCTCGGATGCTCCAGCACCAGGGCGGCCACGCGCTGTTCGGCCGGCGACAGCTCGTGCTGCAGGTGCTGGACGCGCTCCATCAGGGTGTTGGCGCCGCTGCGCCCGCGCAGGTGTTCGGACAGGATGGTCGACACGCCGCGCAGCGCCGGGTTCGGCGTCATGATGACGTAGGTCGGGATCTGGGCCAGGTAGTCCGTGAAGCGCCCTTTCGCCTCGAAGCGCGCGCGGAACGGCGAGGTGGCGAACCACTGCGCGATGCGCGGCACGATGCCGCCGCCGATGAAGATGCCGCCGAAGGCGCCCAGCGTCACCGCCAGGTTGGCCGCCGCGCCGCCGAGCATGCCGGCGAAGCATTCGAGCACTTCCAGGCAGAGCGCGTCGTGGTCTTCGAGGGCGCAGCTGACGATTTCCGCCGCAGTACGGGCCGGCGCCTGAACGCCGTTGCGTTCGGCCAGCGCGCGGTAGACCAGCTCCATGCCGGGGCCGGACAAGATGCGTTCGTTCGACACGTGCGGCCATTCGCGCCAGGCGTACTGCAGGATCGCGAACTCGCGCTCGTCGGCCGGGGCGAAGTTCACGTGGCCGCCTTCGCTGCCGAGGGTGATGAAGCCGTCCGCGGTCGGGATCACGCCCGAGACGCCGAGTCCCGTGCCGGCGCCGAGCACACCCGCCACCGCATGCGGCGCCGCCTTGCCGCCGCCAATTTGCAGCACGTCGCCGGCCCCCAGGCTGGGCAGCGCCATCGCCAGCGCGGTGAAGTCGTTGACGATCAGGAGGGTCGACCAGCCCATGGTCCTGCGCACCTCGTCGGTGGAGAACTGCCAGTCGCGGTTGGTCATGCGAACCAGGTCGCCGCTGATCGGGTTGGCCATGGCAAAGGCCGCGTGCGCGATGCGCTCGCCGCCGTGTTCGTCGAGATAGGCGTTCAGCAGCGGGACGATGCCGCTGTAGTCGTCGCAGCGCAGGACCGCGGTCTGGCGCAGCACGCCGGGCGCCGTCTCGAGCGCAAAGCGGGCATGGGTGGCGCCGATGTCGGCCAGCAGGCGCGGACCGTCGGCGTAGGAAGCACGGCTGTTCTTATGTTCGTTGTCTGGTACGGTGCTCATTTCTGCTTTACAGCCGACATACGGCTGGGATACCTCTGGAGCCGTACAGGATAGCATTGTTTGATTGCTACTAGATGGGTATCTCGCGCGAATGCCCGCATCGCATGTCGAAGGAATGACCGGCGGATTCCGTACGGTCGCTGGCGCCGTGCACGGATGGGCGGACTCGTCAGGCGCAGGCAGGTGGCGCAGTGGTCAAGCTGGTACTTGTGACAGGCGGACCGCGCTTGAGCAGCAGCCATGGAACGACTATGATCAACTTGCTACATCACCCGCTTTCTTGTCGACCACGCAGAAAAGGAATGTGATGAACCGACTTATCCAACTGGTTGCAATCGGCCTGATCTCCAGCGCGGCTTCAGCGCACGAGAGCTCCACGGCCCCACAGGCTGCCGGCGCGGCGCCTGCCGCGAGCGCAAACAAGGACCTCAGCTTTCCCGCAGGAGCCGCGTCACGTGCGCCAACCATGACCGTCAAGCGTAACAGCCAGCTCACCAGGCATGCCGAAGGCAGCGTACAGACCGATACCGACACCTACACGACGACGACCGAGTTCGTGCATATCACGACTGTGTATGCATACAACCTGGCAGGGGAATTGGTCGATATGAAGATGTCCGAGATACGCACTCCGCGGACCTGAGAAGGCGATGTCGTCCGGCGCTTGCCAGCGCCGAACGATGGCTGTTGCGCTCTTCAGCGCGGATAAGTGAAACCAGTCCGAATATCCACCGGCACCAGCTTGCCGCCCTCGCGCACCATCAGGCGCTGCGGCGGCTCCTCGCCCGCCAGCGCGCGCCAGATGACGGGCAGGCCTTCGCCCTTACGCAGCAGCTCGTCGGTGCGCTCGAACACGTTGTTGCAGCCCGTGGCCTTGATCAGCGCCTGCACCACCGCCACCTTCCACAGGTCGACGCCGGCGGCGTTGAACTGGCAGACCAGGTAGCCCGCGGCGGCGCCATAGCTGTGCACCAGCAGGCCGGGCAGGCCGTCCTTCTCGCCATCGACCAGCTGGACCAGCGCCTGCGGATCGGCCTCCGCCAGATCCTGCGCGCGCTTCTCGACAGCAGCCTGTACGCGCCGCTTGATCAGCGCATGGTCGACCGGCTCGTCCTCGCGCAGGGTCCAGACGCGGGCGGCGATCTGCGACTTGGCGTTGTAGGCGGCGCGCGCCAGGAAGCGGCGCGAGGACGACTGGACGATCGCCGTGGCGCCAGGCTTGTTGCGCTCCTGCGGCTTGCCCTCGACTTTCTCGATAGCGGAGAGGTAGATCCAGGGGTCGCCGGCAAGGATGGACTTTTCCTTGCCCTGTTTGATGGTAATGATGAGCATGTGCGGCTTTCGTTTCAAGGGACGGGATGATACAGCAAGCCATCCCTGTCCCGCCCTGCCTTTGCTCCGGAGCGCGCGCTTACTTCAACGCGGCCAGTCCCTTCAGCAGCGCCTCATGGAAGGCCTTCGGATCCTGCATCTGCGGCGCATGGCCCATGTCCGGGAAGGTCACCAGGGTCGATTTCGGAATCGCCTTCGCGGTCTTCTGCGCCAGCTCCGGGTAATTCCCGAGCTTGGGCCGCAGCGCTTCCGGCGCGGCATCCTTGCCGATGGCCGTCGTGTCCTTCAGGCCGATCAGGAGCAGGGTCGGCATTTTCAGGAGCGGGAACTCGTAGACCACCGGCTGGGTGTAGATCATGTCGTACAGCAGGGCCGAATTCCAGGCGACGATTTCCTTGCCCGGGCCGCGGTACATCCCGGCCAGCATCTGCACCGGCGGCTCGTATTCGGGCTTCCATTGGTTGACGTAATACGTCGCCTTCTCGTAGTTGCGGATCCTGTCGGCCGTGGTCTGCAGCTCGCGCTGGTACCACTTGTCGACGCCCAGCGAAGGCACGCCCAGCGCCTTCCAGTCCTCCAGGCCGATCGGGTTGACCAGCACCAGCTGCTCGGTCTGCTGAGGGAACATCAGGCCGTAGCGCACGGCCAGCATGCCGCCGGTCGAGTGGCCCATGATGGTCGCGTTCTTCACGCCGATCGAGTCCAGCAGCGCGCGCGTGTTCTCGGCCAGTTGCTGGAAGGTGTACTGGTAGTGCTGGGGCTTGCTCGACTTGCAGAAGCCGATCTGGTCCGGGACGACGACACGGTAGCCGGCGCTTGCCAGCGCCTTCATGCTGCCTTCCCAGGTCGCGCCGCAGAAGTTCTTGCCGTGCAGGAGGACGACAGTGCGGCCGTTGGCCTTGCCTTGCGGGGCGATGTCCATGTAGGCCATGTGCAGCTTCACGCCCTGGGAGCTGAAGTTGAACTGCTTGACCGGGGCCGGATAATTGAAGCCTTCGAGTTCCGGGCCGTAGGCGGGTTCGTTGGCGGATGCGTCGGCGGCGTGGGCCGTCGCGGCGGCAGCCAGCGAGAGGGCGATGGCCGAAGCAATGCAGGAGGTGCGATTGAGCGTCATGGCAGTGGCGGTCGGGTTGTCGGAGACATAAAGTCTAGCCGATATGCCGAAGCCGTGATGCACCGGGCGGCGATCGATGGGACGTAGGGTGGGCGGCTGTCCCCGCTTGACTGCGAACCGATAGCGTATCCGCCGCCCACGCGTTCAAACCCATGTGAACAGAGGCTCCGTTCGATGGCGCGAGGTTTCAGGCGGCGGTTGGACGCGTGGGCGGCGTCACCGTTCCGGGCACGCGTATCCCGGGGTGCAGCCGCCCACCCTACGGGTCAGTTCAGGCCGATCAGCGCCAGCTTGGCCGTGACCGGGAACTGCACCTTGCCGCCCTTGACCACCGCCGTCGTGCCCGTGTACCAGTCGCGCACGGTCTGGCCGTCCATGAAGACGCCGGCCACCGGCACGGCCGTCGGCTTGTCCGCCGGCAGGTCGAGCGCCACGACCACGCGGTCGTTCGCTTCCTTGGTCTCCCAGGTGCGCTTGAAGGTGTAGGGGTAGTGCTGGATCATCTGGTGCACGCCCGCGCCGACGGCCGGGTGGGCCTGGCGGAAGCGGCCGAGCTTCATCCAGTGCTCGCGCACGTCGCGCACGCGGTTCAGGCCGCGCTGGGCGTTCGAGGCCAGCTCGTCCCAGTTCATGAAGGAGCGCAGCGTGGCGTCGCCCTCGGCGCCCTCCACTTTCAGCAGGCGCGCGGTCTCGTCGCCGTAGTAGATCTGGGCGGCGCCCGGCGCCAGCAGCAGCTTGGTCGCGGTCTCGTAGGGACGCTGGCGCATCGCGTCATAAGGCGCGCCGTCGTCGTGCGAGCTGACGTAGTTGAGCACCGAGGAATCCTTCATCGGGCCGTGCAGCGCCTTTGAGTAGGTGCTGAACAGCTGTTCGTAGCTGTTCGCGGCGTCGGTCTTCATGGCGAAGTTGATCAGGCTGTCGAAGCCCTGCTTCGGATAATCGACCTTCATGCCGCCCAGGTCGTAGTCGTGGCCGTGCTGGAGCGCGTAACCGTAGACTTCGGCCGTCATGTAGAAGGGCGTGTCGCCCAGCTTCTTCGACGGGTTGGCGCGCTTCCAGTCCTCGAAGGCCGCGCTCGCGACCTTCTTGAGGTCCTTCCACACGCCCGGCTCGGTGTGCTTGACGGTGTCGGCGCGGAAGCCGTCGAAGCCGTACTTGCGCACCCAGTCGGCGTGCCATTTCATCAGGTAGTAACGCGGCGCGCGCGGGTAGCCGGTGCGCTTGAAGAAGTCATCGAGCTCCTTCACCTCGCGCTCGTAACGCCCTTCCTTCTTCCACTTCTCCACCAGCATGGGCGGCAGGGCGACGGCCTTGTTGCTGTCGGTGCGGATGTCCGGCAGGTTCTTCACCAGCGTGCAGTCGATGGTGCCGCGCGCATCCTTGAAGTTGCAGACCGGTTCCGTGCGCACCCAGTCCGCCGGCCATACCGGGTCCTTGTCCGTCACCGGGCCGGTGTGGTTCAGCACCACGTCGAGCAGCACACGGATGCCGTGGGCATGCGCGGTGTCGACCAGGGTGCGCAGGTCTTCCTCGGTGCCGAGATTGGCGTCCACCGCCGTGAAGTCGCGCGCCCAGTAGCCGTGGAAGCCATAGCTCTTGCCGGTTCCCTCGTCGGTGCTGCCGTGGATCTGCTCGACCGGCGGCGTGATCCAGATCGCGTTCACACCCAGCTCGTTGAAGTAACCCTCCTTGATTTTCGCCGTGATGCCGGCCAGGTCCCCGCCCATGTAACCGCGCAGCTTGGCCGCATCCTTCGCCCGGCCGTAGGCCAGGTCGTTGCTCGGGTCGCCGTTGTTGAAGCGGTCCGTCAGCAGGAAGTAGACGGTCGCGTTCTCCCAGACGAAAGGCTGGCTTGGGGCCGACCAGGGCGCCTTGATCTGGGCCTGTGCCTGGGTGGCAAAAGCGAACATCAGGGCGGCGGCAAGTGCGGGTAGTTTCATGCAGGGTTCCTGTGGTGGTGGGTCGAAATCAGGTAATCACGCTCGGTTGCGTGCGGCCGGTGCGCTGGCGCAGTTGCGAGACGCCGTCGGCGATCGCGATCAGGCCGGACAAGGCCTGCTGCGTCTCGAGATTGTGGCGGCTGGGGTCGGCCTCGTAGCGCTCGAGGTAGACGCGGATGGTGGCGCCTTCGGTGCCGGTGCCGGACAGGCGGAACACGATGCGCGAGCCGTCGGTCATGACGATGCGCACGCCCTGGCGCGAGGCGATGGAGTTGTCCACCGGGTCGGTGTAGACGAAGTCGTCGGCCAGCGAGACGCGGTAGTCGCCCAGCGTCTGGCCCGCGAGCGTGGTCAGTTTTTCGCGCAGCGCGGCCATCATGCCATCGGCGGCGGTCGAATCGACAGCCTCGTAGTCGTGGCGCGAATAATAATTGCGGCCGAAACGGGCCCAGTGCTCGGTCACGAGTTCGTCCACCGACTTGCCGGTGGCGGCGATGATGTTCAGCCAGAACAGCACGGCCCACAGGCCGTCCTTCTCGCGCACGTGATCCGAGCCGGTGCCGTAGCTCTCTTCACCGCACAGGGTGACCATGCCGGCGTCCATCAGGTTGCCGAAGTACTTCCAGCCGGTCGGGGTCTCGAAACAGGACACGCCCAGGGCCTCGGCCACGCGGTCGGCGGCGGTCGAGGTGGGCATCGAGCGCGCGATGCCCTTGATGCCCGCAGCGTAGCCCGGCGCCAGCTTCGCGTTCGCGGCGATGATGGCCAGGCTGTCCGAAGGCGTGACCGCGATGCCGCGCCCGACGATCATGTTGCGGTCGCCGTCGCCGTCCGAGGCGGCGCCGAATTCGGGCGCGTCGGGGCCGGACATCAATGCGATCAGCTCGGCCGCGTTGACCGGGTTCGGGTCCGGATGATGGCCGCCGAAGTCTTCCAGCGGTTCGGCGTTGATGACGGTGCCGGCGGGCGCGCCGAGCATGCCCTCGATGATCGCCTTCGCATACGGCCCGGAGACGGCGCTCATGCCGTCGAAGCGCATCGTGAAGCCCCGTTTGAACAGCGCGCGGATGGCGTCGAAGTCGAACAGGCGTCCCATCAGCTCGGCGTAGTCGGCCACCGGGTCGATCACCTCGACCTGCATGCCTTCCAGTTCGGTGGCGCCGATCTCGTCGAGGTTCACGGGCGGCGCATCGCTGATGCGGTAGGACGACAGGGTTTGCGTCTGGCCGAAGATCGCCTCGGTGATCTTTTCCGGCGCCGGACCGCCGTTGCCGATGTTGTACTTGATGCCGAAGTCGCCGTCCGGGCCGCCCGGGTTGTGGCTGGCCGAGAGCACGATGCCGCCGAAGGCCGCATGCTTGCGGATCACGCAGCTCACGGCGGGCGTGGACAGGATGCCGCCGCGCCCGACCAGGATGCGCGCCACGCCGTGGGCGGCGGCCATGTGCAGGATGGTCTGGATCGCGCTGCGGTTGAAATAGCGGCCGTCGCCGCCCAGCACCAGGGTCTGGCCGCTCAAGTCGCCCAGGGTCAGGAAGATGGCTTCGACAAAGTTCTCGAGGTAGCCCGGCTGCTGGAATTCGGTGACCTTCTTGCGCAGGCCCGAGGTGCCGGGACGCTGCCCGGCGAACGGCGTGGTCGCCACGGTATGGATCGTCATGCTTGGCTCCTGTGTATGAATTCGGTTACCAACAGTTTGTTGATAAAACGTTACGATACGACAGGCGCCGAAATCGTGGCGCAGGGTATCGGATGCGTACGGGTCGCATCCAGCCCGATTTTGTAGGGTGGGCACTCCGTGCCCACACGGTACGGGCGTCTCTGGCATACGTGGCGTCGAATGTTCGCTCGCACGGCATCCTGCGGCCACGAGCTTCGGATATGTTTCGAGCGATGTTTCGCCGCCGTAGGTGGAAGGACGCGTCCGTGACGCGTGGGCACGGAGTGCCCACCCTACGGAACGCGTCGCAAGTCCCAAGGGAATATCAGGCCTGGTTCGGCGCCTTGTCCGTCACCGCCAGCGTCAGGAGCGCCGCCAGCAGCATGCTCGCGCCGCCCAGCACCAGGGTCTGCACGGTGTGGCCGTCGAAGAATTCGCGCGTGACGAAGCCGAGCAGCAGGCCGCTGACGATCTGCGGGATCACGACGAAGAAGTTGAACAGGCCCATGAAGTAGCCCATGCGCTTGGCCGGCAGCGAGCCCGCCAGGATCGCGTAAGGCATGGTCAGGATGCTGGCCCAGGCGACGCCGACGCCGATCATCGGCAGCATCAGCATGTCCTGGCTATCGATCAGGGCGATGCTCGCCAGGCTCAGGCCGCCGATGGCCAGGCAGGTGAAGTGCACGACCTTGCGGCTGGTGGCGCGGGCGAACACCGGCAGGATGAAGGCGGCCAGCGCCGACACGCCGCTGTAGACCGCGAACATGATGCCGACGTGGTTGCCGGCTTCCTGGAAGGCCGCCGACTGGGCGTCGCGCGTGCCCCAGACCGCATCGGCGATCGCGCTGCCCGTGTAGATCCACATCGCGAACAGCGCAATCCAGGTGAAGAACTGGACAAAAGCCAGCTGCACCATGGTCTTCGGCATCTTGCCGAAACCGCCGACGATCTCGGCCAGGGCCACGCCCACGTTGCTTGCCTGCTTGCGCTCGTGCTGGAAGCTGTCGAGGTCGGGCGGCGGCAGTTCGTCGGCCGTGAAGACGGTCCAGCTCACGGCGACCATGAACACCAGCGCGCCGGCATAGAAGGAGTAGCGCACGCTGTCGGGAATGCTGCCGTCGACCGGCACGTTCGACACGCCCAGGTGGGTGAAGATGGTCGGCAGGAGCGAAGCGATCACGGCGCCGCAGCCGATGAAGAAGGTCTGCATCGCGTAACCCGCAGTCTGCTGCGAGGGATCGAGCTTGTCGCCGACGAAAGCGCGGAAGGGCTCCATCGAGACGTTGATCGCGGCGTCCATCATCCACAGCACGGCCACGGCCATCCACAGCGCCGAGGAATTCGGCATCAGGAACAGCGCGATCGCGGCCAGCAGTGCGCCGATGAAGAAGAAGGGACGGCGGCGGCCCCACTTCGGGTGCCAGGTGTTGTCGCTCATGTAGCCGATCACCGGCTGCACCAGCAGGCCCGTGACGGGCGCGGCGAGCCAGAACAGCGCGAGGTCGTCCGGATTGGCGCCGAGGGTCGAGAAGATGCGGCTGGTGTTGGCATTTTGCAGCGCGAAGCCGAACTGGATGCCGAAGAAGCCGAAGCTCATGTTCCACAACTGCCAGAACGACAGGCGTGGCTTGAGTGCGTTGGTGTGCATGTCCATCTGTGTCCCCAAGCGGTCCGGCATGCGGCCGGACTCTTTGTATGTGGCGAACGCTCGACGCCTTGCCTGCCGTGGTTGTCGGCGCGAGAAAGCGGTTGGGAGCGTCCCCGTCCGGAAGGCCAGGAGGACGGGCTGGTTGCAGGGTAATTTGTAGCAAAATAACATGGCGTTTTCCGAGTGTCAATCCGACAGCGACATAGTAGAATCGCCATGTCTACAGGCTTGTGGACGAGTTTTGTAGTCAAATAACATAACGACACGGAGACACCATGCTCGACATGCAGCGTCGGCTGAGCAATTCCTTCTACGCCTTGACCAGCCTCCCGGCAACGGCCATGGGCTTTGCGCTGTGCATCCAGATTTCAGCCCTCAGCTGGCTGCTGAGCACCAAATACCACCTCGACATCCACGAGATCGGCATCGTCTGGGCCGCCGGCCCGCTGGCGGGCATCCTGGGCCAGGTGATCATCGGCTTCATCAGCGACAAGACCTGGTTCTGGGGCGGTCGGCGCCGGCCCTTCATCCTGATCGGCGGCACGCTGGCCGCCCTTTCCGTCTTCCTGCTGCCGCGCATCGAGCTGGTGGCCGACCTGCTGGGTGTGACCAACCTGCTGGTGATCGCGGTGATCGTCGCGCTGACGCTGGACCTGTCGATCAACATCAGCTTCAATCCCACCCGTTCGCTGATCGCCGACGTCACGCCCGAAGGCGAGGCGCGCACGCGCGGCTACACCTGGATGCAGACGATTTCCGGCTTCTGGGGCGTGATGGCCTACCTGATCGGCGCCTTCATCGACAACTACGCCCTCATTTCGGTGGGCGTGATCATCGTGCTGGCCTTCTCGGTGCTGCCGGTGTTCCTGGTCAAGGAGCCGCGCGAGCTGGCCCCGGCGCGGGAGGACGCGGCATTGTCCGCCGCGGGGTCGACCCGCACCGACTGGGGCCAGCTCTGGCGCCTGTGGGCCGCCCACGCCTTCAGCTGGTTCGGCGTGCAGTCCATGTTCGTCTACATCATCGCCTTCATCCAGCAGCACGTGGTCGCCGGCGGCGCCACGGCGGCCGAAGCGGCGGCGCAGTCGGGCCACGTGATCGCGATCTCGTTCGCGGTGATGAACGTGGTCGGCTTCCTGCTGCCGGCCCTGGTGCTGGCGCCCCTGGGCGCGCGCATCGGGCGCGTGCGCACCCAGGCCATCTGCATCGGCATCATGGCCCTGGCCTATTTCGCGATCGCCCTGTTCGCCCGCTCCCCGGGCACCCTGTACGTGCTGATGGCGGTGGTCGGCATCGGCTGGGCGGCCGTGGTCAGCCTGCCCTTCGCCATCATGAGCGAGCTGGTCGACAAGCGCCGCATGGGCTTCTTCATGGGCCTGTTCAACCTGTCGGTGGTGCTGCCGCAACTGGCCACGACCGGCGTCGGCTACGTGCTGAAGAATGCGGCCGACAAGAACGTGCTGTTCCTGATCTGCGGCGGCTGCCTTGCCGTGTCGAGCGTGCTGTGGCTGCTGGTGCGCGAGAAGCGGGCCGCGCAGGCCGCCGCGCCGGTGCTCGCCGCTTCGCATTGAGCTGTACTGAGCTGCACTGAGCTGTACTGAGCTGTACTGAGCTGTACTGAGCTGTACTGACCTGGGGCGGCCGCGCGCCGCCCCTTCCCTTTCCGCGCTCCGCCATCCCGACAAGGAGAAACAAGGCATGCCCACGTTCCGCCGACTCGCTTCGCCGCTTTGCCTGGCCATGCTGCTGGCCGCCCCGGTCCTCGCCACCGCCGCCGACACCGCGCCGGCGTCCACCAGGGCCTCGACCGCGCTGCCGGGCGTGCGCCTCCTGCCCGAGCTGCTGGCGATGCCGGGCCTGGACCGCAAGCGCCAGGTGCGTCTCTACCTGCCGCCGGGCTATGCCACGTCGAACAAGCGCTACCCCGTGCTCTACATGCACGACGGCCAGAACCTGTTCGACGAGGCCACCGCCTATGCCGGCGAATGGAAGGTCGACGAAACGCTGGATGCGCTGGCGAAGGAAGGCAGGCTGGAACTGATCGTGGTCGGCATCGACAACGGCCAGGAAAAGCGCATGACGGAGCTGAATGCCTGGACCAGCCAGCAGTTCGGCCCTGCCGAGGGGCGGGAATACACCGACTTCATCGTCAAGGTGCTCAAGCCCCTCATCGACGGCAAGTACCGCACCCTGCCCGGCCGCGAACACACGGCGATCATGGGCAGCTCGATGGGCGGCCTGGCCTCGCACTACGCGATCGCCCAGTACTCGCAGGTGTTCAGCAAGGCCGGCGTGTTCTCCCCGGCCTACTGGACGGCGCAACCCGCGTTCGACTTCATGGCGCAACACCCCGTGCCCAAGGATGCGCGGCTGTTCATGCTGATGGGAGAAAAGGAAGGCGGATCGATGGTGCCGGACGTCGAGCGCATGGCCGGCGTGGTGCGCAAAAGCGGCCATCCGGCGGCGAACGCGGTGCTGAAGATCGTGCCGGGCGCGGAACACAACGAGGCGTTCTGGAGCGGAGAGCTGCGCGAGGCGCTGCTGTGGATGTTTGCGGACGGGAAGGAGGCGCAGTAACGCATGGTGGGCACGGGGCGCCCACCCTACGATTCTGCGGCTGAGGTGCAACGTAGGGTGGGCACGCCGTGCCCACGCGAAAGGATGCCTAGAGGCGGCTCGGCACTAATACGGGCCGCCGACGATATGGCACAGCATCCAAATGCATATCGTTAGCCACGCAATGATCGCTACCGTCTCGGAGCGACACATCCCCGCAGCGAACTGTCGGACGAACACGTAATGCGTGGGCACGGAGTGCCCACCCTACGGGTTTTGCAGCGGACTTCCGGATAGGCACGCATGGTGGGCACGGACGCCCACCTGCCCCCTTCAATCAGCCCTTGCGCGGCTTCTTGAAGCCCGGCTTTTCCGCCATGCGGCGTTCGGCGCCGAAGGATTTCTTCGGACCGGCGGCCTTCTTCGGCGGCGGCGCTTCCTCGCCGTCGCGGGTGATGTTGAGCTGCTGGCCGGCGACCCAGACGGTCTTCAGGTGGTCGACCAGGTCCTTCGGCAGGTCGTCCGGCAGGTCGAGCGTGGTGAAGTCGTCGTAGATCTCGATGCGGCCGATGTACTTCGACTCGATGCCGCCCTCGTTGGCGATCGCGCCGACGATGTTGCCCGGCTTGACGCCGTTGGCGTGGCCGACTTCGATGCGGTAGGTGGCCATGCCCGGCTCAGGATCGCGCATCACGCGCTCCTTCTTCACGCCGAACTCGCGCTGGCCACGGGCCGGACGCTCCTCCCAGGCGCCTTCCTGGCGCGGGGCGCGGGCCGGACGGTCTTCCCAGGATCCCTCGCGCGGCGCGCGCGCCGGGCGGTCTTCCCAGCCTGGCGCCGGACGGGCTTCGCGGTCCGGCTTTTCCAGCAGCAGCGGCACGTCGCCGCGGCCCAGCTTCGCCAGCGCGGCGGCGATGTCCACCGCCGGCACGTTCTGCTCGCGCTCGTATTCCTCGATCAGGGAGCGGAACTGGTCCAGGCCGCCGGCGGCCAGGGTCTCGGTGATCTGCTCCTTGAACTTCGCAATGCGCACGTCGTTCACGGCCTTCACGGTCGGCAGCGTCAGCGGCGCGACCGGCTGGCGCGTGGCGCGCTCGATGGCCTTCAGCAGGCCGCGCTCGCGCGGGGTGATGAAGAGGATGGCCTCGCCGCTGCGCCCTGCCCGGCCGGTGCGGCCGATGCGGTGGGTGTAGCTTTCCGGGTCCGAGGGCACGTCGTAGTTGATGACGTGGCTGATGCGGTCCACGTCCAGGCCGCGCGCGGCGACGTCGGTGGCGACCAGGATGTCGATCTTGCCGTTCTTGAGCTGCTCGATGGTGCGCTCGCGCTGTTGCTGGGCCATGTCGCCGTTGATCGCGGTGGCCGCGAAGCCGCGCGCCTGCAGCTTGGTCGCCAGCTCTTCGGTGCCGAGCTTGGTGCGGGCGAAGATGATCATGCCGTCGAAAGGCTCGGCTTCCAGGATGCGGGTGAGCGCGTCGAGCTTGTGCATGCCGGCCACCAGCCAGTAGCGCTGGGTGATGTTCTCGGCGGTGCCGGTCTTGGCGGCGACCGTCACTTCGGCCGGGTCGCGCAGGTAGGTCTTGGCGATGCGCTTGATCGCCGGCGGCATGGTGGCCGAGAACAGCGCGATCTGGCGCTCTGCCGGGGTCTGCTGCAGGATGTGCTCGACATCGTCGATGAAGCCCATGCGCAGCATCTCGTCGGCTTCGTCCAGCACCAGGGTGGTCAGCTGCGACAGGTCGAGCGAGCCCTTTTCGATGTGGTCGATCACGCGGCCGGGCGTGCCGACGACGATCTGCACGCCGCGGCGCAGGGCCGACAACTGAGGGCCGTAGCTCTGGCCGCCGTAGATCGGCAGCACGTGGAAATTCTTCAGGTGCGCGGCATAGCTCTGGAAGGCTTCGGCCACCTGGATCGCCAGTTCGCGCGTGGGCGCCAGCACCAGCGCCTGCGGCGCGGTCTGTTTGGTGTCGATACGCGACAAAACCGGCAGCGCAAAGGCGGCGGTCTTGCCGGTGCCGGTCTGCGCCTGTCCCAGCACGTCGCGCCCTTCCATCAGCAGGGGAATGGTGGCTGCCTGAATCGGCGACGGCGTCTCGTAGCCGACCTCCTTCAGCGCCTTCAGGATGGGCGCCGGGAGGTTCAGGTCGGAAAACGATGGGATGGGGGTGTCTGACATGGATGACTTTCGAGAAACGATACTAAACCGCCAGTTTACTCCCTCGTCACCGAGGGGGCGGGCACTATTTGAAAATGGAGGGGCGTGCCGGCTATCCGGCAGCCCAAAAAAGCGGCAGCCCCATGCGCCATTCACGCATGGGGCTGCCTGAAAGAAACAAAACGGTCAGGCCTTCGGGGCCGCGCACATCTTCGCGATGTACTCGTCGTGCGAAGGCATCACGCTCACGCACTTGGCGATCACGCCGCGCACGTTGTCGAGGTAGTCGGCGATGTCGGCTTCGGACTGCACGTCGACCAGCGGGTGATAGGCGTCGACCGGCATGTTCTGCCCTTCGAACACCTGGGTCCAGCCGACTTCCGAGAACAGCTCGTTGTCGACCCGGATCACGCGTCCGCGCGTACGGAACATCTCCATCTTCTGGCGCAGCGTCTCCGGAATCGCCATGTTCGCGCATTCAAGCCAGTAGGCCGAATCGCTGCGCTGGTTCAGGTGGTAGTGCAGGATGATGAAGTCGCGGATGCGCTCGTACTCGAAACGCGCCTGGCGGTTGAACTCGTCGCGTTCCACGGGGTTGAAGCCGCGGTCCGGGAAGAAGTCGATCAGGCGCTGGATGGTCGACTGGATCAGGTGGATGCTGGTCGACTCGATCGGCTCGAGGAAGCCGCCGGCCAGGCCGACGGCCACCACGTTGCGGTTCCAGGCCTGCTTGCGCATGCCGGTCTGGAACTTGATCAGGCGCGGATCGGCCAGGGCCTTGCCGTCGAGGTTGGCCAGCAGGGTCGCGGCGGCCTCGTCGTCGCTGATGAAGCGGCTGCAGTAGACGTGGCCGTTGCCGGTGCGGTGCTGCAGCGGGATGCGCCACTGCCAGCCCGACTGGTGCGCGGTGGCGCGGGTGTAGGGCGTCATGGTCGGCGCCGATTCGCAGGGCACGGCCAGCGCGCGGTCGGCCGGCAGCCAGCCGCTCCAGTCCTCGTAGCCGGTCTCCAGCGCCTGCTCGATCAAGAGGCCGCGGAAGCCCGAGCAGTCGATGAACAGTTCGCCCGCCACGCGCGCGCCGCTTTCCAGCTCGACGGCGTCGATGAAGCCGTCGCCCTCGCGCCGGGTCGCGCGCACGATCTTGCCCTCGATACGCTGCACGCCGCGCGCTTCCGACAGCTTGCGCAGGTAGCGCGCGTACAGGCTGGCGTCGAAGTGGTAGGCGTAGGCGATCTCGGCCAGCGGCGAGTTCGGCAGGTCGTGCCGCGCCGGCATGAACTTGTTGGCCTTGGCGGCCATGCGCGCGATCGAGTATTCCTCGAGCGGCGCGGCCTTGCCGAGGCGGCGCATCTTGAGCCAGTACTGCTCGAAGGGCACGGTGGCCAGGTCCTGGCCGAGGCGGCCGAAGCCGTGCATGTAGCGCTCGCCCTTGCGGCCCCAGTTCACGAACTCGACGCCGAGCTTGAAGCTGCCCTGGGTCGCGCGCATGAAGTCGTTCTCGTCGATCCCGACCACGCGGTTGAAGCGCTGGATCATGGGGATGGTCGCCTCGCCGACGCCGACGATGCCGATCTCGTCCGACTCCACGAGACGGATGTTGTAGCGGCCGTTGAGAACGGTCGACAGCGCGGCGGCCGTCATCCAGCCGGCGGTGCCGCCGCCGACGATGACGATGTCCTGGATTGGTTCGTTCTGCATATGTGTTCGCCCGAAGGTCAAAAAAACGACCCCTGGCAGGCGGAGCCCGGCAGGGGTCGATACTTTACCGCAGTTCAGGTCAGCTTAGAACTTGTAGCTGGCGCCGAAATGGTAGGTACGGCCGTAGTCGACGCGGTTGGTCGGGTTGTTCTCGTCGTCGGTGTACTCCAGGAACGGTGCGTTGTTCCAGTTCTGGGCCTGGACGAACAGGCTCGTGCCCTTCAGCCAGCCGCTCTGGATCTCGTACGAGGCCTGCAGGTCGACGATGGTCTCACCCTTGATGAAGGTCAGCTGCGCATTGTCCTGGTAGTCCGACACCTGGCCCAGGAAGTTCGAACGCTTGCGCGCCGCGGCTGCCACCTGGAAGCCGTTCTTCTCGTAGTACAGGCGCAGGTTGGTGACCTTGCGCGACAGGCCTGGCAGCGGAATGTTCACGGCGCTGCCGGTCACGTTGGCGAAACCTTCACGCGGCAGTTCGATGCTGCTCTTGGTGTCCGAGTGGTTGACCATGACGCCGAAACCATCCAGGTACTGGCTGACCATCGAGAACGGCAGGTTGACCGCCAGCTCGAAGCCGTGCAGGTTGCCGCCGCTGCCGTTCGTCGGCTGGGTGAAGCGGCCGATCGTCGAGCCGTCCGCCGGCAGCGTGGTCTCCGGCGAGATCGTCGATGCGAAGTCGTAGTCGCGCGCCATGCGGACGATGTAGGTGTCGAGCTTCTTGTAGAAGAGCGCGGCGCTGACGTAACCCTTGTTGCCGAAGTACTTCTCGTACGACAGGTCGAAGGACTTGGCGCGGAACGGCTTCAGTTGCGGGTTGCCGCCGCTGCTGGTCAGGACCGAGACGCCCTGCTGGTTGCTGAGCGTGACGTTCTGGCCGGCGCGCAGGTCGTCCAGGTTGGCGCGCGATACCACCTTGGCCAGGCCGAGGCGCAGCATCTGCTCGTTCTTCAGGTCGAACGACAGGTTCAGGCTGGGCAGGACGTCCCAGTACTTGTCGCCGTCGGTGACGCGCACGCCCGGGCAGCCCGCCGGGGTATTGCCCTTGCAGTTGCCGGTGTCGACCTGGTAGCCGCCGCCGGTCTGGTCCGTATGGATCGCCTGGACGCCGACGTTACCGCGGTAGGACAGGCCGAACAGCTCGCCGTCCAGGTCACCCATGACGTAGGCGGTCGAGATGCGCTCCTTGACGTCCCACCACTTGTTCAGGATGTCGGCGTCGACCTTCTGCGCCAGTTCGTAGACCGTGCCGAGCGAACCGCGCGGATCCCACGACACGACGTTGAAGCCCGAGGCGCCGGCCGGTGCGACGGCGGTGCCCGGCACCGGCGCGGAGCCGTTCGGATCGCCGCCGATGATCATCAGGCGGCCGTCCTGGCCGGTACGCTGCTTGTCGCGTGCGGTATGGTTGAAGCCGTAGGTGGTGGCGATCACCGGGCCCCACTCGACGTTCTTCTTGGCGGTCAGGCGGATCGCCTTGACTTCGTCCTCGACGTAAGGCTGGCCGAGGTAGCCGGCCTGCGGCGAGATTCCGTTGGCAGCGGACGACGACCAGCCCATGGTGTCGGTCAGGCTGATGACGCCGCGGTCGGCGTAGTTCAGGCCGGGGATGTATTTCACCTCGGTGACATTGGCGCCGTTGAAGCCACTGTACGCGAGGGTATCCTGCTGGCCCGGCAGGGTGCCGGCCGTAGTCTCGTAGCGCGAGCCCAGCTTGGTGGCTTTCGACCAGGTCAGGTCGGCCATCGTGGTCCAGTCGCCGAAGCGCAGTTCATTGTTCCAGCCGACCGTCTTCAGGTCGTCTTCCGCGCCTTCGTAGTGGTTACGGACCACACCCTTCCAGTTGGTGATGGTGCCGCTGGTGGCGACGCCGTTGACAATCGTCGCGTTGGTCAGCTCGTGCACCCGCTCGTAGAAGCCGTTGCCGTTGCCGGCCACGCCAGCTTCGAAACCGGTCTTCTTGAGGCCAGTTTCACCTGCCGAGTAAAACAGGTCGACGGTCGACTTGAAATTCTTGTTCGGACGCCATTGCAGCGAGGCGAAGGCGCCGTCACGCTCGTGGCTGTTCTGCTCGGTATCGTAGCCGAAGCCGTTCGGCACCTTGACTTTGACTTTTTCTTCAACGCCAGGAACTTTTACCTCATCCGCAACGCCCCAGGAATTGAACTTCGACTGGCCGCCGCCCATTTCTTTATAACGGGTGAAGCCCATGGCCACGCCGATGGTGCGGTTGGCGAACTGGTCGATGTAGGACAGGGTGTAGCGGTCGCCATCGCCTTCCGGCAGGCCGTCGCGCTGCTTCACGCCCAGCTTGCTCTTCTTGTAGCTGACGGCGACGGTGCGCTTGCCGAAGTCCAGCGGCTGCAGGGTGCGCAGGTCGATGGTCGAGGCCAGGCCCTGGCCGATGACGCTGGCGTCCGGGGTCTTGTAGATAACGACGGAACCCATCAGTTCTGCCGGGAACAGGTCGAACTCGGGCGAACGGGCGTTGCCGGTCGATGCCATTTCGCGGCCGTTCAGCAGGGTGCCGTTGAAGCTTGGCGACAGGCCGCGCACCGAGATGTCGGACGCCTTGCCCGAGCTGCGGCCGCGCTGGGCCGACACGCCCGGCAGGCGCGAGATCGACTCGGCCACACTCTGGTCCGGCAGCTTGCCGATGTCTTCGGCCGAGATGGCTTCGACGATGGAGGTGGAATTCTTCTTGATCGAGATCGCCGCTTCGATGCCGCGGCGGATGCCGGTGACCTTGACGGTCGCGACCGGCGTCGTGGTCGTGGCGACGGTGGCCTCTTCGCCCGTCGCGACGGCGCTGTTCGGCGTGTTGTTCGTGGCGTCGGTGGTTGCCTGCTGTTCCTGGGCGAAGGCGCTACCGGCCAGTGCCATCAGGAAAACGGTGCAGCCGGCCGCGACCGGGCTCAGCGGAAATGCCAGCCCTGCCGTGTTCGCAGCGCGCTTGTTTGCGGAATTCTTCATTTGTCCCCTCAGTAGAACTGTGTAATTTCCCGAAATCAGCTGGAGAGCCACGGCACGGGATCCAAAAACAACGTCTTTTTTTAGACGTTCTGTCAACGATTCTGTACTAAAACTAGATGCACTGTCAACGGGAGTTGCTTGACACTACGCCGAACCGTGGCTTATCTCGCTATTGTATAGAATGAAAACATTCAAGCGTTGTATTCGGGCTACAGAACACCGTATGCACGAGTGTAGTCGGACTACAAGTTGCTTGCTTTTCACCAAGCGAGTGCGTGAATGCACCAGATTGGTGCGATTTCCTCCTATCCACTCGAGGCCGTGGCGCCGGTCCCGCATTCCCCATGCTTAGCTTCCAGCACAACCATGCGCGGCGGTGATAAAGCGTGATAATTCTGTCTATATTTGCACAGTAGAATTCTCAGTTCTCTACAGCAATGATTGTGCTTCCTGCGACTTTCAATGCCGGGCCACCCGCCGCCTTGGCGGCCTGGCCAGAGTTCTACCGTTCACTCATCTATTCAGAAGGATCAGCACATGCAATCAACCTCCATCGCCTGGCTCGCCCCGCTGCTCGTACTTGCGGCTTGCGGCGGCGGCAGTGGCGACGACGCGCCCCCGGACCTGCACGGCGTCTGGTACGCGGTCGACCCGACCGACGCGTCGAAGTACGCCTACCCGCAGCTGATCACGCAAAACGGACGGGAGGTGACGCTCACGTCCTGCCATCGCTCGACGACACCCCTGCGCCTGGACGGCGCCAACCTGGTCCACCCGGACGGCACCCGCTTTGTCCTGCAACCAGACGCGAGCGGCACTGTCATGACCGGACCGGGCGGCGCGGGCGCGCAATGGCGCCGCTTTTCGCAAGGCAGCGTGTTCGAATCGGGGCGACTTTCGCTGAACGCCCCCAACCAGCCGGCGGTCCAGGCGAGCCAGGACGTCTGCGCGCAGAAGGGGGAGCAGCGCTACAAGCTGGACAACGGCGCGGAAATCCATGCGACCGGTGTGATGATCACGGCGCCTCTCGGCGCCAGCTACGTCGAAGTCGTCCTTGCCTTCCAGACGCTGCGCGCCGGCGACTTTGCCGTCCGCGACCGCAACGGCTTCGTCCAGAACCTCGACAGCGCCGTCCATGTGCAACTGAGCTCGATGGCTTTTCTGACCGCCAACAGCCCGGCTTCCCTGCAGATCAGCGGCGGCCAGCTGCGGGTCGGCACCACCGCCAGCGGCGCCTATACCTTCGACGGCCAGCTGATCACCAACACGGGACTGCAGGTGCCCCTGAGCACCGAGGTCATCCTCGATCGCCGGCCCTGAGCCTTGCTCCACCACCGCTTCCGGGCCTTCCCCAGGCCCGGAGCGCAGCCCCCTTCCTTTCTCCGATGCTGTGCAAGCGGCCTGCCCGGCCATCGGCATCGCCGCTGTATGTACCCAAACTAGATCGTTTCTCCCTTTACCCTCGCAATCGCTGTGGTGTATTCTTGACAGCACACCGAGAGGCAAATGCCCCATCCAGCCGAGAATCGACGAGGAGCATGTAGGCAAACTACCTCATGCGGTTCTCGCTGCCTCCTTCCCAGGACCCCCTATTGCGAGCCCACATGAGACATCTTTTCGCAGCGCTTCTTCTTTCCCTCCCCGCCGGCGCCATGGCCGCCCCTGCCACCATCGACCACATGGAACCGCCCTTCTGGTGGACCGGCATGCAGAACAAGAGCCTGCAACTGATGGTCCATGGGAAGGACATCGGCCGGATGCAGGCGGCAATCGACTATCCCGGCGTGCGCCTGGTCTCGACCACGCGGGTAGCCAACACGAACTACCTCTTCGTCGACCTCGAGCTCGCGCCCGACGCGAAACCGGGCCAGTTCGACATCGTGTTTACCGGAGACGGGCGCAGCGAGCGCTTCCCCTATAGACTGCTGGCGCGCGGCCAGGGATCGGCGCAGCGCCAGGGCTTCGGACCGCAGGACGCGATCTACCAGATCATGCCGGACCGCTTCGCCAACGGTGATCCATCCAACGACAACGTCGCCGGCATGCGCGAGAAGGCCGCCCGCAAGAACGGCGGCGGACGCCATGGCGGCGACATCCAGGGCGCCATCGACCATCTCGACTACATCGCGCAGCTCGGCTTCACCCAGCTCTGGCCGACGCCGCTGGTCGAGAACGACGCGCCCGCCTACTCCTACCATGGCTACGGCGCGACGGATCACTACAAGATCGACCCGCGCTACGGCAGCAACGAGGACTTCCTGCGCCTGTCGCAGGAGGCGAAGAAGCGCGGCATCGGCCTCATCCAGGACGTGGTGCTGTCCCACATCGGCATCCACCACTGGTGGATGAAGGACCTGCCGACGCCGGACTGGATCAATTACGGCGGCAAGTTCGTGCCGACCCAGCACCACCGCGTGGCGGTGCAGGACATGTACGCCTCGAAGGCCGACAGCGACAACTTCACCAAAGGCTGGTTCGTCGAGACCATGCCCGACCTGAACCAGACCAACCCGCTGGTGGCGAACTACCTCATCCAGAACAACATCTGGTGGATCGAATACGCCGGCCTGTCCGGCCTGCGCATCGATACCTACGGCTATTCCGACAGCGCCTTCCTCGCCGAATACACGAAACGCGTGATGGCCGAGTACCCGCGCCTGAACATGGTGGGCGAGGAATGGAGCAACCACGTGCCGGTCGTCGCGCGCTGGCAGCGCGGCAAGGTCAACTTCGACGGCTACACCAGCTCCCTGCCCAGCCTGATGGACTTTCCGCTGGTCGAGGCGATGCGCGGCGCGCTGGCCAAGGACGGCCGCGGCCTGAACAACGTCTACGAGACGCTCTCGCTCGACTACCTCTACCCGGAACCGAACAACCTGGTCCTCTTCGGCGGCAACCACGACATGGCGCGCATGTACAGCGTCGCCGGCGAGGACTTCGACCGCTACCGCATGAACCTGGTGTTCCTGATGACGATGCCGCGCATCCCGCAGTTCTACACCGGCGACGAGATCCTGATGACCAGCCCCACCAAGGAGCGCGACGACGCCAGCTACCGCAGCGACTTCCCCGGCGGCTGGGCCGGCGACAGGGTAAACGCCTTCACCGGCGCGGGCCTGAGCGAGAAGCAGCGCGCGGCCCAGGAACTGGTGCGCAAGCTCGCCAACTGGCGCAAGAACGAGCCGGTCATCCACAGCGGACGCCTGATGCACTTCGGCCCGGAACAAAACACCTGGGTCTACTTCCGCTACAACGACAATAAGCGGATCATGGTCGCCATGAACCTCAACGACAAGCCGATGACGCTGCCGACTGTGCGCTTCCAGGAGATGCTCAAGGGCGCCGCGTCCGGCGTCGACTTCCTGAGCGGGAAAACCGTCGAGCTGGCGCGCGAACTGCGCCTGGCGCCGAAGTCGGTCCTCGTCGTCGAACTGCCGGGCGCATGATGAAGCGTTCCTTGCTCTCCCTGGCGCTCGCCTTCGCCTTCTCCACTGCCGGCGCGGTGGACAAGCCCGGCGTCGACGCCTTCTTCGACGCCATGGCCATCCAGGCGGCGCCGGGCCAGCAGGCGCGCTTCGTGGCCGGCGACAACCTGGCCGGCTATTTCGACGCCTGGACCCACAGCTACGACAAGGGCGAAGGCTATGTCTTCAAGAGCGGCACGGTCTTCCACAACTACCTGAGCTACGCCGACGGTGTACAAAACGACCGCACGGCGGCGAGCGAGGAAGTGCTGCCCTGGGGCCACCGCGTGCGCTACGCGAACGGCGCGAGCGAGGAGCTGGCCCTGCTTTCGAAGCAGCACGCGCTGGCGCTGCGCGTGAGCAGCCCGAAGGACGCCGTGCTGGCACTGCGCGCCCTGACGAAGACCGCCGGCGCCGTGACGCGGGCCGACGGCATCGTCACCGTGGCGCCCGGCAAGGGCGCAGCCATGTTCATGGCGCTCGCGGGCGACCGGTCGTTCACGCTGGGCGAGAATTTGACCCTGGCCACAAGCGCGCCGGCGAGATCCTTCACCGTGATCGCCGCCTTCGGCGCCACCGCGCTCGAGGCCCAACAGCGCGCCCGTGCGCTGGCAGGGGGCGATGCGATCGCCGCCGAGCGCCGCGCGATGTACGAGGCGCTCACGCGCAGCTACCTCGCCACCAGCGACGCCGAATACAACAAGGCGCTGAACTGGGCCAAGGCCTCGGCGCGCATGTTCGTGGTCGAGGAATACGGCGCCGGCATGTGGGCAGGCCTGCCCTGGTTCCGCGAGAACTGGGGCCGCGACACCTTCATCGCCCTGCCCGGCACCCTGCTGGTCGCCGGCGAGTTCGCGGACGCGAAAGCCGTGCTGGCCAACTTCGCGCGCTACCAGAACCTGCGCACCCCGCGCGACAAGGACTACGGGCGCATCCCGAACCGCGTCTCGCCGGACGAGATCATCTACAACACGGTGGACGGCACGCCCTGGATGCTGCGCGAGGCGGTCGAGACCATCCGCTATACCGGCGACCGCGCCTTCGCGACGCGGATGTACCAGCTCGCGGTGCCCTACTTCGAGGGCGCGATCGCCAACTACATGGACCCGGACGGCCTGCTGCGCCATGCGGCATCGGACACCTGGATGGATGCGCGCATCGAGAACCCGACGCACCAGCCCTGGTCGGACCGCGGCCCGCACGCGGTCGAGATCCAGGCGCTGTGGTACACCGCGCTGCAGTCCGGCGCCATGCTGGCGAGCCAGGCCGGCGACGCGGCGCGTGCGCGCGAATGGAGCGCGCTGGCGCGCAAGGTGCAGGCCAGCTTCCTGCGCCGCTTCTGGGATGGCGACACCATGGCCGACCGCCTGCGCGCGGACGGCAGCCGCGACACCAAGCTGCGGCCGAACCAGCTGATGCTCGCTTCCATCCCCTTCGACGATTTCGTGCCGGGCGACGTGCAGGCGAAGGTGACGAGGAATGCCGTTTCAAGCCTGCTCTACCCCTACGGCATCGCGTCGCTCTCGCAGGACGACATCTACTTCCACCCGCGCCATGAGAACCCGGACTTCCACCACAAGGATGCGGCCTACCACAACGGCACCATCTGGGGCTGGAATGCGGGCTTCACGGTAACGGCCCTGAACCGCTTCGGCTACCAGGACCTGAGCTGGCCGCTCACGCGGAACCTGGGCCGGCAGATCCTGGGTCTGGGCACGCTGGGCAGCATGAGCGAGAACCTCGACGCGCTGCCGCAGGCCGATGGCAGCCTCACACCCACGGGCACCTTCGCGCAGTCCTGGAGCGTGGCCGAGTTCGCGCGCAACGCCTACCAGGACTACATCGGCTTCCGGCCCGACCTGCTGGCCAATTCGCTAGCCTTCGAGCCGGCGATTCCGACGGGCTGGCGCCATTTCTCTGCCGCCCTGCCCTTCGGCGTGGGTGAAGCTGTGGACGTCGACTATAAGCGGGCCGACCCCAAGCGCGCCAAGGACGGAGAACGCTGGACCTTCACCCTGCGCGGCAAGACGGCGCGCACGCTGCGCATGGTCTACCTGAACCCGGACAAGAGCCGCTCGCAAGTGTCCTTCACCCTCAGCCCGGGCAAGGCGGCGACGCTCTCGCTCGGCGGCAAGCGCGCCCTGCTGGACGGGCGCGCCTTGCAGGTGCAGGCCGCGCGCCCCTCCTACGCCGCGACCATCGGCAAGCTGGACTTCGTGCAGCCGAAGGTCTACCGCAGCCAGGACTTCCCGATGCTCAAGGGGCGCGACGTCCTGCGCGGCGTTGTCGAACGCAACGAATACCGCTGACAGGAGCATCCATGTCTTCATCCCGCTGGCTGCTGGGCGCAGCCTTCTTCACCAGCGCCGCCGCCATCGCCGCCGACCCCGGCCCGCTGCGCCAGGAATTCTTCGTGCGCGGCGGCTTCAACGGCTGGGGCCTCGACCACCCGCTGCAACACAAGGGCGGCGGCGTCTACGAGGCCGAGGCGCTGGTCGGCCCCGGCAACCACGGCGTCAAGATCGGCAGCCGCGACTGGAGCCAGGAATGGGTCCTCGACGCGGGCAGGAGCGTGAGGATCAAGCCGGACCAGGCGTTCCCCCTCGACACCCAGGCGGGCCCGGAGGCTTACCTGTTCGTGCGCAGCACCGGCGTCTACCGCTTCACGCTCGATGCGCGCAACCCCGCTGCGCCCCTGCTGCGCGTGACCAGGCTGGCATCGGGCGAGGCGGCGTCGAACGCGGACCCGCATGCCGGCCGCGCGCGCGTCGCCACCCTTGCCTGGCCCACCTGGGACGGCAAGGTCGAGCAGGCGCGCTTCTCGCTGGTCGATCCGGAAGCCGAGCTGCGCAGCTATACGCACTCGACCACCCTGGCGCTGCGCGATCCGGTGCCGCGGCACGCCACCTACAGCGAGTCTGCCGACCGCCCCTACACCCGCAGCGGCAACCTGGCCTTCGACGCGCTGTTCGCGCTGGCCGGCAGCGAGATGGCGCAGGACGCGGTCAGCGAAATCAAGGACGGCAACTACAACGGCGGCGCCGCGATTCCCTGCGAGTGCTTCGAGACCGGCGAGAAGTGGCACTACGTGTGGACCCGCGACCTCTCGTATGCGGCCGACCTCGGCCTGGCCCTGCTCGACCCGGCCCGCGTGCGCAATTCGCTCGCCTTCAAGCTGGCCGCCTACCGCAAGGAGACGGCGAAAGCGCCGCAGGTGCCCGGCACCCGGGACGGCCTGCAGATCGTGCAGGACACCGGCAGCGGCGGCAGCTGGCCGGTCAGCACCGACCGCGTGACCTGGGCCTTCGCGGCCGAGGAAGTGCTGCGCACCCTGGCACCAAGCGAGCGCCAGGCCTTTGCCGCGCGGGCGCTGCAGGCGCTGTCGAACACGATCGAGATCGACCGCGTCGCGGCCTTCGATCCGCGCGACGGCCTCTACACCGGCGAGCAGAGCTTCCTCGACTGGCGCGACCAGAGCTACGCGAGCTGGATCGTCGACGACCTGGCCTCGATGGCCAGCGCCAAGGCGGTATCGACCAACGCCACCCACTACAAGGCCCTGACCCTGGCCGCGCAACTGGCGCGCGAACAGGGGGACACGGCGCGCGCCGCGCGCTACGAGGCCTGGGCGCTGGAACTGAAGCGCGCCATCAATGCAAAGCTGTGGCTGCCGGACGCCGGCATGTACAGCAGCCTCACCGCCGCCCACTTCGACGGCGCGCCCATGCACAAGTTCGACTGGCTGGGCCAGTCGCTGGCGATCGTCACCGGCATCGCCGACGAGAAGCAGGCGCGCAGCATCCTGGCGCGCTATCCGCACGGTCCCATGGGTCCGCCGGTGATCTGGCCCCAGCAGCAGGGAGCGCCGGTCTACCACAACCGCGCCATCTGGCCTTTCGTCACCGGCTACGGACTGAAGGCGGCCGCCCGCGCAGGCAATGCCGGCGTTGCCGATGCGGCTTACGACTCGCTGATGCGCGGCGCCGCGCTGAACATCTCGAACATGGAGAACCTCGAATGGCTCTCCGGCCAGCCGCTCCTGCTCGACGAGCAGCATCCCGAGCTGATCGGCCCGGTGATCAACTCGCGGCGCCAGTTGTGGTCGGTCGGCGCCTACCTCGGCATGGTGGTCGAGAACGTGTTCGGGGTCTCGGCGCAGGACGAGGGCATCGCCCTGCGGCCCTTCGTGACGGCAAAGCTGCGCCGCGAGACCTTCGGCGACACCAGCCAAGTCACGCTGCACAACCTGCGCCTGCGCGGCCAGCGCATCGCCGTGCGCCTGCTGCTGCCCGCCGCGAGCCAAGGTAACGGTCATTACCGGGTCGCGGCCGTCCTGCACAATGGCGCGCCGAGCGGCGCCCTCATCCCGTGGAGCGCCCTGCGCGACGGCGACATGATCGAGGTAAAGCTGGGCGCCCTGGCGGCGGGCGGCACGGCGATGCACCGCGTGAACGCCGATCCCTATGTCGAATCGCCCGCCGTGTTCGCGCCGCGCGAGCCGGTCATCGAGCAGCTGGAAGCCGGCAAGGACGGGCGCGCGCGCCTGCGCATCGGCGCCGGCGGCAACGGCGCCGGCGTCGTCTACAACGTCTACCGCGACGGCAAGCTGGTGGCCGCGAAGGTGCCGGCCGGCGCCTGGGCCGACCGCGAGGCGGCGCCTTTCGCCTGCTATGCCCTGGAGGCGCAGTTCGGCGCCTCCGGCAACCGCAGCCACCACAGCGTGCCGCGCTGCCTGGCGCCCGCCAGCGAGATCGCGGTGACCGATGCGCGCGTGCAGACCAACCTGGAGGTGACGCCGGCGCAGGGCCGCTTCGCCGCGCCGCGCCTGGCCGACTGGGGCCAGCCGGCGGATCGTTTCGAGCTCAAGGGCCTGAAGATCGGCCAGGCCGGCGACTACCGCGTCCAGGTCCGTTATCACAACGGCGCCAACCAGATCAACCTGGGCATCAGCGGCGGCGTCAAGTGGCTGGCGCTGCTCGACGCCCAGGGCAAGACCGTGGCCCAGGGCGTGATTCAGCTGCCGCACGCGAAGTTCGACAAGACCAGTACGCCGACGGTGCTGTCGACGCCGCTGGCCGCGCGCCTGCAGCCGGGAAGCTACACCCTGCGCATGAGCGACTTCACCAACATGAGCTACCTGGAGAGCAACGCAACCTTCAGCGGCGCGGGCGGCACGACGGGGCCCTGGAACCGCTTCGATCTCTATGGCGTGCGCGTGCAGCGCGTGAATCAGTAGAGCGGTCTAGGCGGCGGCGCGCTCGCTGGCGCCGCTCTGCCCGGCGGGCTTCAGCAGCGCCAAACGCCCTTCCAGCACGCGGAACTCCAGCGGCATCGGCATGCGCGTCACCTCGCCGTCGGTCGCGACCTTCACGCTGCGCCGCGGCGACAGGCGCGCATGCTTGACCGTCAACCGCTTGAACGAGAAGGCGACCACGTTCGGCGCTTCGCCCAGGCGGCCCAGGGCGCCGCGCAGCAGCAGGCCGAGCATGCCCAGCTTGCCGACCCGGCGCGGGGCGATCGCCGCCAGTTCCCCGTCCTCGACCGCTTCCGTCAGCGGCTCCATGCCGACCTGTTCCATCTGCAGGCGGTTGTTGCCGACGAACAGGGTGGCGGTGCGGAGCTTGCGCACGTGCCCCTCGGTCTCGAGCGCGATGCGCAAGGGGCGGTGCCGGCCCAGCGCGGTCTTCAGGGCGGACAGGATCGCGACCAGGCGGCTGCGCCCGTACTGGCGCTTGTCCTGCTCGCGCGCCTCGAGCAGGGCCGGATACAGGCCGACGCTGGCGTTCACCAGGAAGATGCGGTCGTTGACCATCCCGACCTGCACCGGCTGCACGGTCGAGGTGAGCAGCGAACGCACCGCCTCGGCCAGGTCTTCCGGGATGCCGTGGGTGCGGCCGAAATAGTTGAAGGTGCCCTGGGGCAGCACGCCGAATACGCAGCCCTGCAGCACGGCCTGGTGGGCCACGGTATTGATGGTGCCGTCTCCCCCCGCGGCCACCAGCACGCCGCCGGTGCGCTTGGCTTCCTGCGCCATGCGGCGCGCGATCTCGCCAAGCTGGGCGGCGTCCTTGACGATCTCCAGGTGGCAGGTGCGGCCGGCCTCGGCCAGCACGTCGCGGATGGTCGAGCAGCGCAACTCGGTTTCGGCATGGCCGGAACCGGCGTTGAGCACCACGTAGAAGGCAGCGTTCGGATCAGGCTCGATGTTAGGCATCGCGGCGAAGCTTTCGAAATAGGACGGAAGGTCTTCCTCATCCTACCACCGCATCGCCGCCCTTCCGTGCTGCACCGCACACACGCGTGCGCACCCGAAGCCCGGCGCGCAGGGCGCGCTACTCGTCGGCGGTGGGCCAGTGGTCGGGGTCCTGCAGCAACTGATACATGACGTAGGCGTCGACATAGCCGAGGCGCTTGTGGCGGAAGGCCTTGGGCAGGGTGCCGACGATGGAGAAGCCGAGTTTCTTCCACAGCATCACGGCGGCAGTGTTGGTGCTCACGACATAGTTGAACTGCATGGCCAGGTAACCCTGGCGGCGCGCCTCGTCCAGGCTGTGCTCGCCGAGGATGCGGCCCACGCCCACGCCCTGGGCGTTCGGACTGACCATGTAGGAGCCGTTGGCCACGTGGTGCCCGCGCCCGAGCTGGTTCGGCACCACGCGGTACATCCCGAGCACGCGCTCGCCGAGGACGGCCACGCGCGCGGTGACGTTCGGCCCCAGCCAATAGGCGTGCGCGGCCTCGCGCGTGGTGTCGGGACCGAAGGGATAGGTCTCGCCGGTGGCGACATGGGCGCTGAAGATGCTCCACATCGCGTCGAAGTCGGCGCTGGTGGCGGGGCGGATCTGGATATCTTTCACGGCTCGGATGATACTTGTCGAAAACTGAATAGGCTTACAACATGGGGCTGGCGATTCTAGCACCGGCCCGGCACGCTTCAGCGTCCGATACGAAAGTCGACCGCGGCCGGGCGGCCGGGCAGGCGCAGGGTGGCGCGGCCGGGCGGCGCTTCGGCCACGACCGCGCCGCGGCGCACCACCAGCCGGCGCGCCGCACGCAGGCGGATCGCCTCGACCGGCGTGGCGGCGTCGAGCAGCACGAAGTCGGCGCGGCAGCCCGGCGCCAGGCCATACCCCTCCAGGCCGAGGATGCGCGCCGGGGTCTCGGTCACCGCGAGGAAGCACTGGCGCATGGCCTCCTGCCCGGTCATCTGCGCCACGTGCAGGCCCATGTGCGCCACCTCCAGCATGTCGCCGGAACCCAGGCCGTACCAGGGGTCCATCACGCAGTCGTGGCCGAAGGCGACGTCGATGCCGGCGGCCAGCAGCTCGGGCACGCGGGTCATGCCGCGCCGCTTCGGGTACGTGTCGTGGCGGCCCTGCAAGGTGATGTTGATCAGGGGATTGGCGATCGCCGCCACGCCGGATTCGCGCATCAGGGGCAGGAGTTTACTCACGTAATAGTTGTCCATCGAATGCATCGAGGTCAGGTGCGAGCCGGCCACCCTGCCCTGCAGTCCCAGGCGCCAGGTCTCGTAGGCCAGGGTCTCGATGTGGCGCGAGAGCGGGTCGTCGGTCTCGTCGCAATGCATGTCCACCCGCAGGCCCTTGTCGGCCGCGAACTCGCACAGCAGGCGCACCGACTCGGCTCCCTGCGCCATCGTGCGTTCGAAATGCGGAATGCCGCCGACCACGTCCACGCCCATCGCGATGGCGCGCTTCAGGTTGTCGAAGGCGCCGGGGCTGCGCAGCAGGCCGTCCTGCGGAAAGGCCACCAGTTGCAGGTCGAGGTAAGGAGCGACGCGGCGGCGCACCTCGAGCAGGGCCTCGACCGCCAGCAGGCGCTCGTCGCAGACGTCGACGTGGGTGCGGATCGCCAGCAGGCCGCGCGCCACCGCCCAGTCGCAATACTGCAAGGCGCGTTCGATCAGCGCCTCCTGCGCCAGTTGCGGCTTGAGCTCGCCCCACAGGGCGATACCCTCCAGCAAGGTGCCGGACGCGTTGACGCGCGGCATGCCGTAGCTGAGCGTGGAATCCATGTGAAAGTGGGCGTCGACAAAGGGCGGCGTGACGAGGTCGCCGCCGGCGTCGACCTCATGCGCGCCCCGCAAGGCCAGCGCCGGGCCGAGCTCGGCAATGCGCCCTTCCCGCACGGCGATATCGATGCCGGTCCGTCCGTCCGGCAAGCTGGCATTGCGAACAACAAGATCCATGACCGCTCCTGAATTTGTTCAGAATCATTGTAGCGATTTCCCGTCACCTGCCTAGCTTAATCGCGTGTCACTTTGTAACAATGCTGCAGCGCAAGATTGCGCGGACGCGACACTATGAAAATGTTCTTTTCAACACTCTGCATCAGGGCTACACTAGGATTTGTTGCAGTGCGCCATAACCGAACGATAGGGAATTTCGATGACTTCACTTCCAGAACAGTTCCAAGCAGCACGCCAGTCCCAGCTCGACAAGCAATTCCAGCTCCTGCGCCAACTGGGCGACGGGGCGCTGGACCGCACCAGCCGCCTCCTCGCCCTGAACCTCGACGTTTCGCGCGCCGCGGTCGAGCATTCCTCGAGCACCATGCGCCAGCTGCTGGACGTGCGCGATCCGCGCGACCTGCTGAACATCGGCGCCCAGACCCAGCGCCAGCTGCGCACGATGTTCGACTATAGCCGCGAGGTGTTCAGCATCGCCACCGGCCTGCGCGGCTTCGGCCTGCAGACCTACCAGGTGGAAGCCACGGCGCCGGCGCCGGCGCTGGCCGCCCCGGCCGCCGCCGAGACCGCGCCGCTGAAGGAAGCGGAGATCGTCGCCGACGCGACCGCCGCCGTCGGCGCCAGCGTCGCCGAAGTGTTGTCCGAGACCGCTCCGGCTGCCGAGCCGGCCCCCGCGCCCTCCGCCGAGCCTGCGCCGGTTTCCGTTTCCGCCGCCGGGATCGCGCCCGACGCCACCCCCATCGTGACTTCCGACATCGCCCCGCCTGTGGCGCCGACGCCGATCGCCAGGGCCGCCAGCGAAGTGCTCGACATGCCGGTGACCCCACCGCATCCGGTCGCCGCCAGCGTGCCGGTCGAGGTGGCGGTCGAGATCGAGGTCCCGAAGGTCGAGCCGGTCACGGCCGCGCCGCCGGTCGCCGCCTCCTCGGGCGCCCCGAAGCTCACGGAAATCCGCGGCGGACGTGGCCGCAAAAAGCAGAACTGATGCGGGACTGATTCCTGCAGGCACTCGCGCTGCGCCGCGCGGGTAAAGAAAGTAAACTAGCGGGCTTCGGCCCGCTTTTTTTTCGCGGGCGCAAAAGCAAGGAATTCCGATGAGTTTAGCGAGCTTGGTGGGCAACTTCGTGTTGCGCCACTGGAAAGCATACGCGTCGTCCGCGGTCATGCTGGTCGCGGTCGCGGTGTGCAGCGTGTGGGTGCCGCGCAAGGTGGGCGCCATGATCGACGGCCTGGCGGCGCACCGCTTGTCGCACCATGACCTGATGGTCGGGATCGCGCAACTGCTGGCGCTGGGCCTGGCGATCTACGTGCTGCGGGTATGCTGGCGCGTGCGCCTGTACTCGGCCGCCTACCGCCTCGGGGTCGAGCTGCGCATGCGCCTGTACACGCGCCTGTCCAGCCAGGGCCCGGCCTTCTACCAGAAGCAGCGCACCGGCGACCTGATGGCGCTGGGCACCAACGACATCGACGCCATCGAGATGGCCGCCGGCGAAGCGATGCTGGCCGGCTTCGACGGCACGCTCACCCTGGTGATGGTGCTGGGCGTGATGCTGCTCGGCGTCGACTACCGGCTGGCCCTGGTCGCGCTCCTGCCCTTCCCGCTCATGGGCCTGGCCTTCTGGTACATCTCGCGCCACATCCACACCGCCGAAACCGATTCGCTCAAGCGCTTCTCGGACCTGAACGACCACGTGCAGGAGTCGCTCTCGGGCGTGCGCACCCTGCGCGCCCTGGGCCTGGAAACCCGCAGCGCCGCCCAGTTCGCCGAGCTGGCCGGCAAGGCCTCGAGCGCCAGCCTCTCCGCCCAGAAATGGGAAGCGGCCTACGAGCCGGCCGTCGGCCTGACCCTCACCGCCGCCAGCACGCTCACGCTCGGCCTGGGCGGCTACCTGGTCTGGCAGAACCAGCTCACCATCGGCGCCCTGACCAGCTTCACGATGTACCTCGGCCAGCTGATCTGGCCGATGTTCGCGGCCGGCTGGGTGCTGTCCCTGATCGAGCGCGGCCGCGCCGGCCTGGCGCGCCTGCAGCCGATGCTCGACGCGCCGCTCACCGTGGTCGACGAGGGCCGCATCGAAGCGATCGAGGATGGCCCGCTGGTGCTGCGCGAGGTCAGCTTCACGTATTCGAACGCCGCCCAGCCGGCGCTCGACAGGGTCTCGGTGGCGCTGCGCCCGGGCATGACCCTGGGCCTGGTCGGCCCCACCGGCGCCGGCAAGTCGACCCTGCTGCGCGTGCTGCTGCGCCAGGCCGAGCCGCAGAAGGGCGAAGTCACCTGGGGCGGCCACCGCCTCGACGCCTACAAGCTGGCCGCGCTGCGCGCGGCGACCAGCTGGGTGCCGCAGGAATCCTTCCTGTTCTCGGCCAGCATCGCCGAGAACATCGCGCTGGCGCGCCCTGGCGCCAGCCGCACCGAAATCGAGGAGGCGGCCAGGATGGCGGCGATCCACGACGACATCCTGCGCTTCCCGCACGGCTACGACACCCCGGTCGGCGAGAAGGGCATCACGCTCTCGGGCGGACAGCGCCAGCGCGTCGCGATCGCGCGTTCGCTGCTGGCCGACAGCTCGCTGCTGCTGCTCGACGACGCCCTGTCGGCGGTCGACACCGGCACCGAGACCCGCATCCTCGAGCATTTGTCCGAGCTGCGCGCCTCGCGTCCTGAACTGACCGCCATCATCGCCAGCCACCGCTTATCGAGCGTGGTGAACGCCGACCTGATCGTGGTGCTGAAGGACGGCCGCGTCGTCGAATCGGGCGACCACGAATCCCTGCTGCTGCTCGATGGCTGGTATGCCAGCCAGTGGCGCTACCAACAACTGGAGGCGAGCATCGATGCAAGCTGAAAAAGTGGAAAAGGCCGGACGCGCCGAAGCCCGCCGCGCGGCAAGCCTGCTGCGCCGCGCCGCCTGGCCCGACATCGGGCACCTGAAATGGGCCACCTTCTGGCTGGTCATCGCCGCCGCGCTGGAAGTCGTCGGCCCCATCCTCGGCAAGGCCCTGATCGACGACCACCTGGTGCCGCGCAAGGCCGACTGGACCCGCATGGGCCTGCTCCTGGCCGGCGTCCTGCTCACCGGCTGGATCTCGACCTGGCTGCGCTACCTCCAGCTGGTGCGCCTGTCCGGCCTGGCGATGCGCTCGGTGCAGCGCCTGCGCGAATGGGTCTATGGTCACGTGCTGCGCCTGCCGATGGCCTTCTTCGATCGCGCGATCACCGGCCAGCTGGTGAGCCGCGTCACCAACGACACCGAAGCCGTCAAGAAGCTCTACATCCAGGTGCTGTTCTCCATCCTCGACAGCACCATCGTCCTGCTCGGGACCACCATCGCCATGGCCTGGCTCGACTGGCGCCTGATGACGATCGTGCTGGCGCTGCTGCCGGCGGTGCTGCTCATCGTCTGGCTCTACCAGCGCCTGTCGGCGCCGGCGGTGACGCGTGCGCGCGCCCTGCGCAGCGACATCAACGCCCAGATGGCCGAATCGATCGGCGGCATGACGGTGCTCCAGGCCAGCAATGCCGCCAGCCGCTTCGGCGAGCGCTTCGCCAACACCAACAACGGCCACTACGAGGCGCGCATCGCCGAGATCCGCGTGAACGCCCTGCTGCTGCGCCCGGCCCTCGACCTGCTCAACGTGGCCCTGCTGGCGGTCGTCATCTTCACCTTCGGGCGGCGCGAGATCGGCGCGGTGGAAGTCGGCATCCTGTACGCCTTCATCAGCTACATCGCGCGCGTGGTCGAGCCCCTCATCCAGATCACCATGCAGTTCAGCGGCCTGCAGCAGGCGGTGGTGGCCAGTGCGCGCGTCGACACCCTGCTGAGCGAAGCGGGAGCGGCGGAGCACGCGGCCGGGCGCGTGCCGGGCACGCGCCCGGCCGACCCATCCCATTCGCCGGCGGTGCGCGTGCGGCGCCTGAGTTTCGCCTACGTCCCCGGCCAGAACGTCTTGCACGACATTTCGCTCGAGATTCCGCAGGGCGCCTTCTACGGCATCGTCGGCCACACCGGCAGCGGCAAGTCCACCCTGCTGTCGCTGCTGCTGCGCTACTACGTGGCGGAACAGGGGCAGATCGAGATCTGCGGCGAGCCGATCGCGGGCATCGACAACGAGCGCTTCCGCAACGAGGTCGGCCTGGTGCCGCAGGATCCCTTCATCCTGGCGGCGTCGGCGCGCGAGAACATCGACATGGGACGCGGCCTGTCGCGCGAGCGGATCGAGGCGGCGGCGCGCGCCGCGCATGCGCACGGCTTCATCGCCGCGCTCGAGCAGGGCTACGACACCCCGCTGGGCGAAGGCGGCTCGCGCCTGTCCTCGGGCCAGAAGCAGCTGATCGCGATCGCGCGCGCCCTGGCGGGCGAGCCGCGCATCCTGCTGCTGGACGAAGCGACCTCGCGCATCGATTCCGCCACCGAGCAGATCGTGCAGCAGGCGCTGGTCGAGCTGCGCGGCAAGGTGACGATCATCGCGATCGCGCACCGCCTCTCGACCATCCGCGACGCCGACCGCATCGTGGTGCTGAACCATGGCCGCATCACCGAGTCGGGTCCGCACGAGGAGCTGATGCGCATCGAGAACGGCTTGTACCACCGGTTATACATGCTGCAGCAACTGGCGGTATAAGCGCGCGCCGCGCGCCTGACGCGCGGCGCATTGTCGTTCGGTCACTATTTCCCGCGCCCACCCCAGCCCTTCCCGCCTCGCCCGCGCGAGGGGCATAAGCAGTTGCCAATATTGCGGTTTTGGCGTCGCATTTTTGCTATATCCGTGCAAAAAAAGCGAAATTTCTATTAAGCAACACGCATATAATGCTCGATGGCGTCCGCATAATATGGAACGCATAACGACATCGGGAAGGCTGGGCCGGCAGTGAAAACGACGAGAACACCACGACAGCGCCACGCTGTACTGCTGGCATCGCTAGTGCTGGCTTCCTCGCTCGCCACAGCCCAGGGCACGGCGCCGCTGGCGGCCCGCCTGGCCGAGATCCGGGAGGTCAACCGCTTCATTCCCGAGCGCGCGCTGCCGATGCTGCTCCAGATCGAGAAGGAGGGGCGCGCCGGCTCGGTCGAGGACAAGGGCGAGCTGCTGGCCCTGCTGTGCGGGGCCTACCATGGCCTAGGCCAGACGGACAAGGCGCTGGCGACCTGCGACGAGCTGATCGCCTTCGGACGCGCCAGCCACAGCAATACCGCGCTGGCCAAGGGCCTGGTGCGCAAGGCCTATATCAAGTACGCGCAGAACGAGCTGGCCCTGTCGCACAACCTGATCTGGGAAGCCGAACGCCTGGCCAACACCACGAACGACATCGAGTTGCGCGTGCGCGTGGGCGTGAACGCGGCCGAAGCCTTTTCCGAGGACGGCAACTTCCCGCGCGCGCTCGAAAAGATGCAGGCCACCCTGATGTATGCAAGGGAACATGGCAATGCGATCCAGCAGGTCATCGTCCTCAATTCGCTGGCCAACCTGTATGCCCTGATGCGCGAGTTCGACAAGGGATTCGAAGCGCTGGCCGAGGCGACCGAAGTGGCCGCCAAAGCCAATTCGCCGGGCCGCATGGCCCAGCTGAAGTCGACCGAATACGCCCTGGCCGTGAGCACCGGCCAGATGCAGCGCGCCCTGAAGGCGCAGCTGGCCGCGCTCGAGCTGGAGCGCAGCATCGGCGCCCAGTCGCTGGTGGTGTATTCGCTGATCAACCTGTCGGACTGCTACCTGAAGATGCGGGACTTCCGCAACGCGACCGTGTACGCATTGCAGGCGATCACGGCGGCCGAAGCGCTGAACGACAAGACGGCCCTGGCGACCGCGCGCGTCAATCTCGGCCAGGCCTACCTGGCGACCGGCCGCCTGGCCGAAGGCAAGGCCAGCTTCGACGCCGGCCTGGCGGAATACGAAGAGAACGGCAACAAGCCGGAACTGCAGGCCGTGCTGCTCGAATACGGCCTGGCGCTCGAACACGCCGGCGACTACATCGCCGCCATCAAGGCCTACCACCGCGAACGCGCACTGTCGGACGAGCTGTTCGAGAAGCGCCGTCAGAAGGCGATGCTCGAGCTGCAGGAAAAGTACGACGCCGACAAGAAGCAGCGCCAGATCGAATTGCTGGAGCGCGAAAACCAGGTGAAGTCGGCCGAGATCGACAACCGCCGCCTGCAGCAGCGCATCTGGGCGCTCCTGATCGTGGTGTTCGCGCTCGTCTCGGTGATCGTCGGCCTCCTCTACCGCAAGGTGCGCCACGCGAACGCGCAGTTGCACGAGAAGAACCAGGAGCTGAAGCAGCAGAGCGTGCGCGACCCGCTGACGGGCCTATACAACCGCCGCCACTTCCAGGACTTCATGCGCACCCACCAGCAGACGGAAAAGCGCGGCGCCGGCACCTCGGGCGACGACATGGTCAGCGCGCTGTTCCTGATGGACGTCGACCACTTCAAGCACATCAACGACACTTATGGCCATGGCGCCGGCGACGCGGTCCTGATCAAGATCGCCGCGAGCCTGCGCGAGATCCTGCGCGAGACCGACATGATCGTGCGCTGGGGCGGCGAGGAATTCCTGGCCTTCCTGCCGGCGATCCCGCGCAGCGGCCTGGACGAGGTGGCGCGCCGCCTCCTGAACGGCATCGCCGAGACCCGCGTCGACTACCAGGACATGACGCTCACCGCCCAGGTGTCGATCGGCTTCGCCCCCTACCCGCTGGCGCCTGCCGGCAAGCCGCTGCCCTGGGAGCGCGCGGTCAACCTGGTCGACATGGCGCTCTACATGGCCAAGGGCCACGGCCGCAACCGCGCCTACGGCGTGCGCGGCTTCGCGCGCTTCGACCAGACCTCGATGGAAGAGATCGAACAGAACCTCGAGCAGGCCTGGCGCGCCGGGTTTGTCGACATGTCGATCGTGACGGCCGGGTGGCAGGAGTTAAAGGCGGCGGGGTAATTGCGGCCGGTTCCGGGGTTCCGGGGTTTCGGGGTTTCGGGGTTTCGGGGTTTCGGGGTTTCGGGGTTGTCGTTCGTAGGGTGGACACCTGTGTCCACGCTGTACGGCGCTTGATATATCGCGGCATTGAGCGGTAGCGCCCGGTCCCTTCGATCACCCGGATGTTCCCGGAGGTCTCGTCCGATCAGACGGTGAAACCGCGTGGGCACAAGTGCCCACCCTACGAAAAACAGCGCTGACTCGTAGGGTGGGTTCTTGAACCCACGCGGTACGGCGCGTGAGATGTCGTGCCGTTGAGCGGCAGGTCCCGGTCCGCTCGCACACCGGATATTCTCGAAGGTGCCGTCCGATCAAGCGGTGAAACCGCGTGGACACAGGTGTCCACCCTACGAAAACCCGCGCCAGCGTCCCATTAACGCGCGGCTTCCTGCATTTTCTCGCCGGCCCGCTCGACCTTCTCGCCCACCTTCTCGCTGGCCTTCTCCAGCCCGCGCTCGGCTTCGGCGGTCGCATCCCTGATCTTCTCGCGCGCTTCCTCGGTGCGCTCGACCAGGCGGTCCTTCGCCTCGTCGGCGCGTTCGACCGCGCGCTTCGCGGCCTCGTCGGCTTTTTCCAGCGGCGCACGCAACTCGCGCGCCACCTTGTCGCCCGCCTCGTCCATCGCCTTGCCGGCCTTTTGGGCCGGACCCATGGCATCGTCGTCGTCGCGCGGCGAGCAGGCGGCGAGCACCGCCAGCACCGCCACCAGCAGCGGCGCACTGAACATCCTGGTCGTCTTCATGTTCGCTCCCTGTCAACTCCTGTTTCCGCCAGCATACACCGTGGGCGATTTGCGCGGCTCACGGGTGAACCGGATCAGCGGACCTCGTCGGCGCGCGGATGCTCGGGCTGGCGCGCGTCGATCTTCGCCTTCAGGTCACGCGAGGCCTCGTCCTCGCCCCAGCGTTTGGTGAAGGTGCGCAGCCGCGTGCGGGCCCGCTCGAAGGACGAGGAGGCCAGCGCCGACTCGACCGCGGCCTTCGCCTCGCGCCAGGCCTTGTCCCTCTGGCGCTTGCGGGTGCATTCGCCGGCCGCCTCGTTGAGCACCTGCTGCACGTGCTGCAATTGCTCGGGCGTGGCCTTGGTCGAGCGCAGCGCGATCAGCTCGCTCTGCGCCTCGTGCGGCTTGCAGGCGGTGGCCAGCGCGATCGCCTTGTCCATCTGCTTCTCGATGCGCCGCTTGGCCGGATTGGCCACCAGCCAGACCACCCACAGCAGCGCCAGCGCGAGCAGCCACCAGCGCAGGCGCACCGGCTGGCGCTTCGGTGGCGCGTCCGCCGCGGGCCCGGCGCGCGAAGCGGCGCCGAAGCGGACGCCAGGGCGCGGCGGCGAGGCAGGCGTTGGCGGCGGCGTTGGCGGCGGCTTTGCCGGTGGCGCCGGAGGCGCCGCGGCGGCGACCGGACCCGGCGGCCTGCCCAAGGCCGCCGCCGCTCCATTCACCGCGCCTTGCGCCTTGGCGAGCGCGGCGGCAGCGGCCGGAGCGGCCGTCGTGGCCGCCGACCCGCGCGGCGGCGCGTCCGCATCCTCGCGCCCTGCCTTTCCGAGCCGGATGCCGGCCCCGTCCGGGGCTGCCGAAGCTGGCGCTGCCGGAGCCGCCGGAGCCGCAGCCGCTGCCTCCTGGGCCGCCGGCGGCACGCGGTGCGCCGCCGCGTCGCCGCGCGCGACCTCCGTTCCTTGCGCCGTACCGCAATACGGACAGAAATTCACGCGGCGCGGCCAGGTGCGGGCGCAGCCCGGCTGGATACAGCGGTAAAGCGTTTCGTTCTGCACAGGCCTTCCCTCTTACTGCGGATCCGGAATGCCGTCGTCCGGATCGGGAATGGCCGGCCCGCGCAGCGCGTCGAGTCCGGGAATGTCGGCCACGGTCTGCCACTTGCCGAACTTCGGGTCCTGCGCCATGTTCCAGGCGCGCGTGGCCAGGTCGATCTCGCCACGCGCAAGCTGGTGCGCGATTTCCTCGACGGCGAAGGGTCCGCGCTGGGCGCCCTGCACGAAGAGCTTGTAGCGCGCCCCGCCCGCCGGCGCCGGCGCTGCGCCAGCGGTATGCGTACGCCGCTCGATCGCCTGGGCCGCGCGCACGTCGCTGGCCAGGAATTCGGGCTTGATCACGCGCTTGTCGACCGGCCGCTCGACTTCCCAGCTGTAGGCGTCCGATGCGGAGTCCGGTACGGTCTCGGTCCATTCAAGCAGCGTGGCCAGGGCGGCGTCGACCGAGGCGTTCGACAGCGAGGGATCGAGCGCGAGCGCGCGGCGGAACCAGGCGTCGTACAGCCGGCGCGCCGTGATGTTCGGCAGCGAAGGCGACGGCAACTGGGCGCCGGTCTCGTCGGTTTCCAGGCGCGGCTCGTAGACGCGCAACTGGTAGTGGCGCATCAGCGCGGCCAGCAGCAGCAACTGGTGGGGCCCAAGCGCGGCCTGGCGGCTGCGCACGGCGGCGATCACCTGCTCGCGGTAGTAAGGCGGCAGCCCGTTCGAGCGGATCGCGTACTCGTTCCCGATCTGCAGCCACTCGCCCGAGCCCGGCTCGACCTCGAACAGGTATTGCCCGCGCGGCTGGAAGCTGGCTTCGCGGTCGCCCAGGTCCGCTTTTCTCCGGATGACGCCCAGCGCAATCGCTTGAAGGAACCACTCGTAGTCGTCGGCCAGGCGATTCAGCTCGTCCATCGAGGGCGAGATCGGATGGCGGAAGCGCGTCGAGTCGAAGTGCAAATGGGTCGGGATCTTCGGGTTCTCGATCTGGTAGGAGGCGCGCCAGGTCGGCAGGCCGCGCAGCACCGTCATCGGGATGCCGGACAACTCGATGTAGCAGACCGCCCGCCCCGGGATGCCGGTGTTGACGATGGAGACCAGGTCGCCATGGAAGAAGCCGGTCGGCACGGCGGCGCGGATTTCAAGCTCCATCCGCCGCCAGGCCGCCACATCACCCACTCCGATAAAACATTTAAATTGGTCCGAATTCGGAGTGAACTCGGCCGAGAAGCGTGCGTTCACCCAGGGCATGGCGCTCCGGATCCACTCCGCGAAGACGCGCTGGCGTTCCTGCGGGCTCATCGCGTTCAGGCGGTCCAGCAGCGGATCGGTCGGCTCGGCGCCCAGCTCGGTCGTGGAAAGCTGGGTCTGGGCGCGGCGGAACAGTTTCAGCAGCAGGTCCGCGCGCATGCGCTCGTCGCCCAGTTGCGGGAACAGCTTGCCCGAGCCGCCGAATTCGAGCAGCACCTCCTCGCTCCAGACGCTGACATCGCTGGTCAACCGCACCGGCGCCGGCGCCACGTCGCTGGCGAGCTTGATGTAGGTGGCGTGCTCATGGCGCGCGTCGGCGCGGAGCTGGCTGATGCGCTGGTCGACCGCGCGCAGGATTTCCTGCACATGGCGCCGCCCTTCCTGGAATTCGCCGGCGATGCCGCTCCACTGCGCATTGCCTTCTTCGTCCGTCGACTGCGGGTCGCCCAGCCAGGCCGACATGGTGCGCATGACTTCGATCGACTGTCCGGCGGCCACGGCCAGCAGGTGGAAGCGCAGGTAGTCGGCGATGTCGCGCTTGAGGTGGGCCATCACTTCGCGCGCCTGGGCATCCTTGCCGAACAGGCGGCCGGCCGCCTGGCCGAGGTTGTTCAGCGACTCCTCGACCTGGCGCGTGCGCAGGGCGTCGCGGATGTCGCGGTAGCGCCGGCCGTTGCGCTCGGCGGCGATCAGGTCGCGCTGCAGCAGGCGCGCCTTGACCTGCTCGAGCAGCGAGAGCACGAATTCCAGCCCGCCCTGCTTGCGGTCGTCCAGCAGCGCGTACAGGCGCTCGCGCACGCGCGCCTTCAGGCGTCCGCTCAACTCGCCCGTATGGCGTTTGATGCGGTCCTCGCTGGTCTCGGCGGTGGCCCCGGCTTCGCGGATCGCGTCGCGCTCGAGATGCGGCAGCAACTCGGCCACTTTTTCGCGCCAGAGCTTGATGTCGTAGCCGGCCATGATGCGGTCGATCTCGAGCTGCACCTTGCTCTCGACGCGTTCGAGCAGCGAGCGGCCATCCTTGTCCATCAGGAGCTGCTCGGTCAGCGCGTATTCCTGGAAGGGCGTGACGTCCACGGTCCCCTTTTTAAAATCGGGGAATTCGTTGAAGGGACGCTCGCGCATCTCCATCTGCTCGCGCATGAAGCTGTCGCGCTCGGCGTCGCCGGCACGCCGCGCCAAGGCGCCGTCGCTTCCGACCAGGCCGAAGAATTCCTTCACCATCAGCGCCGCCAGCTCGTAGGCGCGGATGTCCTCGCGCAGGCTTTGCTGGGTGTCGAGCACGGCCTGCCCGAAGGCCGAATACACCTTCGAATACGACAGGCGCATGTCGCCGAAGCGGCTTTCCGGCACGCGCGGGTTGTAGGGACCGAGCTTGTGCTGCTGCTGGTTGACCGCGACCGAACGCTTGCGGTTGGCGAAGTCGGCCGAGGCGAAATCCTCGAACAGGGTGTCGGCCACCATCTGGTAGACATCCTTCACGTCCTGGGTCGCCTTGTTCGCCAGGTTCGCCGTGTCGACGAAATACACGTCGTCGAAAGGCGCGCCGCGGCCCTGGATGCTGTCCGGGTCCATCCACGACACGCGCGCGTTCATGTCGCGCATGGTCGTCTCCAGCTCCATCATGGTGGCGTAGGCATTCGCCTCGGTGCGCTCCTTGTTGGCCTTGGCAAAGCCGGAAGGCATGAACATCACCAGGTCGACCTGGCTGTCCGACACCTCCTGGCGCGCGATCGCCTTGGCCATCCAGCCGAGGTCGATCGCGCTGCCGGCGCCGGTGCCGCCCGCGTTCGAGGCGATGACGACGATGCGGAACTTCGAGGTGTCGACCTGCAGGCCGAGGCGCTGGTAATTCTCCTTGCGCTCGATGCCGGCATTACTGCTCAGGAAATTCAGCGCGCCCTTGATGCGTCCGCGCAGCTTCGGGTATTTGTCGAACAGGTACAGGCGCGCCACCGAGCGGATCTGGCCCGCGCCTTTCGAGGGATCGATGCCGAGCGAGCGCAGCTTCTTGGGACGCAGCGGCATCCAGCTCTCGATCAGCGGGAAGCGCGCCAGGCTGTCGTCGGACTCGTGGTACTGCGGCAGGTCGAGCGGCTCCACCAGCCGCTCCTCGTCGCTCAGGCGCACCAGTTCGTACCAGGGGTCGGTGCGCTGCGACTTGCCTTCGTCGATGACGGCATTGTTGTCGAGGTCGAAGTGCAGGAAGCGCGCGACCGGGAAGTCGGCGATCGACTCGACGCGGGTCGGATGCTGGCGGTTCCAGACCGCCGACAGGATGCGGCGGCGGATGCGCATCATGACTTCCATGCCGGTGCCGCCGGCACCGATGAAGAGCGTCGGACGCAGGTCGACCTTCAGTTCGGCCTTGCGATTGATGCTTGCTGGGGTGGGGATGTCTGCCATCGTCTCGTCCTTCTCGTTTCAGCGGCGGCCGCTCAGCGCCGGCCGATAAACAGCGCGGCCACCAGCGCCACCAGGCCGACGGCGACCAGCGGCCCGGTCACCGCCCAGGTCAGGTAGCGGCTGGCGTTGATGATCGCCAACACGGCCGCGGCCGACAGGAAGGCCAGCCCGACGAACAGCAGCCAGCCGGCGCTGCCCGCCGTCGAGGGCGACACGCGCCGCACGACCATGTGGTGCACATAGGCGTTGCGGACAAAGAAGTACACGACCAGCAGGACCAGGAAGACCGCCGCGCCGATGGCGAGGTCGCGGTCCGAGGTGTCGGTGGCGGGCGCCAGGCTGCCCGGCTCGGCCGGGACGACTTCCACCGGATGGGCGGCGGTGTCGGGGGTGGTCTTCGGCAGCGCCTCGTCGGGCGCGGCCTTGTCTTCGGGGAGCTTGAAGCCCGGATCGGTCTGGCCGCTGCCTGGTGCTGGGGTGGTGGCTTGCATGGAGGTTTTCCTTTTCTAATTCAGCGGCCCAGCCGGACTTGTGCGCCTTCGCGCAGGTCGGTGAGCTGGTGGCCGAACAGGGTGGTCTTCAGGCGCGCGACTTCATTGCCCGCCTTGTCGTAAATCGGTTGAACGGCGCCGGTGCGCGCGTGCATGGTGCGCAGCTCGTCCTCGACCGTCACATAGGCGCGGCGCGGACGCATCCAGGCATACGCCGCGGCGCCGGCGGCCGCCAGCAGCGCCAGCAGGCCGCCGCCCACAGCCAGCAGCGGCGCCATCCCGTAGTGCACGCGCACCTCGATCGGCAGCACGGCGGTCGAGGCCTGGACCTGGGCCGGCGGAATGAAGATGTCGGGCAGCGGGTCGCCCGGGAACAACGCCGCCATGCGCTCGCGAAAAGCGCCCGAGAGCGCCAGCTTCTGGTCGGCCAGGTGCACTTCGATGGTTCCCGGCAGCACATAGGCCGAGCCGGCGGACCGGATCGCTTCCATCGACCATTGGCTCGGCAGCTGCGCTACGGGCAGCTGCAGGGTCGAGGCCAGCGGCTGCGGCTTGCCCGGCGCCAGCGCGCTGACGCGGCTGCTGCCCAGCGTGACGGGACGGTTCTCGCCACCGAGCTTCGAGCGCGCGGTGAGCGCCGCGCTGGCGATGGTGTAGGGGTACATCGTGTTTTCCAGGTCCCAGCGGATCTTCGCCGAGGGCGCGGTCGCTCCGGATTCGACGTCCGCCCGCAGCACGCCGTTCGGCGCCATCGAAAAATCCACGCCGGGCGCATCCTCGACCTTGCGCGGCACCAGGCGCACGGTGTCGCGGTCCAGCGGTTTCAGGCGCGCGGGCGGCTCGGTGATGATCTTCGCGATGGCGCCGCCGGCGAGCAGGCGGTCCAGCGCCTGCGCCCCCGCCGGGCCGATGGCGAAGGCGTAGACCATCAGGCCGTTGGCGCGGTAGTGCCGGCCCTGCACCTGCATGCGCAGCGGGAAGGCGAGCGCCGTGCGGATCGCCGCGCCACGGTGGATCAGCTCGTAGAACTCGCGGTTGCGCTGGGCCGTGGCCTGGTCGTTGTTCGGGCTGTTGCGGTTGTTCGTGACCAGCCAGACGATGCCGTCCTTGCCGCCCAGCGCCTGGGCGATGGCGGCGCCGACCGCTTCGCCGAGGTCGGTGTCGGCCAGGGCGCCGCCGGGCTTGCGCGCCGTGTCGAGACTGGCCAGGGCCTGGGTCACCCGGGCGCGCGCGCCCTCGCCCACCCTGGCGGACAGGAGCGCCTTCGGCGAAGGCGCGCCCGGCAGCGACTGGTTGAAGGCCGCCAGCACCAGGGCGTCGCCCGGTTGCGCCACCGCCAGCGCCAGTTCCGTCACCAGCGGCTTGAAGCGCGATTGCGGATCGGCGTAGAAGGGTTCCATCCAGCCCGAGTTCTGGACCAGGAAGACGTGGGACGCGGCGAAGGCCGGCCAGGCCGCGCACAGCAGCGCCGACACGGCGAGCAGGCGAGCGACGGCGCCGCTCACGACAGCTCTTCCAGGCGCCAGCCGCGCATCTGGTTCCAGTCGGGGTGGTGCAGCCAGAGCGCGCCGGCATACACGAAGGGCACGCACTCGAGCGGGCGGCTCAATCGCGCGACTTCGTCGAGGATGACATTGCGCTTGCCTATCCATTCGATGGTCGTGCGCGCGATGGTGCGCACGCTGGTGCTTGTCCCAAGCGCGTCCTCGGCCCGCCCGGTGTACTTGTGAAAGCGCAGCACCAGGCCGCTCGGCTGGCTGCGGTTGTTGTTGAAGCTGCGCAGCAGCGGCAGCACCAGCGTGTCGTCCTCGTGCGCGTCCTCGACGTGCTCGGCCGACCAGGGATCAACCAACACCGGATGGCCGCGCCGGAACAGCAGGTTGGCAAAGCCCAGGCGCGCGCCGTCGATGGCCTCGACCTGCGGACGTTCGACGCCCAGTTCGAGGAAGGAATAGGCCTGGCCGTCGTGACCGATCTGCCACAGGCGGCCATCGCGGCTCTGGGTCGGGCCGCCGAATTCGAGCTTCGGCATCCAGCCTTCCGGCCAGGGCAGCCAGCGCGGCGCCTCGCCCGGCAGCCAGACCAGCTGGCCTTCGGCATGCAGCCAGAACAGGCGGTTGTCGTAGCCGATCGGGCGCATCCAGCCGCCGGTCGGCGCCCCTTCGCAGGCCAGGATCTCGCCCTCCTTGAAGTCGGCGCCGGTAGCCAGCAGGCGCAGCGCGCCGTCCGCCACGAAGGGACAGCCGACATGGCGCCGCATCGCGCCCGGCGGCGCGGCCAGCGCGCCCGCGAACAGGGATTCGAGCCGGTAGCTCTCGCTGATCGGGTTGATCCACAGGCGCGCCAGTCCGGTATCAAGCGGGACCACGCCGACCTCGCCGCGTGCGGGATTGAGCGCCGGCAGCCAGCCGTACTGGGCGCCTGTAAAACGCAGCGCGCTCGCCGTGTCTTCGGCCGTCATCACGTGCCACAACCCGGCCAGCGGATCCCAGTACTGCAGCACGCCGCGCGCCGGGGCCAGCGCCAGCAGGCGCGGCTCGGGAAAGCCCCAGGTGGAGGCGGCAAACACGCAATGGGCGTTCGGCGGCACCGGCATGGACAGCTCGGCGCGGCCGATGGCGGGCGCGGCCGGGCGCTCTTCCAGGCTGTCGCCCAGGGGCAAGGAGGTCACGGGCAAGCCGTGGGGCACGTGGCGCGGCAGGGACTGGTCGCCGAAGGTTCCCCACCAGTCCGGCTGGCGCAGGCTGCGGCCGGCCAGCTTGTGCAGGGCCTGGCCGCAGGTCGGGCAGTAGGCGAAGCCCTCCGGATAGATCGGCGCGCATGTGCAGGCCGCGGGCAGGGAGGCGCCGAGCAGGTGGGCGACATCGGGCAGCCGGCCGCGCGCATGCGCCTGCCAGTCGATGCGGCCGAGGCCTTCGGTCGCCTCGAGCGCGAACTGTCCGCTCCTGTCGTCCTCCAGCCAGATGCTGGATGGCGTTTCCCATCTGTATGCCATTGCGCTCCGCCGTCGAATGAAAAAGGACGCAAGCGGCCCGCGCCAAACGGGGCCGTTGCTGTCGAAATCATAACGCCGCCATTGCCGCGATGGCGCGCCGTTCGCCGGGTAGCGCGAGGCGGCACCTCAGGCATCAAGATACGGGCTGTTCAAGGGAACTTCGGTGCAGAACCGTATAATGACGGGTCCGAATACGCCCCATGACGCACGCCATGATTTCCCCCGCCCTGCCCGCCGACGCCGCCTCGCCCGACCTGCCCGCCCACGCCATCGACGCCGCCGCCGCGCACCTGCGCGCCATCCTCGGCATCGTGGTCGAGCACGGCCCCGCGCACCGGGCGCTGGTGGTGTATGACGAACGCACCGGCCTGTCGCGCGCCCTGGTCGAGGCTTATCGGCGCAACCTGCCGGACGCCGACTTCGTCGACTTCGACAGCGTGACGCCCGAGGAAGTGCTGGCGCGCTTTCGCGGCATGCATGCGAAGGACCTGGTGGTGCTGGTGCAGTCGACCAATTTCCGGCTGGAGGCCTTCCGCATCCGCGTCGAGCTGTTCAAGCTGGGGCTGAAGGTGATCGAACACGTGCACCTGTCGCGCATGCCGGGGCCGCAGGCCGAGCACTACATCGAGGCCCTGGCCTACGATCCGGACTACTTCCGCGGCGTCGGCCGCGCACTGAAGGCGCGCATCGACGCGGCGCCCCATGCGCGCGTGGTCGGCGGCGACGCCGAGCTGGTGTTCGCCTCCCCCTTCGAGCCGGCGAAACTGAACATCGGCGACTACAGCGAGATGCACAACGTCGGCGGCCAGTTCCCGATCGGCGAAGTCTTCACCGAGGCGCTCGACCTGGAGGCGGTGAATGGGCGCGCGCAGATCCACGTGTTCGGCGACACCAGCTACCGCTCGAACCGCCCGGAGACGCCGGTCACCATCATCATCGAAAAGGGGCGCGTAGTCGGCGCCGAGAACGCGACGCCCGCATTCCAGCAGGTGCTCGACATCATCCGGGCCGACGAGGGCGAGGTCTGGGTGCGCGAACTGGGCTTCGGCATGAACCGCGCCTTTACCCGCGAGCGCCGCGTGGACGACATCGGCACCTACGAGCGCATGTGCGGCATCCACCTGTCGCTGGGCGCCAAGCACGGGGTGTATCCGAAGCCGGGCTTCAAGCGCAAGGATGCGCGCTACCACATCGACGTGTTCGTGGTGACGGATGCGGTGTATCTGGGAGAGGAAAGAGTCTATGCGGACGGCGCCTGGCAGGTGTGAGCCAGGCGCTGTCCTCGACCGGTCAGCCCGGCACCGTCATGCGCACGACAGGGATACGCCTGAGAACTTCCGTGACGGCCCATGAAGCCGCCACCACGACGACCATCAGCGCCGGGATCGCGATCCAGGGATTCGTGAACTTGTAATCGTAGCCCCGCATCTCGAGCATCCAGATGAACAGGGGGTGCACGAGGTAGATCCCGAAACTCGCCTTGCCGAACACGGAGACAAATCCCGCCACGAATCCGCTCGCGCGGCCAAGCCGGTCGAACAGGGCCGCAATGCAGACGAAGGCCCCGGCCGCGGCGATCACGACGGTCGCCGAGTAATACTGGTACAGGGTCTCGTTCAGGCCCGGCTTGCCCAGGGTGCTGACATAGGTGCCGATGCCGGTGCCGGCCACGCCCAATGCGAACAGCAGCGCGCCCAGGATCAGCTGGGACCGCGTGAATTCCTTCCGCGACCAGAGCAAGGCTCCCAGCAGCATGTAACCCGGATAGATATAGAAGAATTCCCGATCGAAGCCGATGATGGGCGCCTGGTAGAGATAATTGACCGTCGGGATGATGCTGCCCGCCGCAAACCAGCCGCCGAGGACGAACCATCGCATACGCGGCTTGGCCTGAAGGAAGAAGGCCGAGAGCACCGGAAGAAAGACATAGGCCGGAATCAGGCTGTACAGGTACCACAAGTGTCCCGCGGCCGGGCGGCTGATGATGGCCTGGATCCAGCCCGGCTCCGCCGCGCGATAGCCATTGCCCCAGATCAGGAAGACCACCGACCAGGCGAACAGGGGAACGAGCATGCGCCAGATCCGTTTCCAGGTCGACGCAACGGTGTGCTCGCGCGACAGCAGCAGCGCGCCCGTCACCATGAAGAACAGGGGAACGGCTCCGCGCGAAATGCTCTCGTAAAAATTCGACGCCCACCAGTGCTGGGTCGTGATCCCGCTGGCGGCGCCCTTGCCTGAAATATGGATGAGCACGACCATCAACGTCGCGATCACACGGATACCATCGATCCCGGTGTGGCGCTGGGCGCCGGCGCGAAGAGGAGGTGGCGCTGCGCGTGCGGGGGATGGGGGTGATTCGCTCAGGTGCATCACGGCCTCGGGTAACGTCCGTTAAAAAGCCGACATGATACTCGACAGTGTCGCGGCCGTAGCGGGCGCTTGCGCCGGTTTCCCGGCCGGCATTCGGTACAATCGCGTCATCCCATCCTGATCGCTGCCTGTATGCTCACTCCCGAACAACGCGCGCAATACGAGCGCGACGGCTTCATTGTCCTCCCCGGCTTCAAGAGCCTCGACCAGATCGCCGCACTGCGCCGCCGCGCCGAGGAAATCGTCGACGCTTTCGATCCGGACGAATCGCGCGCCATCTTCACCACGCGCGACCAGGAACGCGCCAGCGACGCATGGTTCCTGGGTTCCGACAACACGATCCGCTGCTTCTTCGAAGAGGAAGCCTTCGGCCCCGACGGCCAGTTGCGCCAGGCGAAAGCCCTGTCGATCAACAAGATCGGCCATGCCATGCACGACCTCGACCCGGTGTTCGAACGCTTTACGCGCGACCCGAAACTGGCCGCCGTGGCGCGCGACCTGGGGCTGGCCCGGCCGCAGGTCTGGCAGTCGATGTACATCTTCAAGCAGCCCGGCATCGGCGGCGAAGTGCGCTGGCACCAGGACGCGACCTTCTTCGACTCGACCCCGATCAGCGTCACTACCTTCTGGTTCGCGCTGGAAGACGCGACGATTGAAAACGGCTGCCTGTGGGCCGAACCGGGCGGGCACCGCGGCCCCTTGCGCGAGCGTTTTCTCCGCGACGGCGACAGGATCACGATGGAAAAGCTCGACGCCACGCCCTGGCCGATTGATGGCACCGCCGTGCCGATCGAGGCCGCGGCCGGCACCCTGGTCTGCTTCCACGGCCTGCTGCCCCACTACAGCGCGCCGAACCGCTCGCCGGTGTCGCGCCATGCCTTCACCCTGCATGCGACCGATGCCGAGACTGTGTACTCGCCGCGCAACTGGATCCAGCGCGACGCCGGCTTCCCGGTGCGCGGCTTCGATTAAGCCCATTCCCTCCCCTCCACGGACGTGTAGCAAAACTACGCCGCGCTACCCGAATTCAATTGACACACTCCTGAGCCGCTCCGAGAATCGGAACGGCTCAGCGGCCCCATCCGTAGTTTTAATACGGTTTCCACCGCAGGCGCCCGGCCGCTTGGCGCAGTTCTATTTTCTTGAGGAAACATACGACCAATCACCCGGCAGTACCCAAAGGAGGAGACATGAGGAATAAAACAGTCCTGGCGAGCGTGCTCGCAAGCGCCTTTCTCGCAACGTCCTGCGCGCACGCGGCAACGCCCGCAGCCCAGTCCGGCAACAGCTCGGCCATTCTGCTGCAGGGCTTCCACTGGAAGTCGTCCAGCTACGCCAGTCCGAACTGGTACAACACCGTCCTCAACAACGTCGCCGACCTGAAGGCGCTGGGCGTGACCCACGTGTGGTTCCCGCCGCCGTCGGATTCGGCGGCCAGCGAAGGCTACCTGCCGCGCCAGCTCAATTCGCTCAATTCGCGCTACGGCAGCTCGGCCGAACTGACCAACGTGGTGCGCGCCTTCACCAACAACGGCATCAAGGCCGTTGCCGATGTGGTGGTGAACCACCGGGTCGGCACCACCGGCTGGTCCGACCTGACGAATCCGAACTGGACCACCTATGCGATCGTCAACAACGACGAATGCAACTGCGGCCTGGGCAATGCCGATACGGGACCGGGCTTCAATGGCGGGCGCGACCTCGACCACAAGAACGTGGGCGAAGTCCAGAACGGCATCGTCAACTGGCTGAACTACACGATCAAGCCGGTCGGCTTTTCCGGCCTGCGCTTCGACTACGTGAAGGGTTTCGGCGCCAGCTACGTGGGCCAGTACGCGAATGCCTTCAATGCCGAGTTCTGCGTCGGCGAGCTGTGGAACGACCTGGACCTGAACAACATCGACGCCCACCGCCAGGGCATCATGAACTGGATCAACGGCACCAACAACAGCTGCGGCGCCTTCGACTTCACGACCAAGGGCCTGCTCAACGACGCGCTGGCGAACGGGAACTACTGGCGCCTGAAGGATTCCTCCGGCAAGCCGCAGGGCGCGGTCGGCTGGTGGCCGGCGATGGCGGTCACCTTCGTCGACAACCACGATACCGGCCCGGCCGAAACCTGCGGCAGCGGCCAGAACCACTGGCCCGTGCCCTGCGGCGCGGTGATGCAGGGTTACGCCTACATCCTCAGCCACCCGGGCATCCCGACCGTCTTCTATCCGCACATCTACAACTGGAACCTGAAGACGGAAATCGCGGCATTGATCCGCGCCCGCAAGGCGGCAGGCGTGCACTCGACTTCGCCGGTCGCGATCCAGCAGGCCACCCAGGGCCTGTACGCGGCGATCGTCACCGGCAGCACGCGCCAGCTGGCCATGAAGATCGGGCCGAACAGCTGGAGCCCGGGTGCGGGCTGGACGCTGCAGACCTCGGGCAACAACTACGCGGTCTGGATGAAATAAGCAGCCCGTAAGCCGCCAACAGCGGCCGCTTGCCATTCGTCGCCCCGGCTGGCGTTTCGTCGCAAACCGGAGGTGAATGCGGCTGGCGAATGGGAGCATGGGATTTTCAACTTTCGTCCATGCTCCCATGACCCTCGCAAGCCCCCGCAAGCAGGCATCCGCACTGCGCTTCCTTTCGCCCCTCTTCCTCCTTTGCCTGCTGTGCGCCGGTCCGGCGCAGGCCGCCGTCGAACGCGCCGCGGTCGACACCATCGACGGCCGCAAGCTCGAATCGCTCACCATCCGCAACCCGGCCGCCCGGGCGACCGTCGTCTTCGAGAACGGCTCGCGCGCCACCCTCGACGGCTGGGACAGGGTGCTCGAGGCCGTCCGCCCGGGCGCCACGGTTTTCGCCTACAACCGGCCCGGCTATGGACATAGCGAAGCGACCGGCACGCCGCGCGACGGCGCGACCATCGTCGAAGAGCTGCGCAGCGCGCTCAGGCAGAAAGGGCTGGCGCCGCCCTATGTGCTGGTCGGGCATTCGCTGGGCGGCCTGTACATGCAGCTGTTCGCGCGGCGCTATCCGGAAGAGGTGAAAGGCCTCGTGCTGGTCGACGCGCTGTATCCGCGCGTGATCAAGAAACCCGGGGACTTCCCTTTCTACACCCGCGCCGGCAAGTGGCTGTTCTTCTCGCGCACCGTGCGCGACGAGATCGACCGTATCCACGAGACCGGCGAAATCGTGGCCGCCCTGCCGCGCATCGACGACAAGCCCATCATCCGGCTGGTGAACCGGCCGTTGGGCTCGACCGCGATCGCCGTCGACTTCGGCGCCTTCAATTTTGACGAGGGAACCCGCGCCTTCGTACGCGGCCTGTATCCGAAGGCGAAAACCGTGGTGGCCGACGCCTCGCACCAGATGCAGGTCACGCATCCGGAAATCGTCAGCGCGGCCATCCGCGAGATATTAGCGGCGCCGCCACAAACAGCCGGCGGGGCGTCGCTCAGTTATAACTCAGCAAACAAATGATGTCCGCATGGAAACAAAAATAAAATGACCAAATATTAACTTTTGATAACAAGCAGTCACCGATAATGGAGGCTCATTTAATAAAAAGATATCGGAGGAAGCGATGTTCCAGAAAGAGCGTTATCCCGCGGTTATCCCGCCCCGTCCTGCCAGTCATGTCTTGCACGCCCTGGCTTACGCCAGCGCCCTGCTGGCGGCGTTCGGAGCATCGCCCGCCTCCGCCGGCAGCAACGAAGAAATCGCCCGCATCGAAAACGGCCTGCGTCCGGCAGTCGCGCTGGCGGACGCGCCGGTCGCCACCAAAAACCTGCTTGACGAAATGAAGCGGCTGCATGTGCCTGGCGTGAGCGTCGCCGTCGTCAAGGACGGCAAGATCGCCTGGGCTCGCGGTTTTGGTGTCGCCTATGCGAACGGGCCGGCCGTGACCCCGCAAACCCTGTTCCAGGCGGCCTCGATCAGCAAGCCTGTCAGCGCGATGGCGGCGCTGAAGATGGTCGAGGAAGGCAAACTGTCGCTCGACGCCGACATCAACAGCGTGCTCACCAGCTGGAAGCTGCCGACCGGCAGCGGCGAGCCGGCGAGCGTGACGCTGCGCCAACTGCTTTCGCACACCGCCGGCACCAGCGTATCCGGCTTCCCCGGCTATGCCGCCGACAAGCCGGTGCCGACCCTGGTCCAGCTGCTCGACGGCGCGGCGCCCGCGAATACCAAGCCTGTGCGCGTCGACAGCGCGCCGGGCAAGGCCTTCCGCTACTCGGGCGGCGGCTACTCGGTGGTGCAGCAGGCGCTGGTGGACCGCAGCGGCCGGCCCTTCGACGCGCTGGTGGCTGAGACTGTACTGAAACCCATCGGCATGAACGACAGCACGTTTGCCCAGCCGCTCCCGAGCGCCCTGCTGGCGCGCGTGGCGCCGCCGCACGACCGCCGCGGCGCGCCTTACGCCGGCGGCCCCTACACCTATCCCGAACTGGCGGCGGCCGGCATGTGGACCACGCCCACCGACCTGGCGAAGTTCGTCCTCGAGGTGCAGCGCGCGGCCTCCGGCGAAAGCAAAGGCGGCAAGGGCGTGCTGTCGCAGGAGATGGCGCGCACCATGCTGGCTCCGGTCCAGAAAGGCTATGCGCTCGGATACCAGGTCGAGGGCACGGGCACAGCCGCCTCCTTCGCCCACGGCGGCAGCAACATGGGCTACCAGAACACGCTGTTCGCCTACACCGCGCATGGCGATGGCGCGATCGTCATGACGAACGGCGACGCCGGCGGCGAGCTGGCCCAGAGCGTGATCCGTGCGATCGCCGCCGAATACAAGTGGCCCAGCCAGCAGACGAAGCTGCGCAAGGCCGTCGCGCTCGACGCCGCCCGGCGCGCCGCCCTGCCGGGACGCTACGAAACCCGCGAGATCGGCGGCTTCGTCATCGAGGAACGCGCCGGCCAGCTCATGATCGCGCTGCGCCCGGGCCAGTTCGAGCCGCTGTACGCCGAGTCGCCCGAGGTGCTGTTCGTCCTCTCGCGCGAAGCCGACCTGCGCCTGGCTCCGGATGGCAAGAGCGGGCGCATCGTTTCCGGCGCCTTCGACATCGCCTTCAAGCGCGCCGAATAAGCCCTCGAAGCGCGCAATCGAGCCGCCCGGCCGAAGGCTCATCGCTTCCGGCCGGGCCGCCGTATGGCCGATCAGCCTCATGTATCAGCTTTTTTACAAATCGGCCGAAGGCTTGCCCGAAAGATACCATTAGAATAGTTTCTCCAAACTAAACATAAAAACAGGGGAAACATGATCCGTTTACCACTGGCTCTGGCGGCGCTGTGCCTTGGCGCGTCCGCTTTTGCGGCCGAACCTTTTGACGACAAGTTCCGCCAGCTCGACGAGCTGCTGCCGACGCCCTCGACGATCCGCACGGCGTCGGGCGCGCCGGGCCAGGCCTACTGGCAGCAGCGCGCGGACTACAGCATCCGCGCCACGCTCGACGAAGCCAACCGCGCGATCCGCGGCGCCGAGACGATCACCTACCACAACAATTCCCCGGATATGCTCAATTATCTGTGGCTGCAGCTGGACCAGAACATCTACAAGCCGAACTCGGATGCGCGCATGTCGGCCACGGCGGTCTCGCGCGAGGCCTGGGCCAAGCCGCGCAGCCCGGAAGAAGGCATGAAGTTCGACAGCATGCGCACCACGCTGGAGGGCATGACGTTCCAGGGCGGCTTCAACATCACCGCGGTCAACGCGAACGGACGCAAGCTCCCCTACGTCATCAACCGCACCATGATGCGCATCGACCTGCCCCAGCCCCTGAAGCCGGGCCAGCGCTTCTCGTTCAGCGTGGAATGGAACTACAAGATCAACGAACAGAAGGTCCTGGGCGGCCGTTCGGGCTACGAGAAATTCGACGACAAGAACGACCTGTTCGAGATCGCCCAGTGGTTCCCGCGCATGGCGGCCTACTATGACGTCTACGGCTGGCAGCACAAGCAGTTCCTGGGGGCCGGCGAGTTCACGCTCGAATTCGGCGACTACGACGTCGAGATCACGGTCCCGTCGGACCACATCGTGGCTTCGACCGGCGTGCTGCAGAATCCGGGTTCGGTCCTCACCGCTACCCAGCGCGACCGCCTGGCGCAGGCGAAGAAGGCGAAGAAGCCGGTCATCATCGTGACCCAGGCCGAAGCGGAGGCCGCCGAGAAGCAGCGCGCCACCGGTACCAAGACCTGGCACTTCAAGGCGAAGAACGTGCGCGACTTCGCGTTCGCCTCGAGCCGCAAGTTCATCTGGGACGCGCAGGGCATCAAGAGCGGCGACACCGACGTCATGGCGATGTCCTACTACCCGAAGGAAGGCAATCCGCTGTGGGAGAAGTACTCGACCCAGGCGATCGTGCACACCATCGAGCAGTACAACAAGTACGCCTTCGACTATCCCTACCCGACCTCGATTTCCGTGAACGGCCCGGTGGGCGGCATGGAATACCCGATGATCACCTTCAACGGCCCGCGTCCGACCAAGGACAAGAAGACCGGCGAGATCACCTATTCGAAGCGCACGAAATATGGCCTGATCGGCGTGATCATCCATGAAGTGGGCCACAACTACTTCCCGATGATCGTCAACTCCGACGAGCGCCAGTGGACCTGGATGGACGAGGGCCTGAACTCCTTCGTGCAGACCCTGGCCCAGGAAGCCTGGGAAGAGAACTGGCCGGAGATGCGCGGCGAGCCGCGCCTGATCACCGACTACATGAAGAGCCGCAACCAGGTGCCGATCATGACCAACTCGGAGTCGCTCCTGCAGTTCGGGAACAACGCCTACGCCAAGCCGGCCGCCGCGCTGACCGTGCTGCGCGAGACCGTGCTGGGCCGCGAGCTGTTCGACTTCGCCCTGCGCGAGTATGCGCAGCGCTGGAAGTTCAAGCGCCCGACCCCGGCCGACTTCTTCCGCACGATGGAAGACGCCTCGGGCACCGACCTCGACTGGTTCTGGCGCGGCTGGTTCTACACCACCGACGCGGTCGACGTGAGCGTGGACGGCATCAGCGAGTACACCATCAGCTCGCAGAATCCGGAAGTCGAAAAGGCCCTGCGCCGCAAGCTGAAGGAAGCCGAGCCGGTGTCGCTGACCGACCAGCGCAACAAGGGCATGCCGCGCCGCGTCGACGCGCATCCCGAGCTGAAGGACTTCTACAACGAGCACGACGACTTCACCGTCACGAATGCCGACCGCAACAAGTACAACGAAGCGCAGGGCAAGCTGGAAGATTGGGAAAAGGCGCTCCTGAATGAAGGCAAGCACCTCTACCTGGTCGACTTCTCGAACATCGGCGGGCTGGTGACGCCGCTGGTGCTGGAAATCCAGCTCAAGAGCGGCAAGAAGTACGTCGAGCGCATCCCGGCCGAGGTCTGGCGCTACTCGCCGAAGAAGATCACCAAGCTGATCGTCACCGACGAGCCGATGGTCTCGCTGACCCAGGATCCTTACTGGGAAACCGCCGACATCGACCAGTCGAACAACGCCTGGCCGCGCAAGCTGACCCCATCGCGCCTGGAACTGTTCAAGACCGAGCGCGGCGGCAACGACCTGATGAAGGACTTCAATACCAAGCTGAAGACGCCTGAAGAAAAGGCGGCGACGCAGGAAGAGCCGAAGAAGGAGACGGTGCCGGTCGTGCAGTGATGCTTTTGTAGGGTGGGTTCTTGAACCCACGCGGTACGACGGGTGCACACACGTTGCGCTCCCGGCAGGCGACAACGCCGATCGACCGGTGAGACCGCGTGGGCACAAGTGCCCACCCTACGCCCTCCGACACGAACCGGTGGCTGCGCTGATTGCGCGGCCACCGGTTTCACCATTTTTGATCTGATCCACATCCCATGAACATGAAGCACCTGGCGCGCGCCGCCGCCCTCCTGTTTGCCCTGTCCGCCGGCGCCCACGCCGCCGACAGCTTCGACGACAAGTTCCGCCAGCTCGACGAGCTGCTGCCCACCCCGTCGAGCACCCGCACCGCTTCCGGCGCGCCGGGCCACGCCTACTGGCAGCAGCGCGCCGACTACAAGCTGCGCGCCACGCTGGACGAGGACAAGCGCGCCATCACCGGCTCGGGCACCGTCACCTACTACAACAATTCGCCCGACACCCTGTCCTACCTGTGGGTGCAGCTGGACCAGAACATGTTCCGCGCCGACTCGGACAACCGCAACATCTCGACCATCCCCTCGCGCGACGCCTGGCAGAAGGGCGGCGCGGAAGGCGTGAAGTTCGACGCCATGCGCTTCGCTTTCGAGAGCCGCAAGTTCGAGGGCGGCTTCGATGTGAAAAGCGTGAAGACGGCCGATGGCCGCCCGCTGCACCACGTCATCAACAAGACCATGATGCGCATCGACCTGCCGCAGCCGATGAAGCCGGGTGCGCGCTTCTCGTTCGCGATGGAGTGGCGTTTCAACATCCCCGAGATGAACGTGCTGGGCCGCCGCATGGGCTTCGAGCGCTTCAAGGAAGACGGCAACGACATCTTCGAGATCGCCCAGTGGTTCCCGCGCATGGCGGCCTACTACGATGTCGCCGGCTGGCAGAACAAGCAGTACCTCGGCGACGGCGAGTTCACGCTGGAGTTCGGCGACTACGATGTCGAGATCACGGTGCCGTCGGACCACATCGTGGCCTCGACCGGCGTGCTGCAGAACCCGGGCGCGGTCTTAACCAGCGCCCAGCGCGAGCGGCTGGCGCAGGCGAAGAAGGCAAGCAAGCCGGTCATCATCGTCACCCAGGCTGAAGCCGAAGCCGCCGAGAAGCTGCGTTCGAAGACCATGAAGACCTGGCGCTTCAAGGCCGACAACGTGCGCGACTTCGCCTTCGCCTCGAGCCGCAAGTTCATCTGGGACGCACAGGCGATCAAGAGCGGCGACACGGATGTGATGGCGATGTCCTACTACCCGAAGGAGGGCAACCCGCTGTGGGAAAAATACTCCACGCCGGCCATCGTCCACACCATCGAACAGTACAGCAAATACTCCTTCGACTATCCCTACCCGACCGCCATTTCCGTGAACGGCCCGGTGGGTGGCATGGAATACCCGATGATCTCGTTCAACGGCCCGCGTCCGACCAAGGACAAGAAAACCGGCGAGATCACGTACTCGAAAGCGACCAAGTACGGCCTGATCAGCGTGATCATCCACGAGGTCGGCCACAACTACTATCCGATGATCGTCAACTCCGACGAGCGCCAGTGGACCTGGATGGACGAGGGCCTGAACAGCTTCCTCCAGTTCCTGGCCGAACAGGCCTGGGAAGAGAACTACCCGGCCCGCCGCGGCGAACCGCGCAACATCGTCGACTACATGCGCAGCAAGAACCAGGTGCCGATCATGACGAACGCGGAGTCGACGCTCCAGCGCGGCGCCAACGCCTATGCGAAGCCGGCGACCGCCCTGAACGTGCTGCGCGAGACGGTGCTGGGCCGCGAGCTGTTCGACTTCGCCTTCCGCGAATACGGCCGCCGCTGGAAATTCAAGCGCCCGACGCCGGCAGACCTGTTCCGCACCATGGAAGACGCGTCCGGCACCGACCTGGACTGGTTCTGGCGCGGCTGGTTCTACACCACCGACGCGGTCGACGTGAGCGTGGACGGCATCAGCGAGTACACCATCAGCAGCCAGGATCCGGAAGTCGAGAAGGCCTGGCGCCGCAAGGCGAAGGAAGCCGAGCCGGTATCGCTGTCCGACCAGCGCAACAAGGGCATGCCGCGCCGCGTCGATGCGCATCCCGAGCTGAAGGACTTCTACAACGAGCACGACGACTTCACCGTCACGAATGCCGACCGCAACAAATTCCAGGAGTCGCAGTCCAAGCTGGAAGACTGGGAAAAGGCCCTGCTCAAGGAAGGCAAGCACCTCTACCTGGTCGATTTTTCCAACATCGGCGGCCTGGTGACGCCGCTGGTGCTGGAGATCGAACTCAAGAGCGGCAAGAAGTATGTCGAGCGGATTCCGGCCGAAGTCTGGCGCTACTCGCCGAAGAAGATCACCAAGCTGATCGTCACCGACGAGCCGATGGTCGCGCTCACGCAAGACCCGTACTGGGAAACCGCCGACATCGACACCAGCAACAACGCCTGGCCAAGGAAGGTGACGCCGTCGCGCCTGGAACTGTTCAAGACCCGGCAGCAGAACGACATGATGAAGGACTTCAACACCAAACTGAAGACGCCTGAAGCGAAGGCATCGGAGGCCGCGGCGCCGAAGGCGGCGCAATGATGCGCTTGCTGAAGCTGCTGTTCGCCACCCTGCTGCTGTGCGCGAGCACGGCGGCATGGGCGCACCGCTTCCACGCGGGCATCACGGACATCTCCTTCAATGCCCGCACCGGCAGCACCGAGATCGTCCATACCTACATGGCCCACGATATCGATGGCCTGCTGGCGAACATGTACGGGCGCCAGTTCGACCTGTCCGATCCGGAAGACCAGGACGTGCTGCGCAAGTACATCGACCAGCGTTTCTGGCTGTATGGCCAGGACAAGACCCGCCTGAACGTACGCTGGGTCGGCATGACGGTCAACGCCGACTACGTGACGATCTACCAGGAAGTGGAGCAGACCCCGCTGTGGAAGGCGGGCACGGTCCACCATGAGGTGCTGACCGACTTCCTGCCCGACCAGGTCAACACCGTGAACCTCAACGAGGGCAATGCCGTGCGCACCCTCACCTTCGACCGCAACAGCATCGAACAGCCGACCCGCCCCACGCCATGATCCAGCTTCGCCCCCTGCCCTGCGCGCTCGCTGCGCTGTTCATCCACCACGCCGCGCATGCGGACGACCTCGTGCTGCAGCGCGTGCTGGTCGAAGGCGCCCGCATGAGCCAGCTCGGCATCGCCGACTCCGCCAGCGCCGGCACGGTCGGCCAGAAGGACCTGGCCGCGCGCACCGCCTACCGTCCGGGCGAGATGCTGGAAGCCATGCCGGGCCTGATCGCCAGCCAGCACAGCGGCGAAGGCAAGGCCAACCAGTTCTACCTGCGCGGCTTCAACCTCGACCACGGCACCGATCTCGCCACCTGGGTCGACGGCATGCCCGTCAACCAGCGCAGCCACGCCCACGGCCAGGGATGGACCGACGTCAACTTCCTGATCCCCGAGCTGGTCGGCCGCCTCGACTACCGCAAGGGCCCCTACTCGGCGCGCAGCGGCGACTTCTCCTCGGCCGGCAGCGCCGAGATCAGCTATGCCAACCGCCTGGTGAAGGACATCGCCAGCCTCACGCTGGGCCAGGACGGCTTCGCGCGCGGCGTCGTCGCCGGCGCGCCGGAAGTGGCCGGCGGCACCCTGCTGTACGCGCTGGAAGGGATGAAGAACGACGGGCCCTGGACGCGCCCGGACGACTACCGCAAGACGAACGCCGTGCTGCGCTACAGCCGCGGCTTCGCCAACAACGGCTGGAGCGTCACGGCGATGGCCTACCGCGGACGCTGGAACGCGACCGACCAGATCCCGCTGCGCGCGGTCGAAGACGGCTCGCTCGGACGCTTTGACGCCATCGACGAGACCGATGGCGGCAATGCGCGGCGCTACAGCCTGTCCGGCATCTGGCGCCAGACCGACGCCGATTCGGCCTCGAAACTGAGCGCCTACGTGATCCGCAACCAGCTCGACCTGTTCTCGAACTTTACCTACTTCATGGTGGACCCGGTCAACGGCGACCAGTTCGCCCAGCCGGACCGCCGCGTCACCAGCGGCCTGGACGCGACCCAGACCTGGCACGTGCACCGCAGCGACACCATGGCCTCGGACCTGACGGTCGGCGCGCGCCTCCAGAACGACAACATCTTCAATGGGCTCTACAACACGCGGGCGCGCCAAGTGCTGTCGACCACGCGCGCGGACCACATCGTCGAGACCAGCGGCGGCCTGTTCGTCGAGAGCGCCACGCGCTGGAACGCCGTCGTGCGCACGGTGGCCGGCGTGCGCGCCGACCGCTACCGCTTCGACGTGCGCAGCGACCGCCTTGAGAACAGCGGGCGCGCCAGCGACACCCAGCTCAGCCCCTCGCTGAGCCTGATCCTGGCGCCCTTCGACTCTACCGAGTTCTATGCGAACTACGGCCACGGCTTCCACAGCAACGACGCGCGCGGCACGGTCGCCGGCATCGACCCGGCGACGTTCGAGGCTGTCGAACGCGCACCGGGCCTGGTGCGCTCCCGCGGCATGGAACTGGGCCTGCGTACCGAGGCTTTTTCCGGCATGCAGACCGCCGTCTCGCTCTACCGCCTCGACTTCGATTCCGAACTCACCTATGTCGGCGACGCCGGCATGACGGAAGCGGGCGACGCCAGCCGCCGTTACGGCATCGAGTTCTCGAACTACTGGCGGCCCCTGAAGTGGCTGGCGGTCGACTTCGACGCGGCCTTTGCGCGCGCCCGTTCGCGCGGCGGCAATCCGGAGGACCGCATCCCGGGCGCGGTCGAAGGCGTGGGCCAGCTCGCCCTGACCGTGAACAAGGTCGGTCCGTGGTCGGGCGCGCTGCGCCTGCGCTACTTCGGCGCGCGTCCGCTCATCGAGGACAACAGCGTGCGCTCGCAGGCCAGCACCACGCTCAATGGACGGATCGGCTACCGCATCGGCAAGGACATGCAGGTCGAGCTCGAGGGCTTCAACCTCACCAACCGGCGCGACTCGGCGATCGACTACTACTATGCCTCGCAACTGGCCGGCGAAGCCGCGCCGCGCGAGGACGTCCACTTCCATCCGATCGAGCCGCGCTCCTTGCGGGTCACGTTCACGAAGACCTGGTAGAAGTTGATGAAGCGAGTTGACGAAGCGCAAGAGGCAGCTGGCCGCCTCTTCCACCGCCCCATGGGAAAAGTGCTACGCTACCGGGATGATCACACCTGAACCACCCTATACCGATCCTTCCCGCGTCGTCGACGCCCTTCGTAACGAAGGCTATGCACTGCTGCGTCCGAGCGACGTGGCGGCGCTGTCCGGCTGCACGCTGGATGAACTGCAGGCGCTGGCGCCGAGCTGGGACCATCTCGAACTCGACAACTACCTGAAGGACGGCGGCCGCTACCGGCGCCGCCGCCATTCCTGCTTCGTGGACAACGGCGAGGCGCTCGCGCAGACGCCGCACCGCGCGCACTGGCAGCCGGTCGAGTACAACGCCCTGCACGGCGGCATGCACCGCCTGTTCGAGCCGGTCGAGGACGCGACCATCGCCCAGCCCGCCTGGCAGCGCCTCCTGCGCGCGCTCGGCGCGGTCTGCTCGAACGTGAAGGGCGAACAGCCCTGGTATGTGGAAGCGCACCAGTTCCGCATCGACACCGCCGACGGCATCGGCCGCCCGACCCCCGAGGGCGCCCACCGCGACGGCGTCGACTTCGTCGCCGTGATCCTGATCGATCGCGCCGGCATCAAGGGCGGCGAGACCCGCGTCTTCGAAGCGAACGGCCCGCGCGGCCAGCGCTTCACCATGACCGAGCCTTGGACCATGCTGCTGCTGGACGACGCCGCCGTCATCCATGAATCGACGCCGATCCAGCCGCTGGGAGAGCATGGGCACCGCGATACGCTGGTGCTGACCTGGCGGGCAGGCGCGTTCCAGGGCGAAGACGTTTAATCAACTATCCGTCGCCGCAAGTCATCGGCGGCGACCGTAGGGTGGGCACCCCGTGCCCACGCATTACGTGCGTAACCTTAGCCCGTTGGCCGTGACATATCGCCCGCAAACGCCGAGCGCAGCCGTGCTCGACGCGAAGGGTGCTGTCCATCGCATACGTTGCGGGCGACACCTCACCGTTACCGACTCCCGGACCTGACCGTAACGCGTGGGCACGGGGCGCCCACCCTACGACTACCGCCGCAGGCAAAAAAAACGCCCGCGTACCTGACGGTAGCGGGCGGCAATCCAGTAATTCGGAGAAAAACTGGAGGAGACGGTTCCAATATAACGCGATTTTTTGTGCACTGCAATACGGTAAAACTACCGTAAGAACGTCGGCCCTCTCCTACGTACTCTCTCCCACCCCGCTGCCTGGCCCGTCCTGGCTCGACACTTTATGTCGCAGCGCATCATTCGGGTGCGTATGCGATCAGGATTGCACTCTTCCGGTGCAAAATGCGCGCTTAGCCTTTCTTTACGCCTTCGGCTGGGGCGGCCTGCCGGGCTGCCGGCTGGCACCCATCCTGCGTCGTTTTTTTCTCACTGTCCGCCTGCTGCTCCCGCGCCCGCGCCGCCGCCATCGCGCGCGACGAGGCGCTTTCCACGGTCGAAGGCACGCGGGTGGCCGGTGCGATCGCGCCGCGCTCGGGCATCGGGTGGGTGCCGGCGCGCGCCGGCAGAGCGGCCGAGGCGCGCTCGGACGCCTTGTCGTCGGCCCGGCAGGGCGCATCGGTCCTGGCCGGTTCCTGGGCCGCCACATACAAAGGCTGCGCGGCAAATAGCGCGGCAGTCAACAAAGCTCGTTTCATCTTCATCTCCAGTAGAAAAAACCATTGTAGCGAGGACTGGGAAAGCGGGCCGAACTTGAATTCGCGTCAACTTTTTGTGCCTTTTGGTAAACTGGCCGATGCCGTCGGATACGACCGCATCGCCAGACCACGGAACCCAACATGCCCTCGATGACTACCCGCCCTTTCCTGCGCGCCGGCGTGGCCGCCCTGATCCTGTTCACGCTGAGCGGCTGCGGCCGCGATGCCGATGAGAAGAAGAACGCGCCAGCCACGCCCGCGTTGACCGTCACCACGGCGCGGCCGAGCACGGCCACCCTGCCGCTGCGCCTGGGCGCCAACGGCAATGTCGCAGCCTGGCAGGAGGCGATCATCGGCAGCGAGTCGGGCGGGCTGCGCCTGACTGAAGTACGCGTGAACGTCGGCGACGTGGTCAGCAAGGGCGACGTGCTGGCCGTGTTCTCGGCCGACACCGTCAACGCGGACGTGGCGCAGGCGCGCGCGGCCCTGGAAGAGGCGCAGGCGAATGCGGCCGAGGCCGCCGCCAACGCCAAGCGCGGCGAAGCCCTGCGCGCGTCCGGCGCGATGAGCGAGCAGCAGGTGGCGCAGTATGTCACGGCCGCGAATACCGCGGCGGCGCGCGTGGCCGCGGCCCGCGCCACGCTCACCCAGCAGCAGCTGCGCCTGAAGTACACGAAGGTGGTCGCGCCCGACAGCGGCGTGATCTCGGCGCGCAGCGCCACCGTCGGCGCCGTGGTCGGCGTCGGCACCGAACTGTTCCGACTGATCCGCCAGGGCCGCCTGGAGTGGCGCGCCGAAGTCACGGCGGCCGACATCGGCCGCATCAGGCCGGGCACGCGCGCCGTCGTGAAGGCGGCCAACGGCGCGGAAGTATCCGGCAAGGTGCGCATGGTCGCGCCCACCGTCGATCCGCAGAGCCGCACCGCCCTCGTCTACGTCGACCTGCCGCCCGCGATGCGCGCCGACGCGCCGCTGAAGGCCGGCATGTTCGCCGGCGGCCAGTTCGAGCTCGGCGAATCGCGCGCGCTGACGGTGCCGCAGCAGGCCATCGCCGTGCGCGACGGTTTCAATTACGTGTTCCGCCTGAACCCGGACAACCGCGTCAGCCAGCTGAAGATCGATACCGGACGGCGCCTGGGCGAGCGCATCGAGGTGGTGAAAGGCCTGGCGCCGGATGCGCAGATCGTCGTCAGCGGCGCCGGCTTCCTGAACGATGGGGATTTGGTGAAGAACGTTCCTGCCGCGCAGTCGGCCCCGGCCGCCGGCACGGCGGAAGTCGCCGCTGCTGCGCCGGCGGGTCCTGCCGCGCGCTGAGGGGCCATCGATGAATTTCTCCGCCCTTTCGATCCGCAATCCGATCCCGGCGATCCTGCTGTTCGCCCTGCTCACCTTCGCGGGCATCCTGGCCTTCAAGGCCAACAAGGTCCAGTTCTTCCCCGATATCGAGCTGCCGATCGTGACCGTCACCGCCACGCTCGAGGGCGCGGCGCCGGCCCAGCTCGAGACCGAGGTCGCGCGCAAGATCGAGGACTCGGTCGCCACGCTGCAGGGCGTGAAGAACATCTACACGCGCGTGCTCGACGGCGTTGCCACCGTCACCGTCGAGTTCATCCTCGACAAGAACCTGTCGGACGCGGTGAACGACGTGCGCGACGCCGTCTCCCAGGTGCGCTCCGACATGCCGGCCGAGATGCGCGAGCCGAGCGTGACCAAGACCGCCACCGCCGGCCGCGCGGTGCTGACCTTTACCGCCACGGCCAAACCCAACGCAGCGGGCGCGGCGGGCCTGGACGACCAGGAGCTGAGCTGGTTCGTCGACAATGCCGTCTCCAAGCGCCTGCTGAGCGTGCCCGGCATGGGCGCGGTCAAGCGTGTCGGCGGCGTCGACCGCGAGATCCGCGTCGAGCTTGACGATGCCCGCATGGCGGCGCTGCGCGTGTCGGCGCTGGACGTGTCGCGCCAGCTGCGCAACGTGCAGCGCGAGAGCCCGGGCGGACGCGGCGACGTCAGCGGCGCCGAGCAGTCGGTGCGCACCCTGGCGACGGTGGCCAGCGCCCAGGAACTGGCGCGCATGGACATTCCCCTGCCCGACGGGCGCCGCGTGCGCCTGGACGAAGTGGCGAAAGTGATCGACACGGTGGCCGAGCCGCGCGCGCTGGCGGAGCAGGATGGGCGCCGCGTGGTCGGCTTCGAGATCTTCCGCACCCGCGGCGCCAGCGAGACCGAAGTGGCCGAAGGCGCCCGCGCGGCCGTGGCCCAGCTGCAGAAGGAGCACCCGAACCTGGTGCTGCGCGAAGTGGTCGACAACGCCGAGCCGGTGCAGGAAAACTTCGACGCCTCGATGGAGATGCTGTACGAAGGCGCGGTGCTGGCCGTGGTCGTGGTCTGGTTCTTCTTGCGCGACTGGCGCGCCACCTTTGTCGCCGCCGCGGCGCTGCCGCTGTCGGTGATCCCGGCCTTCCTCGGCCAATACCTGTTCGGCTACACGCTGAACATGGTCACCCTCCTGTCGCTGGCGCTGGTGGTCGGCGTGCTGGTGGACGACGCCATCGTCGAGATCGAGAATATCGCGCGCCACCTGCACATGGGGAAAACGCCGATGCAGGCGGCGCTGGAAGCGGCCGACGAGATCGGCATGGCGGTGATCGCCACCACATTCTCGCTGGTGGCGGTGTTCCTGCCGACCGCCTTCATGGGCGGCATTCCGGGGCGCTTCTTCAAGCAGTTCGGCTGGACGGCGGTGCTGGCGATCCTGGCCTCCCTGGTCGTGGCGCGCCTGCTGACGCCGATGATGGCGGCCTACATCCTGAAACCGGCCAAGCCGCAGGAGGAAAAGGACGGCCCGGTCATGCGCCGCTACATGGGCGTGATGCAGTGGTGCCTGCGCCACCGCCTCACCACCGCCATCGCCGCCGGCGTCTTCTTCGCCGCCTCGATCGCGCTGGTGCCGCTGCTGCCGACCGGCTTCGTGCCGGCGGCCGACCGCGGCCAGACCCTGATCAACGTCGAACTGCCGCCCGGCTCGACGCTGGCGCAGACCCATGCGGTGGCCGAGCAGGCGCGCCAGGCGACGATGCGCATTCCCGGCGTCACCGGCATCTTCAGCTCGATCGGCGGCGGCTCCAGCGGCGACGCCTTCGCTCCCGGCGCCGCCGCCGAGGCGCGCCGCGCGGTGCTGACCGTGACCACGGTGCACCGCAGCGACCGCGACGAAACCCTGGCCGAGCTGGAGCGCCAAATGCGCACCCAACTGGCGAACATCCCGGGCGCGCGCTTCACGGTCGGCCAGCCCGACACCGGCAGCAAGCTGCAGCTCGTGCTCAGGAGCGACGATCCGGCCGCCCTCACCGCCGCCGCCCAGCGCGCCGAGCGCGACCTGCGCACGCTGCAGGGCATCGGCAACGTCAGCTCGAGCGCTTCGCTGGTGCGCCCGGAAATCATCGTGCGGCCCGATTTCGCGCGCGCGGCCGACCTGGGCGTGACCGCCGCGGCGATCGGCGAGACGGTGCGCGTCGCCACCGCCGGCGACTACGACCAGGCGCTCGCGAAAATGAACCTGTCCGAGCGCCAGGTGCCGATCCGCGTCAAGCTGCCCGACGCGGTGCGCGCCGACCTCGACGCCATCGGCCGCCTGACGGTGCCGGGCAAGAACGGCCCGGTGCTGCTGGCGACCGTGGCCGACATCACGATGGAAAGCGGCCCGGCCCAGATCGACCGCCTGAACCGCAGCCGCAACGTGACGCTCGACGTCGAGCTCTCGGGCCGTTCGCTGGGCGAGGTCAACGCCGAGGCGCGCGCCCTGCCGGCCTTCAACACCCTGCCGGCCTCGGTGACGATCGCGGAACTGGGCGACGCCCAGGAGATGCAGGCCCTGTTCGCCAGCTTCGGCATCGCCATGACCATCGGCGTGCTCTGCATCTACGGCGTGCTGGTGCTGCTGTTCGCCGACTTCATGCAGCCGCTGACGATCCTGGCCGCGCTGCCGCTGTCGATCGGCGGCGCCTTCGTGGCCCTGCTCATTACCGGCAGCGCGCTGTCGATGCCGACCATGATCGGCCTGATCATGCTGATGGGGATCGTGACCAAGAACTCGATCCTGCTGGTCGACTACGCCATCCTGGCGCGCAAGGCCGGCATGACCCGCTTCGACGCCCTGGTCGACGCCTGCCACAAGCGCTCGCGCCCGATCGTCATGACCACCATCGCCATGGGCGCCGGCATGCTGCCCCTGGCCCTGGGCCTGTCGGGCGACCCGAGCTTCCGTTCGCCGATGGCGATCGCCGTGATCGGCGGCCTGATCACCTCGACGCTGCTCAGTTTGCTGGTGGTGCCGGCGGTATTCACCTATGTGGACGACTTCAAGAACCTGATGTGGCGCGGGGTGCGCAAGGTGCAGCGGCATCCGAAGGATGTGGCGGCGAAGCGGGAAGAGCCGAGCGCGATGAAGTGAGGCCCAGGCAGGGGAACCCAAGGAAACGCCGGTTGATAAGACCTGCCGACCCGCGCTGCTTCATACACCATGATTGGAAAAATATTGAACCGTTACCTCATGATTTCCGCCGCACTCCTGGCAATGGGAGTCCTTGGCGGATGTGCTCAGCTCACGCGAGTGGATATGGCTACGTATAAACGTGAATATGCCCAACTCTACCCAATGGGTATGGATCACGCAGCCGCGGTCCGCAAGATAGAAGCTGCCGGTTACTCATGCACGAAACCGTATGACTATGGAACGCTGATGGACGAAGGTAGCGAGGTGCCGGTGAAGTTCCAGCCCTGCTCCAAGGCAAGCTTGGAACTCATGTGCCCGCAGCGACGCTTCATATGGTTTAAATTCAGGACGTCAGATCATCAAGTGATCCAGGTTGACGAACCCAAGTTGATCGAGCAAAGCTGCTTTTAGCCGAACCTGCTCATCAATGCGACACTTGTCGCGTGCCAGGCGCTTCAGGCACGCGTTACCCGGCAGACGCTATACAGTGGCCCCAAGCCGGTCTCGACGCGCATCGGAACAGGTCGGCGCCGCGGTCGGGTAACCATCGGAATCGGCGCGCCCCAGCAGCCACAGCAGCCACAGCAGTATCGAACGTACGCGCATTCCCCTTCTTCTAGCGGCCCGGCATCGCCGCGAGCCCATCACGCATCCTGCCCCCGATCGTCGCGCACCAGCTCGCGACGAGCGCCCCCAGCAGGAGCGCCATGGTCAGCCACAGCGCCGTGCTGGCGGCCGCCTTGCGCGTATTCTCATGTGCCTCGCGGGCAGCCACCTTGGCCTTCGCCGCGGCCGCGGCGAAGCTGGCGAAGGCGTCGTCCACGCGTTTCCCGGCATCCTCGCGGTCCAGGCCGGTGCGGTCGGCGATGCGCCGGGTCAGCCAGGCGCGGTCGGGGACGGCCAGGCGGCCCCTGGCCACGCCGCTGGCGAGGACGCGCATGGCTTCCTGGCGCAGGGCGGGATCAAGCGGACCTGAACGCTCGCTGCGCAGCATCACGTCGATCAGGTAATCGGGCGAATGGGCGGCGTCGCCGTTCGGCGCCACGGCCGTGGCGGCGGCCTGGTTCGCCACCGCCGAGCTGGCGGCGCCGGCATCGGCCATGTTGCCGATGACGCCGCCGAAAAAGGCGGCCGTGACAAGCGTGGACACCGCCCAGCTCAAGAGGCCATGGGCGGTATCGCGAAAATGGACGTCGTCGTCATGGAGCCGGGCCCACTTCACGCTCAGGCGTCCGGCCAGGAAGCCGCCAAGCGCCGAGGCCGCGAGCTGGGTGAAGGCGAGCCAACAGATGGCGGAGACGCCGATGTCGAGGCCGGTGTTGTCCGTCCAGGGCGAGACGATGGCCAAGCCCAGGCCGGAACCGAGCAGGATGAAGACGAGGGAAAACGCGGCGGCGCAGGTGGCGCCGGCAAAGACCGCGCCCCAGGCGACATCGGATCGCATGGATTCCGGCACGAGCGCGGGAGCAAGCGCGGGAGCGGCCGCGGGCAGGCTCTCGGCCGCGACACTGGGAGCACCCGCAGCGGGAGCACCCGCAGGGGCGTGCGTTGCCCCGCTCGCTGAATGAGCTTGCATGGCCTCCCCCGGATGAATTCTTTGATGAAGCGCCGCATCCCGGCCGAACAGAGATCGGCCGGGATGTCGGTCAGGCGAACGCCGGATCAGTAGTCGCGGCGGTTGCTGCCCAGCAGCTTGGCCAGGATATAGCCTGCGCCCAGTGCGATGGCGACGGCGGTGCCCGGCTTGTTGCGGATGTACTCGCGGCCGGAGTCAGCCAGTTGCTGGTAGGTGTCGTTCATCTGCACCTTGCGGCTGCCGAGGGTTTCCGTTGCGCTGCTCAGCATGCCGCTCAGCTTGTCGACGCCGGCGTGGGCGCTGCTGACGACGCGCTCGACCATCGGCTGGGCTGCCTGGGCTGCCTTGTCGATCGACTTGTGCATTTCTTCCGGCTTCATCGAAGCCATCATGCCCGCGTCTTTCGACGACGAATCGCCGCCGGTGCTCATGCTGCTCGAGCCGCCCATGGCGCCCGAGGTGCTGCCCGAACCCGAGGTCGACGAGCTGCCCATGGCGCCCGAGGTACCCGAACCCGAAGTGGACGAGCTGCCCATCGCGCCGGAGGTGCCCGAACCCGAAGTGGACGAACCCATGCCGGTGGAGGAGCCCATGCTGCTCGACGAGCCCGAACCGGTGGACGAACCCATGCCGCTCGACGACGAACCCATGCCGCCCGAGGAGCCGGCCGCGCTGCTGGCGTTGCTGGTGCCGCCGACGGCGCCGGTGCTGGTGCTCGTTGCCGGGCTGGCGCTCGACGACGAAGTGCCGCTCAGGCTGCCCGACGAGGTGCCGGTGCTGCCCGACGAACCCGACGCGCCCTTCTGGCTGCTGGCGCCGCTTTGCTGGTCCTTGCCCAGGCTCGATTGCTGGTCCTTGCCCATGCTGTTGCCGGTGCCTTGACGGCCGGCATCAACGCCTTTTCCCTCGCTCGACTTTTGATTATCCATGACTTTGTCCTCTTAAAAATGGAGACCAACGCGGAGTAGACCGATACTCGACCATCACCACATTCTTCCTCGATTCCGCTCGAAACAAAACGGAGGCGCGAGAATGAGCTGCGCTACATCAATGGATCATTCGGATTTTGCCTTCGGTCAAGGATTTGGATCGATGACCTCCGGAGAACTCAAAAGTTCCGTTCATAGCACGTCACTTTCGCATCCCGTCTGCAAGCGTACGCCGATCTGGCGTACTGCACGATTGCGGTCGTCGGGAAAACCGCGTCGCGATACAAAAAATATAACGGATGGGAGGGCGGGACAGTGCGTTGCCTAACAGAGCTGTAGGATCGGGGGAAATTTGTCGAAAATGGCCGACGATGCCGGCAAACCGTGCCGCGCCTCCGGAGCGCGCGGGCGGGCGTGCGCCGGTTGCCCCGGCTACCCGCCCCGGGTATCTTAGGACACGGCGCCGGCGCTTCGGCGCCCGGGCATGCCGCGCGTCGGAGGCCGGAATGAACACCGTGAAGTCGCTCCTGCTGGCACTGGCAATCTCGGTTGTCGCCATCGGTGCGCCCATCGCGGTTGCCATCAGGGAGGCGCACGAACAGAGCTATCGCATCGAGTCGATGCGCGCCCTCTCCTATGCCCGCGACGTGATCAATCGTACGGACGAAACGACGCTGCAGGTCATGTCCGCCGCCCACACACTGCGCCAGTCCGGCGCGCCCGCCTGCTCGCCGGCCTCCGTCGACCTCATGCGCCGCTTCGACCTGACCTCGAGCTATATCCAGGCGCTCGGAGTTGTGCAAGGCGACAAGCTCGCCTGCTCATCGATGGGCACTACCCGCCCGATACCGCTGGGACCGGCATTGGCGCATACCGTCAACGGCGCCACCATACGCGAGGCGCCGGAACTTCCCGGGGGCCGGCTGGGCAAGCTGATCGTGCTCCAGTTCGGCGACCTCGCGGCCATCATTCACCGCGACTTGCCAATCGACACCACGACCAACGAACCCGACGTCGCCCTGGCCGTGATCCAGCAGGGAAGCGGGACGACGATTTCCGCGCGCGGTGTCGTCGACCCGCGCTGGATCGACCGGCTCGCGGGCCAGCACGAGACCGTTTTCGTCGATCGGGGCTACGTGGTCGCGGTCGCGCGGTCGAACCGCTTCCAGTCGGCGGCCATCGCGGCCATACCGGTCACCTATCTCAACAACCGCAGCGCCGAACTGGCATGGCGCCTGATTCCGGCCGGCCTGCTGGCCGGGATCCTGGCGACGGCCGCGATCCTGTATCTGGCGCGGCGACAAATGTCGCTTGTCGGCGCACTGCGCACCGCGCTCAAGTCGAATGAATTGTTCATGGTGTACCAGCCCGTCATCGACATGAAGACCGGAGCCTGGATCGGCGCGGAAGCCCTGGTGCGCTGGCGCCGCCCGACGGGAGAGCTGATCAGGCCGGACTTTTTCATTCCGATCGCCGAAAAGAATGGCCTGATCAACAAACTGTCGCAGAAAGTGCTGGAGCTCATCCTGCACGACACGACCCGTTTCCTGCATTCCCACCCGAACTTCCACATCGCGATCAATCTGAGCGCATCCGATTTCAATTCGCCCCACCTGGCCGAGAAAATCCTGGCTTCGCTGGAAGCGAGCGGGCTGCGGCCGGTGAACCTCATCGTCGAGATTACCGAGCGCGGCCTGCTGGACGTGCACCGCGCACGCGAGATCACGCAGCGGCTGCAGGGCCGGGGCATCGAGATCGCCATCGACGACTTCGGCACCGGCTATTCCAGCCTGTCCTATCTCGAATCCCTGCGCCTGGACTTCCTGAAGATCGATCGTTCCTTCATCGAGTCGATCGGCAGCGGCGCCCCGATCAGCCTGGTGGTGCCGCACATCATCGAGATCGCGCACACCCTGTCGATGAAGATCATTGCCGAAGGCGTGGAAAACGAGGCCCAGCACGCCTACCTGGTCAGCCGCGGCGTGCAGTTCGCGCAGGGCATGCTGTTTGCGAAACCGATGAGCTGCGACGAGATGGTGGCCGCGATCCGCACCAGGGAGGCTTACAGTCCAGCCCATTCGCAACACGGCTGAGCGTATCCAGCGGCGGCCTGCGCGCGGAAAAACAAGCACAAAAAACAAAAAGCCCAGCTGCGAAGCTGGGCTTTTTGTCGAATATTTCTATACTGCCGAATTCTGTTGGTGCCGCTGACCGGAATCGAACTGGTGACCTTCGCATTACGAATTAGAAGGTCAATGTATACAGTGCGATTTTTCATCATACATAAATTGCCAGTTTTTCCTTAAGATTCATCATCTTACAGTAAAACATACTGGCCCTTGCATTGCCCTCAACACACAAATATACTTATAGCTGGGTTACACAGCGGTTACACAACACTCAGTCATATGTCCAAAATTAAATTTACCGCAGCTCGGGTCGACGGGTTTCAATGCCCCGCCGATAAAAAACAAGTTTTCCTGTGGGATGCCACCGCGCCTTGCCTTGGGCTTAGGGTGGTGTCCAGCGGCGCCAAGGCATACGTCTTCCAGGCCAAGCTCAACAATCAATCCATTCGCATCACGATTGGTTCGCCATCGACGTGGGATATCTCAGGCGCTCAGGCGGAAGCGCGGCGCCTCAAGGTGCTGGTAGATGGCGGACATGATCCGAGAGTACAGAAAGCCGAGCTTATTGCCGAGCAGGCTGCCAAGCGCGATGCCGGTCGCCGCGCCGAGATGCCAGCCCAAGAAGCATGGGACGCTTACATGGCGGCCCGCAAGACCCGTTGGAGCGCCCGCACCCTGCTGGACCATCAGCGATTGGTTGATGAGGGTGGCCGACAAAAAGCCCGTGGCCGCAAAAAAGGAGAAGGAGAAACCACCCTGCCCGGCGTGCTGGTGTCGGTGCTCACTCATCCTCTCCGAGAAATCGACGCCGATTTCGTGAGGAAGTGGCTGCACGATGAGGCATACAGGCCTACGACCGCAATGAACGCCTTCGTTCGCCTGCGTGCCTTCCTGAACTGGTGTGCCGCGCGGCCGGAGTACAAAACTGAAGTCGACCGTGACGCATGCGCATCTAGCGTCGCCAAGGATGAACTTCCCAAGCCGGCGGCGAAATCAGATTGCCTCCAGCGGGAGCAGCTCGCGCCGTGGTTCAAGCAGGTCCGGGCGATCCAGAATCCGGTGACAAGCGCCTACCTTCAGGCACTTCTGCTCACTGGGGCACGACGCGAGGAAATGGCCGAGCTGCGATGGACCGACCTGGACTTCAAGTGGGCAACGATGGTCTTGAAGGACAAAGCAACGCAGGCCACCCGCTCGATTCCGTTGACCCCATATGTGTCGGCTCTGCTGGACGCCCTGCCGCGCACCAATGTCTGGGTGTTCAGCAGCCGGACCGCTGCGAGCGGACGCATCCAAGAACCACGCACGGCCCACAACAAGGCTTTGAAGGTGGCGGGCCTGCCTCATGTTTCCATCCATGGCCTCCGTCGATCCTTTCGCACGCTCAGCGAGTGGGTCGAATGCCCGACGGGAATCCAAGAACAAATCATGGGGCACAAGCCGAGCGCCATCGCAGAAAAGCACTACATCCGCCGGCCGATCGACCTGTTGCGGATGTGGCACACGAAGATTGAAGTGTGGATGCTGAGTCAGGCAGGAGTGGAAGTTCGAGTCGCTCCCGAACGGCTGAGCGCCTGACCTTCTAGGGGGCCTCCAGACAGCCTGCCTGGGGGCGTACCGGGCTTTATATGATGTATTAGGTTTGACCGCTCAACAGCCGCACGATGGCATCCACCGGCCATGCGAGGCGGCCATTAATGCGAATTGGGCGAACCGGGCCGTTCTCGAAGCACGCCCACGAACGCAGGGTCTGGGGCGAGCGGTTAAGCCAAAAGGCCGCGCAGGCGGTTGGCACATGAGTGCGAGTTTCATCAGCAAGTGCCACCGGCAGCACGTTGTATCCAGGAATATACGAAGGCATTTAAAGGTTTCCATAACAGTCGATAGGTGTTTATTATTTGCTGCAAAAAAGTTATTCGACTTTATGAAACAACGGTTGTCTCACGGCGACCACAAAGCCTGATCTGACATATGTTTCGGCATTTAGGTATGTTGCAAAACAACAACGCACATGATTATTCGTACTACATGCCGAGCCGGCGGACGGCCTTTCTTTGGCGCTCTCCTGCCAGATACAGGATAGAGAAGGCCAAGATGCACTATCCATGCGGGTTTCAGCCGTTTTCCCTGCATTCTCATTCTCTTCCTGAAAGGGAGGAAAGACAAGAACCGGAATACTAAAAAAATACCGGAAAGACGGAGGGGTAGAGAAGTAGAGAATATATAGATATTTAATATATATAATTACTAAATCCTCCTATGACAGACCCCGGCCAAGTGCATTCTCTGAATGTTTGAAGAATGAAGCGAAATTCTCTTCTTCTCCTTATTCTCTTCGAGTGCGCTTCTGGATGCTGCTGGGACGGTGCGACAATCACAAAGCCCGTACGCGCGCGCGCGACCAGCGAAAATCCGCGTGACTTACGGCAGCATCAGCTCTACAATTCAATTAATCAACCGGACCCTGCGATATGGTCCACGCTACCTGCCTATCTACCGACTGACCTGCCGCTCTACCTAGCTGGTCTCATCGCGCCTCTACCTACCGACCTACCGACCTACCGACCTACCGACCTACCGACCGACCTGCGACCAAGCTGGCCGGCCTCGTGATGCCTCGACCTACCTACCGACCGACCTGTTTCCGGCTGTGTTCACACAGCTTTTTACACAGATCACGCTGAGACCCGCATAAATGCTGGGCTGCCGGCTTCCTAAATTAGGAACAGGCACATGCAATGTGTCGACGAGCGCGAGCAAGCGCGCTTCATCAAGTGAGCGCACCGACTCGATGTCCTAGCAATCGCGCCCGAGCTGGGCGAGATATTCCACTGGATGAGTTGTGCCGCCGCGAGCGGCAAATCCGTGCCCTCAACGATAGAATCTACGTGCCGGCTCTGCTTGTCCTGGTCAACAAAACCAACGATACCGGGCTGGCTCTAGAGTTCAACAGTGCAGCGCGCGTGGCCAGCGCGAGTCAAGGCGAATGGCTGCGTCAATTCAAAGACGAGGCGTGGAGTGCCCAAGCCGTTTGTAGCGCGGAAGAGGCGCGTATGTTCGCCATGCGCTACCTGGACAAGAAGCTGCCTCCGCTGTAATGCGATCCGATGTCCTCGCCAAGGCCCTCAGAGGGCGCGCCACGCGACGTTTTGGTCGAAGGGCAGCCCACCTCATCGCCATTGCTTACAAGGCCGCTATCGACGCCCTGTGCCGTGCGAACGATGCTGGCGCTATAGTCCGTTTCGGTCGCAAGTACAGGGCTGCATGGGCGCTGACAGGTTCACCCGCTGCTCTTCGGCCTGATCCAATGGGCGATCTAGACGCATTGTGGCGAGATCGGGCAGCCCCCGTCGGCCCCTCCCCACCCGTGGGGGGGGAGGACAAAGGCGCCCCCGCCCTCACACTCCTTCATAGGTCCGATCCTCAAAAATTTTTTGGAGGACCTATAGAAAATCGATTAGTTAGCGGCAGACTGGTCGCTCCGTCCGGCGTCATCAAGCACGGCCCGCCCCCCCTGCAAGTCAAGCGAAGGCCGTGTAACGTCAGCGGCGTGGTAGAGATCAGGCCGCCGATGACCAAAGCCTAGCTACCGCTATGACACAGCACAGGAATTATTTACTGTACTGCTCGTCGCTTACCTTCTCCATCCACACGACCGCCTTGCCCTCTTGCTGTTCCTGGATCGCCATATGCGTCATCGCGGTCGTCGGCGATGCGCCGTGCCAGTGTTTGACGCCCGGTGGTGTCCAAATCACATCGCCCGGACGAATCTCCTGCATCTCCCCACCCCAACGCTGCACACGACCAACGCCGGCCGTTACGACCAGGGTTTGGCCCAGCGGGTGGCTATGCCATGCAGAGCGCGCCCCTGGCTCGAAAGTGACATAGGCCGCTGCGGTACGCGACGGTGCATTCGCACCGAACAGCGGGTCAACCCGCACCGAACCAGTGAAATTCTGCGACGGCCCCTTGGTCGATGCCTGGGTGCCGTGCTTGATAAATTTGATGTCCTGCGTGTCCGCAGCTTTGGCGGGATGCGCCATAGTCTGTGCTCCGCTCGCATGTGCACCAACCGGCAAGGCCAGCGTGAGCACCAGAACGGCAGGGCTTGTGTACTTGAGGTTGTAGTATTTCATAAGGACTCCTTGTATGTGCCCGCAGTGCGAAGGTAACCAGCCTGTTTGGCATTCCCCCATCGTCACGGACACTTCCGTTAGGCGCATTTTTTATTTTCAAACTGTACCGGGCTGATGTAGCCGATAGTGGAATGACGCCGGCGTGGATTGTAGAACCTTTCGATATAGTCAAA
>JBFLZJ010000017.1:0-109367 GCA_040755875.1 Pseudomonadota bacterium | reverse complement strand
CCCCTACATGGCGGACTTGGCCGCAAATGCCGGTAAGACGGAGAAAGCGGAGAAAACGCAAAAAGCCCAGCGCCCCGCGGCGCGCGCCGCGAAACCGGCGGCACAGCGCAGCGCCGTTGCCGACAAGACGCCGGCGCGCAACCGCAAGAGCGCGCCGGCAACGGGCGCCGACACCACGGTCGACAACGACGTCGCCCTGATCTCGGCCATCATCCAGCACTCCGAACGCCACCGCGGCGAGCGCGCGCCGGCTGCCTCCTGCACAGGCGCGAAATGCCCGGCGCCTGCGCCCAAGCCCTGATGTGGCAAAAAACCACGGCCCAAGGGTTTCGTCGCTGAAACTGCTGGGCCGATTGCGCGGCGTGGCGCTATACTGGATATAAGCACAGTGTCGCGTCTCGCAATGAACAGGGTTCTGGAAAACGAGTTTTATTACCTGGACAATTTCCAGGGCGTCCTGGACTGGATCGGCCAGCGCTACGACGACCTGCTGACCGACGAAGAACGGGCTTTTATCGGAGCGTTCAGCACGCTGCCGCAGCCTGCCCGCGCGCTCTTCGTGCGCATGGTCATGCGCAAGGGCACGCTGTTTCGGGCCAGTAAACTGCGCTATGCCGAGATCGGCTGCCCGGTCGAGGCGGCGCAGCACCTGCTCGCCACCGGCTGGGTCGAACGCGATCCCGTCCTCTCGCTCGACGAGCTGTTCGACCTGCTGTCGAAGCCCGAGATCGCCGCCGCCTTCGGCTCCCACCTGCATCAGAAAACCGCAAGAAAGGCCGAGCAGCTCGAAGCGCTGCGCGCCCTGTTCGCCGAGGACCGCGCCTTCTCGGCCTGGTACCGGGACTGCGACGACCTGGCCCTCCGGATCCACGTCAAGCCCCTGTGCGACCGCCTGCGCCTGGTCTTCTTCGGCAACCTGCACCAGGACTGGACCGAATTCGTGCTGTCCGACCTCGGCCTGTTCCGCTACGAACAGGTGGAATTCTCGCCGGCCTCGCGCGGTTTTCGCGACCGCCGCGACATCGATCACTACCTCCAGATGCACGCCTGCAAGGAACGCTTCGCCGAGGGCCAGGAGCCGCTGGACGACATCGTGCGCGACCTGCCTCGGCATGCCTTCCACAACGACTGGCTGGAAAGCCGGCGCGAAAAGCTGCTGTTCCAGATCGGCCAGCATTACGAAAAGCAGAAGGACTGGGACAATGCCCACGCCCTGTATGCGCGCTGCCGCTTTCCCGGCGCGCGCGGACGCGCGATCCGGGTGCTGGAAAAGGCCGAGCGCTACAGCGAAGCCTGGGAACTCCTGTGCGTGGCCCAGGGCGCGCCGGAAAGCGACGCCGAGCGCCAGCACCTGCTGCGCATCGGGCCGCGCCTGGCGCGCCGCCTCGGCCACCCGAAGACCATCGCGCGACGCATCGATCCAGTGCGCGTCGACGTCCGCCTGCCGATGCCCGCGGGCGACTGGTGGGTCGAGGGCGTGGTGCGCGAGCACCTGGCCTGCGAGGACGCGCCGGTGTTCTACGTCGAGAACATGCTGGCCAATGCGCTGTTCGGACTCCTGTGCTGGCGCGCCATCTTCGCGGCCATCCCCGGCGCCTTCTTCCACCCCTTCCACCGCGGCCCGGCCGACCTGTACAGCCCCGACTTCGCCCAGCGCCGCGCGGCGGAATTCGCCGACTGCCTGGCCCAGCTGGACGACGGGCGCTACCGCGCGACCATCATGGCGCACTTTGCCGAGAAATCCGGCATCGCCTCGCCTTTCGTCGCCTGGGAGTATCTCGATGCCGCCCTGATCGAACTCGCGCTCGATTGCATTCCGGCCTCGCACCTGAAGAAGTGGTGCGAGCGCATCCTTGCCGACGTCAAGGAAAACCGCACCGGCTTTCCCGACCTGATCCAGTTCTGGCCGCGCGAGAAACGCTACAACATGATCGAGGTGAAGGGCCCGGGCGACCGCCTGCAGGACAACCAGCTGCGCTGGATCGCGTATTGCGCCACCCACGACATGCCGGTCTCGGTGTGCTACCTGCAGTGGGAGGAGGCGGCTTGAGCGAGGCCGCGGGCAACAGCGCGAGCGGCAGTCCGGGCTACGGTGCGGCCTACAGCGTCGCTGTGCGCGCCCTCTGCGAATTCACCGCCAAGCAGGGCGACCTCGATCTGCGCTTCACCCCCTCGCCCACCGCCCAGGAAGGCATTGCCGGCCATGCGGTGGTGACCGCGCGCCGCGGCGAAGGCTACCGCACCGAGGTCTCCCTGTCCGGCGACTACGGCCCGCTGCATGTGCGCGGCCGCGCCGACGGCTACGATCCGGACGAGAACCTGCTGGAAGAGATCAAGACCTACCGCGGCCAGCTGTCCGCGATGCCGGAAAACCACCGCCACCTGCACTGGGCCCAGCTGCGCGTCTACGGGCATCTGCTGTGCACCGAGCTCGGGATGGACCAGGTCAACCTGTCGCTGGTGTATTACGAGATCGGCAGCGGACTGGAAACCGCGCTGCGCGAAACCCGCGGCGCCGCCGAGCTGCGGGCGATGTTCGAGGAGCAGTGCCGCCATTTTGTCGCCTGGGCCGAACAGGAGCTGCGCCACCGCGAGGCGCGCGACGCCGCCCTGGCTGCCCTGCGTTTTCCGCATCCCGCATTCCGCCCGGGCCAGCGCCAGCTCGCCGAGACCGTCTTCAAGGCCAACAGCGCGGGCCGCTGCCTGCTGGCCCAGGCGCCGACCGGCATCGGCAAGACGGTCGGCAGCCTGTTTCCGGTGCTGAAAGCGGCCCCGAGCCAGCGCATCGACAAGGTCTTCTTCCTCGCCGCGAAGACGCCGGGCCGCCAGCTGGCGCTCGACGCCGCCGCCACGATCCGCGCCGCCAGCCCCTCGCTGCCGCTGCGGGTGCTGGAACTGACCGCGCGCGACAAGGCCTGCGAACATCCGGACAAGGCTTGCCAGGGCGATTCCTGCCCGCTGGCCAAGGGCTTCTATGACCGCCTGCCCGCCGCGCGCGCCGCGGCGCTCGACGTCCCGGTGCTGGACCGCGCCGCGCTGCGCGAGGTCGGCCTGGACCACGACGTCTGCCCCTACTACCTGGGCAGCGAGATGGCGCGCTGGAGCGACGTCGTGGTCGGCGACTACAACTATTATTTCGACGGCGGCGCCATGCTCTACGCCCTGACACAGGCCAACGGCTGGCGCGCCAGCGTGTTGGTCGACGAGGCGCACAACATGGTCTCGCGGGCCCGCGCGATGTATTCGAGCCAGCTCGATCGCGCGGCCCTGCGCCTGGCCCGCGCCGCCGCCCCCGCGCCCGTCAAGAAAACGCTGACCAAGCTCGCGCGCGCCTGGGGCGAGATGGACGCGGACGCGCCCGCCCCCTACCAGGTCCTGGCCGCCCCGCCGGACAAATTCCTCTCCGCCCTGCAGGGCGCCACCAGCGCCATCAACGACCACCTCGCCGAGCAGGCGGTGCCGCTCGACCCGGCGCTGCAGGACTTCCTGTTCGATGCCCTGGCCTTCCAGCGCCTGGCCGAATCCTTCGGCGAGCATTCGCTGTGCGACGTCACCCGCGCGGGCAAGGACACCACTGTCAGCATCCGCAACGTGGTGCCGGCGCCCTTCTTGACACCGCGCTTCGAGGGCGCGCATTCGGTGACGCTGTTCTCGGCCACGCTCAGCCCCTGGCATTATTTCGCCGACCTCCTCGGGCTGCCCGGGAACGCCGGCTGGGTCGACGTCGAATCGCCCTTCTCCGCCGGCCAGCTGGCGGTCAGGATCGCGGCGCACATCTCGACGCGCTACCAGCACCGCACGGCATCGCTGGCGCCGATCGCCCAGCTGATGGCGCGCCAGTACGCGCAACAGCCCGGCAACTACCTGGCGTTCTTCAGCAGTTTCGATTACCTCGAGCAGGCGGCCGAGCTGTTCGCCCGGGAGCACCCCGAGGTGCCGATCTGGCGCCAGGAGCGCCGCATGAGCGAGCCCGATCGCGCCGCCTTTCTCGACCGCTTCGAGCCCGATGGCCGCGGCATCGGCTTTGCGGTGCTGGGCGGGTCCTTCGGCGAAGGCATCGACCTGCCGGGCGCCCGCCTGATCGGCGCTTTTGTCGCCACCCTCGGCCTGCCCCAGCTGAACCCGGTCAACGAACAGCTGCGCGCACGCATGCAGGCCATGTTCGGCGCCGGCTACGACTACACCTACCTGTATCCCGGCCTGCAGAAGGTCGTGCAGGCGGCCGGACGGGTCATCCGCACCGAGCAGGACCAGGGCGTGGTCTACCTGATCGACGACCGCTTCGACCAGCCCGAAGTACGCGCCCTGCTGCCGCGCTGGTGGCAGGTCGAGAGGATCAACGCATCATCTCCCTGAGTCGCTGGTAACCGCTGCGGGAAACCGGAATGCGCTTGCCGTCCTTCAGCACCGCGCACCAGCTGTCCTTGCTCGCAGCCTCGATGCGCGCGATCGCGCCCACGTTCACGATGTAGGAGCGATGCACGCGCAGGAACAGCTCGGGGTCGAGGCCCTGTTCGAGTTCGGCCATCCGCCCGTTCTTCAGGTGCGCCTTGCCGGCCGCATGGATCTCGACATAGTCGTCCTGGGCCTCGATCCAGTCTATGCTCCCGGCGGGCACCACATGCACGCGCGCGCCGTCGCGCACCAGGACCCGCGTCATGGGCCCGTTGCGGCGCGCCGCTTCCGCCACCACCGCCTCGACCGCTTCCTGGGGCGTGGCCCGGCTGCGCGCACTGTCCAGGGCCTGGGCCAGGCGCTCGCGGCTGAAGGGCTTGAGCAGGTAGTCGATCGCCCGCACCTCGAAGGCCTTCAACGCGAACTGGTCGTAGGCCGTCACGAACACATAGCGGGTGCGCGCGCCGGCCAGCTCCACCACCTCGAAGCCATCGAGTTTCGGCATCTGGATGTCGAGGAAGACCAGGTCCGGATTCAGCTCCCCGATCGCCTTGACCGCCTCGAAACCGTTCGCGCATTCGGCGAGGATCTCGATATCCGGGTGCTGCGCCAGGTGCTCGCGCAACAGCGCGCGCGCCAGGTGTTCGTCGTCCACGATGATGACACGCATGTTCCGATCTCCGTCAGGTGGTGGCTGTCGTTGCCGGCTCGCTCACGGCCGGCAGCGCGAGGTCGACGCGAAAGCGCTGCGCTTCGCGCATCCAGTGGATGCTGGCCTCGTGCGCATAGGTCGCGGCCAGGCGCTCGCGCACGTTGGCCAGGCCGATGCCGCAGCCGGCCGCGGCGCTCGGGACCTCGTCCTCGTCGGCGTCGTTCTCGACACGGATGCGCAGCAGCGATCCGGCCCGTTCGGCGCCGATGCGCACCGTTCCGCCGTCGAGGCGCCTGCCGATGCCATGCTTGACCGCGTTTTCCACCAGCGGCTGCAGGATCATCGGCGGCACCAGGCAGTCGCGGGCTTCGGCCCGCACCTCGTCCTCGAAGCGCAGGCGCGGGCCGAAGCGCACCTGCTCGACCGCGAGGAAGGCGCGCACCAGCGCAAGCTCCTCGGCCAGGGGCACCTTGCGCTGGGCATCCATGCCCAGGCTGCGGCGGAAGAAGTCCGACAGCTGCAGGGTCATGCCGCGCGCCGCCGCCGGGTCGATCGTGGTCAACGCGCTGATCGAATTCAGGCTGTTGAACAGGAAGTGCGGATCGATCTGGGTGCGCAGCATGCGCAGCTGGGCCTCCTGGGCCGCCAGCTTCATTTCCAGCTCGCGCCGTTCCAGGCGGCGGGCGCGCTCGAATTCGAGCGCCAGGTACTGGCCGACGGCCGTCAGCCCATACAGGATCACGCCCAGGCCGAACATCAGCGCGGCGAAGGGACGCGTCACCGTCAGCGCGCCCGGCGCCGCCTCGCGCAGCAGGTCGCTCCAGCCGCTGCCGGCCGCGGTCCACAGCGCGCTGGCGCACACCGCCGTGCAGCCGAACACCGCCAGCACCGCGTACCAGGGTTTGCTGGCGAGCGGATAGGCCCGGCACAGGTAGTAGGACGAAAAGCCGCTGGCGCAGCCGTAGACCAGGGCCAGCGGCAAGGCGAACAGCAGGCCCTCGCCCCACAGGCTGCCGGTGGCGGCCACGATCAGGCCCGCCAGCATCAGGCCGAGCAGCAGCCAGGCCGCCAGGTATAACGCGACGCTGCGCCGTGCAAACATCAGTTGCGCACCTCGACCCCACCCATGATCGCGTAACCGCGGATCACCAGGCGCTTGCTGTTGTCGGGCGGCGCCGTCGTCTTCTCGTCGAAGCCGCCCATGATCGGGGTGCCCTGCAGGACCACGGTCCAGTCGGGCGGGCACTTGATCGTCACGCCGCCCCAGAACGCGAAGACATTGATCACCGCTTCGCCGGATGCGATCGAGGCGCCGCGCATGTCGAGCGTGCAGCCGCCCATCACCGCGGTCACTTCGCCGCCGCGGAAGTCCTGGCTGTGCACGCGGCGCTCGAAGCCGCCGAGGATGGCGGTGACGTCCAGCATCTGCGTGTCGTCGCGCGGCGCGCCGGGGGCCAGCTTGTCGTCGACGACGCCGTGGATGGCCACGCGCTGCCCGCTCATCGCCCGGTACACCACCATGGCGCCGACCAGGATCAGGACCAGGGGCCAGGCCATGCGCCAGCTGACATCGATGATGCCGAGGCGGTTCAGGATCATGACGGTGCCGATGCCGATGCCCGCCAGGCCGACCAGGTAGCCGTTCGGCGTCGAGGTATCGAGCAGCTTGGCGACTCCGGCAAAGATGAACACCAGCGGCCAGAATGAGAGCGCGTCGTGGATCTCGATGATATCGAGGTTATCGAGCAGGAACAGCAGGCCGACCGCGATCACGAGCAAGCCCATCAGCACCTGGCTGGTCATGCCGCGTTCCGCCCGGCGCGCGCGCCGGGCGGAGCGCCGCGCCTCCTTGCCGCCGCTTTCTTCGATATTGTCTTTAAACATGATCCTTCTCCTTCGGGAAGCGGCGTGCGATCACGGGCCCGAGCACCAGCTGCAGCCCCCACATCAGGATGAAGAGCGGCCAGCTGTTACGGAAAGTCAGGCCGAGAAGACCCTCGAACACCGCGAACAGCCACAGGCCGATGAAAACCAGCCAGAGGCCGTTGGTGAATTCCTTGGCGCTCGGGTAGCCGATGGTCTGGTTGATGCCGGCCACCACCAGCAGCAATGGCCAATAGTGCCATAGCTCGTCGGCATCGGCGATGCCCATGCGGTCGAGCAGGAAAACCAGGCCGACCACGATCAGGACCAGCCCCCACATCATCTGCTTGCGTTGCCTGTAGCTGTTTTCGGTGCCCATTGCATCCTCCGTGTTGTGATGTAAACACGATAACGGGGCTGGCGGCAGGAGGAAAGGGCCTTTCGGCGAATGGCGGCGTGGAAGCGGTGAATGGCGAAGGCGTCGGCGAACGCCGGACGAAAACGTCCTGGATACGAATCAGGCCAAGGGGCGGCGTGGAGAAGGACGAAAAAAAGCCCGCCTCGAAGGGCGGGCCGGATGCGTTTGCTGGCGCTGCTCAGACGGCGGCGGCAGACAGGTTCATCGGTGGCTGGTTCTTGACCTGGTTGCGGTATTTGGCGCGGGCAGCAGCCTGCTTGACGGCTTCGCGCGCGATGTTGGCGCGACGAATTTCCTGGCGTTCCTGCTTGCCGCGGTGCTGGGCTTCGTGTTTATTCCCGATTTTCTTGGTCATGACCTTCTCCTCTGTTGAAAGCTGCTTGCCCATTCAGGAGCGGTTGGTCGCCATCTTGATATCCGCCGGCATCAGCATCCCCCACCCGAGCTGGCGCCGGATTTCTTCCGGCGTGGGTGGCGGCTTCGGATCGCGCGAACGCCGTTCGAGGTATTCGCGTACCAGGTGCTTCGGTGGATTCTTCGTCATGACAGACATGGCGCCTCCGCTTGCGCTGGCCGCCGCCCCATGGCGACGGCGTGGAATCTGGTGCCGATCCTCGAGGCGACCGGCTAACCTGTTGAGATATTTGACGTCCGCCGAATTGAATCGCGGGCGTCTCACTCACACGGCTTCATGATAGCGGCGCGACCCCGGCGTCACCGTTAAGTGCCGCACACTGTGCGCGATAACCCAGCCGTTTCCGGCGCCGCGAACGAAAAAAAGGGGAGCCGCAGCTCCCCTTCTCATGCAACATCCGGCGCGATCAGAACTTGTACTTCAGGTTCAGGTAGAACTGGCGGCCGCTCACGTCCAGCTTCTGCTGCTCTTCCTCGCTGTAGCGGTAGTAGGCGCGCTTGACGTTGGTCAGGTTGGTCGCGTCGAAGGACAGCACCAGTTGCGGGGTGATGTTGTAGCTGGCGTTGAAGGCCAGCGTGGTCACCGGCGCGGCCATGGTCGGCGCGGTCGGCATCAGCACGCCGTTGATCGTCGACATGCCCTGGCTGTTGGCGGTCGGCGACGGCGCGGTGGTGCTGTTCACGTATTCGCCGCGGTAGTTGGCCACCAGGCGCGCCGACAGCTTGTCGTTCTCGAAGTACAGGCCCAGGTTGCCGGCCCACTCGGACGCGCCCACCATCGGACGGCCGTCGTCGACCTTGGTCTTGGCGCGGCTGACGTTCGAGGTGAAGCCCCACGGCGAGCTGCCGAACGGCTGCTCGTAGGCCAGCTCGATGCCGGTGACCTTCGCGCCCTGCTGCGACGAGGTGTTGATGAAGAAGGTCTTCACCACCTGGTCGCGCGGGTCGGTCAGCTCGATCGTCGAGGTGCCGACGGTGCCGGTCTTCACGTAGCCGTCGATCTTCGAGTGGAAGACGCTGGCCGTCACGGCCGAACGGCGGGCGAAGAACCAGGACCAGGACAGGTCCACGTTATCCGAGGTCAGCGGACGCAGGTCCGGGTTCGGGCCGGTGACCTTGCAGCCGCTGGCGTCGCAACCCGGGGTGCCGAAGCCGCTGCCCAGCACGTTGTAGTTCTGGCGGCCGATGGTGCGGCTGGCGCCGAAGCGGGCGATCATGTCCGGATTGATCTCGTAGCGCAGGTTCAGGCTCGGCAGGAAGTTCTTGAACACCTTGTGGGTCGGCGTCTTGTAGTACATCGTGCCGGCCAGCGGGTTGAAGGGCTGACCATCGTAGTAGGCAGTGGCGTCGCCTGCGGTGGTGATCGCGCCCGGATAAGCGGCGCAGACCGTGGCCGGCTGGCCCGGTTCGGTGCGCAGGCAGGTGCGCGGGTTCGGGATCGGCGTCGCGATCTGGGCGTCGACCACGGTGCGCACGTAGCGCACGCCGACGTTACCCGACCATGGTCCGTTTTCCAGGTTGGCCATCAGGTAGCCAGAGCTCTGGCGCTCGCGCATGTCGATTTCCGAGCTGACGCGGCGCTCCCATTCCGGGCTGGTTTCCTTGGTGTTGGCCGCGATGTAGGCCTTCAGGGCTTCCGGCGTGTAGGTGAAGCCGGTGTTGTCCCACCAGCCGCCGCCCAGTCCGCCGCCGAAGTTGCCCGGATACGGCTGCCAGCCTTCGGTCGGCGTCGGCACCGGCTGGATGATCTGGCCGGTCGCAGGGTCGAACGAATAGCTCAGCGGGGTGCGGAAGGCCGGGCCCCAGCGGCCGCTCTTGCGCTTGTGGTCGGCGTGGCGCAGGCCCATTTCCAGCGACTGGACCCAGGCATTGTTCAGCTTGTACTCGGCATCGACCTGGCCGCTCATTTCCTTGTCGGTGGTGCGGATGCCCGAGGCGGTGCGGCCGACGATCATGTAACCGCTGCCGTCCGGGTTGATGCCCGGCTGGTTCAGGCCGGCGCCGTGATACTTGACGTAAGGCGCCTCGTGCAGGCCGCCCATCGCGTACGAGATGCCGGTGCCGTAGCGGGCAAAGGTAGTGCCCTGGTCGAGGTCGGTCTTGCCGACGCCGCGGGTGGTCGAGAACAGGCCCTTCAGGGTCAGGTCCTGGTTCACGCGGTATTTGGCGTCCAGGTCCAGGAAGGAGCTGGTCGCTTGGGCGCCGTCGCGGTAGAAGCCTTCCGAGTTGCCCACGTACTGAGGGGTGGTGCCGTCCGGGAACACGATGTCCGCGGCCTTCAGCACCTTCAGCTCGTGGCCGTACATGGTGCGCTCGGTGACGATCACCGGGTTGCGGATCTGCGCGTAGACGCGCTGACCGTTGGAGTAGGTGTTCGGCGACGATGCGGCGATGCCGCCCAGGGGCTCGTTCTTGCCGAGCAGCATGGAGTACATCGCGCCCGAGGTCAGGCGGCCATTGTTATTGGCGTTCATCGACGAGTGGAAGCCGGTCATGGTCACGTCGAAGTCGGCGTTCGGCTTGAACTGCAGCGAGATCATGCCGCCCTTGCGGTCACGGACCGATTCCACGAATTCCGAGCTCATCGAACCGGGCAGGCGCACGCCGTTCAGGTCGGCCGCCGTGTAACCGCTGCCGGCCAGCGAAGCATCGGTGATGCCGAGCATCTTCGAGGTGTCGATGATGTCCCAGCCGCTGCTGGCGCCGTAGGCGAAGCGCGAGACCGAGTCGCGGCGCACGTAGCGCTTCTCGGCGAAGCCCTGGGCGATGATGCCGAAGGTGCCGGCGGCGTTCTTCCAGTTGACCGAGACGTTCAGGTCAGGCGCCGTCTTGTCCGGCAGCTGGGCATAGCTGGCGCCGAGGCTGACCACGCCCGACAGGCGTTCCTTCTGCGACAGCGGCTTGCGGGTGGTGACGTTGATGGTGCCGGCCAGGCCGCCATCGACGATATTGGCCTGCGAGGTCTTGTATACCAGGGCCTGGTTCAGCACCGAGGACGGCATCAGCGACAGGCTGGTCGAGCGCGAGCTCGAGCCCTGGTCGCCGACGTACCAGTCGCCGCCGGAGACGGTGTGGCCGTTGAACAGGATCAGCGACATGTCCGGGTTGGTGCCGCGCATCGCCACCTTTTCGGCTTCGTCGTAGTCGGTACGCACGGCAACGCCGGCCAGGCGCTGCAGCGAGTCCGCCAGGTTCTTGTCGGGCATCTTGCCCACGTCTTCCGCGGTGATCACCTCGACGTTGGCGGTAGCGTTCTTCTTGACGCTGAGCGACTTGGCCATGGAGGCACGGATACCCGTGACCTCGACGGTCTGCATCGGGGCTTGGGCCTCGGCGGTCTGCGCCATGGCCGGCAAGGCGGTCAGGCTGAACATCGCCATCGAGACGGCGGCCGCCAGCGGCTTCTGCTTGAACATGATCTCTCTCCTGGTATAGATATTGGTGTGATGCACGGCAGTCGGTTCGCTGCCATGTTATAAGTATTAGCTATAAGCAAATATTCTGGATAATCACTTGTCATCTCTCAACTATAACTTGAAGGAATGTACACATTGAGCAACAAGTGGTTATGGCCGCCTCACGAATTTTCATTATCAAAATGGCTCGGGGCGCGTTAGCGTCGTGATTTTCGCCACCCAAGGACACCACCATGCGTCTTGCCTGCCTGCTCCTCGCCGGCGCCGCCCTCGCCGGCTGCGCTACCTCGCCTTCCCCGACCGCGCAGCCGGCGCCGGCGCCGCTGGCGACCATCCTGCAAAAGCAGATCTACCAGATGAGCCCCGCCGAGGCCGGGCGCTACGTGGCCTGGCAGCACGAAGCCGAGCCGGACCTGCGCAAGCGCATCGCGGCGATCGGCCGCAAGAACATCGGCCAGCCCTATATCCTGAATCTGCTGGGCGAATTCCCGTTTGAGGTACACGACAACCTACCGCTGTTCAGTCTGGATCACAGCGACTGCGTCGTGTTTGCGGAACACACTTACGCGATGGCCCTCTCGCGTTCGTGGGAAGAGTTCTTCTGGATGCTGCAGCGCATCCGCTACAAGGACGGCGTGATCGGCGTGGCCACGCGCAACCACTACACGGAGCTGGACTGGAACGTGTCGAACCGCTGGCTCGTCACCGACATCAGCGCCGAACTGGCCGGCGCCAGCGGTCCCGCCTACGACATGCGGGTGGACCGCGCGCGCTTTCTCAGGACACGCCACAACACGGTGCGCGACATCCCGGTCGAGACCAGCCGCCAGGCCTTCGTGCCGAAGGAACAGGTCGCCGGCATCGCCAGCCAGCTGCAGGAAGGCGACTTCGTGAACGTGATCTCGACCAGGGACGGCGAGCACTGGGCTTCGCACGTGGGCCTGGTGGTGCTGGGGCCGAACGGCGAGCGCCACTTCCTGCACTCCTCGGAACCGAAGGTGCGCGAGGAAACCTTCGAATCCTTCATGGCGCGCGCGGCCGAGCGCGAAGCGAAGAATGCGCGCGAAGGCAGGAATGGCCAACGCCTGGCCGGCTTCAAGTTCCTGCGCCTGAACGAGCACATCGTGGTGCCGCCGATGGCGCCGCAGCCGCGTCCGGGGACCTGACGCTGTTGCAGGGGCGCCGCACGCCCCGCCTCGCCGGCCCGCCGCCGCACTGGCTCTGCAGTGCCGCATGGCCCAATCCCCTGCATGGGCCGCTTCCGCCTCGCTTCCTGCCCGGGCGCCGCACTTCCGATATCCCCAGTTGAAAACGTCTGTCGCGGATCCGCCGGGTCCGCGATAGACGCCCGCCTTTGCCCGACCTGCAAGCCCGGATTCCCAGGCATTTAATTTCCTTGCGCAAATTATTTATTGACCAACGGAAATCTATTGCAGAGCCCTGGCCGATTTATTTCCAGATTCCATTTCCCAAATTAAATGAATCCTGAATTCCGTTTTAATTCGGAATTCCCGGTTGAGCGGGGTCAAACTCATCATTCAGGCGCACCGCGATAATAAACTTACTCAGCAACGGTTAGTCTAATCGTCGCCCAGATTCCACTTACAGCTTAAATATTTCCGACGAAATTTATTTTCGCCCTCATTCCTATTTAGTTTGCTTGCGCATCGTCTTTATCGCTCTTCCTGCAACCCACCTGACGAGTCACGCGATCCCATGCCCACTTTATCCGCCCGAGTATTAAGCCAGTTTTGCGCAGGAATGGTATCGCTGCATCGTACTGCCAAAATAGCGCTGATGATCGCCATCGACCTGCTGGCACTGCCTTTGTGTTTTCTCATCGCCATGTTATTACGAGGCGGCGATATGAAGCTCGCCTCGAATTACGCCCCCGCCTCTTATATTATCGTGGCGTTGGTGACGATTGCCGCCTTTTCGATGTCCGACCTGTATCGCGCCGTCATCCGCTTTATCGACGGACGCCTGTTGAGCGCCACGGGATTTGCCCTCGGCATTGCGGTTTTATGCGCCTATGTCGTGTCGTTCGCAATCAATGACACGATGTTTCCGCGCAGCGCACTCGCCATATACTGGTTTATCGCTTTCTCCTACGTCGTCGCTTCGCGTATCGGCATGCGCAATTTCCTGCGCAGCCATAGCGCGCGCCGTCCCGCCTCCGACGCGGTCGCCATTTATGGCGCCGGCGAAGCCGGTGCGCAGCTGGCGCAAACGATGCGCAACAGCGACGAGTACCGCCCGGTCTGCTTCTTCGACGACAAGCGCACCCTGGTCGACCGCACCATTGCCGGCCTGCGCGTCTTCCATACCGACCGTCTGGCCGACCTGGTTTCCGCCCACGGCATCCGCACTGTCGTCATTGCCGTGCCCGCCATGCCCGCCGAACGCCTGCGCGAAATCATGCAGCGCCTGGCCGGCGCCGGCGTCACCACCAAGATCCTGAGCCGGCTGGTCGACCTGGCCGACGACCGGACGCGCCCCCGCGACTCGATCCGCGAGCTGAAATTCGAGGACCTGCTCGGCCGTCCGCCGGTGCCTCCCCGCCTCGACCTGTTCGCACGCTGCGTACGCGGCAAGACGGTGCTCGTCACCGGCGCCGGCGGCTCCATCGGCAGCGAACTGTGCCGCCAGATCGTCACGCTCGGGCCGTCCCGGCTGCACCTGCTCGACCACTCCGAATACGCGCTCTACACCATCCGCCAGGAACTGGTCACGCGCTTTCCCGACCTGCGCATCGACGCCCACCTCGGCTCGGTCTGCAACGCCGAACTGCTCGAGCGCATCCTGTCCGACGGCCATGTCGATACCGTCTACCATGCCGCCGCCTACAAGCATGTGCCGCTGGTCGAAGCGAACATCGTCGAAGGCCTGCGCAACAACGTGCTCGGTGCCCAGGTCGTGGCGACGGCCTGCGCCGCCCACCAGGTCGAAACCTGCGTGCTCATCTCCAGCGACAAGGCGGTGCGTCCGACCAACATCATGGGCGCCAGCAAACGCATCGCCGAGCTCATCTTCCAGGCCGCGGCGGCCCGGCAAGGCGCCAAGACCACTTTCTGCATGGTCCGCTTCGGCAATGTGCTGGGCTCTTCCGGCTCGGTCATTCCGCTGTTCCAGCGCCAGATCGCCCGGGGCGGCCCGCTGACGATCACCCACCCGGAAGTGTCGCGCTATTTCATGCTCATTCCCGAGGCCGCACAGCTGGTGATCCAGGCCGGCGCCATGGCCAAGGGCGGCGACGTCTTCGTGCTCGACATGGGCGAGCCGGTGCGCATCGTCGAGCTGGCGCGCACGCTGCTGGCCATGTCGGGTCTGACCGAGAAAACGCCGCAGAACCCGGATGGCGACATCGAGGTCAAGTTCGTCGGCCTGTTTCCGGGCGAAAAGCTGCACGAGGAACTGCTGACCGACGGCACGGTGTTCCCCAGCGAGCACCCGCGCATCATGCGCATGAAGGAAAACGCACTGCGCCCGAGCGTGCTGGAGACCTGCATCACCTGCCTGATGATGGCTTGCGAAACCCACGAGCGCGGCATGATCGAGTCGATGGTCAAGGCCATCGTCAGCGAATACACGCCCCAGCTTCCCAACATCACCCCGGCGCAGGTGCCCGAGCCCGAACCTGCGCGGCTCAGCCTGATTAACAAATTCGTGCCGTTCCGGATCTAGACGGCCCCGTAGCACCCACTCCACCTTACCCCACTGTTGGCGAGGATACACATGCGCGACGAACACCAATCGGCCCACCTGCAGCAGCTCACAGCCAAACTGCGCGACCGCACGGCGGTCATCGGCATCATCGGACTCGGCTATGTCGGTCTGCCCCTCACCCTGCGCTATGCGGCCGTCGGCTTTCGTGTGCTGGGGATCGACATCGATGCCGCCAAGGTCGACAAGCTCAACCGCGGCCAGAGCTACATCGAGCACATCCCGGCTACCGAGATCGCATCGGCGCGCGCGGCCGGGTTCGAGGCGACCACCGACTTCACCCGCGCCGGCGAGCCCGATGCATTGATCATCTGCGTGCCGACCCCGCTCAACGCCTACCGCGAGCCCGACCTGTCCTTCGTGCTCGACACGACCGACGCCCTGCTGCCCTTCGTGCGGCCCGGCCAGCTCGTCTCGCTGGAAAGCACCACCTATCCCGGCACCACCGAGGAAGAACTGCGTCCGCGCCTCGAGTCGCGCGGGATGGTCGTCGGCCGCGACATCTTCCTCGTGTTCTCGCCGGAACGCGAAGACCCGGGCAATCCGCACTTCGAGACCCGCACCATTCCGAAGGTGTGCGGCGGCAGCACCGCCGCCTGCCTCGAAGCCGGCGTTACCCTGTATGGCGCGGCGATCGACCGCGTCGTGCCGGTCAGCTCGACGCGCGCGGCGGAACTGACCAAGCTGCTCGAGAACATCCACCGCGCGGTGAACATCGGCCTGGTCAACGAAATGAAGATCATCGCCGACAAGATGGAAATCGACATCCACGAGGTGATCCGCGCCGCCGCCACCAAGCCTTTCGGCTTCACGCCCTACTACCCGGGCCCGGGCCTGGGCGGGCACTGCATCCCGATCGACCCCTTCTATCTCACCTGGAAGGCGCGCCAGTACGGCCTGCACACCCGCTTCATCGAGCTCGCCGGCGAGATCAACAGCGACATGCCGCACTGGGTGATCGGCAAGGTGACCGATGCGCTCAACCAGCGTGGCCGTTCGGTGATGGGCAGCCGCGTGCTGGTGCTGGGCATCGCCTACAAGAAGGATGTCGAGGACATGCGCGAATCGCCCTCGGTCGAGCTGATGGAGATCCTGCGCGACAAGGGCGCCCATGTCGACTACTCGGATCCGCACGTGCCGGTCTTCCCGCGCATGCGCGAGCATCGCTTCGACCTGTCCAGCGTGGCGCTGACGCCGGACTCCCTGGCTTCCTACGACCTGGTGCTGCTGGCCACCAGCCACAGCGCCTTCGACTACGACATGATCCGCCGCTACGCCAACCTGATCGTCGATACCCGCGGCGTTTACCTCGAACGCCTGCCCCACGTCGTCAAGGCCTGAGTCCACCGGAGAAGATCATGCGCAACTACCCCCCTGCCATCCTCGACCGCAAGATCCGCTTCGCCCTGGTGGGCTGCGGCCGCATCGCCAACAACCACTTCGGCGCGATCCGCGAGCACCGCGACCGCTGCGAACTGGTGGGCGTGTGCGATATCGACCCGCGCGCACTCGCCCAGGCCGCGGACAAGACCGGCGCCGAGGCCTACACCAGCCTGGACGCCATGCTCGAACGCTGCGACGCCGACGCCTTCATCGTCACCACCCCGTCCGGCCTGCATCCGGAACAGGCGGTCCGGATCGCGAACGCCGGCCGCCACGTGATCACCGAGAAACCGATGGCCACGCGCTGGGAGGACGGCAAGCGCATGGTCACCGCGGCCGACGCCGCCGGCGTGCGCCTCTTCGTCGTCAAGCAGAACCGGCGCAACGCCACCCTCCAGCTGCTCAAGAACGCGGTCGAGAAGAAGCGCTTCGGCCGCATCTACATGGTGAACCTGAATGTGTTCTGGACCCGTCCCGACGAGTACTACAACAGCGCCAAGTGGCGCGGCACCTGGGAGTTCGACGGCGGCGCCTTCATGAACCAGGCCAGCCACTACGTCGACCTGATCGACTGGATCGTCGGTCCCGTCGAAAGCCTGCAGGCCTATACCGCCACGCTGGCGCGCAACATCGAGGTCGAGGATACCGGCGTCATCAGCCTGCGCTGGCGCAACGGCGCGCTCGGCTCCATGAACGTCACCATGCTCACCTATCCGCGCAACCTGGAAGGCTCGATCACCATACTCGGCGAGCACGGCACGGTGCGCATCGGCGGCGTGGCGGTGAACGAAGTGCAGCAATGGGAATTCGCCCACCCCGATCCGGACGACGCCAAGGTCCACGAAGCCAGCTACCAGACCACCTCGGTCTACGGCTTCGGCCACCCGCTCTACTACGACAACGTCATCAAGGTGCTGCGCGGCGAGGCGGAACCCGAAACCGACGGACGCGAAGGCCTCAAGTCGCTCGAAGTGCTGGTGGCCGCCTACATGTCGGCGCGCGACGGCAGGCGTGTCGCGCTGCCGCTGGAGTACTGATCATGGACCGGCACAGCTCCGAAGGACAGGTTCACGCCAGCGCCATCGTCGACGCCGGCGCCACCCTCGGCCCCGGCACCCGCGTCTGGCATTTCGCCCACGTCTGCGCCGGCGCGCGCATCGGCGCCGCCTGCTCGCTCGGACAGAACGTTTTCGTCGGCAACGATGTACAGATCGGGAACCGGGTCAAGATCCAGAACAATGTCTCGGTCTACGACGCGGTGACGCTCGAGGACGACGTGTTCTGCGGCCCCAGCATGGTGTTCACCAATGTCCACAACCCGCGCGCGGCGGTGGAGCGCAAGAGCGAGTACCGCCGCACCCTGGTCAGGCGCGGGGCCACGATCGGCGCCAACGCCACCATCGTCTGCGGCGTGACCGTCGGCGAGTACGCTTTCATCGGCGCCGGCGCGGTGGTCACCCGCGACGTCCCGGCCTTTGCCCTGATGGCCGGTGTGCCTGCGCGCCAGATCGGCTGGATGAGCCGCTACGGCGAGCGCCTGCCCCTGCGCCTCGGCGGCAACGGCGAGGCGCGCTGCGCGCACACGGGCGACCTCTATCTGTTGCAGGACGGCGTCTGCATGCTGGTGCCGCGCACTTGACGCCGGCGCCCCCAAACCTGAACTCACGGATTCGACATGGAATTTATCGACCTCAAAGCACAATACGAAGCCTCGCGCGAACTGATCAACGACCGGATCCAGACCGTGCTCGACCACGGCCAGTACATCATGGGACCCGAGGTGGCCGAACTCGAGACCCGCCTGGCCCAGTACACCGGCGCGCGCCATTGCATCACCGTCGCGTCGGGAACCGAGGCGCTCGTGATCTCGCTGATGGCGCTCGGCATCAAGCCGGGCGACGAAGTCATCACCACCCCGTTCTCCTTCATCGCCACCGCCGAAGCCATCGTCCTGCTCGGCGCCACCCCGGTGTTCGTCGACATCGACCGCTCGACCTGCAACCTGGCGCCCAGCCTGATCGAAGCCAAGGTGACGCCGCGCACCCGCGCGATCATGCCGGTGTCGCTGTTCGGCCAGCCGGCCGACATGGACGAGATCAATGCGATCGCTACCCGCCATGGGCTCGCCGTCATCGAGGATGCGGCCCAGAGCTTTGGCGCGACCTACCGCGGCAGGAAAAGCTGTAACCTCTCGACCATCGGCTGCACCAGCTTCTTCCCCAGCAAACCGCTCGGCTGCTATGGCGACGGCGGCGCGATCTTCACCAGCGACGACGGCCTCGCCAGCGCGATGCGTGAAATCCGGGTGCACGGCCAGTCGCGCCGCTATGTCCACACCCGCATCGGCGTCGGTGGGCGCATGGACACCCTGCAATGCGCGATCGTGCTGGCCAAGCTGGAACGTTTCGAGTGGGAGCTGGAGCAACGCACCAGGGTCGCGGCGCGCTACGACGCCCTGCTGTCGGGCCGCATCGGCCTGGTCGGCCGCATGCCCGAGCGCACCAGCGTCTACGCCCAATATACGGCGGTGGTCGAGGAACGCGACCGTATCCAGGCGGCCCTGCATGCGGCCGGCATTCCCACCGCGGTGCACTACCCGGTCCCGATCCACATGCAGCCGGCCTATGCCCACCTGTCTTCGCCCGACGCCTGTCCGGTCGCGCGCGAGATGGCGGCCAAGGTGATCAGCCTGCCCATGGGGCCTTACCTGGCGGCCGAGTCGGCCCACACGGTCGCGGCGACGCTGCTGAGCGCGGCCGGCGTGGCGCTGCCGGGCGGAGACGGCGCAGCCGACGAGGCGGAGGCGCCAGGCATGGCCGCCGCAACGCCCGTGTTGCCATAAGCCCGGCGTCATCGGTAAGCCGGCGTCCCCCGCTGCCGGTGGCAGCGGGTCGGAAACATTTATTGATTCCTTATCCGGAAACACACCATGCGCAGGATCGTTCATCTCACTTCTGCCCATCCACGCAACGATCCGAGGATCTTCATCAAACAATGCCGCACGCTGGCCGCGAGCGGGTACGACGTGACGCTGGTGGTGGCCGATGGCAAAGGCGACGCCCGTACGGACGGGGTCGCGATCGCCGACGTGGGCCGCCTGCCTGGCAGGCTGCAGCGTATCCTCAAGACCACCCAGCGGGTGTTCGACAAGGCTATCGCCCTGGATGCGGATATCTATCACTTCCACGATCCTGAATTGATACCGGCCGGGCTCAAGCTCAAACGCCATGGCAAGGCGGTCATCTTCGACTCGCACGAGGACGTTCCTCGCCAACTGCAGGGCAAACCTTATCTGGGCCCGGTGTCGCGGCGCGTGCTGCCGGCGCTGTTCTCCGCCTACGAACGCTTTGCCTGCTCCCGCTTCGACGGGATCATCACGGCCACGCCTTTCATTCGCGACTCGTTCCTGAAAATTAATCCCGTCACGGTGGACATCAACAATTTCCCCATCATTGACGAATTCGCTGGCCCCCTGTCCTGGACCATGAAGCGGAACGAGGTCTGCTATGTCGGTGCGATCAGTGGCATCCGCGGCATCCGTCAGCTGGTAGAGGCAGGCACCATGCTGCGGTCCGGGGCGCGGCTGAATCTGGCAGGGCGTTTTTTCGACCCGGCGGTGGAAGCGGAAGTCAGGGCCCATCCGGGCTGGCGCCATGTCAGCGACCTGGGCTTCCTCGATCGCGCCGGCGTACGCGACGTCATGTCGCGCTCGGTGGCGGGACTGGTCACCCTGCTTCCGCTGCCGAACCACGTCGACTCCCTGCCGACCAAGATGTTCGAGTACATGTCATCGGGCATTCCCGTGATTGCCTCGAACTTCCCCTTGTGGCGCGACATCATCGAAGGCAATCAGTGCGGCATATGCGTCGACCCGCTCGATCCTCAAGCGATCGCCACCGCGATCGACCACCTCGTCACCAATCCGGACATCGCAAAGTCGATGGGCGAGCGCGGCCGTAAAGCCGTACTGGAGAAATACAACTGGAGCATAGAGGCTGCAAGATTGACCGATTTCTATGGAGCACGCACACATGTTAACCAAGCTATCGCAACTGTTTGATCAGGTCACCACGATTGCCCGGCTGCCGGTCGTGCGGCTGCAATTTCACATGGAGCTGAACCCGGAAAACGTCAAGAAAAACTACAAGTACTACACCAAGCCCCATCCGAAATACAAGATTTTCCCGAACAAGTCGGTGGGAGCGGCCCTGGTCGACCTGACCAAATTCCGTACGCGCGAAGAGTACATGCAGCACATCAAAGGGCGCAATTCCGCGGACCGCCACGCCAGGAAAGCCAAGGGCAAGGGCTACACCGTGGTCGAAATAGACAGGAACGATTTTGTCGACGATATCTACGAAATCAATAATTCGATGGAAGTCCGCCAGGGGCGGCCCATGGACCAGGCTTATCGGGAAAAAAAGACCAGTTATCAGTCCGAAATCAATTTCAAATACTACGGGGTGCTGAATACTGCAGGCAAATTGGTGGCATATGGAGAACTCGGCTTCTACGGCAACTTCGCGTCTTTCACCCGGGTGATCGGCGTGCGCAACAACGACGGCATCATGCACCTGATGGTGACGGAAATCATTTGTCAGCTGATCGAGGCCGGCAGCTATCAATACCTCATGTACGACACTTACTTCGGCGCCAGCCCAGGCCTGCGGACCTTCAAGAAGATGCTCGGCTTTCAACCTTATCGCGCGAAATATTCCCTGCAATGACTACGATGCTCAGCCGTTTGTATTGCGATTACCTGATGCCCTCCCAGCTCGCAGCCTACGAAGCGGTCGTGCGCTCGGCGCACGAGGCGGGATACATGCAGACCTCGGTGCGCGGCTACTTCGACCTGGTGCGCGAGGGCCGGTGTTTTGCGGACAAGGTTCTCGTCCATCGCCATGACATCGATACCGACCTGCGCACCACGCGCAAGCTGTTCGACATCGAAAAAAAGTACGGAATCCAATCCAGCTTCTATTTCAGGCTGTCCACGCTGGACTTCAGCCTGATGCGCGAAATAGAGGAATATGGAAGCGAGGCCAGTTACCACTACGAAGAGCTGGCGACTTACGCCAAGAAGAACAGGATCAAGTGTCCAACGGCGCTGCGCAGCCGGATGTCGGAAATTCGTTCTCACTTTGTCGCCAATTTCTCGCGCATTGAACAACGGCTGGGCAGGAAAATGCGAACGGTGGCAAGCCACGGCGATTTCGCCAACCGGCGCCTGAAGGTGAACAACACCGAGATTCTCGCCGACGCGCAGGTGCGCCAGGATTGCGGAATCGAATGCGAAGCCTATGACCGCGCCCTGCTGGATCACATCGATATCTATATCGCCGATCGCCCGGCCCCCCAATACTACTACCCGACTCCCCCGGCGGAGGCCTTGCGCGCATACCGCCGAATCTGTCTCGTGACCCATCCGAGGCAGGTCGAAACGAACTGGAAAGCGAACACGAAAGACAATTTATTCCGGTTTTACGAAGGGCTGGTCTGGTAAGGCCAAGCGTACTCCCTGCTTTCAACTTCGAAGCAGTCCTGAATTCTCCATGAACCTCAAGAATATTTTTACTGCGATACGAGACCGCTCCGGGCACATCCGGGCCAATGCAATCTCCGCCGTTCACGCCGCGTCGGGCCTGGGTCGCCGGCTGGCATCCCGGGCCGGCAAGCGGGTCGATGGCCTGGGGCGCCTGGCGGCCTGGGGCCGATCAGCTGTCCCTGGCATGTTCTGCGCCAGCCTGTGCATCCTGCTCGCGTCGTGCAACGGCGCCAGACATCTCTACGTGGCGACCACAGGCTCCGACACCAACCCGGGAACACGGGACGAACCCCTGAAGACCATCGCCCGCGCAGACGCTCTGGCCCGCCCCGGCTGCACCATTCACGTGGGTCCCGGCACCTATCGCGTAGCCGCTCCCTCGGCGCGCAGCGCCGGCATCCTCACCACCACGAACGGCACGGCTTCCGCCCGCATCAAATTTGTCTCCGATGTGAAATGGGGGGCCAAGATAGTCTTCTCGGGTACCGGCATCGCCTGGAACTCCAAGGGCGCCTATGTCGACATCGATGGCTTCGACATTTCGGGCACGGGCCGCATCGGGATCCTGGCCGAGGGCGGCAAGGAAACCATTACCAACAATTTCATCCATGACCTCACGGTCAGCGGCGGCTGCAACGGCAGCGGCGGCGCCGGCATCAATCTCTGGGGCGCGGGCGGCGGCGCCGTCATCGACTCCAACGTCATCAGGAATATCGGCGATCAGTGGCTTGCTGCCCGCAGCTGCAATACCGTGCAGGGCATTTATGTCGCCAATCGGAACAATCGCATCTCGAACAACATCATTTCAGGCGTTGCCTCGGTCGGCATCAACAGCTGGCACGGCGCGACGGATTCGACGATCGTCAACAACACCATTTTCAATTCCAAGATGGGCATCGTCATCGGACAGGGCGACAGCGGCGCGACCGAACAGGGCACCCAGAATAATTACGTCGCCAACAATATCGTCTATCGCAACGGCTACGGCATCACCGAAATGGGCAAGGTAGGCGGGAACAACCGCTATGTCGATAACCTGGTTCACTCGAACGGCAGTAATTGGCGGGTCAAGGGTGCGGTGAGCGGGACCATTTCGGCCGACCCATTATTTGTCAACTATCAAGCAAACGGCGCCGGGGATTATCGCCTTCAGAGCAAGTCGCCCGCAGCCGGCCGTGGCGCCAGCAGCCATCTACTTCCGCCGCCCTCCCCGAGAAACGCGGCGGAGCCGGTGCACATCCTGGAGGGAGTCGAATGAATATCCTGCTGATCAATCATTACGCCGGCTCGCCGCGCCATGGCATGGCATATCGCCCCTACTATCTGGCGCGCGAATGGGTGCGTTCCGGACATCGCGTCCGTATTCTCGCTGCGGACCGCTCCCACATTCGGGCCCGGCAGCCGGACCTGGCAGGCAAGGCGCACCTCGACGAAGTCATCGACGGCGTCGAATACAGCTGGTACCGCACGCCGCCGTACAACGGCAACGGCATCGGGCGCGTCAGGAACATGGGCGCCTTCGTCGCTGCCCTCTACCTGCGCAGCAAGGAAATCGCGCAGGAGTACAAACCGGACGTGGTGATTGCCTCGAGTACCTATCCGATGGATATCTGGCCGGCCCACCGCATTGCTCGCCTGGCCAGGGCAAAACTGCTGTTCGAAGTGCACGATCTGTGGCCGCTCTCGCCGATGGAACTCGGGGGCATGTCGAAATGGCATCCTTTCATCATGCTGGTCCAGCAAGCCGAAGACTATGCCTACCGCCATGCCGATCGGGTGGTGTCGATGCTCCCCAAAGTGCGTGAGTACATGATATCGCGCGGCCTGGCGCCGGAAAAACTCCACTTCGTGCCCAACGGAATCGATCCTGGCGAATGGCTGACAGACACGCCCGACTTGTCGGACGAGGTGCGCGGCACGCTCGGCGCTCTTCGCGCCCAGGGCGCCGCCATCGTCGGCTACGCCGGCACCCATGGGGTGTCGAACGCGCTCGACAATATGCTGGACGCGGCCAGGCTGATGCAGGGCGAGAAGGTCGCGTTCGTGCTGGTCGGCGGGGGCCCGAGCAAAGCCGGCCTGCAGGAGCGGGCGTCGCGCGAAAAGCTGGACAACATCCACTTTCTCGATCCCGTCGAGAAAAGCCGTGTCCCATCCCTGCTGAGTTACTTCGACATCGCCTACATCGGCTGGCACCGGCATCCGCTCTATCGCTTCGGAATTGCTCCGAACAAACTCATGGACTACATGATGGCGGCGCGTCCCGTCTTGCATGCAGTAGAGGCAGGAAACGATCCGGTCCGCGAGGCCGGCTGCGGCATGACCATCGAGCCTGACAATCCGCAAGCGGTGGTCGAGGGAGTCCGCAGCTTACTGGCGCTGTCTGCCGAGGAGCGTCGCGCGATGGGAGAACGGGGCAAGGCCTTCGTGCTCGAGAACCTGACCTATCCGGTGCTGGGCCGACGCTTCCTTGCCGCGTGCGCCTGACGGCGGGCCGGGCAGTCATGGGGGCCGGGCCCATCCCTGCGCCGACAATCCTGGATGAGGACATTCAACTGCCGGCTGATGGCAAGCGCGCTGGCGGTACTGCTTTGAGATCGAAAGGATGAGGAATGGTAAAGCGTTTCTTCGACTTGTTTCTTGGGTTGATTGCTTCCCTTGTTTTTGTCGTCCCATTGATCATCGTCGCCTTGCTGGTAAAACTGACCTCGCAAGGGCCCGCACTGTACTGGTCGAATCGGGTCGGCCGGAATAACGTCATTTTTTCGATGCCGAAACTGCGCACGATGCGGGTAGGCACCCAGGTGGTTGCGACCCATCTCCTCCAGAATCCCGATCAATGCCTGACACCCATCGGCGGCTTCCTGCGCAAGTCCAGTCTCGATGAGCTACCGCAGCTGTGGTGCATCCTGCGCGGTGAAATGAGTGTCGTCGGTCCGCGGCCGGCCTTGTTCAACCAGGATAACCTGATCCAGATGCGCACCGAGAAAGGCGTGCATGTGATTCGGCCGGGCTTGACCGGCTGGGCCCAGATCAACGGACGCGACGAGTTGCCGATACCGGAAAAAGTGGAGCTGGACGTGTACTATCTGCGTCGCCAATCCTTGGCGTTCGACCTGAAAATCATTCTCCTTACCTTCCTCAAGGTAGTGCGCCGCGACGGCATTACCCATTGAAGCCGGCTGTCGCCTCGAGGGGCGGCCACGACAATGCGTTCCCAGCCCGGCAGGATCCTGCGGCGGCGCCCTGGCGGCGCCGCCGCAGGCCGCATCCAGCACATCCGCCGATCTGGCCACCAGGAAGTCCCCGCAGCGCAGTCATCCTCCGAACCGTTTCGATGACGACGTCGGCGCGCCGACAGCCGCCCTGTACGCCGACGAAAGGCCGCGCCATTGCTGGGATCGCCCCGTATGAAGATTCGGAGCACCGGCGCTTGCATGGGCTCCTGGTGTCGCTACGCTGCTTGAATCCACGACCGAGACAGGTCCTCGCTGTGGCGCCTGCGAGCACCGCGGCGGGGATGGAATATCTGCGCTCATAACGTCGCGCCCGGGGCGCGTGCGGACCTCGTTGCGCATGACTGCGCCTTGAGGCGCCGCTCGATGCGCCTGACAGCCGGCCTCACCTGTTCACAGGGCTGGCCGGGCTATTGACCTTGCATACCAGCTTTTCCGACCACTTGTATGGATGGTCTCGGCCTGAAAAGTAGAGCGCGACATCATCCAGTTTGTGATTGACCACGGATGGCTTGACGGCAAAGACCAGGACAAAGGCCAGCGCGCTCATCGGAACAGTCCACCGATGTACGCCTGGCGCCGGCAAGTTCCCTGCGATGCGAATGTATCCAAGGCTGATGGAGAGACCCAACAGAGAGCTGGCGAACACTTCAGAGGCCGTATGAAACTTGAATTGGACTAGAAGCACGCCCAGAACAAGGCTGAGACCGACACCGAACACCACCCCGCTTCTCCGCCAGGAACGTGACGCTTCTTGCAGCGTCACAAAAAATAGAACAGGAAGCACGGCCGTCGCACACAAAGCGTGGCCACTCAGGGCTTTGAATGCGAGTGATGGGATGCCGGCATCCCAGCCGAGAAAGGCTATTTTTGACGATGCGACGAGGCCCAGGCCAACAGCCAGCATGAGACACCAGCAAAAAGCCAACCGCCAGGCCCGCCCCGCGATCAACCATACAGCGATCGCGGCGGCCAAAGGCAGCGCGACCGCAGTGTGTCCTATATCGATCATCAATTTCCACGACATCATGTTCCGACCTTTCTAGCGCACAGCGGCTGCGAACGATGCACCGCCATCTCAAAGCATGGTCCCGGCGCCTTGCGACGGACGCCACACCCATCGGTTTCGAACTTCCCCAGCGCTCCCAACCATCACATTTCACAAGCCACACCGACAAGGCCATGCCGATCGGCGTGGCTCGACACGCTGTAGAAACACATTTCAATCCCCTCCTCAGGCAAGCCTGTAAGCCGTGGAAACGGCACGCCCAGCCCTGCCCTGTTGGTATCGATACCTGGCGAATGCGCCGAGCGCGGCGCCGACACTCATGTCGGGAACGCTCTTGGCCGTCAGCGCCCAGAGGATCGTGATGCAGATGAGTGCGAAGGCCAGGATGAATTCACTCGATTTCGTCTTCGAGAAATATCCTGTTGCAAGCAGGTGCAAGGCGGGCCAGAGTAATAGCGCCGAGAGAAAGAGCAGACCCAGCAAGCCAAAGTCAACCCAGGCACAGAGTATGTTGTGCGCGTAATGACCATCGGCATAACTTCCAAAATCCCCGAAGAACGGGTTCTGGGTGATGGTGTGCCATGCTTCTCTCGACAGCTGCTCTCGGGCCACCCCTGAACTGGAATGCGACAGATCGAATAGCTGCAGGATCCGGTTCTCGGGCAAGCTGCCGAGAATGGCCTCGGCGTTCAGGCCTGCCCAGGCAAGGAGAAAGAAGACCAGGACGACGGAATAGAACTTGTTCCTCGCATAGTAAAGTTCGATGATCGGAAGCAGGAACAGCACGGCAGAGAATTCACTGCGGGCGCCATTCAGAAACAGGGTGACAATGGCCAGCCCGTAGAGCAAGAACCTCGCGCCGATGAATTTGACGACCGCGATCACGATCAGAAAGGTATAGATATACGAACGTGCAAACCCCTGGTAGGTCGCGAGACTTTCAGGATTTGACGCCTCATCCAGCGACCGCAAATAGAAGAAACCGTCGATCGAAAAATAAAATGTAATTGCCGACATCAGGACCAGGGCCAACCCAGCCAGGGCCATGAAGAGCTTGTCCTTGAAATCGATCATCCTGAAGATGATGTACGTATCCACGCAGAAGATCAGGGCCGCGACGTATCGTTGCAGGATCATCTTGTTAGCGCCGCCTGCGAAATTGGCAGCGAGCACGAGAGCGCAATACGTCAGGTATAAAATAAAGTAAAAGTCCAGATCCAGGAAATATTTGTTATCTTTTTTTACGGCCAGAAGATAAACCCATACGAAAGGCAAGGTAAACAAGAACGCAACCGGCGAAAAATAGCCTCCCAGGACGGCGCCGATGATTCCTAGCCCGAGCAGGGTGTGATAGAAAAAGAAACCGGGAAACAACAACAGGAAGGCCAGATGAATAATGAGTTTCACCTTCGGTGACGCCGTCGCTCGGTTCGTATGAAGGTCTATGGCATGCATGATGTTTTGGCCGCAGCGCACTTTGCGCGTTACCTGATGACCTATTCTCACTCAGCAGTGGAATGTTGCACTTTATCGCGCGTCGATTCCCGGTTCTGAGCGAATCGATGGGACATGTACAGATAGACCACATAGAGCAGCGAATAGCTGATTGTGTAATTCCAGAGCACTTGCGTTAGCGAAAGCGGAGCGAGGAAGACCGAGATCGTGGTGATGAACAAGGCGATCTGCCAGACAAACTCTATTTTTTGTTTGCCCGCAACGAAAAACACATAACTCAGAGGGCTGGCCACGAAGTTGAAGTAATAAAGCGGCGCCAGGATCCGTGCAAACTCCCCTGCGCCGCGCCAGGGTTCGCCAAATACCCATGCGCAGAGGTCTGGCGCAAACAGGAAGATAAACAGAGCGGGGCCGAACCCAAGGAGCACGAGCGCCTTGAAGGTGCCGCGGTACGCTTTCTTGCAGTTCCCTAGCGTCTGGAATTCATGCACAGCCTGGCGCTTGAAGACTTCCAGCACCGAGGCCGCGAGCAGCGATATCGGCGCAGTCAATATTCTTTCGGTCAGGGCAAACAAGCCGGCGGCCACAAACCCGTACTTCGCCCCGATCAAGAACAGAGGGAATTTCCCGGCCGCCATGTTGAGCAAGCCGGCCGGTAATGAGAAGCGCCAGAAGGATTGGTGCTTTGCGAGGTAGTTGCGTTGGGCGGTGCTGAGCTTGAAACCGATCCTGGCGCGCGGCGGCGCCAGCAAAATGATTGCCGCCGCCATGCCAACGACGAGCCCGATCAACTGCCCAGCCAACAAAGCCGCCCCGCCGACACCGATCAACAGCAGGATCAGCTGCCCCAGTGCGATTGCTCCCGCACCGAACACCTTGACCAGCGCGGCCTTGCCGAAAGCACGATAGGAGGTCGCATACGCGCTCGCCATATGGCTGTAGGCGGTCAGCCAGGTGCCGACTCCGATTGTCAGCAAGCCGAACCAAGACATGTTTTGCGCCTGTGGAATGCCCCCTATCCGCGCCAGCACCGCACAGAGCGTGATCACGATCGCCAGCAGGGTCGAGAAATATGCGACGACGCTGAAACAGGTCTGCTGGGCGCTTGGCTCATGGTCCAGGATCATGGCCGCCTCCAGGCGCAGGCTCGCGACAGTGGAGGCAATGGCGATGACACCCAACCAGATACTGAATGCTCCCATATCGGCCGGCGTCGCCAGTCGCGTAATGAGCGGTGCAATCAGCAGGGGCAAGGCTTGCGCTACGACGGTGCCGGTGAGAACGGTGGCAGCATGTTTCCAAAACACAGGTACAGTCGCAAGCATATTATTCTCTATAGAAATTTACTCTGGTAAAACTTTCGCTGGCAGTTTTTTGAATAACTTCCTGCACATTCCAAGAAACACAGGCGCCGACAATCCCGTCCGATTGTCTTGTTTTTAGGGATTCATGGATTGATGAGCATCAATGCTCACTCTGCTGCCGCGTCGCGGTATTTCCACGTCGCATTTATAGCGTCGCACAGAAGCAGGTGGGCAAAACCCTTGTCGAGGCCCCGCCGACGCGCCGCATCGTCATCGAATAACCAGAAGCGCCCGGACGATCTTCGCAATGCCTCGTGGAGCCGGCCATACATCTCGTGTCCCGCACGCAGCGCATGAAAATAGGAAACGCAAGCCAGCTCTATTTCTCAGCCCACTATTTTCGCGCAGAATTATTTTTCGTACGCTGAACTCAAGATCCGTCAGGCCTGCAATCACCCCCGTGACGAAAACCTGCTTGAGTAATTTCAATGCGTAATCTCGACTAATTGATATCGTCGAATAAACACGACGACATTTCCATCGTGGTGGGATTTGTCTAGCGCAGTTATTTCTCCTGATTAATCAATATCCGGCTCACTGCCGTAAAACGAATCCGGCCGCGCTTGTTGCGTGTCGACTGCGCCAACTCAACCATCCTCTCCAACACTGCAGTATTGCTTTGTCGAGGGAACTCCAAAGTACAACGCATGAAGTCAATTTGCTCAGATCGTTCCAGCTTGCCTCGACCGAGTTAACAGGCGATAGGAAGCACACTCGATTTCTCTTCTGCAATCAATCGCGGCTCTGCGAAACGCCAGCGGCTGAGCGCGACTAACTTTAGCGAGGACGCAACATGCGCAGCACCAAAATGCCCAGACTGACGCTCCAGGCTCACGGCCAGCTCGGCGATGATTACTGGCATTCGATCGTGATTTCACTGATGCGCGGCCTTGCCGCATTTGTGGTCGCCGCTGCCCACCTGCGCGCAGAGATGTATCCGGGCCTGCGCACGGTTGCCGATCCGTCCCTGTGGTTCCAGGGTTTTGCTTTCGCCACCGGATTCGCACACCAGGCCGTGCTGGTGTTTTTCGTCATCAGCGGATGGTTGGTCGGGGGCAGCCTGCTCAACAAGATGGGTCAGCCCGGCGTCATGGCAAACTATGCAATCGACCGCGCAACCCGCTTGTGGACGGTGCTGATCCCCACTTTCGGGCTGACCCTGGTGTTCGGCCTGGGGACCGGCGTCCTGCTTCCGGGTAGCATCGATTTCTCAGCCGCCAACGAATTCTCGGCGCTATCCTTCATCGGCAATCTGCTCGGCCTTCAACGGGTGGTCCTGTCCGATTTCGGCGGCAACTATGCACTGTGGAGCCTGGCCAACGAGACCTGGTATTACGTACTGTTCCCCTTGCTGGTCCTGCTGTTCACCACACGCCGCACCAGCTCGCGTCTTGCCAGCGGCGCCGCGCTCGCCCTGGCGGCGGTCGTGCTGCCGGTCGAAATAATCCTGTACTTCGCTATCTGGCTGCTCGGCGTCGCATTTTCGCGGGTGCGGATCGAGTGCGGCGCCGGCATGCGTTACCTCTGGCTGCTGCCGCTTGCCGCGGCTTCCGTCTACTTCCGGCTGACCGGAGACAATGACAGGTTCGATCAGACCACCCTGGGAATGGACCTCTTCCTCAGCGTGATGTTCTTGATGCTCTTGTCCAGTCTGCAGTTCAAGGCTGCACCGACATCGAAAGTGGCGCGGCCGCTCGCACGGATCGGCAACTTTTTTGCCGAGTTCTCGTTCAGCCTGTATGTCCTGCACCTGCCGCTGATCTTCCTGCTGAAGCATGTGGCGCTTACCCAGTTCGGGCTGCGCCAGTTATCGCCCAGCGAGCCGCTGCACTTCGCCGTCTACCTGGGCATGCTGGCCACCCTGCTGCTTGGCGCCTACCTGTCCTACCTGCTGTTCGAAAGGCATACCTACCGTATTCGCCGCCTGGCAAAGGAACTGGTCGCGCGCCCCGTCGCGGCGCCGCACGCTCCGCGCGCTGCCGCGTCGGCCAAACGCTAGCGTCAGCAAACCGGGCGCAGCGCGCCCAGCGTGCTGGAGCGTAGCAGCATGAGTGATCGCCAGGGCACCGGCGCGTCTTGAAGGAATACGCGAGGTCGAATGCAAGACCTCGTCCGCCACACAGCGCAGCAAGGCAACACCGGCTACAGGAGAGTTCATGAAAACCATCGCAGTCATCGGAGCGTCAGGGGAAGTCGGATTCAGGCTGGTGCCGGCGCTGCATGCCACGTACCGGGTAGTCGCCATCGTCCGCAATCGGGGAAAGCGCAATTTCACCCCTTATTCCGGCGTGGAAGTGCGCCAGGTGGACGACATATCGAATGTCGACAGCCTGGCGCAAGCGCTCGAGGGCTGTGACGCCCTTGTGAATACAGGCTACATATGGTTTGCCGAACACATACACCAAGCCATGCTGCGCAGCCAGGCCTCGATCCGTCATATCGTCTTCACCGGCTCGACCGGCATTTTTACTCGCCTGCCTTCGCAGAGCGCGGAACGCAAGCGCGAGGCCGAGACATATATCCAGGAACACTATCGCTGCCCCTGGACCATCATTCGACCGACCATGATCTATGGTCATAAGGACGACCGCAACATTTCGCGGCTCGTCCGGGCAGTCGCCCGCTATCCGGTCATGCCCTTGATCGGCAAGGGAGGCAGCCTGATCCAGCCCGTGCTGATCCACGACCTCGTCAAAGCGTATGTCACCGCATTACTCAACCCTAAGTATTACAACAAGTCGTACAACATCGGAGGCAGTAAGGCTTATTCGAATCGCGAGCTCATAGCATGTACGGCGGCCAGCCTGGGCCGGCCCGCGAGATTGGTCCCGCTTCCCGCGGGGCTCGTTCACGGCGGGGTGGCGCTGATGTCCAGGATGGGCCTCAGTCCGATTTCGACTGAGCAGGTGCAACGCTTTCAGGAAAACAAGAATATCGACCTGAGTCCATTCATCACCGACTTCAACTACGTCCCGCGGGATTTTGAACAAGGGATCCAGTTACTGATCCGCGACTTAAAAGAACATGGCTTGCTGCGCTGAGGCTCGGGACAAGCCATTGTGACAAGCCCGTCAGCGCAAGAGACGCCCGGTGACTGCGGCGCCGGCTCACGTTTCCTACATTGAAGTGCCCTGCTTCTCGCCCGGCGCCAGACGGTGCACGCTGCCATGGGCGCTGTATCGAGCGCTCCACCTGTCTTGAAGCCTGGAGCGCGGCGCGGCGTTCATTCTCGCCGAACCAGGCCACCCAAGGCTTTGGCGCCCCCTTTCCCGAGAATCTGATCAGGTTCATCAAGCCCTGCCGCTTGCCCACCTTTGGAAAGGGCTGCGCCTTTCGCCGCGCCTGCGTTGGGACCCATCGCCTCCCTGCCGCCAGCACACCCTGTCTGCACATCTGAGCAGTTTATCTTCACATAAAAGAAACTAAGCTGGCGCATTTCATAATGCGCGGAAATTTTTTCTCAAAAACATTGAACTTAGGAAGTTTCCTGCCCTCAAAGCTTACTCTTTCACGCTATTTAGCTAGGGTAAGTTTTGATGAAATTCGCTCCTGTCGTTGCAAACGTCCGTATCAACCAACTCCTGTGCGCCAGTGCTCTGGTCCTGATGGCCGGCACCGCCTCCGCCCAGACCGCCAAGGAAATGCTCGTCGAGCCGGCTTATGATTCGCCGGCCCCAAGCGCTGCAAGCGTCGAGCCGATCGTCGCCACCGCGCCTGTGCTCTCGAGCGCCACCACCGTCACGGGCCACCTGTACGTCTCGCCGACCGGTTCGGACTCGAACCCGGGCACGCAGAGCCGTCCGGTGAAGACCATCGCCCGTGCCGACGCCCTGGCGCGCGCAGGCTACGTCATCCACGTCGCTCCGGGCACCTACAAAGTCGCCGCTCCCTCGCTGTCGAGCGCCGGCATCCGCACCACCAAGAGCGGCACCGCCACCGCCCGCATCCGGTTCCAGTCGGACGTGAAATGGGGCGCCAAGATCGTCTTCTCGGGCACCGGCCTGGCATGGAACTCGAAAGGCGCCTACGTCGACATCGTCGGCTTCGACATCAGCGGTTCCGGCCGTATCGGCATCCTGGCCGAAGGCGGCCACGAAACCATCTCGAACAACTTCGTGCACGACCTGAAGGTCAGCGGCGGCTGCAACGGCAGCGGCGGCGCGGCCATCGACGCCTGGGGTCCGGGCGGCGGCGCGGTCATCGATTCGAACGTGGTGCGCAACGTCGGCGCCCAGTGGGTCGCTGCCCAGAGCTGCAACACCGTCCAGGGCATCTACCTGACCAACCAGAACAACATCGTCTCGAACAACATCATCTCGGGCGTGGCGTCGGTGGGTATCAACAGCTGGCACGGCGCGACGTCGAACACCTTCGTCAACAACACCATCTTCGGCAACAAGATGGGCATCGTGATCGGTCACGGCGACAGCGGCGCGACCGCCGCCGGCACCAGCAACAACTACGTGGCCAACAACATCGTCTACCGTAACGGCTACGGCATCACCGAGATGGGCAAGGTCGGCACCAACAACCGCTACGCCAACAACCTGGTGTACAACACCGGCCGCGCCTGGCTCGCCAAGGGCACCGTCACCGGCACCGTCTCGGCTGACCCGCAGTTCGTGAACTACCAGACCAACGGCACCGGCGACTACCGCCTGAAGCGCACTTCGCCTGCGATCAACAAGGGCACCGCAACCCGTGCACCGAAGGTCGACTTCGCCGGCGTGGCCCGTCCGCGCGGCGGCGCATACGACATCGGCGCTTACGAGTACTAATCCGTTTCGCCTGCCTGCGCCGCATTGGCGCCAGGACTGGAGATCGCGCCCCAGCATGTTGGAGTCTTCCAGCTTGTTGGGGCTTTTTTTTATGGCGCCCAGCGGCTGAACCTGCTTCTGACGTGTTGGAGCTGTTTGTTCGGGGAACACTACCCGGAATCCGTATCCACATCGCCAGTGCGCTGCCCACGGTCTCCGTGCCCGCCGAAGCGTCAGTGACGGCTCCAGCGTCCTGAATACCGGCAGCGCCGGAGGCGAGTCACGTTGCCGGAAACGATCCATGAGGTGGCGATGCAATCCGCCATGCGGGTTCTTGCAGCATCGCTCCCTCACTTAACTCTGCCGTTGCTGGATAGCCGCTTTACTCCCACTGTTTTAACGAACTGGAAAACATCGGGTACAAGGCCGCGCTCAGCGGCGTATCGGCTGATGAGAAACTGTCTTTACGCCCTCATAATGCACAGAAATTTTTTCCCCAAAACATTGAACTAAGGAAGTTTCCTCCCCTCAAAGCTTACTCTTTCACGCTATTTAGCTAGGGTAAGTTCTGATGAAATTCGCTCCTCTCGTTGCAAACGTCCGTATCAACCAACTCCTGTGCGCCAGCGCCCTGGTCCTGACGGCCGGCGCCGCCTCCGCCCAGACCGCCAAGGAAATGCTCGTCGAGCCGGCTTATGATTCGGTCGCTCCGAGCGCCGTCGCCGTCGAACCGGTTGTCGCCACCGCCCCTGTGCTCTCGAGCGCCACCACCGTCACCGGCCACCTGTACGTCTCGCCGACCGGTTCGGACTCGAACCCGGGCACGCAGGCCAAGCCGGTGAAAACCATCGCCCGCGCCGACGCCCTGGCGCGCGCAGGCTACGTCATCCACGTCGCCCCCGGCACCTATACCGTCGCTGCGCCTTCGCTGTCGAGCGCCGGCATCCGCACCACCAAGAGCGGCACCGCCACCGCCCGCATCCGCTTCCAGTCGGACGTGAAATGGGGCGCCAAGATCGTCTTCTCGGGCACCGGCCTGGGCTGGAACTCGAAAGGCGCCTACGTCGACATCGTCGGCTTCGACATCAGCGGTTCCGGCCGCATCGGCATCCTGGCCGAAGGCGGCCACGAGATCATCTCGAACAACTTCGTGCACGACCTGAAGGTCAGCGGCGGCTGCAACGGCAGCGGCGGCGCGGCCATCGACGCCTGGGGTCCGGGCGGCGGCGCGGTCATCGATTCGAACGTGGTGCGCAACGTCGGCGCCCAGTGGGTCGCTGCCCAGAGCTGCAACACCGTCCAGGGCATCTACCTGACCAACCAGAACAACATCGTCTCGAACAACATCATCTCGGGCGTGGCGTCGGTGGGTATCAACAGCTGGCACGGCGCGACGTCGAACACCTTCGTCAACAACACCATCTTCGGCAACAAGATGGGCATCGTGATCGGTCACGGCGACAGCGGCGCGACCGCCGCCGGCACCAGCAACAACTACGTGGCCAACAACATCGTCTACCGCAACGGCTACGGCATCACCGAGATGGGCAAGGTCGGCACCAACAACCGCTACGCCAACAACCTGGTGTTCAATACCGGCCGCGCCTGGCTTGCCAAGGGCACCGTCACCGGCACCGTCTCGGCCGAACCGCAGTTCGTGAACTACCAGGCCAACGGCACCGGCGACTACCGCCTGAAGAGCACCTCGCCCGCGGTCAACAAGGGCACGGCAACCCGTGCCCCGGCCGTCGACTTCGCCGGCATGACCCGTCCGCGCGGTGGTGCGCACGACATCGGCGCTTACGAGTACTAATCTGCCCCCTGCCCTGGCGCCGCATTGGCGCCGGCGACATCGCCCCGACCGGCTGGACTTGCGTCCGGCTCGTTGGGGCTTTTTTATATGGGAAGGCACCGGCCAGTCGATACCGACTGTAGCAGCCTTGTTCAGCCTGCTCAAACCCGGTAAGACGCAGATAGCCCCCTGACCCAGCGCCCGGAAGAGATGCGTGGCCGAAGCCAGAGAGCTTTTACTGCTCGCCCTTTCCCGTCGATCAGCATCGGCGTGCTCAGCTTCGATATCCGGAAGTCTCCAAGATGCAGAGCACCTAACAAAACCTTCAAGGCAAGGCGCAGCGTCGAAGACAGTACGCCTGTACGGCGAGACGATGCAACGCAGCCATGGAGGTTTTGTTAGGCGCTCTGCATCCGCGGCGCCCCAGCTGTTTTTCCTGGCCCGCCTGTTTCTCTCTCCCTTCCCTATTCCACGGCCGTGCTCTTCTGACTAGTCCTTAAGGCTTTTCACGGCTCCCCGATCGGTCGCCACGCGGCCCACTCATCTGAGCAATTTGTTTTTCCGCGGAGAAATTAACTTGGCGCATTTGATAAAGCACGGAAATTTTTTCCAAAAAACATTGAACTTAGGAAGTTTCCTGCGCTCAAAGCTTACTCATTTACATTGTTTAGGTAGGGTAAGTTTAATGAAGAAATTCGCTTCCGCTGTTGCCAACGTCCGTTTCAACCAACTGCTGTGCGCCAGCGCCACCGTCCTGCTGGCCGGCACCGCCGCTGCCGCTACGCTCCCGTCCGCAGAAGTGGGCGCCACCGTTGAACCGGCTTACGATTCGCCCGCCCCGAGTGCGGTCCTGTCGAATGTCGAAGCCGGCACTGGCACGGCCAAATCGGATCGCAGCCTGATGACCCCGAGCACGACCACCGTCACCGGCCACCTGTACGTGTCGCCGACCGGTTCGGACTCGAACCCGGGCACGCAGAGCCGTCCGGTGAAGACCATCGCCCGTGCCGACGCCCTGGCGCGCGCAGGCTACGTCATCCACGTCGCTCCTGGCACCTACAAAGTCGCCGCTCCCTCGCTGTCGAGCGCCGGCATCCGCACCACCAAGAGCGGCACCGCCACCGCCCGCATCCGCTTCCAGTCGGACGTGAAATGGGGCGCCAAGATCGTCTTCTCGGGCACCGGCCTGGCATGGAACTCGAAAGGCGCCTACGTCGACATCGTCGGCTTCGACATCAGCGGTTCCGGCCGTATCGGCATCCTGGCCGAAGGCGGCCACGAAACCATCTCGAACAACTTCGTGCACGACCTGAAGGTCAGCGGCGGCTGCAACGGCAGCGGCGGCGCGGCCATCGACGCCTGGGGTCCGGGCGGCGGCGCGGTCATCGATTCGAACGTGGTGCGCAACGTCGGCGCCCAGTGGGTCGCTGCCCAGAGCTGCAACACCGTCCAGGGCATCTACCTGACCAACCAGAACAACATCGTCTCGAACAACATCATCTCGGGCGTGGCGTCGGTGGGTATCAACAGCTGGCACGGCGCGACGTCGAACACCTTCGTCAACAACACCATCTTCGGCAACAAGATGGGCATCGTGATCGGTCACGGCGACAGCGGCGCGACCGCCGCCGGCACCAGCAACAACTACGTGGCCAACAACATCGTCTACCGTAACGGCTACGGCATCACCGAGATGGGCAAGGTCGGCACCAACAACCGCTACGCCAACAACCTGGTGTACAACACCGGCCGCGCCTGGCTCGCGAAAGGCACCGTCACCGGCACCGTCTCGGCTGACCCGCAGTTCGTGAACTACCAGACCAACGGCACCGGCGACTACCGCCTGAAGCGCACTTCGCCTGCGATCAACAAGGGCACGGCAACCCGTGCACCGAAGGTCGACTTCGCCGGCGTGGCCCGTCCGCGCGGCGGCGCATACGACATCGGCGCTTACGAGTACTAATCTTCCGCCCTGCCCTGGCGCCGCATTGGCGCCAGCGCCATCGCCCCGACCGGCTGGACTCTCGTCCTGCTCGTTGGGGCTTTTTTATGCACGAATGTCGTCGTCGGAAAGTGCTGTCGCCTCACGGTTTGCCGACACCCGGGCACAACAGGAGCGCGGCTCGATTGACTGCCGTCTTGGCGCCACCGTCGGCCCCTCAGGTCACATACCCGATCTGCGCGGCGGTCGTCCCATAATGCATCGAGCTCGTGCCGAGCCGCACGGCCATATCGTTGAACAGCACACCCTGGGGCGAGATGCCCGCATGGTGAAGACGCTTCACCGATTCGTTGATTTGCCCTTCGGTGGTGACGCCGGAACGCGCCACGATGAAGACGGCGCCGGCGTGGGCGCCGATGATGAGCGCATCGGCCACGGACAGGATAGGCGGCGGGTCGATCAGAACCAGGTCGTAGCGGCTGCTGACCGACTCGAGGAGCGCAGCGAAGTTCAGGTGCAGCAGGAAGTCCGAACGGTTCGGCGGCAACTCACCGGTGGGGATGAAGTCGAGGTTGTCCATGACGTCATGGTGGATGACGTCTTCGACCGGCATCGAACCGATGATGGAACGCGACAGTCCCCGCTCGCGCCCGATGCCGAAATAACGGTGCAGGTGACCATTGCGCAGGTCGGCGTCGATCAGCAGCACGCGCTTGCCGCTCGAAGCCATGACGGCGGCAAAGTTAGCCGAGATAAAGGACTTGCCGATCGAACGCGTCGGCCCGGCGAACATGACGATGTTGTTCTTGAAGTGGGGCATGGAGAACTGCAGCGCGGCCCGGAAACTGCGGAGGCTTTCGACCGCCGCATCCTCGGGCATGATCTGGGCGAGCAAGGGCAAGGGCGCCGTCTCGCCGCGCGACTTGCGCAGCAGCTTGTCCTGGTTGGTGCTGTGAGGAATCGATGCATACACGACGCGGGCATTCAACAGGCGCTCGATCTTTTGCGGGTCGTCGATGCCACCTCTCAGGGCCTTGCGCGCGAGCGCGAGCAGCGTACCGATGAGCAGCCCGGTAATCACGGCCAGCGCCACGATCAAGGGGCGGTTGGGCTTGAGCGGTTTTTCCGGTGGGATGGGCGCGTCGACCAGCCGCACGTTGCTGACGCGGCCCACCGAAATCAGGCGCAGTTGCTGGGCCGTGTTCGACAGGGCCGTGTAGAGGTCGGTATTGACCTTGATGTCCCGCGTCAGCCGGGCCTCGTCCTGTTCCAGTACGGGAAGGGTCTTGATGCGCGCGGAGATCTCCTCGATTTCGGCGTCGACTTCCTTGCGCTGGCGGTTGATCGCGGCGACGATCGGGTGATCTTCCGTGAAGCGGGCCAGCAGTTCGGTTTTTTTCTGGAGCAGCTCGATACGCCGCGCCCGCGCGGCGGTGGCCTGCGCGAGGCTGACCCGTGCTTCCTCACGCAGGTCGACCGTGCCGTGCAGGTTGCGGAACTGGTTGTAGCGGTCCTCGGACTGCTCCAGCTGGCGCTTCAGGATCGGCAACTGCTTGTTCAGGAAGGCCAGGGACTTCTCGGCTTCCTCGGTCTTGCGCGCGAGGTTCTGGCGCATGTACTCGCGCCCGATCTCGCTCAGCAGGGCATTGATGCGCTTGGCGTTTTCGCCCTGCAGCTTGACCTGGATGACACCGGACTGCTTGCCCTGCTCGGTGATCACCATCGCAGTCTGGATCGCCTGGATGGTGCCCAGGCGGGACTTGCGCTTCAGGCGAAAGCGCGCGCCCGGGTTCGCATACAGGCCGTCGACCTTGATCTCGACCGTGCCGTCGGGCGTCGGCACGCGGTAGCGCTGGCCGACCGTTCCCTCGAAGGCCAGGCGCTGGCCGCCGCCGGAGAAGTGGTAGCGGTTGAAGCCGCGGGCGGTCAGGGTGAACTCGCGGTTGAGCCAGGATTCGGGCACGTCGAACACCGTCACCTCGGCCTTTTCGCCGCCCCAGACGTAGCCGCCGTAGCCGAACAGGCCTGGCGTGGACAGCTCGCCATTGTTCTGGTTGGCGAACCAGAAGCCGACGACCGGGAAATACTTCGGCTGCACCTCGATATAAAGCTGGAGGTTGTCGACCGCCTGCGACACGACCATGCGCGAGCGCAGCAGCTCCATCTCGGCGATGGCCGCCTTCTTGGTCTCGAACAGCGACGAGGCTTCGCTCAGGATGTTCTTCGAGGCGTTCGGGCTTTCCTCCTCGACGTGGATCATGAGGTTGGCCTCGTACACCGGCTTGGCCACCAGGGCGTAGAGCACGGCGATCAGGGTGATGAGGGCCGTGATGCCGCCGATCAGCCAGCGGTTGTCGTACAGCGTGTTGAAATGTCCCTTCAGGTCGACCGCCGGCTCGTCCGTCGTGCCGAGCGGCGGACGTGGATCGAAGGGTACGCTGAGGATCGGCGGACTGTGCGTGACGTGCGCCAGAGAATGGTTGTCGGCGGGCTTGGTCATGATCGTCTCCGTTCGTTACGGACGGTTGGTCGCGGACGGAAGGTCACGGACGGGTGGTGACGCCAACCGCGTTCGTCAGCGCGCCCGGGAACAGCAGGCTCAGGTGACGATTCCAGTTGGCCAGGGGCGAGGCCGCGACGTAGACCACGTCTTTCGGACGCAGCTCGAACGACTCGGCCATGGCCAGCGAGCCGGTGAGCCTGGCGTCGAGCTGGAACACGCGGGTGCGCTCGGGGGTCTTGCGCACCACGTAGATCTGGCGCGCGTCGCCGCTCAGGGGGCTGATGCCGCCGGTCTCGCCCAGGGCCTCGTTCAGCGTCAGTCGCCCGTTGTGCATCGTCAGCGCGCGTGGGGTGACGACCTCGCCCGAGACGAAGACCTTGCTTTCGTCGCGCGAGTGGACGCGCACGACATCGCCCGGCGCCAGCATGACGTTGCCGGGGTTGATGCCTTTCTGGACCAGTTCGCGCAGATTGATGCTGTAGCGGGCGTCGCCGCGCTCCAGTGCGATACGGCTCTGGTCGGCCGAGGGCAGCAAGCCGCCCGCACGGTTGAGCGCCTCGACCAGGGTCATCGGGATGTCGTTGATCGCCTGCAGGCCGGGCGACTTGACCTCGCCGTCGATGTAGACGCGCTTGCTGCGATAGGCCTGCACGCGCAGGGTGATGTTCGGGTTGGCGATGTACTTGGCCAGTTTTTGCGTCAGCAGCGTGCGCGCCTGCTCCTCGGTCAGGCCCTCGACCGGCAGCAGGCCGGCGAACGGAAACTGGATGCGTCCCTGATGGTCGACCGCGAAGCCCGGCTGGGCAATGTTGGCGGTGGCGCCCGCCACGGCAACGGCGGCATCGCTCGATGCGGCGGCGGCGGTCATGCCGCCGGCGGCCAGTTCAGGGTGGTCCCAGACCACGATGGAGAGGATGTCGCCGCGGCCGATCGTGTAGGGCGGCGGATGCGGCACCAGCAACTGCGACAGGTCCTGGGCGCCACGCTCGGCATTGGCCTGCTTTTCGGCGGCAATCAACTGCTCGGTGATCATTTCGGTGGGTGGCGGCGGGTCGGCCGCGGCGGCGCCATCACCGGAGCGGAACTGCGGGCCGGTGGCGCAGCCGGCAAGCGCGAGCGCACTTGCTACGACCACCAGGCGCAAATACGAAATTTCTTTTGGAAAATTCATGGGCTTGCCTATGATAAATGGGCGCCTTGTCAGGCTGACCAAGTCAGCGTAAGGCGTCCATCACGGGCAGCTTTGCTGCACATCAAACGGCAGGCTCAGGTGACGCGGTGGACCCTGGGCAAGTACGCCATCCATTGCGCATGACGAAAAAGTGGACTCAGCGCACCTCTTCGAGCAGCTTCAGCGTCTCGGCAAACGTCCAGATGCGGCGGATCTCGATCACGTCGAAACGCGCCGCCACGTTCGGCGGGAAGGCGGCATAGCGCGCGTTCAGGTGCACGATGCGCCGCACCGCGTCGTCGGTGTCGGCGCGCCCGCTCGAGCGCAGGATCGTCACCTCGTCGATGCTGCCGTCGCTGCGCACGGCCACGCTGACGATCGGGTCCATGCGGGCCGGAATGGCGGACAGGCGCAGCTGGATCTGCGCCGCGTTGCGCTCGATCTTCTGGCGGAAGCTGTCGACGTACATGCGCAAGGGGACGTCGCGCTCGTTCGAGGCCACCATGGCGCGCCGCGGCCTGGCTGCCTGCTGGGCCGGCCGCAGGGCCGCCGGCGGCTCGGCCGGGATGTCGATTCCACGCATCAGTTCGCGGGCGCGCAGCGCGAGGTCGCTGCCGAGCATGGCGCGCGGGATGGCGCCGTTGCCGCCTGCCCCCTTCCCCGGTCCCGCTTCCGCGGCCAGACCGGCGTCGCCGGAACGGTCCGCCCCGGCCAGGGCCGCCTGGCGGGCGCGCTCGGCCTGCGCCGCCTGTTCGGCCTGGCGCCGCGCGACCTCCGCCTCGCGCCCGCGCTCCTCCAGTGCCTCCTCGATTTTCCGGCGCGCGATCTGCTCGGCGCGGCGCGCCTCCTCCAGTTCGCGCTGCCGCGCGGCCTGCTCGGCCAGCCGTTGTTGCGCCATCTCGGCTTCGCGCCGGCGCTCGAGCGCCATGCGCTGCGCCTCCTCCTCGGCGGCGCGGCGCGCCTCGGCGAGCGCGGCCGCTTCGCGCGCGCGCCGCTCGTCGTCCAGCCGCTGCAACGCCAGGGTGCGCTCGCGCTCGACGGTTCGCTGTTGCTCGGCCAGGGCGCGCGCGGCCCGCTCCCGCTCTTCCTGCCGGGCCTGTTCGCGTTCGGCGTCGGCCTGGCGCTGCGCTGCGGCGATCCGCTCGCGCTCCCCGGCCTCGCGCAGCAGGGCCAGGCGCTCCTCCTCAAGCCGGCGCTGCTCTTCCAGCGCACGCAAGCGCTGGCCTTCCTCATCGATCCGCTGTTGCTCGGCGGCCAGCCGAACCCGCTCATCCTCGCGTTGCCGCTCGCGCGCACGCTGCTCCTCACCGGCGCGCGCCGCGGCAAGCCTTTCCTCCTCCTCGCGCGCGAGGCGCCGGGTCTCCTCGGCGGCCAGGCGTTCGCGTTCCTGTTCGCGTTCCTGCTCGCGCGCCAGCGCCTCGGCGGCTTCCTGCGCGGCGGCGTCCTGGCGCGCGGCGTCGGCCGCCGGTTCGTCCTGCGCCGTGAGTCCGGGTTCCGGCTGGGGCGCGGACACCAGGTCGGGCAGCGGCAGCCTGAAAACGGCATCGGGATTGTCCTGCTGCGCGATCACCGGCATGTCCAGCGCCTCGCGTGGCGGCGGGGCCGGACGGGGCGCCGGGCGGCGGCGCCTGGCCAGCGGGCGTGCCGGTGGCTTGGCCGGCGCGGGCGGCGGCGCCAGCGGCGCCGGATCGCGCAACTGGAAGCCGGACGATGGCGGACGCGGAAGCGAGGGCGGCAGGGCTTCGGCCAGGCCCGGCGACGGCGCTACCGGGGACGGCGCAGCCGGTGGCGAGGTCGGTGGCGAAGCTGGCGGCGGCAGGGGCGCCAGCGCGACGCTGATCGGCCCCAGGGCGCCGGCCAGCATGCCCGGCACCCCGAACTGGATCGACAGGACCACGGCATGCACGACGAGCGACAGCAGCAGGCCCGCCAGCAGGCGCCGGTTGGCAATGTGGTGTGCGTGCGGCGAAGCTGGGGCGGCGTAGCTCATGCGCTGCGGGCGGTATGGTTGAGCTCACAGCTTAACCTTTACTTAAGGACGCTTGCGCACGCTAGCAATCGCCACATCCGTGGACAATACTGAAGGCAATGCCCACCAGGGAGGCGCCGATGCATCCAGGATTTATTTTCGCGACCGGTATCGAGAACAGCAATCCGACCATCGATGGCGGCCGCACGCGCATGGACGAGCTCGAGAAATGCGGCCACTACCAGCATTGGTCGCTCGACTTCGACCTGGTCCAGGAACTGGGCCTGCGCGTGCTGCGCTACGGGCCGCCCCTGCACCGGACCTACCTCGGCCCCGGGCGCTACGACTGGGAATTCTCCGACCTCGCTTTTGCCGACCTGCGCCGCCGGAATATCGCGCCTATCGTCGACCTCTGCCACTTCGGCCTGCCCGACTGGATCGGCAACTTCCAGAATCCCGACTTCCCCGAGCTCTTCGCCAGCTACGCCGGCGCCTTCGCGCGCCGCTATCCCTGGGTGCAGATGTACACGCCGATCAACGAGATGTGGATCTGCGCCGTGTTCTCGACGCTCTACGGCTGGTGGAACGAGCAGCTGCGCACCGACACCGCCTTCGTCACGGCGATCAAGCACCTGGTGAAAGCCAACATCCTGGCGATGCACGAGATACTCAGGATCCGTCCCGACGCGCTGTTCGTGCAGAGCGAATCGACCGAGTACTTCCATGCGGAGTCGCCCGACGCCATCGGCCCGGCCGAGGTCAAGAACGCCCTGCGCTTCCTCGCGCTCGACCTGAACTACGGACGCCGCGTCGATTCGGAAATGTACGAGTACCTGCTGGATAACGGCATGACGCGCGAGGAATACCACTTCTTCCTCCAGCATAACCTGAAGCACCACTGCATCATGGGGAACGACTATTACCAGACCAACGAGCACTATGTCTCGGCCGACGGCATGACGCGCGCGGCCGGCGAGATCTTCGGCTATGCGGTCATTACCCACCAGTACTACAACCGCTACCGGCTGCCGGTGATGCACACCGAAACCAACCTGTGCCAGGGACCCCTGGGGGACGAGGCCGTGTACTGGCTCAAGAAGGAATGGGCGAATGTGCTGCGGGTGCGAAACAATGGGGTGCCCCTGATCGGCTTCACCTGGTATTCGCTCACTGACCAGGTCGACTGGGACAGTGCGCTAAGGGAAAACAACGGCCACGTGAATGCACTCGGCCTGTTCGACCTCGACCGCAAGATCCGCCCGGTAGGCGTGGCCTACCGCGAGCTCGTGCGTGCCTGGGAGACCGTGCTGCCGACCAAGAGCATCTGCCTGCAGGTGCCGGTGGTGATGCCGCACGAGTACGACAGCGAGCTCTCGACCATCCATCCCGAGTCGCCCGTGAGCGGCAGCCTGCTCGGCCAATAGCCTAGCGCTTGCGAGAGGTGAAGGTGTAGGTTTCGCCGTGCGCGAGGTAGACCACGCCCTCCTCCAGCCCGGCCGCCTTCACTTCGCGCGCGAAATCGGCGAGCGGCGACTTGAAGACGTCGTAGTCGTTGTAGTGGATCGGAATCGCCTTGTTCGGACGGATGATCTGCAGCATCTGCACCCCATCCTTGCCATCCATCGTCACCTTGAACACCCCCAGGATACGGGTGCCGCCCAGGTGCAGCAGCGCCAGGTCGATGCCCGGGAAGCGCTGCGGAATCGTGCGGATGTCGTCGTAGACCAAAGTGTCGCCGCTGATGTACATGCGGTAGTCGGGCGCCTCGGCATTTGCGCCGAAGTCGAGCATGCTGCCGGTTACCTTCGGCAGCAGGATCGATACCCCGGCCGCGCCATGGCGTCCGGGCGTCGCGGTAATGCGCAGGCGCGCCTCGCCCTTGCTTACTTCCAGCCGGTCCCACTCGCTCAGCGCGAAGCGCTGGGTGAAGCCCATGCGCTTGAGCGCCTCGCTCGCTTCCTTGTTGGTGACGATCGGCGTATTGCGCGGCAGCTTCTCCTGCACCAGCTGGTCGAAATGGTCGCCGTGCATGTGCGAGAGGATCACCAGGTCGATCGGCGGCAGCTGGTCGAACGCGATCGCCGGATCGGTCCTGCGCTGGGAAGTCAGGCCATAGCCGAGGTGGACGTGGTCGCCCTTGTGCAGGAAGTTCGGGTCGGTGAGGATGGTGAAGCCCTGGTAGCGGATGATGACGGTCGCCGTGCCGATGAACTGCACGCTGCCGCTGTCCGCGCTGGCGGCGGCCGGGTCGCCGGCCGGCAGCTTGAGCGTGAAGGTATCGACGGTGTCCGCCGGCGCCTGGGCGTGCGCGGTGAAGGCAAAGGTGCAGCTCAGCGCGACGGACAGGACCGCGCTTCCCAGCAGGCGACTGACAGGCATAAAGGCTCCGTAATGATCGGGCCGCCATGGGGCCCGTGACCTGGCAACGCTACCATGAAGCCCCGCCGCGCGGCGTCCGTTTGCAAACAGACAAGATGCGCTGACGGCAGCCAGCCGCCCGAGACTCCCCTGCTTGCCTTCCCGGCGATATACTTGTCGGGTTTTGCCACTTCATTCACCTGAACGACACCGCAGACGCGGAGATACATATGCCAATGACCCGACGCCTCCTTTCCCGCGCCGTGCTGCACGCAGCACTGGCGATCGCCGCGCCGCTCGCCAGTGCCGCCGGCCCTGCCGCGCCCGCCCTCGAGGCCGCGCCGGTCCTCGACCGCATCTCGGCCGCGGCCATGCGCGGCAACCTCGCCTTCCTGGCGTCGGACGCGCTGGAAGGACGCGGCACACCCTCGCGCGGGCTCGATATCGCGGCCGAGTTCATTGCGTCGCAGTTCCGCGCGGCGGGCCTGGAGCCGCTGGGCGACGAGCCCTACTTCCAGACCGCCGACTGGAGCCGCATCAATCCGCGCCGCGACAAGAACGCTGCGCCAGGCGCGCCGGTCAAAGTGCGCAACGTGGTCGGCATCCTGCGCGGGTCCGACCCGGCGCTGAAGGACAGCTACATCCTGGTGACCGCCCACTACGACCACGTCGGCCTGAAGCCGGGCGAAGGCGACGGCATCTTCAACGGCGCCAACGACGACGGCAGCGGCACGGTCTCGGTGATCGAACTGGCCAAGGCCTTCGGCGCGCAGAAACAACGGCCCAAACGCAGCATCGTCTTCATGACGGTGTTCGGCGAGGAGCACGGCCTGGTCGGCTCGCGCTACTACGGCGCCAACCCGCTGGTGCCGATCGAAAAGACGGTGGCCGGCATCAACCTCGAACAAGTCGGCCGCACGGACGACAGCGAAGGCCCGCAGAAACTGGCCTTCGCCGTGACCGGCTACGATTTCTCGGACGTGGGCGCCATCCTCAAGCAGGCAGGCGACCAGACCGGCATCAAGGTCTGGAAACACCCGGTCAACAGCGACAAGTATTTCGCCCACAGCGACAACCAGGCCCTGGCCGACCAGGGTATTCCGGCGCATACGGTCAGCGTGGCCTATGCCTTCCCCGACTACCACGGCGCGGGCGACCACTGGGACAAGATCGACTACGAGAACATGGCGGCGGTGAACCGCACGGTGGCGTTGGCGATCTGGAAGATCGCCAACAGCGCGGAGGCGCCGAAGTGGAACAAGGCGAATCCGAAGGCGGCGAAGTACCTGGGCGTGCAGGAGCAGCGCAGCCTCAAGTAAAGCGCAGACACGCTGGCGCAGAGCCGGAGCGCCAGCGCGGGCCTGTATTTCCGGAAGCCCGGGCCGACACGTCCGGTAACATTTCAGCGAACAGACAGATGCGTTTCGAACCAGCAATTGCCATATCCCTTCTCGCGCTACTCGTCGCAACGGCAAGCTTCGTCGTTGCCCTGCTCAACTATCGGCGTGACCGGAGCAAGTTAAGGGCAAGCAGCACGATCATGTGGGAAAACCAGGGTGCGCAGTCGCCTACCCCCGCGATGTTTGTCCGGATCACGAACGTAGGGCGGCGTCCTGTCATGATACTCAACCTGGTCAAGTGTGCGGGCAAGGAAAGATGGTGGCGCGCGCTGCAGACGCCGCAACTCGAAGGCGAGCTGACGGACGACCGGTTCCAGGAGTTCCAGCGCAAGCTGCTGGCCCATCACGCCGCCGTCAAGCTGGCCGAAGGAGAAACCCTCGAGCTGGTGTTCCGGCCGAACGACGACGACTGTGCGGAGTTCATCTTCACGCACGGCGAGGAGCCCACGGAGGCGCAAGAGCTGTATGTCGACGATGTCAGCGGGAATGACTATGCCATCAAAGGTTCCCAGAAGGGTCTGTCCACATTGCTGGAAGCTTGGGGACGCATGAACTGATTGCGCTGAAAGGCGGGCAAAAGGAGTGGCGCTACGCGGCGATTGGCCTGCCCAGCTGGGTTCGAACCAGCGACCCTCAGCTTAGAAGGCTGATGCTCTATCCAACTGAGCTATGGGCAGTCTGTGCCTGGCGGAGTCGCCGGGCGGAATGAAAACGGGCCGTCAGAGAAGACGGCCCGCCTGTAAAGCCTTTGGTCGGAGTACAAGGATTCGAACCTTGGACCCCCTGGTCCCAAACCAGGTGCGCTACCGGGCTGCGCCACACTCCGATTGGGTTTGATCATACCCCGCCGGGAGTGGCGCGTCAATGTAAGGACCTGACCTCAGGCCGCAAGCTTGTCGGCGATCCTGCGCGCCATGCGCTCGGCAACTTGCGCTTCCTTGGCCTCGACCATCACCCGGATCAGCGGCTCGGTGCCCGAAGCGCGGATCAGCACGCGACCGGCATCGCCCAGCTCGCGCTCGACGGCTTCCTTCTCGCTCACCAGCCCCTGGTCCTTGGTCCAGTCGAAGCCCGCAGGCACCTTCTTGTTGATCAGGGTCTGCGGGTACAGCTTCAGCTCGCCGCAGCATTCCTGCAGCGACTTGTTGCTGCGCTTGAGCGCCGACAGCACCTGCAGGGCCGAGACGATGCCGTCGCCGGTGGTGTGCTTGTCCAGGGCCAGCAGGTGGCCCGAGCCCTCGCCGCCCAGGATCCAGCCGCGTTCCTGCATCACTTCGAGCACGTAGCGGTCGCCGACCTTGGCGCGCGCGAAGCCCACGCCCATTTCCTTGAACGCCACTTCGAGAGCCATATTCGTCATCAGGGTGCCGACAGCGCCCGCCACCTCGCCGGTGGCCATGCGGTCGCGCACCATCAGGTAGAGCAGCTCGTCGCCGTTATAGACGCGGCCGGTGGCGTCGACCATGATCAGGCGGTCGGCGTCGCCGTCGAGCGCAATGCCGAGGTCGGCCTTGTGTTCGACCACGGCCTGGGACAAGGCCTTGGGCGAGGTGGCGCCGAAGCCGGCATTGATGTTGAAGCCGTCGGGCGTCGCGCCGATCGAGACCACTTCCGCGCCCAGCTCGTGGAAGACGTGCGGCGCGATGTTGTAGGCGGCGCCGTGGGCGCTGTCGACGACGATCTTCAGGCCGCGCAGGTCCAGTTCGTTCGGGAAGGTGCTCTTGCAGAATTCGATGTAGCGGCCCTGGGCGTCGCGCAGGCGGGTCGCGCGGCCGAGCTTGTCCGACGGCACGCAATCCATGGGCTGGTCGATCGCTTCCTCGATGGAGAGCTCGACGCTGTCCGGCAGCTTGGTGCCGTGTTCCGAAAAGAACTTGATGCCATTGTCCTGGAAGGGGTTGTGCGAGGCGGAGATGACCACGCCGGCCTGCAGGCGCAGAGCCCGGGTCAGGTAGGCGATGGCCGGCGTCGGCATGGGACCGGCCAGCATCACGTCGACGCCGGCGGCCGAGAAGCCCGCTTCGAGCGCCGCTTCCAGCATGTAACCGGAAATACGGGTGTCCTTGCCGATCAGGACGGTCGGCCGGGTGCCGGCGGCATAGTCCTTGGCCAGCACCTTGCCGGCGGCGTAGCCGAGGCGCATCACGAAGTCAGGCGTGATCGGCGCAACGCCGACTTCGCCACGAACGCCATCGGTACCAAAATATTTGCGTGCCATGCTTCTTCTCTTTCTTGTGGGGTCAATCAATGGTCGCGGCGCGCCATACCTTCAACGCGTCGACGGTTTCTGCAACATCATGCACTCGTACAATTTTAGCGCCATGAGCAAAAGCAGCCAACGCGCCTGCAACACTGCCGGCCAGGCGCTCTTCGACCGGGCGCCCGGTGACCGCGCCGATCATGGATTTGCGCGACAGGCCGACCAGCACCGGCAGGCCGAGCTCGTCGGCGATGCGCCCGGTATGGCGCAGCAGCGCATAGTTGTGCTCGACCGTTTTACCGAAGCCCAGGCCGGGATCGACGCAGATGCGCTCGCGGTCGACACCGGCGGCGAGCAGCGCGTCGACGCGCTCGCGCAGGAAGTCGATGACCTCGCGCACCACGTCCGTGTAGACGGGCTGGGCCTGCATGTCCTGGGGCGTGCCCTGCATGTGCATGACGCACAGGCCGCAGTCGCTGTTCACCACGGCCTCGATCGCGCCGGGCGCGCGGAAACCGTTGATGTCGTTGATCATGTCGGCGCCGGCGATGATGGCCTCGCGCATGACTTCGGGCTTGCAGGTGTCCACCGACAACGCCTTGCCCGCTTCCTGCAACGCGTACAGGGCCGGCATCACGCGCGCCAGCTCCTCCGCGAGCGGCACGCTGGGCGAGCCGGGCCGGGTCGATTCGCCGCCGATGTCGATCAGGTCGACGCCGCTGGCAATCATCTCCTCGGCCCGCGACACCGCGAACTCGAGCGTTGGATAGGAACCGCCGTCGGAAAAGGAATCGGGGGTGACATTCAGAATCCCCATGACGAGGGGACGCCGCCCCAGCTCGAAACGGAAGCGGCCACACTGCAGGAATTGACGCATATGAAAAAAGAAAGGTCGTTAACGCGCAAAAGGCATCCAGGGGATGCCTTTTGCACAGGTTGGTACTAGATGCTCAAGCTGACGGGGCGATCAAGCCGGCGCCGTCGCGTTGGTGGCGACACCGCCCGAGCCGCTGTCGCCAGGCGGCGTGCGCTTGGTCAGGAGGCCGGTCTTCGGCGGACGCGGTTCGCGGCCGGCCATGATGTCGTTGATCTGCTCGGCATCGATGGTTTCCCAGTCGAGCAGCGCCTTGGTCATCATTTCGACCTTGTCGCGGTTCTCCTCCAGCAGGCGGCGCGACAGCGCGTACTGCGTGTCGAGGATGGCGCGGATCTCGGCGTCCACCTTCTGCTGCGTCGCCTCCGAAATGGTCTTGGTGGCGCCGCCGAAGAAGCCTTCGTTCTCGCTGTCCTCGTAGACCATCACGCCCATGCTCTCGGACATGCCGAAGCGGGTGACCATCGAACGGGCCAGCTTGGTGGCGCGGGCGAAGTCGTTCGAGGCGCCGGTCGACATCTGGCCGACGAAGATCTCCTCGGCGATGCGGCCGCCGAACAGGATGGAGATTTCTTCCAGCATCTTGTCCTTGTAGCCCGACAGGTTGTCGTGCTCGGGCAGCTGCCAGGTCAGGCCCAGCGCATAGCCGCGCGGCATGATCGTGACCTTGTGCACCGGGTCGGCCTTCGGCAGGAGCTTGGCCACCACAGCGTGGCCCGACTCGTGGTAAGCCGTGTTGCGGCGTTCCTCTTCGCGCATGACCATCGACTTGCGCTCCGGACCCATGTAGATCTTGTCCTTCGCGTCCTCGAAGTCGCCCATCTCGACCAGGCGCTTGTTGCGGCGCGCGGCGAACAGCGCGGCTTCGTTCACCAGGTTGGCGAGGTCGGCGCCCGAGAAGCCCGGGGTGCCGCGCGCCAGGATGTCGGCCTTGACGTCGGCGCCGATCGGCACCTTGCGCATGTGCACGTTCAGGATCTGTTCGCGGCCGCGGATGTCCGGCAGGCCGACCATGACCTGGCGGTCGAAACGGCCCGGGCGCAGCAGCGCCTTGTCGAGCACGTCGGCGCGGTTGGTCGCGGCGATCACGATGACGCCCGAGGTGGCTTCGAAGCCGTCCATCTCGACCAGCAGCTGGTTCAGGGTCTGTTCGCGCTCGTCGTTGCCGCCACCCATGCCGGCGCCGCGGTGACGGCCGACCGCGTCGATCTCGTCGATGAAGATGATGCAGGGCGAGTGCTTCTTGGCGTTCTCGAACATGTCGCGCACGCGGGATGCGCCGACACCGACGAACATCTCGACGAAGTCGGAACCCGAGATCGAGAAGAACGGCACTTTCGCTTCGCCGGCGATGGCGCGCGCCAGCAGGGTCTTACCGGTACCCGGAGGACCCACCATCAGCACGCCGCGCGGAATGCGGCCGCCGAGCTTCTGGAACTTGGTCGGGTCTTTCAGGAAGTCGACGATCTCGCTGACTTCTTCCTTCGCTTCGTCGCAGCCGGCGACGTCGGCGAAGGTGACGCTGTTGTTCGTTTCATCGAGCATGCGCGCCTTCGACTTGCCGAACGAGAAAGCCCCGCCCTTGCCGCCGCCCTGCATCTGGCGCATGAAGAAGACCCAGACGCCGATCAAGAGCAGCATCGGGAACCAGGAGATGAAGACCTGTTGCAGGAAGGAAGGCTCTTCAGGCGGCTTCACGTCGAAACGGACGCCGTTCTCGCGCAGGTCGCCGATCAGGCCGCGGTCGAGGATGGTTGCGGTGGCGCGCACCTTGGTGTCGTCCGAACGCGTGGCCGTGATGTTCTGGCCTTCGATCACGACATCCTTGATGCGGCGTGCTTTCACATCGTCGAGCAGCTCGGAATAAGCGATGGTCTTGCTGCCGCCAGCAGGGCTGTGATTGTCGAACTGCTTGAACAGCATGAACAACAGCAGCGCGACCACCACCCAGATGGCAGATTTGGAAAACATATTATTCACGAAAACTCCTTCGATGCGAATCGCACCAATTGCAATGTGAGATTTGCCGATTTTACCTGCAATAAGCAGGCCGTGCTACGCACAGGCCCCCATGATGCCATATTGCCACTTTTTCCAGTTCCGTGCGGCACGTCTGCGCGATTCGCGCGTACCGAGCGGAGCATCACGGCGTGCATGTGCGGTTGCGATCTCAAATATCAAGGGCCGGATCGCGTTGCGCCGACGATTTATATTCCACTGGATTCTTCAGACCACGCCCGAGCAGGAAGATTTCCGACGACTTGTCGCGACTTGCCTTCGGCTTGATCTGCTTGACCGTCTTGAATTCGGTGCGGAACTTCTCGACGATCTGGGTAAAACCCATGTCCTTGAAACACTTCACCAACAATGCGCCGCCAGGCTTCAGATGCATTTGAGAAAACTCAATGGCCAGATCGATCAGATGTTCCATCCGTGCAGCGTCCGCCGTGGGAATCCCGGAGAGATTCGGGGCCATGTCCGACAACACCAGGTCGGCCCGGCGTCCCTCCAAAACAACAGCCAGCTGGTCCAGCACGACGTCCTCGCGGAAGTCGCCCTGGATGTAGAGGACGTCGGCGATCGGCTCCATCGGCAGGATGTCGAGGCCGATGATGGTGCCGTTGATGCCCCCGCCCTCCTTGCCGGAAAGCTTGCGCCGGGTGTACTGCGCCCAGCTGCCCGGGGTGCAGCCGAGGTCGACGATGACCTGGCCCGGCTTGATGAGTTTTTCGCTTTCGTCGATTTCCTTGAGCTTGAAGGCGGCGCGCGCACGGTAGCCCTCTTTCTGCGCCAGCTTGACGTACGGGTCGTTAATATGGTCGTGCAACCAGTTTTTGTTTAATTTGTTCTTGGCCATTCGCGTAGAATACTGCTTTTATAGGTACATCCAAAAAATTATTATGCTTAAACTCACTCCGGCCGAGCGCAGCGCGCTGCGCGCCGAAGCCCATGGGCTCAACCCTGTTGTCATGATCGGCGAAGCCGGCCTGACCGAGTCCGTCATGAAGGAAATCGCGACCAGCCTCGACGCCCACGGCCTGATCAAGGTCCGCGTATTCGGCGACGACCGCGAAGCACGCATCGCCATCTACGAACAGATCTGCGAAGAGCTGGACGCGGCGCCGGTCCAGCACATCGGCAAGCTGCTGGTGCTCTACCGCCCGAAGAAAGAAGTCGTCAAGGAACGCAGCAGCAAGGCCGGCAAGGGCATGCGCGAAGTCACCATCGTCAAGGCCAGCGCCAGCGGGACCAAGAAGCCGAGCGTGACCAAGGTCATGCTCAAGGGCAACGAACGCGTGACCGCGGGCGGCAACATCAAGCGCGCCAAACCGCGCCAGACCAGCACTAAGAAATCGGCACTGAACAAGTAAAAAGAAACCGGGGGTCTCCCCGGTTTCTTTTTACGTAGGGTGGGGTCATCGAGGCCGGGGCCTCGATGACGAATGTGCCCACGCGTGAAGCCTGCGTCGTGTTGGCGTTTTGAAGCGTCGCGTCTACTCAACGTCTACGCGTGGGCACGGGGCGCCCACCCTACGCATCCGCGACCTTACCGGCTCTTCACCACCAGCACCGCAGCGAGGATACTCTCGATCAGGTGGAACAGCTGCGACACCCCATGCATGATCGCGAACTTCGTCCACATGGGCGAGGCGCGGATCCCTTCGGGACCGGCCGCTTCGCGCATGGCGGCCATCGCCGGCTGCAGGCCGACATACATCACCAGCGCACAGGCCAGCATCGCCAGCACCAGCAGGTTCAGGAAACGGCGCCGCGCCCCTTCGAGCTCGGGCGACAGCTTCACCAGCACCAGCATCAGCGCCGCGCAGACAAAACTGATCCAGGCGAGGCGATGCAGGAAGGCGCCGACGACGTCGCCGGCCAGCGTGCCCGAGGCGATGGAAAAGACCGCCGGCGCGGCGACGTAGCCCAGCATCCAGAGGGCGCCGGCCCACAGCGCGGCCACCAGGACGCGCGCGGCAGGCAGCCGGTCAGCCAGGCGCGCCATCAGACGTAGCGCACTTCCAGGATTTCGTATTCGCGCGGGCCGGACGGGGCCTGCACTTCGACCACGTCGCCGGCGTACTTGCCGATCAGGGCGCGCGCGATCGGCGAGGTGACCGAGATCTTGTTCAGCTTCAGGTCGGCTTCGTCGATGCCGACGATCTGGTAGCTCACCTTCTGGCCGTTTTCCAGGTCTTCCAGGTCGACGGTCGAGGCGAACACCACGCGGCCTTCGGCGTCCAGGGTCGCCGGGTCGATGATCTGGGCGGCACTCAGCTTGCCTTCGAGTTCGGCGATGCGGCCTTCGACGAAGGCCTGGCGCTCCTTGGCGGCGTCGTACTCGGCGTTCTCCGACAGGTCGCCGTGCGAGCGCGCTTCGGCGATCGCGTCGATGACGATGCGGCGTTCCTTGGTCTTGAGCTGATGCAGTTCCTCCTTCAGGAGTTCGGCGCCGTATTTGGTAAGCGGTACGGAAGTGTTCATATCAATTCGCTTCTGCTGACTGAAAACCTGGGTTTTCCGGTTGTTTGTGGACGTACAAGTGAAAACCACAGAGGCGCGCGACGCAAGCCGCGCGAACTCTGTGGTTTGACGGGTACTACTTGATGCTTAGTTTAAGGTTTTATGCAGGCCTTGTAAATCGTAGACCTTCAACTCGGACAGGTGGCGCATGCCCTGGATCGCCGCTTCGGCGCCGGCGATCGTGGTGTAGGTCACCGCGCGCGCGGCCAGGGCCGAAGTACGGATGGTGCGCGAATCGGCAATCGCGCTGCGCTTTTCCTCGACCGTGTTGATGACCATCTCGATCTCGTGGTTCTTGATCATGTCGACCACGTGCGGACGGCCCTCGATCACCTTGTTCACGGCGGTGACCGGCAGGCCCGCCGCCGCGATCACGGCCGCGGTGCCTTTGGTCGCCACCAGCGAGAAGCCCAGCGAGACCAGGTCGCGCGCCACTTTCACGGCGCGCGGCTTGTCCGAGCTCTTCACCGACAGGAAGACCTTGCCCGACTCCGGCAGCTTCACGCCGGCGCCCAGCTGCGACTTGACGAAGGCTTCGCCGAAGGTCTCGCCCACGCCCATCACTTCGCCGGTCGACTTCATTTCCGGGCCCAGGATGGTGTCGACGCCCGGGAATTTCACGAACGGGAACACGGCTTCCTTGACGCTGTAGAACGGCGGCGTCACCTCTTTCGTGATGCCCTGGTCGGCCAGCTTCTGGCCGACCATGCAGCGCGCCGCGACTTTCGCCAGCTGGATGCCGGTCGCTTTCGACACGAACGGCACGGTGCGCGACGCGCGCGGGTTCACTTCCAGCACGAACACCGTATCGACCGTCTTGCCGTCGACTTCCGATTGCTGGATCGCGAACTGCACGTTCATCAGGCCGACCACGTTCAGGCCCTTGGCCATCAGCGCGGTCTGGCGCTTGAGTTCATCGATGGTCTCGGAAGACAGCGAGTACGGCGGCAGCGAGCAGGCCGAGTCGCCCGAGTGCACGCCGGCCTGTTCGATGTGCTCCATCACGCCGCCGATGAAGGTGGTCTCGCCGTCCGAGATGCAGTCGACGTCGACTTCGATCGCGTCGTTCAGGAAGCGGTCCAGCAGCACCGGCGAATCGTTCGACACTTTCACCGCTTCGCGCATGTAGCGCTCGAGGTCGCGCTGCTCGTGGACGATTTCCATTGCGCGGCCGCCCAGCACGTAGGACGGACGCACGACCAGCGGATAGCCGATTTCCTGGGCCAGGGTCAGCGCCTCGGCTTCAGTGCGCGCGGTGCGGTTCGGCGGCTGGCGCAGGTTCAGCTTCTGCAGCAGCTGCTGGAAGCGCTCGCGGTCTTCGGCCGCGTCGATCATGTCCGGGCTGGTGCCGACGATGGGCACGCCGTTCGCTTCCAGGTCCAGCGCCAGCTTCAGCGGGGTCTGGCCGCCGTACTGCACGATCACGCCGACCGGCTTTTCCAGGTCGACGATCTCGAGCACGTCTTCGAGCGTGAGCGATTCGAAGTAGAGGCGGTCCGAGGTGTCGTAGTCGGTCGACACGGTCTCGGGGTTGCAGTTGACCATGATGGTCTCGTAGCCGTCTTCGCGCATCGCGAGGGCCGCGTGCACGCAGCAGTAGTCGAACTCGATGCCCTGGCCGATACGGTTCGGGCCACCGCCCAGCACCATGATCTTCTTCTTGTCGGTCGGGGCGGCCTCGCATTCCTCGTCATAGGTCGAGTACATGTAGGCGGTGTTGGTCGAGAACTCGGCGGCGCAGGTGTCGACGCGCTTGTACACAGGACGGATGCCCAGCGCGTGACGGCGCTCGCGCACCGCGGCCTGCGTGGTGTGCATCAGGAAGGCCAGGCGCGCATCCGAGAAGCCCTTCTGCTTGAGCTTGTACAGGGTCGGCTTGTCCAGGCTGTCCAGCTTCTGGTGGTCCAGCCACAGCTCGATGTCGACGATTTCCTTGATCTGGATGAGGAACCAAGGATCGATCTTGGTGAGCGCGTGCACTTCTTCCAGCGTGAAGCCCTGGGCGAAGGCGTCGCCCACGTACCAGATGCGCTCCGGACCCGGCTCGCCCAGCTCCTCTTCGATGACTTCGCGGTCGCGCGTCTTTTCGTTCAGGCCGTCCACGCCCACTTCCAGGCCGCGCAGGGCCTTCTGGAAGGACTCCTGGAAGGTGCGGCCCATGGCCATGACTTCACCGACCGACTTCATCTGGGTGGTCAGGTGCTTGTCGGCCGCCGGGAATTTCTCGAAGGCGAAGCGCGGGATCTTGGTGACGACGTAGTCGATCGACGGTTCGAACGAGGCCGGGGTCGCGCCGCCGGTGATCTCGTTGCGCAGCTCGTCCAGCGTGAAGCCGACGGCCAGCTTGGCCGCCACTTTCGCGATCGGGAAGCCGGTGGCTTTCGACGCCAGCGCCGACGAACGCGAGACGCGCGGGTTCATCTCGATGACGATCATGCGGCCGTCCTGCGGGTTGATCGCGAACTGCACGTTCGAGCCGCCGGTGTCGACGCCGATCTCGCGCAGCACGTTGATCGACGCGTTGCGCATGATCTGGTATTCCTTGTCGGTCAGCGTCTGCGCCGGCGCGACGGTGATCGAGTCGCCGGTGTGCACGCCCATCGGATCCAGGTTTTCGATCGAGCAGATGATGATGCAGTTGTCGGCCTTGTCGCGCACGACTTCCATCTCGTACTCTTTCCAGCCCAGCAGCGACTCTTCGATCAGCAGCTCCGAGGTCGGCGAGGCTTCCAGGCCGCGCTTGCAGATCGCTTCGAATTCCTCTTCGTTGTAGGCGATGCCGCCGCCGGTGCCGCCCATGGTGAAGGACGGACGGATGATGACCGGGAAGCCCAGCTCGCGCTGCACGGCGCGCGACTCTTCCATGGTGTGCGCCACGCCCGAGCGTGCCGAACCCAGGCCGATCTTGGTCATCGCATCCTTGAACTTCGAGCGGTCCTCGGCCTTGTCGATCGCTTCCGGCGAGGCGCCGATCAGCTCGACATTGTATTTTTCCAGGATGCCGTTGCGGTGCAGGTCGAGCGCGCAGTTCAGCGCGGTCTGGCCGCCCATGGTCGGCAGGATCGCGTCCGGACGCTCCTTGGCGATGATGCGCTCGACCACCTTCCAGGTGATCGGCTCGATGTAGGTGACGTCGGCCATTTCCGGGTCGGTCATGATCGTCGCCGGATTGCTGTTCACCAGGATGACTTTATAGCCCTCGTCGCGCAGGGCCTTGCAGGCTTGCGCGCCGGAATAGTCGAACTCCGCGGCCTGGCCGATGACGATCGGGCCGGCGCCGATGATCAGGATGCTTTTAATGTCACTACGCTTTGGCATTTATTTCTTCTCCTGGGCTTGCATCAGGCTGATGAAGCGGTCAAACAAGTAGGCTACGTCGGTCGGGCCGGGCGATGCTTCCGGGTGGCCCTGGAAGCAGAAGGCCGGCTTGTCGGTGCGGGCAAAGCCCTGCAGCGAGCCGTCGAACAGCGAGACGTGAGTCACGCGGCAGTTCTTCGGCAGCGTTTCCGGATCGACCGCGAAACCGTGGTTCTGCGAGGTGATCAGGACCTTCTTCGAGTCGAGGTCCTGCACCGGGTGGTTGGCGCCGTGGTGGCCGAACTTCATCTTCATCGTCTTGGCGCCGGAAGCGAGCGCCATGATCTGGTGGCCCAGGCAGATGCCGAAGGTCGGGATGCCCTTCTCGATCAGCTCGGCGGTGGCCTTGATGGCGTAGTCGCAGGGTTCCGGGTCGCCCGGACCGTTGGCCAGGAAGATGCCGTCAGGGTTGAGAGCCAACGCATCAGCGGCGGTCGACTCCGCAGGAAGGACGGTGACCTTGCAGCCGCGCTCGGCCAGCATGCGCAGGATGTTGCGCTTGACGCCATAGTCGAAGGCGACGACGTGGTATTGCGGGTTGTCCTGCTTGCCGAAGCCCTGGCCTAGTTTCCACTCGGTCTCGGTGAAGACATAAGGCTCTTTCACGGACACGACCTTGGCGAGGTCCATGCCGGCCAGGCCGGGGAAGGAGCGGGCCAGTTCCAGCGCCTGCGCTTCCGAAGGCTGGTTGCCCTGGGTGCCGGTCAGGATGGCGCCGGCCTGGGCACCCTTCTCGCGCAGCAGGCGGGTCAGCTTGCGGGTATCGATGCCGGCGATTGCCACGACATTTTCGGCCTTCAGGTAATCCGACAGCGACTGGGTGGAACGGAAATTCGACGCCATCAGCGGCAGGTCGCGGATGATCAGGCCTGCGGCATGGACTTTACCGGCTTCGACGTCGGCGCTGTTGACGCCGTAGTTGCCGATGTGCGGGTACGTCAGGGTGACGATCTGACGCGAGTAGCTGGGGTCGGTGAGGATTTCCTGGTAGCCCGTGATCGCGGTATTGAACACCACTTCACCGGTCGTGTGGCCGGCGGCACCAATGGAATAACCTCGGAAAATCGTTCCGTCTGCGAGGGCCAGGATGGCTGGGACGGCTGGGCCAGAAAAAAATGGCGGCAAGGGTAACTCCCAATAAAGTTACCGTAGCTGCGCCACGTCAGACCGACATCCAAGGCCCACGGACGTGCGAAGCGTGTCCGAGTTTGGAGGTCGTTTGGAATGAGGAATGGGAGGTAGGCGCTACGGCAAGTAAGTGAATGGCTAAACCCCCAAATTATAGCGTGGATCGAGTGAGCCGGCAATGTACCGACGGATCGAAACGGGGCTAAATGGCAGTTTTTACTTACTGCTGAGCCAGGATTTTCCGTGATTCAACGGACCTGGCGAGATGATGCGACCCTGCCCGTCGGGTGGGCGGCTATACCCGCACGCTCGAAGTCGCGAGGCGGATACGCCGCCCACGTGTTCAGCAGGCGCGTATTTGAATGCGCCAGCTCACAAGGCCGGTGTCGAACGCATCCCTCATTGGCTGCGTGGACGCGGTGCGGCACCTCGACCGCTTGAACGCGTGGGCGGCAGACACGGCAAGGCTTGCTGCCCGCCGCAGGCAGAGCCGCCCACCCTCCGCGTTACCCGAGCGCTTACGCCTGAGCAACCAGCGCAGCGATACCGGCTTTCGCAATCTGCGCATCCTCGGTCGACTTCACGCCCGAGACGCCGACCGCGCCGATCACGTGGCCGTCGACCACGACCGGCACGCCGCCTTCGAGCATGCCCTCGAGTTCCGGGGCGGACAGGAAGGAGTAACGGCCGTTGTTGATGATGTCTTCGTAGATCTTCGACTCGCGGCGGCCCAGCGCGGCGGTCTTGGCCTTCTGCGGCGCGATGTGGGCCGAGATCGGCGCCACGCCGTCCAGGCGCTGCAGCCACAGCAGGTGGCCGCCGTCGTCGACGATCGCGATCGTCACGGGCCAGTTGTTCTTGAGCGCTTCCGCTTCGGCCGCGGCCGCAATGGTTTTCACGTCCGCCAGGGTCAGCATCGGTTTGGTCTGCATGGTTTTCCTTGTTGATGAAGTGACTGTTATTGTTGCTGCTTCGCCTTGAGCTTGGCCTTGATCTGCGGCATTACCGCAGCGGCCGCCTGCTCGCCGGCGAGAATCGCCAGGTTGCGTCCGGCAAAGTCCGCGCTGCCCATTTTACCCAGCGCCGGGGTGATCACGACGTCCGCTTCCTTCAGCTCGAAGTGGTTGATGCGCTGGCCCATGATGGAAAAGGTCTGCATCAGGACGTCGAGCGAGCTGGCGGTGGCCTGGCTGTCGGCCTGGGTCGAGATGTTCACCGCGATGATGAAATCGGCGCCCATCTCGCGCGTGAACTTCACCGGCACCGGCGCCACCAGGCCGCCGTCGACATAGGTTTTCGCCCCGATCTTCACCGGCTGGAACACGCTCGGCACCGAGGACGAGGCGCGCACGGCCAGGCCCGCGTTGCCCTTGTTGAAGAGGATGGATTCGCCGGTCTTCAGGTCGGTGGCCACCGCGCCGAAGCGCTTCGGGAAGCGCTCCATGGGCACGTTGTTGACGGCCTTGTTGACGTAGTTCTGCAGGGCTTCGCCCTTGAGCACGCCCGGGGACTTCGAGAACAGCGGCAGCGCCCAGTCCGAGATCGTGGCCTCGTCCATGCCCATGGCGGTGCGCTGCAGCGCGAAGCCGTCGTAGCCGGAGGCGTAGAGCGCGCCGACCACCGAGCCGGCGCTGGTGCCGACCACGATCTCGGGCACGATGCCCTGGGCCTCGAGCGCCTTGATGACGCCGATGTGGGCGAAGCCGCGCGCCGCGCCGCCGCCCAGGGCCAGGCCGATGCGGACCTTCTTCGGTGGGGGTGGTTGTACGGCTGCCGGGGTGGGCGGAGCCGGGGGCGTGCTGCCGCAGCCGGCCAGGACGAGCGCGCCGAGCGCGATGAGGGTGGTGCGTCGAGAGAACATGTGCGGGTCGAAAAGGACAATATTCGATTGTACCGCGCAATGTGGGGAGATGGATGAGGCGGGGCTTACGGCCGCACGATGCGCCAACGGCCGGGTGATGGTTCTCGTAGGGTGGGCACTCGTGCCCACGCGGTACGACGCATGAATCAACGCGGCGCATGGGAAGGACCAGCGTGCGTTGGCGATCTCCGGATGACGTTTCGGTACGCATCGGCTCAACCGCGTGGGTTCAAGAACCCACCCTACGCAACCCGGCCACGCCGGCGCCGGCTCACCCCGGCAGCGAGGTATTCGGCAACGACGCCGTGAAGGTGCTCCCCTCCCCCGCCACCGAACTGATCTTGAGCCTGCCGCCATGCCGCAGCAGCACGTGCTTGACGATGGCCAGTCCCAGGCCCGTGCCCTGGGTGTCGCGCGAGCGGCTCTTGTCGACGCGGTAGAAGCGTTCGGTCAGGCGGGCGATGTGCTGGGGGTCGATGCCGATGCCGGTGTCGGCCACCGCGAACTGCAGCTCGTCGCCGGCGCGGCGCCAGGACAGCTCGATGCGGCCGCCGTCCGGGGAGTAGCGCACCGCGTTCGAGGCCAGGTTGGCAAAGGCGCTGCGCAGTTCTTCGGCGCTGCCCATCACGTCCGGGCCGTCGACCGAGACGGATATCTCGTGGCGTCCGTTCGACAGCGCCCTCGCCTCGCTCGCCACCGACTCGACCACCGACTTCACGTCGACGCGCTCGCGGCGCAGCGGGAATTCGTCGGACTCCAGGCGCGAGAGCGTCAGCATGTCCTCGATCAGGCGCTGCATGCGCTGGCCCTGCTCGGTCATCAGTTTCAGGTGCGCCTCGCGCGTGCCGGCGTCCATGCAGGGGTCCGACATGGCGATCTCGAGGAAGCCGACGATGACGGTGAGCGGCGTGCGCAGCTCGTGCGAGGCGTTGGCGATGAAGTCGCGCCGCATCGCCTCGATGCGCTCGGTGTCGGTGGCGTCGTGCGTGACCAGGATCTGGCGCCGGTTCTCGAAGGGGATGATGCGGCACTCGATCTTGCGGCCGCGGAAGGACAGGGTCAGCGGCTGCTCGTAGCGGCCGAGGATGATGTAGTCGATGAAGTCGGGATGGCGCACCAGGTTGGTCACGCGCAGGCCCTTGTCGCGTTCCAGCGTCAGGCCGAGATGGCGCTCGGCGGCCGGATTGCACCACTCGAGGAAGAGCACGTCGTCCATGATGGCCACGCCTTCCGGCAGCAGGCTCATGGCCTGGCGAAAGCGCGCCAGCCATTCGGCCAGCTCCTGCTGGTTGCGCTCGTCCTCGCGGCGCAGGCGGTACAGGCGCGCGAACACGTCGGTCCAGGCGCCCCAGCCGTCGGGCAGCCGGCCCGAATGCGGATCATCCAGCCAGCGGCCGAGCTGGTCCAGGTAGGACAGCTGCACGAACAGGGCGACGATGGCGCCGGCCAGCGCCAGGGCGAGCGCGGGAATCGGGCCGGCCATCCACCAGACGACGCCGGCGGCCACGAAGACGGAGGCCAGGCGCAGCAGCGCCGGCACCCAGAACAGCAGTTTGGGATTCATCGGACCTTGTTCGGTTTATTTTTCCGAGAGCATATACCCGACGCTGCGCACGGTGCGGATCAGCCCCTCGGCGCCCTTCAGCGCCTTCCTGAGCCTCAGCACGTGCACGTCGACGGTACGCTCCTCGATGACGGCATGGTCGCCCCACACCTTGTCGAGCAGCTGGGCGCGCGAGAACACGCGCTCGCGGTGCGCCAGCAGGAATTTCAGCAGCTTGTATTCGGCGTTGCCGATGTCGATCTGGCTGCCGTCGATCGAGACCGTGCAGCTGGCCGGGTCGAGCACCACGGCGCCCGCGCGCAGCGGCGCCTCGGCCAGGTGCGGGCTTTTCCGGCGCAGCAGCGCCCGCGCGCGCGCCAGCAGCTCGCGCGGCGAGAACGGCTTGGTGACGTAGTCGTCGGCGCCGGTGTTCAGGCCGGCCAGCTTGTCCTCTTCCATGCTCTTCGCGGTCAGCATGATGACCGGGATGTCCTGGAAGTCGCGGTCGCCGCGCAGCCGCGCCAGCAGGCGCAGGCCGCTCTGGTCGGGCAGCATCCAGTCGAGCAGCAGCAGGTCGGGCTTGCCGTGGGCGATGCTGTCCCAGGCCGCGGCCGTGGTGCCGACCGACTTGATCGTCCAGCCGGCCTCGCGCAGCGAGTAGCTCACCAGCTCGACGATCGCCGGCTCGTCCTCCACCACCAGTACGGTCGTGTTCTGCATCCGCTCAGCCCTCGTGCGCCACGGGTTTGCTGTGGCGGATGTCGCGGCCCTCGACCACGTAGATCACGTACTCGGCGATGTTCTTGGCGTGGTCGCCGACGCGCTCGATGGCTTTCGCCACCCACAGGGTGTCGAGCGCCGAGGAGATGGTGCGCGGGTCTTCCATCATGAAGGTGATCAGGTTGCGCAGGATGGTGCGGAACTCGTGGTCGACGATCTCGTCGGCGGCGATGATCTGCATGGCCTGCTTGCCGTCGAGGCGGGCAAAGGCGTCGAGGGCGTCGTGCAGCAGGTCGGAAGTCGCCTTGCCGATGGTGCGGATCATGTCGAAGTGGGCGAAGCCGATGTTGCCGCGCGCGTGCAGGCTCTTCGCGGTGCGCGCGATCTTGGTCGATTCGTCGCCAATGCGCTCCAGGTCGGTGATCACCTTGATGGTCGCCATCACGGTCCGCAGGTCGTTGGCGGTCGGCTGGCGGCGCACGATCAGGTGGCTGCAGGCGTCGTCGAGCTGCACTTCGAGCTGGTTCACCGCGTGGTCGTCGGCCATCACCTTGTCGGCCTTGGCCGCGTCGTCGACGCGGAAGCAGTTCAGGGCTTCCTCGAACTGGGTTTCCACCATGCCGCCCATCAGCAGGACCTTGGAGCGGATCGATTCCAGTTCCTGGTCGTACTGTTTGGATGAGTGCTCGCCAATCATACTGCTCTCCTAATTTTGAACATTGTTATCTTATCGAGGTCCTATCAACCGAAACGGCCCGTGATGTAGTCCTGCGTTTCCTTGCGGCTGGGGTTCATGAACAGCTGGTCGGTCTCGCCGAATTCCACCAGTTCGCCCAGGTACATGTACGCAGTGTAATCCGAGCAGCGCGCCGCCTGCTGCATGTTGTGGGTCACGATCGTGATCGTGTAGTCCTGCTTCAGCTCGCTGATCAGCTCCTCGATCTTCGCGGTCGAGATCGGATCGAGCGCCGAGGTCGGCTCGTCCAGCAACAGCACGTCGGGCTTGACCGCCACGCCGCGCGCGATGCACAGGCGCTGCTGCTGGCCGCCCGAGAGCGACAGGCCGCTTTTCGTCAGCTTGTCCTTCGCCTCTTCCCACAGCGCCGCCTTCTTCAGGGCCCACTCGACGCGCTCGTCCATCTCGCCTTTCGACAGGTTCTCGTAGAGGCGTACGCCGAAGGCGATATTGTCGTAGATCGACATCGGGAACGGGGTCGGCTTCTGGAACACCATGCCGATCTTGGCGCGCAGCATGTTCACGTCCACGCCCGGCTCGAGGATGTTGCGGCCGCGGTACATGATCGAGCCTTCGGCGCGCTGGCCCGGATACAGGTCGTACATGCGGTTGAGCGTGCGCAGCAGGGTCGACTTGCCGCAGCCGGAAGGGCCGATGAAGGCCGTCACCTGCTTCTCGTGGATGTCGAGCGAGACGTTCTTCAGGCTCTGGGTCTTACCGTAGAAGAAATTGAGGCCGGAGATCTCGATGGTCTTGGTCTTGGGCGACACGGTCGGGATCGGGTTTGCCATAGCTTGGGTCATGGTTGTCAGGATAAATTAACGCGGGGTCTTCTGCGAAAACAGGGTGCGCGACAGGATGTTCAGGAACAGCACGGTGAAGGTCACCAGCAGCGCGCCGCCCCAGGCCAGCGAGCGCCAGTCGTCGTAGGGGCTCATCGCGTAGGTGTAGATCACGACCGGCAGGTTGGCCAAGGGCGCGTCCATGTCGGTGCTGAAGAACTGGTTGTTGAGCGCCGTGAACAGCAGCGGCGCGGTCTCGCCCGAGATGCGGGCCAGGGCCAGCAGTACGCCGGTGATCACGCCCGCCTTCACGGCGCGCAGGCGCACCAGCATCGCCACCTTCCAGCGCGGGGCGCCGAGGGCAAAGGCGGCCTCGAGCAGGCTGTTCGGCACCAGGCGCAGCATGTTGTCGGTGGTGCGCACGACCACGGGGATGGCGATCAGCGCCAGCGCGATCGAGCCGGCATAGCCCGAGAAGTGCTTCACGTTGGCCACGTACAGGGCGTAGACGAACAGGCCGATCACGATCGAGGGCGCCGACAGCATGATGTCGGTGACGAAACGCGTGACCTGGCCGAAGCGGTTGGTCTCGCCGTACTCGGCGAGGTAGATGCCGGCCAGGATGCCGACCGGGGTCGACACCAGGGTCGACAGGCCGACCATCATCAGGCTGCCGACGATGGCGTTGCGCAGGCCGCCTTCGCTGCCCGGCGCCGGCGTGTCGAGGCTGAACATCGGGCCGGAGAGCGCGCCGAAGCCCTGGATCAGCAGCGTGGCCAGGATCCAGGCCAGGAAGGCCAGGCCGATCGCCATCGCCGCCACCGACAGGGCGATGCCCACGCGGTGCGCCAGCAGGCGCCTGCGGTACACGGGGTTCTTGACGATGCCGTTCATTTCACACCTTCCTTGCGGGACATCCCCACCAACATCAGTTTTGCAGCGGCGAGCACGATGAACGTGATCGCGAACAGGATCAGGCCGAGGGCGAACAGCGAGGACACGTGCAGGCCCGGCGTCGCTTCGGCGAATTCGTTGGCCAGGGTCGACGAGATCGAGTTACCCGGCATGAAGAGCGAGGCCGAGAGCTCGTGCGCATTGCCGATCACGAACGTGACGGCCATGGTTTCGCCCAGCGCCCGGCCCAGGCCCAGCATCACGCCGCCCACCACGCCGTTGCGGGTGTAAGGCAGCACCACCTTGCGCACCACTTCCCACTTGGTGCAGCCCAGGCCATAGGCCGATTCCTTCAGCACGGCGGGGACGATCTCGAACACGTCGCGCATCACCGAGGAGATGAAGGGAATGATCATCACGGCCAGGATCAGGCCGGCGGTGAGGATGCCCATGCCCATCATCGGGCCCTGGAACAGCTGGCCGACGACCGGCAACTGGCCGAGGGTGTTCTGCAGCAGCGGCTGCACGTGGTCGGCGAACAGGGGCGCGAACACGAACAGGCCCCACATGCCGTAGATGATGGAGGGGACGCCGGCCAGCAGCTCGACGGCGGTGCCCATCGGGCGGCGCAGCCAGGCCGGGCAGATCTCGGTGAGGAACAGGGCGATGCCGAAGCTGATCGGGAAGGCGATCAGGAGGGCGATCAGCGAGGTGGCGACCGTGCCCCAGATGGCGATCAGGGCGCCGTAGCGGTCTTCGATCGGATCCCACTCGACGGTGGTGATGAAGGCGGCGCCGAATTCCTTGAAGGCGGGCGCCGCGCCGATGGCCAGCGAGACGATGATGCCGAGCAGGGCCAGCAGGACGCTGGCCGCGAACAGCAGGGTGATCTTGTGAAACAGGAAGTCCTGGATGCGCTGGTTGCGCATGGTCTTGCGCAGGGCGGCGTAGTCGTGGTCGGCCGCGGCCAGGGGGGCCTTGTCCTCGATGGTGACGGAAGGATGAGCGCTCATGTAGTGTTCTTGTGTGTGCCGCGATGGATACCGCCGGGCGGGCCCGGCGGCTTTGCGTCTACCGCGTGATTACCAGACCGCCTTGCCGGCAGCGTCCTTCACGTTCGCGCGCCAGGCATCCTGCACCAGCTTGGTGACGGCGTCGGGCATCGGCACGTAGTCCAGGTCGGTGGCGGCGGCGTCGCCGTTCTTGTAGGCCCAGTCGAAGAACTTCAGCACTTCCTTGCCCTTGGCAGCGTCGGCCTGGGCCTTGTACATGATGATGTACGAGGCGCCGGTGATCGGCCAGCTGGCCTTGCCCGGCTGGTCGGTCAGCACCACGCCGAAGCCCGGCGCCTTGGCCCAGTCGGCGCTGGCGGCGGCGGCCTTGAAGCCGGCGTCGTCCGGCTGCAGGAAGGCGCCTTCGCGGTTCTGCAGCTGGGTGTGCGACATGCGGTTCTTCTTGGCATAGGCCCACTCGACGTAGCCGATGGAGCCCTTGATGCGCTGGACGTTGGCGGCCACGCCTTCGTTGCCCTTGCCGCCCACGCCGGTCGGCCATTTGACCGAGGTGCCGGCGCCGATCTTCAGCTTCCAGTCCGGGCTGGCCTTGGACAGGTAGTCGGTGAACAGGAAGGAGGTGCCCGAGCTGTCGGCGCGGCGCACGACGGTGATGTTATCGGCCGGCAGCTTGACGCCCGGGTTCAGGGCCGCGATCGGCTGCGCATTCCACTTGGTGATCTTGCCCATGAAGATATCGGCCAGCACGGCGCCGGTCAGCTTGACCTGGCCCGGGGCCACGCCGGGGATGTTCACGACCGGCACCACGCCGCCCATGATGGCCGGGAACTGGAACAGGCCGGCGGCGTCGAGGTCCTTCGCCGGCAGCGGCATGTCCGACGCGCCGAAGTCGACGGTCTTCGCCTTGATCTGCTTGATGCCGGCGCCCGAGCCGACCGACTGGTAGTTCAGGCCGTTGCCGGTGGCCGCCTTGTACATTTCCGCCCACTTCGCGTAGATCGGATAGGGGAAGGTTGCGCCGGCGCCGGTGATGTTGACCGCCTGGGCGGCGCTGGCCGCCAGGGTCGCGGCTGCGACCGCGACGGAGAGGAGCAAGTGCTTCATACGCATATCGATATCCTTTCAGGTAGTGGCGCGGACTGCGCCCCGAGGAGGCCCCGGTTACGTTGCTGCGCAGTCTACCGACCGAATATGACAAGTTAATGACATCGCAAAAACCCGTGTCACCGAATCGATGACAAGAGGCTGTGGGCGTGTCACACGTATGTTTCAGCACTGTGTCGGCCCTGTGACGGCCGCGTCAACGCCCATGACTTGATGTGTGGCGCCATAGTGCCGCGAACCGAAAATGGCCGTCACACAATTGATGACGTCTATACAGGTGCAGCCGGAAGCCGGGATCAGGGCAGCTCCTTGCGGAAGAACACGACCCGTTCCGTCTCCTCGAATCCCAGGGCGCGGTGCATCAGGTGGCTCGCCACGTTATCGAGCAAGGCATCCGAGGCCAGCTCGCGGCAGCCCCTGGCCCTGGCCCAGTCGGTCACGGCGCCGACCAGCGCCCTGCCCCAGCCCCTGCGGCGCTGCAGCGGCACGACGTACAGCCCTTCGAGAAAGGCGACAGGCGAGGTTTCCGTGCCGTTGACGTAATCCGTGCGCAGCGCGGCCTCGACGAAGCCGGCGGCCTGGCCGTCCTCGCCGTAGGCGATGAATTGCGCGTATTTATCCGGTTCGCGCAGGAAGGCGGCCATCTCGGCGAGATGCTCGGCCTCGGGGCAGTCGGGCCAGAGCGCCTGGCGCAGGGGCAGCCAGCCGTCCTGGCCGGCGCGGGTGCATGGAAGGATCATGATCGATACTCCGGTTGGGGCTGCGCGCCATGCCCGGCCGTGGCGCCGGGTGCGCGCCGTTCCCAAGGTCGAGCGAACCCGGCCGCAAATATAGGCAAACGGCGCACTTGTAAATACACTGCCGGCTGCTATGCTCAAATCATCATCATGACATGGAGGGAATGCTGAAGAGCGTTTTGGTCGTATGTGGAATATGTTTGTGTTTGCAATCCTGAGTGGCATGGTCGGCCTGATTGCCTACGAAATCTTCCAGGAGATCGAAGGCAGTTCGGAAGCCCTGCACGACCGCTATCACGAATAGCGAACGGCCCCGGTAACGGGCCAGCGACAGGCGATAAAAAAGCGGCGAGGCCCGATGGGCGCTCGCCGCTTTCGTTCACGCGTTCGCTTGTTCCTTCGCGTGTTCTTCGCTTGCCATGCCCGCGCCGAACCTCAACGCAGGAAGCGCGACAAGGCCGTCATGGCCGCCAGCTCCAGGTTGAGGAACTGGAAGCCCACCTTGAAGTCGCCGCCGCTGAGGATGCAGTACTGCGCCTTGGCGCGCGTATTGACGGGGATGACGTTGCCGTCGACCAGGAGGTCGAAGCGCAGCTGGGCCGCCTGGCCGACGCCGACCGGATGCGGCACGGTCAGGCTGACGCCGTTCGCGCCGATGTCGGTGGTGCGGCCGAGCACCGGAGCGCCGCCTTCGACCGCCAGCATGGCGCGGGTCTTGAATACCTTGCGTTGGGACTGCCTTTGATCTGTCTGCACGAATACACCAGCTGAAACTCTGAAACGGGCCCAATTATAGGCAAAAATACATGAGCCCGCTGAGCTCGTGCTATCGAAGCATCCTGCCCGCAGCGTTTTTCTTCGTCAATCCCAACCATCCCGGGCCGTAGGGTGGGCGCCCCTGTGCCCACCGGAACGATGCGCTAACGCGACGCGAACATATGGCGGGCACGGGGCGCCCACCCTACGCAGCACAATGACACGTGCCCCGCCCGTGTGCTCAGTCCAGCTCGCGCAATTTACTGAAGGCCTGGTCGATGCGCTCGACCGAAATGATGGTCATGCCTTCGATCTTCTGCTTGGGCACGTTGGCCTTGGGGATGATCGCCGTCGAGAAGCCGAGCTTGGCCGCCTCGCGCAGGCGCTCCTGGCCGCGCGGGGCCGGGCGGATCTCGCCCGCCAGGCCGACTTCGCCGAACACCACCAGCCCGCGCGGCAGCGGCTTGTTGCGCATCGACGAATTAATCGCCAGCAGCACCGCCAGGTCGGCCGCCGGCTCGGCGATCTTCACGCCGCCGACGGCGTTGATGAAGACGTCCTGGTCAAAAGCCGCGATGCCGGCGTGACGGTGCAGCACGGCGAGGAGCATGGCCAGGCGGTTCTGCTCCAGGCCGACCGACAGGCGGCGCGCGTTAGGCAGGTGGCTGGCGTCGACCAGGGCCTGGATCTCGACCAGCAGCGGGCGCGTGCCCTCCTGGGTCACCATCACGCAGGAACCCGGGACCTGGCTGTCGTGCTGGGACAGGAACAGCGCCGACGGGTTCGACACGCCCTTCAGGCCCTTCTCGGTCATGGCGAACACGCCCAGCTCGTTCACCGCGCCGAAGCGGTTCTTGATGGCGCGCACCAGGCGGAAGCTCGACTGGGTGTCGCCCTCGAAATACAGCACGGTGTCGACGATGTGCTCGAGCACGCGCGGGCCCGCCAGCGCGCCCTCCTTCGTCACGTGGCCGACCAGGATGATGGTCACGCCGGTCTGCTTGGCCACGCGGGTGAGCTGGGCCGCGCACTCGCGCACCTGCGACACCGAGCCGGGCGCGGCCGTCAAGGCGTCGGAATACAGGGTCTGGATCGAGTCGATCACCGCCACTTCGGGTTTCAGGTCGGCCAGGGTGCCGAGGATCTTCTCGAGCTGGATCTCGGCCTGGAGCTTGAGCTCCTTGGCGTCGACCGCGAGCCGCTTGGCGCGCAGCGCGATCTGGGCGCCGGATTCCTCGCCGCTCACATACAAAGTGCTGCGCACCGAAGCGAGGTTGGCCAGCGCCTGCAGCAGCAGGGTCGACTTGCCGATGCCCGGGTCGCCGCCGATCAGCACCACGCCGCCGGCCACCAGGCCGCCGCCGAGCACGCGGTCGAATTCCTCGATCCCGGTGCCGAAGCGCGGCACGTCGATCGCCTCGATGTCGGCCAGCGAAAGCACCGGCGCGGTCTGCGCCAGCGCCTTGTGGTGAGTGGCCTGCGACATGCGGTTCACGCCGGCCGGCTCGGCCACGGTTTCCACCATCGTGTTCCACGCCTTGCAGTCGGGGCACTGCCCCATCCAGCGGCTCGATACGCTGCCGCACTCGCTGCAGACGAACTGGGTCTTTGCCTTAGCCATGGGTACCCAACCTCCCCTCGAGCACGCGCACGCGCGGCGCGAGTGCGCACATCAATTCATAGCCGATGGTGCCGGACGCGCTGGCCACCTCGTCGATCGGCAGGCCATCGCCCCAGAGCGTGACCTTGCTGCCCACGCGCGCATTGCGGATCGGCGTCAGGTCCACCGTCATCATGTCCATCGACACCCTGCCGACCACGGTGGTGCGGATCCCGTCCACGATCACCGGGGTGCCGTGGGGCGCGTGGCGCGGGTAGCCGTCGGCATAGCCGCAGGCCACCACGCCGACCTGCATCGGGCCGGCCGCTTCGAAGCGGCTGCCGTAGCCGACCGTGTCGCCGGCCACCAGGTCCTGGATCGCGATGATCTCCGAGGACAGGGTCATGGTCGGACGCAGGCCGAAGTCCTGCGCCGTGCGCCCGCCGCCCGGGGTGCCGCCATACAGCATGATGCCGGGGCGGACCCAGTCGTTCTGCAGTTCGCTGGCCAGGGCCTCGTTGTGCAGCACGCCGGCCGAGTTCGACAGGCTGCGCTCGCCCTCCAGGCCTTCGACGCCGCTGCGGAAGCGGCGCACCTGCTCGGCGATCGCCAGGCGCGGGTGCTCGAGTTCGTCGGCATTCGCGAAGTGGGTCATGTGGGTGATGTTGCGGATGCCGGGAATCGCGCGCAGGCGCTTGTACGCGGCGGCGTATTCTTCCGGCTTGAAGCCGAGGCGGTTCATCCCGGTGTTCATCTTCAGGTGCACGTCGATCGGCCGGTACAACTGGGTGTACTCGAGCATCTTGATCTGCTCGAGGCAGTGCACCGTGCTGTTGATATTGTGCTCGGCCAGCAGAGGCACATCGGAGGCGTCGAAGATCCCTTCCAGCAGCAGGATGGGCTTGACCCAGCCGAGTTCGCGCAGGCGCAGGGCGTTTTCGGTTTCGATCAGGGCCAGGCCGTCGGCCAGCACGAAGCCCTTCATGCCGCGCTCGAGCCCGTGGCCATAGGCGTTCGCCTTCACCACCGCCCAGACCCGGGACTGGGGGGCGCAGGCGCGCGCGCGCGCCAGGTTATGCTGCATCGAATCGAGGTGAATGGTGGCGCAAAGCGGACGTGGCATGGCTGACAGAGGGGAAATAAAGACGAAATGAAAACGAAAGCGGACGGAATCGTGAATTAGGTGAAAGGTTCTATTTTACCGGACCGGGCCGGGTCCTGCCCGGCTGTTTTCTTTGGCGAGCCGACCTTTCATGGTATAAAGCAACCCACACTTGTTTTCAGATATTCTCGATGAACCGTGGTTTTTACACCATTATGGCGGCGCAGTTCTTTTCGTCGCTGGCAGACAATGCGCTGCTGTTCGTAGCCATTGACATATTGGTGACGATGAATGCCCCGGCTTCGCTCACGCCGCTGCTGAAGCTGTCGTTCGTCCTGTTCTACGTGCTGCTGGCCGCTTTCGTCGGCGCCTTCGCCGACGCCATGCTCAAGGGCCGCGTCATGTTCATCGCGAACCTGATCAAGATCTTCGGCTGCGGCCTGATGTTCCTGACCGTGCACCCCCTGCTCGCCTATGCCGTGGTCGGCTTCGGCGCGGCCGTGTATTCGCCGGCCAAGTACGGCATCCTGACCGAACTGCTGCCTCCCGAAAAACTCGTCGCCGCCAACGGCTGGATCGAAGGCCTGACCGTCATGTCGATCATCTTCGGCACGGTGCTGGGCGGCGCCCTGGTGAGCCAGGCCGGCTCGGCGCTGCTGCTCGGGCTCCAGATTCCCGGCATCGACACCACCAGCGAAGCCGCGATGGCCGTGGTGGTCACCATCTATATTCTTGCGGCCCTGTTCAACCTGCGCATTCCCGACACCGGCGCGCGCTACGAGCACCAGGAACGCAATCCGGCCAAGCTGATCGCCGACTTCGCCAACTGCTCGGCCACGCTGTGGAAGGACAAGCTGGGCCAGATCTCGCTGGCGATCACCACCCTGTTCTGGGGCGCGGGCGCGACCTTGCAGTTCATCGTGCTGAAGTGGGCCGAGCGCTCGCTGCACATGCCGCTCGACAAAGCCACCAACCTGATCGGCGTGGTCGCGATCGGCGTGGCGGTCGGCGCGGCGCTGGCTGCGAAAATCGTGCCGCTGAGGAAATCGCTGACCGTGATCCCGATGGGTATCCTCATGGGCCTGGTCGTCACCGTGATGGTGTTCGTCTACGACGTGATCGTCGCCTACCCGCTGCTGGCCCTGATCGGCTTCCTGTCGGGCTTCTTCGTGGTGCCGATGAACGCCCTGCTGCAGCACCGCGGCCACGTGCTGATGAGCGCCGGCCACTCGATCGCCGTGCAGAACTTCAACGAGAACCTGTCGATCCTGACCATGCTGGCGCTGTACGCCATCATGATCACCCTGAACATCGACCTGAACGTGATCATCGTGATCTTCGGCCTGTCGATCGCCGGCATCACTTACCTGATCCTGCGCCGTCACCAGCGCAACCAGGCCCAGCACGACTCGCTGGCCCTGATTGGCGAGCACAAGCACTGATTCCTGACGCGGCCGCAACCGTAGGGTGGGCACGCCGTGCCCACGCGTTACGTGCGTAGCGCTCGGTTACGTGTGGGGAAACCTCGCTCGCCAGGTTCGAGCCCTGCCGCTAGCGATTCGGTAGGGGCCGCGTGGCGCTGCGGTTCGGCCAACCATACAAGACGCGCGCGTAAGGCGTGGGCACAGAGTGCCCACCCTACGATACTGCAAATAATATTTGCAAATATTTAATATTTACCAAACAATATTTCGCGCCACATCGCTGGCGCGCCGGGCAGCCGCACGCTCGCGCCAGTCGTTCGGCACGATGAATCCCCGCTCGACCTCCTCCACGCAGCCCGGCGTCTCGCGCACCACGGCCACCAGCACCGGAGACGGCGACTCCTCGAACTGCGCCTCCAGCTCCGCATGCAGCTGGGCGCGGTTGAGCAGCCAGGCCGCCGACATGGCGCGGAAAGGCGCCAGCCATTGCAGGCGCGGCAGGATCAGGAAGGCGTCGGCCCCAAGCGCGTCGAGCTCGTCCAGGGCGCACCAGAAGCCGCGGCAGTGGCCGGCCGTGATGCCGCTCATCGCCGGCCAGCTCCCGGCCGGATAGAACAGCCAGCCCTTCACCAGCGCGCGCGCATGCGACACCGGCCTCGGGAGCAAGGGCTGGGCCGCCGGATGGGCGCCCAGTTCCAGTTGGCGCTCGAAGATCTTGCGCATCTTGGCGCCCAGGCTGTCGGCGAGATTCGGTCCGACCAGGGCGTCGAATTCCTGCCCGCCCTGCCCCTCCTTGCCCTGCAGCAGATAGAACTTGGTGGCGAACTCGATGTGTTCGACCGCGTCCGGCCCGGCCTCCAGCAGGAAATCGAATTCGCCGACGGTGTCGTTGCGGCTGGCGCGGATCTGCAGGCCGTGCGCGATCAGGCGGCCCTGGTGCTGGAAATAAAAGGCCATCAGCTTTTCGGCATACAGCCCGAGGCGGGTGTAGACGCGCGGGCCGAGCGCGGCGTCGAGCGGCGCCGGGTCGCGGTCGAGTTCGGCCAGCCAGCGTTCGATGTCGGGCGTGACCGGTCCGAGCGAGGCGATGCGCCCCTGCCAGTGCGCGGCGTCGACATCGAGCAGGTCGGGAGAATCGAGGAGCCAGGCCAGCGCACGCACCCGCGCGCGCCGCAGGTGGCCCCAGCGGCGGTGGAAAGACGCCTGGTAGCTATCGGCTCCGTCGCGCATGGGCAGCTCGCGCCCGGCACAGGTCGGCCCAGGCCTGGGCCTTGTCCAGGCCGCGCCGCAACAGTTCGCCCGGATGCAGGGTGGCCACCAGGTCGACCCCGCCGAAGGCGTGGACCGCGCCGCGCGCCCCGGCCAGCGGTTCCTGCAGGGGCTTGCCCAAGAGGCCGTTGGCGGCGATCTGGCCGAGGGTGAGGACGGTCGACGCGCCAGTGAGCGCCAGTTCGCGCGCCAGGAAGGGACGGCAGGCCGCCGCCTCGTCCGCCGTCGGCGCGCGGTCGCCGCCGTTGGCGGTCGTGGGCCGGCACTTGACCAGGTTGGTCACGTACACATCGCGCTCGCGCGCCAGGTCGACCGCGGCCAGCATGTTGTCGAGCAGCTTGCCGGCCTCGCCGGCCAGCGGCGCGCCGGCCTTCTCGTCGGCGGCGGAACTGGCGCCGGCGGCGACGAACCAGCGCGCCGTGCGCGCGCCGGCGCCGTACACCGGCTTGGCGCCGCCCGCGCAGGCGCCGCAGCGCTTGCAGTTGGCGATCGCGGTGCGCAGTTCGTCCCAGTCCATGGCGGCGATCGCCGCCTCGTCGACGGCGAAGGGGTCGGGCTCCGGCTCGGGCGGAGGCGGCGGGGTCCAGCGCGCAGGCGCCGGCGCGGCCGTGACCGGGATCGGGCCCCAGGCCGGGTCGCGCGGCTCGGGCACCGGCGCGCGCAGAGGAACAGGGGCCGGCGCCGGAGCAGATGCGGGCGATCCGGGCTCGGCCCATGCGGCATCCGCCGCTTCGGGCGACGGCGCCTTCACGGCCGGCGCGGGCGCGGGCGCGGCCTCGCCGGCCACCGGGGCCGGGCTGGCCTGCTCCTGCGCCGATTCCGCCGGCGCTTCTTCCTGCGGGGGACGGCGCAGGCGCCACAGCGGGGCGATGCCCATCTCCTGCAGGAACACCTCGTCGCGTTCGCTCACCTTCATACAGCCAACCTCATCACGATCGCATCCTCGCGCTTGCCCTCATGCGCAGGATAATACCCCTTGCGCCGGCCGATCTCCTCGAAACCGTAGCGCTTATAAACGTGCAGGGCGCGCTCGTTCGACGGGCGCACCTCGAGCAGCACCGACTCCGCGCCCATCGCCCGGGCGCGGGCGCACAGGGTGTCGAGCAGCCAGCGCCCCAGACCGGCGCCGTGGCGCTCGCCCGCCACCGCCACGTCGAGCAGGTGGGCTTCATCGAGCGCATACATCAGGAGAAAATAGCCGGCCAGCTTGCCGGCGCCGTCGCGCGCGACCCAGGCGTCGTAGCCGCTGACCAGGCAGTCGTCGAAATTGGCCCGGCTCCAGGGATGCGGGAACACGCTGCATTCGAGGGCGTGGACCTCGTCGACGTCGGCCGGCGTCATGGGCGCCAGCGTCAGCGCGGCAGCCGCGGGGCTGAGGGCGCTCGTCATGCGCCCGCCTTCGCGGCATTGATGGCCTGGCGCTCGGCGCTGGTGTAGGCCACCTTGTTGCGCAGGTAGAGCGGCTGGGCCTGGGCTGCCGGAACGCCCTGCCCGGCAGCCAGGGCCGGCGCGGCCAGCACGGCGAGCTCGCGCGCATGGGGGATGATGTCGCCGTGGGCCTGGGCGGCGAAGTCCTTGCCGGCAAACGCCTCCGGATACGCCGCCAAGCCGTTGCCGCAGGCGACCAGGCCGCTTGCCGCGACCGGCTGCACCGCTTCGGGCGCCGACAGGACGGGCTCGGCGATGGTTTTCCAGCCGTCCTCGAAGCGGTACTGCGCCCAGTAGACTTCGCCCATGCGGGCGTCGAGCACCGCCAGGACCTCGGTCGCGCCGGTGCGCGCGCGGCAGGCTTCGGCCATCGCTTCCAGCGTGACCAGCGGGACCACCGGCAGCTCGGCGCCGAAGGCCAGGCCCTGGGCCACGCCGCAGGCGGTGCGCACGCCGGTGAAGGAGCCGGGGCCGGCCCCGAAAGCGATGGCGTCGAGGTCGGCCAGCTTCACGCCGGCTTCGCGCAGCAGTTCCTGCACCATCGGCAGCACAGCCTGGGAATGCGTGCGCACGCCGCCGGATTCGCGTGAAAAGAGTCGGGCGCCGGACAGCAGCGCGCACGAGGCGAGTTCCGACGAGGTTTCGATAGCAAGGATGTTAGGCATGCGCTATTTTAACCCGCCGGACCGTGGCCCGGCCATGGCGGCTCGCCAAGCGGAGGCTGCCGGATTCGTCCGCCCGAGGTAGAATTCGCCCATGCATAGCCTGACACTCGATCTTGATAACCGCGACGCCATCGCCGCCGCCATCGACGGCGACCGCTGGGTCGTCGCCTGCCTGTGCGCTGCCTGGTGCGGCACCTGCGGCGGCTACCGCGCCGCCTTCGACGGCCTGGCCGCGCGCCACCCGGACAAGGTCTTCGTCTGGATCGACATCGAAGACCAGGCCGACGTGGTCGGCGACCTCGACGTCGAGAACTTCCCCACCCTGCTGCTGCAGCGCGATGACACCGTGGCCTTCTTCGGCACCATGCTGCCCGACGCCGCCGTGGCCGAGCGCCTGCTGCTGGCCCAGGCCGAGCTGCCGCCCACGGAACTGGCGCGCCTGGCCGATTCCAGCGAAGAGCGGCGGGAGTGGCAGCGCGCGTGCAACCTGCGCACGCTGCTGCGCGACGCGGCCTGAGGCGCTCCCGACGCAACACCGATGCGCTCGCCCGTGTAGGGTGGGCGGCTGCACCCCGAAGCCGGGTTCCAACGCGGCTTTGGCGCCGCCCACGCGTTCAACTACCGTCTGCACAGCCGGGCTGCTCATGTGTGCCTTGGACGCGTGGGCGGCGCCTGCATCGCGTCCGGATCACCGCCAGGGCGGAGCCGCCCACCCTACCGATATGCGGTTTCGGTCACCCGCCTTTTCACACCGGCAGACGGCTGGCAAGGCCGTTCCGGGCCTGGCGCGGCGACGCGACACCCTACGCTTGTTTAACTCTTACTCTTCCTCGTCCCGCAGCCGCTCGAAGCAGGCCAGCGCGGCGGCGTCCAGGCCGGCGGTGACAAAAGGATCGCCGTCCGGAACGCGCGCGGCGTCGACCAGCATGCGCAGCTTGCCGAGCCGATCGGCCAGCGCCAGCGTCTGGGCCAGGGGCGGAGCGCCGTCGCGGCCGGCGCGGGCAATCGCCTCGACCACCGTCTCGGGGAAGTCCCACAACTGGGCGATGCGCGCCGACAGCAGGCGCGCGCTGCGGAACAGCGCGGCGATGAATTCGTCGGACTGGGGCAGCGCGCCATCCTTGCAGCCCAGGTCGATCAGGCGCAGGGCCACGGCCAGGCCCACGTTCTCGATCAGGCCGGCCAGGTAGGCCTCGAAGGGATTGGCGCGCGCAGCCGGCGCCAGGATGCTGGCCGCCAGCGCGCATTTCTCGGACTGGCTCCAGACCAGCGGCGCCACGCGCCTGGCCAGTACGCCGTCCTGCATGCTCAGCACCGGGCGCAAGGCCACGCGCACCAGCAGCATGCGCATGCCGTTCTGGCCGAGCAGCATGATGGCCGATTCCATGCTGTCCACCGGCGCGCCCGCATGGTAGCGCGGGCGGTAGGCCGGACGGTTCGCTTCGCGGTAGACCTCGGCGACCAGCACCACGTCCTTGCCCAGCTGGCGCGACAGGTCGGCCGCGTTCATGTTCTCGTCGCGCAGGGTGCGCAGCAGTTGCGGGATGATGTCGGGGACGCGCGGCACCAGGGCGGCGCCGGATGCGGGCGACTGCGCCAGACGCGCCACTTCGCCCAGGACACGTTTTTCGGTGTCGGGCGAGGCGGCCGGCCAGCTTGCGCTGACGAGCCAGCGGTACCAGGCGGCGTCGACTTCGGCGCCGTTTGCCGGCGCGGGCGTCGCGGCGCCGGCAAGCGCATCGAGCGCCCCGGACGCATGCGCAGCCGCGGGCGCCGGTTTGTCTCCTTCGCCGCCGCCGAACAGCTTGCCGATCCACCCCATGTCGCTTGCCACCTATGAAAATACAGTCGCCGTGATTCTACATGATGTGGCCGCCAGCCTACCCGCTCCGGGTGGCGGTCTCAGTCGCCCGGCCCTTCGCCCGGCATGGTGTCGGCCATCAGGCGCAACTCTTCCGGGGTCAGCTCCTCGGGCTTCTTGTCCTTCAGGCCATCGAAGGCGGCCTTGGCCCTGGCCTCGGGGCTGTCGTCGGCTGGCTTGTGCCCGCCCGCCTGGGGTGGTTCCGGCGTTTTCTGTTCCTGGTCGGTCTGCTTGTCGCTCGTCATGGTGCTCTCCTTCGCTTGCATCTCGATAGGAGCCAGTGTGACACAGCGCGCCGGCGCGCGGCGTCGGCTAGCCGCGAGGCAAAGGCTAGTTCCCGTCCCTGGCCGACGGGAAGAAGACTTGCCGGCCCTCGACCTTGAACGATCCGATCAGGCTCTGCCCCTCGGGCGAGGTGATCCACTCGATGAGCTGCATCGCGCCCTTGTGGTTGACCTCCTTGTGCCGCTGCGGATTGACGGCGATGATGCCGTAGGGGTTGAACATCTTCGGGTCGCCCTCGACCGCGATCTGCAGCCCGGTCCTGGCCCGGTAGGCGATGTAGGTGGCGCGGTCGGTCAGGGTGTAGGCGCGCAGTTCGGCCGCCATGTTCAGCACCTCGCCCATGCCCAGGCCGGCCGAGACGTAGGCCGGGCCCTGGGGCTGGCTGCCGACCTGCTTCCAGTAGCCCTTCTCCATCTGGTCGGTGCCGGAATTGTCGCCGCGCGAGATGAACTTCGCCCTGGTGTCGACGATCCGCTTCATCGCAGCGAGCACGTCCTTGCCACCCTTGATCCCGGCCGGGTCGTTCTCCGGGCCGACAATGATGAAGTCGTTGTACATCACGTCGCGCCGGTTCACGCCGTGGCCCTCGGCCACGAACCTGTCTTCGCTTGCCCGCGCATGCACGAGCGTGACGTCGACGTCGCCGTTCTTCGCCAGCTCCAGCGCCTTGCCGGTGCCGACCGCGATCACGTTGACCTTCGAACGGGCCTTCGCCTCGAACTTCGGCAGCAGGTATTGCAGCAGGCCCGCGTTCTCGGTGCTGGTCGTGGTGGACAGGCGGATCGCCTGCTGGGCGAAGGCCGGCGCGGCCGTGGCGGCGGCCAGCAGAAAGCCCAGCAGGGCAAGGTGTTTCTTCGGAATCGTCATGCTCTGTCCTGTGAATGGCAATGCGGGATGGCCCGGCGTGCGCAGCCGCCGGCATGCGCGGCGGACACCGATGCTTTCCGTGGCCCACCTGATGGTTATCGATGTGCTATGGTAAGCCGCCCGCAAAAACTTTCAATATGAACATCATTGCATATGTTGCACCTTCAGTATGTTGCACGTTAAGCTAGCCTATACCTTCGACCGCCAGGCCGGCATGCGGACCCAGCTCGACAATCCCTTGTTCGACATCCTGTCCGCCATCCATGCCGCCGGCTCGGTCGGCCAGGCGGCCGCGCGCCTGCAACTGTCCTACCGTCACGTGTGGGGCGAACTGAAGAAATGGGAAACGGTGCTGGCCTCGAACCTGATCGTCTGGGAGCGCGGCAAGCGGGCGCGCCTCTCGCCCTTCGGCGAAAAGCTGCTGTTCGCCGAGCAGCGCGCCAGGATGCGGGTGATGCCCCAGGTCGCGAACCTGATCGCCGAGATGGAGCGCGAATTCGCCCTGGCCTTCGACCCGGGCGTCCATGTGATCCCGATGATCGCCAGCCACGACCTGGCCCTGCCGCGCCTCAAGGATTTCATGGCGCGCGACGCCAGGCTGCACCTGGACCTGCAATTCCGGGGCAGCATGGAATGCATCGCGGCCCTGGGCCGCGGCGAATGCCTGCTGGCGGGCTTTCACGTGAGCGAAGACCGGGCGCCGGGCAGCATGACCCAGAAGGCCTTCAAGGCCCTGCTCAAGCCCGGCCGCCACAAGCTGATCCACTTCGTGGGCAGGCGGCAGGGCCTGATGGTCGCCGCCGGCAACCCGAAACGCCTCGCCGGCGTGCAGGACCTGGCGCGGCCCGATGTCCGCTTCGTGAACCGCCAACCCCATTCCGGCACCCGCCTGGCGGTCGAGCAATTGCTGGCGCAGGCGGGCATCGATCCGGCCCGGGTCCAGGGTTTCGACAGCGCCGAGCCCACCCACCTGGCGGTGGCCGCGGCCGTCGCATCGAACCTGGCCGACGCCGGCTTCGGCATCCAGGCCGCGGCCGCCGGCTTCGGGCTGGACTTCATCCCGCTGATGCGCGAGCAGTATTATTTTGTCTGCCTGAAGGAGGCGGTCGACAGCCCACCGATCGCCAGGCTGCGCGAACTGCTCGCGCTCAGCGAGTGGCAGGGCCTGATCGCCGACCTGCCAGGCTACGACACCAGCGGCGCCGGGCAGGTCGTCTCGCTCAGCCGCGCCCTGCCCTGGTACGCGTTCCGCAAACCGAAGTAACTGCGCGAAGTGAAGACGATGATGGACGAGAAGCTGACCCACGCAGGCGGATTGAGCGCCCCCGGCGACCGGCCCGGGGCCGCCGGCCTGCGCTTCGACCGCGTCGAATGGTCGGCCGCCTTCGCCGACCTGGGCGTCTTCATCCCCTACGTGGTCGCCTACGTCGGCGTCCTGAAGATGGACCCGGTGGGCATCCTGCTGGCCTTCGGCATCGCCCTGGTCGCCTGCGGCCTGGTCTACCGCACGCCGATGCCGGTGCAGCCGATGAAGGCCATCGGCGCGCTGGCGGTGGCGCAGGCCGGCGCGGTCTCCGCCAATGCGATCGTCGCGGCCGGCCTGGTGTCCGGCGCGCTCTGGCTGCTGCTGGGCATGAGCGGCGCGGCCAGCCGGCTGGCGCGCCTGGTTCCGAAGGAAGCGGTGCTGGGCGTGATGCTCGGCCTGGGCCTGACTTTCGTGCTGCGGGGCCTGCACATGATGGAGGAAGACTGGCCGGCCGCGCTGCTTGCGCTGGCGGCGGCCCTCGTGCTGCGCAGGAGCAGGCTGTTCCCGGCGATGCTGGTGCTGCTGGCCGGCGGGCTGGCCTACGGCGTGGCGCGCGATCCGGGCCTGTGGCGGGAGGCCAGCTTCGCCTTCGATTTCCGCTTGCCCGCCTTCGCGCCGGCGCGACTGTCCTGGGACGACGTCCTCACCGGCGCCCTGCTGCTGGCCCTGCCGCAACTGCCGCTGACGCTGGGGAATGCGGTCATCGCGACCAAAGAAGAAAACAACCGCCTGTTCCCTGGCCGCCCCACCAGCGTGAGGAAGCTCGGGCTCTCCACCGGCCTGATGAATCTGGCGAGCGGACTGGTCGGCGGGGTGCCGATGTGCCACGGCGCGGGCGGCATGGCGGCCTATACCGCATTCGGCGCGCGCAGCGGCGGCGCCCCCCTGATCTTCGGCGCCACCCTGCTGGCCCTGGCGCTGTGCTTCAGCGGCGCGATCTCCTTCCTGCTGCGGGCCGTGCCCGGCGCCGTGCTGGGCGCGATCCTGTTGCTCGCGGGTGCGCGCCTGGTCATGGGCAACACGCCGCGCACGCGCGACTGGCGCCTGCTGCTGCCGGTGCTGCTGACCGCGGCGGCGGCGCTGTACAACGTCGGGCTGGGGCTGCTGGTGGGCGTGGCCGCCCATTGGGCCGTACAGCGGCGCGCCTAGCAGAGCGCCCGACAGACGGCCGAGCGGCAGCCATGCATTGGATGGGCTCGCTGGTGCGCGGCCCCGGTCCGGCAGGCTTGATCAGCACGACGTGCGCATGCGCGCTTCGCAAGGGATGCCGGATGGCGTGGTCACGGTCGGTGGAGGCGACGGTTCAGGCCGGCTGGCGGCGCATCCAGCGGCGATAGCGCCAGGTCCTGATCGTCGTGTCGATCTGTTGTTCCAGGAATGCGCGTACGGGCGGGACGGCCGGATTGCTGCCCCTGCCCTTGCCCAGCCGGCGCAGCTGGTGCTTGACCATCGACATATAGGCAAGCGACGCCAGCACCTTGTTTTTCCAGGTGATGGGGCGCAGCATCGGCGTACTCGCCGTCCCGGCTTTCCAGTCGCGCGCGAGATGCGGATTGAGCGCGAGGGCGGTGCCGATACCGACCATGTCGATACCGCTGTCCAGGACCTGTTCGGCAACGGCCAGGCGGCGGATCCCGCCGGTGACCATGACCGGCATGGCGGCGACGGCGGCGATGTCCTGCGCGAACTCGAGGAAGTAGGCTTCGCGCGCCAGCGTCCGGCCGTCCCGCGCCTGCCCATGCATCGCCGGCGCCTCGTAGCTGCCCCCCGACAGTTCGAGCAGATCGAGCTTCAGGGGATTCAACAGCGCCACCACCCGCTTGGCGTCTTCCTGGCTGAATCCGCCGCGCTGGAAGTCCGCGGAGTTCAGCTTGACCGACACGGCGAAGTCGGCGCCGACACGCGCCCTGACCTCCTCTACCACGGCGATCAGCAGCCGTGCCCGGTTTTCGAGGGAGCCGCCCCAGCGGTCCGTCCGCCTGTTCGTGATGGGAGAAAGGAATTGGCTGATCAGGTAGCCATGCGCCGCGTGAATCTGCACGCCGCTGAAACCGGCTGCCCGGGCCAGCAATGCCGTCGCGGCGAAACGGCGAACGACATCGCCGATCTCGGCGTCCGTCATTTCTTTCGGCGCCGCGAATTGCCTGGAAAAGCGCCCCATGTCCATCGGGACCACCGAGGGCGCGACCGCTTCCTGTCCCAGTGCGGCCGGCATCTGGCGCCCCGGATGGTTAATCTGCATCCAGACCTGGGCGCCGCGGCTGCGCGCCGCGGCTGACCATTGTTCGAAACGGGCCAGGTGGCGATCCGACTCGAGGACAACGCCGCCAGGGCCGGTCATGGCGCGCCGGTCGACCATGACGTTCCCGGTGATCATCAAGCCGACCTCGCCTTCCGCCCAGGTCCGGTAAAGGCGGATCAGTTCTCTGGATGGCGCGTGATCGGCGTCGGCCATGTTTTCTTCCATGGCGGCCTTGGCAAAGCGGTTGTGAAGCTGGGTGCCATTCGGCAGGGTCAAGTGGGTGAACGGGCTCATCGAAGGCTCCTTGGTGACGATGGGAGCGATCGTAAGATTCAAGTTCACTTGAAGGTCAAGAGGGAAATTGCGCGCTCGACGCTTGTATTGCGAACGCCACATCCGCTTGACCTTCAAGTGAACTTCAAGGATACAGTCTTGCATCGGGAGCGGCGACGCACGAAGCGGGCCGGACACACATGCTTCACAAGGACGAACGGGTAACCCATGAAAATCGGCGAGCTTGCCAAACGCAGCGGTCTTGCGACTTCCACGATTCGCTTCTACGAATCCAAGGGTTTGCTGAAATCGGTCGCCCGCCGCGCGAATGGCTACCGTGAATATCCGGCCGACGCGGCCGCCGTACCGGCCGTCATCGTCAATGCCCAGCAAACCGGGTTCACACTGGACGAAATCGCGAAGATCCTGCCGGCCAACGCGGCGAACTGGCGGCACGACGAACTGATCGCCACGCTCACGCGAAAGATCGACGACATCGAGGCGATGGAAGTCCGGCTGGCGCAGAACAAGGCGCAGCTCCGTTCCCTGATCGACCTGATCGATTCCAAGCCGGAGGGAATGGCCTGCACGGACAATGCGGTCCGCGTGATGGACAGCGTCGGATTACGCAGCGACAGGAACACCGAACAATGAGCCCCTGAATCCCTTGACCTTCAAGCTGGGTTGAAAGCTAGCATGCCCTCGTCCACTCGGGCATTCACAACACAGCATATGGGGTTACAAGCATGGACATCAGACCTATCACGGCAGCCGCCACCCTACTCCTCGGCGCGATGACGACGGATACGCAAGCGCAGGAGACGGCCAGCACCACGATCGACCTCGGAGGCCGGCCGGTACCGGTGGTGGCCGGCGGCCTGTACGACCGCTATCGCTCCAATCCGCCCCTGTCGGTCATCGCACGCGAAGCACCCGACGTCGATCTCGGCTGGTTCAGGACCTTGAGCAAGCAGCGCGTGAATATCGGCTTCGACACCTTCTCGCCCAATTTCTATTACAAGGACAGCAGCATCACCGCGGTGTTCACCGCCGACCTCGCGCGCTTGCGGGAATTGATGCCGCCCGGGCTCAGGGACCAGGTCCAGCCGCTGCAGATCTGGCCGGGCCGGGGCCTGGTCGCCTTGACCGCATATGCCTATCACTATTGCGACAACGATGCCTACAACGAGCTGTCGCTGTCCATCGTGACCAACAGGCCGGGGTCGGCCAATCTCGGACCGCTCAGCCTGCTGGGCCAGTCGAGGTCGAAATCCTTCTGGGGCTACGTCCTGAAACTGCCGGTGAATACGGAACTGGCAAGAGTGCGCGGCGTCGTCGGCTACAACCTGCCAAAATGGCTGAGCGATATCCATTACCGCGAAAGTAAGCAGGCGCTCAGCTTCCGGATCGATGACGCGGAAACGGGCAAGCCGGACGTCATTTTCGAAGGCAAAAAACTGCGTGATCTGTCGCGCGACGTCGCGATGGTCACCAACAGCTTCACCAACGTGGACAAGGATGGTCAATTGACCTACGGCTACAGCGTCGCACGCCAGCTGAGCCACGCGTCCAGCATGGATGCGGACGATGTCACGCTGACGCTGAGCGACGGCAGCCTGTCCACGTATATCAAATCCCTGAAGCTGGGGAGCATGCTGAGGTACGAATTCGTTCCGGAATTCCAGGCTGCGCTGTATGTACCTCGGCCACTGGCAAGCATCACCCGCGAAAAGTGAAACACCAGCGGCATTCGACCTTCGACAACCACCCACACAGGAGCAGCGACCATGGGATTTGTGAAAACGAAAGACGGTGTTGACATCTTCTACAAGGACTGGGGCCCGCGCGATGCGCAGGTCATCTTCTTCCACCACGGCTGGCCCCTGAGCGCGGACGACTGGGACACCCAGATGCTGTTCTTCCTGGGCCAGGGCTTCCGGGTCGTGGCGCACGACCGGCGCGGACATGGACGCTCCGCCCAGGTCGCGGACGGCCATGACATGGACCATTATGCCGACGATGTCGCAGCGGTGGTCGAGCACCTGGGCGTACGGGGCGCCGTGCACGTCGGCCACTCGACCGGTGGCGGCGAAGTCGTCCGCTATATCGCGCGGCATCGGGAAGACCCGGTCGCCAAGGCGGTCCTCGTCAGCGCCGTACCGCCATTGATGGTGAAAACGGAGGGCAATCCCGACGGCACACCGAAAGAAGTGTTCGACGATTTCCAGGCCCAGCTCGCGGCGAACCGGGCGAAGTTCTACCATGACATCCCTGCGGGGCCCTTCTACGGCTACAACCGCCTGCTGACCAAGGCGTCGGAACCGGTCATCCTCAACTGGTGGCGCCAGGGCATGATGGGCGGCGCGAAGGCGCAGTACGACGGTATCGTCGCCTTCTCGCAGACCGATTTCACCGCCGACCTGCAGAGCATTTCGATCCCGGTCCTCGTCGTGCACGGCGATGACGACCAGGTCGTTCCCATCAAGGCTTCAGGAATACGATCGGCCGAGCTGCTGCAGAACGGCACGCTCAAGACCTACAAGGGGGCGCCGCACGGTATGCCGACCACGCATGCCGACGAGTTGAACGCGGATATCCTGGCGTTCGTACTGGACCGAAACCAGCAGTAGGCTCGCAGCGCAGGGCGCCCTGCCGACCGCCGCGGCGGTCGACAGGGCGCATCGCGGCCGCTCCGGTGCTGCGCGTGCTGCCCGGAGACCAGGCGACACCTCCCCGGCCTATCGCGTTCCCGGTGACCCCTGAACCGAGCGCCAGGCCTGCCGTCCTGGCATGCGGACGGCTGCCGGCGTCGCTGCCGCACCGACGCCGGCCCGCCCTTCCCCTGAAGCCTTCTGCGGGCATTCAGCCCAGCCGCAGCGGCAAACTGCGCAGCCTTTTCCCCGTCAACTGGAACACGGCCGACGCCACCGCCGGCGCCACCGGCGGCACGCCCGGTTCGCCCACGCCCTCGGGCGGCTCGGCGCTCGGGATGATGATGGTCTCGACCAGGGGCGCGCGGTCCATGCGCAGCACCGGGTAGTCGCCGAAGTTGGCCTGCTGCACGCGCCCGTCCCCGATCGTGATCTCGCCGCCCAGCGCCGCCGACAGGCCGAACACCACCGCCGACTCCATCTGCTGGGCCACGATGTTCGGGTTCACCACGATGCCGCAGTCGACCGCGCACACCACGCGGTGCACGCGGATGTCCGTGCCTTCCACCGAGACCTCGGCCACCTGGGCCACGATGCTGCCGAAGGACTGGTGCAGCGCGACCCCGTGCGCGCGTCCGGCGGGCGCCTCGCCGGCTGCGCGCACGGCTTCGTTCAACACCGCCAGGTGGCGCGGATGCCGGGCCAGCAGCGCGCGCCGGTAGCTCACCGGGTCCTGGCCGGCCGCATGCGCAACCTCGTCCAGGAAGCCCTCCTTGAAGAAGGCGTTGTGCGAGTGTCCGACCGAGCGCCAGTAGCCCAGCGGCACCGCGCTGTCGACGATCACGTGGGCGATGCGCTGGTTGGCGATCTCGTACTGCATGTCGTATTCGCCCTCGGCCGTGGTCTTGTCCGGGCCGACGCCGGGCAGGCCGAGGTTGCGCGGGAAGTACTGGTGGCCAATCGCGCCGCTGGCCGACTTGTTGTCCCAGGCCAGCACCCGTCCCTGGGCGTCGAGCCGCGCCGTGAAGCGCGCCAGCGCCGCCGGGCGGTAGACGTCGTGGGTGGTGTCGTCCTCGCGCGTCCAGATCAGCTGCACCGGTTTGCCGCCGGCCTGCATGGCCACGGCCACCGCCTGGGCCACCATGTCGCCTTCGAGCCGGCGGCCGAAGCCGCCGCCCAGCAGCATGACGTCGATCGCCACGTCCTCGCGCGCCACGCCCGCGACCCTGGCGGCCACGTCCACGGCGATGCTGGGCACCTGGGTCGAGGCCCAGAGGCGCACCTTGCCGTCCGCGACCTGGGCGGTGCAGTTGACCGGCTCCATCGTCGCGTGCGCCAGGAAAGGCGCGCGGTATTCGGCGCTGACGGTCTTGGCCGCGTCGCCGACGTCCTGGGTGCCGGATTCGAAATAGGTGTAGCCGGACTCGCTGTCCAGGGCCGCCGCGAAGCCGGCGAAGATCGCTTCCGAGGACAGCGCGCCGCCCTCGCCCTCGTTCCAGGTGAGCGGCAGCGCGGCCGCCGCGGTCTTCGCCTGCCACCAGCTGCGCGCCAGCACGGCCACGCCGGCGCCTGCGCCCGCGTGTTCGCCCAACGCCGAGGAGAAGTCGACCACGCCGGTCACGCCGGGCAGGTCCTTCACCCTGGCGGCGTCGAAGGAGGCGACCCTGCCCCTGACCGTCGGCGCCATCCGGACCGCCGCGTACAGCAGGCCGGGCGGCCGGGCGTCGATGCCGAAGCGCGCGCTGCCGTCGACCTTGCCCGGCGTGTCGCGGCGCGGCACGGGCTTGCCGATCAGGCGGAAGTCGCGCGGCTCCTTCAGTTTCACATTCGAGGCGTCGATGCCGGCGCCCACCTCGGCCGCGCGCGCGGCCAGGCTGGCGTAGCTGGCGCGGCGTCCGCCCGGCCCGATGACGAAGCCGTCCTCGGTGCGCAGCTGCGCGGCCGGCGCTTTCCAGTCCTCGGCGGCGGCCTTCAGCAGCATCGCGCGCGCGACCGCGCCGGCCTCGCGCATCGGGCCCCAGGCGTCCTTCACGCTGGTCGAGCCGCCGGTGAACATGATGCCCAGCTCGCGCCCGATCTTGGAGAGCACCCACTGGGCGCCGTCCTTGACGTTGCCCCGCTCGTCCGGGTGGAAAGGCAGGTTCTCGCGCAGCACGGTCAGGTTGCCGAAGATCTTGTCGATCGGCGCCGGGGCGATGCGCACCCGGTCCAGGCCCACGTCGAGCTCCTCGGCCACCAGCATCGGCAGCGCGGTGTGCACCCCCTGTCCCATCTCGCTGCGCGGCACCACCACCGAGACCGTGCCGTCGGGGTTCAGCACGACCCAGCCGTTCAGGGCCACCGCGCCTTGCGTCACCGCCAGCGGCTCGGCCGTGTGCAGGCGCTGGCGCGGCGGGTGCATGCCCCAGCCCACCAGCAGCGCGCCGCTGCCCAGCAGGCCGCCGAGCAGGAAGCGGCGGCGCGAGCGCCGCACGGCGCCTTGTTGCTTGTCACGGGCTGCTGGCCCGGTTGCGTCTACGTCTCTCATGTTCCCTCGATCCCCAATCCGCCAGCAGCTCTTCCGGCCCCACCGGCCGGCCGTACAGGTAACCCTGTGCACGGCCGCACCCATGGCGCAGCAGGAAGGCCGCCTGGTCTTCGTTTTCCACCCCTTCGGCGATGACCGAAAGGTTCATGCTCTTGCCCAGCTGGATGATCGCGATCGCGATCGCCTCGTCGTTGGCGTCCGTCGAGATGTCCTTGATGAAGCTGCGGTCGATCTTCAGCACGTCCACCGGCAGCTGCTTCAGGTAGGCCAGCGAGGAGTAGCCGGTGCCGAAGTCGTCGATCGCCAGCCCCACGCCCAGCGCGTGCAGTTCCCTGACGAAGCCGGCCGCGTCGTCGGCGTTCATGATGATCGACTCCGTCACCTCGAGCTGCAGCCGGCCGGCAGCCAGCCCGGTCGCCGCCAGCGCCTGGCTGACCAGGGCCGCCATCGCGCCGCGCTCGACCTGGCGCACCGACAGGTTCACCGCCACCTTCGGCACCGCCAGCCCCGCGGCGTCCCAGCGCGCCATCTGGCGGCAGGCTTCCGTCAGCACCCACTCGCCCAGCTGGTTGATGAAGCCGGTGTCCTCGGCCATCGGGATGAAGCGCACCGGACTGACCATGCCGAGCTCGGGATTATGCCAGCGGACCAGGGCTTCGACGCCGATCAGGCGCCGGGTCTCGATCTCGACCTGAGGCTGGTAGTGCAGGAAGATCTCGCCGCGCTCGATCGCGCGGCGCAGCAGGGCCTCCATGCGCAGGCGCTCGACGCCCTCGCCGTCCATCTCGGGCGAGTAGAACTGGTAGCCGTTGCGCCCGCGCGCCTTGGCCTGGTACATGGCGACGTCGGCATTGCGGATCAACATGTTCGGGTCGGCCGCGTCGCGCGGGAACAGGCTCACGCCGATGCTGCCGGTGACGAAGAGCTCGTGGCCGGAGACCAGGAAGGGCTGCTCGAACAGCGCCACCATCTTCTGCGCCACCTGGGCCGCGCCGAAGTGGCCGTCCACGTGCTCGAGCAGGACGATGAATTCGTCGCCGCCCAGGCGCGCCAGGGTGTCGCCCTCGCGCAGCCGCATCCCCAGCATGCTCGCCACCTGTTCCAGCAACTGGTCGCCGACCTGGTGGCCGAGGGTGTCGTTGACGTTCTTGAAGCGGTCCAGGTCGATGAACATCACGGCCAGCTCCTGGTTCTCGCGCGCGGCGCGCCCGATCGCGTGCACCAGCCGGTCCTGGAACAGCAGCCGGTTCGGCAGGCGCGTCAGCGGGTCGTGGTGGGCCAGGAAGTCGAGCTGCTCCTGCGACTCCTTCAGGCGCGTGATGTCGCTGAACACGCCCACGTAATGGGTCAGTATCCCCTCGTCGTTGCGCACCGCAGAGACGGTGAGCCACTCGAGGAAGGTGTCGCCGTTCTTGCGGCAGGACCAGACCTCGCCGCGCCAGAAGCCGCCCGCGTCCAGCTCCTGCGCCATGCCGGCGTAGAAGTTCTCGTCGTGGCGCGGCGAGCGCGTGACCGACCATGGCCGGCCGATCACCTCGGCCTCGGCATACCCGGTGATCGTGGTGAAGGCCGGGTTCACCGTGACGATCGTGCCTTCGGTGTCGACCACCATCACGCCGTCGGCGATGTGGGCGATCACGGTGGCCGACAGGCGCAGGCTTTCCTCGGCTTCCTTGCGTTCGGAGATGTCGGCGAACACCCAGACGTTCCCCGCTTCCGGACTTCCCGGCACCAGCGAGCTGCCGCTGACCAGGCACCACAGCAGGCTGCCGTCGCGGCGGCGGAACTGGCGCTCGTGGCTCGGGTCCTCGCCGCGCGCCAGGCGCGGGAAGAATTCGTCCTCGGCGCGCGCATGCTCGCCGCTGCTGGCGAACAATACCGATGCCGGCTGGCCGACCAGGCTGCCGTCCGGATAACCGAACAGCTCCTCGGCGCGCCGGTTGGTCGACACGATGCGGCGCTCGCGCGTGAACACCACGCCGAACATCACGTTGTCGAGGATCGCCCCCTGCTCCACCAGCAGGGCCTCGATGCGCATCTCGTTGTGCTTGCGCTCGCTGATATCGGAAATGATGCCGTCGACCCGGAAGCCCGCCTCGCCCGGACGCCCCTGGGGCTGGCCGCTCTCGAGCACCCAGCGTTCGAGGCCGTGGGCGTCGACGATGCGGTATTCGACCTCGTAGCTGCGCCCGGCCAGGATGGCTTCGCGGGCGACCCGCCGCTGCATGCGCCGGTCCTCGGGGCAGACGAGGTTCGACCAGTCGTCGGTGCTGCCGCGCATGAACATGGCGGCCGGGTAGCCGGAGATCTCCTCGATGGCGTCGCTGACGAAGTCGATCCGGCCGCCCGGCTGAGCGCGGAACACCGCCCCCGGCACCTGGTTGACGATGGTGCGGAACTGTTCCTCGCGCCGTGCGACGTCGACGAACAGCTCGCGGATCGCGGCGCGCATGCGCTCCATCTGGCGACCGAGGATGCCCAGCTCGCCTTTCGCCTCGAGCACCAGTGGGGTGTCGAAGTCGCCGCGCGAGAGGCGCTGGGAAAAAGCGGCCAGGGTGAGCAGCGGCTGGTGCAGCCGGGTGCGCAGGTAAATGACGATCAGCGCCATCGACAGCGCCACCTGCAGCGCCAGCACCAGCGCATAGTTGCGCTGCTTGCGCTGCAGCGCCTGTTCGCTGCGCAGGTCGTCCATCTCGACGGTGACGTGCCCGATAGGCTGGCCGCGCACGACGATCTCGCGGTCGGCGCTCAGCACCCGGCCCAGCGGACGCGTGGGCGCGCGGGCGTCGATGAAGCCCGGGTCGGCCGGACCGTCCGCAGCGCCGCGCACCTGGACCCGCACCACCGAGGGGTCGCGCATGACCGAGTCGACCAGCGAGCGGCCCGCGTCGAGGTTCATGTTCCAGAGCGCCTCCTGCATGCCGAGCGCGAGGATCTCGGCGTTGCGCTGCAGGGTGGCGTCGAGTTCGGCCACGGTGGCGCGCCGCTCCTGCACCGCCAGCAGCAGGTAGCCGGCGGCCAGGGCCGGGATCACCAGGCCGCCGACGACGACAATCAGGAGCGCCGCGTAGACCGACCGACCGTAGAAGCGGCTCAGTCTTGACAGGAGGGCGCGCAAATCAATCCGGGACATCGTCGTGGCGGCAAGGGTTGGGCCGGCGCGGCCGGCCAGTCGTCGGGTGCAAACGCCACGATTATGCCCAGTAAATTGCCATGAGTCACTATTGTGGCGTTTACAAGCCTCCCGCAACCGGCGGTGGGTGGACGCGCAGCTACCGCAGGTTACGCCTTATGATCGCACAGGGCGGACGGCGTCCGGGCGGCGCGTTTCAACCGTGCTCAGGTGTCGTCCGGCGGCAGCGGAAGGCGCGGAGAGGATCAGGTATTGCGGCGCGGGTAGCCCTGGGCCAGGATGCGCTGCCACACGCGCTCTTTCTGCTCGTCCGTCATCGAGACCCAGTGGGCCACTTCCGCCACCGTGCGGCCGCAGCCGCGGCAGACGTCGTCGAAGGTGGTCGAGCAGACCGCGACGCAGGGAGTGTCCGGTCGAACGGGCGTCCCGCCCTTATCGTGCGGGGCCGACATCGAGCTTGTCCCAGCCTTCGTGGCCGAGTTGTTCCATGGTGTCGATGTTCTTCTCGAAGATCGCGGCCGCGTCGGGGAAGGCCTCGACGGCGCGCTCGATGCTGTCCTCGCGCAGCAGGTGCAGGATGGGGTAAGGCGCGCGGTTGGTGTAGTTCGAGATGTCGTTCGGGTCGGTGTCGGCGAACTGGTAGTCCGGGTGGAAGCTGGCCACCTGCAGTTCGCCGTCGAGATGCATGTCCTCGACCGCGGCGTCGGCGACATCCAGGAACTCGTTGTAGTCCATGAAATCGCCCAGCACGAAGGGATGGATCAGCAGCGTGGTGTCGACCTCTTCGGCCGGGGTGTCCGACAGGCGCTGCAGCTCGTCCATCAATTGCTCCAGCAAGGCCTCGGGCGTGCGCGCCGCCGACACGACATAGCGCACCTGCTCCCTCACGTAGACCGACTTGGCGAAGGGGCAAAGGTTCAGGCCGATGACGGCCTTCTCCAGCCAGCGGCGGGTGGCGGCGACGATGGCCTCGTCGTCGGCGTTCAGGTTGGCAGTACTCATGTGATGCTTTCGGTAATAAAAATGCCTGAGGCGAGAGCGCGATTGTACGCACAGTTTGCGTGCGCTCATAGGTCCGCGGATGCTCGGCGGGTAAGTTTGGAAACACACGGACACATCGGTAAATACGCTTGGCTTGCCGGATCGCTCACGCTGCCACAAGCCAAAATATTGCCGTACAACACTAATTCAGCACGGCAATTTTTAGCATACCCCGAGGGAGTACCTTGGCATCATTCAACAAGATTCCTATGAAAAGGCGGAATAAAATGCGGATACCCTCCTAAATAATTCCATAAAGTATCGCTAGTTAGCATAAAGAGTAGACAGAAAATTTTGTAACCGCGCTGACATATTGCTTGACTGCCTCAACAGCAGCTCCTTACACTGCCCCCTTGATTGTCAGCCCCGCCGTTCCTGGACGCAACACTGGAAAGCTATGTACGACACGACCCGCCTCACTTCCGTCGCCGCCGCGCTGGTGCTTCTGTTCTCCGCACCGCTCGCCCAGGCCATCGATAACGCCCCGAGCAGCGCCACCCAGAGCGCCGCCGTCAGCCGTCCGGCCGCCCCTGCGGGCGCCGCCATGCTGAAGGTCGATGAGTACAAGGAAACCGACGTCTGGGGCCGCATCCGCAGCGGCTATGCGATTCCTGACATCAACAACAACCTGGTCGAACGCCATGTCAAGTCCTACGCCAGCAAGCCGGACTACATGGCCCGCATCTCCGGCCGCGCCTCGCTCTACCTCTACCACGTGGTGCAGGAACTGGAAAAGCGCGGCATGCCGACCGAACTGGCCCTGCTGCCGGTGATCGAATCGGCCTTCAACCCGCAGGCCCTGTCGACGGCCAGCGCGGCCGGCATCTGGCAGTTCATGCCGGGCACCGGCAAGGACTTCAACCTGAAGCAGAACATGTTCAAGGACGAGCGCCGCGGCGTGCTGGCCTCGACCGACGCCGCCCTGACCTACCTGCAGCGCCTGTACACCATGTTCGGCGACTGGCAGCTCGCGCTGGCCGCCTATAACTGGGGCGAAGGCAATGTCCTGAAGGCGATCAAGACCAACCAGTCGCAAGGCAAGCCAACCGACTTCGAAAGCCTGGCCGACCTGATGCCGGCCGAGACGCGCAACTACGTGCCCAAGCTGCAGGCGGTCAAGAACATCGTCGCCAATCCGGGCCAGTTCGGCGTCACCCTGCCGGTCATCGACAACCAGCCCTACTTCACCGCCGTCGACAAGACCAGCGACATCGACGTCGCCGTCGCCGCCCAGCTGGCGGAAATGTCGCTCGACGAATTCAAGGCCCTGAACCCGCAGTTCAAGCGCCCGGTCATCACCGGCGAGAAGACCAAGATCCTGCTGCCCAAGGAAAACGCCGAGAAATTCCACCTGAACCTGGCGCAATGGGGCCAGGCGCTCTCGAACTGGACCACGCACCGCATCACCAGCGCCAAGGAAAGCATCGGCTCGCTGGCATCGAAGTTCGGCACCACGCCGGAAGTCATCCGCCAGGCCAACAACATCCCGGCCCAGACCCGCCTCAAGGCCGGCTCGACCATCCTGGTGCCGAAGACCTCGGCCAGCATGCACAGCGACATCGCCGAGAACATCATCGAGAGCGCCGTGGTGGCGCTGGAAGCGGACCGCGGCGAAAAGCGCAGCGGCGCACGCACCCAGCGTTTCAAGAGCAAGGCCGTGGCCTCGTCGAAGAGCCGGGTCTCGCGCAACACCAACAGCCGCCGCAAACACCGCTGATCCCTCGCCCACCTGTCCGGGCCGTTGCCCGGCACACGCTGAATCGCGCATGAGCAGACTTTCATCAGTCCGTTCTTTGCGCCACATCAAACGGACCGCACTGTGCAAGCATTTCGAAAGTGCTGTATAGTGTGGTTTGTGCGCTGCAAAAAACACCTTGCGACACGCGGTTGAACATCCTGTCGCCGGCACCGCACGCAGCAGTATCCACAGTAACAACTAGCAGCTTCGCAAGCCAGGCGTATCGTTCAGATACCCTCCCATAAAGCCCTCCCGCCCTGTGTGTCGCACCTTGACACCGTCCCGGCGCAAAGCTTTTGTGCCGAAATTTCTTTCATTTCTGAGTCATTTCGTTGTGTTGGTTCGCGTTGCTATTTTGCGCTCGCAAACAATTGGCGAGCGCTGATCACTACCGAAAGTAAAGAAAACAATGAGTTTTGAAGCACTAGGTCTCCACGCGTCACTCGTCAAGGCAGTTACCGAAGCCGGCTATCTGAAGCCGACCGCAGTCCAGGAACAGGCCATCCCCGCCGCCATCGGCGGCCGCGACCTGCTGGTCTCGTCGCAAACCGGTTCGGGCAAGACCGCAGCCTTCATGCTGCCGTCGCTGAACAAGTTTGCCAATGCCGAGCCTGCGCCCGCCGGCCGCACCCCTGCGCAGGAAGCACAGGCTGCCCGCGCCCGCGGCGAACGCGTCCGTTTCAAGCCAGCCCAGCCGAAGATGCTGGTGCTGACCCCTACCCGCGAGCTGGCCCTGCAGGTCACCACCGCGACCGAACAGTACACGACCTCGATGCGCCGCATCCGCGCCGTCTCGATCCTGGGCGGCATGCCCTACCCGAAGCAGATGCAACTGCTGTCGCGCAATCCTGAAATCCTGGTCGCGACCCCGGGCCGCCTGATCGACCATATGGAGTCGGGCAAGATCGACTTCTCGCAACTGGAAATCCTGGTGCTGGACGAAGCCGACCGCATGCTCGACATGGGCTTCATCGAAGACATCGAGAAGATCGTCGAAGCGACGCCGGAAACCCGCCAGACCATGCTGTTCTCGGCGACCCTCGACGGTGTGGTCGGCAGCATGGCGCGCCGCATCACCAAGAACCCGATGGTGATCCAGATCGCCAGCGCCACCAACCGCCACGAGAACATCGTGCAGCGCGTGCACTTTGTCGACGACCTGTCGCACAAGAACCGCCTGCTCGACCACCTGCTGCGCGACGAGACGCTGGACCAGGCCGTGGTCTTCACCGCGACCAAGCGCGACGCCGACACCATCGCCGACCGCCTGAACATCGCCGGCTTCGCGGCCGCCGCCCTGCACGGCGACATGCACCAGGGCGCACGCAACCGCACCCTGGACAGCCTGCGCCGCGGCCAGGTCCGCGTGCTGGTGGCGACCGACGTCGCCGCCCGCGGCATCGACGTGCCGAACATCACCCACGTGGTGAACTACGACCTGCCGAAGTTCCCCGAGGACTACGTGCACCGTATCGGCCGCACCGGCCGCGCCGGCCGCAACGGCGTGGCGATCTCGCTGGTGAACCATGCCGAAGGCATCAACATCAAGCGCATCGAGCGCTTCACCAAGCAGACCATCCCGGTCAACGTGGTGGAAGGCTTCGAACCCAAGCGTTCGGCGCCGGCCCGCTCGGGCGCGCGTCCGGGCTGGAAGCCGGGCGACGGCCGCAGCGCCGCCAAGCCGGGCCAGCGCAGCTTCAGCAAGCCTTACGGCCAGCGTGACGGTGCGCCGCGCGAAGGCGGCTACAACCGCGACGCCGCGCCGCGCGAGGGTGGCTACAACCGCAGCGCGGCGCCGCGCGAAGGTGGCTTCAACCGTGAGGCTGCACCACGTGAAGGCGGCTATAACCGCGACCGCGGCTACTCCCGCGACGCGGCCCCGCGCGAAGGCGCCGCACGTCGCGAAGGCGGCTACCGCGGCAATGCGCACCCGCGCTCGTTTGACAGCGCACGCCGTACCTTCGGCGACAACTGATCGCTGCTTGGCGCGACCGGCTGCAACAAAAAAGGCTGCTTCGGCAGCCTTTTTTTTCGTCCGCGCCCGGCGTGCCTGCTTATCCGCGCGCGCGCCGGCGCAGCGCGCCAAGGGCCGCGACGCCGAGACCGAGCAGGGCCAGCGAGGCCGGCTCCGGCGCCTCGGCCGCCTGCGCCTGCTGCGCCGTGTAGCGGATGACGCCATTCACCAGGCCGTAGCCGCCCTCGTGAAAGCGCGAGGCGGTCAGGCCGCTGTACATGATGTAGCCCAGGCCGACCTGCTTGCCGGCGACGATGGGGCCGTACCAGGTGTCGCCGGTCATGAAGGTGGTCAGGCCCGTGCCCACGACCTGGTTATGCGCGAGGTAGCCGCCGCACTGGTGGGCGGCGACCGCGAAGGCCGCGACACCAGCCGGATACAAGGTGCCGCAGCCGTTCTCGTATCCGTGGACCAGGTCCACGCCGCCGAAGCTGATGCTGTTGCCCCAGCCGGCCGACTGGATCAGGAGCGCCCCGCCCCCGTTCACCCAGGCCTCGATGGCGCTGGCGTGCCTGCCCAGGTAGTCGGCGAGCAGGCTGTCGGTCGCGGCCCCGCCCTCCAGCATCACGAAACGGTTGGCGGACGAAAAGATCGACGCCACATGGCGATCCGCCTGCACATAGCTGCGATGCCAGTCGAAATCGCCTGCGCCGAACACCTGGGTCATGTTCTCGATATCGGTGTCGACGCCCCAGGGCTGGTTGGTCACGAGGATGGGCGCGGCCATGGCCGGCGCGGCGGCGAGGGCGACAAGGCCGGCCACCACGGTGCTGATCAAAGTCCTTTTCATGCTGTTCTTATTCCCTAGTTAAATTTTTCAGTGGACAAAGCAATTTATGGACCACCTAGTCAATACAAGCACTTAACCAAGTGTTTCTGGGCGAGTGTAAGAATTTCCGTCACCATGCAGCCGGCCGGGCGGTGACGCGCCGCGGCGCCCGGAGCGACCCGGCAGCGTATAATTCCGCCCGGTCCGGCAGGCTTGGCCCGGCAGGTATTTTTCATAGGGAGTGGTTGTGGCAGCAGGCCGACACATCGTCATCGCCAGTCCCGCCTCGGCGCGGGAAAACAACGGCAACTGGCAGACCGCCAGCCGCTGGGCGCGCTTTCTCGAGGAAGAACACCGGGTCGACATTGTCGGCGAGTGGCGTCCGGGCGAGAGCGCGCCCGATCTCCTGATTGCCCTGCATGCACGGCGCTCGGCGCGCTCGGTCGAACAGTTCCGCGCCGCGTTTCCCGAGCGGCCCATCCTGCTGGTGCTGACGGGCACCGACCTGTATCGCGACATCGACACCGCGCCCGAGGCGCGCGCCTCGCTCGCGCATGCCAGCGCCCTCGTGGTCCTGCAGGAAGCCGCCCTGGCGCGGCTGCCGGCGCAGCTGGGCGCCAAGACCCGCGTGATCTACCAGTCCGCTCCCGCCCTGTCCGCGGCTGCCGCAACCGATCCGCGCAGGTTTGACGTCTGCATGATCGGCCACCTGCGTCCCGAGAAAGACCCGCTGACCTTCATGCGCGCCGCCGCGCTGGTGGCCGATCCGCGCGTGCGCCTGCTGCACATCGGCGGCGCCCTCGATCCGGCGCTCGCACAGGCGGCGCGCGCGACCGAAGCCGCCGCGCCGCGCTACCGCTGGCTCGGCCCCCTGCCCCACGAGCAGGCGCGCGAACGCCTGGCCGGCTGCCGGGCCATGGCGATCGCCTCCGCCATGGAAGGCGGCGCCAACGTGATCATCGAGGCGGTGACCAGCGGCGTGCCGGTGCTGGCCTCGAACATCGAGGGCAACCGCGGCATGCTGGGCGCGGATTACGCCGGCTATTTCGCGCTGGGCGACGCGCAGGCCCTGGCCGCCCTGATCGACCGCGTCGCGCGCGACCCCGCCTTCGAGGCGCTGCTGCGGCGCCAGTGCGCGGCGCGTGCGCCCCTGTTCGCGCCGGCCGCCGAGCAAGCGGCGCTGGCCGACTTGGTGGATAATCTGCTGCGCGCGCGCGCACCCTGAACCGGCGCGCATTTCTTACGCTTGGCAACTTCATTGGAAAAGAACATGACCGACCAGACCATCAAACTGACTTCCTTCTCCCACGGCGGCGGCTGCGGCTGCAAGATCGCCCCCGGCGTCCTGGCCGAGATCCTGAAGAAGTCGAGCGGCTTCCCGGTGCCGCCCCAGCTGATGGTCGGCATCGAGACGGCCGACGACGCCGCCGTCTACAAGCTCAACGACGAGCAGGCGCTGATCGCCACCACCGACTTCTTCATGCCCATCGTCGACGATCCCTTCGACTTCGGCCGCATCGCCGCGACCAACGCGATTTCCGACGTGTACGCGATGGGCGGCACCCCGATCATGGCCCTGGCCCTGGTCGGCATGCCGATCAACAAGCTGCCGCTCGAGACCATCGGCGACATCATCCGCGGCGGCGAATCGGTGTGCGCGGAAGCGGGCATCCCGATCGCCGGCGGCCACACCATCGACTCGGTCGAGCCGATCTATGGCCTGGTCGTGATGGGCCTGGTGCACCCCGACAAGGTCAAGCGCAATGCCGATGCCCGTGCCGGCGACGTCCTCATCCTCGGCAAGCCGCTCGGCGTGGGCGTGCTGTCGGCGGCGCTCAAGAAGGACGTGCTGGGCGCGGACGGCTATGCCGCCATGATCGCCAACACCACCAAGCTGAACAAGCCGGGCCGGCTTCTCGCCGCGATGGAAGGCGTGCACGCGCTGACCGACGTCACCGGCTTCGGCCTGCTCGGCCACCTGCTGGAACTGGCGCGCGGCGCCGGGCTCCAGGCCGAGCTCGAGATGGACGCGATTCCCCTCCTCCCCGGCGTGCTGCAACTGGCCCACGACGGCTACTTCACCGGCGCATCGGGCCGCAACTGGGACGCCTACGGCAAGGATGTGGCGCTGTTCGATGCGATCACGCCGGCCCAGCGCGCCCTGCTGACCGATCCGCAGACCTCGGGCGGCCTGCTGGTCTCCTGCGCGCCCGAGACCGCCGACGCCGTCCTGGCCCTGTTCGCGCGCGAGGGCTTCGGCGAAGCGACAGTCATCGGCCGCATGGTCGAAGGCGCGCCGCGCGTCCTCGTGCACGGCTGAATTGGCGGCGCCGGTTCCGGGCCGGCGCCCAGGTATCAAGTTACCTGACACAAAATTTCTGCAAGTCAACAAGAATATTTGCATCCCTAAGGCAACATAATTGTTTTCCTGAGAATTGTCGGTTGTATAATCGCGGGGCCGGCGCAGACCGGCCTCGACATCACGACGACCCCAGAGAGACAATGCCAACGCCCGTGGCCGCTCCAGCGCCCCTCGCCCCTGAATCCGCTCCCGCCCCCGGCTGGCTGACCCGGCTGGGCGATGTCGTCCTCACCACCGACAGCCGCCAGCGCCGCACCCTGAGCCTGCTCCTGCTGGCCTCCCTGGTGTCGATGGCCGTGATCCTGTTGCTGGGCTACGCGACGCTCATCGGCGCCACCGAAGCCCGCCATGTGGGCTGGCTGGCGGCGCTGTTCGGGGTCTTCATGGTCGGTTTCTACACGACCATCCGCAGCGGCTTCAACCGGCGCTTCAGCGATCCCACCCTGGCCCTGCCCCAGGTGATCTCGGCCCAGACCCTGATCGCCGCCGGCTATGCGATGGCCGGTCCGGTGCACGGCGCCAGCGTCATCATGCTGGCCCTGGTGATGGTGTTCGGCATGTTCAGCCTGCGCCCGGCGTCCTTGCGCGTGGCCAGCCTGTACACGGTGGCGGCGATGGGCGTGGTCATCTACCTGTGCGCGCGCCACCAGCCCGCCCTCTACCCGGCGCGCCTGGAACTGTTCAACTTCGCGCTGACGGCGATCGTGATGATCGCCATTTCCCAGCTGTCCGGCCAGCTGATGAACATGCGCACGCGCGTCAAGACCCAGAAGATCGCGCTTGAACAAGCGCTCACCCACATCAAGGAAATGGCGGCCCGGGACGAATTGACCGGACTGCCGAACCGCCGGCGCATGATGACGCTGCTGCAGGAACACGCCACGCGCCATGGCCGGGGCGGCCCGCGCTTCTACGTCTGCATCATCGACCTCGACCACTTCAAGAACATCAACGACACCTATGGCCATGCGGCCGGCGACGCCGTGCTGCGCGCCTTCGCGAACCAGGCCCAGCAGGTATTGCGCAACACCGACATGATCGGCCGCTGGGGCGGCGAGGAATTCCTGCTGCTCCTGCCCGAGACCCCGCCGGGCGATCCGGTGCTGGGTGTGGCCCGCCTGCGCGAGTCCCTGGCGGCGCTGCCTGCGAGCCCGGCGCTGCCGGACCTGCGCGTGCGCTTTTCGGCCGGCTTCGCACGCTACGAGGATGGCGAACCGATCGACCAGGCGATCGAACGGGCCGACCGCGCCCTGTATGCGGCCAAGTCGGCCGGGCGCAACCGCAGCGTGGTCCTGTAGTGCTCAGTCGCGCTCGCGGTAGCGCCGGCGCATCTCGGTGTGGCTGTTCGTCCGGCGTACGACGGTCGGACGGCGCAGGTCATGCAGCAGGCGCGCCACCAGCACCAGTCCCAGCAGCAACGCGATAAAAGCCAGCATGACCGACAGCGGCAGTCCGAACAATTCGCCCTGATCCATGACACCTCCCGTTCATTAGGAAATGGTCCGCTTTTAACCGGACACAAGAACGTAATGTGCCACTTCTATTCCTGCTGGAAATTGACTCAACTCAAAGACTGAAATCAGGGCGCCGTCGACATCGGACGCGCCCGCTCCGGCTTGCCGCGCCCGACCCGCTCGTACTCGGCGATCACCTGGGCGCCGAACAGCAGCAGCGTGGCGCCGATCTCGAGGCTGAACATGACCACGATCGCCGTCGTCATCGAGCCATAGACCACGTTCACCTGCGACAGCGTGGAGAAATACCAGACCAGCACGTGGCGCGCGAGCTCCCAGAGCAGCGCCGCGGTGACGCCGCCGACCAGCGCATGCGAGAGCGACAGGCGCCCGACCGGCATCACCAGGTAGATCGAGGTCAGCACCAGGATCTCGCCCAGCAGGCCGAGCAGGTAGAGCAAGGCGCCCGACACCCCGCCCAGCGACCAGCTGTGACCGAGCAGCTCGACGTGCTCCTGCCCCATCACCTGCAGCGTCCCTGCCACCAGGGTGACGAGCATCACGCCGAAGCCCAGGGCCAGGATGTAGCAATAGGGCAGCACCGCCGAGACCAGGAAGTGGCGGCGCCGGATCGCTACGCGGTGCACGAAGATCACGCTCATCGCGTTTTCCAGCACCGTGAAGGCCAGCGAGCTGAAGAACAGCATGGTCACCCCCAGCACCCAGGTGATCAGGTCGCGATTGTCGAGGAAGTTGGCGACCTCGGCCACGATCGAGACCGACTGCCCCGGCACCAGCAGTTCGAGGTAGCGGCGCAGCGTGACCAGCAGCTCGGCCTGGTCGATGAAGTGCGACAGCGCCACCACCACCAGCATCAGGAAGGGCACGATCGACAGTAGCGCGTAATAGGCGACGGCGCCGGCCAGCAGCAGCCCCTGGTTGGCGCGGAAACCGCGCAGCACGGCGAGCGTGAAGGCGAGCGGATGCGTCAGGATGTAGGCGTTGGCGCGCCGGTTCAGGATCCGGATGCGTGCGCGGCGGACCGACTGCCAGCGCAGGCGCATCATCGCGCCAGCCTGATCCCGGTGAATTGCCAGCGCGCTCCGGCCGGGAAGAAGTTGCGGTAGCTGGCGCGCGCATGCCCGGCCGGCGTAGCGCAGGACGAGCCGCGCAGCACATACTGGTTGACCATGAACTTGCCGTTGTATTCGCCGACCGCGCCCGGCGCCGGCGCATAGCCGGGGTAAGGCGCGTAGCTGCTGCTGGTCCATTGCCAGCAAGCGCCGAACATCTGGGCCAGGCCGGCGCCGCGCGCCGCCTCCGGGTGGAAGCGCCCGGCCTCGATGCTGGCCTGGCGCGCGGCGAATTCCCACTCGGCCTCGGTCGGCAGGCGCGCGCCGCGCCAGCGCGCATAGGCGTCGGCCTCGTACAGGGACAGGTGGGTCGCCGGGCGCGCCGGATCCAGCGGCAGCAGGCCGTGCAGGGTGAATTCGCGCCAGGCCCCGTCATCGTCCTGGCGCCAGTACAGCGGATGGGCCAGTTCGCCGGCCAGGACCTTGTCCCAGCCTTCGGCCAGCCACAGGCCGGGGTCGCGGTAGCCGCCGGCCTCGATGAACGCCAGGTACTCGCCGTTCGTCACCAGGCGCGAGGCGATCTCGAAGGGCGCCAGATAGGCGCGGTGGCGCGGCAGCTCGTTGTCGAAGCAGAAGCCGCGGCCGTCATGGCCGATCTCGGCCAGTCCGCCCTCGCAGCGGATCCATTCCAGCGGCGCGGGCGGCTGCGCCGGTTCGAGGGGATCGTCCAGGTAGGCCGGAGCCAGGGGATTCTGGGCCAGCAGGTGCTTGAGATCGGTGAGCATCAGCTCCTGGTGCTGCTGCTCGTGCTGCAGGCCGAGCTCGACCAGCGCGGCCAGGCCGGGGTCCAGCGCGGACTCCCCGCCGCGCCGCGCCAGCAGCTGCGTCATCCTGCGGTCGACGTCCAGGCGGTAGGCGCGCACTTCGTCGAGCGAAGGACGCGTGAGCAGCCCGCGCTGGGGCCGCGGATGTTTGGCGCCGACGCCGTTGTAGTAGGAATTGAACAGCACCCGGAACGCCGGGTGGAAAGGCGCGAAATCGTTCTCGTACTGCTCGAGGATGAAGGTCTCGAAGAACCAGCTGGTGTGCGCCAGGTGCCACTTGATGGGGCTGGCGTCGGGCATCGACTGGGCGCAGCAGTCCTCGCTCGACAAGGGCTCGGCCAGTTGCAGCGAGCGCTGGCGCACGGCGGAAAAATCGGGCTGCGGCATGGCGCTTCCCTTCAGCCCGCCGCGGCCACCGCCTGCGCGTGGATGACGGCGAACGGGCGCAGCGGGTCGGTCCAGACACGGGTGGCCTCGAAACCGGCCTGTTCCAGAAGGCCGATGGCATCGGCCTGGCGGTACTTGTAGCTGTTCTCGGTGTGGATGCGTTCCCCCGCCGCGAAGTCGCGCCCGCCGCCGGGCCAGCGCACCCGCTGCGCGCTGCGCGCCTCCAGGTGCATCTCGACCCGCCCCATCGTTTCGTTGTAGAAGCCGACGTGGCGCCAGCCGCGGATGTCGAAGTCGGCGCCAAGCAGGCGGTTCACGTGGCGCAGCACGTTCAGGTTGAAGGCGGCTGTCACGCCCAGGGCGTCGTCGTAGGCGGCATCGAGCACGGCCTTGTCCTTGGCCAGGTCGATCCCGATGAGCAGGCCGCCGTCAGGACCGCACTGGCGGTGCAGGCGGCGCAGGAAGGCGCGCGCCTCGGGCGGCGTGAAATTGCCCAGCGACGAGCCGGGATAGAAGAACAGGCGGCGCTCCTCGTGCACGCTGGCCGGCAGGTCGAGCCCGCTGGAAAAATCCAGGCCCAGGGCCTGCATCGCGATGGCGGGGAAGCGCTGGCGCAGGCGCGCCAGGGCCTCGCTCACGAATTCACTGGAGATATCGACGGCCACGTACTGGCGGGGACGCAGGAGCGGGAACAGCGAGGCCGCCTTGGCGCAGTTGCCCGCGCCCAGGTCGATCAGGGTGGCGCCGATGCCCGCCACGCGCGCGATCTCGGCGCCATGGCGCGCGAAGATGCCTGCCTCGGTACGGGTGGGATAGTATTCCGGCAGCTCGCAGATCGCCTCGAACAGCTTCGAGCCCAGCGCGTCGTACAGGAATTTCGGCGAAATGCTGGCCTCGCGGGTGTTCAGGCCGTCGTACAATTCGGCGGGAACATGGGCGCTGGCAACGGTTTCCAGCTTCTCGGTCGTGCAGGACGTCATCATAAGGTTTATCATTCGTGCCGCCGAAGCGCACCATGCGCCCTGGCCTGGGAGATGTTGCCGTTTTTGCTATCATAGCGGAACGTCCAAATCTTCCGCGTTCGCCTGCAGCGCAAGCGTGCAGGCCGTCCGTTTCCCTTGCTTCGATCAATAAGAAAGCCAATATGTCCCCACTGTCGACTTTGAAATCCTTGTTGGCCGCGTCCACGGCCGCCGCCCTGCTGTTCGCCGCCCCGGGCGCCTCGGCCCAGAACACGCCGGGCGTACTGAAGGTCTCGGCCATCCCCGACGAGGCGCCGACCGAACTGCAGCGCAAGTTCAAGCCGCTGGGCGACTACCTGGCCAAGGCCACCGGCCTGAAGGTCGAGTTCACCCCGGTGACCGACTACGCCGCCTCGGTCGAGGGCCTGATCAACAAGAAGCTCGACATGGTCTGGTTCGGCGGCTTCACCTTCGTGCAGGCCAATGTGCGCAGCAAGGGCCAGGTCACGCCGCTGGTGCAGCGCGCCGAGGACGAAAAGTTCCGTTCCGTGTTCATCACGACCAATCCGGCCATCCACAAGCTGGAAGACCTGCGCGGCAAGACCCTGTCCTTCGGTTCGGAATCCTCGACCTCGGGCCACCTGATGCCGCGTTCCTTCCTGCTGGGCGCGAAGATCAATCCGGACACCGACCTGAAACGCGTTTCCTTCTCGGGCGCACACGACGCCACCGTGGCCGCGGTCGCTGGCGGCAAGGTCGATGCCGGCGCGCTGAACATCTCGGTCTGGGAAAAGCTGGTCGAAGCGAACAAGGTCGATCCGAAGCAGGTCCGCGTGTTCTACACCACGCCCGGCTACTACGACTACAACTGGTCGGTGCGTTCGGACATGAACCCGGCGCTGCAGAAGAAGATCCGCGACGCCTTCCTGGCGCTGGACGAATCGACCCCACAGGGCAAGGAAATCCTGGAACTGCAGCGCGCCAGCAAGTTCGTGCCGACCAAGGCCGAGAATTACAAGGCGATCGAAGCCGCCGCGCGCAACGCCGGTCTCCTGAAGTAACGATGCAAGAAGTAAGACAAGGACTGCCCGGATGAGTTTCAAGCTCGACAAACTGACAGTGCGCCACCTCAACGGCAGCCGCGCCCCGGCGCTGCACGCGCTCGACCTGGCCATCGCGCCGGGCGAGCAACTGGCCCTGATTGGTCCGTCGGGCGCGGGCAAGACGACGCTGCTGTCGACCCTTGCCTGCGCGCACCAGCCGGCCGAAGGCGGTTTCGCCGTCTTCGGCCAGGATCCGTGGGCGCTGTCGCAGCGCGCGCGCCATGCCTTGCGCGCGCGCCTGTTCCTGGCGCCCCAGACTCCGCCGCTGCCGCCGCGCCAGCGCGTGGTGACGGCGGTGCTGGCCGCGCGCCTGCCGCAGTGGAGCCTGGGCCAGGCCCTCGCCTCCCTGTTCAGGCCGGCGGACCCGGACGCGGCCTTCGATGCCTTGTCGCGCTTCGGCCTGGGCGAGAAACTCTATGCGCGGGTCGACCGCCTGTCCGGCGGAGAGCGCCAGCGCTGCAGCCTGGCGCGGCTGCTGTTGTCGAATGCCGAAGCCTTCCTGGTCGACGAGCCGATCTCGGCGCTCGACCCGGCGCTGGCCCAACTGACGCTGTCCACGCTGCAGCAGGAAGCGGCGGCGCGCAAGGCCACGCTGGTGTGCAGCCTGCACCAGGTCGACATGGCGCGCGCCCACTTTGCCCGCATCGTCGGCCTGCGCGCGGGCCGCATCGTGTTCGATTTGCCGCGCGAACGCGTCACCGACGAAATGATCGCCGCGCTCTACCAGAACGAAACGGTCCAGCCGCATCCCCACATCCCGCACGAACCGCCCGAGCGCATCGCCGTCGGCGCCTGCTTCTGATCGATGGCCTCGAACACCTTACATCCCGACCCGGCCTGGCGCGGCCGCCTGCTCGCCTGCGCGCTCGGGCTGGCGCTGCTGTGGCCGATGCTGGTCTACAGCGAATTCAAGCCCTGGCTGCTGTTCGACCTGCAAAGCCTGGCCGCGGCCGGCAACTTCCTCTCGGATTTCCTCCATCCCGCGCACTCGGCCGAATTCCTGGCGATGGTCCTGCGCGAGACCTGGATCACGGTGGCGATCGCCACCTGCGGCCTCTTCCTCGCCCTGCTGGGCGCGGTGCCCGCGACCCTGCTCGTGAGCGAGCGCCTGTCGGTCTCGCGCCTGGGCACGGGCCGCATGCGCGGCGTCAGCGCGGCCATCCGCCAGGCCGTGCGCTGGGTGCTGGTGCTGCTGCGCAGCGTCCCCGAACTGGTGTGGGCGCTGCTGTTCGTGCGCGTGGTGGGCCTGGGCCCGACGGCGGGGGTGCTGGCCATCGCCCTCACCTACTGCGGCATGCTGGCGAAGGTGTATGCCGAGATCCTCGAGTCGAGCGACGCCCACGCAACCGAGGCCCTGCTCGCCAACGGCAGCGCACGCCTGCCGGCCCTGCTCTACGGCGCCCTGCCCGACGCCGCCGCCGAACTGGTCTCCTACACGGTCTACCGCTGGGAATGCGCGATCCGCGGCTCGGCGGTGATGGGCTTCGTCGGCGCCGGCGGCCTGGGCCAGCGCATGGACGAGTCGACGAAAATGATGGCCGGCGGCGAAGTGTCCACCATGCTGCTGATGTTCGTGCTGCTGGTGGCCGCGGCCGACCTGGTGTCGAAACTGCTGCGCCGGAGGCTGGGATGAACGAACCCGTGCGCACCGTGCCGGCGCCGCCGCCGCGCTCCTGGAGCACGCCGCTCGTGCTGCTCGCCCTCGCCGCCCTGGTGGTGGCCAGCTTCGCCACCCTGCAATTGGAACTGGCCGCCTTCTTCACGCCCGAGGCGCTGACGACCACGCTGGAATTCCTGGGCGGCTTCGCGCCGCCCGAGATGGCGGCGCCCTTCCTGCTGAAGACCCTGAGCGCGGCCATCGAGACGCTGTCGATGTCGGCCCTGGGCACCCTGCTGGCCGTGCTGGCGGGCCTGGTGCTGGCGCTGCCGGCGGCCGGCCGCTGGGGCGCGGCGCCGCGCGCGGCGGTGCGCCTGGTGCTGAACGTATTGCGCTCGATTCCCGAGCTGGTCTGGGCCGCCCTGCTGCTGGTGGCCGCGGGCCTGGGCCCCTTCGCCGGCACCCTGGCGCTGGCCGCGCACACGGCCGGCGTGCTGGGGCGCCTGTTCGCCGACGCGCTGGAGAACGCCGAGCCGCTACCGGAAGCGTCCCTGCGCACCAACGGCGCGCCGGCGCTGGCCGCCTTCTTCTACGCGACCCTGCCCCAGACCCTGCCACAAATGCTGTCGTACACCCTGTACCGCTGGGAAAACAATATCCGCGCCGCCGCCGTGCTGGGCGTGGTCGGCGCCGGCGGCCTGGGCCAGATGCTCAAGTACCACCTGTCGCTGTTCCAGATGCAGAGCGCGGCCACCGTCGTGATCGCGATGCTGCTGCTGGTGGCCCTGGTCGATGCGATCAGTTTCGCGCTGCGGCGCGCCCTCACCCGATAAGGCGGACACGTCCATGCTGGAACTGCGCGAGCTCACCAAGACCTACGGCGGACGCACCGTCCTGTCCAGGCTGTCGCACCGTTTCGAGCCGGGCGCGTTTGTTGCCATCATGGGCGAATCGGGCGTGGGCAAGTCGACCCTGCTGAACCTGATCGCGGGCCTGGATGCGCCGACGAGCGGCCAGGTGCTGGTGGACGGCACGCCGATGTCGGCGCTCGACGACGATGCGGCCACGCGCCTGCGCCGCACGCGCATGGGCTTCATCTTCCAGGCCTTCCACGTGCTGCCCCACCTGACGCTGCAGCAGAACGTGGCGCTGCCGCTGCTGCTGAACCGCGACGCCACCGCGCGCGCCGGCGAGATGCTGGCGGCCGTGGGCCTGGAAGGGCGCGGGCTCGACTTCCCGCGCCAGTTGTCGGGGGGCGAACTGCAGCGCGTGGCGATCGCGCGCGCCCTGGTGCACCGCCCGGCCCTGCTGCTGGCCGACGAGCCGACCGGCAACCTCGACCCCGAAACGGCCGACGGCGTCCTGCGCCTGCTGCGCGCCGAAATCAAGGCCAATGGCGCCGGCGCCATCATGGTCACCCACTCCCACGCCGCGGCCGAGATGGCCGACCAGGTGCTGCTGCTTACCCGTGCCGGATTGCAATTAGCGTAAGTTCCGCCCGGAAAGAACGACGTTAGCCCTGCTTTGCGCACAGTTGTTGTTTGAATAGTGCGCGGCACGCCGCATAGCCGTAGTACTATCACAACGACCCGCACGCATAAGCTATCACAACATCGGGCGCTTCCAGAACGGTCCTGTCCCCTCAACCAGATTGTGTATTTGGAGGAGTACATGAACGTACGCCAAAAAAAACAGGAAATGCTGGCCGCGATGCACCGAGCGCGCGCCCTCGAGCCGTCGAGCTTCGTCCCCAACAAGCTGCTCGACACCCTCATCGAAAAGATGCATCTCAAGAATGACGCCGAGTTGTGCCGGGTGCTGGAAGTGCAGCCTCCGATCATCAGCAAGATCCGTCACCGCAAACTCAATGTCGGCGCCACCATCCTGCTGCGCATGCACGAGAAGTCGAACATCCCGATCCGCGAACTGAAGGAGCTGACGTCCGCGTCGGTGCATTGAAGGAAAACGCAGGGAAGCGGCCACCGAGGTGGCCGTCTTGTCGTATGCGCTCTAGCTTGCGCTGGGCGGACGCCCCGTCTTGAGCTGGGGCAGTCCGTCGAGCACCTGGCGCAGGGTGGCCATGTCGAGGCGCCCGATGAGCGCAACGCCGATGCGCAGCAATTCGCTTTTCTTGACTTCGAAGCCGGCCTTCAGGCAAGCCTGCTTCACCTTGGCCAGGACCGCATATTCCTGCTCGGGCATGGTGAAGCTGTCGCGCACCAGCGCGGGCCGCGCCGGCTCCACGGCCGGTGTGCCGGCAGGCAGGGCGCGGGGGCGCGTGCCTGCGGGGGTCTTGCCCGATGCCTTGACCAGTGCCTTGGCGGCCGTTTTGGCCGCAACCGCGGGCTGCCTGGCCGCCGCGGTGCGGGCGGCCGGCTTGGCGGCCGGTTTGGCGGCCGTCCTGGCGCCGGATGGCGGT
>JBFLZJ010000016.1:0-111672 GCA_040755875.1 Pseudomonadota bacterium | reverse complement strand
GGCATCCTGAGCATCATCTTCTGCGACCGTGAGGTAGCAAGAATCGATCTGAGAAGCCGCTAGAATAGACCTTGGTAGTGTTACCCATGTCCCTAGACATGTGTTACCTATGTCCCTGTGCTATACACTCTTGAGCCCACGCGGTCGTGCTGATGCATACCTTGGCGCAGGCGGAGATCGTTGGCAGATGCCCTGTGATTGACGTAGCGACGAATCATACGCCGTACAGCGTGGACACAGGTGTCCACCCTACGAAAACCGCCCAAACAAAAACGGACCCTCGCGGGTCCGTTTTGCTTTGCTGACGCAGCAAGCACAGTTTACTTCGCGCTCGCCACCTCGTCGCTGGTCGCCGGCTCCGCGCTCTTGCCGTCGGCATAGGTCGGCCCCTGGCGGTTCTCGTGCGGCGCCGGCTTGCCCGGCAGCGGCGGCAGGGCCTTGGCCTTCTCGAGGTCGATGCCGGCGATTTGCGCCACGCGGCGGCCGTAGTCCTCGTCGCAATGCCACAGATGCCAGACCATGCGCAGCTGGATCGGTTCCGGGCACTGCTTCAGGTCGCCGCCGACGTTGTTGACCAGGTCGTCGCGCTCCCAGTCCTCGAAGGTCCGGTAGCGGTCGCCCGCCTGCTTGTAGTCGGCAGCGGTGGAGGTGGTCTGGTAGCGACCCAGGTGGCCCTCCACGTACTGGTGGTAGTCGCGCTGCGGTTGCGGCGCCTCCTGCATGCCGCCCATCAGGCTCGGCTCGTAGTTGATGTGCTTGTTCTCGCCGCCATCGTCGATGTAATACGTCATCTGGCCATCGCGCTGGTTGGTTTTCGCGCGGGCTTTTTCCTGCGGCGCATTGATCGGCAATTGAAGGTAGTTCGGGCCGACGCGGTAGCGCTGGGTGTCGGAGTAGGACAGGGTGCGGCCCTGCAGCATCTTGTCGTCCGAAAAATCGATGCCGTCGACCAGCACGCCGGTGCCGAAGGCCGATTGCTCGGTTTCCGCGAACACGTTGTCCGGGTTTTTATCGAGCACCATGCGGCCCACCGGCAGCAACGGGAACTGGTCTTCCGGCCAGCGCTTGGTGTCGTCGAGCGGGTCGAAGTCGAGCTCGGGATGTTCGCCGTCGGCCATGATCTGCACGCAGAATTCCCATTCCGGATAGTCGCCGCGTTCGATGGCGTTGTACAGGTCGCGCGTGGCGTGGCTGGTGTCGTGGGCCTGGATCTCGGAGGCCTGCTGCGCCGTCAGGTTGCGCACGCCCTGGCGCGGCTGCCAATGGAATTTCACGAGGTGGGCCACGCCTTCGTCGTTTACCAGCTTGTAGGTGTTGACCCCGGAGCCTTCCATCTCGCGGTAATTGGCCGGGATGCCCCATGGGCTCTTGACCCAGGTAACCATGTGCAGCGATTCCGGGTGGTTCGCAATGAAGTCGTAGAAGCGCCAGGGCTCCTGCTGGTTGGTGACCGGGTCCGGCTTGAAGGCGTGGATCATGTCCGGAAACTTGATGGCGTCGCGGATGAAGAAGACCTTCAGGTTGTTGCCCACCAGGTCCCAGTTGCCTTCGACGGTCTTCAGTTTCACGGCGAAGCCGCGCGGGTCGCGCGCCGTTTCCGGCGACTCCTTGGCGCCGATCACGGTCGAGAAGCGCACGAAGACGGGCGTCTGTACGCCGACCTCGTTCAGCACCTTGGCGCGGGTGTACTTGCTGGCGGGTTCGTCGCCGATCTTGCCGTAGGCTTCAAAGAAACCGTGGGCGCCGGTGCCGCGTGCATGCACGACGCGCTCGGGGATGCGTTCGCGATCGAAATGGGTGATCTTTTCGATGAACTGGTAGTTCTCGAGGGTAGCCGGACCGCGTTCGCCGACGGATCGCAGCGACTGGTTGTCGCGCACGGGATGACCCTGGCGGGTGGTCAGGATGGGACGGTCTGACATGGGGAACTCTCCTCTCTGGTCGCTTGGAGAGAAAAGTATAGGAAGTTCGACCGGGAGGCAGCGCCCCGCTGCCCCTCGGGAATTTACCGTTCTTACAGCGGCTGGAACACGCCGGCGGCGCGATTCTTGGTGACATTGTCCCAGCTGAACACCTGGCCATTCATCGCCACGTAGACGCCGGCCGGCAGGGTCTGCGCCACGCCGCAGGCCAGGCCGAGGTTGAAGAGGGCGTCCGAGTTTGCGATCTCGTAGGGGATCATGGCGCCGGTCAGCACGATGGTCTTATCGAGCTGCGCGGCGCCGAGCACGCCCGCGGTTTCGCGCATGGTGTCGGTGCCGTGCACGATGACGATCGCCTTCTCGGATGCGGCCTGGCAGGAAGCCAGTACGCGCTGGCGGTCGGGGTCCTGCATGTCGAGCGAATCGAGCAGCGGCAGCACTTCCAGCTCGACGGGAATGGTCATGCGGGCACGTGCGATAACTGCTGGCAAGTGGCTTTCGGCAAAGCCGAGTACGCCGTTCAGCTCATTGTAGTGTTTGTCGAAGGTGCCGCCGGTGGCGATGAGTCGCAAAGTCATATCGGTTTGTAAAGGCAGTGAAAAAAGGTGGGTAATGATAGCCGCAAACGGTAGTGTATCCATATGTGACTGCGCTAGAATCGGCCGGATCGGATGAGTAGACTCTCCTTTTTTATAAGCATTTGCCTGCAATAGAACATGAAAGCCGTTGCTCCAGGAACCGTTATTTTCCACCGTCATCGCGGGTATGGCGTGATCACCCACGTCAACCTGCTGACCGGGTGGATCTCGGCGCGGTTCGGCAACGAATCGCGTACGCTCGACCTGAATCTGTCGAGCGACGAAGTGCAGCATGCCGATGGCGAACCGATCCTGTTCCGCCGCACGCCGCCCGACCGCATGCCGCACGCGCGCCTGATGGCCGTGGTGCGCGAACTGCACAAGGCCGGCTACCAGAAGCTGTATCTGTACTCCTGGCCCAAGCCCTCGGGCCTGCACTGGCGCTGGCACCTGTTCACCGGCCAGCGCAACTGGATGCAGCGCTCCTGGCGCGAAGGCTGGTATGGCTCGGGCGCCGACTACAACAACAATCCGGTGATGGGATGGGGCGATTCCCCGGGCGCCAGCACCGACGAACTGATCCATGCGCTGGCGAAATTCGACCCGCAGGGTCTGGCCCAGGCCCTGGGCCGCGACGACGACCACACCGCCTGGTTCGCCGACGTCTGCGAGCTGCTGCTGCCCGGCTACATGTACAGCCTGAACATGGAACGTCCCGCCGGCGGCGGCCTGATCGAGGCGCCGCCGGTGCCCGTGGTGCCGGTGCGCGCCGGCGTGAAACCCTATGCGGGTCCCGACATCGGCTGGCCGCCGGGCTGGGCGGGCCTGTGGACGGGTACGCACGTGATGCCGGCGCGGCGCATCAGGCTGACGGGCGAGCACGAGCTGGGTTAAACCCGGGCGGTGCGCTCGACCGTAGGGTGGGCACCCCGTGCCCACGCGAAAGCCGGCAAGGCGTTAGCAGAGCTCGCGTCGCAAAAGCCTCCCTGTCGAAGCGTTTCCAAATGATCTTTGGATGCGCTTCGATTTATTCGCCGTCCTGGTCCAAACCCTGCCAACGCAACGCGTATTTTCGCGTGGGCACGGAGTGCCCACCCTACGGTTCGCGTTAAATAGCTAACGCTTCCGGATTCAGGATATTCGTCGGCTTGCCCGCCGCGAAATTCACGATGTTCTCGAACGCCGCCCGGAAGTAGATTTCGTAACTGTCCTGCTCGACGTAGCCCAAGTGCGGCGTCGCCAGCACCGTCGGGATGCGCAGCAGGGGCGCGTCCGGCGCCAGCGGCTCGCTGGTAAACACGTCCAGGGCCGCGCTGCCCGGACAGCCGCGGCGCAGCGCTTCCTCGAGCGCGCCTTCTTCCACCAGTTCCGCACGGCTCGTGTTCACGAACAGGGCATCGGGCTTCATGCGCGCGAAATCCTCGGCCTTGACGATGCCGCGCGTCCCCTCCGCCAGCCGCAGATGCACACTGAGCACATCGGCTTCGGCAAAGAAGGCCTCGCGCGAGGCCGCGGCGATATGACCGTCGCGCATGGCTGCAGCCCGGCTCGCTTCGCTACCCCACACCATCACCTGCATCCCGAACACCTTGCCATAGCCCGCCAGCAGGCGGCCGATCTTGCCGTAGCCCCAGATCCCGAGCGTGCGCCCGTGCAGCACCCGGCCCAGGCCGTTCAGTTGCGGGTTGAGCGAGGCCGTCTGCCAGATCCCTTCCTTCAGGTTGTTTGCGTACGGCAGGATCTTGCGGCTGGCCGCCATGATCAGCGCCCAGGTCAGCTCGGCCGGCGCCACCGGCGAGCCGACGCCTTCGGCAATCGCGATCCCGCGCGCGGTCGCGGCCGCCACGTCGACGTGCCCGCTGACCTTGCCCGTCTGCGAAATCAGTTTCAGATCAGGCAACTTCGTTAACAGCGCAGCCGGGAAGGGCGTGCGCTCGCGGATCAGGACCAGGACGTCGTAGGGCGCCAGCCGGACCGCGAGTTGGCCCAGGCCGCGCGCCGAATTGTTGAACACTTTGACCTCGTGACCGTCCAAAATTTTGTAACAGTCGAGACCCGGTACGGCGTTCTGGTAGTCGTCAAGAATGGCAATTTTCATCGAAGTTAGCCGAAGTTATTGATGAGTACGTAAAGGAATAACACGATCTGGAGGAATGTATGTAGCCCACTACTTTAGTCAACTATATTTCCTACATTTTTACCGCCGAAGAGCTTGTGCATCGGTTTCAGGGGTGTACAATCGGCCGAATATTAAGGGTTTGACACCACCGTTTCATATATCAGACCCGGCTGCACCGTTCCACCCAGGCTCGCCAGCGCGCCTGTCGACACGACCGCCGTACCGCCGCGCTCGACCCGAGCGAAGGGATTCAAAGTGTAGTCCCGGGCACACGACGATCTGCCGGGACCAGACCAGAATTCTTTATTGGCATTGGAGGTACTATGAACCAGCCCGTGATGGGCGGCGTCGCCGCACTGAACGTTCCAGCTTACATCAAACACCAAAAGCTCATCAATTGGGTCGCGGAAATCGCCACCCTGACGAAGCCTGACGCCATCTACTGGTGCGACGGCTCGGAAGAAGAGTACGACCGCCTGTGCGCACAGATGGTCGAAGCCGGTACGATGAAGCGCCTGAACCCGGAGAAGCGTCCGAATTCCTACCTGGCCCATTCCGATCCCTCGGACGTGGCGCGCGTGGAAGACCGCACCTTCATCTGCTCGGCGACCAAGGAACAGGCAGGCCCGACCAACAACTGGATGGACCCGGCCGAGATGCGCACGACCCTGAACGGCCTGTTCGACGGCTGCATGGCCGGCCGCACGATGTACGTGGTGCCGTTCTCGATGGGCCCGCTGGGTTCGCCGATCGCCCACATCGGCGTCGAACTCTCCGATTCGCCGTATGTGGCGGTGAACATGCGCATCATGACGCGCATGGGCAAGGCCGTCTACGACGTGCTGGGCGAGAACGGCGAGTTCGTGCCTTGCGTGCACAGCGTCGGCATGCCGCTGCAGCCGGGCCAGCAGGACGTGCGCTGGCCGTGCAACAGCACCAAGTACATCGTCCACTATCCGGAAACCCGCGAAATCTGGTCCTTCGGTTCGGGCTACGGCGGCAACGCGCTGCTGGGCAAGAAATGCTTCGCGCTGCGCATCGCCTCGAACATGGGCTACCAGGAAGCACAACAGGGCGGCACCGGCTGGCTGGCCGAGCACATGCTGATCCTCGGCGTCGAGTCTCCCCAGGGCGACAAGAAATATGTCGCGGCGGCCTTCCCCTCGGCCTGCGGCAAGACCAACTTCGCCATGCTGATCCCGCCGACCTCGTTCGACGGCTGGAAGGTCACGACCATCGGCGACGACATCGCCTGGATCAAGCCGGGTGCGGACGGCAAGCTGTACGCCATCAACCCGGAAGCCGGCTACTTCGGCGTGGCCCCGGGCACCAACGACAAGACCAACTCGAACTGCATGTCCTCGCTGCGCGAGAACGTGATCTTCACCAACGTCGCGCTGACCGACGACGGCGACGTCTGGTGGGAAGGCATGACCAAGGAACCGCCTGCGCACCTGATCGACTGGCAGGGCAAGGACTGGACCCCGGCTTCCGGCACCAAGGCCGCGCACCCGAACGCGCGCTTCACGGTGGCCGCCACCCAGAACCCGGTGATCGACCCGGCCTGGGACGATCCGGCCGGCGTGCCGATCTCGGCCTTTATCTTCGGCGGCCGCCGCTCGACCACGGTGCCGCTGGTGACCGAGGCGCGCGACTGGGGCGAAGGCGTCTACATGGCCGCGACCATGGGTTCGGAAACCACCGCCGCCGCCGCCGGCCAGATGGGCGTGGTGCGCCGCGATCCGCTGGCGATGCTGCCCTTCATCGGCTACAACATGAGCGACTACTTCCAGCACTGGCTGGACCTGGGCAAGAAAGTCGCGGAGAAGAATGCGGCCGCGCTGCCGAAGATCTTCTGCGTCAACTGGTTCCGCACCGACGAGCAGGGCAACTTCGTGTGGCCGGGCTACGGCGACAACATGCGCGTCCTGAAGTGGATCCTGGATCGCACCACGGACCAGGCCGGCGGCAGCGAGCACCTGTTCGGCACCTCGCCGAACTACGGTGACCTGAACTGGGAAGGCCTGGAATTCACGCAGGAACAATTCACGCAGATCACCTCGATCGACAAGGACGCCTGGCGCGAAGAGCTGAAGTTGCACAGCGAGCTGTTCGAGAAGCTGGCCTACCACCTGCCGCAGGAGCTGGTGGATACCAAGGCCAAGCTGGAGAAGCAGCTGGCGCAGTAAGTTTCTGAGGAGGGGCGGCGCTTGAGCAGCGCCGTCACGTGAAAAAGGGCAGGGCCGTGTGGTCCTGCCCTTTTTTCTTGGTTTCGTAGGGTGGGTTCTTGAACCCACGCGGTGCGCCATATGCGCAGCCGTAATATATCCGCTGGTTCGCGGCAGCTGTAGCAGGTGGGTTCAAGCGCCTGCGCGACCCGGGCCATCTGGCGCTTTATGCGAGCGCCGTCACTTCGGTCTTGTCGCCATCAAACCCGTCGAACAGGCGCCGGTGCCTTGCGTAGGACATCGCATCGTCCCGCGTGTAATAGCCCGCCACCCAGTCGAGCAGGAAGCCCAGCTTGCTCTGCTGCGCCTCCATCGAGGCGTACTTGTGCGGTTCCCAGGGCCGCTTGCGGTTGTTCTCCAGGCACACTTCCAGGCCAGGATGCATGAACACCAGTTCCGAGCAGTAGGGCAGCGCCGCTTCCACCAGGTCGCCGTAGCAGCCTTCCGCCACCCAGGCGGCATGCCCGTTGACGAAGGCCAGCAGGTCGGCCCGCACCTGCTCGGGCGCACGCGGCACGGCAATCAGGCCCGGCTCCCAGACGATGGTGTCCAGGTCCAGGTGCACCAGTCCATGCTGCGCCGCCAGGGCCCGCGCACGATGCGACTTGCCCGATCCCGAATTGCCCATGATGAGTACTCGCATACCGTCTCCAGATGGGAACCCGCGAACGGGCTCCAGTTTCCTTGAAGTATTAATATTAAACTGTCCCGGGGGCTTGACCCTCACGCGGCGTCAGGCTTCAACCTGCATGCACGCTTAAAGAAAGGAAGAATCCGATGCTGCTGAAAATAGGTGACCTGGCGAAACGCACCGGCCTCACCGTGCGTACGCTGCACCATTACGACGCCATCGGCCTGCTTTCGCCTTCGGCGCGCTCCGATGCCGGCTACCGGCTCTACAACGACACCGACATCGCCCGTTTGCACCGCATCCTGGCGCTGCGCAGGTTCGGCATGGCGCTGGCCGACATCGGAAGCTATCTCACCGGAACGGACCTGCCTTTGGTCCACCTCGTCGACCGCCAGATCGCCATGCTGACGCGGCAGATCGACGAGGCCAGCGTCCTGCGCGACCGCCTCGCGCGCCTGCGCAGGACACTGGACGAAGGGCGGGAACCGGATCCGGCCGACTGGTTGACTACCCTGGAGCACATGACGATGTACGACAAGTACTTTTCGCAGCAAGAACTGGAGCAACTGCCGCTGTACACCCAGGCCGATAAGGTCGAGGGCGAGTGGAGGGCGTTGGTGGGCGAGGTGCGCGCGCTGATCGATGCTGGCGTTTCTCCTGCCGACGCCAGGGCGCGCGCGCTCGCGCAACGCTGGATGACGATGGTGGCGCGCGACACCGGCGCCAATCCGGTCCTGTTCGCGAAGCTGAATGCGATGCACGAGCAGGAAGCCTCGGTGCAGGAACGGACCGGCATCACGCCGGCGGTGATGGCCTTCGTGCAGGCGGCCTCGAAAGAGAGTCAACTGGCGGTCTACCAGAAATACGTGAATGCCGACGAGCTGGCCTTCATGCGCGCCAATCTCGGCAAGCGTGATGCCGAGTGGCTGCCGCTCTTTGCGCGCGTGCGCACGGCGATGGATGCCGGGCTTGCACCGGACTCGCCGGAGGCGCAGGCGCTCGCGCGACAGTGGTTCAGTCTGTTCCGCTCGTTTGCCGGAGACGATCCGGCGACCCAACTGAAGATTCGCCAGGCGCTGGAAAACGAGCCCGAGCTCGGGCCGGGCGGCATGGTCGACGAGCGCATGCGCGGCTACATCCGGGCGTCGCTGGAATCGCTGCGGCCAGCCGGGTAACGCCGTTGGCGGGCTGGGCAGTCGGCTCGCCTTTCCTCCGTCATCTACAAGCCGATCCCCCGCGCCATCGCGGCGGCGAAAATCGGGATCAGCGCGAACACGTGGATTTCCACCAGCAGCACCCGGCGCAGCTTGCCGACCTCCTGCTGCGAGGGCAGGAAGGCGGCGTCGGCCTTCGCTGCCTTTTGCCAGGCGGCGATGCGCAGCGTCGGCTGGATCGAAAGCAGCCCGACCGCGCCGAAGGCGGCGATCTTGGCCCAGAACACGGGATTGTGCAGGTAGAAATCCGGTCCCTTGGCGCCATGCCAGACGCGGATGAAACCGGCGACGAGGATCGCCAGCGCCAGCATGCCATAGGCAAAGTCGAAGCGGCCCAGCAGCCGGACCGTCTGCGCCGACATGGCTGCCGGGCGCATCAGCGCGAGTTCGGCCGCCAGCACGGCCGCGATGCCGAAGACGATCAAGTGGTGGACGATGGCAAGCAGGAGGTCGCTCATGGTCGGGATCCTGGACAATGAAGATATGCCAATGTCTTCCGGTATCTCTGCAGTGTCAAGATCAACGCACGCCATCATGCGCTGCCGCGTGGCGCGGATGTTCGATTTCTGCCTTTCAAACTGGCGCTCCCCGTTCGCTGTGCGGTTTAGGCTTTTTGCTTCGAATGTCACCTGAGGAGGGCCGAGTCATGAAAGCGACCATGAAGCAACTCGTTGCAACTTCCCTTGCTGTGCTGTTTGCAGGAACGGCCGGGGTGGCCAGCGCCCAGGTCGGGGCGGCGAAAGAGGCCGGTACGCCCGGCACGACGCGCCAGCAGAAGGAGATGAGGAAAGGGATCGAGCACGTCAACAAGGCGGTGCAGGTCGTGCAGCAGATGCAGGCGACGCCGGAAATGCGCGCGTTGCTGCAGCGCTCGAAAGGCGTGTTCGTGGTGCCCGATTACGGCACGGCGGCCCTGGGCATCGGCGCGCGCGGCGGTGCCGGCGTGCTGCTGGTGCGTAACGGCGATACCTGGAGCAATCCGGCTTTCTACAACTTCGGCGGCGTCAGCATCGGCGCCCAGGCCGGCGCGGAAGCCGGCGCCATTGCCTTCGTGCTGAACGACCAGAAGGCCATGAACAGCTTCATGCAGAACAACAAGTTCTCCCTGAATGCCGATGCCGGCCTGACGGTGGTGGACTGGTCGAAGAAAGGCACGGGGGCGGCCGGCTGGGGCAACATCACCGCCTGGTCCAATACCGAAGGGCTGTTCGGCGGCGCGGCGGTCGGCATCGACGACGTCGATTACGACGAAGACGAAACCTCGGGCTATTACGGCCGGCAGGTCGCTGCGCGCGATGTCCTGGCCGGGAAGATCACCAATCCGCAAGCGGCCAGCTTGCGCCAGGCCCTGGCCAATGCGTCCAGCGGCAAGAGCGCGGCCAGCATGGGCAGCAGCGGGACGGGCAGTACGAAGTCGGGCGACAAGGAAACCAGGAGCGACGAGCGCAGCCGTTAAACCCGTGGGGGGCTCGACCTACCCTGGCGCTGGCTGGCACGGGGGACGACCCTGTGCGCCGGCGCCTGCATCCGGATAGCGGACCATAAAAAAAGCCCGGAACCGCGTGCGCGGTTCCGGGCTTTCTCCCGGGCTTACTCTCCCTTACCGCCGCATCAAGCCTTCAGCAGCGGCTTGAGGTATTTGCCGGTGACGCTGGCCGGGTTCTCGGCCACGTCTTCCGGCGTGCCGGTGGCGACGATGGTGCCGCCGCCGGCGCCGCCTTCGGGACCGAGGTCGACGATCCAGTCCGCGGTCTTGATCACATCTAAATTGTGCTCGATGATCGCCAGCGTATTGCCCTGGTCGCGCAGGCGGTGGATCACCTTCAGCAGCAGGTCGATGTCGGCAAAGTGCAGGCCGGTGGTCGGCTCGTCCAGGATGTACAGGGTGCGTCCCGTATCGCGCTTGGACAGTTCCAGCGACAGTTTGACGCGCTGCGCCTCGCCGCCCGACAGGGTGGTCGCGCTCTGGCCCAGCTTGATGTAGCCGAGGCCCACGTCCAGCAGCGTCTGGAGTTTACGCGCGATGACCGGCACCGGCTTGAAGAACTCGTGCGCGTCCTCGACCGTCATCTCCAGCACTTCGGTGATGTTCTTGCCCTTGTACTGCACTTCCAGCGTCTCGCGGTTGTAGCGCTTGCCGTGGCAAACGTCGCAAGGCACGTAGACGTCCGGCAGGAAGTGCATCTCGACCTTGATCACGCCATCGCCCTGGCAGGCTTCGCAGCGGCCGCCCTTCACGTTGAACGAGAAGCGGCCCGCCGAATAACCGCGTTCCTTGGCGGTCGGCACGGTCGCGAACAAATCGCGGATCGGGGTGAACACGCCGGTGTAGGTCGCCGGGTTCGACCGCGGGGTGCGGCCGATCGGCGCCTGGTCGACGGAAATCACTTTGTCGAAGTGCTCGAGGCCGTGGATGGCGTCGTGCGGCGCCGGTTCCGTCTGCGAACCGTACAGGTGGCGCGACAGGGCCGGGTACAGGGTGTCGTTGATCAGCGTCGATTTACCCGAACCCGAGACGCCCGTCACGCAGGTCATCAGGCCGACCGGCAGGGTCAGCGTCGCCTTCTTCAGGTTGTTGCCGGTCGCATTCGTGATCACGAGCTGGCGCTCCGGGTTGGCCGGGGTGCGCTTCTTCGGCACGTGGATCTTGCGGCGGCCGTCCAGGTACTGGGCAGTGAGCGAATGCTCGTTCTTCATGATCTCTTCGAGCGAGCCTTCGGCGATCACGGCGCCGCCGTGCACGCCCGCGCCCGGACCCATGTCGACGATGTAGTCGGCGGTGCGGATCGCGTCCTCGTCGTGCTCGACCACCAGCACGCTGTTGCCGATGTCGCGCAGGTGCTTCAGGGTCGCGATCAGACGGTCGTTGTCGCGCTGGTGCAGGCCGATCGAGGGTTCGTCGAGCACGTACATCACGCCGGTGAGACCCGAGCCGATCTGCGAGGCCAGGCGGATGCGCTGGGCCTCGCCGCCCGACAGCGTATCCGCGCTGCGGTCGAGCGACAGGTAGTCCAGGCCCACGTTGTTCAGGAACTTCAGGCGCGCCGTGATTTCCTTGATCACGCGCTCGGCGATGTCCTTCTTGGCGCCGGTCAGTTCCAGCGACTCGAAATAGTCCAGGGTCTCGCGCAGCGGACGGTCCGACACTTCATAGATCGCGCGCTGCTGGGCGCCCTGGCCAATCTTGACGAAGCGCGCTTCGGTGCGCAGGCGTGCGCCTTCGCAGACCGGGCATTTCTTTTCGTTGATGAACTTGGCCAGCTCTTCCTTGACCGCCATCGAGTCGGTCTCGCGGTAGCGGCGCTGCAGGTTGTTGACCACGCCCTCGAAGGTGTGCTCGCGGATCACGGTGCGGCCGCGCTCGTTCACATAGGTGAACGGGATCGAGGTCTTGCCGGAACCGAACAGCACGGCTTCCTGGGCGTTCTTCGGCAGCTTCTCGAAAGGCGTGTCCAGATCGAAGTCGTAGTAGGCCGCCAGGTTCGACAGCATCTGGAAGTAGAACTGGTTGCGGCGGTCCCAACCCTTCACTGCGCCCGAGGCCAGCGACAGGTTCGGGAAGGCGACGATGCGCTTCGGATCGAAGAACTCGATGTGACCCAGGCCGTCGCACTCCGAGCAGGCGCCCATCGGGTTGTTGAACGAGAACAGGCGCGGCTCGAGCTCCTGCAGCGAGTAGCCGCAGACGTTGCAGGCGAACTTGTTCGAGAAGACGGTTTCCTTCTCGGTATCCATTTCGTAGGCGACGGCGCGGCCGTCGGCCAGGCGCAGGGCGGTCTCGAAGCTCTCGGCCACGCGCTGCTTGATCTCGGGATTGACCTTGACGCGGTCGATGACGACGTCGATCGAGTGCTTTTCGGTCTTCTTCAGTTTCGGCAGATCGTCGATTTCATAGATCTTGGCCGGATTCACGCCGCTCTGGATGCGGAAGCGCACGAAACCCTGGGCCTGCATGGTCGCGAACAGGTCGCTGTGTTCGCCCTTGCGGCCGGCCACGACCGGCGCCAGGATCATCAGCTTGGTTCCTTCGGGCATCGCCAGCACGGCATCGACCATCTGCGAGACGGTTTGCGCCGCCAGCGGCTCGTGCGGGTGGTCCGGGCAGTAGGGCGTGCCGACGCGCGCGTACAGCAGACGCAGGTAGTCGTGGATCTCGGTCACGGTGCCGACCGTCGAGCGCGGATTGTGCGAAGTGGCCTTCTGTTCGATCGAGATCGCCGGTGACAGGCCTTCGATCAGGTCGACGTCCGGCTTTTCCATCAATTGCAGGAATTGGCGCGCGTAGGCCGACAGCGACTCGACGTAGCGGCGTTGACCCTCGGCATACAGGGTGTCGAAGGCCAGCGAGGACTTGCCCGAGCCCGACAGGCCGGTGATGACGATCAGCTTGTTACGCGGCAGGTCGAGGTTGATGTTCTTCAGATTGTGCGTGCGGGCACCACGAATACGAATTTCTTCCATTAATTTTTGGCAGGCTTTCAATAAGTTTGTGCGGGCCGCGCACGATACTGTCGTGGTGAGCGGGCCAATCGAGGGGAGTCTGCTAGTTTAGCCGTTTTTTGCTTCGGCTGTACGTTTATCCAGTGGTGGGTGTATCAGCGCTGGCAAGCTGATATGCCTTCCTGGCAAGCTTCACCCGCTTCCCGTCCCTGGCCTGTCCTATGTGTGCCGTTTCCGCCCCGCTTCAATGACAAACCGTTCAGAATCCGAAAATAAATTCTCGATTTGGCGAAATTTGCGCTGCCGCGAGGCTTGCTGCAGACCCGTAGGGTGGGCGGCTTGTAACCCAGGCGTCTAGCCTGGGTCACCCCACGCGTTCAACCACACGCTGCGGAACCTCGACCTGATTCCATCCCTCAAATCCGTTTGTCGAACCGCAAAAAATCCTCTTTAACTCAGGCGGCAACGGCCCCATAATAGCGTGCTGCATCACCCAGTTCCCTGACGCTTAGTCATGTGCAGAGTCAGGGCTCACATCAATTTGAAGGAGTAACACCATGGCATCAGTCAACAAGGTCATCATCGTCGGCAACCTGGGCCGCGATCCTGAAATCCGCTACATGCCGAGCGGCGATGCGATCGCGAACATCGCGGTTGCGACCTCGTTCAAGTCGAAAGACCGCAACACCGGCGAACAGAAAGAGCTGACCGAATGGCACCGCATCTCCTTCTTCGGCCGTCTTGCTGAAATCGTCGGCCAGTACCTGAAGAAAGGTTCCTCGGTTTACGTCGAAGGTCGCCTGCAGACCCGCAAGTACACGGACAAGGACGGCATCGAGCGCTACGCCACCGACATCATCGCCGAGAACATGCAGATGCTCGGCGGCCGCCAGGGCATGGGCGGCGGCAACGACATGGGCATGGACGATGGCGGCTACGACGCGCCGCAGCGTCCGGCCCCGCGCCAGGCCCCGCCTGCACCGCCGGCCCGTCCGCAGCCTCAGCAGCGCCCGGCGCCGAACTTCTCGGACATGGACGACGACATCCCGTTCTGATCCGCTACCTCGGCAGCCTGATTCACGAAAGCCCGGCAAGCATCGCTTGCTGGGCTTTTTGTTTTACAGCGTTTCGGACTCGATTCCTTGCTCGAATTGCCCGATCAAGGCCAAGGCTGTTTCCGAGTTGGCCAATCGATCCGGAACCATCTGGATGATCAATCTGTCGCGCTTTCTTGGCTCTTTCAATACGGACAGGATGGCCTGGCGCGAGTGCTCTTCCAGTATCAAGCGCGCGTCCTGTCCAAGCAGCCGTGCTCCAGCCAGGCTGGGATCGAATCCACATGCTTCAAGGATGGGAAACGCGTCGTCATACAGGCGGCCGGTATTTCCAGCATCGGCATAACGGCTGAGTAAGAAAAACAGGTCCCGTGCATCCTTGTTCTCGGCTAGCCCCCTGTCGTTCCACGCAAACAGTTTGAGCACAGCCAGTCCAGGTATCGAGATCACTGGCACGACAAGCCCATTGCCGACGTCAACTTGCAGCGCCGACTTCAAGGCTTCGGCGTAGGCGGTCACGTTCATGACCACATCCATGTCGGGTGGCCAGGCAATCTCGTGAGGTTTTTGTTCAATGCCTCCAAAGGGAATCAGGTCCAATGGGAAGGCGTTATTGAATTCCTGGGGCTTGTATCGGAGCAGATGCATGCGGCCATCGGCAGGTTCGAAATCGCCAGTACCCAAGAGCTCGCTCTTCAGTGCGTCGAAAGAGCGCCAGTCTTCCAGTGCGACCGCGAAATCCACATCGTGGGTTGCTCGTTGCACTTCGAGACCGAATACATGGGTCATCAGAACGTCACGGGCGGTAGCACCGACCAGGAAATAACTGAAGCCGAGTTTTGCTGTGACAGCGTGCAAAGCGCTGAGGATGGCCAGGATGTTGGGATTGAGCGGACGATCCGTTCTAACCGCGTACATAGTTCAGAACCTCCGATGCGATATGTTTAGCGACGGCAAGATTCCTGGAGTCGTGCGTGCCGAGCAGGTCAGCATATATCAGGGGAAATGGCACGGATGGGAAAGTATTCGTGAAACAGTCCATGTTCCAGAAAGCTTCGACGACTTCGATGGGACCGTTTGCATCTGCTTTCAGCCGGAAGTCCCTGACCAGGTCGCGCAAGGCGTTCGGCTCATCCATGTCGATATACACGGTGCAGGTGCCGGGCGTCAGATGCCTGGTATGGATCGCTGCGCCAGTTTCGCCGCCCCAGGCAGAAATCCGGAAACCCGGACTCCATCGCTCGCTGAACTCTTTCGGGCTCACGCCGCTGAACCGAAAGGTTTTGAGTTTCGGTTTCAGGCGGCTCAGGTAGCCTGTGGCCCACTCGCCCAGCAGCAGTTCTGGCGCCGCGATGACCCGGTCGCCGTTGGGCGCCCTTGCGATGAAACCGCGCGCTTCCAGGACGTCGAATACCTTGCCGATGGCACCTGTGGAGACGCGAACCGCCGGCGCAATCTCACGGTAGGGAGCATTCAACATGGATGGCGCAGCGAGGAATGCGAACATCATTCGCAGGGCGGCTGGGGTAATGCTTGCTCCTGCCATATTGCCAGGGCCCAGGTCCTTGCCTCGGCGCCCGCTGATGTAGACATACAAGCCAGTGCCGTTTTCGAGGTATGCGTTGCCTGCGGTGTCGATAAATTGCAGACCCAGCTCGCGGCAAGCCGTTGCCAGCTCCTGGCTCAGGAGCGTGGTGACCAACAGGCCTTCCGATGTAGCCAGGCCTCGTGCTTTCAGGTCCAGCAGCATTGCGCGCCGATCGATTCGTTGCTTTACTTCGCATTGGTACTGCAGCTGCTGTCCGCCTATTTCAAGGAGGACAACCGCATCCCAGGGAGAGTTCTTTGCAGGCAGGACTTTGCCATGGACGTCGAGGGATTGACGTAGCTCGGACAAGGCGCGCTTGATGAGATCGAGTTCCATCCTGGCTGGCGAGATCGGAGCGGTGTTGTTCATAGTTTCTAGGTTTTCACGGAACGTGAACAAGCTTGAATTATGAACGAAAGGTCTTGAGTGTTCAATGAATTTACGTGTTCACGCATCGTGAACAATGAGAAAAACTGAACAAAGTGAGGTAGGTTGCTCGTTCCCCTGTTTGTCAGACTTGCAGGGCTATTCATCCTGCTAGTAGCTGAGCAATACCCCGATGCTAAGATCGTCGCACACCGCCGGTGTGAACTTCCTTTCCACGACAAGATGAAAGAAGAACGATGAAACTGACACTCAAGAAAGTTGCTTTCGTGCTGAGCCTGGGTCTGGGGCTGGGCGTTTCGGCATCCGTTTCGGCTGGCAGCGTCGACTGCGAGACCCTGGCGCTGAAATGCGAGAGCGGCAACGCCTATGCCTGCCAGCTGTGGGACATCAACTGCTATTCCTACGAGGGCTGATCGGCAAGCTGGTTCTTGTCTTTCGGTGTCACCGCCCGCCAGGTCCTTGATCTGGCGGGCTTTTTCTTTCCAAAAACCGCCATTCCCGTTCCGCCTCGGCGGACGGCCATCCTCGGAGACGTCTGTTCAAGGTCAAAGTGACCGTGCACGGCGCCGCCGTATCATCGTCAGGTCCCGATCGAGCACTCCGTGTGATGGATCAACCAGGGAACGTGATGGCCGACAATCTTTCCGACTTGTCCTCTTCCGTTCCGCGGGAAGGGCCGAGCCTCGTCGCCGGGGTCAAGGGCTTCCTCGTGTGGCTGGGCGGTTCGCTGGCGAGCATCACGGCGATGTTCTTCGCCACCGGTTACCTGATCACGCGCGCCCACCTGAGCATGCTCGGCCTGCACGGCGTGCTCGACTTCGACAACCATTACATCGTCCAGGAGGGCGGGAAGTTCTTTCTCGTCGTCGGCTATTCGACGGTCAGCAATGTGGCCTTGCCCCTGCTTGCCGTGCTGGGTCCGGCGGTCATCGCGGCGATGGTGGTGCGGCGCCTGCTGGGCAGCCGCGCCCAGCGCTGGCACGCGCTTCTGCGCGCCCGCCTGCCGGGTTTTGGCGCCCAGGGATGGATGCGCCTGCTGGCCTTCGTCTCCCTCTTCCTCGCGTTTCTCTGGCACGCCGAGACCTTTCTCCTCAAGTTCCAGCATCCGCTCTGCATCGGCAACCTGCTGTACGCCGAATCCGGCAGCGCGCCCTGTCCCGCCGCGATGATGGAGCAGGGCGCCGGTGAGCTGAAGCGGGCCCTGCTGGTGCGCAACGAGCGCCTGCTGAACAATGCCTTCGAGGAGCTGGTGTTCGGCTTCGCGCTTGCCCTTGCGCTTGCTTATCTCACCTGGCGCACCACGCTGCCCTGGCGCGGGCGCGCCTGGCTGGCCGCGCCTTCCTTCATCGCGGCCGTCCTCTACCTGGTTCTGCTGCCGATGGATTACGGCGTCCTGCAACGGTCCATCACCTATCCCCGCATCACGCTGACCCTGGACGAGAAGCTTGCGTTTCCCATGACCGGGCCCTTGTTCCTGCTGAACCAGTCGGCGCGCGACTTCGTCGTGTGGGATGCCTCGGTGCGCAAGGTGTTCTGGATACCGGCCGGCGCCGTCAGGCGGGCGGAGCTGGATGGGACCTACGACCTGTTCGGCGCGGCGCGCCCTCTCGCTGAACAACATGGAGAGAGAAAATGACATCCCTTCGTCTGCTGCTTGCCTGGCTTGCCTTGTGCACGTTCGTCCTGGGCGGTTGTGCGACCGAGCCCCAGTTACCGCCGATTCTTCCGGGTACGATTGCCCGGCTGGTGGTCGATGGCCCGAATGCCTTCCTCAACAATCAACCGGCGCAGACCGGCACTTATGTTCGCGACGGCGACAACGTTTCCACCGGACCGAAAACCAGCGTGATCGTGAAGCTGAACGAGGGTGGCGACATCCAGCTCGACGAGAATACCGATCCACTGTTCAAGCAGGGAGCTTGCCTGTTCATGAAAATCCTGCGCGGCAAGGTGGTGATCAAGGGGATCAAGTGCCAGGAGTTCGAAGACGGATTGAGAATGGCGGGCGTGGCGCGCAGTTTCGTTCACATCATGAGCTTGCAGGACGAGTCACGTGTGACTGTCATCGCGGGCGAGGTGGAGATGCGTAGTCCGCGCCCCGCACTCCTGCACGCGGACGAAGAATATCTCGTCACGCTTGACGGTGCGGCGCAGGTGCTGAAGCTGACCCCGGAACAAAGCCGCGCCAGGATTGACTGGACCCGGAATTACTTTCAACCACGTGCTGGTTTATCACCCGCAGGCGCTGCCGCTATTGGCGTCGCTATCGGGGTAGGCGTGAAGTTACTCGGCGGTGACAGGGATCGTCGTGACGGGCAGGAGCCGCCGCCGAACCCGGAGACGGAGTCGCCACCGGAACCCCAACCTCCGCAGCCCCCGGAACCCCAACCGCCACAGCCCCCGGAACCCGAACCGCCACAGCCCCCGGAACCCGATCCGCCGGAGCCCCCCGAACCCGAACCCGAGCCTGCACCGGAGCCGCCGCCCCCCGCCCCCTCGGTTCGAACCGAAACAACCAGCGCCATCGCCAGAGGAGCTGAAACGGCCACCGTCGTCACTGCCCGACCCGGTACCGTCACCTGTACCGCAGTCACCACCGGAATCGACGCGACCGCCTGTGATTCAGCCTGTCCCTGGGCAAACCGATCAACGCATTCCAGAGGTGAAAAAACAGGAGGAGCAGATCGTGCGCTGAACCGGCCTGCGGAATGCGGCCGGGCTGTCGCGCCTCTTCGGGCAGTCCGGGACTTCGCTAGCGTTTGCCGGGAGCAGCACTGCCGGGCGCTTCCTCCTCGCCGATCGTGTACACGCCGCCGGCCGTCGCCCCGCTTTCCCCCTTGCGCGCCCGCAGGTCGCGGTAGACGGCCGCACGCATGATCAGCATCGACACCACGGGCGCCGTCATCAGGAGGAAAAGGGAAATGATCACCTCGTGGATCACGAGGCGCGACTGCCCGACCGTGAAGAACACCATCGAGGCGATCAACAGCGAGCCGGCGCCGAGGGTGATCGTGATCGCCGGTCCGTGCATGCGCTGGTAGAAGGTGCGCAGGCGCAGCAGGCCCATCGCGCCGATCAGGACGATGCTGGCCCCGAGTATCAGCAGCAGCGACACGACCAGCGCCGCCCAGCCGGGCAGATCCTCGACGCCGCTCATTCGATGATCTCCCCGCGCATCAGGAACTTGGCCATGGCGATCGTCGACACGAAGCCGACCAGCGCGATCAGGACCGCCACCTCGAAATAGACTTGCGTGCCGAAGCGGATGCCCAGCACCAGGGCCAGCAGCATGCCGGTCATCCACAGGGTGTCGAGCGCGAGCACGCGGTCATGGGCCGACGGGCCGCGCAGCAGGCGCAGGGCGCAGAACACCATCGCCACCAGCACGCACACCAGCGCATAGCCGACGGATAACTCAAGCAGGGTCGCCACGGGCCGCCTCCGTTTCAAAAATCTCGATCAAGGGTTGTTCATAGCGCGTCTTGATGGTCTCGATCCACCACGCTTCGTCGTGCAGGTCGAACACGTGCAGGGAGAGTTCGTAGCGCTCGGGCAGGATCTCGACCCAGACCGTGCCGGGAGTCATGTTGATCAGGCAGGACAGCATCGCCAGCCCGTAGGGATCGGTGATCGTCAGCGGGATGCGGATGAACTGCGAATTGACCTGTTTGTAGTTGGCGAACAGGATGATGCGCGACACGTTGAAGCAGGAGCGCACGATCTCGACGCCGGCCATGCCCATCAGCCGGATGAAGGTCAGCGGCGCGCGCAGGCGCGGGTAGCCGAGCGGCTGCAGGTTGCGCACCAGCAGCGGCACCACGATCCCCAGCAGGGCGCCGAGCAGGATGTTGGCGACGTCGGCGGTCTGGTTCAGCAGCAGCCACAGCACGCACAGGATCAGCGACACCCAGGGGTAAGGAAGCCAGCGTGTCATGGCGCCTCCTTGCCCGTGCCCGGGGCCGCGCCTGGTGCCGTGCCGGGACCGGGCACGGCCGGTTCGGTCAGCACCCGGCCGATATAGTTGGCCGGGCGGTGGATGTCGGCGCTGGCGCGGCCCAGGAAATCGAACAGCGGGCGCGCCTGCACCGTCATCGCCAGCGACAGCAGCAGCAGGGCCGTGACCGGCGCCACTTCCGACAGGTGCAGGCGCGGCGGCGTCGCCAGGGGCGCGGCCCAGAAGGTGCGCACGCCGAAGCGCAGCATCGAGATCGCCGCGATCAGGCCGGAGGCGATGATCAGGGCCATCAGGGTCCAGCCGGCGGCGTGGATGGCGCCGCTTTCCGGATTGAGCAGCGCATGGAACATGCCGAACTTGGCGACAAAGCCCGACAGCGGCGGCAGGCCGGCGATCATCAGGGCGCAGGCGGCAAACCCGACCGACAGGAAGGCCATGGCCGCCGGCACGCCCTTGCCGCGCGGCTCGTTCGGGGAATCGTCCTGCTCCTCTTCGTCCACGGCCCAGGCTTCCATGGTCAGCGCCAGCACCGCCGCGGCCGGGGTGCGGATGCGGTCGATCAGTTCGATCAGCAGCAGGAAGGCGGCCACGGCCAGGGTCGAGCCGACCAGGTAGTACAGGCCCGCCGTGACCAGCGAGGCCTGGCCATAGCCGATCACCGCCAGCAGGGTGCCCGAGGAGACGATGGCGCTGTAGCCGGCCATGCGCCCCGCGGTGTCGGTCGAGAGCATGCCGGCCGCGCCGAACACGATGGTGGCCATGCCGCCCCACATCAGGGCGTCGAAGCCGAAGCCGGCGTTCGCTCCTTCGGAGAACAGCAGCAGCCACAGGCGCAGGATGACGTAGGCGCCGACCTTGGTCATCAGGACCAGCATCGCGGCCACCGGCGGCGAGGCGGCCGCATAGGTGGTGGGCAGCCAGAAGCCCAGCGGCCACATCGCGCCCTTGACCAGGAAGGCCAGCACCAGCACGGTCACGCCCAGCTTCAGCAGACCGCTGCCTTCCTGGGGCATGGCGCCGATGCGGGCGGCGAGGTCGGCCATGTTCAGGGTGCCGGTGGTGGCGTAGATCAGGGCGGTGCCGAGCAGGAACAGCAGGGCGGCGGCCAGGTTCACGGCAATGTACTGCATGCTGGCGCGCAGGCGTTCGGCGTTGTAGCCGTGCAGGACCAGGCCGTAGGAGGCGGCCAGCATGACCTCGAAGAACACGAATAAATTGAATAAGTCGTGGGTCAGGAAGGCGCCGTTGATGCCCATCAGCAGGAACTGGAACAGCGGGTGGAAGTGCACGCCGATGCGGCTCCAGCGCTGCATCGCATAGTGCAGCGCGGCCAGGGCCAGCACGCTTGTCAGCAGCAGCAGCAGCGCCGACAGGCGGTCGGCCATCAGGGCGATGCCGAAGGGCGCGGCCCAGTTGGCGGCGAGGTAGACGCCGATGCCGCCCGCCCAGGCCTGGCTGTCGGTCTGGTGCATCAGGAGCAGGGCGCAAACGAGCTGGCCCAGCACCGAGGCATAGGCGAGCGCGAACTTGAAACGGTGGGCGCCCTGGGTGAACGGCGCCAGCACCGCGCCGCAGATCAGCGGCAGCAGGATGGGAACGATGACGAGGTGCTGCGGCAAACTCATACTTCCGGCTCCTCGCCGTCGACGTGGTCGGTGCCGGTCAGGCCGCGCGCGCCGATCATCACCACCAGGTACAAGGCCGTGGTGGCGAAGCCGATCACGATGGCGGTCAGCACCAGGGCCTGCGGCAGCGGATCGGCCAGCGTGGACGGGTCGGGCTTGCTGCCGGCCGGGGTGAAGGGCGGCTGGTCGAGCCAGACGCGGCCCATGATGAAGATGAACAGGTTGACGGCATAGGACATCAGCATCAGGCCGGTGAGCACCTGGAAGCTGCGCGGGCGCAGCAGCAGCCAGATGCCGGAGCCGAACACGATGCCGATGGCAAGGGCGATGACGAGCTCCATCAGGCGATCTCCTTGGTCGGCGGCATGGCGTGACGGGTCGCGCCCGGCGGCATGCGGTGGCTGCGCAGCGACTGGTGGGCCAGCGCCACCAGGATCAGCATGGTGGTGCCGACCACGACCAGGAACACGCCGAGGTCGAAGACGAAGGCGCTCGGCACGTGGATTTCTCCCAGCAGCGGCAGGTCGAGGTGGGCGGTGTGGCTGGTCAGGAAGGGGTAGCCGAACAGCCAGGCGCCGAGGCCGGTGAGGCAGGCGGTGAGCAGGCCGAAGCCGATCCAGCGGTGCGGGCGCAGGCGCAGGTGCGATTCGACCCAGTCGGTGCCGGCCACCATGTACTGCACGATCAGGGCGGTGGCGAAGATCAGGCCGGCAACGAAACCGCCGCCGGGCAGGTTGTGGCCGCGCATGAAGAAGTAGACCGCGATCATGCCCATGAAGGGCAGCAGGAAGCGCAGGTAGACCGCCGGCACCATCAGGTAGCCGCTGCGCGCCTGCACCGCCGGCGCCTGCGTGACGGCCGGGTCGACGTCGCTGGCCTGCTGCACGGGGATGGCCACGCTCTCGGGCGCCGGGCGGAAGCGGCGCAGCAGCGCATACACCGTCAAGGCCACCGCCGACAGCACGGTGATCTCGCCCAGCGTGTCGAAGCCGCGGAAGTCGACCAGCAGCACGTTCACGACATTCGCGCCGCCGCCCTCGGGCAGGGCGCGCAGCAAATAGAAGTCGCTGATGGTCTGCGGCGGCTTGCTCGCCAGCAGCGCATAGGTGGCCGCCGCCAGGCCCAGGCCGCCGGCGGTGGCGATCAGGCCGTCGCGCGCGCGGCGCAGCCAGGCGCTGCGCGGAATGCGCGAGGCCAGGCCCGGCGGCGGCAGGCGCGGCGGCAGCCAGCGCAGGCCGAGCAGGATCAGCACCGTGGTGACCGTCTCGACCATCAGTTGGGTGAGCGCCAGGTCGGGCGCCGACAGCCAGAGGAAAGTCAGGCTGACCACGACGCCGACCCCGCCGGCCAGGATCAGCGCCACCAGGCGATGGTACTTGGCCTGCCAGGCGGCGCCGACCGCGCAGGCGGCGCCGATCAGCCACAGCAGGGCGAACAGGATGTCGACGTCTGCGATCCCGGGCATGGGCAGGGCCGGGAAGGGCCGCACCAGCAGCAGGGGCACGATCACCATCGCCGCCATCAGGACCAGCAGTTGCGGCTGCAGGCGCCGCGTGCCGGTGCGGCGCAACAGCCAGGCCGAGGCGCCCGAGATGGCCAGCAGGGTGTTTTCGTAGGCCTGGGCGCCCTTGAAGCGGTGCAGCACCGGCACCTTGTCTCGTTCGGCCAGGGCGAAGCGGCGCCGCAGCACGACGTAGAAGACCAAGCCGCCGGCCAGCGCGACGATGCTCATCACCAGCGGCAAATTGAAACCGTGCCAGATGCCGAGGTCGTACTCGGGCATGTTCGGCCCCAGCACCGAGTGCGCGGCGACCGCCAGCACGTCGCCGACCACGCGTTCGGGCATGACGCCGACCGCGATGCACAGCACCACCAGGCATTCGACCGGGAAGCGCATCCAGCGCGGCGGTTCGTGCGGACGGTGCGGCAGGTCCTCGGTCAGCGGCCCGAAGAAGACGCTGATGAAGCGCAGCGAATAGGCCACGCTGAAGATCCCCATCGCCACCGCGGCATACGACATCGACCAGTCCTCGGTGCCGCCGACGTGGGTGGTCTCGGCGAAGAACATTTCCTTGGACAGGAAGCCGTTCAGCAGCGGCACACCCGCCATCGCGGCGCTGGCGACGATCGCCAGCGCCGCGGTAAACGGCATGGCGCGGCGCAGCCCGCGCAACAGGCGCATGTCGCGCGTGCCGGTCTCGTGGTCGACGATGCCCACCGCCATGAAGAGCGAGGCCTTGAAGATCGCGTGGTTCATGGTGTGGAACACGGCCGCCACCACGGACAGGGGCGTGCCGATGCTCATCAGGACGGTGATCAGGCCGAGGTGGCTGATGGTCGAGTAGGCCAGCAGGCCCTTCATGTCGTGCTGGAAGATCGCGAAGAAGGAGCCGATCAAGAGGGTGCACACGCCGGCGCCGCCGAGCAGCCAGGTCCAGGCCTCGGTGCCGGACAGGGCCGGCCAGAGGCGGATCAGGAGGAACACCCCGGCCTTGACCATGGTGGCCGAGTGCAGGTAGGCGGAGACCGGCGTGGGCGCCGCCATCGCGTGCGGCAGCCAGAAGTGGAAGGGGAACTGCGCGCTCTTGGTCAGGGCGCCGAGCACCACCAGCACCAGCGCCGTGAGATACAGGTCGTGGGCGCGGATGCGCTCGCCGGCGGACAGGACCGCGTCGAGGTCGTAGCTGCCGACGATGTGGCCGAGCACCAGGGCGCCGGCCAGCAGGCACAGGCCGCCGGTGGTGGTGACGGTGAAGGCCATGCGCGCGCCGCGCCGGGCGTCGTTGCGGCTCTGCCAGTAGCCGATCAGGAGGAAGGAGGTAAGGCTGGTCAGTTCCCAGAACACCACCAGCTGGATCAGGTTGCCCGACAAAACCACGCCCAGCATCGCGCCCATGAAGGCGAGCATGTAGGCGAAGAAGCGCGCCACCGGGTCGCGCGGCGACATGTAGTAGCGCGCATAGAGCAGCACCAGCAGGCCGATCCCGAGCACCATGATGGTGAACAACCAGGCCAGCCCGTCCATGCGCAGCACCAGGTTCAGGCCGAAGGCGGGCAGCCATTCGTAGTCCGCGCGCAGGACCTCGCCGGCGGCGATGTCGTCGAAGCGGGAGATGGCCAGGGCCAGGGCCAGTGCGGTCGCCAGGCCGGCGGCGCCGGCGGGACGGTTGCGCGATCCGTCCGGCATGCAGCCGGCGACGAAGGCGCCTATGAAGGGAAGAAGGATGAGCAGTTCGAGCATGGGCGTCACCCGGCCTGGCGTGGCGGGCGCATGCTGCGGAAGGCGGTGGCGTTAGTTGTTCTCATCGGAAGCTCCTGTGCAAACCAGCAGGGTGTCGCAGTCCAGGCTACGCAGCAGTTGCTCGCCCTTGCTACCAATGAACAATCGTAACATGCCGGCCTGGCTGTGCAGTCCAAGCACGGCGAGGTCGACCGCGTGCTCGCGCACATAGCGGGCGGTCGAGGCTTCCGGCGCACCCGGCGCGCTGTCGATCGCGATGCGCGCGCGCACCTGCGGCGGCAAGCCGCAGTCGTCGAGGAAGCGCTCGCAGCGCAGGCGCAGGCCGCCGTCCGCTGCGGGCGCCGGCGTGGCGTCGGCCAGGGTCTCCAGCCCCGGCTCGTGGGCGTGGAAAACGATCAGTTGGGCGTCCGGAAACAGGCGGGCGGCGGTGGCGAGCGCCAGGCGCGCGGCGGCGGAAAAATCGGTGGGCACGAGGATGCGCCGGTAAGGCGTGCGGGCGCGCTGGCGCACGACCAGCAGTGGGCGGCCCAGGTTGCGCGCGAGCCGCTCCACGGCCGAGCCCAGGAACATCTCGCCCAGGGTGTTGACGCGGGCCGCGCCGGCGACGACCAGGGCGCTGTCCAGGCGCGTGGCCGCCTGCTGGACGGCGTCGGCGACATCGCCGTCGGCGAAATGCAGGCTGACGGGAAAGCCGCAGCCTTCGAATTCGCGGGCGATGTCGCGCCGCGCGTCGAACTCGGCTTCCGTGCTGGCTTCCGGTCCGGCCAGCCATTGCACCACCTCGGCCGGGACTTGCGGGCCTTCGCGCACGGTCAGCAGGTCGAGCGACGCGTTCCACTGCGCGGCCAGTTGCCTGGCGCGCTCGAGCGGGCGGTCGCAACGCGCACTCAAGTCGGTGGCAAGCAGTAATTTTCGTGGCAAGGACGCATCGATACTCTCGTTCACGCAAACCTCCGGACAGGACTGGGAAAACCAGCGCCACTGTACTGTTTTTGCATGGATTGCGGCAACGCGTTAGGGCTGTGAAACGCTTGCGGGCGCCACCGGAGCTTGTGGAAGAGGGGAGACTGTCTGTGCCAACAATTGTTGATCACGAAAAACAATTGTTGTGCGCGCGGCGCGAACGGCGCCACCGGCATGCCGGCGGCGCTGCCCGCCGCCTTACATATCGACGAGCATCTCGAAGCCGCCGTAGATCATGCGCTTGCCGTCGAACGGCATGTTCTCCGGCTTCATGAATTCGGCCATGCGCGGGTCCTTCATGACCTTGTCGTTGGCGGCGTCGCGCACCTCTTTCGAGGGGTAGACGATCCACGAGAAGACGACGACTTCGCCATCCTCTAGGTTCACGCTCTGCGGGAAGGAGGTGAGCTTGCCGGGCTTGACGTCGTCCGCCACGCATTCGCGGAACTCGGCCGCGCCATGCTCGCGCCAGACGGCGGCGGCAGTCCTCGCCATGTTCAGGTAGGCGTCGAGCTTGTTTTTTGGAACGGGAATGACGAAACCATCGACGTAGGCCATGATGTTCTCCTGGTATTGGGAGTTCCTCAGACTTCGGCGACCGCCAAAAAATCCGCCGACCGCCGTTCGGCATGACCGGCGTCGAACCGCGTGCGAATCAGTGGAAAATCAGCCGAGCGCGGCCTCGATCGCGTCAATGAGGGCCGGATCGTCCGGCTTCACGTCGGGCGCGAAGCGGGCGATGACCTTGCCTTCACGGTCGACCAGGAATTTCTCGAAGTTCCACATCACGTCGGACGGATTCTTCGGGCTCAGGCCGTGCTGGGCCAGCTTGTCGGCGAACTGGCTGCCATCAAGCTGGCGCGCCTGCGGCTGGGCCTGGACGAGTTCGCGGTACAGCGGGTGGCGGTCCTCGCGGTTGACCTCGACCTTCTCGAACATCGGGAAGCGCACGCCGTAGTTGCGCTGGCAGAAATCGGCGATCTCGGCCTCGCTGCCCGGCTCCTGGGCGCCGAAGTCGTTGCAGGGGAAGCCCAGCACGACCAGGCCACGCTCCTCGTACTGCTCGAACAGCTTCTCGAGGCCGGCGTATTGCGGCGTCAGCCCGCATTGCGAGGCGACGTTGACGATCAACATGACCTTGCCGCGGTAGTCGTTCAGCGAAGTGGCCTGGCCTTCGAGGCGGCGCAGGGGAATGTCGTACAGGTTGGCGCTCATGGGGTCTGGTCCAGAAGTGGCAAAAACAACATCCTACATCGTGCCGAAAAACCACGCTGGCGCCGCCGTTTCGTGCGCGCCGCCGCTGCGCTGCTTGACGGCGCAGGGCCGGCGTCTTATAAGCCTTGGCTTCTCTCGCACAGCCGACCATGAACCAGATCGCCGACCAAGCCGCCGCAGGAATCGAGCGCACGCGCCGCTATGCGCGCCTGCTCGACGGCCTGCGCGCGTTCGTGCAGGCCGAGCGCGAGGCGGCCCAGGAGAAGCTGTTCGAGGTCTGGCGCCAGCCGCTGGCCGACCGGCTGAACAAAGGCCTGAGCCAGCGTTTCATCCGGCTCGAGCCCGGCCCGGAACAGGGCACGCTCTGGGCCTATACCGATGGCGGCGACTCGCGCTTTCGCGAGGGCGACCTGGTCTGCCTGCACGGCGGTTCGCCGCTCACGGCGATGCTGGCGCGCGAAGCGGCCTTCGAGGCCGAGGACGAGGAACGCTGGCTGCTGCGCGTGCGCCATGCCGCCGCCGTGGCCAAGGCGGCCGAGGGTGCGCCCTGCTATGCCGACCCCGACGACTACGACCTCTCGAAGTACTACGACGAGGTGCTGGACGATATCGGCCAGACCATCCCGCCCTCGCGCGCCCACCGCAACCTGATGCCGCTGCTGGACGGGCGCATCCGCGACGGTTTCGATCCGCGCGACTTCGAGGAAGCGGAAAGCCTCGCGCTGGCCGAAGGCCTGAATGCGGCCCAGGCCGAGGCGGTGGGCAAGATCCTCGCGGCCGAGCAGGTGGCCTGCATCCAGGGCCCGCCCGGCACCGGCAAGACGCGGGTGCTGGCGCTGGCGGCGCGCCTGCTGGTCGAGCGCGGCGAGCGGGTGCTGGTGACCTCGCACACCCACATGGCGGTCAATAACGCGCTGAACAAGATCGCGGCGCAGGGCGTCAAGGTGGCGAAGATCGGCCGCGCCACCCAGGCGCTCGGCCTGGAAGGCGTGGTCGTGGCCGACAGCTTCGGCGAATGGCATGGCCGGCCCGAAGGCGGTTACGTGATCGGCGCCACGCCTTTCGCCACCTGCACCTACCGGCTGGAGAATTGCGAGTTCGATACCATCGTCTTCGATGAGGCCAGCCAGGTGACCCTGCCGCTGGCCCTGATGGCGATGCGGCGCGGCGCGCGCTTCGTCTTCATCGGTGACCAGAAGCAGTTGCCGCCGGTGCTGCTGGCGCGCTCGGTCCTGGAAGACCTGCCGGGCTCGATCTTCGCCAAGCTCACCGCGCACAACGTCGACAGCGTGATGCTGACCGATACCTACCGCCTGAACCGGGAGCTCGCCGCCTGGCCCAGCCAGGCCTTCTATGGCGGCCGCCTGCGCCCGGTCGGGCCAAACCGCGAGCGCAAGCTGGCGCTGAAGGAGATACCGGAGCCCGGCCTTGTCGACCTGGCGCTGCGCGACGCGGCCAGCATGGTCCATCTCCCCACGCTGGACGCGACGGCGCGCAGCCGCAATCCCCAGGAAGCGCAGCTCGTGGCCGAGCTGTGCGAAGCGGCGATCGAAGGCGGCCTGGCGCCGCGCGAGATCGGCATCGTCACGCCGTTTCGCGCGCACGGCAGGACGGTGCGCAATGCCCTGGCCGATCGCCTGGGCTGGCATGCGGCCCGCGAGATCGTCGCCGACACCGTCGAGCGCATGCAGGGCCAGGAGCGCGAGCTGGTCATCCTTTCGCTCGCCACCGGCAACCTACGCTTCCTGGCGGCGATCGCCGGCTTCTTCTTCCAGCCCGAGCGCCTGAACGTGTCGGTCACGCGCGCCATGACCAAACTCATCATCCTCGGTCCCGAGCTGCCGCCCTCCTTCCAGGCCACGGACCCGGTACTGGCCGACTGGCTGGCGCTGTACCGCAGCCTGCTGGCCCGGGCGCGCCGTTTCGCAATCTAGTCATGGCGCTCTTCATTCCCGAATGGACGCGCGCCAGCGGCCGCCAACTGCAGCTCAAGCGCGTATTGAACGGCCTGGACGAGGCAACCGTGGTGCGCAAGCCCCTGGGCGAACACGCGGACGCGCCCGAACTCTTCCTCGAACACGGCGAGCGCGGCTGGCTGGCGCTGGCCCTGGTCGAGACGCCCTTCGACGCCCTGGATGCTGGCCAGCTGTTCGCCAGCGAGGCGCGCGCGGCCTTCGAGGCGCAGCTACAGGCCTGGCGCGCGCTGCTGCCGCCCGGCCTGCCCTTGCTGGTGCTGCTCTGGGCCTGCAGCGAGGACGAGGCGCAAACGCTGGCGCGCCAGCTCGGCGAGCAGCCGGCGCTGCGCATGCTCGCGCGCGAGCGCTTCCTCGAACGCGGCGCGCCCGGCCTGGCGGCGCTGCAGCGTCCCATCGCGCCGGAAGAAGCCGACGCCCTGCGCACGCGCTTCTTCCCCGAGTCCGCGATTCCCCTGGCGGTGGCGCGCCGCCGCTTCCGCCGCGACAACACGGCCAGCCTGTCGGGGCTCTTCCTCGACGCCCAGCAGGAGTGGGCCAGCAAGCTGGACCTGGATGTGGACGACCCGCTCCCCGAAGAGCAGGCGCAGGCCGCGAGCGATTTCGCGGTGCGCCTGGTGAATGGCGTGGCCGGCAGCGGCAAGACCCTGATCGCACTGAGTCGCGCGCTGCTGCTGGCCGAATTGCATCCGCGCGAGCGCGTGCTGATCCTGATCCACAACACGCCGATCGTGGCCGACATCCGCGAGCGCCTGCACCGGGTGCGCGGCAGCCTGCCGGCCAATCTCGAGATCACGACCTATGCGAGCTGGGCGCACCGCCAGTGGCGCCGCCTGTACCGCATGCCGCTGGCGATGCCGGACGACCCGGCCTGGCTGCCGGCGCTGGTGCGGACCTTGCGTGTGCGCTGGCCCGAGCTGAAGCCGAGCGAGGCCCAGTTGATCGAGGAGTTCGACTTCCTCAACGAGATGCTGGTCGCCAGCGAACGCGCGTACATGGACACCAGCCGCGCCGGCCGCGGCTTTGCCTTGCGGGCCAGGGAGCGGCTTGAGGTCTGGCAGCTGTTCGAGGCGGTGACGGCCGCCTTGCAGGGCGAGGGCCTGCGCATGTGGAGCGCCGTGGCTGCCGAGATCTGCCGCGCGCCCGATCACGCGCTGCTCGAGCGCTACGAGCATATCCTGGTCGACGAGGCCCAGTTCTTCGCGCCTTCCTGGTTCCATACCGTGAAGCTGGCCCTGCGCCCGCAGGGAAAATTGTTCCTGTGCGCCGACCCGAACCAGGGCTTCATGAAGAGCCGCCTCAGCTGGCGCAATGCGGGACTGGACGTAACTGGACGCACCAAGAAGCTGCGCCGCTCCTACCGCACCACGCAGGCGATCCTGCACAGCGCCGGCACGCTGCTGGCGCGCACGGTGCAGGCCGACCCCGAGCACTACCTGGAGCCGGATTTCGCCGGCATGGAAGAGGGGGCCGCGCCCATCCTGCTGCGCGTGGCCTCGCCCCAGGACGCGGTCGACCGCGCGGTCAACGAGATCGTGGCGCTGGCCGAACGTTACGCGCTGCCGCTGTCGAGTTTCCTCGTTATCTACGGCGGCGACACGCCGAAACAGTTGCTGTACCGGCGCCTGTGCCGCGCACTCGGCGCGCGCCGCGTTTGGTGGCTGAACAAGGACAAGAAAACGCCGCCGGATGGTTATGGTCCCGATTACCTGCGCCTGGCGAACCTGGAAACGGCGACCGGGCTGGAAGGCGCGGTGGTGTTCCTGCTGGGGATGGACGGCCTGCTGTTCGAAGGCGGTCCGGAACGCGAGGCCGACGCGCGCAAGCTGTATATGGCGATGACGCGCGCGAGCCACCGGCTGGTGATGCTGAGCGGCGCCGAGCTGCCGGAAGACGCGGCGGCGCTGTTCCGGATGGGCGACTGAATGCTTCCAGGGCTGATTGCGCCTCGGCGCCAGCCTGGGTTGAACGCGTGGGCGGCGCAGGCGGCGCGTGTCGGCGCCGTGCCGGGTGGAGCCGTCCACCCTACGAGACAGGATCGCTCACCCGTCGATGATGGATGCATCGTGACGCGTGCACCCCGCGCGGACGGGAGCGCTGACCCGTAGGGTGGACGGCTCCACCCGGGTGCGTGCGTCGCGCCGGCGTTTGCGCCGCCCACGCGTTCAACAGACGCAGAATGCGCCACGACGTTTCGACAGATGGCTGAACGCGTGGGCGGCGCAGGCGGCGCGTGCAGGCATCGTGTCGGATGGAGCCGACTACCCTAGCGCCCCGCCGCGGCGTTGTCGAGTTCCGTCAATTGCTTGATGCGGCGCGCGGTAAGCAGGGCGCGCCAGCCGGAACCGGGCACCTGGGGATAGCGGATCGAGCCGAACAGCTCCATCGCGTCGCGGTAGGCCAGCCAGGCGCGCTGGGTCTTTTCGACGCCGGTCTTGCGGATCGAGCCCAGGTAGGAATTGCTGGCAGGGCGGGTCAGCATGAACTGGCGGTAGACGGCGTTCATCTTTTCTTCCAGGGCGGCGAACTCCGCTTCCGAGTAGCGCGGCACGCGGCCGGCCTCGAAGTCGAGCACGTCGGCGACAAAACTGTCGAGCTCGGCGGCCTGGGAGTCGAGCTGCAGCGAGCGCGCGGTCGGGCTGCCGGTATCGGTTTCGTAGTCGACGCGGTGCTGGGCAAAGTAGTGCGCGGCCTTGCTCGCCATGTCCAGGCCCAGTTGCTCCTTGGCGTTCCAGCCGCGCGTGAGGGCCGCCAGCTGGTTGGTGCGCGACTTGTCGCGCTGGCGCTCGCGCACCGCGCCGCACTGGCCGCGCATCTCGGCGCTGACGACATCGTCGCAGACGTCGAGCTGGGCGCGGTCCTCGCCGCTGGCGCGGCGCCGCACATGCTGCACACGGCTCTTCATTTCGTTGACCGGGCTCTGGATGCTGCAGGCGTATTTCGTGGCCAGGTCGAAATTCGGCGTCATGCCGGCGCCGTTCGCATACAACATCATCAATACCCCGTGGGCATTCGTGCGCACCGCGCATGCGCGCACGCGGTGCCACTGCGCATCGCTCGCGTTTTCCATGTTGAGCGTGTCGTAGTAGAGCGCGGAGGCGTCGCAGCGACCGGGTTCTTGTCCTGCCGGCTGGTGCTGGACCGGCGGCTTGGCGTTGCGCACGCGCAGGCACTGGCGGTACCAGTCGGTCGAGCGCAGCACCTCGGGCGGCGCGCCATAGACGTTGGGATAGGGCGCAGCAGCGGCAACAGCGGCGGCATCCGCCGCCAGGAGCAGCGCCAGCAGCAATGGCCGGATCGCAGGGGGCATCGCGTTCTCCTAAAAAGTTTCCGTTCGGAAGCTTCAACGCTACCGCGAGGGAGAACGCAAGGTGGTGACGTGGCGCAAGCGCAGCCGGGCCGAAGGTCGATCCGGGTTTTTCTGCCGCCCTTCATGCACTCTGCTGCTCTGCAGCAAATTCTACTGACAGGGCATTTCCGGGGCCGCGAAAACAAGCATTGTGTCACGGCTTTCGCAAGCATTCGTAACAGTCTTTTACACCTCTTTCCGTAAAAATAGATTGTCTGCATGCAAGAGAACTAACAGCCCATGCAGCCCTGTTAACAGTTAATTCTTCGACTGTGAACGCGACGCAACGTGCATAAATTTTTTCCGCGTGGAAAAGCAAAAATGCGCCGAAGTGCGTAGAATTGCCTTCCATCAGCTTCCTGACGCCAACTTATTTTTCGGTTGGCGTTTGTTTTTTCTACCCCTGTTAGCAGTCAGTTACGAACGGCAGAGCAGTAAATTTTTTTCTTCCGGTCGGAAACTTTTCTAGCGAGAACGAACTCTTAGGAAACACCTGTTCACACAGGCTCTTACAAATAGATTCATACCAAATGCAAACTACTGTTCCAGCTGTTACCGCTCCGATCACCGCAACTGCCGGCGTTTCGCGCCGCAGCAAAGTTTTCGCCCAGGCCCAACAACTCTCGCTGCCGGTGATGTTCACCCTGTTCGGCGTGATCATGGGCTCGTGGGCCGGCCGTATCCCGGCCATGGCCGCGCGCCTGAACATTTCGCATTCGGCCCTGTCGATGGTGCTGCTGTGCGGCGGCATCGGCGCCCTGCTGTCGTTCCCGGTGTCCTCCTTCCTGATGAGCCGCTGCGGCGCCCGCAAGACCATGCTGTACTCGGGCCTGGCCCTGCTGGCTGTGCTGGTGTCGATCGGCATCGCCCCGACCGTCCCGACCGTGATGGCCGCCGTGCTGATGCTCGGCGTCACCGCCAGCACCTATGACGTCGCCATGAACGCCGCCGCGAGCAAGCGCGAGAAGGCTACCGGCAAGTCGGAAATGTCGCTGCTGCATGGCCTGGCCTGCGCCGGCGGCCTGGCTGGCGCCACCCTGGGTAGCCTGATGGCCGGCATGAAAGTCGCCCCGGCGATTCACTTCATGATGGTTGCCGGTCCCCTGGCCGCGATCCTGTGGGCTGCTTCGCAGATCCTGGACATCTCGGACGAAGCCGAGAAAGTGGAAAAGAAGAAGTTCGCCCTGCCGCGCGGTCCGCTGGCACTGCTGGGCCTGCTGGGCTTCCTGGGCTCGATGTCGGAAGGCTCGATCGCCGACTGGAGCGGCGTGTTCCTGAAAGAACACTTCAACGCCACCGACGGCCTGGCGCCGCTGGCCCTGTCCTGCTTCTCGGTCATGATGCTGCTGTCGCGCCTGGTTGGCGACAAACTGAAGACCCGCTTCGGCGCCCAGCGCCTGGTGACCGTCGGCGCCGTCGTCTCGGCCCTGGGCCTGTTCTTCGCGGTGATGGCGCCGAGCGCCCACGCTGCACTGGGTGGCTTCGCGGTCGCCGGCCTGGGTCTGTCGCTGCTGTTCCCGTTCGTGTTCAGCGCCGCCGGCGCCCAGGGCCCGATCGCCCTGGCAGGCGTGGCCAGCATGGCCTACAGCGGCACCCTGATGGGTCCGCCGGTGATCGGCGCCATCGCCAGCCACGTCGGCATGCAGATGGCCATCGGCTACGTCGGCATCCTGTCGATCGTGATCGCCCTGGTCGCCAGCCGCACCAAGCTGCTGAAATAACCCTGCAGTAACTGAAGTAATCGGTAGGTCGTACCGCGGCGCCGGCTGGGACAAGTTCTCAGACCGGCGCCGCGTCTTTCAGCCACTGCCGTGGCGACACCCCCACCATCGTCGTGAACGCCCGCGTGAATGCGGGCGCGCTCGTATAGCCGGCCTCGGCGCTCACCACCTTCACCGGCAAGCCCTTGCGCAGCAGGTTCTGCGCCAGGCCGATGCGCCAGCGCGTCAGGTACTCGCCGGGCGGCATGCCCACCACGTTGCGGAAGTGCTCGGTGAAGCGGGCGCGCGACATGCAGGCCAGGCGCGCCAGCGATTCGAGCTGCCAGGGTTCCTGCGGCCGCTCGTGGATCGCGGCCAGGGCCAGCGACAACTGGCGGTCGGCCAGGCCGGCCAGCAGGCCCACCGACAGTTGGCCCTGCTCGAATTCGCGGCGCAGCATCTGGATCATCAGCACATCGCACAGGCGGTCGAGGATCACGTCGCGGCCCTGGTTCGGGCTGGACGCTTCCGTGAACAGCAATTCGAGCGTCTGGCGCAGGGCGGCCATCCCTTCCAGCGGCTGGTACAGGCATTCGGGCAGGGCGCGCGCCAGCGGATTGGCGCCGCCGTCCTCGAAGCGGATGTGGGCGCACAGCAGGGTGGCGCTGCCGCCGTCCGGCACTTCCAGCGTGTGGGCGGCGCCGCGCGGGTAGAACACCATGGCGGGCTCGTCCACGAGCAAGGGCGCGGCGCCTTCGCGCCGGAAGATCACCGGGCCCGAGCGCACCAGGTGCAGTTGACCCGAGGCGTCGTCGTGGGGGAAAACGTTGGCGTCGCAGAAGACGCCATTGAAGAATACCTGTGCGCGAAAGGAATAGCTGCCGACCAGCGAGGAGATCTTGTCCATGGGATCCAGATTTGACGATTTTGCTGGTCTATTCTGGACGATCTGCAAAGTTTTGAGAAGCGAATCGTGTGTTTCGTGCGCCACTGCGGCTGGTGGCGCCGCGGCGGCATGGTTTTTTCGCGTATTTTGACGACGCTCCGCTAAGCCTCCGGCCACAGCGTGCGGTGCAGGCTGGCCACCTGTTCCGGCGGCAGGCGCGGTTCGCGCGCCGTGGTGAGCAGGCCATTCTGCTCGTGCTCGACGTCGGTGAGCTGGGTGTAGCACAGCCCGGCCAGGAAGGGCAGCGAGGCCAGGCCCTGCATCAGCGTCTGGTAGCGCTGCCCCAGCTCGTCCACGTTGCCGACGTTGCCGTAGTGGTCGTACAGGCGGTCGCGCCGGCGCTCCGGCCCCTCCGGGACCAGCAGGTAACCGCCGACCTCGGAAAACACGATGGGCTGGCCGCGGTACTGGGCGCCGGCCAGGAACAGCTCGCGCGCCTTGTGCCAACCCGTGTCCGGCGGCAGGCCGGTGAGCAGGGTGCTGGCGTAACGCTCCAGCAGTTTCTCGACCGGGTGGGAATAATCGTGGATGGTGCAGATGTCGGTGATGTCGGTGTGCTGCCAGCCGTCGTTGTCGATCACCGGGCGGGTCGGGTCGGCCAGCCGCGTGCGCGCCACCATCCGCTCGAGGAAATCGTGCTGGTGCGGGTGGCGCGTGAGCTCGGGGAAGCCGAAGCTCTCGACCACCGGCACCCAGGCCACGATGGACGGGTGATTCGCGTCGCGCACGACGGCGCGCAGCCACTCGAGCTCGAGCCGCTCTTCCGACTCCTCGGACCAGGAGCGCGCGTTCGGCATCTCTTCCCACACCATCAGGCCGAGCACGTCGCACCAGTAGAGCCAGCGTTCGTGCTCGATCTTCTGGTGCTTGCGCACGCCGTTGAAGCCGAAGCGCTTGGCCCATTCGACGTCCGCGCGCAGCGCCTCGTCCGAGGGGGCGGCGAGCAGGGTGTCGGGCCAGTAGCCCTGGTCGAGCGCCATCAGGAGAAAAGTGCGCTTGCCGTTCAGGTGGAAGAAGCCGTCCTTCAGCTCGATCGAGCGCAGGCCGGTATAGGCCTCGACGCTGTCGACGTGCTGGCCGCGGTGCAGCAGGCGCACGCGCAGCTTGTACAGGTGCGGCGAGGCGGGCGACCAGGCCTGCGGCTCGGGCACCTGGGTGCGCAGGTTCAGGCTGGCGCCGCGGCTGCTGGAACGGGCCTGGGCGCAGACCGTCTCCGAGTCCAGCCCGTCCAGCACGTCGAGCTCGGCTTCCCAGTCGCTGGCCGGGCCGTGCAGGTGCACGGTCAGGGCCAGTGTCCCGTCCGGATGCGCCTCGGTGATGCGCAGGTGGTCGATGCGCAGGGCCGGCACCGGTTCGAGCCAGACGTTCTGCCAGATGCCGCTGGTGCAGTAATAGTAGATCCGCACCGGCGTGCCCGAGGACGACTGCTTGCCGCGCGGCTGGTAGGGGTCCTGGCGGTCTTCGACGCGCACGCTGACGCGGTTCGCGCCCGGCTTCAGGTAGGGCGCGATGTCGAACGAGAAGGGCACGTGGCCGCCGCGGTTGCGTCCGGCAACGCGGCCGTTGACCCAGACGTCGGCGCGGTAGTCCACCGCACCGAAGTGCAGCAGCAGGGCGCCGTAGTCCCAGCCGGCGGGCACGTCGAAGCTGCGGCTGTACCACATGACTTCGTGGATGTCGCGGCTGCCGATGCCGGAGGTGTGCGATTGGTAGGGGAAGGGCGTCAGGATCCGCTGGGGCAGCTCGCGTCCGTCGAACCAGCGCTCGTGGATGCCGGCGTTGGTATCGTCGAAGGCGAACTCCCACCAGCCGTCGAGACTGGCCCAGTCTGGGCGCACCATCTGCGGACGCGGATGGTGGGCGCGGGGGTCTTCGAAAGTGCGCATGATGTGGGTACGACCATGGTGGGGGGAAGGGACTGCGAATTATTTTGCGCTCGCTTAAGTACACTCCAAGGCCGCAGAACTTTCAAGTCCCCCTGCGCCTCCAAGGATGAGCCGAGCAAGGGGCTCGCGACAAGGAGGCGGCGATGGCGCACAGGCTCGATGTACCCTCGATCATCCAATATCATGACGCTATCTTGCGCCTGCCGGGGGGGCGCGGCATCCCCGTCGCAGCCGATGGCGCCTGGCCCGCCATCGCGGCGAATCACGAATTTAATTTGCTGCTGTGGCGGGAAGAAGACAAGGCCCGCCGGCGCGACGTACCCGCAAGCGACATCGCCGCCAACAAGCGCCACATCGACCGCTACAACCAGCAGCGCAACGACGCCGTCGAAGCCATCGACGAAGCCATCCTGGCCACGCTCGCCGCCGTGACGCCGAACGCCGACGCCTGGCTGTCGAGCGAGACCGCCGGCGCCATGATCGACCGCCTGTCCATCCTCTCGCTCAAGATCCACCACATGCACGCCCAGACCCTGCGCGAGGATGCCGGCAGCGGCCACGTCCAGGCCTGCGCCGCCCGGCTGCAGCGCCTGCAGCAGCAGCGCGGCGACCTCGCCGGCTGCCTCGAGCGCCTGCTGGTGGAAGCGCGCGCCGGTCGCGCCTACTTCAAGGTCTACCGCCAGTACAAGATGTACAACGACCCGACTCTCAATCCCTGGCTGTACGGGCAAACCCAGGACGCCGGGCGGGCCGCGCCATGAGCACGGCGGCCGGTGGACGCGCTCATGTGCCCCCTCATGCGCCCCCTCATGCGCCCACTGATCTGCCCACTCAGCTGCCCACTCATTTGCCCACTCATTTGCCCACTCACTTGCCCGATGACCTGCCCGCCGATGCCGTCGTCGATGTACTCGTCCCCACCTGCGACCGGCCCGCGGCGCTTGCCGTCACCCTGGGCGCGCTCGGTGCATCGGGCGGGCCGCGCATCCGCATCGTCGTCTCCGACCAGTCCGAGGCGACGCCAGGCGTCGATGCGCCGGAGGCCAGGGCCGTGCTGCGCTACCTGCGCGCGCGCGGCATCGCCGTCACTGCCTGCCGCCACCTGCCGCGGCGCGGCATGGCCGAGCAGCGCGCCTTCCTGCTGGCCCAGGCCCGCACACCCTACTGTCTCTTCCTCGATGACGACGTGATCGTCGAACCGGATCTCGTCGCGCGGCTGCATGCGGCGATCGTCGAGCAGGCTTGCGGCTTCGTCGGCAGTGCCGTGCACGGGCTGAGCTACCTGGGACAGCGGCGCCCCGCGCAGGAAGCGGTCGAATTCTGGGAAGGACGGGTCGAGCCGGAAGCGGTCCGGCCCGGCACGCCGGCGTGGGCGCGGCACCACCTGCACAGCGCCGCCAACCTGTTCCACCTGCAGTCGCGCCTGCAGGACGGGCGCACGCGCCTGTACCGCGTGGCCTGGATCGGCGGCTGCGTGCTCTTCGATACCGCCAAACTGCGCGCAGCGGGAGGTTTCGATTTCTGGCCCCGGCTCCCTGCCGCGCATTGCGGCGAAGACGTGCTGGCCCAGCTGCGGGTGATGGAACGCTACGGCGGCTGCGGCATCCTGCCCTCCGGCGCCTACCACATGGAGCTGCCGACGACAGTCAGCACGCGCGAGGTGGACGCCCCGCACTTCCTGCTGGGCCAGGGCCAGCGATGACGCCGGGCCGCCATGCCGCGCTGTCCGGGGTGCGCAAGATCGCCGTCCTGCGGCCGAATGCCGTGGGCGACTTCGTCTTTGCCCTGCCGGCGCTGCACGCGCTGCGCGCGGCCTATCCCGGGGCCGAGCTGGTGCTGCTGGGGCGCGGCTGGCACGCCGCATTCCTCGCCAAGCGGCCCGGGCCGGTCGACCGGGTCGTGGTGGCGCCGCCGCTGCCGGGCATCGGGCTGCCGGCCGAGGCGCCGGACCATGGCGAGCGGGACCGTTTCGTGAACGCGATGCGCGGCGAAGACTTCGATATCGCCTGCCAGATGTATGGCGGCGGCCGCTATTCGAATCCGCTGGTCGCGGCGTTCGGCGCAGGCCTGACGGTCGGCGCGCGCGCGGACGGTGCGCCCGCGCTCGAGCGCTGGGTGCGCTATGCGGAGCCGGCCAACCGCCGCCTCGCCCTGCTCGAAGTCGCTTCCCTGGCCGGCGCCGGCGTCTTCTCGCTCGGGGACGAAACCGGGGCCGAACTGGCGCTGACCGAGGCCGACCGCCGGGCGGCGGCGAACGTGCTGCCGGTGGAGCCGGGCGAGCGCCTGGTCGTGCTGCAGCCGGGTTCGACCGATCCGCGCCGCTGCTGGCCGGCGCGCGGTTTTGCGCTGGTGGGCGACGCGCTGGCGGGCATGGGCGCGCGCGTCCTGGTGAACGGCAGCGCGGACGAGGCGCCATTGGTGCGCACGGTGTGCGAGGCGATGCGGGCGCCGGCGTTCGACCTGTCCGGCAAACTGGACCTGGGCGGCCTGTGCGGCCTGCTGGCGCGCGCCGCCCTCGTGGTGTCGAACGATACCGGGCCGCTGCACCTGGCGCTGGCGCTGGGCCGGCCCGGCGTCGGCGTGTTCTGGCTTACCAACCTGATCGATGGCACGCCGCTGCGCCAGGGGCTGCTGCATGCGGCGCTGGCGGTGCGTGTCGCCTGTCCGGTCTGCGGCATGCCTAACCTGGACAGCCGCTGCGCGCACGACGCCAGTTTCGTCGCCGATGTGCCGGTGGAGCGCGTGGTCGAACTGGCCATGACGGCGCTGCGCGACGCCCAGGACACCCACTAAGCGCCTGTCCCGGCAGGGAGGAGGACGTTGGTGGCGACATGCGCGCAGGCGATGCATGGCCTGCGAGTGCGGGGCGCGAGGTGGCGCCATGGCGCGCCATGCAAGGACGAGCAATGCGGCACCCGTTTGCCAGGCGCGTCAGCAACGGCGCATTCCCTACCGCGGCAGGCTCTGAGCTGGCGCCGCGTCGTCTCTTACCAATAGGGCCACATGCCCGCCGTGCGCTGCCGGCTGGGGTCGGTGCCGGCCAGCAGGGCGCGTGCGTGCTGCAGCACGGCGGCCGAGCGTTGCGCGTCCGGGTCCCAGATGCAGCGGTGGTTATCCCGGTCGAGCGGCGCCCAGCGCGCGATGTCGGCCTTGCTGAAGATGACCACGCTTTTCAAACGCAGGCCGGCGGCGATGTGCGACACGCCGGTGTCGTTGCAGACCAGGAGCCGGGCATGCTTCATGAGGGCGGCCATCGCCCCGATCGAGATCGGCGCCGCCGCATTCACCGCGCGCGCCTGCATGTGGCGCGCCACATCGGCGGCCAGGCCCGCTTCCTCGGCCGAACCGGTGAGCACCACGTCGACGCCGAATTCGGCCGCCAGGTGGTCCGCCACTTCCGCGAACTTGCGCGCCGGCCAGCACTTGTCGCGCTTGCTGGCGCCGGGATGCACGCAGATATAGCTGCCGGGCTTCAGGCTGGCTGCGACGCCGCTCGCTTCCAGTTCCTGCCGGTCTTCGTGGGCGAGCGGGAATTCGAGATAGTCGCCCACGGCGCTGGCGCCGAGCCGCTCGACCAGGCTCAGCAGCCGGCCGGATTCGGCCCCGATCTCGGGGTAGGGAAACAGCACCGTGCGCTCGGTCGAGACCGGCTCTCCCAGGCAGTGTCCGGCCATCGCGCGGGCGCCGAAGCCGGCGACGATCTCGTTGGTGATGCCGCCATTGCCGTGCAGTTGCAGCGCCAGCGTGAATTTGCGCGCGCACATGCTGGCGTAGAAGGGGGTGAGCTCCGCCTGCCGTACCGGCTGTTCCGGCAGCAGCGGGTGGCCGGGGAAGGGGATGAAGTCGTCGATGTAGCTGCGAAAGCGCGTGGCGAACTGGCTCGCCCAGGGCAAACCGACCAGGGTCACGCGGGCCTTGGGCAGCGCCGTGCGCAGGGCGCGCAGGGCCGGCACCGCGCACAGCATGTCGCCCAGCTGCAGGGCGCGGAAGACGACCACGGAATCGATGTCGAGCCGGTGTAGAAGCGGACGGTGGTACACGGTTTCCTCCATCAGATCGAAGTGCTTCGCTACACGATTGACAGGCTGCGGCGCGTGAGCCGGGCCGGCGCAGGCCGGCGGCGCTTTGCCGCGCTGACAAAACTTCCACGGCGGGCTGCATCGTCTCGCCGTGCGCTCTCCTTCTTCGACGACGCGTCGGGTGAGCGCGTCCCTGACCTGAAGGCGTTGCCAGGCGCGCTCAGTGGCGCAGCAGCCGGTCGAGCACGTTGCGGGTGATGCGCTCGACCCGGCGGTCGCGCCCGTCCGCCAGCACCTGCGCCCAGTCGGTGGTGCCGGCCGAGAACACGGTGCCGCCGCGTTCGAATACGCCCATGGTGGCCGCGTGCAGGCCCTCGCCGGCGGCGTGGCGTTCGCGCGGCGGCAGCTCCTGCCAGCGCCGGTCGAGGGGACAGGCCGCCAGCAGCTGGTAGTTCTCCGGCGTGCCGCACTCGTCGGCCCAGGCCGACAGCGTGGCGCGGCCGCTTTCGCGGTCGAAGGTGTCGAGCAGTGCGCCGTCGCATTCGTAGCCGGCCAGCGGCGGCCAGGTGTCCGCGCCGAGCGCTTCGCCGCGCCGCAAGCCGGTGCCGGCGAATACCCAGTGCTCGGGTTGCTGGACGATGAAGCCGCTGGTGTGGCGCGCGCCGTCCCACCAGCCGCCGCCGTGGCGATAGCTGGCTCCGCTCAGCCGTTCCTCCGGCCGTCCGGCGCCGCTCGCGGGCCACCAGTGGTCGAAAGCGCCGCGCGGACTGCCCTGGTGGCAGACCAGGGCCTTGCCCTGCTCGACCAGGTGCACGCGCCACCAGCACAGGTTGGCGGCAAAGAAGGCGACATTGCCGCCGCCGGCGACGAAATCCTCGACGGCGTCGCGCGTCGCTTCGGTCCAGTACTCGTCGTGGCCGACCGACACCAGCAGCCGGTAGCGGAGCAGCAGCTCCGGGTCGTGGTGGATGTCGAGATCGGTGCAGAAGTCGGGTGCGTAGCCCTGGCGCGCCAGCCAGCGGATGAAGCGCGCGTCCCAGTGCGCGAAGGTCTGGCGCGCCGAGGCCGCGTCGTAATGGTCGGGCGCCCCCCAGGTCGGGCCGCCGATGCCGCCGCCGGGACGCTGCAGCGACACCCGGGCGCCGGGCGGTTCGAGCGAGCGCGGCGGCTTGTCGTAATAGCAGCCGCCGCCGCTGTGGTTGTAGGCGTGGTAGGTGGCGAGCGGCAGCTTGTAGAGCATGCCGAGCGGGCGATCGTGACCCCCGGCCTTGCGCTCGCCGCGCACCACGAACAGCGCCGCGCCTGCGTCGAGCGCGAGCGAGGGCGCCTGCCTGCCTTGCGCTTCCTCGAGATGGGCGATGTAGACCGCCGAGGGCCAGTGCGGCGGCACCGCGAATTCATAGGCCGGCCAGCGCCAGTCTTCGCCGGCGCCGCGCTCGGGTGCGCGCTCGCCCGGCAGCCAGGCAGAACTGTGCATGGCCTGCAGGCCGTCGCGCCAGAGGTAGAAATGCACGCGAAAGCGGCGGCTGTCGGTGGCCACGTGCAGCACCAGCCGCTCGCCCGGCTTCACGCTGGCGCGCCCTGGATAGGCGCGGATCATTCCGGCAGCTCCGGCTCGACGCGCTTGCGCACCAGGTAGGGCGGCATCGCCAGCGCATGCAGCGGCATGCGCCGGAACGTGGCGATCGCCTGGGCCGGGGTTTCGACGATCGGCTCGTCCTTGCCGTTGAAGGAGGTGTTCAGCAGCACCGGCACGCCGGTGCGCTCGGCGAAGCCGGACAGGAGCGCGCGCAGCAGCGGATCGTCGTCCCGGCCCACCGTCTGCAGGCGGGCGGTGCCGTCCACGTGGGTGATGGCAGGCACGGTGCGGGCGCGCTCGGGCCGTACGGGCGCCGCGAACTGCATGAAGGGGGACGCGCCGGGCACGTCGAAGTAGTCATGCGCGTGTTCTTCCAGCACCACCGGCGCAAGGGGGCGGAACCATTCCCTTTGCTTGACGCGGGCATTGATCCAGTCGCGCACGTAGCCGCGCCGCGGGTCGCCGAGGATGCTGCGGTGGCCGAGGGCGCGCGGACCGAATTCGCTGCGGCCCTGGTACAGCGCCACCACCTTGCGCGCGCACAGCAGGTCGAGCATGCGCGCGCACAGGGCGTCGCGGCCGTTCAGGCGCTCGACCACCAGGTCGGCGCTGTCGGCCGTGGCCTGGGCCACCGCCTCGTCGATGGCGGCGGGGGATGGAAGCGGGCCGAGATAGTCGTGGCTCCAGCGGTAGTCGCAGGCCTGGCCCGCCAGTTCGGTCAGGCCGTAGACGGCGCAGCCGAGCGCGGTGCCGGCATCGCTCGGCGCCGGCGGGATGAAGACGCGCCGGAACGGCGTCTCGCGCAGCAGGCGCTCGTTGGCCGAGCAGTTCAGCGCGGTGCCGCCGGCGAAGCACAGGTCGGTAAGACCGGTGGCCCCGTGCAGCCAGCGCGCCACCGCCAGCAGCGCGTCCTCGAAGGCGCGCTGGCCGGCCGCCGCCAGGTTGGCGCAATCGGAAAAGCGCACGTCGGGCGCGCCGTAGAGGAAGCGCCCGCGCTCGGCCAGCAGCGCCCGCCAGGCCGGCGGGATCGCCACACGGCAGCCGTCGACCTCGAGCGACGGCAGCGCCAGCGCGCGCGCGTCGCCATGCGGCGCCAGGCCCATCACCTTGCCCTCGTTGCCTTCGCCGGGGAAGAGCGCCTGGGTCAGCAGGAAATAGAACATGCCCAGGCCGACGAGCCGGGTGTCGTCGCGGTCCCACAGCTGCTTGCCGATGCAGGCGACGCGTTCGCGGTTGGCGACGTAGAACGAGGAGACTTCGCGCCAGTCGCCCGGCACGTCCGCCGCACCGATCCATTGCTCGGTGAAGTCCGCCACGGGACTGCCCTGGCCATCGACGATCATGACGGCCGCTTCGCGAAACGGCGACGGATGGAACACGCTGTACAGGTGGGCCAGGTGGTGCGAGATGCGCGCGCGGCGGCAGTCCGGCGCGAGCACGAGGGTGTCCGCCAGCTCGGCCTCGTAGCTGGCCAGGGAGGCGATTTCGGCGTCCGACGAATAGCATTCGACCAGCACGTCGACTGGACGGTCGAGGCCGGGCAGGGCGGGACGGTAATGCTGGCGCAGGTCGCCGGGCTTGCCCCAGTGGTGCTTGTGGCGGGTGAGCCGCTCCTTCTGGATCGCCCATGCCAGCTCGGAGCCGTGCATCAGGCAGATGCTGGCGTCCTGGGTACGGTTAATGCCGAGCACGACCGGGCCGTGGACGGCGGAGGCATCGTTCATCGTCTTCTCCTTCGTTCTTGGAACATTCTTGTATTTATGTAGCGATGGCGCGATCCAGCCCTACTTTGAGCACGATGAGCTGCGATTAGTTCGGCACGGTTTTCGCGGGCATGCGAGCGCCTGATGCATGAAACCTGGGCGCGCCGGCGCGGTCTTAGGGTTTGGTTGACACTGCCAAGCGAGGACATCATGGCGCATGTGAATCCGGCCCCGGCCGACCAGCCGCCGGCCGGCGAGACCGGCAACAGGGCCTTCCTGCTGCAGGCCATGCAGGACGCGATGGCGGAAATCCAGGTCTGCGAGCTGGCGATCGAAAAATCCGGCAACGACGAGGTCAAGATGTTCGCCCAGGCCATGGTCGACGAGCACGGCCGCATGGGCCGCGACATCGAGCAGCTCGCCAGGCGCAAGGGCCTGGGCGCGCCCCAGGACCTGCGGCCCGAGCAGGAAATGACGGTGGAGGAGTTGTCCAGCCTGTCCGGACGCGATTTCGAGCAGCGCTGGATCCAGTACAACATCGATGCGCACGAGCGCGACATCAAGGTTTTCCGCCATTACGCGGGCGAGGAGGCCGATCCGGACATCCGCACGCTGGCCGCCACCATGGGCGAAACGCTGGCCGAGCACCTCAAGATGGCGCACGAACTCGGGAGGAAGCTGGCCCAGCCCTAAGAGCCTATCCCAGTAGTCAGGAGTCGCTCCTGACGCGCCTGGCAAGCGTGGACGGCGTTGCTCGTCGTTGCGTGGCTCGCCACGCGGCCTCCTCGCGCCTTGCCCACGGTTGCCATGCATCGCCTACGCGCACGTCGCCATGCGCTTCCTCCCGCCTGCTGGGGCCAGGTTCTGAAGGCGGACAGGGCGCGCCGGCGCCGCTCGCGGTATGATGGGGCACCCTCTCATCCGTGATAGAACGTATGCTGCAAACGCCCCCGACCTTCACGCCGCTGATGGCGCCGCAAGCCCATCCCGACCCGCTCACTTTCCTGTTCCACAACGGCCGCCTGCTGGTGCGCGAACACGACCTCGCGCTGCCCGACGCCGCCGCGCTAAGCGCGCTCGACCACGACCCGGCCCACCTGCAGCCGGTTGGCCTGCTGGGCGAGCGCTACTGCCAGGCAGGCTGGCGCGAGCGCGAAGACGCGCCGCCGGGCTATGCCTGGCGCGGCCTGCGTTCGCTCTTCTTCGGCGACATGGACGAAGCGATGAGCGGCGTGGCCGGCCGCGCGGCCCAGATCGCCGAATGGGCGCGCACCCACCGCTACTGCGGCGCCTGCGCCCATCCGATGGCGCGCCTGCTGCACGAGCGCAGCTTCAAGTGCACGCAGTGCGGCCACCTGGCCTATCCGCGCATTTCGCCGGCGATGATGGTCCTGATTAAAAACGGCGACAAGGTGCTGCTGGCGCTGCACCACGCCTCGGCGGCGAAGCGCTTCACGCCGCTGGCCGGGTTCCTGGAGGCGGGCGAATCGATCGAGGAAGCGATCCACCGCGAGGTCTACGAGGAGGTGGGGTTGCGGGTGACGAACCTGCGCTATTTCGCCAGCCAGTCATGGCCCTTCCCGCATTCGCTGATGATTGCCTTCACCGCCGACTACGCCGGCGGCGAGATCCGCGTCGATCCGAGCGAGATCGCCGAGGCGCGCTGGTTCGGTCCGGATGACGAGTGGCCGGAGCGCGTGCCGCACATCTCGGTGTCGAGCGTGCTGGTCGACGCGCACCGGCCGCCTGGCCGCTAGCTCAGGCTTCGCCCGCGGCAGCGGGGAGGGTTGGGTTGGCGCGCACCACCGCCACGGTCGACGACACCACCGCCGGCGCCGGGGACATCGTCAGCGTCGCCGGCCTTTCCTGCGGCCGAGCCCCGGTGCCGCGCAACTGCACCGCGCGCTGCAGCAGGTCGAACCAGAAGGGCGCGCCGAACAGCGTGGTGGACGCCGTGATCAGCCAGCCTGCCGCCTGCAGGGCGAAGGCCGCATCCAGCACCGGCGGGAAGCTCTCCCAGCCGATCGGCAATGCCCACAGCTGGCGCAGGGTCTCGGCGTCGAGCGCCCCCGGGGCGCCGCCGATGTGCGCCGCCAGTTGCGGCTGCTGCCAGAGCGTGCGGAACAGATTGATGCTGTCGATGTTGAACAGGATCGCCAGCAGCAGCGAGATCAGCAGCGAAATCAGGAGCTGGCGCCGTTTATAGGCGCCCGACACCCGCTCCATGGCATTGTCGAACCAGCCGGCCACCAACACCTGGAAGCGGTCCAGGTCGCCCGCCGCGCGTGCGTACAGCGCGTGCAGGGCGCGCCGCACCTGCGGGTCGGACACGGCGTCGATGTCCGCGCCGAGGCGCGCGAAGTCGCCCGGCGCCTTCTGGATGCTGTCGATCAGCGCGATCGCGAAGTGCGCCGGTTCGATGTAGGATGGGCGGGCCGCCAGATGGCGCTCGTCGACCGGACCGCCGTCGCTGTGCGGATTGACCAGCGGGTGGGCGTACACCATCTGGGCCAGTGCGTCGAAACGCGGGTCGTTGAGCATGCTCTTGATCCCCGCCAGCAGGGTGTTGGCGCGCAGCCGGAACGCCGCCGCCAGCGCCTCCTGCAGGGTGGCGACGATCAGCGCCACCGTGCCGTAACAGAACGTCAATCCGATTGCCACTTCCAGTACCGAGCTTCCGAACATAGGCCGCCTCCCGTCGCATGAGAACCAGTCCACGCTAGCGCATGGGCGCAACAGATGAGTCCGGTTTGCTCAATAAATCGGCAGGCTTCGGAAGCCTCGGCACATTTTCTATATACTGGCGGCAATCGAATTTTTAAGGTTTACCATGTCTGACAAAGAAGCATTCACCGAACACGACTGGCGTCGCCTGCTGGCCAGCCTCGGTGAAGATCCGAACCGTCCAGGCCTGCACGAAACGCCGGCGCGCGTTGCGAAAGCCTGGAAACACTGGACCTCCGGCTACGACCAGGATCCGGTCGAAGTCCTCAAGGCCTTCGAAGATGGCGCCGAGCAGTACAACGAGCTGATCGTAGTGCGCGGCATCCCCGTCTACAGCCATTGCGAGCATCACCTGGCGCCGTTCTTCGGCAAGGCCACCGTCGGCTATCTGCCGAACGGAAAAATTGTCGGCCTGTCGAAGCTGACCCGCCTGGTCGACATCTTCTCCAAGCGCCTGCAGGTCCAGGAACGCATGACCATGCAGATCGCGAATGCGCTGATGGAAGTGCTCGAGCCGAAGGCGGTGGGCGTGGTCGTCAAGTGCCGCCACATGTGCATGGAAAGCCGCGGCATCCGCACCCAGGGCGAAGAAACCATCACCTCGTGCATGCTGGGCGAACTGCAGCCGAATCTGGCGCTGCGCACCGAGTTCCTCGCGCTCGCGCGGGACTGAGACCCTGTCCCGGCCGGCCATCGCGGCCCGTCGGGAACCTGTTCATTAACTTCGCCCTCAAAGGAGTTTTAGGGGGCGAACGATGGCTCGGTCAGAATTCCCCAGCGATATTCCGCGTGAGCAGTTCGAGCGCGTGCGTGGCATGCTCGAAGCGGCGCGCCGCAAGACACGTCCCCGCAAGCACGACCTGTACGATGTCTACTGCGCGGTCCTGTACTTCCTGCACACGGGCGCCGCGTGGCGCAGCCTGCCGCGCGATTTTCCGCCCTGGCGCACCGTGCACGAATACTTCACCCAGTGGTCCATGCTGCGCAACGGCGACCGTTCCCTGCTCGAGCAGACGCTCGAGACGCTCGGACGCGATGTCGAGCTGGCCCAGCTGCACCGCCTGATGCGGCCGCGCTGACCGGCCGGCGTCCATACGCCGCGTGGAATCGGCGCAACGCCAGCATCGATATAAATTGATTTGCTGCATTGGTGACAGCGGCCTGACGGGCTTTGTCACATTCTGTTGCGATTTCAAATCGTGCGCACCGAGCGGCTGAGCTAAGCTGGGATATTGTTTTTCTTCTATCCCGGCGCCGATGTTCGACCAATTGAACCAGTACCTGTTCGCGATCTTCAATTCCTCGCCCGGCCTCGAGGGCTGGCGCCTGCATGGCGCGATCTTCGCCGCCGAATGGCTGATCATGATCGTGCCCCTGGGCCTGGTGCTGATGTGGATGAATGGCGGCACCGAGCAGCGCGAGGCGGCCGTGCGGGCTTTCCTGGCCGCCGCGATCGCGCTGACGATCAACAAGCTCATCGGCCTGGGCTGGTCCCATCCACGTCCTTTCGTGGCCGAGATCGGTCACACCTTCATGTATCACGCGCCGGACAGTTCCTTCCCGAGCGACCACGGCACCAGCATGTTCTCGGTGGCCCTGGCCCTCGTGTTCGGTCCGCTGCGCGAGGCGCGCCGCTTCGGCCTTGCGCTCTTCATGCTGGCGCTGCCGGTGGCCTGGGCGCGGGTGTTCCTGGGTGTGCACTGGCCGCTCGACATGGTGGGGGCGCTGCTGGTCTCGACGTTTGCCGCGGTGCTGATCAACACCCGTCCTGGCCAGGCCCTGGCCGCGGCGCTGGTGCCGCTGATGCAGACCGTCTACCGCCGCGTGCTGGCGGCTCCGATCGCGCGCGGCTGGCTGCGTCCTTAAGAGCGCCTGACAAGCTTGATGGCTGCGTTGCATCGTCTCGCCGCACAAGCGGGCTGTCTTCGCGGTCCGCCGTCGCGGCGCTGCCTCGGGTGGCCGCATCCCTTGCCCTGAAGGTTTCCAGGCCCTCTTACTGTGCCGGCGTTTCCGCCTCTTCGAAGACGAGCTTGTCGTTCTCGTCCAGGTGGAACAGGCCGAGCGGCTGCCCGGTGACCTGCTCGGGTTCTGGCATCTCGCTGCAGTTCTGCGTTTCCACCCGCCACACCAGGTCGCCGGCGCGCAGCGTGTAGACGTTCTCGCCGGACGCAAACAATTCCACTTCCACGTCCGCCACCGGCAGCGTGGCCAGCTCGAGCCTGCGCTGGCAGTCCGGCATGCGCGCCGCGACCAGTTCCAGCGTGACGTCCTTCTTCCAGAAATGCTCCTGCACCGCGCGCACGGTCAGCGCGTGTTCGTTGCCGTCGATATAGTAGGTGGCCGAGTCGTCGACGCAGCCGGCCAGCAGCAGCGGAGCCAGTAGAAGAAGTTTTCGCATGCAAGAGTTCCATAGAGGGCGCGCCAGAGCGCCTCAGCCAGTATAGAACGCGTCGTTCTCGTACCGCAACTGCGGCTCCGAACGCTTCCGTTCTCTCTCCCGGACTCCCCGGTTTTTCGATTTGGGTGATCATGAAGCCGTTGTCGTCTTCACCACTCATCATGGAAACGAAACAGGCTGACTACGAAACCCTGGAAGCGAAAGGGGCCAAACCGGTCAAGATGTGGACGCATGGCGTGCCCGTCGAGGAAGCGGCCAAGGAACAACTGACGAAGCTGGCCCAGTTGCCCTTCATCTACCACCACGTCGCGGTCATGCCTGACGTTCATCTCGGCAAGGGTTCGACCATCGGCAGCGTGATCCCCACGCTGGGCGCGGTGATCCCGGCGGCGGTCGGCGTGGACATCGGCTGCGGCATGATGGCGGCGAAGACCACGCTGCGCGCGAGCGACCTGCCGGACAGCCTGGGAAAGCTGCGCAGCGCCATCGAACAGGCCATCCCGCACGGCATGTCGCCGAAGACGCGGAACGCCAAGGGCCGCGACGTCGGCTCCTGGGACCGCCCGCCGCCGCCGGTGGACGCCGGCTGGGCCAAGCTGAAGGACGAGTTCGACGCGCTCTGCCGCAAGTGGCCCAAGCTGCGCGGCACGAACAACTACAAGCACCTGGGCACCCTGGGCAGCGGCAACCACTTCGTCGAGATCTGCCTGGACGAGGACAACTTCGTGTGGCTGATGCTGCACTCCGGCTCGCGCGGCGTGGGCAATGCCATCGGCACCCATTTCATCGAGCTGGCCAAGCAGGACATGCGCCGCCACATGGTCAACCTGCCCGACCAGGACCTGGCCTACCTCGAGGAAGGCACCCAGCACTACCGGGACTACATCGAGGCCGTCGGCTGGGCCCAGAAGTTCGCCCGCATCAACCGCGAAGTCATGATGCAGAACCTGATCCATGCCGTGCGCAGCGTGATCACCAGGCCCTTCGAGACCCACGTGGAAGCGGTGAACTGCCACCACAACTATGTGCAGCAGGAGCGCCATTTCGGCCGCGATGTCCTGATCACGCGCAAAGGTGCGGTCTCCGCACGCGCAGGAGAACTGGGCATCATCCCAGGCTCCATGGGCGCGAAGAGTTTTATCGTGCGCGGCAAGGGCAACCCGGAAAGTTTTAACAGTTGCAGCCACGGCGCCGGCCGCACCATGAGCCGCACCGAGGCCAAGCGCCGTTTCACCCGCGCCGATGTCGAGCGCGCGACACAAGGCGTCGAATCGCGCAAGGACGAGGGCGTGATCGACGAAATCCCGATGGCGTACAAGGACATCGACGCCGTTATGCGGGCCCAGGACGAATTGGTGGAGGTCGTACACACCCTGAAGCAGATCGTCTGCGTGAAGGGCTGAGAGCGCCTCCCGACAACTTTTGAAGAGTGAACCCATGCCAGACGACGACCAGACCCTGCTGGCGCAGAGCGATGCGCCGCCCTACGTTCCGCCGCAGCCGCTGACCCTGCGCATCAACGGAACCGAACACCAGCTGCACATCGAGCCGCGCGTGAGCCTGCTCGACGCCCTGCGCGAAACCCTGCACCTGACCGGCACCAAGAAGGGCTGCGACCGCGGCCAGTGCGGGGCCTGCACCGTGCTGGTCGATGGCCAGCGCATCAACTCCTGCCTGACCCTGGCCGTCATGCACGACGGCCGCGAGATCACCACCGTCGAGGGCCTGGCCCAGGATGGCCGGCCGCACCCGGTGCAGCAGGCCTTCATGGACCACGACGGCTTCCAGTGCGGCTATTGCACACCGGGCCAGGTCTGTTCGACCGTGGCCCTGCTGCGCGAGATCGCCGAAGGCCAGGCCAGCGCCGTCACCCGGGGCGAGCGCCCGCAAGGCCTGAGCGAGGACGAGATCCGCGAGCGCATGAGCGGCAACCTGTGCCGCTGCGGCGCCTACCAGAACATCGTGGCCGCGATCCGCACCGCGGCCGCCGCCCAAGGATAAGGAGGCCGCATGCATTCGATCTCGTATGAACGGGCGCGCGACGTCGCCCATGCCGTCGAGCTGGGCAGTTCTCCGGGCAGCAAATTCATCGGCGGCGGCACCAACCTGCTCGACCTGTATAAAAGCGGCATCGAGCGGCCGACGCGGCTGGTGGACGTCAGCCGCCTGGCCCTGAACACCGTCGAGGAACTGCCCGATGGCGGCCTGCGCATCGGCGCCATGGCCAGCAACACGCAGGCGGCGAATCACCCGCTGGTGCGCCAGCGCTACCGCGTGTTGTCGGAAGCCATCCTGAACGGCGCCTCGGCCCAGCTGCGCAACATGGCGACCGTCGGCGGCAACCTGCTGCAGCGCACCCGCTGCTATTACTTCACCGACCCGACCTTCAAAAGCTGCAACAAGCGCGATCCCGGCTCGGGCTGCGCCGCGATCGACGGGTTCAATCGCATCCACGCCATCCTCGGCGCCAGCCCGTCCTGCATCGCGACCAACCCTTCGGACATGGCGGTGGCGCTGGTTGCGCTGGACGCCAGCGTGCGCCTGAGTGGACCCGACGGCGAACGCAGCGTGCCGATCGCCGAATTCCACCGCCTGCCGGGCGACACGCCGCAGTTCGACACGGTCATCCGGCAGGGCGAACTGATCACAGCTGTCGACCTGCCGGCCTCCGGCTTCGGCGCGCGCTCGCATTACCTGAAGGTGAGAGACCGCGCCAGCTATGCCTTTGCGCTGGTGTCGGTGGCCATCGCGCTCGACCTGCGGGATGGCGCGGTGCGCGACCTGCGCCTGGTGCTGGGCGGCGTCGCCCATAAACCCTGGCGCGCCGAGGAGGCGGAGAACATCCTGCGCGGGCAGGCCCTGAGCGAAGAGGCGATGGGGCGCGCCGCCGCGGCGGCCGTCGCCGGCGCCCAGCCGCAATCGCATAACGGATTCAAGATCGAACTGACGCAGCGCGCGATCGTGCGGGCGCTGCGCATTGCAGGACAACGCGCGGAAGACAGCACAGGAGGAGCGGCATGAGCATCGTCGGCGCACCCATCAACCGTACTGACGCCTGGGCCAAGGTCAGCGGCGCGGCCCGCTATGCGGCCGAGCATCCCGTCGAGCGCCTGGCGCAGGCGGTGCTGGTCACCAGCACCGTCCCGAACGGCCGCATCAAGCGCATCGATGCCGCCGACGCGCAGGCGCTGCCCGGTGTCATCCACATCATGACGCACGAGAACGCGCCGCGCCTGCCGCGGGAAACCAAGGCCGGCAAGGTGTCGCCCCCGATTGGCCGGGTACTCTCCCTGCTGCAGGACGATGCGGTCCATTACAACAACCAGCCGATCGCCGTGGTCGTGGCCGAGACCTTCGAGCAGGCGCGCGAGGCGGCGGCGCGCCTGCGCATCGAATATGAAACGAAGCCGGCGCTGCTCGACTTCGAGGAAGCGAAACAGCACACCCACCCGCCGGAAAAGGTGCTGACCCAATCCACGGACACGAAACGCGGCGACCTGCAGACCGGCCTGCTGTCGGGCAGCGCGCGCATCGACGTCACTTATCGCACGCCGGTCGAGAACCACAACCCGATCGAGCCGCACGCGACGATCGCAGCCTGGGACGGCGACAACCTGCTGCTCTACGATTCGACCCAGTACATGAAGGGCGTGCAGCGCACGGTCGCCGGCACGCTCGGCATCGGGGAAGACAAGGTCACGGTGCTGTGTCCGTATGTCGGCGGCGGCTTCGGCTGCAAGGGCTCGGTGTGGTCGCATGTGGTGCTGGCGGCGATGGCCGCGCAGGGCGCGGGGCGCCCGGTCAAGCTGGTGCTCGACCGCAACCAGATGTTCGGCCCGGTCGGCGCGCGTCCGGTCACCGACCAGCGCATGCGGCATGCCGCCATGTCCGACGGCCGATTGACCGCCACCGCCCACGACACCGTCGCCTACACCTCGATGATCGAGGACTGGATCGAGCCCTGCGGGCTGATGACGCGCATGATGTACGAAGCGCCGAACGAGGAAACCACGCACCGGCTGGCGCGCATGAACCTGGGCACGCCGACCTTCATGCGTGCGCCTGGCGAGGCCTCGGGCTCGTTCGCGCTCGAGTCCTCGATGGACGAGCTGGCCCATGAGCTCGGCATCGACCCCTTGCAACTGCGCCTGCAGAACTACACGGAACGCGATCCCGGCAAGGAGCTGCCCTTCTCGAGTAAATCGCTGCGCCAATGTTATGAGCGCGGCGCCGAACGCTTCGGCTGGAGCCGGCGCAACCCGCAGCCGCGCTCGATGCGTGAAGGCGACAAGCTGGTCGGCTGGGGCATGGCGACCGCCACCTACCCCACCAACCGCTCGAAGGGCGCGGCCTCGGCCACGATCCATGCGGACGGACTGGTCGTGATGCGTTCCAGCACCCAGGACCTCGGCACCGGCACCTATACCGTCATGACCCAGGTCGCCGCCGATGCCCTTGGCCTGCCGGTCGAGCGCGTGCGTTTCGAACTCGGCGACTCGCGCCTGCCGGAAGCGCCGGTCTCGGGCGGCTCCACCACGGTCGCCAGCGTGGCGCCGGCGGTGCAGGCCGCCGCCAGGGCGCTGAAACTGAAACTGGTCGGCATCGCGGTGGCGGACGAGCGTTCGCCGCTGCATGGCGCGCTGCCTGACGAAGTCGAGCTGGACGGCGGCATGCTGTTCCTGCGCGGGGATCCATCGGAAGGCGAATCGATGACCGACATCGTCGTGCGCCACGGCGGCGCCCCGATCGAGGCCGAGGCGCAGGCCGATCCCGGCGACGCCAGCAAGAAATTCTCGATGCACGCCTTCGGCGCCGTGTTCGTCGAAGTGCATGTGGACGAGGCGCTGGGCACGGTGCGGGTGCCGCGCGTGGTCGGCGTATATGGCGTCGGCAAGCTGATGAACGTCAAGACCGGCCACAGCCAGCTGATGGGCGGCATCGTCGGCGGAATCGGCATGGCGCTGTTCGAGGAAACCGTGTTCGACCTGCGCAACGGGCGCGCCGTGAACGGCAACCTGGCCGAATACCACGTGCCCGTGAATGCCGACATCGGCAGCATCGAGGTCGAGGTGGTCGACGAGGACGACCCGCACGTCAATCCGTTGGGGGCGAAGGGGATAGGCGAGATCGGCATCACCGGCGTCGCGGCCGCGGTGGCGAATGCCGTGTTCCACGCGACCGGGAAAAGGGTACGGGACCTGCCGATTACGCTCGATAAGCTGTTGTAAGGAGGGCTCGTAGGGTGGGCACCCCGTGCCCACGCGTTACGCACGTGTCCGGTACGCCGCCAGCCGCGACTCCCCGCTTGCACAGTGTCCGCCAGTCGCGAGCGTGAGGTTTGTTTTCGTCTTGCGGGCGATGATTCGCCGCAGCCGCAAAAAGATGCGCGCGTAACGCGTGGGCACGGGGTGCCCACCCTACGATCCACGTTCGCGATGCAGCAAGTGGAACGTCAGATCAACGTTGCGTACGCCCACGCGGTTTCATTCGCCCGCCTTTTCCCAACCCCCACCCAGCGCCAGGAACAGCGCCACCTGGTCGCTCGCCAGCTTCGCATCCGACGCCGCCACCGCCGCCTGCGCCGAGGCCAGGGTGCGTTCGGCGTCGAGCGTGGTGAGGAAGTCGGTGCGCCCGAAGCGGTACAGTTTGGCGGCCTGTTGCGAGGCCAGCGCACTCTGGTCGCGCGCCGCCCGCAATGCCGCGTTGCGGTCGAGCTCGCGCGCATAGGCCGTGAGCGCGGTCTCGGTTTCGCGCAGGGCGTTCAGCACCACGCCGTCGAAGCGCGCCAGGGCGGCGGCGCTGCCGGCCTCGGCCTGCTCGATGTGCGCGCGCGCATTGCCGGTCGCGGGCAGGGTCCAGGAGATCAAAGGACCCAGGCTGTAGCGGAAGGTGTTGCCTTCGCCAAAGCCCGACAGGGTCCCGGTGCTGCCCGCCGACAGCCCCAGGCTGATCGACGGATACAGCTCGGCGGTGGCCACGCCGATGCGCGCGGTGGCGCCGGCCAGCGCGCGTTCGGCCTGGCGGATGTCCGGACGGCGCTTGAGCAGGGCCGCGCCGTCGCCGACGGGAATGGCGGAGGCCAGCTGCGGCGCCTTGGAACACTGGGCCACCGCCTGCGGGAACTTGCCCGGCACGTCGCCGGTCAGCACCGCCAGCCGGTACAGCGCGGTGCGGCGTTGCGCCTCGAGTGGCGGCAGGGCCGCGCGCAACTGCTCGAGCTGGCCCTGGGCGCGGCTGTTGTCGAGCGCCGTGCCGCGGCCGAGTTTCACGCGCTGCGCGGTCGACGCCACGAACTTGCGCTGCAGCGCGACCGATTCCTGGGCGATCGCGATCTGCTGGCCGGCCGCGCAGGCCTCGGCATAGGCGCGCGCCGTGTCGGCCGCCACGGTCACGCGGGTCAGGTCGAGCGCGGCCTGGGCCGCTTCGGTATCGGCGCCGGCCGCTTCGACGGCGCGCTTGATCTTGCCGAACAAATCGAGCTGGTAAGAGACGTGCAGGCCGGTGTCGTAGGTCGCCTGGCTGGGAAGCGATTCCGGCAGGCCCATGGCGGCGCCGGATGCGCGGCCGAAGCCGGGGGAGGCCGAGACGGCGGCTTCCGGCCGGCGCAGCTCTTCCGCTTCCGACAGCACGGCGCGGGCGCGCGCCAGGTTGGCTGCGGCCACGCGCAGGTCGGTGTTGGCGGCAAAGGCCTTGTCGATCAGGCCGTCCAGCGTGTCGTCGCGGTACAGGCGCCACCATTGGGCCGGCAGCGGCGCCTGGCTGAACGCTTGTTCGGCGGCGCCGACGAAGGGCGCCGCCGCGTCGGGACGTTTCACCACGGCCTCGTCCGGCACGCGGTAGTTCGGGCCGACCGTGGAGCAGGCGCTCACGGTCAGCAAGGCCAGCGCGGCCGCCGCTTTCAAAGGGAAGAAAAGGGGATGCTTCATGGTGAATGGGTCAGTTCTTCAGCGAGCTGGGCGCGGCCATGGCATGGGCCTGGGGGCGCGCGGCGGGTTTGCCTTCGCTCGGGAGCACCTGCACGGTGGCGGTCTGGCCGGCGACCAGGCGCACGTCGGCGGGCACCGGATCGAGGGCCACGCGCACCGGGATGCGCTGGGCCAGGCGGACCCAGTTGAAGGTCGGGTTGATGTTCGGGAGCAGGTTGGTGCCGGTCGTGCGGTCGCGGTCCGAGATGCCTTCGGCGAAGCTTTCCACGTGACCGCGCAGCTTCTGCGGCGCGCCCATCAGGGTCACCGCGACCGGGTCGCCCAAGTGGATCTTCGGCAGCTTGGTTTCCTCGAAATAGCCTTCGACATAGAAGGAAGTGCGGTCGACCAGCGCCATCACCGGATGGCTGGCGCTGACGTAGGCGCCCGGACGCAGGTCGAGGTTGGTGACGAAGCCGTTGACCACCGATTTGACCTGGGTGCGTTCGAGATTGAGTTTCGCGGTGTCGCGATTCACCACGGCCTGGGCCAGCGCCGCGCGCGCCGTCTCGACGCGCGACTGGCCCTGTTCGCGGGTTTCCTGCGCCACCAGCTCGTCGAGCTGGACGTTGCGGCGCGCTTCGCGCTGGGCCTGGTTCAGCGCGGCCTGGGCCGCCTGCTCGGCCGCCTCGGCCTGGCGCAGGGCCAGTTCGAAGCGCGCGCGGTCGACCTCGAACAGCAGGTCGCCGGCATTGACCTGCTGGTTGTCGTGTACGTACACCTTCGTCACCTGGCCGGTGACGTCGGGCGCGACCTGCACCACATAGGCCTTGACGCGGCCGTCGCGCGTCCAGGGTTCGACTTCATAGTGCCGCCACAACTGCCAGCCCGCATACACGGCGCCGGCGGCGGCAATCAGGGTGATACCGACCCGGCCCACAGCCGGAAGAGAGAATTTCATGACCATATTCAGGATAGCTTGGAACCAAGGAAAGCGAGGCTGCCCAGCACGATGATGAACAGCGAAAAATCGAACAGCGCCGGATGCCAGACGTGGCGGTAGAAGCCGGTGCGCGCCAGCACCCAGTTGAACAGGCGCGAGACCACCAGCGCGAGCAAGGCCAGCAGCAGCAGCGGTGGAACATAGATGCCGTAGAGGCTGACTTCGCCGATCATCGGATCTCCTTCTCTAGAACGGGCGAGGGTTGATAGGGCAGCGCCTGCGGGAACAGGTCGCGGCGGATGCCGGCCAGCGCCGCCAGGGCGTCGCGCTGGGCAAGCGAGGGCTGGGCGGCGCTGACCGAACGCAGGGCGTTGTCGAGCGAGGCCAGCAGGCGCGCGTCTTCGGCCGCATCGTGGCGCGGACGCGCCTCGAAATGCTGAGACAGGTGTTCCAGCAGCGCCCACAGCGCGGCCTGGCTGCGGCCCAGTTCATGGCGCGCGGCCAGCAGTTGCGTCATGTTCAGGCCGATGCGCAGGTCGACCAGGGCGTCGGCCGCCTGTAGGTCCTGCTGGGCGCCGGCCATCGCCAGGCGCGGGGTCAACAGGGCAATGCGGTCGACCATGCGCGCCGAGAATTCCGGCACCGACGGCGCCTGCCTGCCGTCGCCCATGTGCGCCAGTTCCTTCCAGCCGGCGCGCAGCAGGCGGCGCGCGGTCCAGCCGGCGCCGACGCTGCGGAACAGCCCGATCACCAGCACCGCCAGCGCCAGGCCGGCGAGCTGGGCCAGCGTGCTGTTGATGAAGGACGCGGCGTCCGCCGTGTTCGTGTCCTGCAGCGCCAGCGTGCCGGCGATGCCGAACATGAAGGGCATGGCCTTGCCGAAGGTGGCGGGACGGGCGACCAGCACGCCCAGCAGCAGGAACACGGGCGCGCAGGCCAGCACCAGCATCTCGAAGCTGTGGATCGCCGGCAGCACGGCCAGCAGGTAGAAGGCCGACAGCGGCACCGAATAGATGGTCCACACCAGGAAGCCCTTGATGAAGGGCACCGGGTCGTCCTGGGTCGCGAAGAAGCAGGACATCACCGCCGCCATCATCGGCATCGCCGCGCCCGAAGGCCAGCCGGTGGCGATCCAGAAGGCACAGCCGGCCAGCGTGGCGATGACCGCCGCCAGCGCCGAGACCAGGGCCATGCCGCGGTCCAGGTGCAGGGCGTGGGCCGGCACGCCGGGCAGGTGGCGCGCTTCAGGCGGCAGCGCGCCGGCGGCGCCCAGCCCGATGTGGCGGCGCAGGGTCTGGGCCTCGACGCCGACCTCGACCAGGGCGCGCAGGCGCGCGGCGAGATTCATCTGCACCAGTTCCAGCCAGCCCATGTGGCGCGTCGGCTGGGGCGCCAGTTCGTCGATGGCCGCGCGCAGGCGGCTCGGATCGCCTGGCGTTTCGTCCTTCGGCGTGCCGGCCCAGGCCGTGATGTCGGCCAACAGCGTGCGCCAGCGCGAGGATTCGTCCAGCGCCCCGAGCTGGCGCAGCGCCAGCAGGCGGTCCTCGATGGCGGAGAGCAGCGGCACCATCGCGGCCAGGCGTTCCTGCAGCGCGTGGATGGCGTTCGAGGTCCAGCGCAGGTGCGAGGTGTCGAAGGGCAGGTGCACGGCCATCATGCGCAGCTCGGTGATGTCGCCGGCCAGCTTGCGGCGGTCGCCCGCGCTCTTCGTGTCCCCGTTCGGCGCCAGCGCGTCGGCGATCCAGTTGCGGGCGTCGCGCAGCGCGTGGTCCAGGCGCGACAGCATCACCGGACCGAAGCTTTGCGGCAGCACCAGCGAGTGAACGACGGTGGCGCAGGTAATGCCGAGCAGGATTTCCTCGACGCGGGCCACCGCGATATCGAAGATCGTGCCCGGATTGTCGACGGCCGGGAAGGCGATCAGGCCCGCCGTGTAACCCGCCAGCATCAGCACGTAGGAGCGCGGCGTGCGGTCGAGCAGCGACACGTACAGGCAGCCGCCGACCCACAGCGCCAGCGACAGCGACAGCAGCTCGGGCGAATTGGCGAAGGTCGGCACGATCAGCACGGTGGCGAAGGCGCCGAGGAAGGTGCCGCCGAAGCGGTACACGGCTTTCGAGCGCGTCGGACCGGCAAAGGGGGCGCTGACGATATAGGCCGTCATCAGCGCCCAGAAGGGACGCGGCAGGCCGATGCGCATCGCGATGTAGAGCGCAAGCATCGCTGCCGCGAAACTTTTTACCGAAAACAGGACCTCGGTCTTGCTGGGGGACTTCACGCCTGCTTCTCTCCGCCGGACTGGTCGCAGGGCTTGCCGATCTGCGCCTGGATGCCGGTCAGCACGCGCAGGCAGGTGGCGATGTCGGCCTCGGTGAAGTCCGCGAAGACATTGCGGCGGAAGGGGATCAGCGCCTCTTCCATCTGCTGCGCACGGGTCTTGCCGTCGGCGGTGAGCTGCAGGAGCTTGGCGCGGCGATCCTGCGGATCCTCGTGGCGCTCGATCAGGCCGTTTTCGATGAGCAAATCGACCACGCGCACCAGCGACGAGGCTTCCAAGCCCAGGGCCTCGGCCAGCACGCCGGGACGCACGCCGTCCTGGCCGAGGCGGCCGAGGATCAGCACCGGCAGGGCGGTGGCCTGCGACAGGCTGTATTGCGAGGCGACCTTGTCCGCCATCGATTTATAGGCGCGCGAGGCTTGCGTCAGCGTCGCCGTCAATTGCATCAGGGTTTGATCGAAAGAGTCCATGCTGGAGGGATATTCATTTGAGTGCGAAAGTTTAGCATGCGAAGTAATTTCTTGCAGGGAGGCCGTAGGGTGGGCGCCCCGTGCCCACGCGTGACCTTTGCGTCGTGTTGGCGCGAAAAGCAGGTCAACAATGCTCGCCGTTTATGCGTGGGCACGTCCTTGATGCCCCCGGCATCAACGACCCCACCCTAGGTCACGCACCGGCGCGGACGTTGGCGTTCAAAGTCCCGATTGCCGCCAGCGAGGCCGGCAGATCGAATTCATGCTCCGGCGCCACCTTGCGCAGCACCTCGATCGGCGCATAGCCCCAGTGCACGGCCGCAAACGCGACGCCGGCCTTGCGCGCCGCCTGCGCGTCGGTGGCCTGGTCACCGATGTAGAGCGCCGCGCTCGGCGCCACCGCGGCGCGCTTGACGACCTTGCGGATGCGCGAGGTCTTGCCGAAGATCGACATGCCGCACTCGTACTGGCTGATCAGCGAGGCCAGTTCCGGCCCCAGCACCTGACGCACGTTCTCTTCGGAATTAGACGAGACGATGGTGAGCCCGATGTCGCCGCGCGCCAGTTCGCGCAGCGCGTGGTCGACCTGGGGAAACAGGCGGACCTGGCCGGCGTTCTGGCTCATCAGGGTCTTGAAGCTGGCGGCGGCCAGCGGCAGTTTCCAGGTCGGCATGCCGACGTGGCGCATCATCTCGCGCGGTTCGTAGTGGCGCAGGCGCTCGATCTGCGTGACGTCGATGCGCCGGAAACCGTGCTGGTCGGCGATCTGGTTGAACACGCTCAGGAAGAAGGGAAATGAGTCGGCGAGCGTGCCGTCGAAATCGAAAATGGCGAGGCGGTAAGTCATCTGGAAAGGAGCGATGGGGCGCGCTTGCATGATACACAATGGCGCCGCCGGCCTCCCATGACGGCCGCCAGCCGTGCTACCCCGGCAGGCTCAGGCGGCGGCCTGCTGCGCGGTGCGCTCCGGCGCCACGAAAGCCAGGCTTTCCTCGAAGGAGCGCAGCACCATGTCGACGTGTTCCTGCACCAGGCTCTGGCTGACCGTGGTTTCTGCAAAAGGCAGGCGGATCGTCACCAGCAGCACGTTCGGCAGGCGCGCGTGCAGGTCGCGGGTTGCTTCGCGCCATTGCTCCAGCGTGGCCTCGACCGGGTAGGTGATGAACACGGTCGAGATCAGGTCGGCCGCGTCCGGTCCCGGGCTTTCCTGCTCGGCGCCGATGACGGTGCTGCGCGCGTCGATGTCGGCTTCGCGCAGGGCGCGCACCAGCAGTTCGCTGAGCAGGTCGTCGCGCTCGCTGCCCAGGCCGGCGCACAGCACGATCGAGCGCGCCGGCACGTCGAGCGAGCCCTGCCAGCGTCCGAGGCGTTCCTCGCGCATCTGGCGCAGGTGGGCGCCGACGTTAGCGTCCAGCAGCGAGACGCGCTGGCGCTTGCGGCTCTTGCCCGGTGCGCCCGAGACCGGCGTGAGCGTGGCGGCGACGTCGGCGATGGTGGCGCGGATGTGTTCGGCCTGGGCGGTGTCGATCTGGCTGCCGCGCTGCTCGGCGGCGGCCAGCGCCGCGCCCGGCAGCAGCACCTGGTCGCAGTAGCGGGCGAAGCTGTGGCGCTCCAGGTAGGCTTTCGCGTCCTCGATGATCGCGTGGCGGTCGCCGCTGAGCACGCGCTGGTAGAAGCGCTGGGAGTTGGTCACGTTCGGCACGTCGCCGAGCAGAATGGTGACCGGCTCCAGCGCGCGCACGTGGCGTCCGGCCACGACCAGGCAGAGCGTCAGCGGGGTCGACAGCAGCAGCCCGACCGGGCCCCACATCACGCCCCAGAACAGGGCGGAGACGATCACCGCCAGCGGCGACAGGCCCGAGCTGTGGCCGTAGACCTTCGGTTCGACCACGTTCGCCACCAGCAGCTCGAGCGCCACGAACACGGCCAGGCAGGACAGCGCCAGGGTCCAGCCCGGGTCGATAGCCGCCACGAACACCGCGATCAGCGCGCCGGCAGCCATGATGCCGAGGTAGGGCACGAAGCGCATCAGGCCGCTCAAGGCCCCCCACAGCAGCGCATGCGGCACGCCGAAGGCCCACAGCACCACGCCGATCAGGGCGCCGAAGGTGAGGTTCACGATGAACTGCGACAGGAAGAAGCGCGACACGCCGCGGGTGGCGTCGGCCAGCGCGCGCACGGTGCGGCTGATCTCGGCCTGTCCGGCGAGCCGGATCACGCGGTCGCGCAGGGATTCGTGTTCGAGCAGGATGAACACCAGCAGCACCAGCACCAGGCCGGCTTCGCCGATCGGCCCCCAGGCCAGCGAGAACAGGCGCGCCAGCGTGTCGCGGGTGGTGGGGCGCGGCGCGCGGACTTCGACCGGCAGGGGCTGGTTCGCAGCCGTGGTCAGCGTCCCGCGGCGCACCGTGACCGGCGGCGCCGGCGGCGGCGCCATCTGCGGCGCGACCGCGCTCAGTTCGGCCTCGAGGCGCGCGAACGGCCGCTCGGTCATCTCGCGCACCTTCGCCACCTTCGACTTGATCGCCGCGCGGTATTGCGGCAGATCGCGCGTGACGGCCACCAGCTGGAAGGCGAGGATGGTGCTGATGCCGACCACGCAGGTGCCGGCCAGCAGCACCGACAGCAGGGTCGCCGGCAGCTGCGGCAGGCCGACGCGGCGCAGGGTGCGGATCAGTGGGGCGAGCACCAGGCTGAGGATCGATGCCAGCGCCAGCGGTTCGAGCACGTCGCGCCCGAAGTAGAGCAGGCCGAGGATGCAGGTGGCGGTGACGATGGTGCCGGAAGTAAGGTGTTTGAACAGGGATGAATCGCGCATCGAGGGGCGTCGGGAATCGGGTCGGCGTTGTCTGTTGTGCCGAGGGCAAATGCCATCGGCGCGAGCAGTCTAGCACCAATGGCAACCCGACAGGAGACGTCCTCGACCTGTACCGGCTACGCCGGCTGGTTCAGCTCCGCGATCAGCGAGCGATGCGCCGCCACCCCCGCCATTGCGCCGTCGGCCACGGCAAAGGCGACATTGCCGGCGGCGCGCGCCATGTCGCCGCAGCAGAACACGCCGGGAACGCTGCTGGCCTGCATGGCGTCGGTGCGCACGTACTGGCCGGCGTGGCCGTCTTCCATGGCGCAGCCGAGCTGCTCCGCCAGCGGGCTGGCCATGCGCATGTGCGATATCACGAACAGCCCGGCCATCGGCAGCGTGCGCCCGTCGTGCAGCACCACGTCGGCATGGCCGGCAATGCGTGCGACCAGGGCGCGCTCGAGGCGGACGCCACGGCTGTCCAGCGCCGCCAGCTGGGCCGCGTCCGGCTCGAACGCGCCGTTCAGGAACAGGGTCACGCGGCCCCAGTCCGGCAGCATCAGGGCGTGGTGCATCGACAGCGCGCCGGTCGCGACGACGCCGATCTCACCCTGGTCCAGCTCGTAGCCGTGGCAATAGGGGCAATGGAACACGCTGCGGCCCCAGCGCTCGGCCAGGCCTTCGACGGGCGGCAGCTCGTCGGTTACGCCGCCGGCCAGCACCAGGCGCCGGCTGGTGACGCGAGCGCCGTCGTCGAGCGTCACGCGAAAACCGTCGCCCTCGGCGGTGGCATGGGTTGCCCTGCCCTCGCGCCAGGCCACGGTCGGGTAGGCCTGCAGCTGGGCGCGGCCGATGGCGGCGATGGCCGCCGCTTCGGTGCCGTCCTGCGTCAGGAAACCGTGCGAGTGGTTGGCGTAGCGGTTGCGGCGCTGGCCGGCATCGATGACCAGCACGCGGCGGCGCGCCCGCGCCAGTTGCGTCGCGGCCGACAGGCCGGCATAGCTGCCGCCGACGACGATGACGTCGAAGTCGGCTTCATTCGGAATGGTGGGCATGGTGTGCTCCTCGATGTTGGGCGTACTGCGCATTGAAGCGTTCGGACAGCTCCGCCAGCGTGACGTCGGCGAAGCGGCTGATCAGGAGGGCTTCGGCGTCGTCGAACGCCGCGGCCAGCGACTGGTTGACCACCTTCTCGACCAGGCAGCTCGGCTCGTCGACCCGGTTGCCCATCGCGAACACCGTCGGCGCGCCGACCGCCTCGTAGATGTCGCGCAGGGTGATCTTGTGCAGGTCGGCCGTGACGACCCAGCCGCCGCCATGGCCCTTGCCCGAGCCGACATAGCCGCGCTCGCGCAGGCCGGCCAGCGTGCGCCGCACGAGGACGGCATTGGTATGCAGGAAGCCGGCCAGCTCTTCGGAAGTGAGCGGCCGGTCGCTGTGGGCCATGTGCAGGAGCAGGTGCAGGACCGAGGATAGTTTGCTGTCGCGTCTCATGTAACTTATGATAGTACAAAAATGGGCGAAGTGCAGCGGCATCCTTGAAAATTGGCGAAATCGTCGCGTGGTCAGCGCACGGTCTGCTCATCCCGGCGATCCAGCACCGCCAGCAACTGCGCCGGATCGACCGGCTTGACCAGGTGATGGTCGAACCCGGCATCGCGCGAGGAGTCCCGGTCGCTGGCCTGCCCGTAGCCGGTCAGCGCGATATAGACGGCGCGGGACAGCGCCGGCTGGGCGCGCAACTGGCGGGCGAGGGCGTGGCCGTCGATGTCGGGCATGCCGATGTCGAGGATGAAGACGTCCGGCGCCTGCGTCGCCGCGGCGGCCAGCGCGGCGCGCGGATCGTTGACGGCCTGGACCGCGTGGCCTGCCGCTTCGAGCAGGGCGGCCAGGGTCTGGGCCGCGTCGACGTTGTCGTCCACCAGCATGATGCGGCGCCGTTCGCGCAGCATTGCGGGAGCGGTCGCCAGTGCCAGCGGCTGCGCCGTTTGCGCCGGTGCTTTATGTGCCAGCATCGGCAGTTCGACCGTGAAGGTGCTGCCGTGGCCCGCGCCCTCGCTGCGGGCAGCGACATGCCCGCCGTGCATGCCGACGATGTTCTTCACCAGCGCCAGCCCCAGGCCCAGGCCGCCCTGGGCCCGGTCCGGCGTGCGCTTGCCCTGCACGAACAGGTCGAACACGTGCGGCAGCAGGGCCGGATCGATGCCGCTGCCGTTGTCGGTGACCTCGATCTTCACCTTGCCGTCGACCGGCTCGACCGAGAGCAGGATACTGCCGCCGGCCGGCGTGTACTTCGCCGCATTCGCCAGCAAATTCGCCGTGACCTGGATCAGGCGCGCCCGGTCGCCCAGCACACAGGCGCGCGCTGCGCCCAACTGCACCACCAGCGAATGGCGTCCGGCCTCGATCAGGGGATGGACCTGTTCGGCGGCCTGGGTGACGACCGCCTTCACGTCGACCTCGGCCATCTCCAGCTCCACCATGCCGCGCGTGACGCGCGACACGTCGAGCAGGTCGTTTACCAGCGTCGTCATGTGGTTCACCTGGCGCGAGATCACCTCGCTGTACTGGCGCACCTTGTCCGGCTGGCCCGGCGCCAGGCGCAGCACCTGGGCCGCGGCGCTGATCGGCGCCAGCGGATTGCGCAGTTCGTGCGCCAGCATCGCCAGGAACTCGTCCTTGCGGTGGTTCGCGTCCTGCAGCGCTTCCTCGACCAGCTTTTTTTCGTGGATGTCGGTGTCGGTGCCCAGCCACTTGATGATGGCGCCGGCCTCGTTGCGCAGGGGCAGGCCGCGCGCGAGGATCCAGCGGTACTCGCCCGAGCGGTGGCGCACCCGGTAGGTCATCTCGAAAGGCGTGCCGCTGGCGACGCTGCGCATCCAGGCGGCGTGACCGGCTTCCCGGTCGTCCGGATGCAGCATGTCCTCGGCCCAGGTCGTGCCCTCGGCCGCCCCGGCTTCCAGCCCGACAAAGTCGTAGAACTGCGCGTTGTGGTAGTCGATCGTTCCGTCCGGCTGCGCCGTCCACACCATCTGCGGCATCGCGTTGGTGATGGTCCGGAAGCGCTGTTCGCTGTCGCGCAGCTCCTCTTCGAACCGTTTGCGCTCGGTGACGTCGTGCGTGGTGCCGGCCACGGCCTCGACCTCGCCCGTGGGGTTCAGGATGGGCACCAGGATGTAATCGTAGATGCGGGGCCCGAAGGTGCCGTGGAAAGGCACTTCGCCGCGCACCGGCGTCTTGCTGACCTTGACCTGCTCGATCTCGCGGTCGTGCATGGCGGCATGCCAGGCCGGGTAACCCAGCTCCAGGCAGTTCTTGCCGAGCGCTTCCTCGCGCGTCTTGCCCCAGGTCTGCAGCAGCACGGCGTTGGCGTAGGTGAAGCGGTGGTCGAGGTCGAACACGTAGACCAGGTCCGGCGTGTTCGACAGCACGGTCTCGTACAGCCGGCGCTCGCGCTCGGACGCGGCCGCCAGCGCGGCGAGCTCGCGCTGCGCCTGCTCGTGGCGCGCCGCGTTTTCCTGTTCGCGCAGGTGGCGTTCGGTCAGCAGCGCGATCAAGTCGGCGAAATAGCCGATTTCTGTGTTCAGTGCGGCGGCGGGCAGCCCCGGCGCAGGCAGGTAGAAGGCCAGGGTGCCGAGCACGTGTCCGCCCGGCGAATGCAGCGGATAGGACCAGCAGGCGCGCACGCCGTGCGTCTCCGCCAGTGGGCGGCAGGCGTGCGGCAGCGGCTCGGCCAGCACATCCTCGACGGCGACGGCCTGGCCCGTGTGCACCGCCCGTCCGCAGGCGGATTCGTCCGGTCCGACCGGCAGCACCGCCAGCGCGGCCGCGAGGTCCGGCGGCAGGCCGCTGGCGGCCGCCAGGCGCAGCTGGCCGGCGGCCCCGTCGAGCAGGTAACTGGCGGCCCAGGCCCGGCCGGCGGTCAGGCGGCGCGCTTCGCCCAGCAGGCTTTCGAGGGTCACGTGGTAGGACGCGCCACGCATTGCCAGCGACAGGACGTTCTTCAAACCAGCGAAATCCAAGCCTGCTTCATCCGGCTTCATGTCATGTCCTGTCAATGGCGTGATTGCCAGCGCGATTGTAGCTCAGGACAACTCTCCGGGGCTTCGTCGGCCCGTCCTCATCCGCTCGCGCACCAGGATGTCCAACAGTGTGTTTGCTTGACGTGAACAGCTTTACAATCTTGCCATCACCTTAACGGCAGATGCTTGCACTCACCATGGCCCTCATCCACCCTGCCGGCTGGCGCGAAATGTCCGTGACCGGCAGTGCCGCACGCGAAATCGAAACGCTGGCCTTCCTCGAGCAGCGCCTGTCCGATACGCCCTATGTCATCTACCACGGCGTGCACTGGACCAACGTCGAGCAGGGCTTCTCGGTGTACGGCGACGTCGACTTCATCATCCTCGCGCCGAACGGGCGCATGCTGCTGATCGAGCAGGTCGCCGGCTTTCTCAACGAAACGCGCGACGGCATGGTCAAGAACTACCAGGGCAAGCCGAGAAAGATCCGCAACCAGATCCTGCACACCATCGAGGGCCTGACCCGGCGCTACCAGGGCGAGCTGTCGATCGACTACCTGCTGTACTGCCCCGACTATATCGTGCGCGACCCGCAGCTGGCCGGCATCGACCCCGCCCACATCATCGATTCCACCCGCAAGCGCCGCCTGGCCCAGGTGATCCGCGAGGCCCTGCCGATCACCGAGAAGACCGAGGACTTCGACAAGGTCACGCGCTTCCTTGGCGACACCCTCAGCCTGCGCCCCGACCCCAGCGCCATGATCGGCTCGGCGGTGCAGATGGTGACGCGCCTGTCCGGGGGCCTTGCCACCTGGGCGCGCCGGCTCGAGTTCTCTCCCTTCCGCCTGCGCGTGGTGGGCACGGCCGGCAGCGGCAAGACGCAACTGGCGCTGGCCGAATACAGCGCGGCGATCGACGCCGGCCTGCGCCCGCTCTACGTCTGCTTCAACCGGCCGCTGGCCGACCACATCGAACGCCTGGTGCCGGCCGGCGGGCGCGTGGCCACCTTCCACATGCTCAGCGACGCCTACATGCGCGCCCAGGACGTCACGCCCGACTATTCCTCGCCCGAGGTCTGGGACAAGATCGAGGGGGCGCTGGCATCGGCCACGCTGCCGGAAACCTGGCAGTTCGACGTGCTGATCGTCGACGAGGGCCAGGATTTCTCCATTGCCTGGCGCGACATCGTGCTGGGGATGCTGAAGGAAAACGGCCGCGCGATCTGGCTGGAAGACCCGGACCAGAACCTGTACGGCCGCGCCATGGTGCCGCTGCCGGGCTGGGTGGTGCTGCATTCGAACACGAATTACCGCAGCCCGCGCCAGATCGTCAGCATGCTGCAGTCGCTCGGCGCGGCGCGCCAGCCGGTGGAAGCCGGCAGCCCGTTCAAGGGCGCCGACATCGAGGAGCTGACCTACCCGGAAGGCGACGTCGAGGCCATGCTGGCCCAGACCCGGCGCGCGGTCACCCTGTGCCTGCAGGCCGGCTTCCAGCGCCAGGACATCGCGATCTGCTCCTATCGCGGCCGGGAAAAATCCGCCATCCTGAACCTGGATAAACTGAGCGACGCCCACACGCTGCGCTCCTTCACCGGCGAATACGACCTCTTCGGCAACCCGGTGTTCCGCGAGGGCGGGCTGCTGGCCGAGTCGGTCTACCGCTTCAAAGGGCAGAGCGCGCCTTGCCTGATTTTTACCGAGATCGATTTCGAGCAGATGGACGACCTGGTGCTGCGTAAACTCTTCGTCGGCATGACGCGGGCGCGGTTGAAGCTGGTGCTGGTGATGAGCGACCGGGCCGCGCTGCAGTTGCTCGATCGCAGTGAGGAGATGCGGCTGTGAGCCTGGGCGCGGGAGGCCCGGCCGCTGAACCGGCATGCCGGTAGCGGCCGGCGGACGCAAGCGCCGCTTGTTGCCTACCGGTCCTGCCGGCTGTCCGCCGTGTCGTGCTCCAGGGATGGGGCCGTGCCGGCCTGCCGCGCCGCCCGCACGCAATTGCGCCCCTCGTGCTTCGCTTCATACAGCGCCAGGTCGGCCGCATGCACGAGCGTCTGCGCATCATGTCCATGGGCCGGATACGAGGCGACGCCGATCGACGCGGTGGCGCCGATGCGCTGCCCATCGTGCAGCACCTCGCCCGCTGCAATCAGTACGCGCAGCGCGTCGGCGCGCCTGATCGCGTCCTCGATGCCGCATTCGGGCAGCAGCACGACCATTTCCTCGCCGCCCATGCGGCAGGCCACGTCGGCCGAGCGGATGTTCTCGCGCAGCGTCAGCGCCACCTTGCGCAGGATGGCGTCGCCGCCTTCGTGGCCATAGGTGTCGTTGATGCGCTTGAAATGGTCGAGGTCGAGCACCAGCACGCTCAGCGGGATGCCGCTGCGGCTGGAGCGCGCCAGCTCGCGTTTCAGTATCTCGTCGAGGTAGCGGCGGTTGTAGAGCTGGGTGAGCGGGTCGATGATCGACTGCTGGCGCAGCGAGACGCGCAGTTTGACGTTGCTGAGCGCCAGGCCGAGCTGCTCCGCGACCTGGCCGATCCAGGCGCGCTGGGTCTGCTCGCCCCGGGCCAGCTCGTCGCCGGTGACGGTGAGGCAGCCGATGACGTCGCCCTGCGTGACCAGCGGCAGGCACAGGCGGTCCACCCCGGTATCGCCGCTGTGGCGGCAGGCCAGTCCGTCGCCCTTGGAATAGGGGTGCGGGCTGCCGCGCCGCAGCGCCCAGCAGTCGAGCGCCTCGATGGTCTCGGGCTCGGCGGCGAAGTCGCCCCAGCCGGCCTTGCGTTCCAGCAGGTCGCGCGAGTTGTTGTACAGGTAGAGGCTGCCCGACAGCCGCGGCAGCATGCGCGGCAGGTAGCTGGCGATGATGCCGGCCGATTCATCGACCGACTCCGCCAGCTCCAGCGAGTGCATCAGCTCGGCGCTACGGAAGAGCAGGTCGTTTTGCGAAGCCATGCGCGCCGCGGACAGTTGGGCTTGCTCGGCGGCCTCCTTGGCCTTGCGCTCGGCCGCGTTACGCTGGCGCAGGACGCGCTGGCCAGCGAACAGCATGCCGGCAAGGAACAGGATGTTCACGACGGTGGCGACCAGGCCGGCGCTGGCGGCCGCATTGGATGTGGTCACCAACTGGCTGCTCAGGTCCTTGCGCTGTTGTGAATAGCGTGCGAGTTCATCGCCGATCAGCTTGCGCAGCTGGTCCATCTGGGCTTTACCGAGGCCGGAGGCGATCAGCCGCGCGGCGGCATCGAAGCCGTTTTCGCGGCGCAGGGTGATCGTTTCCGTCACGGTATGCAGCTTGGCCGCGGTGGCGCGTTCGATGGCCGCGAGGCGATCCTGCTCGGCCGGGCTCGTCAGCGCCTTGCGCAGCGCCCTCTGGGTGGCCGGAATCGTGTTCACGGCCATGTAATAAGGTTCCAGGAAGCGCTCGTTACCGGTCACCACGAAGCCGCGCTGGCCGGTTTCGGCATTGAGCAGCATGTCGAGCAGGTTGATGTGCAGGTGTTCGGTATCGGACGCGCTTTTCAACTCGGCCATCACCACGTTTACCTGGCGGTTCACGATGACGGGAAGGAGCGCCACGGTCGACATGACCAGCGTAATGGCGCCTGCTGCTGCCTTGATCTTTGTTTCGAATTTCATCAGTACTAAAGCGATGCCTCTGGGGACAAACCATTCGGCGCGGATACCGGCTCGATATGGATGAAGGCGAGCTATGTACGCGCGCATACATATGCCGCGAGGGTAACACACTGCGGCAGCCGCTCGCCCTCCTTGGCAGGCCGCGACATTGCCAACTGATCTATTGAGCGCACGGGAAGTTGCAAGCTCGGCTATGATTGCGGCCGGCCGGCAGTTTCAACAGCAGTTCCTGCTTGAGTAACGTCGAGCGAATTGTTGAAGTAACTGCAGGTTGGAGTCGCGATGAATGCAGCAGTAGCAGTGCCCGTGTCGAGTGGAGCAGGCGATAAACAGTATGTACTGATTAATGTGCTGAAAGCCGTAGCGGCGCAGCTGATCGTGCTGCATCACCTGGCTTTCTACGGACCGATGGCCGACCAGGCATGGCCGCTGGCCCCTGAGTTGTTCAGCTGGCTCGCCGGCGACGCACGCATCGCCGTGCAGGTCTTCCTCGTCATTGGCGGCTTCCTGGCCGCGAAATCCCTTTCTCCGCAAGGCCTGCCGGGCCTCGATCATCCTTTGCGCGCGATCGGCCGGCGCTACCTCAAGCTGGCGCCGCCGTTCATTGTGGCGATGCTGTTTGCTGTCCTCGCCTCGTATATCGCGGGCGCGTGGATGACGCACGATTCGATCTCGGCGCCGCCGACGCTTTCTCAATTCAGCGCGCATGCGCTGCTGCTGCATGACGTGCTCGGCTACGAAGCCTTGTCCGCCGGCGCTTGGTATGTCGCGATCGATTTCCAGTTGTATGGGATGATGTGCCTGCTGCTTTGGGTATTCGGCGGGGTGGGGCAGGTCCGAACCTGGCGCTGGGTCATGCCAGCCGTGGTGGCCGCCGTTGTCAGCGCGTCGCTCTTCGTGTTCAACCGCGATTCGGATTGGGATGCATGGGCGCCGTACTTCTTCGGGAGTTATGGCCTGGGCGCCTTGGCCTGGTGGGCTAGCGATCCGAAGCGGCGGCCAATGGCCATCCTGGCCCTGCTGCTCCTGATCGTCGTGCCGACGCAATTGGCCCTGGCGTTCGATTTCCGTAGCCGTATCGCGCTGGCTTTTACCGTCGCCTGCTTGCTGCTCCTGTTTGGCCGTGAGAAACCGGCCATGCTTGGGACACACGCGTCCTGGCTCGTGCAGATGCTTGCGAAGACGTCGTATTCGGTCTTCCTGGTGCACTTCCCGGTTTGCCTCATCGTGAATGCAGCGTTCACGCGCTTTGCGCCGGAGGTGGCGCAGCTTCAGTTCATCGGTGTCGTGCTCGGGTGGGCTGCCAGCTTGATTGCTGGCGCTGCGTTTCATCGCTGGGTGGAGGCGCCGCTTGGGCTGAGGGTGGGCGTGGCAAGCGTTTCGCCGTTAGTACTGGCGCTCGGCGGATCGGTGCCCAAGAGGTAGCAACGCGATAGAGCTTGCTCAGCACTTGGCGTGCCTGTGCGTTCAACTCAGATAATGAGGGGGCGACCGGGGCTACACGCCATCAGAGACGTCATGTGGAAGTGGTAAGAAGACGTCAAAACGCATGACCGGTCGTAGGCTGTCTATCTATACAGTAGATTGTACTGTACAGCGCTGGGTAAACTAAGTGATAATAGTTCACATATTTTTCCCAGAGTGTTGAGCAATGATGACCCCCAATAGCGACGAATTTTCCCTGCTAAAGCAAGCTCTTGAGAGCTATGATCAAAAGTTTATCGCCGAGTATCTTAATGAGGTCTCACCTGGCACTTGGACTAGAGAAACCATAAACAGATGGGTTGGGGGTAAGTGCAATCCGAAGCTGAGTCACGCCGAATATGTGCACCTCCAGAACTTGCTGCCTAAACCACCACCAGCAGGCAGTGGACGTGAGTTCGACTTTATTGATCTGTTCGCTGGTATCGGAGGTATTCGTCGAGGTTTTGAAAAGGCCGGAGGACGTTGCGTTTTCACTAGCGAGTGGAACCCCTACGCCGTCAAAACATATAAAGCAAATTACTACTGTGATCCGGAGCATCATGTATTTAATGATGATATTCGTAAAGTTACGTTGAGCGCCAATCCGGATGTGTCAGAAGATGAAGCATATGCCTACATTGACAAGACGGTTCCGGATCATGATGTGCTGCTGGCAGGGTTCCCTTGTCAACCGTTCTCAATTGCTGGCGTGTCAAAGAAAAATTCACTTGGGCGAAAGCACGGGTTTGAATGCGATACGCAAGGAACTCTATTTTTCGACGTTGCACGAATTATTGCAGCTAAGCGCCCAGTTGCCTTTGTGCTCGAAAACGTCAAAAATCTGAAGAGTCATGATAAAGGCAAGACATTTAGGGTGATTATGGAGGCGCTCGATGAATTGGGGTACTGGGTCGCTGATGCAGATCATGGCTCCGGAGTCGATCATAAAATTATTGACGGTAAACATTTTGTTCCTCAGCACCGTGAGCGCATTGTTTTAGTGGGGTTTCGTAAGGATTTAAACGTCCATGAGGGCTTCAGCCTGAGCGACATTTTTAAATTAATACCTAAAAATAGGCCGGCTTTAGGTGATATTCTTGACCGGCAAGTCGATCCGAAGTACATTCTTACGCCTAAGTTGTGGGAGTACCTCTTCAATTACTCTATTAAACATAAAGCAAAGGGGAATGGTTTCGGGTACGGGTTGGTGAGAGATGGGGATGTAACTAGGACTCTATCAGCGCGCTATCATAAAGATGGATCTGAGATTCTTATTGATAGGGGCTTCAATAAGTCGTTCGACTTCGCCCATCCGGAAAATATTTCGAACCGGCCCCGGCGTCTGACGCCACGCGAGTGCGCTCGTTTAATGGGGTACGATGGTCCGACGGAAGAGAATTTCCGCATTCCAGTTTCCGACTCTCAAGCCTATAAACAGTTTGGGAACTCGGTTGTCGTTCCTGTTTTTGCCGCAGTTGCCACCTTAATGAAAGACCGCGTGATTGCCGGGAAGAAAAAAGCCGGTAGACTATCCAATCAGAAACCTATGTTGGTCGCATAATTTAATGATTGACGTTCACAGTCCCGAGCAGCGCACAGCGAACATGCGTGCTGTGCGTAATAAGGACACTAGCCCAGAGATCATAGTTCGACGCCTATTGTTCGCTCGGGGCTTTCGGTTCCGACTCCATGTCACTTCGCTACCAGGTTCTCCCGACATAGTGCTAGCGAAACATAAAGTAGCCGTATTTGTCCACGGATGCTTTTGGCATGGTCATGGCTGCCATCTTTTTAAGGTGCCGTCGACTCGCACTGATTTCTGGCTGAAAAAAATTCAAGGCAATCGCGACAGAGATTATCGTGATGTCACAATCTTGCTGAATGCTGGCTGGCGGGTCTTGACCGTTTGGGAGTGCGCGCTAAAGGGAAAGAACCGTCGACCTGCGCCTGAGGTTGTCGAGCAAATTGCTCAGTGGATTCTTGCGGGGGATCTGACAGTTCCCCGGCTTGACATCCGCCACCGCTGATAGTCCATGTTGTTTGGTATCGTGCAATCATTTTCCTCGCCGTAGCTGGCATTTGTTCCATGCAAAGGCTATGCTGGGCGACTTGATTGCTGGGTTCAGGAGTCCCGGCATTCAATCGTACCAGGAGCAGTTGGCAGCATGAGTTCACGCATTCACCCGCAAGCCCGTACCATCCCGAAAATTCGGCAGGAGATCAAGGATTCTGGCCTGTCTGATCGTCAGGCCGCAAAGGTCTTCGGCGTAACGCGGGCGACCGCTGCGAAGTGGCTCAAGCAGGACGATGTGCAGGACCGCTCGCACCGCGCCACGCGCTGCATACGACCTTGAGCGCAGCACAGGAAGCCATCGTCCTGGCACTGCGCCAGTCGCTCTATCTTCCCCTCGATGACTTGCTGTTCGTCACGCGGCAGCACATCAATCCAGACGTCTCCCGGTCAGGCATCGCACGCCTGCTCAAGCGCGAGGGCATGTCGTGCCTTCAAGAGGTGATCCCGAAAGCCGAAGGCGAAACCATTACGCCCAAGAAGACCTTCAAGGACTACGAGCCAGGCTTCATCCATATCGACATCAAGTATCTGCCTCAGATGCCGGACGAGACATCGCGCCGCTACCTGTTCGTCGCCATCGACCGCGCCACCCGCTGGGTCTTCATGCACATCTACGGCGACATGACCGACAAGAGCAGCGTCGATTTTCTGCGCCGCCTGAAACTGGCTTCGCCCATCAAGATCAGCAAGATCCTGACCGACAACGGCTCGCAATTTACTGATCGTTTCGCCACCAAAGACAAAAGCAAGGGGTCAGCACGCGTTCGACCTGGCTTGCGCCGCACTACCTGCCGAGCACCGCCTGGCGCCGCCGCCGCACCCGCAAACACACGGCATGGTCGAGCGCTTCAACGGCCGCATCAACGAATTACTGCAGCAGACCCCCTTTGACAGCCGTGCCGACCTGCAGGCCACATTGATGAACTATCTGAAGCTGTACAACTACCACATTCCGCAGCGTGCACTCGACGCGAAAACGCCGATCCTCGCGCTCAAGGAATGGCAACAGAAACAGCCGGAATTATTCCTTAAACGCGTTTACGATCAAACGGGACTCGACACATAGTCTATGCATGGACGGGATAGATCGTGCTGGCGATTGTTTTATAAACCGAGCCTTGGGCAGCTTCCTGCCTTTTTCCCAAGTCGAAGATTTTCTTGCTTTCAATTATAATGAAAATGACGCTCCGAGCTGTGAGCTGCTTTTAGGTATGGGAATATGATCAATAACCACTCGCATCGACACCGTGACCCCGGCATAGTTATCGCTTCAGCTCAGGACAGGACTGCTGAGCTAGTTGAAAGGCTGATCAGCCTCAGCTCTCAAGTATTGATCAAAAAGTTAGCTTTAAATGACCGGCAGTGGGCGATTTGGGACAGCGCGAAAGGTCGGTGGAAGAGCAATCAAGCGGGTCCTCTCCTGCCGAAAATGGCGCGAAGCAGCGCTTTCTTCCCGGAAATTACCCCAGATCCGATTCGTCCTCATAACCTCTCGACGCTGGTTCACGTTTACTGGCCAACCACAGGTAAATTGTATAGATCCAATTTTACGTGGTATTCAGAGAAAGGCGAAGGAGAACACCATTTTACGATTAATCCAAGGACTGAATTTGCTGATATTTCGCCGGCAAGTTACTTGCTTATCTTTAAGCCAAAGGTATTGGGTGAACCGTATCAGGCACTGACAGTCGACTCTGCGGATGATGATTTAACGGAATATATTAATGAAATCTTTGGGATAACTACTTCATTTACCTTCGGGGTCTTTGAGACAAAGGCTATAGATATAAATCCGCTGCTTACTAAGCTGCGCCAGCTAGCTTCGCAGTTAATAGCCAAACTTGAGGAGAGCGAAGCAGCTTTTGAAATTTTTGTTTCGGGATTGAGGCGGCGTAGTCCGCAGGCTATTGCTGCCGCAGCGCTTGAACAGTGGAAGCGCGACACAGGCATTTTACATTTCAATCCTTACTTCTTGGATGAGCCCGGAGATGTCCTATTTGACCTGACGAGAGTGCGTGAGTTTGCGCTATATAAGGAGGATGAGGCAGCAACCTACGGCGCACAATTAGTACGCGCATTACTCGGCGGTGGGCGTGCCACGGACCGTAGAGGCATCGTAATTTCGCTTATTGAGCGTTTCGATATCTTTTACGATATTTGTAAGAGCGCGAAACAGGCGCGTGCGTCCCGGGCTGGTGGTTCCTTCGAGATACACATGACGTCAGCCTTAAAGGCCGGCGGCGTCCCGCACTCGCCGCAATTTGTCTTCGACGGGAGCAAGCCTGACTTCATTCTCCCATCAGGAGCAATCTATGAAAACGCCGACGATAGAAGGGCGCTCGCGTTGGTTCTTACACTCAAAACAACTATTCGTGAACGCTGGAAGCAGGTCGTTAGCGAAAGCACAGGTTGTCCGATCTTTCTTGCAACATTAGATGAATCTGTGCCTGGTAAAACTCTTGACAAACTAGAGAATAAGGGCATTACGTTGGTTGTCCCAGAGCAATTCAAAAAATCTGAGTTTGCCGAGTACGCGCAACGCGCAAGTGTGATTACTTATTTTGACTTTTTTGAAATGCTGTTGCGTGAGCGATCAGAGCCTTGGCTTGCAAGAGGAATTCCTTGCTTCGGAATCGGCCCGTGAGTACGGCGAGAGTTGAATAGCCGAACACTCGTGGCATTGTAGTTGTGGTTGTGTCTGAGGTTGCTCGACATCAGGAAGTACCACTGTCCAGTCTAGCTAGACATGGCGTCTTACGTTCTATTTATGCAAATAGGCTAAGCGGGCGCTTTCCCGCTAAGCTGCGCCTTCTAAATCCGCAAACGCTCCAGAATTATTTCTTCCTCATACCCAAAATAGTGCCGAATGACACTATCATCTGTAATGTCGAAAAGCGTACGTGCTGCGGGAGCTCATCATCTCGCTTTACGGCACCGCAATCCACTAACAAACCGTACTGAACAGGCCCCGTAATGACACTGAGCTGCATGAATGGTTCCGCACAATGGAGTTGGCCAGCGTATAAAGTCCTGGCGAACAACGATACTGGTAGTGCCCCAGGTCATCAGGGCGGCATCGTAGTTCCGGAAGCACTTAGACATCTTTTTCCAGAACTTTCAGGTTCCCTTTCCGCAGACGTCCCGACAGTAGACAAAAAGCTTCGTGCAGAGCTCTATGAATGTGACGAGCATTTGGCGACGGTCGACACCCGGTACCAGTACCAGTCTTGGGGAGGAGCGAGAAGTCCAGAATCGCGCTTAACCGGGCAGTTGGGGCCGCTAAGAAAGCGCGCAAAGGGAGGCGACCTACTTCTCATCCAATACAATCAGCTGGATTCAAACTTATTGCGCTTAACGCTCATTCCTAAAACAAGTGGCGAATACACCGCTGTAGCGAAGTTAGTTGGAAATAAGCGATGGGGGGCGGTACCTACTATGCCCTTCGTTGGCGGCGTCGCAGAAAGAGGCGAGTTGCGCACTGAAACTTACGACGAGGATAAGTCTCCAGCAGAAATTGATACTACTTCTTTGACAACTTGGGCAGTTATTGCGTTTGTTGCCAGATGTGCGAGGCGTTTTCTCGAATGTTATGAGTCAGATACAAGCGAACCAAGTGCACAGCGTGCTGTAGTTGCGCAAGCAGTATCGTTAGCTGAGAAAATTGCTGCCAGCGGAGGCACACCTAACGAAGTCGCTTACATCGAACTGGATGGTCAGCATTTCGATCACCATGACTTCGTGGCGATGGAACAGGCGCTCAGTGCAAGCCAACAGGCCGCCGAAAACACTTATGCGGAACTGCATGAGGACAAGGCGATCGAGCGCCGCTTGGCCCGCATATTAACAGCAATATGTTTATCGGAACTCGCTTTTAGCGCAGCCATTGCAGACGATTCGACATATGGCAGTTTACACCTTGCCAATCTTGCACAGGAGGCCCTCGCGTGGGCAACTTGGGCCGATCCTATGGTTGAGCCAGCAGTCCTTAGGGATTTCAGGCTGCTATCAGACTACGCATCCTTGGCAAATTTAACTGAACTCAGCCCTGTTTCGCCAGAAGTTTTTGGAGAACTTTGGCCTGATGGAAGACCGGACGACTGGCCGGCAATGAAGCTATCGTTCCGGCCGCGGGCGCGCATCATTCGCACCATCGGCGATCGGCTTGTAAGCGGACCCGAAGCAGCGGTGATTGAACTGGTAAAGAACAGCTACGACGCTGACTCATCGTTTGCTCGAATTACATTTGTACCTGGAGAGCACTCTGGGATAGCTGAAATAATCTTCGAAGACGATGGACATGGGATGACTCTTCAGGATATCGAGCAAAAATGGATGGAGCCGGCGACCAGCGACAAGCGCGATCGACGTTTTAGTAGCAAAGGCCGCCGCTTGTTAGGGTCCAAAGGAATTGGACGATTCGCTGCTTCTCGATTGGGCCAATATCTGGAAATGGTCTCAACTGCGAAAAGGATTACGAACCAAAATAATGTTATGGGTTCCGAAAATGAATGGCTAACGACGACGCGTATTCCTTTGTTGGACTGGAACGCGTTTGAACAAACAAAATATCTCGATGACGTTAGCTTCGATGTTGAGGTATTAGCCGCGGCGAAAACTACAGGGACTACTCTCCGGATATCCTTGTTAAGGGACGAGTGGTCAGATAAGCGAATTGAGCGGCTTCATGAGGAGCTACGCAAGCTTGTCTCGCCGATTCCACATGTCGGCACAGCGTCTTTCAAGATCTTCCTCGATCTGTCGTTATGCACACTCCAGAATTGTTCATTTGATGGGCCAAGTCTATTGGCCACTGACGGTACGGGCTCAGCGGAAATACCTAGGGCTGCAGGGGAGCCATTTGAAGTTCGGCCATTTCCTCTGTTAGACGCCTGCGATTATTCGGTAGACGGCGTCTTTGACGAAACAGGCCATTTTGAGGGCACGTTAATCATCCAACGCGGAGGCCTTGAGCCTGAAGCAGTTCAGCTCAGCGTACCCCTGCACCTCGATCAAGGCGAGGAGGAATGTGGGGTCGTCCTCGTCCGACTACATGTTTTTGACCGTGAAACTGATGCAATCAGAAGTACTGCCGCAAAAGCTGGATTCGGCGCGATTGGCGTCAGAGAAGCAAGAAAGCTTTTGGATAACATCGCTGGCGTGGCGATCTATCGGGAGGGTTTCAGGATTCGCCCATATGGAGATGGAGAAAACGATTGGCTGACATTGGATGCAAAGCGCGTGCAGAACCCGACAATTAAAATTGGTCGGAATCAAATCGCAGGGGTAGTTTCGCTCGACGACGAGCGAGAATCTAATCTTATTGAGCGTAGTAGTCGAGAAGGCTTAGAGGAGAACGGAAGTTTCAGAAGACTACGGTCACTAATATCGACCTTGCTCGCTGAGGTCGTTGAGCCGAAAAGGCGGCAGTTCCGGATTAGCGCAGGCTTAGATTCGCGCCCGGAAACCAGCTTCAGGGATATATATGATAAGGTTCAAATGGGGTGGTCAAAAATACTGTTGGCCAAAATACCGGAATCTGAACGTGCAGATGCAGAGGAACTGGTTTCTAAAGAGTCTGAGAAACTGACTCAATATTTAAAACGTTTAGAGGAGCGTCAGGCTCAGTTGGAAGCCCGCGTTACGTTAGGGCTGATTATTGGTGAGGTTATGCATCAAGGTAACACACCGCTATCCTTTATCGAAACGGAGACGGCACGACTCAACAAATGGTGGCCCGGGATTTTGGTGGAAACTGAAGCAGCACGAGCTAAGCGAATTGAAGTCCCTAGAATCATAAACGGTTTGGTTGCCAGCGGCGGCAAGTTGCGAGTCTTGTTTGATGCATTAAATCCGTTGGCGGGGGCGAGGAGAGGTAGCCCGAAACCTTATGATCCTAATGTGGTGATTGAACAGACCTTATACCTATTTAAGAGTAAGGTAGAAGATGTCGGAATCGAGATGGTGATTGATGTCATCTTTGAATCCTCTGCGATCTTTGGTTATAAAGACGATTTGGCGACAGCACTTACTAACTTGTTTGATAACGCGATTTATTGGCTTGCATATCACAAGGTGGCCTGTCCGAAAATCTCGGTGACGATAGTTCGGAGCGATGATCGTTGCTTGATTACGATTGTTGATAATGGGGTGGGAATCCCTGCTGAGTTTTCCGATCAGCTTTTCGATATAGGGTTTACTTTAAAACCAAACGGTACTGGATTGGGGCTTAGTATCGCGAAAGAAGCAATTTATAGAAGTAATGGAGACTTGTACCTGCAAGATTCCGATTTCGGTACGCGCTTCCAAATTTCTTTACCTGCTGTCGATAAGTAAGATAAATTTATAAACGGAGATATAATTGGATCGTTGCCTTATTTTAATTGTAGAGGACGACAAGGAAGCTATCGATTCCTGGAAGCGAGATATTGTCGATTTTAATGATGAGCATGAAGTAAAATTCGACGCTCAGTACGCAAGCACGCGCGATGATGCAATTCGTGCATTAGACCGAACGAGATATAACTGCGCCGTAGTGGACTTGAGGCTTCCATCAGTAGCTGCCGAGAGTGGGGAGCCTTCGAAAGAGGGTGGTAATTCGATATTGGAAAAGATCGTAATAGAGGCGGGAATCCCAGCAGTTGTGTATAGCGCTCATTCGAGCGAAGCCAGCGAGCTAGTACAAAGATCAAATATACAAGTTCGCTCAAAAAAAGGCGGCGCTAGTATAGAAATACTCGAGTATCTGGCCGGTCTTGTAGAGCTGATGGCTGCGATGGATGCAACGCGAAAAAAAATTGCTATTGAGAGCGCCAAGATATTCAACGATTCAATCTGGCGTCGATGGCAAACAACTTGGTGCTCTGGGATCAATAAGGAAGTGGTTGCAGGGATAATTACGCGCCAAACGGCTTCGCACGTCGCAGATCGGCTTAGTCTTCCGCCAATGTACCATCATCCAGACGAATTCTATATTGTCCCGCCTCTTCACGAAAGCCGTTTAGACACCGGTGATTTGCTGACCGACAAAGGTGATGTGTTTGTAGTTGTGACTCCCCGTTGTAATATGGCGAACCAACCTCTTCCAACTCATCTTATGTTAGCTCGCTGCAAACCGATGGTTGCTGAATGGACAAAGCTGCAGCAAGATTTTGCCGGGAATGCTGAAGCGAAAAGGAAGGCTAGTGCACGTCTTCGCGATTTCGCGATTCAAAATCATGCAACCAGCACGCATTTTATACCGATGTGTGATGGAAACGGTCCATGGCTCGTCGATTTCCGCGATACAAGAGGAGTAGAATCGGCTGAAATAGCCAGGCTTATCGAATCTCGTTTCGCATCGATCGCTACCCACTTCGTCCCAAACTTAGTGCAGCGATACGCGGCGTATTTAGGCAGAATTGGCCAACCTGATATTGACTGGCAGGTGCTACGTGAACAGGTTTGCATACCGGTTCAATTGGATGTCGATGCAACCATGCGGCAGTCGTAGCCTTGTTCTTAAGGCAGCGTGGCGATTAGTGAGCGGTACCTCGTCGCCTCGATACTCCTTGGTTCATTACCAGTTAACGAATTCAATCCGGCGCAGAACGTGCATTTCGCTCATTGGTCAGAACGTATTGCTCCTTTGATGGCGAAATCGTTGGTCGCAGCTTTTAGCGCTTGGGCGAGTCAGGGCGTTCTCGATAGTCGTAGGGTCTAGCTTCATGCCACTCATGAAGTTAGTCCATGCGACGATCGCTCATGCAATCAGCCGAATTATTATTAAGTTTGCTTGTTTGTATGATGCACCAGCACATTGGGCTCGGCCTGTTATCGATGTCCCGATAGCATAGCTCACGACTGGTTCTCGGAATATCTCCGAGCATAGCAATGTTCGTTTAACCGCATCTAGGGATGAACGCCATCCCGATTTTTAAAGCCACACCCCCGTGCATCCGCCAGCGTCAAAACCTAGCTCTTAACCTGCTAAGTACTCGACCGGAAATAAATGTGAGTTTTTGCAAACAGAATCGGATGCGGTGAAAGGCGGCGCGTGCACCGCAGTGCGAGCACGGCAAGCAGGAGCCAACTCATCAACGCGCCGGTTATGGCAGCCCAAGCGCATTTATTTATGGGCGAATACTTAGTTCTCACCGGCGTCATCAACTACTTCGACCGCGCCACCTTGGCGTCCGCCATCGAGTACATCTGCGACGATCTTAGCCTTTCGCTCGGTCAAGTGGCTTGCTGATATCTGTCTTTTCCTGGAGCTACGCCTTGTGGCAGCTCTGACCGGCTACATGGTGCAAGCCTAGCCCTTCGTGCCGGCCCTGCTGACCGGCGCTGCGATCGCCTTGCTGAGCGCGATGTCGTATCACTTCCTAGTGGCACACCGATTCCCGAAGAGAAACAAAGGACGAAAAAAGCCAACCTCGACGGTTGGCTCTTTATTGCAGCGTTGACGAATCAAACGTCAATATTTCCCGCCTGCAGCGCATTCGTCTCAATGAAATTCCTGCGCGGCTCGACTTCGTCACCCATCAGCGTGGTAAAGATCTGGTCCGCCGCAATCGCGTCCTCGATCTGCACCTTCAGCAGGCGGCGCACGGTCGGGTCCATCGTGGTTTCCCACAGCTGTTCCGGATTCATCTCGCCCAGACCCTTGTAACGCTGCTTGGTCACGCCGCGTTCGGCTTCTTCGCGCAGCCACTGCATCGCGGTGTGGAAGTCGGTGACGGCGAATTCCTTCATCTTCTCGCCTTCGCCGCGGCGGATGATCGCGCCTTCGCCCATCAAGCCTTTAAACGTCGCGGCCGAGCCGGCCAGGACGCCATAATCGGCGCTGGCGACGAAATCCGCGTCGATCTGGGTGACCTGCACGTTACCGTGGCGGATGCGTTCGATGCGCAGGGCGTGCTTTTCGCTCAGCTCGTCTGAACGCACGTTCACGGTCACAGTCGGGTCGGCGATCGCCGCCGCCATCGCCGCGGCCGAGGCTTGCGCGTTGTCCAGGGTGGTGAGGTCCAGGGTCACGCCGCCGGCGACGATCGCGGTCAGCGCCGCGCGGTCGATCACGCGGGTCAGGCGCATCATGATGGCGTTGGCCAGGTTGTACTGGCGCACCAGCTCGGCCAGCGCGTCACCGATGATCGGGTCGGCGCCTTCGCGCGGGATCAGGGACGCCGTGTTCAGCGCCACCATCATCATGTAGCTCGCTTCCTCGACGTCGTCCTTCAGGTAGCGCTCGTCGCGGCCGGCCTTGACCTTGTACAGCGGCGGCTGGGCGATATAGATGTGGCCGCGCTCGACCAGTTGCGGCATCTGGCGGTAGAACAGCGTCAGCAGCAGGGTGCGGATGTGGGCGCCGTCGACGTCCGCGTCGGTCATGATGATGATGCGGTGGTAGCGCAGCTTGTCGACGTTGAATTCGTCCGGGCCGATCGAGGTGCCGAGGGTCGCGATCAGGGTCGTGATCTGCTCCGACGACAGCATCTTCTCGAAGCGCGCCTTTTCCACGTTCAGCACCTTGCCGCGCAGCGGCAGGATCGCCTGGAACTTGCGGTCGCGGCCTTGTTTTGCCGAGCCGCCTGCCGAGTCACCCTCGACGATGTAGAGTTCGGCCAGGGCCGGGTCGCGTTCCTGGCAGTCGGCCAGCTTCGAGGACAGGCCGAGGCCGTCCATCACGCCCTTGCGGCGGGTCAGGTCGCGCGCCTTGCGCGCCGCTTCGCGCGCACGCGCCGCTTCGACGATCTTGCCGCAGATGATCTTGGCGTCGTTCGGCTTTTCGTTCAGGAAGTCGGTCAGCGTCTTCGCCACGATCTCTTCGACCGGGCCACGGACTTCCGACGACACGAGTTTATCTTTGGTCTGCGACGAGAACTTCGGCTCCGGCACCTTCACCGACAGCACGCAGGTGAGACCTTCGCGCATGTCGTCGCCCGAGATCTCGACCTTGGCCTTCTTCGCCAGTTCGTTCTCGTCGATGTACTTGTTGATCACGCGCGTCATCGCCGCACGCAGGCCGGTCAGGTGGGTGCCGCCGTCGCGCTGCGGGATGTTGTTGGTGAAGCAGAGCACCTGCTCGTTGTAGGAGTCGTTCCACTGCATCGACACGTCCACCGAGATGTTCGTGCCGTTGTCCGACATGCGGTCGCCGGTCGCCTGGAACACGGTCGGGTGCAGCACGGACTTGGCCTTGTTGATGTACTCGACGAAGCCGCGGGTGCCGCCCTCGAAGGCGAAGATTTCTTCCTTGCCGGTGCGCTGGTCGGTCAGCTTGATGTTGACGCCGTTGTTCAGGAAGGACAGTTCGCGAATACGCTTCGACAGGATCTCGTAGTGGAATTCGACGGTGGTGAAGATCGCTTCGTCGGCCCAGAAGTGGACTTCGGTGCCGCGCTTGTCGGTTTCGCCGATCACCTTGATCGGGGAGACTTCGACGCCGTCGCGGATTTCGATTTCGCGGTTCAGCGGAACGCCGCGCTCGAATTCCATCTGGTGCACTTTGCCGTTCTGGCGCACGGTCACGCGCAGCAGCTTCGACAGCGCGTTCACGCAGGAGACACCGACGCCGTGCAGGCCGCCCGAGACCTTGTAGGCGTTCTGGTTGAACTTGCCGCCGGCGTGCAGTTCGGTCAGGGCGATCTCGGTCGCCGAGCGCTTCGGCTCGTGCTTGTCGTCCATCTTGACGCCGGTCGGGATGCCGCGGCCGTTGTCGGTGATCGAGACCGAGTTGTCCGAATGGATCGTGACGTGGATTTCCGTGCAGTAGCCGGCCAGCGCCTCGTCGATCGAGTTGTCCAGCACTTCGAACACCAGGTGGTGCAGGCCGGTCCCGTCCGAGGTATCGCCGATGTACATGCCCGGACGCTTGCGGACTGCTTCCAGGCCTTCCAGAATTTGAATCGAGGCGGCGCCGTATTCGTCCGGCGAAGCCGGCGAAGAAGGCATTACTTGAGTGTTCTCGGACATGGACTGCTTTCTCAAAAAACTATGTATTCAGACTGCTCAGTTCGGGCCGCTTCCTGATTAAACAAGAGGCAGCCCGGGACGCGCTTTAGATACGCATCGGCATGACGACATACTTGAAGTCGCCATTGTCGGGAATCGAGATCAGGGCCGACGAATTCGAGTCGCCCAGCGCGATGTTCACCTGGTCGCACTTCAGGTTGTTCAGCACGTCGAGCAGGTAGGTCACGTTGAAGCCGATGTCGATGGCATCGCCGCCGTAGTCGATTTCGAGTTCTTCCACCGCCTCTTCCTGGTCGGCGTTGGTCGAGCTGATCTTCATGCTGCCCGGGGTGATGATGCAGCGCACGCCCTTGAACTTATCGCTGGTCATGATCGCGGCGCGCTGCAGCGAGCGCAGCAGTTCTTCGCGGCTGATCGTGAAGTCGTTCTTGTAGCCCTTCGGGATCACGCGGGTGTAATCCGGGAACTTGCCCTCGACCAGCTTCGACACCAGTTCGATGTCGGCGAAGGTCAGCTTCACCTGCGAGGCGGCGATGTCCAGCTGGACGGTGTCGTCGCTTTCTTCCAGCAGGCGCTGCAGTTCGATGATGGTCTTGCGCGGGATGATGACTTCCTGGCGCTCGAATTCCTGCTCGGCTTCCACCTGGCAGAAAGCCAGGCGGTGGCCGTCGGTGGCGACTGCGATGACCTTGTTACCGTCCAGCACCAGCAGCAGGCCGTTCAGGTAGTAACGGATGTCCTGCTGGGCCATGGCGAAGTGCACCATGTTGAACAGGTGCTTCAGGGTCTTTTGCGGCAGGGTGACGGACGCGTTGTGGCTTTCCGCGACCGAGACGGTCGGGAATTCCTCGGCGGCCAGGGTCTGCAGCGCGAAGCGCGACTTGCCGCTCTGGACGGCCAGGCGCTTGTTCTGCAGCGTCATCGTGACGTCGCCCGATTCCGGCAGGGCGCGCAGGATGTCGAGCAGTTTGCGGGCTGCGACCGTGGTGCCGGTCACGTCCGGACCCGAACCGATGTTGGCGTGCGTGGTGATCTGCACTTCGGTGTCGGTCGACAGGAAGGACACGCTCTCGCCGTCCTTGCGGATGAGGATATTGGCCAGAATCGGCATGGTGTGCCGACGCTCGACAATACCGCTCACGATCTGCAGTGGCCGGAGAAGCGTGTCTCGGGTGGTTTTGACCAGTTGCATAGTTATCCTCAGATGAGTTAATACAGTGAAATTGTTGCTACAGCACTATTTTGCCGTGTGCTGGGTACAAATACAAACTTCCGTAGGGTGGGCGGGTTCCCCGCCCACGCGTTCAACGAACGCTGATGTATTGATACGCTTTTTCGGTTCGCTACCGTCATTTGAACGCGTGGGCAGGAAACCTGCCCACCCTACGAACCCTCGTGCACCGAGGGTCAGTCCGTTTTAGCCCTTCAGCGTTTGCTCCAGCACGTGCAGCTCGTGGTTGCACTCGGCGTTCTTCTGGCGGTCCTGGGCGATCTTGCGCACCGCGTGCAGCACGGTGGTGTGGTCGCGGCCGCCGAACAGCTCGCCGATTTCCGGCAGACTCTTTTGCGTGAGCTCCTTCGCCAGGTACATGGCGATCTGGCGCGGCCTGGCGATGTTGGCCGGGCGGCGCTTCGAGTACATGTCGGCGACCTTGATGTTGAAGAAGTCGGCGACCGTCTTCTGGATGTTCTCCACCGAGATTTGCCGGTTCTGCACCGACAGCAGGTCCTTCAGCGCTTCCTTCACGATGTCGATCGTGATGTCCTTGCCGTGGAAACGCGAGTAGGCCAGGATCTTGCGCAGGGCGCCTTCGAGCTCGCGCACGTTCGAGCGCAGGTGTTTCGCCACGAAGAAGGCGACGTCGTCCGACAGGGTCACGCCCTCGGACTGCGCCTTTTTCAGCAGGATCGCCACGCGCATTTCCAGCTCCGGCGGCTCGATCGCCACCGTCAGGCCGGAGTCGAAGCGCGAGATCAGGCGGTCGTCCATGCCGGTGATCTCTTTCGGATAGGTATCCGAGGTGATGATGATCTGCTTCTTTGCCGCGATCAGCGCCTCGAAGGCATAGAAGAACTCTTCCTGGGTGCGGCTCTTGCCACCGAAGAATTGAATATCGTCGATGAGCAGCATGTCGAGCGAGTGGTAATAGTGCTTGAAGTCGTCGAAGCCCTTGCGCTGATAGGCGGTGACGACGTCGCGCACGTACTGCTCGGCGTGGATGTAGCGGATGCGCGCGCCCGGCTGGTCGGCCATGACCTGGTTGCCGATCGCATGGATCAGGTGGGTCTTACCGAGGCCGACGCCGCCGTAGAAGAACAGCGGGTTGTACGACACGCCCGGGTTGTTGGCGACCTGGATCGCGGCGGCGCGCGCCAGCTGGTTGGCCTTACCGGTCACGAAACTGTCGAAGGTCAGGTCCGGGTTGATGCGGCTCTGCTCGCGCTTGGGCGAGTTGGCGATGTTCAGGTTCGGCTGGGGTTCCGGCGCCGACGTCGGGCGCAGCTCGCCAGGCATATGGTCCGGCGCCGGGGCGGGGCGCACCTCGGGCTTTTTCGGCGCATTCTTCGGGTCGAGCACGAACTGCACCTCGACCGGGGCTTCCCAGTACTGGCAGGCGAGGGCGGTGATGCGGTTGGCGAACTGCGTCTTCACCCAGTCGAGCTTGAAGCGGTTGGGCGCCGCAATGCGCAGCTTGCCGTCCTCGTAATCGAGCACGACGAGCGGTTTGATCCACGCGCTGTATTGTTGCGGCGTCAGCTCGAGCTCCAGCTGCGCGGAAGCGGTCTGCCAAAAGTTTTCCATGTGTGCGGCTAATTGATACGTAACACGCTATTTTACCTGTCTCCGCGAAAGTTATCCACAGGTGATCCAGAATTTTTCGCGCAGCGCTGGGGATAAAAGCAAAGTTATCTACATACGGAAACAACAGGCGCCTTGACAGCAGGTCGGCAAGTAGGGTCTAATTCAGGGTTCCCTGTCCGCCCGCCTGTTCAGCCCTCATCAGATGGCTGAGGAATGCACGGACTAGCTGTGGCGTGACGCTGGCTTAACGTAGCGAACTGTCATTGGCGCCGATTCCTGACGAACAGACGTCAGACCCGATTTTGCATACTATTTTGCTTTAAGCGAGACCACCATGAAACGTACTTACCAACCTTCCGTCGTTCGTCGCAAGCGTACGCACGGCTTCCGCGCACGTATGGCTACCCGTGGTGGCCGCCAGGTTCTGAACGCACGCCGCGCCAAGGGCCGCAAGCGTCTGGCTGTCTAAGCCAGCCGCGCCCCGGTCGACCGCGGTCACATGACAGGCGAAGGTTCGCACGACTTCGCGCGCGCTCGGCGCATTCTGAAAACGGATGAATTTTCATCCGTTTTTCGTTTGCGGCCTACGCAAAAATCCGCGCATTTCGTGCTCTACACCCGCCCCAGCCCGCTGCCGCATGCGCGGCTGGGCATCGTCGCGGCCAAGCGCTTTGCGCCGCGCGCGGTTACCCGCAACACCATCAAGCGCGTCACGCGCGAACTGTTCCGTACCAGCGAACTGCAGTCGCTCGACTGCATCGTGCGCCTGGCGCGTCCTGTGAATACCAAGGACGGACCGGCCACCACGACGGCGCTCAAGCGCCTGCTGCGCGCGGAACTTTCGCGCCTGCTCGCCTCGCAGCGCCCGCGCAAGCCGGCTCCGGCGAAGGCGGCGGTGTCGGCGGCAGCACCGGCTGCCCCCTCTTCATCATCATGAAAACCCTGCTCATCTGGATCGTGCGTGCCTACCGGCTCGTGCTGTCCCCGATGCTCGGGCAGAACTGCCGTTTCTATCCTTCCTGTTCCTGCTATGCCATCGAGGCGCTCCAGACCCATGGCGCGCTGCGCGGCAGCTGGCTGACGGTGCGCCGCCTCGGCCGCTGCCATCCCTGGAACGAAGGCGGGCTCGACCCCGTGCCGCCCGCCCGGCACAAGCATTCTCACTCAGCCGCTTGCGGTTGCAACCACTCCTGACGAATACCTCAATGGAAATCAACAAACGTACCATTCTGTGGATTGTCTTCGCCGTCTCGCTAGTTGTCCTTTGGAACAACTGGATGGTGTCGAACGGTAAGCAGTCGATGTTCTCGCCCGCACCGCCGGCCAAAGTCGCCCAGGCGCCAGCCGCCAACGGCACCACCGGCGTCCCCGCCGCCCCGGCCCAGCCGGGCGCCGTGCCGAACGCCGCGCCAGGCCAGCCGGCCGCCCCGGCGCCGGTGCGCGCCGAGCGCATCACCATCACCACCGACGTGGTAAAGGCCGACATCGACACGATGGGCGGCGTGATCCGCCGCCTCGAGCTGCTGCAGTACCCGGACCACTTCGACAAGACCAAGAACCAGGTCCTGTTCGACGTCTCGGGCAACAACGTCTACCTGGGCCAGACCGGCCTGATCGGCAACACCCCGGCCGGCGTCCTGCCGAACCACAACACGCCCTTCGTGGCGCGTCCGGGCGTGCGCACCATCGACGGCAACAACCAGGTGCAGCTCGTCCTCGAAGCCGAGCAGGGCGGCGTGAAGCTGACCAAGACCTTCACCTTCAAGCGCGGCGATTACGTGATCGACGTGCGCCATGACGTCACGAACCTGACGGCGGCGCCGGTCCAGCCTGCCCTGTACCTGCAGCTCCAGCACGACGGCAACAAGCCGCCGGGCGACTCCTGGTTCACCCCGAGCTTCACCGGCCCGACCCTGTGGACGCCGGAAGACAAGTACCAGAAGCTGAGCTTCGAGAACATCGAGAAGAACAAGGCCGAGCACTCGACCAAGTCCAACGGCGGCTGGGTGGCGATCTCGCAGCACTTCTTCGTGTCGGCCTTCATCCCGGCCGATAACGCCCCGCGCGACATCTTCACCAAGAAGATCGCGACCAACCTGTACGCGATCGGCACCGTCCAGTCGCTGGGTACCGTGGCGCCGGGCGCGACCGTGTCGAACACCGCGCGCCTGTACTCGGGCCCGCAGGACGAGAAGAAGCTCGAGACCATCACCCCGGGCCTGGAACTGGTGAAGGACTACGGCATGTTCGCGATCATCGCCAAGCCGCTGTTCTGGATCATGGACCACATTCACCAGCTGCTGGGCAACTGGGGCTGGACCATCATCGCCTTCACCATCCTGATCAAGCTGGCCTTCTTCCCGCTGTCGGCCGCCGGCTACCGCAGCATGGCGAAGATGCGCGTGGTGACGCCGAAGATGCAGGCGATCCGCGAGCGCTACAAGAACGACCCGGTCAAGATGCAGCAGGCCACCATGGAGCTGTACAAGTCGGAGAAGATCAACCCGCTGGGCGGCTGCCTGCCGATCCTGGTGCAGATGCCGGTGTTCCTGGCCCTGTACTACGTGCTGCAGGCCTCGGTCGAGATGCGCGGCGCGCCGTGGATCGGCTGGATCACCGACCTGACCCAGCCTGACCCGTGGTTCATCCTGCCGGTGCTGTACGCGATCTCGATGTTCGTCACCGCCAAGCTGAACCCGCAGCCGGCCGACCCGATGCAGGCGAAGATGATGCTGTTCATGCCGCTGGCGTTCTCGGTCATGTTCGTGTTCTTCCCGTCGGGCCTGGTCCTGTACTGGGTGGTCAACAACCTGGTGTCGATCGCCCAGCAGTGGGTCATCACCAAGAAGTTCGAGCCGAAGAAGTAAATAGCGGCTTCTTTGCCAGCAAAAGCCCGTGGAAAACCACGGGCTTTTTTTATCATCTACAATTTCCGCATGAAGCTTGATACCTCTCCCATCGCCGCCATCGCCACCGCACCGGGGCGCGGCGGCATCGGCGTCGTCCGCGCCTCGGGCAAGGCGCTCGGTCCCCTGATCGAATCCCTGTTCCCCGGCACGACCCTGGCGCCGCGCCACGCCACCTATATCCCGTTCAAATCCGCAGACGGCAGCGTCATCGACCAGGGCCTGGCCCTGTACTTCAAGGCGCCGCATTCCTACACCGGCGAAGACGTGCTCGAACTGCAGGGCCACGGCGGCCCGGTGGTGCTGCAGATGCTGCTGGCGCGCGTGCTGGAAGCGGGCGCCGAGCACGGCCTGCGCCTGGCCGAGCCGGGCGAATTCACGCGCCGCGCCTACCTGAACGACAAGCTCGACCTGGCCCAGGCCGAGGCCGTGGCCGACCTGATCGACGCCTCGACGGAAGCCGCGGCCAAGTCCGCTTCGCAGTCGCTGTCGGGCGCCTTCTCGCAAGTCGTGCACCGGCTGGTCGAGCAGACCATCAATTTGCGCATGCTGGTCGAGGCGACGCTGGACTTCCCGGAAGAGGAAATCGACTTCCTGGAAAAATCGAATGCGCGCGGCCAGCTGGCCGGCATCATCGACTCGCTCGAGCACGTGTTCCGCCAGGCGGCGCAAGGCGCCCTGCTGCGTGAAGGCCTGAACGTGGTGCTGGTGGGCCAGCCGAACGTCGGTAAGTCCTCACTCCTGAATGCGCTGGCCGGGGCCGAGGTGGCGATCGTCACGCCGATCGCCGGCACCACCCGCGACAAGGTCAGCGAGACTATCCAGATCGAAGGCATTCCGCTGAATATCATCGACACCGCGGGCATCCGGGCGATCGACGAGGGCATCGACGTGGTCGAGCGCATCGGCATCGAGCGCACCTGGGGAGAAGTCGGCAAGGCGGACGTCATCCTGCACCTGCTGGACGCCAACCTCGGGCCGAGCGCCGACGACGAGGAAATCGTCGCCGCCTTCCCGGAAGGTGTGCCGGTGGTGCGCATCTGGAACAAGATCGACCTGTCGGGACACCGCGCCACGGTGGACCAGGCGGCGGACGCGACCCACATCTACCTGTCGGCCAACGAGAAGACCGGGATCGACCTGCTGCGCGCGGAGCTGCTGCGCATCGCCGGCTGGCAGCAGACGGGCGAATCCTTGTACCTGGCGCGCGAGCGTCACCTGATCGCCCTGCGCGCCGCGCGCAAGCACCTCGATGTCGCGGCCCAGCATGCGGCCCAGGACGACCAGTCGCTGGACCTGTTCGCGGAAGAGCTGCGCCTGGCGCAGGATCAGTTGTCCAGCATTACGGGCGAGTTCACGCCGGATGACTTGCTGGGGGTGATTTTCAGCCGCTTCTGTATCGGCAAGTAATCCGTAGGGTGGGCACTTGTGCCCACGCGGTACAGTGGCTGCAAATCGATCGAGCGTCCACAGGTCCCGTACGCTGGAATGTCATTCAGACTTGACGGATGAGCTGGCAATGACCGGCCGGTGAGACCGCGTGGACACAGGTGTCCACCCTACAAGATCCTTACAGCCGCTTCATGCTAGGCTCTGCCTGAGAACACAGGAGCCCCCATGACCGATCCCCACGCACGCCGCCGGCGCCTTCTGCTGGCAACCCTGGCCGTCTCCGGCGCCGCCCTGCTGGCCTCCTGCGCCAGCCTGCTCGGCCCGCGCGAAGTCGACCTGCCGCTGTCGAAACTGCAGTCCAGCCTCGACCGCCGCTTCCCGATGGACAACCGCATGCTCGAGCTGTTCGACGTGCGCCTGACGCGTCCGCAACTGGCGGTGCATGAGGGCGACCGCGTCTCGCTCACGGTGGACGCCACCGTCGCCCAGTCCTTCCTGCGCCGGCCGCTCGCCGGCAGCCTGGCCTTTTCCGGGCGTCTCTACGTCGACCCGGCCAGGAGCGGCGTCTTCATGGCCGAACCGCGCATCGAACGCTTCGCCATTGGCGGACTGGACGAGTCGGTGCAGCGCCAGCTGGCGCGCGCCGCCAACGGCCTGATGGACCAGCTCGTCCTCGACATCCCCGTCTACACCTTCCGCATGGACGAGCTGCGCTATGCCGGCGTGCAGTATGTGCCGACCCGTATCGCCACCACGGCGAGCGGCCTGCGCGTGTCGCTCGAACCCGCCCAGCCGCGCTGAGCGCTGTTACACATTCCGCCTCTTGACAGGGCCGCGCACGATTGACGCAGGCCCTGAATTTGTTATCAATAATGCTATGATTTCCGCACCTGACAACGCTGGCGCCCGTGCTGGGATTGGCAATGGGAGAAGGTGTTGCTCGGTTGCCGCAACAGTGCGATTCCTTGCGGACGGCGTTGCGGACGCGCCGGCTTCGGCGCACACTGGTCGTCGAATGGCTGTGGCAGCGCTGCCGGTGCGGGCTTCCGGATTGCGCTTTCTCATGCCTGAAATGTTCCGCTGAAGTAATCTTGCTTTACGGATTGACGTGCTGCGGTTGGGGGTGGATCTTGGAAACGATACAAGAGAGTTTGCCGAACGAAAGCGTGATGGCTGAGCCATTGGCGGCATCTGCCGCGCGCACCATGCCGACGCGCCTGAGCTTGCCGGCCAAGGGTTCCTGCTGGTACTGCGAAAAACCGCTAGACAGCGTGCGCCGCTTCTGCGGAAAAGGCTGCGCCGACTCCTTCGACGAAGAAGCCGAATACACGCGCTGATACGCGCGCCCCTGCGGCGTACTCAATAAAACCCCATGGCGGGCACGCATCGCCGCGCCGTGCCGGGTGTTCTGTCTTTCGAGGCGCGCGTGTCCGGGCCTGGTCCCGAGGACGCCGCCAGCAGCGCTTATCCGGTTTGCCCGGATTGGTCGAGCAGCGCCAGGGCGCGCTCGAAATCGAAGTCCGCGACCGCGGCGCCGAGCTTGCCGTATTCCTCTTCTCCCAGTTGCGCCACCAGGACATCGCGCGCGTCTTCCACCAGGTCGACGGCTTCGCCATCGCCGATGTCGAGCAGGGTGCGCAGGCGGACCATCACATTCTCGCTACCCACCAGGCGCGGCGCCGGCGCGCCGGCCTCGGCCAGGTCAGTCATGGCGTCGAGTTCACGCAACACGTGCGCCAGTTCGGCATCGAGGCGCACGAACGGCGCCCTGAGGCTGGGCAGGTCGGCTTGTGAGGCGGTCGCCGCTCGCAAGGCCGCCTCCAGCGCCAGGGCCGCCGCGTGCAGGGAAGGCGCCTCGATCATCCCGGCCGCGCCCTTGAGCGTGTGGACCAGGCGCTGGGCCAGCGCCAGGTTGCCGGTCTCGATGGCCGTGCCGATGGCGGCGCCGGCGCTGCGGTAGTCATGGCGAAAGCGCGCCAGCGCGCGCAGGTAGACCGGGCGGTTGCCCATCAGGCGCTCGACGCCGGCGTCGACATCCACCAGCGGCGCGGGCGCTGTGCCCGCTGCCGCCGGCTGGGATGCGGCCGGGTCCGGCTTATTCATCGCGCAGCGTCATCGCGGATCAGCGGGCCGTGGTGAACGACCAGCTGCGGCTGACCGCCGTGCCATCGACCGTGCCGGCGAAGGTCACGTCATAGGTGGCGCCGGCCGCCAGCGGCGACAGCGGCACGATCGCGGCGGACGAGCGTCCGGTGTGCGTGTCGTTCGCATTGCTCAGCAGGCGGGTCGGCAGGTCGGCGCCGCCGCGTGGGCGCACCGTGAAGGTTTGCACGACGACCGGCGCGCTGATGTTGGCGTGCACGCTGATCGGATAGCCGACTTCGTTGCGGTCGGGCACCGGGTCGGGCGATTCGGTGTCGCTGAAGAAGTTGCGCGGCACCCCGGTCTGGGCATCGAAAGGCCAGACCGCGACCTGGCCGCGCGGCAGGCCGGTGCCGTAGCCGTTGTTGGCGGTGAAGTTGGCGGTGAAATAGCCGCGGCCGGTGCTCGAGGTCGCCGCGCCGGTGCCGATTTCCTTGAACATCGGCTCGAAGATGACGAAGCGGTGGTAGACCGCGGTGATCAATTCCTCGGCCATGTACTGCCCGGAGCTGTTCGACGCCGCCGAGATCACCTCGCCATAGGCGCGCGCGGCGCTGGTGTTGAACACGTAGCCGGCGGCGCTGAGGCGGTCGGCCAGGGTGGCGCCGGTAAAGCCCTCGCGTCCCGGGGTCTGCTCGTGCGAGATGGTGTTGTTGATGCGCTGGTAGTCCGAATGGCCTTGCGCCGCGATGTCGATCACGGTGCTGTGCGTGAGCGTGGACATGCCGACCTGGGCGCGCCGGTAGTTCAGCCATTCGCGGCCGTCGAGTGCGATGTTGCCGGTCAGCGCAGGGGCGCCGGGTTGCGTCGGCATGCCCGTGACCGGTGGGGCCGGGGTCAGCGGATCGGGCATCGTGCCTCCCGGCGGCGTGTTGCTGCTGGGGGGCGCGCTCGGGGCCGGGCTGTCGCTGCCACCGCCACCGCAGGCGGCCAGGGCCAGGGCGGTAGCGCACCCCGCCAGTATTGTCCGCGCGCGAAGCATTTCGCTCATCCGTAACTCCTGATATGAATCAAATCTGTGGATGCACATTCTAGGGCAAATCCAAAACGCATGACTCCGGCGCCGTGCGCGACCGTGCCGCTCTTGCCACGGTAGAATACGGCCATCTTTCCCAAGTCCGGATACCAATTGAACCAGCCCCGACCCAAGCGCCTGGCGCGCGCCAAGTTTGCCCTGCCGAGTTTCGTCACCCTGTTGTCGATCGCCTGCGGTTTCGGCAGCATCGTCATCTCGGTCGACAACGCCCAGGTCGGCGCCCCGGGCGACTTCCGGCTGGCCGCCATCCTGCTGGTGCTGGCGGGCGTGTTCGACGCGCTCGACGGCTTCGTCGCCCGCGCCACCAACACCCAGTCCAGCTTCGGCGTCCAGCTCGACTCGATCGCCGACGTCATGAACTTCGGCTGCGCTCCCGGCCTGCTGCTGTACTGCTACGGTTTCGCCCAGTTGGGCGCGGCGCATCCGACCATCGTTCGCATGGGCGGCTTGGCCTGCTTCATCTTCGTTGCCTGCGGCGCGCTGCGCCTGGCGCGCTTCAACGTCTCGGTCGGCAAGACCGATCCGCGCTACTTCGTCGGCATGCCGATCACGGCGGGCGCGGCCTGCGTCGCCTCGGTCGTGGTCGCCTGGCCGGAACCGGTCGTCAACAACGCGCAAGCCTTTGCCGTCATGGCGCTGATGGTCGCCATCGGCACGCTGATGGTGTCGACCGTACGCTTTCCTAGCAGCAAGCAAAAGTTGACCAAAGGAATGTACATCGTCCTGGCCGTGGCGGTCCTGTTGCTGATCATATTGCAGACGCGCTTTTTCGTGCTCTTCTTCCTGCTCTATATCTGCGCCACCCTGCTGCTGAACATTGCCTGGCACACCGGCTGGCGCGGCATTGCGCCGCCCAAGGTCTACGACGAGGACGAGTCGACTGTCTAGAGCGCGCTCAGGCGAAGGGTAGTACGGCGAGACGCATGCAACGCCGCCGTGAGGCGCTTGTCAGCCGCTCAGGCGAACTTGTCGAGCAGGGCGGCCAGCCGCGCCGCCGTGGCGCGGGCGTCCTCGAGGTTGTCGGCCTGCTCGCTGTGGGTCACGACCGTTGCCGTGAGCAATTGAACGAACGAGCGATCGAGCGCCTTGCGCGCCGCCGCCATCTGCTGGGCGACGGCCTCGCAATCCGAGGGCTCGGCGGCCAGGGCGATCAGTTTCTGCACCCCGCGCAACTGGCCTTCGATGCGGGCCAGGCGATTGAGCAGGTCCTTCTTCTGCTGCCCCGTCAGCGCGCGTCCCTCGACGATCTTGACCCCTTCCGCCATGGCGTCCTCAGGCCACTTCGTGTCCGCGCGCCGCGCGCAGGATCGCGAACCAGTCGGCGCGATCGAGCGTGAAGCCGGTCGCGGCGACTGCGGCGGCCACCGATTCGATGCGCCCGCTGCCGGTCAGCGGCAGCGGGCGGCTCGGCAGCGCCATGATCCAGGCGAACACCACGCTGGCGAACGACTGATTGATGCGGTCGGCCACTTCCTGGATGGTGGCGCGCAGCGTCACGATGCGCGGGTCGTTCGAGGTGAACAGGCGGCCGCCGCCGAGCGGCGACCAGATCATCGGCGCCACGCCCAGGTCCTGCAGGCCGTCGAAGGTCTCGTCGAACATCGGCGCCGTGTGCAGCGGCGAGAACTCGACCTGGTTCGTCGCCAGCGGCACGCGCCGGTTCAGCGCCTCGAACTGGTGGCGCGTGAAGTTCGACACGCCGACGTGGCGCACCTTGCCGTCCCGCTGCAGGCGGGTGAAGGCTTCGGCGACCTCGTCGAAGTTCATCAGGGGATCGGGACGGTGGATCAGCAGCAGGTCGAGCCGGTCGGTGCCGAGCTGGCGCAGCGACGCTTCGGCCGAGGCGACGATGTGGTCGAAGCTGGTGTCGTAGTGCTGGATCGTGTGGGCCGGGCGGCTGGACGACACCAGCTTGATGCCGCACTTGCTGACGATCTCGATCCGGTCGCGCAGCGAAGGGCGCTCGCGCAGGGCTTCGCCGAACAGGGTCTCGACGCCGTAGTCGCCGTAGATGTCGGCGTGGTCGAAACTCGTCACTCCCAGCGCGATGCATTCCTCGATGAAGGCGACACGCGATTGCACCGGCATGTTCCATTCGCCCATGCGCCACATGCCGGCAACGATGCGCGACAGTTCCAGGCCATCGCGGCGGGTGGCGATGCGGGGACAGGTGAGGGAAGGCTGGGTCATCGGGCGTGCTTTCTTGCTTATACGGTAACGAGGCATTATAGCGGCGGCTTGCCGGACGCGCCGCCGCTGTGGCCTTTGTAGGTGGGCACCTGTGCCCACGCGGTACGGCGGTTGATCAGCGATTGCGGCGAGATCAGGTGGCGCCGTGTGGCAACCGGTGAGACAGCGTGGGCACAGGTGCCCACCCTACGAAAACCCGTAACGCCGGCGGCCAAAACAAAAACGCCCGCCGGGCGAACCGGGCGGGCGTTGTATTAGGCGGCTAGACGCTTACTTCATCCAGAGACGCATCGAGTCCCAGGCGCGGCCGAAGATCGACGCTTCCGGCACTTCTTCCAGCGCCACGACCGGCAGCACCAGCAGCGGCTTGCCATCGACCATCATCTTCAGGGTGCCGACGCGGCCGTTCTTCGGCAGCGGGGCGACCAGCGGGTCCTTGCGCTCGAGCACAGGCTTGAGCTTGCCGGCGACGCCCTTCGGCACGGTCACCAGGATGTCCCTGGTGAAGCCGATCTTCACATTCGACTGCGAACCCTTCCACACTTCCGGCGTGGCGACCGCCTGGCCCTTCGAATACAGCTTGACGGTGTCGAAGTTCTGGAAGCCCCAGTTCAGCAGCTTCTGGCTTTCCTGGGTACGCGCGCCATCCGAGTTGGCGCCGGAGAGCACCGAGATCAGGCGGCGCTCGCCGCTGTTGCCGTTCGGGCGGCGGGCCGAGGCGATCATGCTGTAGCCCGAGGCGTCGGTGTGGCCGGTCTTCATGCCGTCCACTGTCGGATCCAGCCACAGCAGGCGGTTGCGGTTCTGCTGGGTGATCTTGTTGTAGGTGAACTGCTTGACCGAGTCGATCTTGTAGAACTCGGGGAAGTCGCGGATCACGTGGGTGGCCAGGCTGGCCAGGTCCTGCGCGGTCGAGTAGTTGTCCGGGCTCGGCAGGCCGTGCGGATTGGCGAACTTCGTGTTCTTCAGGCCCATGCGCTGGGCTTCGCGGTTCATCAGGGTGACGAAGGTGCCTTCGTCGCCGGCGACCGCTTCGGCCAGCGCGACGGCGGCGTCGTTACCAGACTGCACCATCAGGCCATGCAGCAGGTCGCTGATGCTGACCGGGGTAGCTGGATCGATGAACATCTTCGAGCTGCTCGAATCGACTTTCCAGGCGCGGGTGGACACGTTGACCATCTGGTTCAGGGTCAGCTTCTTGTCGCGGATCGCCTGGAAGGTGACGTAGGCCGTCATGATCTTGGTCAGCGATGCCGGCTCGATACGCAGGTTCGGGTCCTGGGCCGCGATGACCTGGCCGCTGGTGGCGTCGAGCAGGAGCCAGGATTTCGCCGCGATCTGGGGCGCGGGCACGGTTTGCGCACTGGCCGATACCATCAGCAGGCTGGCGGCCACGGCCGCAATCAGTTTTTTCATGGGAGCTAAAGTCTAAGTCAGTGAGGTGGGTGAAGCGCAGGCATTGCCTGTCAAGACATTGCCTGGAGAAAAAAGAAGAGCCTAATTATAGGCCAGTGCCGCCGTCAACAGTACAGTCTTCACGCAGCCTTAATACAAGCTTAATTGTCGCGGCGCCACAGTTGGATGACCAGGTTCTTGATCGGGTTGAGGCGGCGGTGGAAGAAGTGGTCGGCGCCGGGGATCACGATGACCGGGATTTCCAGGGGCCGCGCCCAGTCGAACACCATCTGCAGCGTGATGGTGTCGTCCTGCTCGCCATGGATCAGGATGGTGTCTTCGGGCACCGCGGGCATCGGCCATTTGCCGGCAGCGGTGCCGACCAGCACCATGCGCTCGACCGATTTGCCCTCGGCCGCCAGGCGCGCCTGCAGCTGCGCCTGCACGAAGGTGCCGAAAGAGAAACCCGACAGCGCGACCGGCAGGCCCGGGTACTGTTCCTGCATGTGTTCCAGCATGACCTGCATGTCGTCGACCTCGCCGTGGCCGCGATCGTGCTCGCCCTCGGATTCGCCGACGCCGCGGAAGTTGAAGCGCGCCGTCGCATAGCCGAGCGTCACGAAAGTGCGGGCCAGCGTCTGCGTGACCTTGTTTTCCATCGTGCCGCCGTAGAGCGGATGCGGGTGGGCCACCAGCGCGATGCCGCGCGGCGCCTCTTCCGGCAGGTCGAGCAGGCATTCCATCTTGCCGGCGTGGCCGGTCAAATAAAACTTCTTCGAAAACTTGTTCATGTAAATACGTGGTCAGATCTTCAGGCGCTCGACGATCTCGCCTTTGAGGATGTGGGTGTCGATGATGTCGTCGATGTCGGCGGTGTCGACATAGGTGTACCAGGTGCCCTGCGGGTAGATCACCACGACCGGGCCTTCCTCGCAGCGCTCCAGGCAGCCCGCCTGGTTGATGCGGACCTTGCCCGGCTGGTTCAGGCCGAGCTGCTTGATGCGCTTCTTGGCATGCTTCTGCGCGACCTCGGCGCCGGCCTTGCCGCAGCTCTGGCGGCAATTCTCGCCCTCGCGTACGTTCATGCAGAAAAAGACGTGGTGTTCGTAGAATGGTTTTTCGTCGCTCATATCGTTCTCGTCCAGTGCAGGGGCCAAGTGGCCATGCGCAATGATACGCGCTTGGGCTCTTAATGCCGTCCCTCATGCCGATTCAGCTTGTGCGAGGGCAGCAGCAGGAACCAGAGCGCGAAAAACGGCCAGCTCATCGACAGGAACTGGGCCGCGCCATTGAAGTTCAGGAACTTGCCCTGCACCCAGCCCTGCAGCGTGGAAGTGAAATAGGGGTTGGCCGGAATCGTGTTCACCACGATCAGGCTGAGCACGAGCGTGACCACGGCCAGGCGGCGCTGCGCCAGTTGCGGCGCGAAGGCCAGGCCGGCCAGCATGATCAGGCCGATCAGGAAGCCGCCCTCGGCGCCTGGCGTGACCCAGACGAAGGCATTGTCGGGCCGGAACAGCAGCGAACTGGCCAGGGCTTTCGTGACCAGGGCCGCGCCCAGCATCAGCAGCATCAGGGTGTAGCGCGGCGCGCCCCGGCGCAGCAGGCACAGCAGGGTCAAGGCCGCGCCGGTCATGCCGCAGGCGGTGATGATGGTTTCGGACAGCCAGTACTGCTCGACGCTCATCGCGGGACCCGGGCGCAGCATGGCGACCAGGTCGATGTCTTCATCGAACAGGTTCGACAGCCAGCCGGACACCATCGGCAGCACCTGGCCGTGGCCGAACAGGAAGCTTTGCGGATAGATCTGGGCCAGCGGCCACAGGGCGAGCAGCACCAGGCCCTGGCTCGCGTGCGGGGCGAACCAGCGCCGCCGCAAGCGGTTCAGGCGGCCTTCCTGGAGCAGGCCGCGCGCCAGCAGCGGACCGATGCAGGCGCCGATGAAGGCGCCGGCCGAGTTGGTGAGCAGGTCGAGGTTCGAGGGCACGCGGCTCGGCAGGTAGTTCTGCACCGCCTCCATCGTGCCCGACACCAGGATGCCGAGGATGGTCGCCAGCAGCGCCGCCCAGATCCCGCGCACGAAGGGATACAGGGCCAGCACCAGCAGCACGCCCAGGGGCACGTAGCCGACGACGTTGACCATCACGTCGAAGCCGGTCCAGTAGCGCTGCTTGACCAGGTTCAGGAAGGACAGCAGGGGCAGGCCGCTGCTGCGCCAGCCGGTGAAGGGATACCAGCTGGCGTAGACGATCAGGAGCAGGTAGGCGAGCAGCGCGGCGCGCGCCACGGGTGAACCGCGGCGTGGGAACGAGTCCGGTGTCACGGCACCGGGCTCGTTCCCGCGACCTTCCTCCATTCCTTCCGGTTTGGTCATCGTGCTCGCGTATCGATGCCGGCCAGCCAGGCGAGGATGTCGGCGCTGGCGCCGTCCAGGCTGGCGGCCAGCGCCCGCACGCCGCCGGCGGCGTCCGCGCTCGGCGCCGGCGCGCTGCGGCTGAAGGTCTTCTGGTCGAGCAGGGTATGGCCGCGGAACACGGAAGCGCGCAGCACCAGCTGGCCTTCGCTCTGGCTGGCGCTGGAGAAGGCGTGGGTGAACTCGTCGACCTCGATGCGCATGATCGGCACGCCGGTGGTGGTGTCGGTGGCCGACAGCACCTTCACGCCGGCCTGGGCCAGGCGCGCCTTGACGCGCTGGGTCACCAGCATCAGGGGGTTGGCGCTCCAGCGGCTGTTGGCATAGGTGCGCGCCTGCAGCGGATCGGCGTAGTTCAGGCGGTACATCATGCGTTCGTTCTCGAGCGCGGGCGAGCCGGTCGCGTCCATCACGACGATGGCGGCCAGCGGCGCCTGGGCGGCCGGTGTGCCGACAGGACCAAGCGGACCGAAATCGAACTGGGTGTTGTTGGCGGCCGGCCTGCTGGTGCCGCAGCCGGCCAGAGGCAGGGCCAGGGTCAGGGCAAGCGCGGCGGCGCCGAGGATGCGGGACGAAATCATGGTGGTTGGGGTCCTCATTTGGTCGGGGCGACGAAGCCCGGCTCGCCGGGGCCGGGTTGGGCGTCCGGCGCGCCGAACAGGATGCCCTGCGGGCGGTCCGAGAGCGAGTCCGCCGTGCGGCGCACCGAGCGCAGCGCCGTGCGCGCCTCGTCCGTCATGCGCACCACGTGCGGCAGGGTTTCCGCTTCCAGGTCGCTGGTCACGCCCTGGAGCGAGCCGATGGCGTCGTTCAGGCGGTTGAGCGGGCCGTCCGGCGCCTGCAGGCCGGTGGCCAGGCGGTCGTAGTTGCGCACCGTGGTGGTGGCGCTGTCGGCGAAAGTGTCGAAGGATTCCAGGCTGCCTTCGAGCTTGTCGGCCAGGCGCGGCAGCTTGTCGATCGTCGGCCCGAGGCGCTGTGGGATCTCGCCGTAGGCGGCGGCCGCCTTGCTGATGTTGTCGAAGGCGCCGATGATGGTCTTCTGGTTCTCGTCGCTCATCAGGTTGTTGATGCGCGTGGTGATCTCTTCGGTGCGGTCGAGGATGGCCAGGCCGCGCTTTTCCAGCTGGTCGAGCAGGCCCGGGCGCAGCGGGATGCGGCCGACGTGGTCCGGATCGGTCTTGAGCAGGGGCGAGCCGGTGCGGTCGTCGTCGAGCTGGATGAAGGCGATGCCGGTCACGCCCTGGTAGCCGAGCGAAGCGAAGGTGGTGGTGGTGATGGGCGAGCCTTCCTCGACCGACAGCCTGATCAGGATCTGGCCGGTGACCTTGGGGTCGAACACGATCTCGTCCACGCGCCCCACCTCCAGGCCGCGGTAGCGCACCGTGGCCTGCGGGTTCAGGCCGGGAATCGACTGGGTGGTGACGATCTCGTAGGGGGTGAGCTCGGTCTTGTCGCGGTTGAGCCAGAGGCCCACGAGCACGGTCGCCACCAGCAGGGCGATCGTGAACACGCCGGTCATGAGGGCATACGATCGGTTTTCCATGTCACTCCTTGGCTTCGTCCTCCGCCGCCTCGTCGCGTTCGTCGAGCACCTCGAGTGCCCGGCGGCCGCGCGGGCCGAGGAAGAAATGTTTGATGAACGGATGGTCGACCCGCAGCACGTCGCGCGACGGACCGAGCGCCAGCACGTGCTTTTCGGCCAGGACCGCGATGCGCGAGGACAGCGCAAACAGCGTGTCGAGGTCGTGGGTCACCATCACCACGGTCAGTTTCAGTTCGCGGTGCAGGGCCTGGATCAGGGCCACGAAGGCATCCGACAGGTCGGGGTCCAGCCCCGCGGTCGGCTCGTCCAGGAACAGCAGGCGCGGTTCCAGCGCCAGGGCGCGCGCCAGCGCGGCGCGCTTGACCATCCCGCCCGACAGGTCGGACGGCATCTTGTTGGCGTGTTCCGCGCCCAGCCCCACCATGTCCATCTTGAGCAGCACCGCGTCGCGGATCACGTCTTCCGGCAGGGCGCGCAGTTCGCGCATCGGCTGGGCGATGTTGTCGAAGACCGTCAGTGCCGAATATAGCGCACCTTGCTGGAACAGCATGCCCCAGTGGTTGCGCATCTGCTGCAGCTGCTCGGGACCGGCCTCGCTGATGTCCTCGCCGAACACGCGCACGCAGCCGCGCGTGGGGCGCTCCAGGCCCAGCATCTGGCGCAGCAGGACGGTCTTGCCGGTGCCCGAACCGCCGACGATCGAGAGGATCTCGCCCGAGTAGATTTCCAGGTTCAGGTCCTGGTGCACCACCGTCTTGCCGAATTTCGTCCACAGGTTGCGGATCTCCACCACCGGCGGGCCGACGTCTTCTTCCGGCCTGCGGTTCAGGCGCTGGCGGCGCGCAGTGGTGTCCACCTTGTCGTCCGATTTTTTCTCCACCTGCATCAGAACCCCACTCCGCTGAAGATGATGGCGAACACGGCGTCGGCCAGGATCACCACCGTGATGGCCGTGACCACCGAGGTCGTGGTGCCGCGCCCCAGGCTTTCGGTGTTCGGCTTGATGCGCAGGCCGAAGTGGCAGGACACCAGCGCGATCAGCACGCCGAAGGTCATCCCTTTTAATAGGCCGATGGTGTAGTTCACCAGCGGCACCGCATCCGGCAGCTTTTGCAGGAAGTAGCGGAAGGACAGGCCCAGCTCCAGCTTGGCCGAGGCCATGCCGCCGATCAGGGCCATGGCGTCGGTCCAGACCACCAGCAGCGGCATCGAGACGGCCAGCGCGATCACCTTCGGCATGATCAGGCGGTAGCCATGGGAGATGCCCATCACCAGCATGGCGTCGAGTTCCTCGGTCACGCGCATCACGCCCAGTTGCGCCGTGATCGAGGAACCGGAACGGCCGGCGACCAGGATCGCCGCCAGCAGCGGCCCGAGCTCGCGGATCACGCTCATGCCGAGGATGTTGACCAGGTAGATGTCGCCGCCGAACATGCGCAGCTGCTGGGCCGACAGGTAAGAAAGCACCACGCCGATCAGGAAGCCCACCAGGGCCGTGATGCCCAGCGCCTGGAAGCCGGAATGGTAGATGTTGGCCGAGATCTCGCGCCAGGGACCGGTGTTCGGGCGGCGGATGAAGCGCCCGAGGTCCTGCACCAGGCGCCCGATCAGGGCGACGAAGCCATGCAGGTGCTCGAAGAAGGTGAGCAGGCCCTGGCCCAGCACGACGATCCAGTTCAGCGCGCTCACGCGGGTGCGCGGCAGGCTTTTCTGGCTGGCGCTCTCGATGCGGTTGAACAGTTCTTCCTGGCGCGGATCGAGACGCAGCTGCTCGGGGCGTTTCTTGCCCCAGGCGTTCCAGAACATCTGGGCGCCGATGTGGTCGATGCTGTCCACTTCGGTCAGGTCCCAGGCGAGCCCGGGCTGCTTCTTCAGCTTGGCCAGCGTGCGGTTGATCCCCTTGAGCAGGCCGCACTGGGTGAGGACGCTGACCTGCCAGACGCCGCTCACCATGACAGATTGCGCCGCGCCGCCGGCGGATGTTTGGATGGTTAATATTGGCGGTTTATCAATCTGCATTATTGCAGTGTAAAAGGAATTGGCCGGCTTTGCATATCGGCGCGCCTGTAGAGTGCTCAGGCTGCAAGGTGCCTTGCCTGGCGCGCCGGCGCCGCCACCGGCTGGGCCGCCGCCTTCGGCCTGTCCGCGCCGTCGACCTTGCCGGCGTAGTCGCTGGCCAGCAGGGCAGCCGCCTGTTCTTGCGTCAGCCCGGTCATGACCAGCCACTCGGCCACCAGCCTGGCCAGGCGGTCGAGGGCGATGCGGTGGGTGGCGTCGGTCTTCGTGTACATCCAGTCCGAGAAGGCCATGAAGTTTTCAAAGGGACGCGCGCCCAGCAATTCCTTCACCGTGTTGGCGAAGCGGCCGGAATTGGCCACCAGGTCCCAGTAGCGCGCGAAGCGCACCAGGCGCTGCATGGTGGGGAAGTCGATCAGGCTGGTCGCCAGCACCGTGTAGGGGGGATACGGGTCGTAGACCATCTTGAAGGGCCCGGTGTGGCGGATGATCGGCGTGCCGCGCAGGCGCTTCAGGATGCCGAACTGGATCTCGTGCGCGCCCAGGCCGACCAGCTGGTCGAAGCCGCGCGCGAAGCTGGCGATGTCCTCGCCCGGCAGGCCGGCGATCAGGTCCACGTGCAGGTGGGCCTGCGATTGCGTGCACAGCCAGCGGATGTTGTCGGCCGCCTTCTCGTTGTTCTGCTTGCGGCTGACCAGGGCCTGCACTTCCGGGTTGAAGCTCTGGATGCCGATTTCGAACTGCAGCGCGCCGGCCGGGAATTGGGCGATGGTTTGCTTCAGCGCTTCCGGCAGGTGGTCGGGCACCAGCTCGAAGTGGGCGTAGACCGGGTCCTTCGGGTTGGCCGCCAGCTTGTCGAGGAAGAACTGCATGATGCGCTGGCTGGTCTTGACGTTCAGGTTGAAGGTGCGGTCGACGAACTTGAACAGGCGGGCGCCGCGCGCATGCAGGTCTTCCAGCTGCGCCAGGAAATCATCGAGCGGGAAGGGCCAGGCGGTCTTGTCCAGCGAGGACAGGCAGAATTCGCACTTGAAGGGGCAGCCGCGCGAGGCCTCCACGTAGATCGTGCGGTGCGCGATGTCTTCCGCACTATATAAAGAGTAGGGCAGGGCGATCTCCGCCATCGGCGGCTGCACGCCGGCATGCACCTTCATCAGCGGCTTGGGGCCGTGCAGGATCTCGGCGCAGAGCTTGGGGAAAGTCACGTCGCCCCAGCCGGTGACGACGTAATCGGCCAGGCGGCAGATTTCCTGCTCGTTCGTTTCGAACGAGACCTCGGGCCCGCCGAGCACGATCGTCACCTCGGGCGCGACGCGCTTGAGCATGGCGACGATCCTGGTGGTCTCCTCGACGTTCCAGATATACACGCCGAAGCCGACGATGCGCGGACGGCGCGCCAGCAGGCGCTCGACCACCTCGGTGGTCTTGGCGCCGATGACGAATTCCTGCAGTTCGGTCTCGGCCTGGAGCGGCCCCATGTTCGCCAGCAGATAGCGCAGGCCCAGCGATGCGTGGGCGTAGCGGGCGTTCAAGGTGGAAAGCAGGATGGTCATGGCGGCGGCAAATGAAGCAAAACAGCCATTTTACGCGCTGGCGCGCCTGCCGGCTCTGGCGCTGTGCGATGTTGCCTGTTAGAATACGCGTCGGAATTCAGGAAGCCTGTTGCCCAGTTGTGGAACAGTTTTCCAGCAAGTTATGCCTGATGACCATAGCAAGTCGGTCCCACCCCTTCCCATCCCGAACAGGACCGTGAAACGACTTTGCGCCGATGATAGTGCTGCAACCAGTGTGAAAGTAGGTTATCGTCAGGCTAGTTATTGAGAAAAACCCCAGCCCGTGTGCTGGGGTTTTTTTTCGTCTGTTGATTTCACCCGGTGTTTCGTCCACCCTGCGCTACACCGTACGCCGGTTATGCTTTCCGTATTGAAATTATCAATTGATCATGCATAGAATGCATGATCTACGATTTTTCATGAAAGCCGATCATGTTCCTCAGCAATATCGAAACCATCCCCGGCAAGACCATCACCGCCAGCCACGGCGTCGTCTCCGGCAGCACGGTGCGCGCCAAGCACGTGGGGCGCGACATTATGGCCGGCCTGAAGAACATCGTCGGCGGCGAACTGCGCGGCTACACCGAACTGCTGGACGAGTCGCGCGCGCAGGCGATCGAACGCATGAAGGCGCAGGCCCAGCAGATGGGCGCGAACGCCATCGTCAACGTGCGCTTCTCGACGTCCTCGGTGGCCGTGGGCGCCGCCGAGATCTATGTCTACGGCACCGCGGTCACGGTCGCCTGAGATGGAAATCCTGTTCCTGCTCCTGTTCTGGGGCCTGCCCATCGTATTTGGCTTCTTCTGCGGGCGGATCATCGAAAAGCAGCACTACGACGTGATCCACGCGCGCGAGAAGGCGCTGCTGCACCTGCCGGCCACGGCAAGCAGGCAACCGGTCCTGTCGGGGCAGGTGGCGCGCTGCGAGCTGGTCGGCGGCAGCGTCGTCGTCTCGGTCGACTATTTCAAGCGCGCCGCCGCGTCCCTGCGCACGGTCGTCGGCGGGCCGGTCAAGTCGTATGAAAGCCTGCTCGACCGCGCCAAGCGCGAAGCCGTGCTGCGCCTGAAGGAAAGCTGTCCGGGTGCGCACGAAATCGTCAACCTGCGCCTGGAAACGGCGCCGCTGTCGAAGAACACGCAAGGCGGCATCGGCGCGGTCGAGGTCTTCGCCTTCGCCACCGCTCTGTATTACACCGAGACGCCCAGGGCATGAAATACCAGCCGTCGCTGCCCGGCCATAACGACAACGTCAGCCAGGAGCATCCACTGAAGGATTTCCTGAAAATCCTGGCTGGGCTGGCGGCGCTGGCGCTGCTCGGCTTTTTCCTGCTGGGCCTGCTGGTCGACGCCGTGGTCGACCGCATGGATCCCGCCACCGAAGCCGCGCTCACACGCATCGTTGCGGAAAAGACGCCCGCCGTCCCGGCCGGCGGCGACGCGCGCGAGGCCCGGTTGCAGACGCTGGTGGACAGCCTGCGCGGCTGCGCCGGCCTGCAGGGCCCGGCAACGGTGCGCCTGACCCGCTCGACCACACCGAACGCGTTCGTCGTGCCCGGCGGGACGATCTACGTGTTGACCGGCCTGCTCGAGCAGGTGCGATCCGAGAACGGCCTGGCCTTCGTGCTGGCGCATGAACTGGCGCACCTGGCCCATCGCGACCATTTGCGTGCGCTGGGGCGGGGCATCGTCCTGTACGGCCTGGCGGCCCTGGTCAGCGGCGACACGTCGAGCCTGGCGAGTGTGCTGGCGCCGGTACACCAACTGGGCGAAGCCAGGTATTCGCAGGGGCGCGAGTCGGCAGCCGACGCGCTGGCGCTGCGGGTGCTCGCCTGCCGCTACGGTCACGCCGGCGGCGCCACCGAGTTCTTCGAGGCGCTCGCCGCAAAGGAGGGCGACACCCTGCCGGGCTCGCATTATTTCGCTTCCCACCCGGCGCTGCGGGCGCGCATCGCGGCGCTGCGGGCCATGGGCGCGCATGCCGGGATGCAGGACGGCGCCGTGACGCCGCTGGCCCTCCCGAAGCAGGCCAGGCCGGCAGACCCGCCATAAAAACGACAGATGCGACCACAGGCATTCGGAGCCGGGCCCATCAGCTTGACTAGTTTGTAACGGTCATGCCAGCATGCAAACTGTATCTCCGCATCAATTTGGAGCAGGCCTGCTCCATGAAAGTTCACTTTCCCACCCATCCGGTCACGCGGCTGCGGCCGCAGAAAGCGTCCATATGAAGCGTAGCAACAGCGCGGCCCACGTTCCGCGCCGACTCATCCTTGCACTCTCCCTTGCCCTGAGCCTCGGCGCCTGCCACCGCGGCGACGATGACGACACCGCGCCGCCGCCGGAAACGGCCTCGCGCATCAACGTCGAGCTGGCCCGCACGACGCATGGCGTGCCGCATGTGCGCGCCGACGATTTCCGCAGTCTCGGCTACGGGCTGGCCTATGCCTATGCCCAGGACAATGTCTGCATGTTCGCCGACTCGCTGCTGACGGTGCGCGGCGAGCGCTCGCTGTTCTTCGGCGGCGAAGCGCGCGCGCCGAAGCGCACCGCCGACGAATACGGCGCCGCCAGCGGCTTCATGGACCTGAAGAACGAGGACAGCGACTTCTTCTTCAAGGGCTACCTCGACCTCGACCAGCTGCGCGCCAACTATGCCGCCGGCGCCCAGGAGCCGCGCGACATCCTCGAAGGCTATGTCGAGGGCTATAACCGTTACCTGAAGGACTACACCGGCAAGCTGCCGGCCGCCTGCGCGAACGCCAGGTGGGTGCGCCCGATCACGCTCGAGGACATGTATCTCGTGATGGCGGAGAAGGCCCTGCACGCCTCGGGCCAGGTGTTTTCCAAAGAATTCGTCGCCGCCGGCCGCACGCCGGGCAGCCCGGTCAGCCTGGCCAAGGCCGCGCCGCGCAAGTTCGACCCCTCCTTCATGCTGGCCCGGCTCGACAAGCTCAATACGCAGGGCATCGGCAGCAATGCGCTGGCGGTCGGCAAGGACTTATCAAGCAGCGGCCGCGGCCTGTTGCTGGGCAACCCGCACTATCCCTGGACGACCACCGACCGCTTCTACCAGGCGCACCTGACCGTGCCGGGCCGCTACGACGCGATGGGCGTGATCATCGGCGGCGTGCCCGCCATCGTGATCGGCTTTAATAAAGACATCGCCTGGAGCCATACCGTCACCACGGCCATCCACTTCACCACCTTCCGGCTGGCGCTGGATGCCGGCGACGCCACGGGCACGACCTACCTGGTCGACGGCGAGCGCCAGAAGATGACCAGCAAGACGGTGACGGTCGATGTGTTGACGGCCGACGGATCGGTCCAGAAGCGCAGCAAGACCTTCTATTTCAGCAAGCAGGGCGCGGTCATCGTCAAGCCGGAAGCGGGCATGACCTGGACCTCGAGCGCGGCCTATGTGCTGGCCGACCCGAACCGCAACAATACCCGCATGCTCGAGCAGTGGCTGGGCATCGGCACCGCCGGCAGCGTGCAGGCGATCAAGGCCTCGCTCGACAAGGTGGTGGGCCTGCCTTGGGTGAACACGGTCGCGGCCGACCGCAACGGCAACGCCTTGTATGCGGACGCCAGCGTGGTGCCGCACATGAACGCCGACAAGTTCGCGAACGGCTGCCTGCTGCTGCAGGCGGCGCTGCTGTTCGACGGCTCGCGCAGCAGCTGCGGCTGGGGCCAGGATCCGAACGCGCCGGCCGGCATCTACTCGCCGGCCACCGGCCCCTGGATGATCCGCACCGACTACGTCGGCAATTCGAACGACAGCTACTGGCTCGCCAATCCGAAGCAGCTCCTGACCGGTCCGGCGCCGCTCGGCTTCTCGCCGCTGTATGGCCGCGTCGGTGTCGAGCAGAGCCTGCGCACGCGGATCGGCTTCCTCCAGCTCGAGCAGATGGTGGCGCAGAAGGGCAAGCTCGTTCTCGCCGATATCCAGGAGCTGGCCTTCGCCAACCGCCTGTATGCGGCCGAGCTGGTGCTGCCCGAGCTGCTGCCGGCCTGCGCCGCAAGCGGCGACGCCTTGGTGGTCCAGGCCTGCACCGTGCTCGGCTCCTGGGATCGCCGCGTGAACGTCGACAGCCGCGGCGCGGTCCTGTTCCGCGAGTTCTGGAATGCGGCTGCCAGCATCCCCAACAAGTGGGCCGTGCCTTTTAACCCGGCCGACCCGGTGCATACCCCCTACGGCGTGGCGCCGGCGGCGATTCCCGCGATGCTGACCGCACTGAAGAATGCCGCCGCCAAGCTGCAGTCGCTCGGCATCCCGCTCGACGGCCGCCTCGGCGACTATCAGGTGGAGCCGCGCAACGGCGTGCGCGTCGCCCTGCATGGCGGCATCGGCAATATCGACGGCTCCTACAACTCGCTGACCATGCGTAACCCCTTGAGCGCCGGCGGCTACGAGGGCGTGCACTGGGGGCAGAGCTATATCCAGACCGTGACGTTCGACGACCAGGGACCGGTGGCCCAGGCCATGCTGACCTATGGCCAGTCGGTCGATCCGACCTCTCCCCGGTACGCCGACCAGGTGCAGGTCTACTCGCGCAAGGAATGGCCGGTGCTGCCGTTCACGCCTGAAAAGATCAAGGCCGACCCGAACTATGCGCGGGTGACGCTGAAGGAGTAAGGCGGTCCTTTATAGTGAGGTGCGACGGTTCGGCAAGGCCCGAACCGTCACGCACGTAGGGTGGGCTCTTGAGCCCACGCGGCCTGACGGCGTGCAGACCTGCGAAAAGCCTTATGGCGTCACTGCCTGCGTTACCCTCCGTAGGGTGGACATTCGTGGTTCCGGCATTTAGCCAGCCCCACTGTCCACGCGGTCTCATCGCTTGCATGACGACACTTGCGAACAGCCATCCCTTTTGCTATAGTTCGCCCCCGCTTCAACGCTGCAGCAAACCTCAACGAAATCAAGTAGTTGATGTGGCAACAGCAAACTCAGGAAACTGAGCTGAAGCAAACAAGGGGTTGACGAGCATCGCGAAACACTGCATAATCTCATTCCTCTGCTGCTGACGAACAAAACGATTCGCAACGAAGCAGCAAGGCAGTACAGAACAACGGTTCTTTAACAATTAACAGTCGATAAGTGTGGGCGTTTGATGAGGGTGCCAGCTGACTAGTTCAGCTGATTACTTAAATTATCAAATGTTCGCACAAAGTATTAAGCGTTATCTCAGCAATGAGGTGACGGTCAGTATTTTGAGTGAGCGACTCCGCTAGCAATAGCGGATGACTCGAAAGAGTCAACAAACAGAGATTGAACTGAAGAGTTTGATCCTGGCTCAGATTGAAC